>NZ_SLXM01000005.1:0-1191 GCF_004345825.1 Tenacibaculum skagerrakense
CCTGTACTTCCTGTTGCACCTGTATTTCCTGTCGCACCAGTTTGTCCTGTTGCACCTGTGCTTCCTGTAGCTCCGGTTTCACCCGTAGCACCTGTGCTTCCTGTCGCCCCAGTTTCACCTGTTGCTCCTGTGCTTCCTGTAGCTCCGGTTTGTCCTGTCGCCCCTGTGTTTCCTGTCGCCCCAGTTTCACCCGTTGCACCTGTATTTCCTGTCGCACCAGTTTGTCCTGTAGCCCCAGTTTGTCCTGTAGCTCCTGTATTTCCTGTCGCACCTGTATTTCCGGTAGCACCAGTTTGACCTGTAGCTCCGGTTTCACCTGTTGCTCCAGTTTCACCCGTTGCACCTGTACTTCCTGTTGCACCTGTGTTTCCAGTAGCCCCAGTTTGACCTGTTGCTCCGGTTTGTCCTGTTGCACCTGTATTTCCTGTTGCGCCAGTTTCACCTGTTACTCCAGTAGCACCTGTCGCTCCAGTTTGTCCTGTTGCGCCTGTATTTCCTGTTGTTCCAGTTTCACCTGTTGCTCCAGTAGCACCTGTCGCTCCAGTTTGTCCTGTTGCGCCTGTATTTCCTGCAGCTCCGGTTTGTCCTGTCGCACCAGTTTCACCTGTATTTCCTGTAGCACCAGTTTCACCTGTTACTCCGGTAGCTCCAGTTTGTCCTGTTGCACCGGTTTGTCCTGTTGCACCTGTATTTCCTGTTGCTCCCGTATCTCCAGTTTCCCCCGTTGCTCCAGTAGCTCCGGTTTGTCCTGTTGCTCCGGTTTCACCTGTAGCTCCCGTAGCTCCAGTTTGTCCTGTTGCACCTGTATTTCCTGTTGCTCCGGTTTCACCTGTAGCTCCCGTTGCTCCGGTTTCACCTGTAGCTCCCGTTGCTCCAGTTTGTCCTGTTGCTCCTGTATTTCCTGTTGCTCCAGTTTCCCCTGTTGCTCCAGTTTGTCCTGTTGCTCCGGTTTCACCTGTATTTCCTGTTGCTCCGGTTTGTCCTGTTGCACCTGTATTTCCTGTTGCGCCAGTTTCACCTGTTACTCCAGTAGCACCTGTCGCTCCAGTTTGTCCTGTTGCGCCTGTATTTCCTGTAGCTCCGGTTTGTCCTGTCGCACCTGTATTTCCTGTTGCGCCAGTTTCACCTGTTACTCCAGTAGCACCTGTCGCTCCAGTTTGTCCTGTTGCGCCTGTATTTCCTGTAGCTCCG
>NZ_SLXM01000005.1:1289-312878 GCF_004345825.1 Tenacibaculum skagerrakense
CGGTTTGTCCTGTTGCACCTGTATTTCCTGTCGCACCAGTTTCACCTGTATTTCCTGTCGCACCAGTTTCACCTGTATTTCCTGTCGCACCAGTTTCACCTGTTGCTCCAGTTTGTCCTGTTGCACCTGTATTTCCTGTCGCACCAGTTTCACCTGTATTTCCTGTAGCACCAGTTTCACCTGTTACTCCGGTAGCTCCAGTTTGTCCAGTAGCTCCTGTATTTCCTGTTGCACCGGTTTCACCTGTTGCTCCCGTAGCTCCAGTTTGTCCTGTTGCACCAGTTTCACCTGTAGATCCCGTAGCTCCAGTTTGTCCTGTTGCACCTGTATTTCCTGTTGCTCCAGTTTGTCCTGTTGCACCAGTTTCACCTGTAGCTCCCGTAGCTCCAGTTTGTCCTGTTGCTCCAGTTTGTCCTGTTGCTCCAGTTTGTCCCGTAGCTCCAGTTTGTCCTGTTGCTCCAGTTTGTCCTGTTGCACCAGTTTCACCTGTTACTCCAGTAGCACCTGTATTTCCTGTTGCTCCGGTTTGTCCTGTTGCGCCAGTTTCACCTGTTGCACCTGTTTGTCCTGTTGCTCCTGTTTCACCTGTTACTCCAGTAGCACCTGTCGCTCCAGTTTGTCCTGTTGCGCCAGTTTCACCTGTAGCACCTGTTTGTCCTGTTGCTCCGGTTTCACCTGTTACTCCAGTAGCACCAGTTTGTCCTGTAGCACCTGTACTTCCTGTCGCACCAGTTTGTCCTGTTGCCCCAGTTTGTCCTGTTGCTCCGGTTTCACCTGTAGCTCCAGTAGCACCAGTTTGTCCAGTAGCACCAGTTTGTCCTGTAGCTCCGGTTTGTCCTGTTGCTCCTGTTTCACCTGTTGCACCCGTAGCTCCAGTAGCACCTGTTTGTCCTGTAGCTCCGGTTTGTCCTGTTGCTCCTGTTTCACCTGTTGCACCCGTAGCTCCAGTTTGTCCTGTTGCACCTGTATTTCCTGTTGCTCCAGTAGCTCCAGTTTGTCCTGTTGCACCAGTTTGTCCTGTAGCTCCTGTGCTTCCTATTGCTCCGGTTTCACCCGTTGCACCTGTATTTCCTGTAGCTCCTGTGCTTCCTGTCGCACCAGTTTCTCCTGTACTTCCAGTAGCACCAGTTTGTCCTGTCGCACCAGTTTGTCCTGTCTCACCAGTCGCTCCAGTTGCACCTTGTGCTGCTATATCAGAAATAGGAACTGAAAGAGTTCCATTGCTATCAGTAATTTCTAAATTTCCACCATTTACCCTAAAAGAAATATTAACCTCGTTTGAGGGATCACTATCATTATCGTTAATTAAAGACGATAAATCCACAAATGAAGAAGTTGAATTAGGAGGAGTTCCTGTAGTTATTGTAAGGATATTAGTAGCAGGGTCAAAAGTTACTTGTTGATCTATTGGTTGATTTCCAGTTATATTACAAAGACTTAACCAATTATTTCCATCATATTGATAGATACACCTATCATCAGTATTAAATATTAGAGCCCCTTGAAGAGGAGTAATACTATTCATTTGAAGAGTATTTACTCTTGTAAGCACCAGTACTTTGTCATTACTTTCAAGTTCTAGTAATGAACTAGCATCAATAACATCTGGGTTGTCTCCAACTTTAACTTGGGAATAACCTAAGATGCTTGAAAAAATAATGAGTAGGGTAATAAATTTCTTCATAAACGGGGATTTTCAATCCATAAAAGTAATAAAACCGATTTACTTATAAGACACACGGTGCAAAAAATAGTCACAAAAACCAAATAATAAGGTAGTTGTTTAGTTAAACAGACCGTTACTTTCTTTTATTGGAATTTTTTTATAGACGAAATGTAATTTCTTAATTCTAACATTTCATTAACAAATTTTTTAACACTTTTGTAAGGTACTTTCTTAGTTCTATGATTTTGAACCGAAATAAAAAACAATGATTTCCAATGGTTCCTAATTTCTCTTAAAGCATTAAAATAAGTGTAATTTTCAGCGTCATAAATATGGGTAGGTTCAGCAATAATTCCATTTATTTCAAGAACCTTATAATCAATCCCATTCTCTAATTCTTCAAAATCATTATATTTAATATCTACTCTTCCATAATACCATCCATCAATTGAATGACTTAATTGATCAAACGTTTCTGTTAACTTTTTTGATATTAAATGACTTCCATTTATAAATTGAGTTCCTTTAGAGTGATTGCCTATTACTGTAAGCCTTATTGTCTCATTTGGTTTAGGAATTGTATCTAGATTACTTTTATGAATCGACTCAAATAAATCAATATATAATTTTGCTCTTTTATCTGTTAAAATCAATTCTTTTAAAGTTGATTTTCCATCACCTGTAACAGCAATAAATTTTTTTAAAGTAACCGAGCTAATTCTACCTTTTTTTTCATTGGGTTTTCGATGATAAAAAACACCGCACTCATTTTTATAATCTAAAAACTCCTGGAGAATAATATTGATAGGATAGTTTATTAAATAGTTTTCTAATTCTTGTTTTGAATCAATTTTTTTGACTAATAACCCTCTAAAGCCAATATCGGGTTTTGCAATAAGAGGAAAATCAATTTCAGCATATTTTAAATTAGAAAGAACTTCTTTAAAATTAGTTTTTGGCTTTACTAATACAGATTTTGGTCTATATTTTTCAGGAACTAATTGAATGGTTTCAAATTTACTTTCTGTTCCATTACCTGAACTTTTTATAGCAGGATTAGCAGCACTAAAAAAAGCAGGATGTTTTGCTCTAATAGCTAAGTAAAAAGCGTAGGGTAGGTTAGGAACATAAAACATTGAAGAAGGCCAATATTCCCAGTTTAAATATTTTTCTATGGTAGTTTTATTTATCAAACAAATAATTTAATAAAGTTCTAAAAGCTTTAAAGCCAAAATAGACTGTAAATAAAATTAAAAATATTGAAATTCCTAATACGATATAACCAATTAATATTTTAGGCATTTCTTTAAAAGTTCTAACCATTCTAAAAGCTAAGCTTAACATTAATGGAGAAACCATTAAGAGTAGGAGTAAAATGAGAAAATTCTTAACCGGTTTGTCGTAGGCTTTATCAGTCATTTTTAAAGTTTTTAATTACTTCTCGTACACTTCCGTATTGCTTTAATAAATCTTTTGCAGTGTTTTGGTCTATGTTTAATTCAGAAACTAACATTTTTTCACCGCGATCTACCAATTTATTATTTGACAATTGCATATCTACCATTTTGTTACCTCTAACTTTTCCAAGTTGAATCATAGTGGAAGTAGATATCATATTTAAAACTAACTTTTGAGCTGTTCCAGCTTTCATTCTCGAACTTCCAGTAACAAATTCGGGACCAACTACAACTGTGATTGGATACTTTGCCGTTAGTTCTAAAGGACTCTTTTCATTACAAGTTATACAACCAGTATTGATATTGTTTTCATTACACTTTTTTAGCGCATTAATTACATAAGGAGTTGTTCCTGACGCAGCAATTCCAATAACCACATCTTTTTCATTAATATCATGCGCTTGTAAATCTTTCCAACCTTGATCCTCAGAATCTTCAGCAAATTCAACTGCTTTTCGAATTGCTGTATCACCACCAGCAATTAAACCAATTACCACATCATGAGAAACACCAAAAGTTGGAGGACATTCTGAAGCATCCACAATTCCTAACCGACCGCTTGTTCCAGCTCCCATATAGAATAATCTACCTCCAATCTTTAATTTTTCTACAATCACCTCAACTAACTTTTCAATCTTAGGAATTGCTTTTTCTACAGCTAAAGGAACTGTTTTATCTTCTCGATTTATGTTAGTCAATAATTGATTGATTGACATTTTTTCGAGATTGTTGTAGTGTGAGTCTTGTTCTGTGGTTTTGATAAAGTTCATAACCCAAAGTTACAATTAATTATGCTTTAGTAAGTGACAAAATCTAGATTCTGGTGTCATAGAATTGAACTAAAAATAAATAAAGAAATGGAAACTTTAACACAATCACTATCAAATTTTTATAATTCTATTGCAACAGGTTTTGGAGATTGGGGTCTAAAACTATTAGGAGCTTTTGCTGCATTAATATTAGGCTTATGGCTTGTTAGGATGATTATGCGGGGAGTTTCAAGACTCTTTGAAAATAAACATGTTGACGAAACTTTGCGTCCGTTTTTAACAACATTAATAGGTTTTGCCTTGAAGGCTCTTTTGTTGATTTCAATTGCTGGTATTGTAGGAGTTCCTACTGCTTCTTTTGCTGCTGTGATTGCTGCTGTAGCGTTTGCTATTGGAAGTGCTTTTAATGGATCATTAGGTCATATGGCATCTGGAGTGATGTTATTAATTTTTAGACCTTTTAAGGTGGGAGATTTGATTAAAACTAATAATGCTTTTGGTTTTGTAAGAGAAATTTCTGTGTTTGTTACTGTAATTGAAACTTTTCAGAATGAGACTGAGATAATTCCTAATTCAACAATAACTTCTAATAAAATAACCAATTTAACAGCTATTGGAAACCTTAGGATAGATATGCCTTTTGCTATTAGATATGGTTCAGATATTGAAAAAGCAAAACAAATAGTTTTAGATGTACTTAAGGATGATGTAAATGTTTTAGAAGGAAAAGGAAAAGAACCTAGAGTTGCTGTTAACAATTTAGGAGTAAACAGTGTTGAGTTATTAGCAATGCCTTATGTTAATTGTAACAATTACTGGGATGTTTTTTGGGACACGAAGCAAAAAATAGTAGAGGCACTTGGTAATGCCGGTTATGAAGCGCCATTACCACAACGAATTGTTACAATGGCAAAATAGATTCAATAAAAAAGCCGGTAAAAACTTTTACCGGCTTTCAATATATTATAATGATATTTTAAATCTCTGCTAAAATAGCATTTAAAGTTTCATTTGGTCTCATAAAACCATCAGCTAACTCGTCATTTGGAACATAGTAGCCTCCAATTTCTATAGCTTTACCTTGAACTTCATTTAATTCGTTTACAATTTTATCTTCATTAGTTTGCATAGCTTCTGCAACAGAAGAGAATTCATTTTTAAGTTCTTCATTCTTATCTTGATTAGCTAATTCTTGAGCCCAATACATAGCTAAGTAAAAATGACTTCCTCTGTTATCTAATTCACCAGCTTTTCTAGACGGAGATTTTTTATTGTCTAATAATTTTTCAATAGCATTGTCTAAAGTTTCAGCTAATACTAAAGCTTTTTCATTATTATTAGTTTCTCCTAAATGCTCTAAAGAAACTGCTAAAGCTAAAAACTCACCTAAAGAGTCCCAACGTAAATGATTTTCTTCTACAAATTGTTGAACGTGCTTAGGAGCAGAACCACCAGCACCAGTTTCAAATAATCCACCACCATTCATTAACGGAACAATAGATAACATTTTTGCAGAAGTACCTAATTCAAGAATAGGGAATAGGTCTGTTAAATAATCACGTAATACGTTTCCAGTTACCGAGATGGTATCTTTTCCTGCTTTTACTCTTTCTAAAGTATATTCTGTAGCTTCAGAAACAGATTTAATTAAAATTTCTAATCCGTTTGTATCGTAGTTTGGTAAATAAGCATTTACCTTTTTAATTAATTCGGCATCGTGAGCTCTGTTTTTATCTAACCAGAAAACAGCAGGAACTTTCATTGCTTTAGCTCTAGTTACAGCTAACTTTACCCAATCGGCAACTGGAGCATCTTTTGTTTGACACATTCTCCAAATATCGCCTTGCTCTACATCATGTTCAATTAAAGTATTTCCTTCGCTATCAACAACAGTAACTTTTCCGTTAGCTGCAATTTCAAAAGTTTTATCATGAGATCCGTATTCTTCTGCTTTTTGTGCCATTAAACCAACATTAGGAACAGTTCCCATTGTAGTAGGATCAAAAGCACCATGCTTTATACAGAAGTCTATTGTAGTTTGGTATAAAGAAGCATAAGAACTATCAGGAATAGTTACTTTAGTATCTTGTTGTTTTCCGTCTTTATTCCACATTTGTCCTGAAGTACGAATCATTGCTGGAACAGAAGCATCAATAATAACATCAGAAGGAACATGTAAATTGGTAATTCCTTTATCAGAATTTACCATAGCTACATCAGGATTGTTAGCGTAGATTGTTTCAATATCCGCTAAAATCTCAGCTTTTTTATCAGCTGAAAGCTCTTCTAAGTTACTTAATAAGTTTCCAAAACCGTTGTTTACATCAACGCCAATTTCTTCGAAAGTAGCACCATGTTTTTCAAACAAATCTTTAAAGAAAATACGAACTGCATGTCCAAAAATAATTGGGTCCGATACTTTCATCATAGTTGCTTTCATGTGTAATGAAAACAATACTCCTTTATCTTTAGCATCGTTAACTTGTTCCTCTAAGAATGTTAATAATGCTTTTTTATTCATCACAGAAGCATCAATAATTTCTCCTGCTAATAATTTTGTGCTAGCTTTTAAAACAGTTTCGTTACCATTAGCATCTGTATGTATAATTTTAACATCTGTTGCATTAGGTACAGTTACAGATTTTTCAGTGTGTGCAAAATCACCTTCACTCATAGTAGCAACGTGAGTTTTAGAATCTGAACTCCAAGCTCCCATTGAATGAGGATTTTTCTTAGCGTAATTTTTTACAGCTTTAGGTGCACGACGATCTGAGTTACCTTCTCGTAAAACAGGATTAACTGCAGAACCTTTAACTTTGTTATAAAGAGCTAAAACTGCTTTATCTTCATCTGTTTCAGTATCTTCAGGATAATCAGGAAGATTGTATCCTAAAGCTTGTAACTCTTTTATAGCTGCTTTTAATTGAGGAACAGAAGCACTAATATTAGGTAATTTAATAATGTTTGCTTCAGGTTTTGTAGCTAATTCACCTAAAAACGCTAAGGCATCTTCTACTTTTTGATCATCAGTTAAATAATCAGAAAAGTTTGCAAGAATTCTTCCTGCTAGTGAAATATCTTTAGTTACAATTTCTATGTTAGATGATTTGGTATATGCTTTTACGATTGGCAAAAACGAACGAGTAGCTAAAGCTGGAGCCTCATCGGTTTTTGTGTACATAATTTTTGCAGTTGTACTCATATATTAACTAGTTATTTTGTTTGAAGTGGTGCAAATTTACGTATTACAAATGGTTTTTGAAATATTAAATCTTTATTAAAATTTGCTTTTTGTTGAAGATTCTTGAATTTTTAATCAAGAGCAAAAAAAAACGATGTTAAATTAACATCGTTTTTTAATATTTTGTACAAAGAATTAATTTCTTCTTTCTTTAATTCTAGCTTTCTTACCAGTAAGACCTCTAAAGTAAAAGATTCTAGCTCTACGTACTTTACCAGTTTTGTTAATTTCGATCTTTTGAATAGAAGGTAAGTTAATTGGGAAAATACGCTCTACACCTACAGTACCAGACATTTTTCTGATTGTAAATGTTTCAGAAGATCCACTTCCTCTTTTTTGAATAACAACTCCTCTAAAGAACTGAGTACGAGTTTTATTTCCTTCTTTAATTTCGTAGTATACAGTAATTGTATCTCCTGCTGCGAATTCTGGTAAATCGTTTTTAGTTACGAATTCGTCTTGAACAAATTTAATTAAATCCATTGTTGAAAAATCTTTAAGATTTACAAAGCAACATTCACGATTCTCGTCAGAGGTTGATTTTGCGTGTGCAAATATAGTATGTTTTTCTAATATGAAAAATAAAATAGTCAATTAAATTTAGGTAAATAAAACAGAAAGTTAGATTAATAAACTGTTGATTAATAGTTGCTAAGTGTATTTATAGATAAAGATTACTTAAAACTTGGTTAAAGCAGAGTACATATTTCAAAAATATATTGCGATGCTAAACAAAACTATTGATGGAAAACGTTATAAAAACGACTAAAAAACCTTTACAGATTAAAGGCGAGCAAACTATAAAAACGCTACTTTTTCATTTAAAAGTAATACGAAAAGAAGTTTTTTTTACTTATCTATTGTTTTTTATACTCTCTATCATCTTAGTTTCTATATATAAGAAGTCTGAGTTACATTTAACATTAAATCAATATCACTCGACTTTCTTTGATCGATTTTTTAAATACTCTACACATTTAGGAGATGGAGCCATGTTTGGTGTTCTTGTTGTTATTTTCTTTTTTATTAACAAACGAATGTCTTTGGTTTTTGGGGTGGGAGGAATATTAACTTTACTGGTAACCCATTTTTTTAAAAAAATACTATTCAAAGGAATACCTAGGCCAGCAGGTTTTTTTGGAGTTGAGAATTTGCATGTAATAGATGGCGTTAAAATGGCTTTTTGGAATTCTTTTCCATCTGGACATACAATGACGGCTTTTACTGTATTCGCTATTTTATGTATTTATTATAGAAAGTGTATGTCACAGTATTTATGGATTTTCTTGGCATTTATCGCTGGTATTTCTAGAGTTTATTTATCTCAACACTTTTGGATAGATATTTTTGTTGGATCGGTTTTAGGTATTGTAATTGCATTTGTGAGTATGTCTTTAATATTTCCAGAACGAAAGAGAATTCATTAATGAACTCTTATAAGAAACAAGTATGTATAGTACTTCTATTTAGTGTTTTATTACGATTGTTTATTGGTGGCAATTTAGAGTTTGGAAACGATGAAGTGTATTATTGGTTGTATGCAAAGTATCCAGACATAAGTCATTTTGATCATCCTCCAATGGTTGGTTTTTTTATTCAGTTATTTACTGGAAATCTTTATTTTAATTCCGAATTGGTTATTCGATTAGCTGCAATTGTTCCATCTACTATAAGTATGTATGTTGTATTTTTGATAGGAACTTATATCAAAGATGAACAAACAGGTTTTATTGCACTATTACTTTATTGTTTAAGTATTTATGGATTTATAATTGCAGGAACCTTCATTTTACCAGATTCTCCACTAGTCTTATTTTGGTTATTAAGCTTCTATTTTTTTATACAAGTACTACCAGAAGAACCAAGTTCAAAATTAATAGTAAAATTACTACTTGCATTTTTGTTTGCAGGATTGGCATTGTATTCTAAATACCAAGCTATTTATTTGTTATTTGGAGTCGGATTGTATGTGTTGTTTTGGAATAGAAAGTGGTTACAAAACATATTTTTCTACCTTGGCTTTATTCTTCCTTTAATAGCAATTGGATTAATTTATTATTGGAATTATACAAATGATTTTATTAGCTATAAATTCCATGGAAATAGAGTTTCATTTTTTAGTCTGAGATTCAATAAGAATTCGTTTTTACGAGAGATTTTAGGACAGTTTTTATATAACAATCCCTATATAGTAGTTATGATTATTGTGATGGTTATAGCTGTTCGAAAGAAGAAGTTTCAATTCAATAACCATCAACAAGCATTCTTTTTTAGTTGTTCATTGCCTTTAATTATTACAACAATTTACCTTTCAGTTTCAAGAAATACATTACCACATTGGTCGGGTGTTGCATATTTAACCTTATTGCCTTTTTTAGCCGTTTTTCTTTCCGAAAGAAAACAACACATTATCAAGAATCTGAAAATCGGATTGATCAGTTTTTCAACGCTATTAGTAATAGCAACCTTTGTGATAAACAAAGGTTGGTTTTTGCCAGCAAACTTTTCAGAACATAAAGAAAAACTAGGTAGGAAAGACGCTTTATTAGATATGTATGGATGGAAACAAGCTTCCGAAAAATTATCTAGCGTTTTTGAAGAAGAACAATTTTTAAAACTACCAATTATTTCAAATCGTTGGTATCCAGCAGCTCATATTGATTATTATATAGCTAGACCTAATAAAATGCAGGTTTATGGAGTTGGAAGTTTGAATGAAATTCATAAATACTATTGGATTAATAAAGTGTACCCAATAGTAGAGAATGAAGTTTTATATATAACAGATAGTAGAAATTTTAAAAATCCTAAAGAATTATTCGAAAATACTTTTAATAAAATTTCTTTAGTAAAAACAATATCTATTGAAAGAAGTGGAGTAGTAGTTAAATACGTGTTTCTTTATAAATTATCTAAGGTGTAGCTTTGTATTTTTCACAAAAGTAAATCCAAAACTTTCGAACTTTTTTACCATGCTTTGTAATTATAATAGGTTCTAATTCTGTACATTTTTCAAAATAGGGTTTCACTTCATTTAGAATATGTCCTTTTTTATCTTCGTTTTTAAAGCGCTTATCAGAATCGATAAAAAAAGCATTTTTACCATTCAAAATGGTTAAGTCGTCTCCTAGGAAATCAAAATGCAACGCTTTTAAACCAATTACATTTTGTGCATATACTTTTTCTTCCATAAAAAAGTTTAATGCAGCGGTGGTTTTATAACCATCATCGGCAAACACAAAAGTATTTGGAAAGGTTTCTTTTAAAGTATCAATTTCGGAAGCTAGCTCTTTCCAGCCAACCCAGGTATCGTCACTTTTAATTGGCACTACATAAAAAAGTAATTGTATGCTAACTAATACATGAATTACAACAGAAAATATAACTTGATAACGAACCCATTTTCTAGTGATGAATATACTCGTCAAAATAATTCCTGTAATGTAAGAAGGCATCATCCAATTTAATTTTACCCAATACACTGGAGTTAAGGATAGAAAGCCTAAAAAAGTTGGAATAAAAAACGCAAGTAAAAAAAGAATTTTACTGCTAGGTAATTTAAACTTTAGTAAAAATCGTTTAATGTATTTAAAAGTAAAAATTAAGAATGTTCCAAAAAGTATTGGAAGTAACAACAAAGATTGATGACCTAAAGCTCCAAAGAAATATTTTGGTGAAATTTTAAACTTTGAAATACTACTGGTTCTATCAGAAGATTTGAATAAGAAAGAAGCAAAATCATTTTGATAGTTCCAAAACCATACAGGAAAAGTTATAATTGCTGAAACTATTAGAGAAATCCAAAGCCAAGGCGATATTAATAATTTTCTATGATGTTTAGAGAAAAGAATAAAAGCTAGTAAACCAATTTGAAGTAAAAGTCCGGTGTATTTACTGTCAAAAGCCAATCCCATAGCGATTCCAGCATATATCCAAGAAGCTTTTTTATGTTCAAAAATTGCTCTGTAAAGAAACAAAACACTTAATGTCCAAAATAATAGTAATGGAACATCTGGTGTTGAGTTAAATGATAAAATTGAAATGAAAAATGTTGAAGCTATTAAAATAATAGCATACTTGAGTTTTTCTTTGGATAGAAAACATTCTGCTAATTTATAAAAGCTCAGTAATGTTAATGAGGTAATTACAAAATCAGTCAGTTTAATAACAAATACTGTTTTCCCAAATACAAGCGTAAATATTCGTAATAAATAGCCTATCATACCTGGGTGATCTAAATAACACCAAGAAAAATTTTCACCATAAAAATGATAATACGCATCTTGGGGCATTAATCCCATAAAAGGTAAAAGTATAAAGCGAAAACATTGAAAACCAATTACAATACTCAATGCAGGATGCTTTTGAATAAGCTTATAAATATTATTCATCTAATAAGTCGGGCCTTATTTTTTGAGTACGTTCGTAGGCCTTTTCAGAACGCCATTCTTCTATTTTAGGAAAATTTCCTGATAATAAAATATCTGGAACTTTCATTCCCTCATAATCAGCAGGTCTTGTGTATACTGGAGGAGAAAGTAAATTATCTTGAAATGAATCGGTTAGGGCAGAAGTTTCGTCGCCCAATACACCAGGAATTAAACGAATAACAGCATCGCATAAAACAGCTGCTGCCAATTCACCACCAGTTAGTACATAATCACCAATAGATATTTCTTTGGTAATGTATTTATCTCTAACTCGTTGATCGACACCTTTATAGTGTCCTGTAAGAATAATAATGTTTTCGCTTAAAGACAGCGTGTTAGCGGTAGCTTGATTTAACGTTGGAGCATCTGGCGTCATGTAAATAATTTCATCATAACTTCTTTCAGCTAATAATCCCTCAATACATTTTGCAATTGGTTCAATCATTAATACCATACCAGCACCTCCACCAAACTGGTAATCATCAATTTGACGATAATTTCCTTGTCCGAATTCTCTTAAGTTATGAAAGTGTACTTCAGCTAAACCTTTGTCGATGGCTCTTTTCATCATTGAGTTTTGAAAAGGGCTTTTAATTAAATCAGGTTCAACTGTAATTATATCTACGCGCATTATGCAAAAGTATATTTAAAAAGTGAACAAATAAATTAAAAATTTCTACATTTGAAAAACTGTTATGAAAACAATCATAAACTTTTTTTCACATTTGTTAGATAAAGCCTTTTCTTATTCAGAAAAATTAAGTGATTTTGTTAAAATCTGGATTTTTGGTTTTATAGTTCTTATTGGAGGATTTTGGCTTTTAAAATCGTTTTTTCTTCTTTTATTTAGCCTTTTTAAATAATCAATTTCAAAAATTTTACGGATGAAAAATTACATTACACTGATTATAGCATTGTTATTAACCGCTAATTCTTTTTCACAAACAGCAATAAAAGAAGAGGCGTTAAAAAGTAAATTAGATTCTATAATTGCTGAAGCCGATTTGTTATATAGCTATGAGAAAGTGGCTTGGAAAGCATCAGATTTAATTATGCAGAATGAATCTTTAAAGCATCAAATAGGAGGGTATTTAGTATACCATTCTAATGATACTGTTTATGGTATTTTTACGGATAAGGTTTTCCAAAAAAGAATAGCAACATATACATTTACTATAAAAGATTTAAACGTTCCGTTTAGCACCGATTTTAATCTAGTTGAATTATCATCAAAAGAGAAAAATCTGCTAGCTATTAGAAATACAATTATCAATCAATTTTCTAATCCAAAATATCAAGTAACTATTACAAATGGATATACTCCGAACTTAGTGTTAATAGAAGAGGAGACAGGCTATAAGTTTTATGTTATTATGGGAACTAATTATCCTGAAGTTATTCCTTTTGGGAACGACTATTATTTTAAAACAGATAAAGAAGGAAAAATTCTATCCTCTAGAAAATTTCATAAAACCGTTATTCCTGCACAAACAAAAATGAAAGATGGCTCGGTAGTAGTCTCTGTAATTCATTCACATTTAAAAATGACACCATTTATCACAGCTACTGATATTTGTACTTTTAGATTATATGGTGAATTGTATCAAATGAATGAATTTATGGTATTATCAACAGCTTTAGGAAAGTATTTTAAATATACTTTAAACACAAATACAATTGAAGTAACTGATATAAAATAAAACGACCTCTTAACTTTTGTGTTTAAGAGGTCATTTTTATAATGGTTACAGTATTGTTAGTTTTAATAAGCTTTTACATCTCCCATACTTAACTCACGATCTTTTCCAAATCGATGCATTTTGGGTAATAAAGTTCCGCTTTCAGTAGTAATCCAATCTTCCCAAGTTGCAGGAACACCATTCATTTTCATACTAGGTACATACATTTTATAACTTTTCGGAACATAATTTTCATCTAAAATCCATAAGTAAGAATCACCCGGAGTTGTTCCGCCAGTAGTGTATTTTACTAAAAGCGCTTCTTTTCCGTCTGTTTCTTTTACAGAACGTAAAATACCTGGTTCAAATAGTTTATGAGGAGCCACTAGCCAAAAACTATCATTATTAAAATAGTCTTCTGCTTTTTTAATAATTGCTTTGTCTTTGCTTTCAGAAAGTTTTTCATTGAAATAAATGGTACTTCTTTCAAGGTTGTTAGGATGTAAAACTACTTTAGTTGTATCCCATGTTACTTCAACAATATGTTCTTCCTTATTCCACTTATAAGATCTTCTTCCTCCAAAGCTCCATTCAATATTTTTAGTGGTTTTATAAGCTTCATGTTTAATGGCTTTTAAAATTTTGTTAGCTAAAGTATCTGCCTTAGGAGTTGAAGCTTTAGGATTTCCCATAGTAATTGTCAAATCAAATAAATTGGTTTCGTGTTTGGTAGGAAGTTTAAAGCCAGCTTCTGTGTCTATCCAGTCGTTCCAAGAAGCATATACACCGCCAATTGGAATAATGCTCGTCCACATTTTATAACCAGTCGGGAAATTATTTTCATCTAAAATCCATAAGTAAGAATCGCCAGGAGTAGTTCCGCCTAAAGTATATGTAACTAGTAAAGCATCTTTATTTTCGTTTGTAACAATACTTCTTTCAACACCACTATCCATAACTTTATGAGGCGCAATTAACCAGAAACTATCATTGTTAAAATAGGCTAGTGCCGTTGAAATTATTTCTAAGTTATCAACTTTTTCTCCGTTTACAAAAGCTTCACTTTGTGCTGGGTTGCTAGTGTTTAAAATTACTTTATTTTGATCCCAAGAAACTTCCACTTTCCCTTCTGATTTAAACCATTTGTAATGATGATTTTCTCTAAAAGACCATTCTAAAAGCTCCGCATTTTTAAAAGCTTCGTGATTGATAGCGGCTAACATTTTAGTAGCTAATTCTTCTGCTTTTTCACCTTTTTCACCCGTTGGTAATGATTCGTTTTTACTAAAAAATAAGACTAAAAAAGTAATAATTAATAGTGCTATAAAAACTCCTACTACTTTAAAAAATTTTGTCATAAGTTGTTAGATTAGTTTTGGATTAACTTTTTAATACCTTCCGATAGTTTTGCAGCAGCTTCAGGATACATTCTAAACCAAAGTTCAGGCTCAATTAACTCTAGCTCTGCGATAGCTAATTTACCATTATTATCGGTAAAAATATCAACTCTTGCATACATTGGTTTTTCTTTGCAAGCATTTACTGCATTTTCAGCAAAAGCAATTTCTTCAGGAGTAGGCGTATAGTTATGCACAGAACCTCCGAAATCATCTTGGACTCTAAAATCACCAGGTTTTGCAATTTTTAAAACTGCATGGGTAAAGGTTCCATTCATAATCATTAATGATAATTCACCTTTTTCTACAATATTATGTTGAAATGGCTGCATAATAAAAGCTTCCTTTGAGATTAATTCTTTGAATAAATCCTCATGATCAGAAATGTTTTTTGCATTGATTTTATAGGTGTGTCTTGCTGCACCAGAAACACAAGGCTTGATAACAAAATTGTCTAGCTTATGTTTATTAGATAGTTCTTGTAAGGTTAAAGTTGAGTCTTTTTCAATAAAATACGACTCACAAATGTGGACTCCATTTTCTTGTAAATCTAAGAGATAGTGCTTGTCTAAATTCCAACGGATTATGGCTTGGGAATTGATTAGTTTAGTTTGTTGACTAACTTTTGTTAACCACTCAGAAAACTCTTCAAAACGATCAAAATAATCCCAAGTAGTTCTAAATAAAATGAAATTAGTAGAAGACCAATCAAAATTAGGATCATCCCATGACAAACGTATAACTTTTAATCCATCATTTTCTAACGCTTTTTTAACTAAATCATCTTCTAATAAAACATTTGAAATGTAGTTGTTAACTTCAGGTGGATTGATATATCTTCTTTCAGAAAGAATTGCGACATCGTATTTTTTCATGATGTAAATCTACAGTTTTAATTTTACTAAAGTCTTGGAGCTTTCTAAGAAAAAAGACGAAAAATTTTAGTTGCTAATTTGGTGATTATGATACTCTGTTTTCTAAATATTTAATATGACAAAGGTATTGAAGAGAATAAGTTTAACTCCTAGTAAATCAGTAGGTTTATAATTGTTTTTTATAACATTTTTCTAACACTTTCTTCACATTTTAATTAAAGAATTATGCCTAATTTAGTATTGTATTATTTGAATTTATGCCTCCTGAAAAAAACAGCTTTATTTGTAAAGCTGTTTTCTTTTTTTAGTCTACTATTTTCCTGTTTCTTATACTATGTTTATAGATGATGTTTTTGTAAATTAAGTAACAATTTATTTACATTAGGTAGTTGTCAAAAAGATATTTTTGCCGCCGTAAATAATTTGAGTTAATAAATCCCCTAAAAACAAAAAGACGGTATCTTGCATAGAGCCGTCTTTTTTTGTATGTATAACAATATTTATTTGAATTTGTTATAATGTGTTTCTATATGTTGTGGAATATTAATCGTTGAAGGATACCCTTTGTCAGGAATAGGAGCTTCTAATACTTGTTTAACTGGAATAACTCCAGCCCAGTAAGGTAATTCATAATCTTCAGGTTCGTCATTAACACCTTTTGCTCTAATTTTTGCAGATGCAGAAGTAATGGTAAATTCTACAACTATGGTTCTGTCTAATTCTTTTTGATGCATTGGACGTAGCGTTTCCCAATGATTTGGAATCATTTGATCTACAATATCTCCTAGGAGTTTACTTTTTTCTGAGTCTTCAATAATTTCTTTCAACTCACCAAATAAGGTTACCGAACGATAGTTTACAGAATGATGCAATCCAGAACGTGCAATGACTAATCCGTCTAAATGCATTACATTAATAGAGGTTTTACCACTTTCTAAAATAGCTTTTAACATTCTGTTTGCTGTCGAACCGTGTAAGTAAATTTTATCGTCCTTTCTAGTATACGCCATAGGTATACTAATCGGATAACCATCGTAGATATATCCTACTTGGGCAATAAAACCAGCATCAAGAATTGAATTAATAGTTTCTGTATCGTAAACGGCTCTGTTAGCACCTCGTTTGATTCTATTCAATTTTGTTTTTTCAAATTCTTTCATAATTATAATTTTTTAGCTAGAATCGGATTTTCATATCCTTGCTTACTTATTTTAAAAGAAATACTTCCTACTTCTTCAAAATTGTTTTTTAAATAAAAATTAATTGCTTTAGTATTCTTTATGTAAACAGATAACCAGATTACTTCAAAATTCAATTCTTGAGCTTTTTCAATGGTTTTGTTTAATAAATCAATTCCGAATTTTTGAGAGATAAATTCATCTAACACATAAATACGTTCCAAACGACAACTACGTTTATTAGGTATAAAAGGAGAAGTAGCATTTAAAACTAGCTTGGAATATCCTACAGGAAAATTATTTTTATAAATTATAAAATAAACATTGTTAGAATCATTTATTTGCTTTTGAGTGTTTTCAAAAGAAAAAGACGTATCTAAATACTCATTTAGATTGGTTTTGTCTTCTATATAATTTCCATGAGACTCTCTAAAGGTAACACGTCCCAACAAAGCCAAAAGTTCAACATCGTTTGCTGTGGCTAGTTTTATTTTATGAGTTGTTGTCATTTTATAAATCGTAAACTTCTTTATGAATTGGATACTCCATGTAAGTAGCTGTTTTCTGAATTATTTCCTTTCCATGTAACTTGTTAATTACGTGAAAAGACAAATCAATACCAGCAGAAATTCCTCCGGAAGTGTAGGTTTTCTCGTTAGATTGTGTGAATCTTTTCTCTTTAATTGGAATTCCTGACGGAACTAATTTTTTCATATCGCTATATACAAGATGATGTGTACAATACGGATTAGCATCTAATGCTCCGATTTTTGCTAAAAATCGAGAACCAGAACAAATACTCATTGTTATTTCAGTTTCTTGATGTTTTTCAGCAATCCAATTAATTACTACTGGATCTTTAACAGCTTGATTAGTTCCATTTCCTCCAGCCAGAATTAAAATATCTACTTTAGGACAATCGGTAAAATTGTAAGTCGGATTTACAGATAAACCATTTACAGCTCTAATTGCAGTTTTGGTCTTAGCCACTGTAAATACATTAAATAATTCAAAGTTATTTAGTTCTGATGTTACCGAAAAAACTTCAAAAGGACCTGCAAAATCCAATACTTCTGCATCGTCAAAAATAAAAATACCTACGTTTTTCTTCATCTTATAAATATCGTTCTTTAATAATTTCTTGATGCCAAATATCATGACCAGGAATTACAAATGCCGCTGCTCTAGCAGACATAGCATTACCATTTGCATTTCCAATAAAACATAAATCTTCATTCGAAATTGAACTCAAAAAATTAATTGAATGTTCTCTGTTTATTGAAAATTCTATAATCAAATTTTCTATAGATTTTTGATGTGCTCCTGAAGGTTCTATATAAATGTTTTGATCAAAACCACTTAGCGCAGTTGTGTCTCTTCGAGCAATTCTAAAACAACGATTCATGAAAATACGCTCAGTATCTATTTGATGTTGTAATATTTCTTTTACAGACCATTTTTCAGGTTGATATCGATATTCCAGTTTTTCTTTTTTGATGTTTGAAAAGAAATTAATTGTATTTTCTTTTCCTTCTGAAAAGCTTTTCAGTAAACTAGTGTTTGAAGGAAGTTTATCAATATATCTCTTGTAATAAACGTCAAATTCAGTTGGTTGTAATTCTGTAATAAGCATTGTTGAATTAATTTATAAGCTAAAATTACTACTTTTATGGACTGTATACTTAGTCCAGAAAAAACAAAATTAATAGTCCAGATGTTTCCGTATAAAACTTCTTTGTTTATTGACAGATCTTGTGCTCAACCACTATATGTTCAGTTGTCAAATCAATTGATTCAGTTAATAAAAGATCAAAAGTTACCTCCAAATACCAAGTTGCCTGGTACAAGAACATTATCTGATATTTTACAAGTTCATCGTAAAACAGTTGTAGCATGCTATGAGGAATTATTATTGCAAGGTTGGGTAGAAAGTATTCCTAAAAAAGGAACTTTTGTAAATAGTTGTCTGCCAGATGTTACGCCTCAAGATTATGTAGAAGAAAAGGTAGCGATTGATTCGATTCAAGGATTTAGCTTTTACACTAATCAATTTCTTAATAGAAAAACAAATGAATTACTAGAAGGTGTATTATATGTTAATGATGGAATTTCTGATACGAGATTAACTCCTGTTAATGAAATAGCAAGAACCTACAGAAGAATCGCCAGTAGAAAATCTATTTTTGAGCACTTGTCTTATGGAAGTACGTATGGAAATGAAAAGTTGCGAGAGGTTTTAGCAAATTATTTAAACACAACTAGAGGATTACACATATCAAAAGAAAACATACTAATAACAAGAGGAAGTCAAAATGGAATTTATTTGAGCTCTCAATTGTTATTAAGAAAAGGTGATGTAGTAGTCGTTGGTAATACAAACTATATTTCTGCCGACATAACTTTTTTAAATGCTAAAGCTACTATAAAACGTATTGATGTTGATGAGTGTGGTTTGGTTATGGATGATTTAGAAGAGTTATGTAAAAAACACACGGTAAAAGCGGTTTATGTAACCTCTCATCATCATCATCCAACAACAGTAACAATGTCTGCTGAACGTAGAATTCATTTATTGAATTTAGCGAAAAGGTTTGGTTTTGCCATTTTAGAAGATGATTATGATTACGATTTTAATTACAATCACGCACCCATTTTACCATTAGCGAGCCATGATACTAATGGAAATGTTATTTACATTGGTTCAGTTTGTAAAACGGTGGCTCCTGTTTTTAGAATAGGTTATTTGATAGCAAATACATCTTTTATAGAGGAAGCAGCAAATTTGAGAAGAATTGTGGATAGACAAGGAGATGCTTTATTAGAACTGACTTTTGCCGATTTTATTCAGTCGGGAGATTTGGATAGCCATATTCGAAAAGTTCTAAAGATTTATAAGACTCGAAGAGACTTATTTTGTGATCTATTATCTAAAAAACTATCAAAGTATGTTGAGTTTGAAATTCCAAAAGGAGGTATGGCGGTTTGGGTACATTTGAAAGAACCTTACAAATGGACAGCTGTTGCAGAGGTTGCCAAAAAGTATAAACTCGATATAGGAGAATATGAACGTTATGACACTGCAAATACAAACCATAATTGTATTCGTATGGGATTTGCGAGTTGTAATGAAAATGAAATTAAAGAATTTATAGCTAGATTAGCACTTACAATGAAACATCTGGAAAAAGGCGCTTAAATTTTTTGGGTAATTCTGAGGAAATGAACATCTTTTTAGTTGTAATAGGATGAGTAAATTCTAAAGAAGTGGCATGTAAGTATAATCCATTTCCGTATGAAATTAAGTCTTCAATAAAATAATCTTTATCGCCTAGAATAGGATTTCCAATTCCGTGTAAATGTTTTCTTAGCTGATGTCTCCTTCCGGTTTTAGGATTAAGTTCTACAAGGTTTAGAAATCCATATTTTTCAGAGGGAATACTTTTTAAAACATTATATGCTGAGTACGATTCTTTTTCATCAATTAGCATTTCAATTCCTCCTTCATTTTTCATTTTACCAATGGTAACAGCATGATATGTTTTTTGAATTTTCTTTTCCTCAAAGAACTTTGTTAGATGGTAAGTGGTAGCATTTGTTTTACTAATTAATAGCAAACCACTTGTAGGATAATCTAATCGATGAACAGCTCTCGGAATTACGGCATCTTGTTGGGTACTAGCTTTTAAATTTTGTTCTAGAGCATTGTTAATGGTAGCAAAAGAGTTTCCGCTAACTACAATACCAGAAGGTTTATAAATTACAGCCATAAAATCATCTTCAAAAACAACTTGTAAGGGAAATATAAATTGTTTTTTAGGGTCAGTAGTTTCATTTTGGAATAATTCAATTAACTCATTTCCAGTAATTACTAATGCTGTAGTAGCTACATTTCCATTTACAAAAACCAATCCTTTTTTAATGGCTTTTTTAATTCCTGATTTTGTCGGTACAGTACTAAATATTCCAATAGCGTATTCTTGTAAGCGAATTGGTTCTATGCTATTCTTTACTTTATGTTGCTCTTTTAATTTCAAAAAAATGTATTTCAGGCAAATATAGGTAGTTAATCAAATTGAAAAATAATAACTACTTTAAAGAATAATTTTTGTTCCTTAAAAACAATCTTTTATGCCAATTTGAACTACACTCATAGAAATTATACTTTTGAAGTTATCATTCGTGTCTAATTTAGACTTTCAGAAACAGAATTATGCTGTTTTTACAAATACCAAACTTTATATCAATTATCATGAAAACTATTACAAATTCGATTTTTAGAAAACTACTTATGCTACTTGTTTTTTCAGTTTATCAGATAACTGCACAAAATGTTGACAGCATTAGTCCGAGTTCAAGCTCTTTATACGGAAATACTTTAGTAACTATTAACGGAAGCGGTTTTAAATCATCATCAAAAATAACAGTTCAATTTGGGGTTACGGGAGTTTTATCAAGTGATATAACTGTTGTTTCGGATTCTAAAATTATAGTAAGAAATCCAGCAGTTAGTAAAGAACAATCTGTTAACGTTAAAGTTTTAGTTGGAAGTGTTACATGTAAGAATCAACCAAAATTTAACTATAAATTACCACATATAAAATCTTTTAATCCACCAAAAGGTTCAACCAAAGGGAATGAAACAATTACCATTCATGGAAAGTATTTTACAGGAGCTAGTTACGTGAAATTTGGAGAATCAGGAAGCACGCCATTAACAGTTTCGGATACGTTAATAACTGTAAAAAGTCCGGCACACGCGAAAGATAGTGTGAATCTTTCGGTAGAGGTTCAAGGAAAATATGGAGTTTCTTCAACTAAATTTAAGTATCAAAACAAAAGTGTTAAATCTTCGTATGTATTATCACTAGAAAATTTAACAGGATTAGATTCAAACTATAAGGTTTATGTGTTGGGTTTCAGTACTGGATCAAAGAAAAAATTAATAGTAGATTCAAATACAAAACAAGGAGCGTTTACAACTATATCTGATAAAAAAGGGTATATAACTTCTTATGAGTTAGGATCAGACATAACCAGTATTAAGTTGAGTAATTTAAACCCAATTGATGGAGCAAGAATTTACTTTTTTGTAAAAAACACTAGTAAAACTTACAAAGACAATTCAAGTAAAACATCTAATGGAAATTTAGGATTTAAGTACAATAGTTATGGTACAGATGTAAATCAAGTTGGTAATCCACCTCAATCAGATTTTCCTCAGTATAATTATATTGAAGTTACATACTTAGCAAATGAAGGAATGTTTTTAGATGTTTCATCTGTTGATGGTTTTTTCTTCCCAGTTTCTGTTATAGCTGAAGATACAACAGGAAAAGAATTAGGTAGAGTAGGACAAACAGCCGGAATTAGTGGAAAAGCAATTGCAGATGCTTATAAGCCATTTATGAAAAATTATTCGAACTCAACTGCTTACAATGATTTGTATTATCCGGTGGATAAAGATTTGGTTGCTTTGTTAAACCCTGGTTTGTATTTAGAAAATAATACCAGTTCTTTAGAAACGGTTTTTGACACTGCGTTGAATAAAATTTTCACAGATGCCTCTTACAATATGAATATTTGGCAAAAGAACAATGATGGAACTGAATACTATTTTAAAGTATCTCCAATAAAAGATGTTGTTTTCCCAGGTACATCGAATAAACATGATGCTTTGGAATTTAAAGCACCAACGTTATCTGAAACACTATATGTGTTTAATCCAGTAGGATTTTCTGTAGTTTCTTATTTAGATGCAACAACTAAAAAGAGAATGCCAATTAAAGGTTCTATATCAAACAACGTTTTAACGTTTGAAAATCCTTTACCAAATGATGTTGGTTTAGTAGAAGGAATGTACATAAGTAATGGCGGATGTATAACAGATCAAACAATAACCATCAATCAAATTAATAAAAACACAGAAAATGAAATTGTATCTGTAAATGTTAATACCAAGCCAAAGTGTGCTTCTCCTAAGTTCCAGTACAAATTTTCGAAAGCATCAACAAACTATTATTACTCTTCTGGTCATATGACTTTTGCAGGATTAGGTTTGTTTGCTGATGGATCTTACAGGTATTCTGATAAAAATGTTCAAACTATAGTAAATGGTTTAGAAAATCAAATAAGTACGGCATTAAATAGGGGAGTTGCTCTAGTAAAATCAACAGACACTACTAGTAACGGAAGAACAACTACAAGTTGGGGTAAGGAAACAGATTGGTATCCAGCTAATCAACCACAGAATTTATTTTCATACTTTATGCATACGGCTAAAGTTGGTTCACAAAATATTTTTGCGCTCCCTAAAAATGCTATAAAGTCAGCTCAAGGAGATTATATGGCGCAAGCTTACGGATTTGCCTACGATGAAGATCCTATAGAGATTCAACAAACAAAACAACCTCCAGTACCAGCTGAGTTTTCAGGAGCTTTTCCAACAGGAACAACGCAGTTAAAGCTAGAATTAGGTCCGTGGAAAACCAAAAAGAAAAAATAAGTTAAGAAAAACACATAATAAAGATTAAAAAAAACGAGGTTAAAATTTGATTTTAACCTCGTTTGCTATGTATAAATTGTACAAATTAAACCATAGATTTGTTGCAATATGTAGCTTTTTCAAAATCTCTGATATTAATTGAAATTATAGGAACATTAGGAAACATTTGTTTTAGTGTTGATACAATACTATTTGAAAGCTCTTTCTTTTGAGCTATTGTTCTTCCTTGCATAATATTTGCAAAAACATGAATGAAATCATCCTTTGTATTTCCTACAGTATAATATTCAAAAGGGTTAATTCTAACTTTAATATCTCCTTTGGCAAATAAATTACTAGCATCTGCGCTATCATAAACCTTCTGAATTATTTCTTCAGGAGTTTTTAAGTTTATAATATTCTTTGAACAATCGATTACAAAATGTGGCATATATATAAAATAAATTATTTTTCTTTTTCGTATCCTTCAGGTCTTTTAGATCGGATAGGTGCTTTCGGTTCAGGTTTTAATTGAAACTCTTTTCCTTTTAATAAACGTAAAGCTTCTTGAACAGCTCTTTCCAACTGAGGATCATTTCCATTTGAGACTTCTTTAGGATCTTGAATTACCTCAATGTCGGGAGCAACACCATCACCTTCAACTGCCCATTCACCATTTACATCGAAAAAACCACCACGAGGAGCTACCATTCTACCACCATCTATAAATCTAGGAGTATCCCAAGTACCAACTAAACCACCCCAAGTTCTTGTACCAACTAACGGTCCTATATTTTTGAATTTAAACATATATGGAAGTAAATCACCACCAGAACCAGCACGCTCATTAATAATCATTACTTTTGGGCCCCAAATTCCCGCCATTGGAGTTGTCCATGGTCTACGATCGTTAGCTTTACTATTGAAATAACCCATTAAATCACGAGACATAATATCAATCATGTAATCAGCAGCTGAACCACCACCGTTGTTTCTTTCATCTATAACAACTCCTTTTTTATCTTGTTGAGAAAAGTAATAGCGATTAAAGGAAGTGAATCCAGCTCTAGAAGTATTAGGAACATAAACGTAGGCTAACTTACCATCTGATAATTTGTCAACTTTTCTTCTATTACTTTCAATCCAGTCAATAGTTCTTAAAAAACGCTCACTAGCAACTGGTTTTACTAAAACTGATCTAGCTCCGTCAATACTTGGTTTCGAATTTACTTTAATATAAATTTCACGACCTGCAGTTTGTTCTAATAATTGATAAGGATTGAGATCACTCATTAATTTTACTCCGTTTATTTCCAATAAATAATCTCCTATGTTTACGTTAATGCCAGGCAAACCAAGAGGAGCATTATTTTCGGGGTTCCAACGTTCTCCATTATAAATTTTAGCAAAACGATATACTCCTTTGTGTTGTTCTAAATCGCATCCTAATAATCCTACAGGCACACGATTTATATTTGGTGTATCGCCGCCAGAAACATAAGAGTGTCCAATAGCAACTTCACCACTCATAATGTCTACAACATAATTTAAATCAGTTCGATGTCTAACGTGATCAATCCATGGAGCATACCATTTATAAACATCATCCCATGGTGCGCCATGAACGTTATCAACATACAGGAAGTCACGCATATATCTCCAACCTTCTTTAAAAATTTGATGCGCTTCTGCTTTAGGATCTACTTTTATTTTAAGATCTGTTTTTAATTTTCCTTTAGAGTCTTTTACAGGAGTTTTACTATTAACAATACTCCAGCTACCACTTTTGTATAACAATACAGAATTTCTGTCTTCTGAAGTAACTATTTGACTAACGCCTTTAGAAAATTCGGTAGCTTTTTCTTTTGTAACATCATATGAATGAATAGTAACTCCTCTTGTGTTTGGAACAGCTTCGCCAATAAAAACATTATCCTTTGGACCTTTTGTTAAATAAAGATAATTTCTAGCAGGAAGTTTTAATGCTACAGCTCTATCAAAAATTCCATTTTCTTCAATACTTACAGTAACTTTCTTACTTTCTTTTTTATCATCTTTTTTCGCATCCTTTTTACCTTTTGTATCGTTTTTTCCAGAGTCGCTCTCTTTTTTTATTTCCTCTTCATCAGTTTTAGGAAGATTTGGAGCTTTATCTTTTGAGTTTAATACAACAGCATATAAACTTCTTGTAACACTAGGATCATATGAGCTCATATCTAACCATCCAGACTGTAAGCCATAATCGGTACTCGCTAACGTGTAAAGATATTTACCAGATGCATCCCAAACTGGTGAAATTGCATCGGCTATTGGATCAGTAATTTGAACCTTTTTCTTGGTGCTTATTTGATATGCAAAAATAGATTTAAAATGACTGTCATTTTGCTTAGCATAAGCAATCCAATCACTATCAGGAGACCATTGCGGATTCATTGATCTGTTTGGGTGTGCATATCTATCGGTATCGACTTTTACAGCTTTTTTTGAGTCAAGATTTATAACCCAAATATTAAAATCAGTATCGGTGTAAGCAATATGTTTACCGTCTGGAGACCAATCTGGTCTATAATAAAATGTTGGATTAGGTAATGAAATATATTCTTGATTTTTACCATCCTGATCAGCTAAGACCATTTCATACTCTCCATTTTTATCTGAAAACCATGCTACTTTATTACCTTTAGGAGACCAAATTGGAGAACGATCTGCAATACCTGGTGAATTTGTAAGGTTTCTCCAAGTTCCGTTTTCTTTAGGGATTGTAAAGATTTCTCCTCTATATTCAAAAATGGCTCTTTTTCCTTTAGGAGATATGTTTGGATTAGTTAAGTTTCTTCCTGAAACATTCATCCAACGAGTTCTAGAATAGTTTAAATCTCCTTTTACATTAATTAGAATTTGTCTAGTTTCTCTTGTGTTTGGATTTAAGAAGTGAATATATCCAGCTTGTTCATAAATAATACCATTTGTATTGGCATCTAAGCTTTTAATGTCAAATTTTTTGTGAAATGTTATTTGAGTTTCTTGTTTGGTTTTTATATTATACGACCAAATATTATTGGTATAATCTCTTTCTGATAAATAAAATACTTGACCATTATACCATACAGGGTCTAAATGCCTTTCTTTATCTTTTTGAGGTGTAGTTTGAAGCTCTTTTGTCTTTAAGTTTACAATCCAAATTGGCATAGCTTGTCCTCCTCGATAATTTCTCCATTCTGCGTCCCAGCTAGTAATTGGAGTATAGGCAATATGGTTTCCGTCTTCAGAAACTTCGCCATATGCTGCTCTCGGAATTTCAAGCGACTCAGGCATTCCTCCATTAGGAGAAATTTTGAAAAATTTATTGAGTTGAGTTGGTCTAGCTTCTCTATCTGATCTGAAAATAATTTTATTATCAGGAGTCCAGCCTTGGACAAAATCACCGGAAGGATGATAAGTTAAGCGTTTAGGTTCTCCACCTTCAGCTGGAATTACATAAACATCAGTATTTCCATCATACTGCGCAGTAAAGGCGATCATTTTACCATTTTTCGAAAAATGAGGGTTAGATTCATACCCATCATCACTAGTTAATCTAACTGCATCGCCGCCGTTTAGTGATGCTTTCCATAAATCATTTGCATATACAAAAACGACTTCTTTTTGTGATAAAGAGGGTTGTCTCAATAATCGGGTCCCTTGTGCTAATGCTGTAAAAGAAACACATAAAGAGAGCACGAATGTTATTTTTTTCATGTTCTTTTGTTTGGTTAAATATCAGAAGTAATAAAGGTAACCAAAAAGAAAACTTAAAAAACTAAAGGTTATGTTAAAGCTAATAAGAAAATGCAGAAAAGCCGCTTTTTTATCAGGTATACTAATTGAAAAATTACTTTGCAAAAAGTTGGCTCATATCTTTAAAAGCTTTGAACTCAAGAGCATTATTTTCAGGGTCGTTAAAAAACATAGTTGCTTGTTCTCCTACTTTTCCTTTAAACCTTATAGTTGGTTCAATAATAAATTTGGTACCAACACTTTTTAATTTTTCAGATAAACTTGTCCAGTCTTCCCACGATAACACAACACCAAAATGAGGAACAGGTACATCATGTCCATCCACTGGGTTTGTAATTGCTTTGGTAGGAGAGAAGTCGTCTTTCTGATGAATCACTAACTGGTGTCCGAAGAAATTAAAATCTACCCAATGATCCGAGCTTCTTCCTTCTTCACATTCTAAAACGTCTCTATAAAACGTTCTGCATTTTTCTAAATCTTGAACAGGTATGGCTAGATGAAAAGGTTGTATCATAAGAAAATCTTATTAAAATGGTTAAATCAAAGATACCATTCTCCAGCTTATTTGTATTTTATTATTAAATTTTAAACAGAATATAAATTTTAGTAAATATCTATTGCTACAGTTGTAACAATCCTCCTGAGTAAATGTAGAAAGAAACTAGTATTATCTCTCCTACAAAAACACCTGTAAACATATACTTATACGGCATTTTTATAATCCCAGCGACATAGCAAATAATATCAGTTGGAACCAGAGGGAAAAAGGACCATCCTAAAACTAACCATGTAGCTTTTGAACTTTGTAGTTTGCTTTCCCATTTTTTTACTTTATTCGGATATTTTTTTTCTAGATATTCACTAAAACCTAACATGTCAGAAAAATAATAGAGGGCTGTTGCTGACAGCATAATTCCTATCATAGAAATAAGAAGTACTAATAATAATCTATCAGGAAATAGTAGAGCTCCTACTATAACAAATGGAGTACTAGGTATCAGAAAAAAACCTCGTACTATAGAGAGTATTATATAAACCAATAAGATTTGATCATTATAAGAGCTTATAAAACTCTTAAGGTATTCAACTGAAAATATTGCTGGATTTTGAGCGTAGCAATACAAAAAGTAAATCAATAATACTCCCCAAAGTATATAAAAGATTTTTTTTCCAGTTCTTAACATAGATTTTTCAACTAAAGATTTATTTGGCAATTGATATTCTATTCCTAGAATTTACAATATAAGACGATAAGAGAAAAAAAATGTTACGTTAGCGTAATGATTCATTTAAGAATCATCCAGTTCTAATTAATCATGAGGCTACATAAACAGCTGTTCCTGTTACAGAAACTACTAACGCAGATGTATTAGCTATAGTTTCAATATCTACCTTAATTCCCACAATAGCATTGGCATTTAAATTTTGTGCATTTTGTTGTAGTTTTTGAAAAGCATCTTCTTTAATTTTCTCTAAAGCAGTTTCATAAGCTTCATAATACTTTTTCATGCTAAACATATCTTTAAAAGACATTTTAATTCCTTTATAGGAGAAAGATGAATTATATGAAACACCAGTAACAATACCTTTATATTCTATAATTTTGAATCCTTCGATTGAGTTAGTTGTAGTTAATATCATGTGATAGTTTTCTTGATTAGTAGCTGATTTGTTTTTGTAGTTACATAAGCAATTTAATTATTTTCATTGATAATCTATATTTTTAAACCATAAGTTTATTCTGAAAGGTACCCCAGTTCTATTAGTTCTTCGTGTTTTTTGATTTCTTTTAAATGACCGTCTTTTAAGAAAACTATTTTATCGGCAAGTTTTATCACATTTCGATAATCATGATCAGTAATAATAATTCCTTTTGTATTTCTCATACTATTTATTATTGAAATTATTTGTTCTCTGACTATTGGACTAACACCATTGAATGGTTCATCAAGTAAAACAAACACAGCTTCTGAATGGAGAATAAGTAAAATTTCAACAATTCTTTTTTCACCTCCAGACAAGACATTGTTTGTTTTATTTAAAAGTGGTTTTATAAATGCATTTTTAAATAAAAGGTCACTTTTTTTCTTTCCAAGAAACAATCGAATGAGGCGTTTAATTTTAATGTTATTTGGAAGAAAATTATCTTGAGGTAAATAATTTATTAAGTTTCTTCCATCTGATATGTTTCTGATAACTTTATTGTTAACTCTAACAAAACTAAATTCAGCTTTTTCCACACCGAAAATTATTTTTAATAAAGTTGATTTACCACAACCGTTTCTTCCAATAAGACCTTTAATTTCTCCGGTTTTACAAGAAAGAAATACATCACTTAAAATTAAATTATTACCGTATGATTTTCTGACGCTATCTACGTGAAGGTGACTCATGAACTTAAAAAGATAAAAAAGCTACTTAAACTTATAATTCCTGTTGATTGCCAGAGTTTTGTGGAGTTAATCCCTAAATTGAAATAATAAAAGTATTGATTTTTATTAAGGAGATTGTAAAAATAAAAATGATTACAAGGGGCGATAATACATAAACTTATCGCAGTTAGTTTGGTCGGAATTGGTGTAAAACCACCAATTAAAAATGAGATAACTAGAGATATTGGCAGAATTTTGCTCTGAAATAAAAGTACGTTCTTTAACATTCGCATAATGCAATATATAGAGACGTAATTTTATTCTTTAATGAATTAATAAACTATAACAAAGAATTAGGATTTTTTTAAAATCCCGATGGGGCATCATCTCCACGATGGTCTGCGCCACCTTCTAATTTACCATTTGGTAATACTAAAATGGCATCTACTTTACCAATTACAGGCGAATCCGTTTCATCTATAATATAACCTAGCTTTTTTAGTTGTTCTTTTACAATAATAGTAAAACTGTTTGGCTCCATTCTTATTTCGTCAGGTAACCATTGGTGGTGAAAACGTGGTTTATTAACAGCTTCTTGCATACCCATATTATATTCATGAACATTTAAGATTGTTTGTAAAACTGAAGTAATAATTGTAGAACCGCCTGGCGTTCCGACTACCATAAATAGCTTACCGTTTTTCTCTACAATGGTTGGTGTCATTGAACTTAGCATTCTTTTTTCAGGCTCAATTTTATTGGCTTCTGCGCCAATTAATCCAAACATATTTGGGGTACCAGGTTTGCTACTAAAATCGTCCATTTCATTATTTAACAAGAAACCTAATTCTGAGCAGTATAATTTTGAACCATAAGCACCATTTAACGTTGAGGTTACCGAAACGGCATTTCCAAACTGATCAACGATAGAGTAGTGGGTGGTTTCATCACTTTCAATAAAGTTTATTTCACCATGAGATATTTCAGAAGATAGAGTTGGTCTTTCAAATGAAAAGTTTTCCATTCTTGAATTAGCATATTTCTTACTGATTAGTTCTTCCATTGGGATTTTAACAAAATCAGGGTCTCCTAAAAAATGACTTCTATCGGCATAGGCTCTTCTTTCTGCTTCAACTAACAATTGAATATATTTAGTACTATTATGTTCGTATTGTTCTATATTAAAAGGTTCTATAGCATTCATTATTTGAGCTAAACAAACGCCACCACTTGATGGAGGAGCCATTGAAATGATTTTTAAATCGTCATAGGTAAAAACCACAGGAGTTCTCCATTTAGCTTCATATTTAGCTAAATCTTGCTCAGTTATAATTCCTCCATTATCTTGAAGAAACTTAGCTAGAGTTTTTGCAGTTTGTCCTTTATAAAACTCATCCCTACCATACTTTTGGATTCTAGTTAAGGTCTCGGCAAGTGAAATATATCTTATAGAATCACCTTTTTTCCAATTGTTATCAAGTAGAATGGTTTCTTTGTTAGCTTTTCTAAAGTTTGGAGTATGTTTTTCTAAGCGTTTTTGTTGTTTTTCAGTAACAACAACTCCTTTTTTAGCCAATTCAATAACAGGTTGTAAGATATCTTCAATAGGTAAGCTACCAAATTTTTTATGTGAAGCAAATACACCAGCAACAGTTCCGGGTACTCCAACAGCCATAGCTCCTAAAGTACTTTTATTTTCAATAACATTTCCTAAAGAATCTAAAAACATGTTTTTTGTAGCGCTTAATGGAGCTTTTTCTCGATAATCTAAGGCGCCTATTTCTCCATTATTTTTTCTGTAAACCATAAATCCGCCACCACCTATATTACCAGCGTACGGATAAGCGACAGCTAGGGCTAATTCTGTAGCAACCATTGCATCGAAAGCATTGCCCCCTTTTTTTAAAATATCAGAACCAATCTTAGAAGCTTCAGCTCTAGCAGAAACTACCATTGCTTTTTCTGTAATTAAACCAATTTCAGGTTGAGGTTTGCAGTTAAAAAAAAATAAAGAAACTATAATTGGGAGGAATTTTTTCATACAATGTTGAAATCTTGAAAAGTTATTTTATTAAAAACTCATCAGATTTAAAATTAATATAGTTAGCAAAAAAAGAAGCAAACCATTTTAAATCATCTAATAAGTATTTTTCATCTTCGTTATCAAATCCTAAAAGCAAATGTTTTTCATTATTTGTATCTACTAAATAAAGTTTTCCATGATTAGTATTTTGTTTAATATCTGTAATGTCAATTTCAAAATCGGTTACAGTATCACCATCAAAAGAATATTCTTCAGATTCTGTATTGATAATAATTTTATTGTTTACTAGTTTTTTCTTGTTTGCATTTGATTCCCATTTAGCTTTCATTCTTGAAAAATTGAACGCTGATGTTCCTAAGAAAAAAATAAAGATAGCAAACATCTTTCCTGTATGTGATCTGATGAAATCAGATTTAAAAGTCAAATAATAAATTAATATTATGATAGCGATTAAGAAAGGAATAATAATTAAACCAATGAAGTTAGCATAATCCATTTTAGGTTTTCCTATTATTATATTATTATTTTCTTTATAAAAAGAAATTTTCAACCTTTTTAATTTAGATTCAAATAAGTCTAATTTTTGGTTTTTCATAGTTTGTCAATTTCAATAGAAACAAAATTAATTAGTTCAAACATAAAGGTTTGAAAATCATTTTCAAAATCTGTGTAATACAATTCAAGATCTTCAATAGCTAAGTTCATTTTTGATTTTCCTCTTGTCCTTCTGTTCATTCCTTTTAAAACATCTTGAATTCCTTCAATAAACTGATAATTATACAACCAGTTGTATTGAATCATGTAGGGAAGGAGTTCTTTGGTTTTTTCTGGTAAAATTTTTAGCTGACTTTGTAAATAAGCATAGATGCTATTAGTATAAATGTCTAATGGAATTTGAGAGTAATCGTCCCAGTTTTTAGCAAGAAAATGATCGTAAAAGATATCTATAATAACACCATCGTAATGGCCATATCGTTCATGTAAACGACGTTTGCTTATGCGGACTATTTCATTTGAATCCGTAAAAGTATCTATTTTACGATGTAAATGAATTCCTTTTTGAATATCTTCTGGTAAATGTTTGAATTTATTTCCTCTAACATGATCAGCAATAAAATTACCAAGCATTATATGTGGATTATTGGGAGATAAATACAAATGAGCCAAAAAATTCATTGCATAAATGTAGCGAAAAAAGACTAATTAAGATCAACGAGTTATTCTACCGCAAAATCTTGTGTAATAGACACTAATTTTCCGTTTATATCATAACCTTGAATTGTAATTTCATAAGTTCCTATAACATCAGATGTATAGAAAGTTACCTCTTTGGTTGTGTTTTTTACGCTAGGATTCCAATACAGTTGTGTTCTAAAATCAGGTATTCTTGTATTACTTTCTTTATGGTCTTGAAAGAAATATATTTTTTTAGGTTGTACAGGTTGTACATCAAATTTTGTGTATTCATTGTTGTTTTCGGCATAATTGCCTTTGAAAGTTTCTACAAGTACGATACCTTGATATATAGCATTTCCGTAAAAGTATTTGTCTTTAACCAGAGAAATGGTTTTAATTTTTCTAGAATTATAACTCATAAAACTAGTATGATCCATTATTATTCTACCATCTATGATTAAAAGTGACGGCAGGTAATTTAAAGTTTCAGAAGCATCAGCATCAGTAACTTTTATTTGATAGTCGTCTCCTTTTTTATAAAAACCAGCACCTTCGATTACCTCAATAAATGTTTCTTTTATGGTATTAAATCGAGTATAATCATCCAACGGATAGGCTACTTTAATTCTGTCTAATAGTAAATCTTTTTTTGAAATGTCTATTATTGAATCTTGTTTTACCGTATAGTAAGCATTCTCAATTTGAGAGTATAAACTCCTGTTTTTAATAAGTGTTACCGCCGATTCATCTAATTGAATCGGAGCAAAATCACTTAACGCTTTAATTGTGTTTTCAGATTCAATAAGTTCTATTGTATATGCCGATTTGTTCTTGTCAAGTATACTAATATAGACAGCGTTTTTGTTAAGATTTTCAATGTTAAAGTAAAACTCACCGTTGCTATTAGTAATAGCAGTTAGTGGAAGTGATTTATTATTTTCAAAGGATAACGCTAGTTTTACATTTAAAAGTTTAGCAGATGTAGAACTTATTTTTCCTTTAATAAGAGAACCTCTCAATTCTGGTAAAAATAATTGATTACTTCCAGTTACTTTTGAGTTCTTTAAACTAGCGGTTGGAACAGAATAATTGTCTTTTAGTGTTACTGAAATCGAAAAATCTCCATTGATGGTTTCAAGTTTTTCAGTTGAAAGAGGTAATATTATTTTCTCTCTTTTTTTATAAGAAGTAGCTATGCTTTTTATAAAAGAGTTCTCATTACTTGAGCTTGTTGATTCTTTGATGTTTGTATTTGATGCATCAGAACTACTTGTCGGTAATTTGTTAGAAAAAGGATTTATGATAATGATATTCTTTTCAAAGAATTCCTTTTTGTTAAGCATCCATTTCGTGTATGCAATAAGTTTATAAGAACCTGTTTTTACTTTTGTATCAATAAACACATCACCATAACCGGTACCATTAGTAAGTGCAATCTTTTGTTTTGAAATACTACTATTTTCTTGATTAATTAATTCTACATACGCAATATTACTGAAAGGAGTATATTGATTGTTTTTATTTAGACAATATACTTTGTAAAATAATTTTTCCCCAGAAACTAGAAAGTCATTGTTTAAATGAACATGAATTTTTTCACTAGGATGGTTTTCTAAGTTGTTAAGTAGCTTATAATCAACATTCGATTGAGCAATTCCAATACATGCTACGGTAATATGTAATAAAAATAGTATTCTTTTCATTTTTTTAATTTTAATCTACCCAAAAATCAGGTTGTTGAACAGGTCCTAAGTGTGAACAATCTCCACATTGTCTTAATACAACTTGGTATGGAGAATTTGAAGATCCTCCACCAATTCCTCCAGGAGGTTCATCATAAAATATGTGCGTTGCTAAAAAGTCTAGTAAAGGAGAATTCCCAAAGTTATCTTCAAAAAGAGGTTGAGGAAACTCATTACAAGCATTCGAGTCTGTATAGTTTTTGTAAGAAATATCGGTGATGTCACTTCTATTAAAGAAAAAGCGTTTTTCACTAAAAGAAGAAACCTCAAAGAAACCTATAACGTTGTTTTTGTCAGGATTTGATTCTGCTGTAATATTACTAGGGATGTTACCAACTTGAGTTTGAGAAAAAATATCGTTTTGGTCTGAGAATTTATCTAATAACTGATAATAGTCGTATGTATTTTGATTGAGTACATACTGTTTTAAAAGAATACTATATCTAAGTCCAACTATATAACTTTCTAAAGGTATTTCTCTTATAGTAAAACCTAAAACCTGATCCTGTGCTAACGTTTTTGTCTCAGTAATCAAGATGCTATTTGATTTTTTATTTCCATAACAAAATCCTTCACCATAAATTTCAGGCTCTTTGTCAACCAAATCAAAATCATAAGGTGAAACATCTGACAATATTCTAATACGCTTAGAATTCCATATAAAAGCCTTTATTTTATAAGTTTCTTCATACTCATAACGGTAATAACTTCCATCGATGTTATTTCCAGAGGAGTTTGCTTTAAAAACAATTATAGATTCGTTATCGATATTAGCATCGATAGTTGCAGTCATATCTGTAATTTCAGAAATATTTGGTAACTGCTCGCTTCTTGAACTATACTTTTCTCCATCATAGGTTTGAATGTTTAATATGTACTTCTTATTAGGTTGAACTGCGAAAGCTTGAGTAGATGTATATATTCCATTATCAGTTTCCTGAAAATTATAAACAGCACCAGAATCATCTGTAATAGTAATAACTGCATTTCTCTCAGAGATTACATCTTCAGATTCGATTGGAGTAGTACGAGACAGCTCTATACGATGAGTTTTTAACTCGTTTGTAATAATAGCTTTTACCACTAAATTACTTTCAAATGAAGTGCTAGGAAACTCAACAGTTTCAATACAGCTACTTAATATGATAGCAACAAATAAATATGATATGTTTTTAATTTTCTTCATTAATTATTTTATTCTGTCCAAAAATCAGGTGGATTAACTGGACCTAAATGTGAACAATCACCACATATTTTTAATGCTAATTGATACGGCTTATTAGGTGGTATAATAAGAACATCAGGAGGACTTTGATAAATCCATCCTGTTCTCAATCTATTTAAAAGAGGAGAACGTCCACGAGAATCTTCGATTTCTGGATTTACACGCTCTGCACATGAGCCAAGATTTTGATAATTTTCAAAATCAACTTCTGTTATGTCTTCTCTGTTTAAGAAAATTCTTTTTGTGGATAGAGAAGAAACTTCAAAGAAACCTAAAACCTTATCCTCTTGAGGGTTGTCTACAGATGTAACATTGCTAGGAATATTACCAACTTGTGTTTGAGAAAATATATCATCTGGATTTGAAAATTTATCTAACAAAGTATAAAAGTCAAATGTATTTTGATTGATGACATATTGTTTTACTAAAATACTGTATCGAATACCAATAATATAACTATCCAAAGGGATTTGTCTTATTGGAAATCCGATAACCTGATCTTGTGATAATGATAACGTTTCTGTTACTAATACCTTTTTTGATTTTTGATTTCCATAACAAAATCCAATTCCATCTTCCTCAGGAGTTTTATCTACTAATTCAAATTCATAAGGGTTAGTATCTGAAATTATCAAAAGCTTTTTTTGACTCCAAATAGGCGTTTTTATTTTATACGTTTCATCGTATTCGTATCGGTAATAGTTACCATCTCCTGAAGAGGGGTTACTATTAGCTTTTATAACTAGCTCTTGAATTTGAGATATTTCATTTTCTTCTATACTGATATCTAAATCACCAACTGTAGCAGTACCAGGAAGCATTTCTTCAGATGAGGTGTATTTTTGTCCATTACTAGTTTCTATATTCAACGTATATTTTTTAGCAGCTTCAGCAGAGAAAGTATTTATCGATGTATACGTTCCATCTTCTGTTTCTTGAAAATTATAAATTGCACCAGTATTGTCTGTTACAAATACAGTAGCATTTTTCTCTGGACTTAATTTGGTTGAATCTATAGGAATTGTTCTAGATAATTCTACCGTATGGTTTTTAAGCTCATTAGTTAGTATTCCGTTTACAACAAGGTTACTGTCTACAGAAATTGTAGAAAACTCAACAGGTTCAATACAACTATCAATAATTAATAAACCAATAAGTAAATATATGTATGAGATAATTTTTTTCATGATACTTAAAATTTAAAATTATAAGTAATGGTTGGAATCGGCACGGAGAAAATAGAACTCTGATAGGCTTCAACATTACCATCTGCATTAGTCTGGAAAAACACAGAGTAAGGATTGTTTCTTCCTAGTACATTGTAAACCGAGATATTCCAGAAACTATGTGCAAACTTTTTGATTTTATGATTCCCTTCGATATTGATTCCGATATCTAAACGATAATAATCTGGAATTCTAAACTGGTTTCTATTACTGTAAGTTAAAAATTCTGCTCCCTGAAAAATGAATTTACCTGTAGGATAGGTAATAGGTCTTCCTGTTTGATAGGTAAAGTTAGTAGAGAAGCTGTATCTTTCTGTAAACTTGTAATTTAAAACTGCAGTTAAATCATGAGGTTTGTCATAATTTGTAGGGAAAAAGTTTCCATTATTAACTCTCTCTTCGTTAAACTGACTGTCTAATTGAATTAAAGATCTAGAGTAACTATATCCTAACCATCCGTTTAATCTTCCTCTGTTCTTTTTGATAAGGAACTCTGCTCCGTAAGATTTTCCTTTACCTTGCAATACTTCTGTTTCAATGTTTTCGTTCAATAATAAATTAGCTCCAATTTTATAATCTAAAAGGTTTTGATATTCCTTGTAATAGCCTTCTAAACTAATTTCATAATCATTTCCATTGATGTTTTTAAAGGCACCAAAAGATAATTGAGTTCCTTCTTGTGGTTTAATATTAGTGTTCGAAAGTCTCCAAGTATCAATAGGAGTAGCTGTTGTGTTATTGTTTAGTCGGTGAATGTATTGGAAAGATTTATTGAAACTTCCTTTTAATGATAATGAGTTGGTTAAGGCATATCTTCCGGACAAACGATAACTTAATCCATGATATGTTTTAAAAATCTCGTTATTATCATACGATACTGTATTTACAACGGTAGTCTCGTTTTTAGGAGCATTATCTTGATACTCTCTTTGTACTGAAGGTCCAAGAGCTAAGTACTGGTTCAAACGTAAACCAACATTAAAGTTCAGTTTTTTATTGACTGTAATTTCATCTGATATAAAGAGGGCATTTTCTAATGCTTTTTCTTCAGGAATTGTTAAAGGAACAACAGTTGAGTTCTCTCCATTGGGTTTTATAGTACCTGGATTTATATTGTAAAGTTTTGACTCTAAACCATAATCAATTTTATGTGTATCAGAATAATCATATTGCAACTTGATTTTTAAATCGGTTTCGCTGATAGTATAATCTAAGTCAAAACCTTTATTGGTATCATCACTTTCATAGTTAATGTCAAAAGCATATCTACTATGCGAAACAACAATATTTCCTCTGTTTTTATCATTAAAAACATGCTCCCAGTTTAAAGAAGCCATTACATTTCCGTAGTTATTAATTGTGTCAGAAGCAATTTGAAATTGATCTTTACTAAAATAACCTGTAGCTTTTATGGCATTGTTGTCATTTATTTGGTGTTTATATTTAGCTATTAAATCATAAAAAGAAACACTACTATTTTCAATTTGTTTGTTGTTTACCAATCCTAAAATCCAATCAGAATAAGTACTTCGAACACCTAACGTTAATCCAGATTTATCTTTAACAACAGGAATATCAACATTCACGTTTCCTGTTACAGGTCCGATAGAAGCTTCACCTTGAAATTTTTGAGTACTTGGATCTTTAGTTCGTATATCAAATACAGAAGACAATCTTCCTCCATATTCAGAAGGAATATTTCCTGTGTATATTTTTAAATCATTAGTTGTAAATGGATTGATGGCCGAAAATAAACCAAGAAAGTGTGTTGGGTTATAAATAACTCCATTATCAAGTAAAAATAAATTTTGATCTACTTTTCCACCTCTTACATTAACACCTTCAGATCCTTCACCAGTTGATTTTATAGCAGGTAAGGTAATCGCAACTTTTAAAATATCTCGTTCACCTAATACTAAAGGAATCTTCTTAATTTCTTTCGCTTTTATTTGGCTAATTCCTGCAATCGTTTGCCTGATGTTTCTTGTACGATTTGCATTAATAACAACTTCTTCTAATTGCTCTGATTTTTCGTTAATAGAAAAGTTAAGCTTACCATCGCTATATATAATGATGTTCTTATAATCACTATCAAAACCAACAAAAGAAGTTTCTAATTGATTTTCACCAAAAGGGAGATTGATTTTAAAGTACCCCTTATTATCAGTAGTAGCATAAATGTTTTTAGTTCTTTCAAAAATAGTAACGCCCTCAATAGGTTCTCCATTTTTGTCGTTAATTACTCTACCTGATAAGGTGTAAGAGCTTTTTTTATTACTAACTTCTTTCCCTATTTTTATAATGTTGTTTCCTTCTGTATTAACAAGAACTGGAGTGTCGGAAGTATCAGAATTTTCAATATCATCAATTTCATAAACACTTTTCTTAATTAAGTTACCATTGGTAAGTATTATTCTATGATTATCCATTACAAAATAATTGATGGTACTTCCACCAAATAAAGTGTCTAATACATCAGAAATCTTCGCATTGTTAAATGTAAAAGTTACTTTTTCATCAGTTAACCAATCTTTTAAGAAGTAAAAATGATAGTTAGAATTGTTCTCAATAAGTTTAATTACTTCTTCTGTAGTTAAATTATTGGCATTTATAGAAATAGTTTCTTTTTTTTCTTGTGAATTGATGACAGAAAAAAAGAAAATAAATAGGATCGATAGAGTTCTTTGAATAGCTAATTTCATTTGGTTATTCTTGTGATAAAGACGTGATTAGTTTAGCAACAAAAGTTTTATAATCGTTTTTTAATAAAAACGTATTGGATTTGTAAAAGGCTGCTATTTGCTTTTTTTGAGCAGGAAATATTTTGTAGAAATCCCTTTTAGAATCTATAGGATAAAATGAATCTTTAAACAGCAATACATTGTTTTCTTTCTTTCTGAAAGTGTGGTACCTATAGTCTGCATCTCTATTTTCTTTCGCTGTTTTTTGATGCTTTTTTAAAACCGAAAATTGTTCTTTAACTAATAACTCTTCTAAAAAACCGTAGGAATCAGAATAAATAAAACTTGTGTTTTCTATTGAGAATCTTTTAACGAGTGTTTTTTCTGGAACTATAGATATTTGTTGCTCTTGATTGTTAATTTTAACTACGATAAAATCGTCAACCAATTCATATTTCAACTCAATATTTTTGAATTCTTGATTACGATAAAAAACACTTCCTGTTTTAAAGGTATCATCGATGTAGAAATTATGATTGTCTCTAAATTTTTTACGGTATTTCTCTTTGTAGATAACGCCATAACTAAGTTTAGTATTATTAATACCAACTATGTTATCGAATTCAGTAAAAAGTGAATTGTCTTGTCCGAAAGTTATATAACAAGAAAACGCCACTACCAAGGTTGATAGCAATTTTTTCATCAACATTTATGTTTTTAAATTAAACTTGGTAAGGGGTAATAAATATAGAATTTAAATTTTTAGAAAATGTTAAAATCAAGGAATTTGCAAATGTTTTGTGTTTTTGTGAATTTTTAAGCTTTAAGATTGTGTTATGTTTATATTAATAAAAAAAGCCATTCAATTAATTGAATGGCTTTTAAAAAGTAATAGTTAGCTATAACTAGTTTTTACTAGGTATGTTTTTAAGTATTTCTAATAAGTAGTTCCAGAATTTTTGCATTGATGAAATTTGAGCTCTTTCATCTGGACTATGAGCTCCTCTAATATTAGGACCAAAAGAAATCATATCCATGTTAGGGTAATTTTGACCTAAAATTCCACATTCCAAACCAGCATGGCAAGCAGCAACATGAGGTTCAGCATCATTCATTTTCACATATAAGTCTTTTAAAACTTTTAAAATATCTGAGTTCATATTAGGTAACCAACCTGGATAAGCACCCGAAAATTCAACTTCAAATCCAGCTAATTCAAACACTGAACGTAAAGAATTTGCTAAATCCCATTTGTTAGTTTCAGAAGAAGAACGAGTTAAACAACCAATTTTAATAGTTTCGTCTTTAACGATAACACGGGCAATATTATTAGAAGTCTCAACTAAATTTTCAATATCAGGACTCATTCTATAGACACCATTCAAAGCAGCGTAAATGGCTTTAATTAATCCTATTTGAACTCCTAAATCCATTACAGACTCTGGTAAAGAAACTTCTTTTAATTCAATGGTTAAATTTGGTTCTAAAGATGCAAACTCAGATTTAATATCATTAATCAATTCATTTAATTCAAACAAGAAAGGTTCTTTAGAAACTGTATCAATAACAACAGTAGCAAAACTTTCTCTAGGAATTGCATTACGCAAACTACCTCCGTTAATTTCTGAAATACGTAAACCGTAATTAGTAAAACCATCAAATAACAAACGGTTCATTATTTTGTTAGCATTTCCTAATCCTTTATGAATATCCATTCCAGAATGACCTCCGTTTAAACCTGTAACAGAAAGTTCAAAAGCAATTGTGTTATCAGGAGTTTTTTCAGATTCATAAGTTCTCGTTGCAGTAATATCTACACCACCAGCACATCCAATTCCTATTTCATCGTCTTCTTCTGTGTCTAGATTTAATAAAATATCACCAGTCAAAATTCCGCCTTCAAGCCCCATTGCACCCGTCATACCCGTTTCTTCATCAATAGTAAATAAGGCTTCTATAGCAGGATGAGGAATGTCTGTTGAAGATAAAACAGCCATAATAGACGCAACACCTAATCCATTATCGGCTCCTAAAGTAGTTCCTTCTGCTTTAACCCAATCACCATCAATGTACATTTTAATACCTTCAGTATCAAAATCGAAATCAGTATCCGAATTTTTTTGGTGCACCATATCTAAGTGACTTTGCATTACAATGGTTTTTCTATTTTCCATTCCAGCAGTTGCAGGTTTTCGGATAATTACGTTTCCAACGTTATCAACAAAAGTTTCTAAGTTTAAACTTTTTCCGAAGTCAACCATAAACTGAATTACACGTTCTTCTTTTTTTGAAGGACGAGGAACAGCATTTAAATCAGCAAAATGATTCCACACTGATTTTGGCTCTATATTTCTTATTTCTGCGCTCATCTTGTTGTAGTTTATTTGATGAATCAAAGTTAGGATATAAAGAATAAAGAGAAAAGAATTTAGAACAAAGACTTTTACTATTTTTGCAGCAATGGAATTTTCATCAAAATTATTAGAAAATGCGGTAAATGAAGTAAGCAGATTACCGGGAATTGGTAAGCGAACTGCATTACGTTTGGTACTTCATTTATTAAAACAACCTAAAGAGCATACTAAGTTTTTAACCGATGCTTTATCTCAGCTTAGAAGTGATGTGAAGTCATGCAAAAAATGTCATAATATTTCAGATACCATTTTATGTGATATTTGTAGTAACCCTAACAGAAAGGAAGAGATAATTTGTGTAGTAGAAGATATTAGAGACGTGATGGCTATAGAAAACACAGGTCAATTTAGAGGTTTGTATCACGTATTAGGTGGGAAAATTTCGCCGATAGAAGGAGTAGGGCCGCAAAATTTGAATATAGATTCTTTAGTTGAAAAAGTGCAAAATGGAGAAGTTAAGGAGCTAATTTTTGCATTAAGTTCTACAATGGAAGGTGATACAACCAACTTTTATATTTTTAAGCAAATTGAAAAATATAAAGTAATCACATCAACAATTGCGAGAGGAATTTCGGTAGGAGATGAGTTAGAATATGCAGATGAAGTTACCTTGGGTAGAAGTATTATCAACCGTATACCTTTTGAGCAATCAATAAAAGGATAAGTGTTTAGTTATTAACAATTAACATGAGATTGTTTATAAAAAGAAAGACTAAGAAAAGATAAAAGTAACAGCCATAGATAAATAATAAAATTAGTTAATTATCTTTGCTAGTAATTAAAATAAAAAAGTCGATTGCTGGAACAATCGACTTTAAAATGAAGTTTGAGTTTTTGGTTTTACACTAATGGAATGTAAACCAATCCTTTTCTTCTCTATATAATTTAGAGACTTACTTCATTTTGAGTTGAGTATGTTAAACTCATTCTAGAACAGCTAATGAGACTGTCTTTGAACCTCTGTTTGATAATCCAAAGATAGGTCTTATTTGCTGTTACTTAAAGTGTTACTTTTCCACAAAAGCCTTGTAGTTTTAAACAAAATGCGAAATTTCGTAATTTTTAACAAAAAAAAACAACATCTTAACTTGTTGTTTTTCAGATGTTTGCTTTAGTGTTTGTTAGCTAGTAGTGAATTTTACTGAGTTTCTTAATTATAGGTATTTTGTGTTAATACATAAGTTAAACAAAATTATTGCCTAGCCCAAGTATATCTTCCAATAATCATGTCTTGATTGTTATTATCAAAACTTATTGGAGCATCTGTACCTGAAGTATAACCGTGTCTTTTAATATAATAGGTTCCATCGTTATTGTTAGTCCACTCACCATTATGAGAGTTCTGAGAATTTAAAGTACACTGATTATTAACAGTGCTATACTCAGTAAAAGTAAATTTCCCATCACTAGTAAAAACATACTCACTTTGACCAGTACAGGCATTTACATCAAATCCATTATCTTTAGCTAAGTTCCAAGTTCCAATAATTGGTTCTTGATTTTGTGTTGGGTTTTGTGTTCCATCGTCTGAATTATCATCAGAAGAACAAGAAATAAAGGAAAGAATAACGAAAGAAAGTAAAATAAATCGTTTCATAATTAGGGGGATAAAAAATTAAAGTCGAAAGATAGTTATTTAACTTAAATTATTGTCTTCTTCTTTGTTCTTTTCTAATAAAGTTTTTTCGTATGTATCCCAGCTTTTTTTAGCTCTAATTTTTTTATATAATCGAACACTCATCATTAATAAAACAGAGACTAAAATAATACCAACAACACCCCAAATCCAGTTAATGGCATTTTTAAGAACGACTAAAAATACAACAGCAAATAAGATAATGGTGGCAACTTCATTCCAAATTCGAAGTTTTAAAGAACTGTATTTAACTTCATCTCTTTGAAGTTGCTTATACATAGAATGACATTTACCATGGTAAAAATATAAAGCTAACACAAAAGACAATTTCACATGCATCCAAGGCATTTCTAAATAAATGGGATTGTCAATTAACATCCAAAACGCAAAAATACTTGCCAAAATAGCAGAAGGCCATGTAATAATATACCAAAGCCTTTTTTCCATAAGCTTGTATTGAGTTTGTAAAATCTCTTTAGCAGGTTCTTCTTTTTTCTCTGCTTCTGCATGATAAATAAATAAGCGAACGATGTAAAATAGGCCAGCAAACCAAGTTACAACAAAGATGATATGAAGTGATTTAAGGTATAGAAAATCCATGATTAACTTTCTTTAAACTCATTAATCCACTTTGCTAATACAGCCACCCACTCGTCGTTATCATTAATACAAGGAACTGTGTGGAATTCTTCTCCGCCAGCTTCTAAAAATTCTTCTTTTCCTTCCATGGCAATTTCCTCTAGGGTTTCCAAACAATCAGAAACGAAAGCCGGAGTTACTATTGCTAATTTTTTCACACCGTCTTTTTCAGCTTTATTAACTAAAGTTCTATCAGTATAAGGTTGTAACCAAGGATCAACTCCTAAACGAGATTGGAAAGTAGTAGTTACTTTGTCTTCCTCTAAACCTAATTCATTCATAACGTTTTTTGTAGTTTGAAAACATTGATGGCGATAGCAGAATTCATGAGCTTTTGAAGGAGTATTACAACAACTTCCGTCAATTTTACAATGCGATTTTGTTACATCCGATTTACGAATATGGCGTTCAGGAACTCCGTGATATGAGAACATAATATGATCATACTCTTTATCAGATAAATAATCTTTTATACTGTTTGAAAGAGCCTTGATATATTCTGGTTTGTTGTAAAAAGCAGGAACATCCGTTATTTTCATATCTGAAAAGAATTCATTTCGTAATTCTTCTGCTAATACTACAATTGTTTCTGTAGTTGCCATGGCAAATTGTGGGTATAATGGAACCAATAATAAGTCTCTAACACCTTTATCGTATAACTCTTGTAATCCACTTTTTATAGACGGATTACCATAACGCATAGCAAGTCCAACTGGAATATCAGTTTTGTCTTGTACTTTGGCTTGTAATCTTTCAGAAAGAACAATTAAAGGAGAACCTTCGTCCCACCATATTTTTTTATAAGCAGCAGCCGATTTTTTCGGACGAGTATTTAAAATAATCCCTCTAACAATAAACGAACGTAACCAAAAAGGAACGTCTATTACACGTTGATCCATTAAAAACTCGTCTAAATATTTTTTTACATCTTTAGGATCTGTACTGTTAGGAGACCCTAAATTAACTAATAAAACTCCTTTCATTTTTTATTGTTTATTGAATACAAGGTTTGTCGTTAAGAGAAAACTTGCTTTTACCAATGGTGTTTTTGTTTAAATGTTTAATTGATAATTCTTTTTCAAGAACTAAATATTTTAAAGCTCGTTTGTTATAGTTTTTATAACAATCGTAAGTTGCATAATCTTTCCTGTTGACTAAAATATATGTAAAATTATATTTTTGTTGGAATTTAATATCTTCTTCCAACAACTTATCATCTTGATAAACGTATAGTTTGATATCGTTATTTTTCCAGTCTTTACTTGCTGATTTTACTGTTATAGAGCATTTTTCAGTGAATGAAATTGATTTAGGTTTTGCTCTGTTAGTCCAATTATTTTTGTATGTATATGTTTTAACCAGACTATCTCCGATGAAAAAGTTTAAGAGGTATTGTGTTTGGGGTTTCTCAATATTTAATTCAAATAAACCATTTGTATTGATAGTTGTCTTTTCAGAAAAGCCATCTACAGAAACATTTATAATTGGAAATTCTTTTTTGAAGCTGTCAGATGTGTGAAGTTTACCTTTAATAGTATTTTGACTATAAAGATTTAATGTAAAAAACAAAATTGCTAATAATATGTTTTTCATTTTTAATTGTTTATCTAAGTATAACTTGATAAAAAGATTTTTTGATTTCGACTTCGCTCAATCGCCAAATATTATAATTTTCTAACTTCTAACTTCTAACTTCTAACTTCTAACTTCTAACTTCTAACTTCTAACTTCTAACTTCTAACTTCGATTTCATCTGATTTGTCGCTTCGTATAAAGTAATAGCTAAACTGTGAATTACATTCATGCTTGAATTTCTTCCATACATAGGAATAGACACGGTAGCATCAACTAAATCAATATTTTCAATGCCATTTCTTTCACTACCCAAAAGTAACACCAATTTATCATGATTTTTAAAATCAAAATCTTGAATTGTTATACTCTTATCAGTAATTTCAATACCAACTATGGTGTTGCCTTCTTTCTTTAATTGTTCAATTATCGAATTGAAATCGCCATAGGTTTCAGATTCAATCTGATTAAGCGTGTTTCTTGCCGTTTTTTTCACAATTCGATTGTCTAACGAAGGAGAGCTTTCATGAAGGTATATCTTAGAAACTCCAAAACTTTCCGCAATTCTAAAGCACATTCCAATATTTTCGGGTGTTCTAATAGCATCGCAAACAATGCTGATTGGAAACTGTTGAGTATTATTCTCTATTTCGTAATGTGTAAGTTGTTTCATTTAACTGTTTATAGATAAAACATATTGTTTTGGAGTTGTTCCAAACTTCTTTTTAAAAGCAGCAATAAAATGACTTGCGGTACTGTAGCCAACTTGCAGTCCGACTTCATTAACATTGTATTGATTACTTTCTAACAATTTTCGAGCATGTTCCATTTTATAGTCAAATAAAAAGCTGTAAACAGTATCTCCGTAAACTTGTTTAAATCCTTCTTTTAACTTTTTTAAATTCAAACCTGTTTCGTTAGATAATTCTTGAAGGGTAGGAGGTTCTGCCATTCTAGAAATAATAATATCCTTTGCTTTTCTAATTTTAGAAACATCACGTTCATCCACTAAAAAAGGACAATAATCACCTTCAATCGATTCATCTTTTTGAAAATGCAAACTCAATAGTTCGTATATTTTTCCTTTGATATACAAATTGCGAATACTACTATTTACATTGGCGTTTAAAATTTGTTTTAAAACAATTAAAACCGTAGGTTTTATAGTAGCATTATCATAGTATTTCCTATTCTTATTTTCATTACTTAAAAAAGGTATGTAAGCAGCTTCATTAGAAAATAAAGAGTGGAATTTTTTAATTGAAACTAGCAAAGAAACCAATGAGCTTTTTGGTTGTATTTCTAAATTTAAAGGTAAATCTTGTTGAGGATTGTACAGTAAAATTGAATGCTCTTCTAAAACATCAAAAGTGTAACTACCATTATTAAAATGAAACTTAGCATTACCATGAATGCAAAAGTGTAATTGAATAAAAGAGTTATCTATGTCACGTTCAAAACGTTGAGATTCCATGGTATCATTTGAGAACTCTAGCAACAGAAAACCATTTTCAAGATTGGTTTCTAAAAAAGTGCTTCCAGCGATATTTTTCAATTTATATATTGTTTTGTGTTTTGATGTTTTTATTTAGAATTATTCTAGATAAATAACCATGTAATACTTGATTCTAGTACAAAAATAAAGAAAAACAGTGGTTTTTAGAAAAAATGACGAATAAAAACCAAAATCGACATTTTAAGTTCTTCTAGCGATATTTTTATATAACCTATCTTTCTATTTTTGTCGAGGTTTTATGTAAAAAAAGAATATTGGAAGATACTAAGCACAAGAATTTTTACAGTATTGGAGTAAGCTATATAAAAGCTGATGCACAAACGCGTGGTAAGTTTTCATTATCTGCGAATGGTAAAATAGCATTGTTAAACGAAGCAAAAGCAAACGGTTTTGACGGAGTTTTTGTACTGTCTACATGTAATAGAACGGAAATAATTGGTTTTGCAGAACATCCTTTTCAATTAATTAGTATGCTATGTAAGCATTCAAATGGTTCTGTTGAAGAGTTTGCGAAAATATCGTACGTACACAAAAACCAAGAAGCAATTCAGCATTTATTCAATATTGGTACTGGTTTAGATAGTCAAATATTGGGAGATTATGAAATTGTAGGACAGCTTAGAACAGCTTTCAAAATTGCAAAAGAACACGGAACTACAAATGCATATTTAGAACGTTTGCTTAATAATGTAATGCAGGCTAGTAAACGAGTAAAAAATGAAACGAAACTAAGTTCAGGAACAACGTCAGTTTCTTATGCAGCGGTTCAATATTTAATTGAAAATTTAGACGATTACAATTCTAAGAATATATTAGTGTACGGTTTAGGTAAAATGGGAAAACATACCTGTAAAAACTTAGCTGAATACACACGTAATAATCAAGTAACGCTAATAAACCGAACAGAGGAAAAGGTAGATGAGTTTATCAAAGAATACCCTTTTATCAACAAATCTAAAATAGAGAATTTAACAGAAGAAATTGACAATGCAGATGTATTAATCGTTTCTACAGGTGCTTCTGAGGCTACTGTTACTTTAGAAAATATTCCATTAGATCGAAATTTACTGATTTTAGACTTGTCAGTTCCAGCCAACGTTGATCCAAGTATTAAAAACTTAGAAAATGTAAAGTTGGTTAATGTAGATGAATTATCTAAAGTTACTGATGAAACTCTAGCAATTCGTAAACAAGAAATTCCATTTGCAAAGCAAATTATAGAAGAGCATAAACAGGAGTTTAATGATTGGTTAAACCATAGACGTTTTACTCCAGCAATTAATGCGCTAAAAGAGTCTCTTGAAGCAATTCAACGAGACGAAATCAACTTTCATAAAAAGAAAATTAATAATTTTGATGTAGATCAAGCAGAAGCAATTACATCAAGATTCATTCAAAAAATAACTACACAATTTGTAAAGCACTTAAAAACTGAAGAAACTTCAATAAGCCAAAGCATAGAAGTAATGGCAAAGGTGTTTGGCACAAATTTAGAAACAATTGATGCAGAAAATCATTAGAATCGGTACTCGTGATAGCGAGTTAGCTTTATGGCAAGCTAAAAAAGTTCAAAGCTTATTAGAAGAGTTAGAGTACACTACTCAAATAGTTCCAATAAAATCTACAGGAGATATAGTTTTAGACAAACCTTTGTACGAACTAGGTGTTACAGGAATTTTCACTAAGAATTTAGACATTGCAATGTTAAATGGTGATATAGATATCGCAGTCCATTCAATGAAAGACGTCCCTACAGTTTTACCAGAAGGAATTGTTCAAGCTGCTGTTTTAAAGCGCGCTAACTACAATGATATTTTGGTGCTAAAGGATAATGAAGAGTTTATGGCACAACCAGAAGGTGTTATTGCTACTAGTAGTTTACGTAGAAAAGCGCAATGGTTAAATAGATATCCAACTCATAAAGTTGAAGATTTACGAGGTAACGTAAACACTCGTTTACAAAAAGTAATTGATAATGAGTGGAACGGAGCCATTTTTGCTGCTGCTGGATTAGAACGAATAGGGAAAAGACCAAGTGGAGCTGTAAACCTTTCTTGGATGATTCCTGCTCCTGCACAAGGTGCTATTATGATTACTGCATTAGCTGAAGATGATTTTTCTTTAGATGCTTGTAATCAATTAAACGATGTTGATACAGAAACATGTACAACCATAGAGAGAGAGTTCTTAAACCGTTTAGAAGGAGGTTGTACAGCACCAATTGGAGCATTGGCTTATATAAACGAAGTTGATAAAGAGCTTGTTTTTAAAGGAGTTTTATTAAGCAGAGACGGAAAGAAAAAAATAGAGGTTAGTAAGAAAGTTCCTATTGGTAAGCATAAATTTGTAGCTAAAGATTGCGCAAATTATATCATTGAAAAAGGAGGGAAGCTTATCATTATGGAAGATTTAGGAATTGAAAAAGAATTTTCAATTTTTTCTACCAAAAAATTATCTGAAGCGCAAAAGAAATTACTTCCTACAAAAGTACATGTTGAGGATAGTGATTTTATAAAAATTAGATATAACCGTATTGCACCAAAAATTGTTAAAGAAGGAATAGAGAATGTAATTCTTACAAGTAAGAATGGTGTAGAAGCTTTGTTGAATAATTTCTCTTCTGATGAATTACAGTTTAAGAATATTTACTGTGTTGGAAGAAGAACAAAAAAATTAATTGAACAGAAGATAGGTAAGGTTGCTCACTCAGAACGAAATGCAGATAGACTAGCGAAGTACTTAGCCAATGAGATTAAAGGTAAAGAAGTAACCTATTTTTGTAGTGATTTACGTTTAGATACTTTGCCAACCAAATTATCAGAAAGTAACATCATAGTTCATGAGATTGAAGCATACAAAACAATGTATAGTCCTGCAAAAGTGGATGATAAAGTAAACGGAGTTTTATTCTACAGCCCATCTACAGTTGAGAGTTATATGCAAGAGAATGAAGCTGATAAATTAGCATTTTGTATTGGTGAGACTACAGCAAAAGAAGCGGCTAAGTATTTCAAAGAAGTAAAAACAGCCAAATTACCTACCGTAGAAAGTGTTATCGAGTTGGTAAATACACATTTTGTAAAAGAGTAATATAATACACCTCGAGTACAGTTAAGAGGTTTTAAGAATTGGTCTTGACTGCGCTCGAAGAGACAAAACATAACCGATATATGTTTAGAACACGCAGACTTAGAAAAACAGAAAACGTTCGTCGATTGGTAAGAGAAAATAAACTTTCAGTCGACGATTTTATATACCCATTATTTATTGAAGAAGGACAAGGAATTGAAAAAGAAATTCCATCTATGCCTGGAATTAAAAGATATTCATTAGACACAATATCTAAAGAATTAGATGAATTAGTTGAATTGAATATTCCTGCAGTTTTATTATTCGGTATTCCTGCTAATAAAGATGAAGTAGGTACCGAAACTTGGAATGATAATGGAATTATGCAACAGGCTATTCGTTTTATCAAGAAGAACTATCCTAGTTTATATGTAATTACAGATGTTTGTTTTTGCGAGTATACTTCACATGGACATTGTGGTGTATTGTGTGATCATGATGTTGATAATGATGCAACGCTTTTGAATTTAGCTAAACAAGTTATTTCTCACGCCAAAGCTGGCGTAGATATGGTGGCGCCATCAGGAATGATGGACGGAACTATAGCAATGATTCGTGAAAGTTTAGATGCAGCTGGTTATCCTAATTTGCCAATTATGGGATATTCTGTAAAATATGCTTCTGCATTTTATGGTCCGTTTAGAGATGCGGCAGATTCAGCTCCGTCATTCGGAGATAGAAGAACCTATCAAATGGATCCAGCAAATAGAGATGAAGCTCAGAGAGAAGCTACATTTGATGATGAAGAAGGAGCGGATATTTTAATGGTAAAACCTGCATTGTCATATTTGGATATTATTAGAGATCTAAAAAATAATTTCGATCGTCCAATAGCTTGTTACAATGTAAGTGGTGAATATGCAATGGTAAAAGCAGCTGCTGAAAAAGGTTGGATTGATGGAGAGCGCGTTATGATGGAAAGTTTGTTATCAATGAAAAGAGCGGGAGCTGATATCATCATTACCTATTTTGCTAAAGAAGCAGCTAAAGTATTATCAAAGAAATAAGATCACTAAGAGGAAAGTTAAGTAATTCATATTAATTGATTACTTTTCATATTTATTTTCGTTTTAAGAGAAAAGAATACAAATGGAATTCAAAAAATCACACAAATTATATAACAAAGGATTAGTAAATTTAGTAGGGGCGGTAAATTCTCCTGTGAGAGCATTTGCATCTGTAGGGGGTAATCCTTTATTTATTGAAAAGGCAAAAGGTAGTAAAATTAAAGACGTAGACGGGAATTCGTTTATCGATTTAGTATTGTCTTACGGGCCTATGATTTTAGGTCACCGTCATCCAAAAGTACAAAAAGCAATTACCAAAGCTTTAAAAAATGGATATTCTTTTGGAGCTTCTACAGCAAATGAAATTAAACTAGCTAAAATAGTTTGTGATGCTTTCCCAGGAATGGATAAGGTTCGTTTTGTAAATTCAGGTACAGAGGCTGTGTTAAGTGGAATTCGTTTAGCTAGAGCATATACTGGTAAAGATAAAATTATAAAATTTGCAGGTTGTTATCACGGTCACCAAGACTCATTACTAGTTGCTGCAGGTTCTGGTTTAGCAACGTTAAGCTTACCAGGAAGTAAAGGTGTACCAGAAGGAGCAGTAAAAAATACACTTATAGCAAATTATAATGATTTAGATAGTGTAAAAGCACATTTTGAAAAGCATGATGATATTGCCGGTGTAATTTTAGAACCAGTTGCAGGTAACATGGGAGTTGTAATTCCTCAGGATGATTTCTTAAAAGAGTTAAAAGCATTTTTAGAATCAAAAGGAGCTTTATTAATTGTTGATGAAGTAATGACAGGTTTCCGTTCTAAGTTTGGAGGAGCTCAAGAATTATTAGGAGTAGAAGCAGATATTACATGTTTAGGTAAAGTAATTGGAGGAGGTTTTCCAGTTGGTGCTTATGGTGCAAGAAATGAAATTATGGAGAATGTAGCTCCTTTAGGAGGTATGTACCAAGCAGGAACGTTGAGTGGAAATCCGATTGCAATGGCAGCTGGAATCTCAACATTAACTGAGTTGAAAAAGCAAAATCCGTATGAGTTTTTTGATAAAGTTGCGGCCATAATTGAAAGAAGCTTATTGACTTCTGCTCAAAAGTATGGAGTTGAGTTGACTGTAAATAGATTTGGTTCTATGATTAATCCTTTCTTCACTAGTAAACACGTAACTAATTTTGAAGAGGCACAATCTTCAGATACTAAGAAATTCGCTGTGTTTTTCTGGGAAATGATTAAAAATGGAGTGTTTTTACCACCATCTCAATTTGAAGCTTGGTTTCTATCAAGTGCTTTAAGTTCGAAAGACATTGAGAAAATTAAGAAGGCTATAGATAACTCTATGGAAGCTGTTTCTAAAATGGAAGCGTAAATTATGAAGTTAGTTGTTACCTTATTTTTTAGTCTTTTCCTTATGGCTTGTTCAAATAAAAGTGTAAGTCAGTCACATCAAGAAAGTACAGTTGTAAATGTATACCAAGGTGTTTTAAATGGAGCAGGAGAAGAGGGGTTAGAAGAGGGAAACTTGATAATAGAGTCTAATGAAGCTTGGCAAACATTTCTTGAAAAACTGAATAGTGTAAACAACGTATCAGGACAATTTAACTCAACTATAGATTTTTCAAAAAATAATGTAATTGTTGCAGTTGACCGTGTAAGGAATACGAGTGGTTTTTCGATTAAGCTAGAGAAGGCTCAAGAAGAAAACGACCAATTAATGTTTAGTGTACTTAAAAAAGGTCCTAGTTCAAACGACATGGTTGCCACAGTAATTACACAACCAATAGATATAATAGTAATTAATAAAACAAACAAAAAGATAGTTTTTGTAACGAAATAAAATGATAAAGAACGATTTATTCTTAAGAGCCTTAAAAGGAGAAACAGTTGATAGACCACCAGTGTGGATGATGAGACAAGCAGGTAGATATTTACCTGAGTTCATGGAAATACGTGAAAAGTATGATTTCTTTACACGTTGTAGAACTCCAGAATTGGCCTCAGAAATTACAGTACAACCTATCCGAAGATTTGGAATGGATGCTGCTATTTTATTTTCAGATATCTTGGTTGTTCCTCAAGCCATGAATGTTGAGGTAGAAATGAAGCCTAATTTTGGTCCATATTTACCAAATCCAATTCGAGATAAGCAATCATTAGATAAGGTAATTATTCCTGATGTAAATGAGGAATTAGGTTATGTAATGGAGGCTATTAAAGCAACTAAAGAAAAATTAAATAACGAGATTCCTTTAATCGGTTTTGCTGGTTCTCCATGGACTATTTTATGTTATATGGTACAAGGACAGGGTTCTAAAAATTTTGATAAAGCAAAAGAATTTTGTTTCACACAACCAGTTTTGGCACACCAATTGTTAATGAAGATTACGGATACCACAATTGCTTATTTAAAAGCAAAGGTAAAAGCAGGTGTTGATGCTGTTCAAATTTTTGATTCTTGGGGCGGAATGCTATCACCAACAGATTATCAAGAGTTTTCATGGCAATACATCAATAGAATTATCGAAGCATTAAAAAATGACGCACCGGTAATAGCATTTGGTAAGGGATGTTGGTTTGCTTTACAAGAAATGTCTAAATCGAACGCGTCGGCTTTAGGAGTAGATTGGACATGTTCTCCAAGGAATGCAAGATATTTAACCGGTGGAAATGTAACGTTACAAGGTAATTTTGATCCATCAAGATTACTTTCTCCACCAGCCGAAATAAAAAAAATGGTCACAGAAATGATCAACAATTTTGGAAAGGACAAATATATTGTTAACTTAGGGCACGGTATTTTACCAAATATACCTGTTGAAAACGCTAAAGCATTTATTGATGCCGTTAAAGAGTACAAAGTTGAATAAATAAAAAATTAAATAATAATTCCCATGAAAAGATTCGTATCATTTCTGTTAATTATTCTTGCTACAAGCGTATTTGCACAAAAAAAATACTACAATCAGGCAGTAAACAGTTGTGCAGGTAAGTCTTCTGAAGAATTAATAGATAAATGTATTAAAGATAGTTACTTGTTGAACTATGACTTTACAACTGATGAAGGAAAAGTTGTTAGTACTAAAGATATTAAGAAGCCTATCGTAATTTTAGCTGCTGCTGGTTGGTCTGCTCCATGTATTGGACAAATTCCAGCAATCAATGAAATTGTTGATATTTATCATAAAGATTTTGAGTTTATCATGATTTTTTGGGATAAAAAGGATAAGTTAGGAAGGTTTAAAGAAAAAGTTGATTCTAGAGTTTTACTTGTGCCTCCTGGAGAATTAGATAAGGTTGAACAAGGTAATTTAGATATCAGTGGATTTGTTCACAAATTAGATTATCCAACGGCTTATTTAATAGATAAAAACAAGAAGTTTGTTGATGTAAAAAGAGGAGCAGCAATTCCTTCTAAAACAGTTACTAGAGAACAAGCTAATGAAACTAACATTTCTGAGTTGGAAAAATTTATCAAGCAAGCTTTAAATTAATCCAAAAGAATATATTAATTATAAAACCTCTTTCTTACATTTGAAAGAGGTTTTTATTTTTTAGCTATGATACAATCAACCATTACCGCAATTAAAGCATATTTTGATGCATTTGAAACCATTAATAAATTAAAACTTTGGAAATATTTTTTTATTCCAATTCTTATTAGTGCTATAGCTGCACTTATCATAGGTTCAATTACCTATTTTTTATCTGATGATTTGGGTTATTATGTGGCTAAGATTTGGCCTTGGGAATTTGGCAAAGAAACGTTTACTTCAATTGGTAATTTTTTAAGTGGTGTGGCTATTGTTGCTATAGGATTTATTTTATATAAACATATTGTTTTAGCATTATCTTCTCCTTTTATGGGGCCAGTTTCTCAAAAAATTGAAGAGCATTTTTATGGAGATCAACATACGCATAGAAAAATCACTTTTTCAGAATCTTTAACTAGAGGAATTCGAATTAGTATACGAAATATTACGAGAGAGTTATCGTTAACAGTGTTACTTTTAATTTTGGGGCTTATTCCTTTAATAGGTCTTTTTTCTTCTGTTTTATTATTTCTTGTTCAAGCTTATTATGCTGGTTTTGGAAATATGGATTATACTTTAGAAAGGCACTATAACTATAAGGATAGCATCACTTTTGTTAAAAGACATAGAGGTACAGCCATCGGTAACGGAATAATCTTTATGTTATTTTTATTGATTCCTGTGGTAGGAGTAATTTTAGTATTACCATTTTCTGTGACTTCGGCAACAACAGAAACTATGAAAAAAATTCAATAAAAAACTTCATTATAATTACTTTTGCCGAACAATTAAAGAAGAATGAAAGACCAATTTTACGCATACATTCAACAGTTACAAGATACCATAACAAATGAACTAGAAAAGATAGATGGAAAAGCTACTTTTCGAGAAGATTTATGGGATAGACCAGAAGGAGGAGGAGGAAGAACTCGTGTAATTGAAAACGGAAATGTATTTGAAAAAGGAGGCGTAAATATATCTGCTGTACATGGAGAATTACCTGAAATTTTAAGAAAGCAGTTTAAAGTTGAAACAGGTAATTTTTTTGCTTGTGGTCTGAGTTTAGTATTGCATCCTGTTAATCCATTCGTACCAACTGTACATGCAAATTGGCGTTATTTTGAAATGTATAATGAAAAAGGAGAGATTGTAACTCAGTGGTTTGGTGGAGGACAAGATTTAACACCGTACTATCTTTTTGATGAGGATGCTATTCATTTTCATACAGTATGTAAAGAAGCTTGTGATAAGCATCATAAAGATTTTTATCTTACATACAAGGAAACATGTGATAACTATTTTTGGAATGCTCATAGAAATGAAGCTAGAGGAGTTGGTGGATTGTTTTTTGACTACTTAAAAGAAACGAAGGAGTTTTCTATGCAAGACCGTTATAACTTTGTAACGGAAGTTGGAAATAGTTTTCTAAATAGTTATGTTCCTATTGTAACAAAAAGAAAAGAAACAGAATACACAAAAGAGCACAAAGATTGGCAAGAAGTTCGTAGAGGTAGGTATGTAGAATTTAATTTAGTACACGATAGAGGTACTTTATTTGGATTAAAAACTAACGGACGTATTGAGAGTATTTTAATGAGTTTACCTCCAGTTGTACAATGGAAATATGACCATGTTCCTGTCGAAGGAACAGAAGAAGCTAGGCTACTTGAAGTTTTAGCAAATCCTAAAACTTGGGTGTAAGGAGCTTTATTTCCAAATTACATTTTTCTTTACAATAGCTTTATCTCGAATTCTAATTTTTTGTAAACGGGCTTTTAACAAATGTTTTCTGCCTTCTAGATTTCTGGTGTAAATCATCTTAACTATTCCAACTCGGATATTCCAATGTTTAAGAAAAGCGTTGGCGTCTTTTTTATTGCCTCCAAAAAGTTCAGGAACAACAGTATACTTTTGTTTAGTAAACTTATTTGTTATCCAAGATTTTTTATTCTCTTTTAAAAGATATTTAGGATTACCAATTGGTTGTAATATTTCATTAAGAACATTTACAAAGGTTTTGCTTTCAAATCTATTAGCGCCATAAATTGTAATTCCAACTTCTCCTTTTCCTTTTAACTTAGTTTTTAGAGTTAGTTTATTTTTTGGTGTTGTAATTATCTTTAATTCTAGTAAGGTGTCAAGAACAGCTTGTCCTATTTTATGAATTCGGGTATCGTATAAACCGTATTTTAGGTAACTACGTGTGTTTTTATGAATACTAAAAAGAGCCCAAATAAAAATGCTAGTAATTGAAAAGTAAAGAAGTTGTATAATCTTAGGATCATCAATAACAAAAAGCAAAGAGAAATAAACTATTAGCATCCCAATGATTAATGAGATTTCACTAAAACTATAAAGTAAAGCATTTACATAATCTAATTTAGTCGATTTTGTAGCCTTTTTCTTGGGGTTTACTAAAGTAATCTCATCATGTATTTTTTTTCCGTTAAAGATAGATGTGTGCCATTTTGAAGCGATGATTTCTCTTCTTTCAGATTCTAGAATGGTTTTTAAATTTAAACTTTCGACATCATTAACGAAAATCTCTTCAGGAAGACTAAGTCTAGACAATCCATTTTGAATGGTATTATTGTCGTTATTTGAAACACCTAAAAATGAATTAAATCTTCGAGATAAAAGTTCAAGATCTTTTCCTCCAGTCGGATCAGTTGGATCAATACATGCTAAATGCCATATTAAGCCAACTTTATTAGGATTGTTAGCATTTATGCGTATGGCACGTCCTCTCATCTGATTTGAAGTTACAAAAGAACCTACAAAAGAAGCTAAAACTAAACTGTTTATAGACGGAGCATCCCAACCTTCTCCTAACAACGATTTTGTACCTATTAAAACCTTAATATGTCCTAATTCAAATAACTTAGTAATTACTTCTACAGTGTTTTTTGAAGATGATGAAGTACTGCTTACTAGCACATAATTGCTATCCGATTCTAGGTAAGAAAACTTATAATCTTCAATGCTGTCAATCTGCTCTATTTGTTCAATTAAGGATTGATGAATAATAACAATTGAACCTGATAATACAGCTAGACCTTTAGGGTAAAAAACTTGATTTTTGAGCTGAAGAAATATTGGAATTACTCCAATTTTATCGATTGAGTTAATATTGCTGGTTGGAATATTCAAGTATTCTTTCCTTATATAATCAGTTAGGATAACACAGCGTAACTCTTCCTGTAAATTCTTTTGTTCTTGACGAACAATATCAATAATGCTTTTTAATTTACTCGGACTATTACTTAACGATTTGAATAATTCTTCATTTCCATTTAGATAAACTTTATTCTTGCTAAAGGCTGAAAGTTTTCTCAGTTTTTTTTCGAGTGCTTCCAAGTACACTTCATGTTGTTCGAGGTTTTCTCTATCAGTAACTAATATGCCTTCTAGTAAATTTTCTATCCATTCATAAGATACTTCAGGGAAATCAACATCTTCAGCTTCATCAAAACCTAAAAGTTGAAGTTTGTCTTGAGAAATTTCAATTTTTAATCCATTTAAGAAAATAAGCAGAGCAGAGAAAAAGTCAGGGTTTTTGTATATTTCTTCAAGATAGCTTTCCGTATACTTTATGAAGCGATGATTTTTAATTAATTCTATAAACTCGGTTTCATGAAATAAAGAATAGACAAACTCTTTAATTTTTTCTTTAAAATTTGTAATGTAAATGGACTCATCAGATTCAGGTTTTGAAAGATATATTAAATCTTGATGAGGAGCCAAATTCTTCTCTTTCACTAAATCAGGTATAACAATCTCATCATCAATTTCACCACACAGTTTAAAGTACTTTATAATTTCCGATTTATCGCTATCGTAAGGCGGAGTTGCGGTTAATGCTACTACTGTTTGTAAATGTTGTTCTTTTAAGTCGTATAAACATTTCCACCAAGCATTTTTTAAATGATGTGCTTCATCCAATAGCAAGACTTCTATTTCATGTTTCTTAAAAAAAGTATAGTAATCTTCTTCCTTTTCAAAAGTTTTATAAAAGGTGTGTAAAGCTTGATACGTTGAAAATGTAATATCAGATGGTTCTTTTAAATTAAAAGAAAAATTTTTAAAGTTTTGATGCTCAGTAAAAAAGGTTTGCAAACGATTTTCCCACTGATTTCGGATTGTTAATGTAGGAGCCAAAACCAATGTTTTTTTATGTAGTCGCTTTACAATTTCAATACCTAAAATAGTTTTACCAGATCCAGGAGGAGCAACAATATGAAAATGATTATCCTCAATATGGCTATCAAAGTTTTCAAGTACCGTGGCTTGGTAAGGTCTCCATTTTAGTTTGAAAATTAAATTTTTAAATATCATAGCAAATTTTGTCACAGCATTTTCTTAAACCTTCAGTTTGTTCTGAATAGCAGTATATATAAGTTCTATAGTTTGTTCGAGCGGGTTCTCTTCCTTGATTTCTAAAAATGGATTTTCAGGAACTTCATAAGGCGCATCAATTCCTGTCATATTTTTTATTTCTCCTTTTTTTGCTTTTTCATACAACCCTTTTACATCTCTTTTGATACAAGTATCCAAGCTTGTATTTACAAAAATTTCAAGGTAGTTTTCTTTCCCAACTATTTCTTTAATAACATTTCTACTCTCTTTGTAGGGAGTAATAAATGCAGATAGTACTATAAAGCCTGCATCTAAAAATAAAGAGGCTATTTCAGCCATTCTTCGTAAGTTTTCTTTTCTGTCTTCAGGAGAGAATGATAAATCCTTATTGATTCCTTTTCTTAATATATCTCCATCTAACAAATAGGAAGAAAAGCCATCAGTTTCTAATTTAGATTGTAATGCATTAGCGATGGTAGATTTTCCAGCTCCAGATAAGCCTGTAAAAAGAATTAAAAAAGGATGATATGATTTATTTTGATGCATTGATTAATGTATAGTATTTGGTCAAATATATTAAATCAAAAAAGAAGCTAGATAAAAATACTTTACATAGTAAATTTATATGCATGCTTCTTATGTTAATGCTAGGTTAATGGGAAAGTTGAGTTTCGGAATGTCAAAAACTCGTTTTATTTTTGAAAGATGTCTAGAAAAATTATTCTTCTTATTACAGCTTCTGTTTTTGGCTTAATAGCACTTTCGTTTATTCAAGCTTATTTGATAAAAAACACCTATTATTTAAGGAAGGAAGCTTTTATAGATAAAGCAAACGATCAAGTTACTAAAATAGGAAGCTATGGTACTCCTATTGATTCTATTTTCGATGCCATATCAGATACTTTCATAAAAGATCTTGATAAATACAATGTGAAGAAAGTTTCTAAGGAAGAATTGTTAGATCGTTTGAGACACATATCAGATTCATTAAATCCTAGGTTTATAAAAGAATATGAGAAAGAAATTAATTTTAAAGAGATTGGTTACAATTTAAAATATCATAGACAGCTAAAAGACCTTGTAATACTTGATAGTTTACGAACGGATACAATTTTTAATAATAATAGCGGAAAGGCATTAAAATTAGTAGGTCATAGTTTTGATAGTAATCCGGAATTACTAATTGGAAATTCTACATGGGAAACTAGCAGAACATTTGAAGAAAGAGTTCAAGGGCGAATACAGAAGATTAAGTATCATTTGATTTTTGAAACCTCGAACTATATTAACATAGACGATTGGAAGAAAATCATTTTAAACGAAATGAGAAGTCTATTACTTTTTTCATTTTGCATCTTTATTTTCGTCATAGCACTTTTCTATTATTCAATTAAAAATTTAATCACTCAAAAGAAAATCTCTGATATTAAAACAGATTTCATCAATAATATTACTCACGAATTAAAAACACCGTTATCTACACTTTCATTAGCTACTAAAATCTTAAAGAAGGAAGATAATAATGCATCAGTTATTGAAAATACAATCAATACTATTGAACGACAAAACCTTCGTTTACAGAAATTAATAGATCAAGTACTAAATAACAGTTTAGGCTATCAAGATCTTGAATTACATAAGCTAACAGTAAAAAGTGTTCCTCTTATTTCGGAAATAGTAAACGATTTTAAGATAGCGCATGAAGAAACTATTTTGTTAGACTTAGATGTTTCAGAGGAAAATAATACTCTTAATTTGGATAAATTTTACATTACCACAGCCATTGTAAATATATTAGAGAATGCCGTAAAGTATGGAGCTACAGAAATTAAGGTTTCTAGTTTTGTGAAAAACAATTACTGGAATCTCGAAATTAATGATAATGGTATTGGGATTTCTAAAAAGAATCAAAAACTGATTTTTAATAAATTTTTTAGAGCAGAAAACAAAGATGTTCACAACGTAAAAGGATTAGGATTAGGATTGTATTATACACATCAAATTCTAAAAGCTCATAATGGTTCCATATCTGTAAATAGTGAAAAAGGTAAAGGAACAAGATTCACAATTGTATTACCTATAAATAAGTTATAACTATGAAACAAAATCATGTTTTGTTAGCTGAAGACGATGTAGATTTTGGAAACCTACTACAACAATATTTAGAGATGTCTGGTTATAGAGTTACTTGGGTTAAAGACGGTGAAGAAGCTCTTATCGTATTTAAGCAAGCAGCCTTTGATATTTGTGTGTTGGATGTAATGATACCAAAAAAAGACGGTTTTACATTAGCAGAAGATATTATAAATGAGAATCCAGAAATTCCGTTTGTATTTCTAACGGCAAGAAAATTAAAAGAAGATAAAATTAAAGGGTTAAAACTTGGAGCAGATGATTATATCGTAAAGCCTTTTGATGCAGATGAGTTGGTTTTACGATTAAAAAATATTATTAAAAGAGCTAATAACTCTGTAACTACAATCATCAAAGAAGAGTCAATTGAAATTGGAGCCTATACTTTTAACCAAAGACGTTTAGAGTTAATTTATCAAGATGAAATTCAACAACTAACAGAAAAAGAAGCCAATCTAATACTATTCTTATTCGAGCATAAAAATCAAATGTTGAAACGAGAAGAGATCTTAAAAGAGGTATGGAAAAATGAAGATTATTTCTCAGGAAGAAGTATGGACGTGTTTATTAGTAGACTACGTAAATATTTCAAAAAAGACACCACTATATGTATTGAAAGTTCTAGAGGTATCGGACTAGAATTCAAAGTCTCTTGATAACTAAAGTTAATTGTATAGCATTAACGGTTAATCGAAAGTTAACGAATTAAGATTACTAGTTTTTAGAGTGTTGTCGAACTAATTTTGAGGTATAAATTTTAAAACTATACAATATGAAATTAGTAAGATTAACAACAGGATTAATTTTTATTACGTTAGCGGCTTGTGCACAAACTCCAAGAGTACCAACACCACCACCAACACCAAATACACCTGGTTCTTCGCAAACAGAAGTAGTAACATCATCATCTTCAAGAGTTAACAGTTCTACTAGTGTGTCTGATGCAAACTCTAGTTATAAGTTTCGGTCTAAATTTCATTCTTCAAAAAGAAAGGGAATAGAAGACATTTTGGTAAAAGCTTTAGATGGTATTGAAATGAAAAAGAGAAATAATCGATTAGAATGGGAAATTTTGCAAGAAGGAGAAATTTTATTTGAATGTAGTTTAACTCAGAATAGACTGTCTATTTACGTTAATAAAGAATTGTCTACAGGGAAATTTAATACGATCATCAAGCAATTAGGAGAGGATTTACAAGATTATATATCATCTTACAAATCTCGAAAATATGTAAGTAGAAGTGCTAGTCTAATCTCCAGAGCAGAAGAACGATTAGAAAGAGCAAAATTAGAAATGGAGCGATCTATTAAGAATTTAGAAGAAGTTAGAAGAGAGAATGAACAATAAGCTATGAAATTTTGGTTATTTAGTTACTTGCTTGTTTTTGCTATCTCAGTAAACTCACAATGTAATCAATTTAAAATGTATGAGCATTTTAAAATAATTGAACACAATGATACAATTAATTATCATGCATTTACTCCAGGAGGATTAATAAGCAAGCAAAATTTACTCGTATTTATTCACGGATCAGGAGCACGACCTTTTTTTGAGTTTTTTACTGAGAAAGGAAAAAAATATAGAGGAAGTTCGATGCCATTTAAAGTAGAATCGATTCCTAATGATTATGCTTTTGTAATTATCTCAAAAAAAGGAATTCCTTTTTGTAGTGATTCAGAAGAAGAGTTTAAAGCTTCTGATGCCTATCATGTAAATCTATCATTACAATACAGAGTATTACAGGTAGATAAAGTTATCAATGATATTGTGAAGAATTACATTCCTAAGCCCAAGAAAATAGTTGTAATAGGTCATTCTGAAGGAAGTGATGTTGTAGCAAAACTAGGAACATTAAACTCAAAAATTACGCATATAGGTTTTTGGTCGGGAAGTGGAAATTCTCAATTGTACGATTTTCCATTGTTTATAAGAAAAGACGTTCTTCAAGGTAAATTAACCGAAGAAGAAGGTTTAGTACAAATGGATTCATTATTTACACAATACAAGGCAATGATGAATGATAAAGATGCAGTAGATAAGAAATGGTACGGACACGCGTACAAGCGATGGGTAAATTTTTCGGAACCACCGATTAAGAATTTACTACAGATTAATATTCCGCTATATGTTGCAATGGGAGCAAAAGATACGTCTGTACCAATTGAGTCGACTTATTTGATTCCAGTTGAGTTTATTAGAAATGGTAAAGAGAACTTGACATTTAAAGTATATCCAAATTTAGATCATAGTTTTAATGAACAATTAGTGGATGGTAAAAAGAAAAGACATTGGAATAATGTTTTTGTAGAATTTATGAACTGGGTAAACAAGAATTAAACACCTTTTTCTAATTTGTGTAATTTCTTAAAAAACAGAGATATAAAAGACAGTGAGTTTCTCAATTCATTGTCTTTTAACACATTAAAAATCAACTTTTCCTTGAATAATACATAAAAAACATGTACTCTAAACGATGTTTTTTATAGTTTTCGTAAAAAAAACTAACTTTCTCAATTGATATAATAATAAATAAATCAAATTTATTTACTATTTTTGTGAGGCAATAAAAATCAATCAATAGTATGGCAAGATTTGAATTAAAGCTTCCTAAAATGGGCGAAAGCGTTGCAGAAGCAACAATTACTTCTTGGATAAAAGAAGTAGGAGACATGGTTGAAATGGATGATACCGTTGTGGAAGTAGCTACAGATAAAGTAGATAGCGAAGTACCTAGTGAAGTGGAAGGAAAACTTGTTGAGATTTTATTTCAAAAGGATGATGTAGTTCAAGTAGGTCAAACAATTGCTATTATTGAAACCGAAGGTGAAGAAGGTGCTGAGGTTGTTTCTCAACAAACGGCAAAAGAGGTAGTAACTGAAACTCCAGTAGCTGCAAAAGAAATCGAAAATACCATTGCAGAAGTAAAAGAATCTGTTTCTTCTTTAGATACTTCTTCAAGCGAACGTTTTTACTCTCCTTTAGTAAAGAGTATAGCACAAACTGAAGGAATTTCTTTAGAAGAGCTTGAAAGTGTTCAAGGAACAGGCAAAAAAGGTAGAGTTACTAAGAGCGATATTCTAGGTTATTTAGAAAACAGAGGTAATCAACCAACAAAAACTTCAAGTGCTCCTTCAATTCAGTTTGATATTGAAAAACCTAAGAAAGTTGAAGCTGCTCCAGTTTCTATATCTGGAAAAGATGAAATTATTGAAATGAGTAGAATGGGAAAACTGATTTCAAAGCACATGGTTGCTTCAGTTCAAACATCAGCTCACGTACAATCGTTTATAGAAGTAGATGTTACTAATGTTGTAAACTGGAGAAATAAAGTTAAAAACGCCTATCAAAAAAGAGAAGGAGAGAAGTTAACTTTTACTCCAATCTTTATGCAAGCTGTAGCGCAAACTATAAAAAAGCATCCACTAATAAATATTTCTGTAGATGGCGATAAGATTATCAAAAGAGGAAATATTAACTTAGGAATGGCAGCTGCTTTACCTGATGGAAATTTAATAGTTCCTGTTATTAAGAATGCAGATCAATTAAGTTTGGTTGGTATGACAAAACAGGTAAATGATTTAGCGCAAAGAGCAAGAGCTAATAAATTAAAGCCAGATGAAATACAAGACGGGACTTACACTGTTACTAATGTTGGAAGTTTTGGAAGTATTACAGGAACTCCGATTATTAATCAGCCTCAAGTAGCGATTTTAGCATTAGGTGCTATTATAAAAAAACCAGCTGTAATTGAAACCCCAGAAGGAGATTTAATTGGTATCCGTCACAAAATGATTGTATCTCATTCATATGACCACAGAGTGGTAAACGGAGCTTTAGGTGGAATGTTTATTAAAACGTTTAAAGATATTATCGAAGCTTGGGATGTAAATCAAGATTTTTAGATAAATAATACATGATATTTATAAAAAGGTTTAGAATTTTTTCTAAACCTTTTTTTATTTTGATCTAAAATAGAATTAAAAACTTGTCCCAGAATTAATAAATTTTATCCCTAATATGTTATTATGAAATGTAGAATAAAATAATTTCATAGCTATTTTCCAAGAATACGGCACATTCGTAATTGATAAGTTATAAGTGATTTTTTTAAAGTATAATTTTAGGTTCACCAATTAATCTAAAATATGTTACATATGAAAAAGTATTTCAAATTAGCTTTATCTTTTTTATTTATTAGTTTTTATGGATGTGATAAACAAATAGAAGATTTATCAATAAGTGAATCTGTTTATGTAGAAAAAGGAATTTTAACTTTTGATTCTGAAGCTTCTTTTTTAAACACATTGAAACATTTAAAAGGCTTCTCTGATAATGAAATTTATCTTTGGTTAGATACTATAGGTTTTTCAAATTCTCATTTTCTGTTGCAGTCTTATTATGATCAACTACCAACAGAAGAAGATATTACATTACAAGAGAAACTTGAAGAAGAAAATATATTGTTCATTCCTAGTCCAGCATTTTCAGCTATAATTAATCAAGAAGGTATTTACAAAGTTGGAAATGAGTTTCATAGGATTACAGAAGATATTGAATATATATCAAATGATTATCAAGCATTACTAAGAAGTGATCTTAACAAGAAGCCAACTTCTAAAGTTCAATTATTTTATCTAAAGAAATATGATAATGCCAGTTTGGAGCAAAAGCTAAACTTAAACGGACAAACATTATGTGCAAAGTATCCGGAAAACTCTTATACGGGAACTGGGTTTTATGGAGGTAATTATTTTAATAAATATCATCCCTATCCAGACGACTTTTTTACTTGTGGAGGAGGTATTTACAGTTTTCATACTCAAACCTGGTACATTGCTTACTCTAATTACTTTAGTGTAGGAACTTGGATAAAAGGGAGAAAATATAAAAGGAAAGGACTTAGTACCAAGTGGAGAGATGATACAATGTCCTTTGCTAAAATAAATAATACTTCAGCAACTAATGTAACGAGACATACAGTTTACTTTAATGAACCTAAAGAACTATATGTTCCAGCTATTCAAACTTTCCGAATCGTTTATCAATACAATGATGAAGGTAAAGGATTACGCCAAGTAAACATGACACTTCAAAGTATACCATAAAAAACGGATTTTCCGTAATCTATTTATTATTAATCTAAAACTTAAAATTATGTTAGAAAACATTTTAAAAATTAACGGTGTTCAAAAATTAGAAGGAAGCACACAAAAAAACATTAAAGGAGGCACAAGATTTAATACCAATGGAATTTGTCCTCAAGAGGGAGATTATTGTAATCTAGACATTGGTGCTGATGAAGTACGTTGTCTTGCAGGACCATTTAATCTACAATGTGTTAATAATGTATGGGTAGCACTTCCTAATACTTGTAATACTTGTGCATAAAATAATATAACCTTTTTTAATAGTTATATTGAAGATTTTCATTAATTATCAAACTACTCAAAGTTTAAATTTGGGTAGTTTTTTTATGCAAGAAACTTTCCTTTTGTAGTTGTTTTAATTACCAGTCATCATTTGTGTAATTGATTTAAAATAACTATTTTCCTTTTTGAAAAAGAAAAATATCTCAAACCTCCCACTACCATGGAAATATTGACTAGCTTTAACTCAAAAAGAGTAAAAAATTGTTGTTGCTTATATCAAATTTTTTGTTTTTTTCTGCTTTTTGCAAATTTTACTAATTTAAACTCTCAAAACCAACTTTTTAAGAATTTTACCGCTATAGACGGATTATCTAGTTCTGAGGTGTATGATATAACTCAGGATAATATGGGGTATTTATGGTTTGCTACAGATAGAGGTTTAACACGCTATGATGGAAAAATATTCAAACGTTATTCAATATCAGAAGGATTATTAGATAATACAATTTTAAATTTTTACGAACAGCAAGATGGTACTATTTGGTGTTCAACCTTGAATCATAAAATTTTTTATTTCAAAAATGAAAAAGAAGGATTTAAAGCTTATTCATATAATCAAGTAATAGAAGAAAGTATTCCAAACAATTTTGTAATCAATAATTTAGTAGTCTCAGAAGATAAATCTTTGTTTCTTACATTTAACAATAAATATTTGTTTTTAGAGATTGATGCTAATGGAAAAGTTTTAAGTAAACCTATAAAAGGAAATAAAACAGACAAACAAAAGTTGATTTTAAAAGCGCTAAAAAAAGTTCCAAATTTTATATTTCGTGATAATTTAAATCTTCATAATTCGAATATAGATTTTAGTATAAATACTACTTACTTATTAGGAGCTTCTAGTTTTATTCGAGTACTAAATGATACAAAAAATAAAAGACGATGTGTTTTTTATAAAAATAGATACTTTTTTATTTCACCCGATGGTACTCACGTAACTAATAAAGTGCCAAATGATTCTAGTTTAGCAATTATGGCAGATAAACTAGATGAAGATTATTTTTGGATAGGTTATCAATACGGAGGAGCCATTATTTTAGATACTCAAGGAAACATAAAGTATCATTTTCTTAAAGATGAATCTGTTACAAAAGTATTTAAAGATCATGAGGGAGGTTTATGGATTAGTACTTTAAACTCAGGTGTTTTTTATAATAAAGAACCTATGATTAATCATTATGAATTTGATAGTTTTCCTACAGAATTAGACAAAGACAATGATAATGGTTTATTTATAGCTTTTCATAACGGTATTGTTAGAAAAAAGATTGAGAAAAGTGAAGAATTTTCAAAGTTATATTCTTCAAATAAAAAACATTCTGTATTTATTGGGTTTGACAAGACCGAGAATTATCTATATATAGAGGAATTATATTCAAAAAAAGAACTTGTTAAAGATAATAAAGCATATATAGATCAAGTTTTTGGAATATCAGATGATGAATTTTTTACCAATGGCTTCAGTAAAAGTCATATAAGTTTTTTAGAAGATACTATAAAAAAAGTGGTAAAAGTTCCAGAGCGTATTTATGATATTTCAAAAATAAATGATGCTATCTTAATTGGTACTCAGGGAGGGCTGTACGAGTATAAAAATGATAGTTTAAAATCATTAAAAGACAATTCTTCATTTTTTAATAATCGAATATCTGATATTGATACTGATGATAATCAGGCTGTAATTACTACTATGGGAAACGGTTTAATAGTTAAGAAAAAAGACACCATTTTTTCTATTAATAGTAGAAATGGTTTGTTAAGTGATATTTGTACTGAAGTTTATATAGAAGATTCTTATACTTTATGGGTAGGTACAAATAGAGGTGTTAATAGAGTAACGTTATATAAAAATAACACATTTGATATTGATACTTTATCTCATAAAGAAGGTCTCATTTGCAGCGAAATTTTAGATATTGAGATTGTAAATGGTTTCGTTTGGTTAGCATCAAGAGAAGGTCTTTTTCGTTTTAGTAAAAGTATTTTTGAGAAGGTAAATTCAAGTTATAAAAAATGGTTACACCTAGATAAGGTGATTGTGAATAATAAACCTTTTGCAAAGAATGATGAAATTGTTCTACAATCGCCAGAGTCTAGCTTAAAAGTTTACTACAATACAGTTTCCTTCAAAAACGGAGGTTATAATGAGTACCGTTATAAAATAAAGGACAAAGAAGAATGGAATTACACCACAAATACAGCTATTGATTTGTCTCATTTAACTTATGGAAGTTATCAATTTAGGCTTCAAGTAAAAAATGAAAATCAAGAATGGATTGAGACAATTGAGAAAAATATTCTTGTTGTTTTACCTTTTTGGAAATCAAGTTGGTTTATAAGTTTGATTTTAATATTAATAGGATTATTTATTTTTCTTTTCTTTAGGTTTAGGGTTTTAGTTTTTAATAAAAAACATTTTACAATAATTTATCATGGAATCTTAAATAAATTAAGGCGAAACCAAGAAGAATTATCTGTGTCTATTAAGTCAAATGGTAATACTATAAGATTAATAACAAGTGAAATTGGTTATTTTAAATCTTCTAGAAACTATGTTGAAATTTTTACAGAAGGGAAAAAATATTTAATTAGAAAAAAAATAGACGAGTTTTTTCAAGAGTTACCAGACACTATAGAGTTCTTGAAAGTGCATAGATCTTATTATATAAGAATTGATAAAATTAAAGAGATAAAGGGAAATAAAGAAGTTGTGATATTTGATGTACAAATACCTATAAGTAAGACTTACTTGGAGAATATCAAAAGAACCTTAAAACATAATTTTGGTATTTAGAGAAAATCTCTCTATTAAATTATGAATATTTTACAAGCCTTTTGTTTTTATATATTTGTAGCAACTTAAATTAATAAAAATGAAAAAAATAGCAATTGCATTATTATTGTTGGTTTCAACAATTACGTATGGTCAAGAAAAAGTAAAAATACGTCTTAAGTTTGATAAAGGAGATATCTATAAAACTCATATGGTGATGAAACAAGATATGGGTATGGTAGTAATGGATATGGAAATGTCTATGGAAATGTTAGTGCAAGATGTAAAAGATCAAGATTATAACGTAAAAAATAATTTCACTTATTTCTCAACAAAAATTGAACAAGAAGATAAAAAGTTAAATTATAACTCTAACATGAAGGATGAAGAGTTAGACGATGAAACTAAGGAATTCGCTGATAAAATGAAGCCGTTATTAGAAACTACTATTTTTCTTAGTATGGATAAGCTAGGTAAGAGTAAGTTACTAAAATTAGTGCCTGAGGTAACCGGTGTTACCAAATTAAAGGATCAAATGAGTTCTGTTATTTATCCTGAAGAAGAGGTATCTGTAGGTTCTTATTGGACCAATACTCAAAATACTGAAGGTATTGAAATGGAAACAACTTATAAAGTTACTCAAATCACAGATGATTTTGTTATTGCAGATATATCAGGAAAAATGAGTTTAGTACCAAATGCAAAAATTAATGGTAATGTTAAAATTAATAGAAGCACCGGAATGGTAAGCACCATGAAAATGAACATTGATATAAATATGATGGGTGTTGTGATGAAAACTAATTCTGAAATAACAGTGGAAAAAATTTAATCACTTTGTAACGAGATTTAAAAAAGACCTAACTAAAGCTAGGTCTTTTTTTATGTGTAAATGGCATAAAGCGCCTTTTCTAAATTCTCATATTTATAGTTGTAAGATGCAGTTGTTTTTTCCGCTGAAACTCTACTACCTTCCAACACAATAGCAGCTAATTCTCCTAAAACTATTTTTAATATAAAACCAGGAGCATTTATAGGAAGTACTGGTTTTTTTACAACCTTTGCTAAGGTTTTGGTAAAATCGTTATTTGTTTTGTGTTCTGGAGCTACTGCATTATAGATACCCGTAAAACTATCGTCTTCGATAGCTTTTACATATAAGTTACATAAATCATCTATATGAATCCAAGGAATATATTGTTTTCCTGTACCGAGAGCAGATAAAAACAAAGGAGTATTCATCTTTTTTAAAGCACCACCGTTGCTAGATAAAACAACACCTGTTCTTAGAATTGTAACAGGTATATTAAGTGTTTTAAATTGATTAGCAGCTGCTTCCCATTCAATACATATTTTAGCAATAAAATCATCTGCTGGTTGGTCTTCTTCTGAATAAATTTTAGAGGAAGTTATAGCTCCATAATAACCAATTCCAGAAGCACTGATAAATCCTTTTAAGGGTATATTTAGTTCTTTAATTTTAGAAAATAATAAACCTGAAGATTCAACTCTACTGTTAATTAATACTTGTTTTCTTTCATCAGTCCATCGTTTATCAGCAATACCAGCTCCCGCTAGATGAATTATATAATCAAGGTTGTCAAAAACTTTTTCATCAATATAATTAGCTTTTATGTCCCACTTAAAATGATTGTCAAGTTTTGGTGAACGTGTTAAAATTCTAACTTTATGATTGTTGTTTTCAAGTTGTTTTTGAAGAGTTTGACCAATGAGTCCAGTTCCTCCAGTAAGTAAGATTATAGCCATAGTATAAAAATAAAAAAACCGTGACAATTAGTTATCACGGTTTTAGTTTTATTTCTTTTGAAGAAGATTATTTAACTTCTTTTAAAGTATTTGTGATTAATGTTTTTAATTGAGCTTTGTGCGCTTTTGTCATTACATCACCAGTTCCATTACCTACCCAAGTTTTAATTTTGTTTAGGTTGTATAAAGCCATAGCTTTTGAAGCGTTTGTAAATCTATTTTTGCTTTTACCATCTACCATACTTAAAAGCATTTTTGTATACTGCATTTGTAAGTTTTGACGGAAAGAATTTACAGAACCGTAAATATCAGCTTTAAAAATAGCGTCATTTAATTCAGTCATAAATTCAGAAAGCTTGTATTTGTTTCCGTATAACTCAGAATCTGAAATTCTTTGTAATGTATTTGGGTGTAAAATATGATTAAGTACTCTAGTTTGATAACCTAAAACTTGTGCGTGAATTTTTGGATCTTCAGGTCCACCAAAGAAATTATATCCTCTACGTTGTCTCGCTAAATAAGCGTATAAATCGCTTGGAGCTTTAAAAGCATTTGGAGCAAAAATATACGTTTTTAAAGCATTCATAGCTCTCTTTTGATCTGCATAGCTTACAGGAGTATAAGGTTGTGTAGCTCCTTCTTGACCTTGCATAGCTCTATCAACATATACACCACCAATAAATCTTGAAATCACATCCCCAGCTCTAGCAGATTGTCCGTTTAATACATAATATGCATTGCGTAATTCTTCATACGACTCTCCAGTTTTAGCCATGCTAGACTTTAATTTTCGCATCATGTTGTTTACTAACTTGAATCTGTCTATAGAATAACCAATTTGATCATTAGATAAATCACCAGTCATAACTCTAGGATCAATAGCTTTTCCTGGAGAACGCATATCATCTGCATCATTACCAAAAATTAACTCTGGTTTTGTAGATTGTGCTAGTAAGGCATCCATTTCTGTTTTATTGGTAAATGGAGTATAACCAAATTGAATTGCCCAAATATCATAAGGACCAACAGCCATATCATAATATTGCCCTTGTTTAGTTCTATCTAAAGTTAAGTTGATTCCTGCATAATCCATTACAGAACCAGTTAAACATTTTCCTCTAATTAATTCTGGATTCGCTAGTTCTTCAGGACTAAATAATTGGCTGGCTTTCATGTTGTGGTTTAAACCTAACGTGTGTCCAACCTCATGCATTATTAGCGATTTCATAGCTTCTTTTTTCATTCCTTCCATCTCCATATCTGAAGCGCCAGTAGCAGCTAAAACCGTTTTTCCAAACATCGTGTTTTCATGCATTAAATGTCCTGCAGAACAGAATAGGTGATTATCTTGATTTAAGAACGCATGTTTCATTGTTTCTTCTTCGTTCTCAAAGCTAGATACACTACTTATTATTCTATCTAATTTTACTCTGTTAGTAAAATGAACATATTCTAACATGATATCAGCTCCAAGAATTTCACCTGTTCTAGGATTTACAAAACTTGGCCCATAACCACCGAATGGAGGGTTAGGAGAAGAAGTCCAACGTAAAACATTATAACGAACATCTCCAGCATCCCAATCAGCATCATCTGGTTGTACTTTTACTACCATTGCATTTTTAAAACCAGCTTTTTCAAAAGCTTCATTCCAAGCTAACACTCCTTCAGTAATAGTTTGTCTCCATTCTAGTGGAGTAGAGTTTTCAATCCACCACGTAATAGGAGTTACAGGCTCAGAAACAGCAGCAGTAGGGTCTTTTTTTACTAATCTCCAACGGTGTACTAAATCTCTATAATTAATAGTTTCAGTACTTGTCATATCATTTACTTGAGTAGTAAAGAAACCAACTCTTGGATCATCAAAACGAACTTCATACCCATCTTCTGGTATGTTCATAAAAGTATGGAATACCTTAATAGAAACATATCTACCATCTTTTATTGCTCTAGAACCACCACCTAATATTGTTGGATTGTTGAATACATATTCAGTTTTAATGTTGGTGTTTTCAGGATAGTTCTTAATGTTATTAATTTTAGATTTCTTCTTGTCAAATCTTCCTAGTTTAAAAGCGAAAGGAGATCCGCCAGGAAAGCTAGGTTGCTTAACTCTAGTTAACGTTTCTGATAAAAATAAGTCATTAGCATCGATTAAATACTCACCTTTTTCATCGTCTGAAGCTAAAATTTTAGAACTCTCAATTAATGCATCACTAGTGTTTGCTTCTGCAGATCTAGAGATAGCGTTGTTCTCATCAAAATAAAAAGAAGTATTTGGAGCTACAAATTCGATCTTGTTGAAGTGTTTGTTGATGTGAAAAACCGTAGAACCTCTATAAGAACCTCTAAAGGCATTTGCTTCTGTAACACCATCAGCAATTTGAGAGAAGTAAATAAAGTCTTTATTTAATTGGTCTTTTTTTACTAGTAATTTTACATCACCAGATACAGAATCTTGATAAATAGTAAAAAGCCCTTCAATTTTTGCACTTTTCTTAGTTAAGTCGGCAATTGTTTTTTCAGGCTTTTCTTTTTTCTTAGGCATTTCAGTTTTAGCCTTACTGTCTTTTTCTTTTTTCTTTTTTCTTCTTTGCGCATTTATATCAGAAACACTCAACATAAAAAGCGCCAAGAATGTAGTTAAAACCACTCTTGGTTTGTAGGTAAGCATGTTTACAAATTTTAGTTATTGATTATTAAAACGTGAATTTATTATTATTTTATTTGTTAAGATGTTAACGATTTTATAAATAAATTTAACTACGCTCTTTTTTATTCGCTTCGCATAAAGAAATAATTTCTTCGATTCTTTTAATACGAGTAGTTTTTCGTTTTGCACTATGAAGCCAATAGAGGTAACTTTTTCTATATGAGGGAGCAAAGTTTTTGTAATTGTTATAGGCCTCAACATTTTTATCAAAATGTAATTGAAGGTCTTCAGGAATAACCAAATTTTCCACATGATCTAAATCAAACCAAGCCCCATTTTTTTGGGCTATTTGAATTGAGTTCAATCCGCTTTCATGAATTAAATTCTGAGAAAGAAGTTCTTCTATATAAGTTTTGTTGAGCTTGCTCCAAGCACTTTTGGGCTTTCTAGGGCAAAAATATTGTTGTCTTTTACCGTTACCTAGACTTTTTACGGTGGAATCAATCCAGCCGAAACATAAAGCTACTTTTACAGCTTCTTCCCAAGTCATAGAAGCTTCTATAGCATCTTTTTTATAGAAAATTAAATACGCGCCGCTAAATTGGTTATGATTAAGTATTAACCAATCATACCAATCTATATCGCGCTCAAAATATAGTGTTGGCTTTTCCAATAGGATTATCTAATAATTCTTGAAGGAAAACTAACTAAACTCTCATGTCCATCTTCTCCAACGGCACTTACTCCGAAGAAGAAATTATCAAGAACAATACCTTCTAGTGTATATTCTGTAACGTTTTCAACATATTTGAAGTGATCCCAAGTTGGTGAAGTAGTATCACGCCAATAAATTTTATAACCTTTAGCTCCATCTACTTTTTCCCATGAAAACTTTGCAGAAGCTTCAACAATCCCTCCAATTCCTACATTTTTTGGAGCAAGAGGAGCAGAGGCAATACTAGCTAAATTTATGGCATTTACAGCAGTTAGTTTTTTAGCGTAATCAAAATTTACAAATTTTAATTTATCACCATACTCAATCCCATTTTCAGTTCTAATATCTTGGTGTTGTTGTGTGTAGTTCTCGTGCGCTTCCATAATTCTGATACCTGCAAAACCAGCGTCATTAAAAGGACGGTGATGTCCACCACGTCCAAAGCGATCCAATCTGTAAATCATTTTCGGATTCATCTCAGGCATATAGGTTTTAGTAGTCTTATGAATGTAGCGTGCTAATTGTCTAGAAATCCCATCAACTTCACCACCATAAAAACGTCGAGCAGCTCGTTGTCTTTCTGTTTCAGTTGGAGGTGTTGGTTCTGAAAAAATTCTAAAAGTACGATTGTCAATAACTCCATCCACTCCTTTAATATTTCCAATCATGTCATTGTTCATAACGCCAATAATATCCCAACCTTTTTCTTTAGCATAATTGGCTAAACCTTTTCCACCAAACAAGCCTTGTTCTTCACCAGATAAGCCAACATAAATAATACTATTGTCAAATTTATAGTTGCTCAAAACTCTTGCTGCTTCTATTGAACCTGCCATTCCTGTTGCGTTGTCGTTAGCTCCTGGAGCATCATTTGTAAAATCATTAGGATCAGAAATACGAGAATCGATATCTCCACTCATAATTATAAAGCTATTAGGGTTTTTAGTTCCTCTTTGAATAGCAACTACATTAACAACCCATACATCTTTAGTAATTCTTTTATTAGCACCTTTTTTTACCAAGTCTTTTTGATAAAAAACTTCTAAGCAATTATTACAATCACTAGAAATTTGTTCAAATTCTTTTTTAATCCAGCGTCTAGCAGCACCAATTCCTCTAGTATTAGAAACAGTATCACTTAATGTATGTCGAGTACCAAAATTAGCAAGCTTTGTAATGTCTTTTTCAATCCTTTCTGATGAAATAGTATTTATAATATCATAAATTTTGGGATCAGTTTGTCCGTAACTGTTAGAGATAAAAGTTATAAGAAGCAAAAAAAAAGTAATTGGTTTCATAAGAGTAGTTTGTTTAAATGGTTTGATGTAATAATTAATAATACTTTTCAAAGATTAATCTTTGTAGTACCAAAATGGAATAATTACATCGGTTATTTTAAGCGTATCTTTATCTTTTATATATTTTCTTTTTAATTTCAGAATATGTTTCCCATCAGAGAGGCCTTTGGTTGGAATGAAAGTTTGAAAACCTGTTTGATTCTTTTTGTTTTTAGAAATCAAAAAATCTGAATTAAACTTTGTCGAATCAATAGTTACCTCATACATCTCGTTAAACACTTCAACATATTTTCTAGCTAGACTGTCCCTTTCTTTTCTAGGAATTTTGATGTTATTATTAGAGGTTAGATTGATGCCAGTTTGAAAACCTCTCTTATCTTCTTTTGGCTTCAAAGAAGGATGATAGCTGTAAATCCTATCTTCAACACTTTCATTAAAAACTTTAAAAAACTCAACATACGGAATAGTGATAACTTTTGATTGAATACTGGCAACTTTCACTAAATCTGTCTCTTCTGTTAGTAAATCTTCATATTCTTTATTGTCTAAATAAATATTGGAGTTTAGCTTGGTAAGGTCTAAATAATTAGAAGTTTGAAACTTCACAGAGCTTATAAATGTTATTAATATGTATATAGGAACAAGTAAAAAACTGATTCTTTTTGTGAATTTATTATCTAAAAAATTATAGACTAAAGGACGGTATAAAAATGATAAAGTGATAAAACTAAAAATCCAATAAAAAGGAAAATAGATTCTAGACAACCATTTTTTCTTTTTTAAATATCCTTGCGTAATAAAATCAATAAAAACTAAAATTGAGCCGAATATAATTGTAAATAAAAAAATGATACCAAAAGCAATTCGAAGTCCTTTTGAAATAGCATCATTATCAATTAAATATGTAATTACTGTTAAAAGTAATACTATAATAATTGTTATAGATATTACATAAAAAATCAGTAAGAAAGAAACTGCAAATAAAACACTACAATAATTTTCAAGTATTGCAACATATTTGTCAAAAGAAACAATTTTCTTCTCTAGATAATTTTTAAAGCGGTCGCTATAATTAAGTGTTTCAAAATCAATGTCTCCAGAAACATATCGTAAACCAAGAGCACCAATCCAGAGTCCTCTTAAAGTTACATGAAATAATAAATTAAAGATAAGGATATAACAGGCAATTAAAGCAACTACAGAGATTACAAGAGTTACAACTTGTTTTTCATTTCCTGCAACAGTTAATGCTAAATTAATTTTTGGTAATGCAGTAAATAAACCAAAAATGGCAAAACCAGAAATAATAAGTTCTAATTGCCAACTATCTTGTTGTAAACGATCTAATAATTCTTGAAATTTCTTATTCTTAAAATTATCACTCATGAAGTATGTATTAAACTAAAGGTATAGACTATTTCTTCAAAAATAACAAAAAACCACTTCTCATAAGAAGTGGTTTTCTATTAATGTTACTTTATGTTGTTTTTTTAGCTTTCTTGCTCTAGCTTTTTAGTTAAGAAAAAACCTGAAAATAAGCCTAAACCACCAATTAAGAATATCATTGCTGGATATACAGCTTCTTCATCTAATTGAGTATAGGTAGTTAATAATAAAGCGATGAAAACACCTAATCCAATTCCCATTAACAATAAAGACAGGTTTAAAATAATCATTCTTCCAGTTAAGGTTGTTTTTTTTCTTTCTCCTTGCATAAAGATTTTAGCATCAACTCCTTTTTCTATTAATGCTAATCGTTCTTTGTTTCTTGTTGAATAGAATAAATAAAAGATTCCAAAAATTACCGCGAATAAGAACATAAATACAATTGCTACTTCCATATTATTGTTTTTTTAATATTATTTTTAATGTGTTTGCAGGTATGACAGCTTACTTTCAAAAAAGGTTACAGTTTTTTTAAAAAAAATATTTTTTCAGATTTTTTGTAACCTTTTTTCAAAAAGAGATGTCATAAATAAAAATGACAACTATCAACGATCAAACATACATAGATAAGGTATTAAAAGGAGATACAAATGCTTTTGCTTTTTTAGTAGAAAAGTATAAGGTTATGGTGTTTAGTTTGGCTATGAAAATGTTGAAGAGTAGAGAAGAGGCTGAGGAAATATCACAGGACACGTTCATTAAAGCCTATAAAAATTTGTCTAAATTTAAAGGAGATTCTAAGTTTTCAACATGGTTATATAAAATAGCCTACCGAAACTGCTTAGATAATTTAAAAAAGAATAAAGAGAAATATCAGCTAGATACTATAGATGAAATTACAATAAAAAAGATTCATAGTACTGATACTATTTTAGAGGAAATTTCTCAAAAAGAGAGGGCGATTTTAATGAAAGATTGCCTAAATAAACTGCCGGAAGAAGAAAGAACATTATTGTGGATGTTTTATTACGATGAGCTAAGTTTAAAAGAGATCATTGAAATAACAGAATTATCAGAGTCAAATCTTAAAGTGCGATTACACAGAGCAAGAAAAAGACTTTTAACAATTGTAGAAAAAAATATAGAACCAGAATTCATTAGTCATTATGGGAGAAAATAAACATATTGAAGAATTAGATGCGTTTGCAAAAAAATATATTAAAGAAGCCGATCAAGAAGTACCTTCTTTAAACTTTACATCTAGCATTATGGATGTTATAGCTGAAACTCAAAACAAGAAAGTTTTTAAGCCCAACCCTTTAATTTCCATAAAAGGATGGATTTTATTATTTTCATTACTTACGGTGTGTATTCTTTATGTTTCAAAAGGGAAATCAATATTTGAAACATGGAAACTACCTGAAAAATACAAGTATACTCCAATATTTGAGTTTCCAGATTTGTTTAAGAATATAAGCGTATCTAATACAATGCTAACAGCTTGTTTCTTTTTTACATTACTAATCTTTATACAGATGTATTTGTTTAAAACCAGGTTTGATGAGAAATTGAATTCATAAACTTTAAGTTTCTCAAAAGTTCGAAAAAAATTTATACTTTTAGAGTACTTAAAATTAAAATGTTATGAAAATTCACAAAATTTTAATTGCTTTTGTAGTTGTTGTTTCAGCTAATAGTTTAATTGCTCAAGAATCAGAGAAGCAGCAATATGATGTAATTGAAGCTATAGTCCAAAATAGGTTAAAAGAGAGATGGGAGAGCTTACAATTCTGTGAAAAAATGAATGCAGAAGCAATGGATTTAGTTCAAAAAACAATGAAGCATTTGGTATCTCAAAAAAAATCTGGAGAAATATCTGAAGCAGAATACAATGTAAAAATGAAAAAAGTTAAAGAGTTAGATCTCCGCATAAAAAAGAATCACGATAAGCTTTTTAAGTTGCAATCTAATGTTTTAATTAGTCAAAGGCAAATGAGACGTATGAACGCTGAGATTTCTTTAACTACATATTAAAAAATAAATGGTTTTGCTGTTTATTTTAAACGAACTTCTGCAGTAATAGCTAATTTCGTTCCAATACTATTAACTGTTATTCTAGATATGTTATTGATGTTTTCATCTGAAAACCTATGAAATAACGACCAGTTTTTGTCTTTTGAAGGGTTAAATTGGTAGATAGCATTATTATTAGGAATTAAAATACTTCCGTTTGGTAACCAACAAATATCTTGTGTTTTTCCTGTTGAGGTGATAAATTTAGTTTCTTTACTATCAGGATTTAACGACCAAATTTCCCAGTTTTCACCATTTTTTTTCATAAAGCTAACCAACTTAGAATTTGGAATTTTATGAAAAGAACGACCAACTTCTTTAGCGATTAAAGTATTCGTTTTCTTTTTAATATCACTTACAAATAACTGTAAACTATCATTTACAATAGCTGAACATATTACAGTATTCTTATCATACCACATCGGATATGCAACAACTAAATCTTTAATAAGTTCTTTATCTTTTCCTGTCTTAAAGTTGTATTCATAAAAACGCTGTTTACCATCATTATCTAAACGAACAGCAGAAACATTTTTCGAGTTAGGGATTTTTTGAGGAGAATATTCACCTCCTTGTGGAGTGTTATTTATATAAGATAATTTACTATCTCTAATATTATATTTGGCAATATCTGTTTGTCCGTTTCTAGTTGAGGCAAACAAAACCAAGTTATCATTATAAAAATGAGGTTGACTATCATATCCTTCATTATTAGAAATGTTTTTTCCATTAACAACTTTAAGTTCTCCATTTTCTGAAGTAATATCAAACAAATGGATTTCTGTATTGGTTTGTGCCCAAGAAAGAACGGGAAATAGTAATAGCCCTAGAATTTTTTTCATGATGTGTTATTTGGTGGAATTAAAAGTACAAAAAAACCACTCTGTGAAGTAACGGAGTGGTTTTTATTATTATGATTCGATAGATATTACTTTAAAGAAGCAATCCATTTATCGATTTTGTTTTCTAGTAAAGCTAAAGGAATACAACCAGTTTCTAATACTTGATTATGAAATTCACGAATATCGAATTTATCTCCTAAAGCATCTTTCGCTTTTTTACGAAGTTCTCTAATTTTTAATTGTCCGATTTTATACGATAATGCCTGACCAGGATTTGCCATGTAACGCTCAATTTCAGAAATAATGCTTGCTTCGCTTTCTGCTTCGTTATCTAATGAATATTGAATGGCTTTTTCACGACTCCATCCTTTCGCATGCATACCAGTATCTACTACTAAACGAATAGCTCTATGCATTTCCATTCCTAACATTCCGAAATACTGATATGGATCTGTGTACAATCCTAATTCTTTTCCTAAGTTTTCTGTATATAAAGCCCAACCTTCACCGTAAGCACTGTACCAAAGTGTTTTTCTAAAACCAGGTAAATCTTTATTCTCTTGCGTTAATGAAATTTGATAATGATGTCCTGGAATTGCTTCGTGTAAGAACAATGCTTCATCAGAAAATACATTATATTTTGTGGCGTCTGGAATAGGAGTATAAAATACACCTGGACGAGTTCCGTCTAAAGAACCAGGATTGTATTCTGCACTTGCAGAAGCCTCTCTGAATTTCTCCGTTTGCTTCACAATAAAAGGAGTTTTAGGTTTGTTACCAAATAACTTCTCTAATTGTGGTTTCATTTTTTCATGAATAGCGTTGAAGTTGTCAATAATTTGTTGAGGTTCTGTGTATGGCATTAACTCTTTGTTGTTTCTAACAAAATCAAAAAATGATTTTAAATCACCTTCAAAACCAACTTGCTGTTTTACTTTTTCCATTTCAGATAAAATACGAGCGACTTCTTTTAATCCTAACTCATGAATTTCATCAGCAGTCATGTTCGTAGTTGTATAATTTTTAATGGAATGTTGATAGTATTCTTTTCCTTGAGGAACAGCATCAATACCGCTAACTTCTAATCCAGCATTTAAATAGTCAGATGATAAAAACTCATGTAAAGCTTTGAAAGAAGGAATTAACTTCTCTTCTAAAATATTAGAGTACTGCTTTTCTAATGCTTTTTTGTCCTCGTCAGAAAAGTCAGCAGGAAAGTTGTTGATTGGAGAATAAAATAAGTGCTCTTTTAACGGAGTTTCAGCTAATCCTTGAAACTGAGGAATTACTTTGTTAATTAACGATTTTGGTAATACATATCCTTCTTTAATTCCTTGTTCCATTCTTGATTTAGCAGATTGAAGCCAAGTATTGAACTTGTCTAATCTACTAAACCAATTTTCATAATCTTTTACAGTATTAAAAGGCTGTGCGCTGCTTCCACTTGCTAACTGTCCCATAGTCAAGTTCACAGTCCACATTTGGTTGATTGGCAATAATTGGTCGTTTTTAAAACTTCCTTGAGCTAAAGCCATATCACAATCCCAAGCCAAAACGGCTTTACTCATTTGTTGGCTTTCAGTTAACTGATCGTCAGAAAAGCCCTCAAGTTTAGCTTTGTAATTAGTGAAAAAATCTTTTGATTCTAAAGCGTATTCATCAGACAAAAAGTTTGGAAACTGATCGTTAAATCTGTTATCACCAGCAAAAGTTGCATTTAAAGGATTTAATTTAAGTTTTCCTTCGTTATAATCTACCAATAACTTTTCAAATTCTTGATTGGTTTCAACTTCTTTTTTAGGTTCTTCTTTTTTACAAGAAGTTAATAATGTAGCTGCAGCTACAATAGTTAAAAAGATTTTTTTCATGTGTGTTCTTGATTTTAAACAAATATACCAAAAAGAACCTCGATGTATATAAAAACAAAAACCTCTCTGTTTTCACAAAGAGGTTTAATAATATATTTTGGTGAATGATTATTTTATTAAATCATAAGAACGTTTTATGAAGTTTGTTAATTCTTCACCGTGTAATAAATTCTGAGATAATTTAGCTAAATCAAATGCTTGAGAAATTAACTGTTTTTGTTTGTCCTCATTGGCATTTAAAATATCTGAAACTAACTCATGGTTTGTGTTTACTACAAGATTGTACATTTCTGGTAAATTACCCATTCCCATCATTCCACCACCAGTAGCTTGCATTTCTTTCATTCTACGCATAAATTCTGGAACAGTAATTAAGAATGGAGAAGCTTTAGAATCCATAGCTTCTAATTGAACAGTATAGCTAGAATTATTTACAGCTCCTTCAATAACCGGTTTTAATTTCTCTTTTTCTTCGTCAGAAAGTTTAGAAGTTACTGTATCATCTTTCTTTATTAAATTATCAATATGATCAGCATCTACACGTTTAAATTGAACTTTAGCGTCACCAGATTCCATCTCTAATTTTTGCATTAAATGCGGAACAATAGGAGAGTCTAGTAACAATACTTCATATCCTTTTGCTTTTGCTTCTTCAATGTAACTGTGTTGTGCATCTTTGTTTGCTGCATAAAGAATTACATGATTTCCATCTTTATCTGTCTGAGAGTCTTTTGTTTTTTCAACTAATTCATCAAACGTAAAAAACGAATTATTTACCGTTGGATATAAAGCAAACTTTTTGGCTTTATCAAAGAATTTCTCTTCAGATAACATTCCATATTCGATTATAACCTTGATGTCGTTCCATTTTTGTTCGAAATCTTCACGATTATTTTTAAATAAAGATGAAAGTTTATCTCCTACTTTTTTAGTGATGTATCCAGAGATTTTCTTTACAGCTCCGTCAGCTTGTAAATACGAACGAGAAACATTTAAAGGAATGTCTGGAGAATCAATTACCCCTTTAAGCATCTGTAAGAAGTCAGGAACAATTCCTTCCACGTTATCTGTAACAAAAACTTGGTTTTGATATAATTGAATCTTATCTTTTTGAATATCCATATTTTGTGTCAAACGAGGGAAGTATAAAATCCCCGTTAAGTTGAATGGATAATCAACATTCAAATGAATGTGGAATAAAGGCTCTTCGAATTGCATAGGATACAATTCTCTGTAGAATGTTTTGTAATCCTCTGCTTCTAAGTCAGCAGGTTTTTTAGTCCAAGCAGGCTCAGTATTGTTAATAATGTTATCTACTTCTTTTGTTTCAGGTTTCGCATCTTCAGCTGCATCTTCTGGAAGCGGTAACGTCTCTGTTTTTGTGCCAAATTTAATCGGAATTTGATTAAAGCGATTGTATTTTTTTAGTAAACCAGAGATTTTCGAATCTTCTAAGAAATCTTTTTCATCCTCAGAGATGTGTAAGATAATTTCAGTTCCTCTTTCTTTTTTATCGTGTGCTTCTAATGTGTACTCAGGAGAACCATCACAAATCCAATGTGCAGCAGGTTCATCTTTATAAGATTTAGTAATAATTTCAACCTTATCTGCCACCATAAACGCAGAGTAGAAACCTAAACCAAAGTGACCAATAACTCCAGTTTCGTTATTTGAGTCTTTGTATTTTTCTAAAAATTCTTCAGCACCAGAAAAGGCAATTTGATTGATGTATTTTTCTACTTCATCAGCAGTCATACCTAAACCTTGGTCTGTAATGTGAAGCGTTTTGTTTTCTTTGTTGATTTTGATTTCAATCTGTGGATTACCATACTCAACTTTAGCTTCACCAATAGAAATTAAGTGTTTTAATTTTGTGGTTGCATCTGTAGCATTCGAAATTAATTCACGAAGAAATATTTCGTGATCGGAATACAAGAATTTTTTAATTAATGGAAAAATATTTTCAACCGATACATTAATACTTCCTTTACTCATAATATAATATTTTGATTTTTTAGTCAATGTTAACGGACTACGTTAGTCAAAAAAAATACCAAAAGCTAAAATATGTCAGGATGTCAGAAATGTACTTTTTGATTTAAAAGAGTTGTTCAAGACAATAGAAGCCAATAAACCAATTAGCGAACTTACTAAGAAGAAAATAAATAAATATTGATATCCTAAAGTTCCTCCAACTTCATCTAAGTAATATCCTTCTATAGGACCTAAAAAAATGTCTGGTGAAAAACCTATTACAGAAACAATACCGACAACGGTTCCTGTCATTGTTATAGGGATTTTAGCCTGTTCTAACACGGTGAAATACAACACTCTTAAAGTATAAGCTCCCATTAAAGAACATACTAATGGAATCAATAAAGAAAAACGTAAAAAATCAACATTAAAAATAAATAATAAACTGCCTAAAGTCATCATTGAAAAACCAATGATTAGCCATTTTGAAGGGTTTGAGTTCTTAGCAAAGAAAATAACAAACAGACAAATTAAAGGTCTCATATATGAAAAGTATGTACCCAACTCAGCTGATTCTTTCGAATTATATCCATATATCTCACTGGCGTACTGAGTAAATACATCAGCAACTCTGTAGCCAATATATGAAGTTAAAATGATAATCATTAAGATCCAAACTATAGGATAGCCCAAAGTTCTTGAAATATTTTTTCGGATACTACTTTTGGTTATAATCTTAGAAGGGTTTCCAAAATTTGGTAGAAATAGTACTAAAAAAGCAATTAGCATGGTTAGTATCGAAGTAATTAAATATACTTGATTCATTGCATTTTGGACTACAATTTTAGAATAGTTATCAACTTCAGAAATTGAAGAGATAATATAAACTCCGATAGAACCTATTACAGCAGCTACTAATCCTCTTCCTCCTTCTAGAATACCGAATGCATAAATTTGTTCTTTGTCTCCCCATAACCTCGTAGCTTTAACCAAAGGCGACCAAAAAAGCATAATTGTGGTAAAACCCCAGTACACATATAATGCATAAAGAGTTGGTAAAGAAGGATACATAACCCACACAAAACCACCTATACTTGTTAGAAATAATGCAATACCCATTAAGTATTTGGAAGGAAATCGATCTGCTATTAAGCCACCTATAAAATAGGACACCATAGCTGTTACACCATACAATGTATAACAGAACCCAATATTTTTGTTAGTTATGTCGAACGCACTTAAAAAAGTAGGACGAAAAATTCGTACTAGCACAAAAGGTAATGCATAAATAATTTCTGCTGCTAAAATTAAAAAAGTAATTTGGAGGGCTCTTTTATATTTCATGTAGCACGATAGAATAGTTTAGTATAGTTAGTTTTTCAGGAGTGTTTGGTTGTTTAACTTCTGTTATAAACTAAAAAGGTAAGTATTTTTTAGAGATATTATTTAAAAAAAACACTACTTTTTCTCTTTTGATAAGAACTTAGTTCAGATTGAGACTTTTATATAAGTAGTATATTAAAAGTAGCTACCAAAATGACATGATGACATTCACGGAATATTAATAGCATCCAATTTTGTACAAAAATGATAAAATTCATACTTTTACAGGCTGATAATTTGAAAACAACTAAATTATAACCAATATATATTATGTATAGTTCAAAAATTACTGGTTTAGGTTATTACGTTCCAGATAATGTAGTTACAAATAATGATTTAACCCAGTGGATGGAAACTAGTGACGAATGGATTCAAGAACGAACTGGAATCAAAGAGCGTCGTTGGATTGATCCGAAAACAGAAGACACTACTGCTGTAATGGGAGCTAAAGCTGCTAGGATAGCTATCGAAAGAGCTGGGTTAACTAAGGACGATATCGATTTTATTGTTTTTGCTACGTTAAGTCCTGATATGTATTTCCCTGGAGGAGGAGTACAAATACAAGATATTTTAGATATGCCAACTATTGGAGCATTAGATGTACGTAATCAATGTTCTGGTTTTATCTACTCACTATCTGTTGCGGACCAGTTTATTAAAACAGGTATGTATAAAAACATATTGGTTATTGGTTCAGAAAATCATTCTGGAGGATTAGAAAGATCAACTAGAGGTAGAGGGGTTACTGTAATTTTTGGTGATGGAGCAGGAGCGGCAGTGCTTTCTAGATGTGAAGAAGAAGGGAAAGGGATTTTATCGTCTCACTTACATTCTGAAGGGAAGCATGCGGAAGAGTTAGCGTTAATAGGACCATCAACAAATCGTTGGGTTCCTGAAATTATAGAAGCAAATGATCCAGACGATACTTCATATTTTCCACATATGAATGGACAGTTTGTTTTTAAACATGCTGTAGTTCGTTTTTCAGAAGCAATTGTTGAAGGTTTACAAGCAAACGGTTTAGAAAAGGATGACATCGATATGTTAATTCCTCATCAAGCAAACTTAAGAATTGCACAGTTTATTCAGAAAAAATTTCAGTTACCTGATGATAAGGTTTATAATAACATTATGCGTTACGGGAATACAACTGCCGCATCAATTATTATAGCATTAACTGAAGCATGGGAAGAAGGAAAAATTAAAGACAATGATTTAGTTGTTTTAGCAGCGTTTGGTAGCGGATTCACCTGGGGATCGGTAGTTATTCGTTGGTAAACTTTCCTTTTGTAAGATATTATTTAGCCGAAGATAGTTCTTCGGCTTTTTTTATTCAAAAACAGCAACAGCTCTTACAGGGGAACCGGTTCCTCCTCTTATTTTTAAGGGCAAGCCAATAAAACGAAAACGACCACGACCAATCAGTTTGTAGAGATTAATCATATTTTCATAATGTGTAAAACCTAGCTCACCACAAATATGATGTACTTCTTTATTAGATATTTTAGGAACTCCAGGAGACATAGTTTCTACCCCGAAGGCGACAATTTTTTGGTTTCCCAACCATCGTGCACATTCAGCTGTAATTCCTGGTCCTTTACTCCAGTTTTCTGTATTAAATGCTTTTCTGTAATGATCTGTATATAACAGAACAGTATCTCCTTGTTTAATTTGTAAATTATCTTTTAACAGCGCTTCTTTTATATCTTCAGTACTTATCAGTTCTTGAAAACCTTTATGAGATACATCAATACAAATTCCTTCTGTGTAAAACATAGATAATGGCATAGTATCAATAGATTGTCCTCTATATTGTTTAGCCATATGATTGATAGCATCTACATGAGTACCAGTATGTTCACCCATTTGAATTTTATAAACTGCTGGCGTTTTAGTAGTTGGGTTTATTTCATTATCCCATTCTTCATGGGTATTATGGACTTCCATGGTAACTTGTGGTAAGCTTTTATAAACAGGCATACCTTCATAGATTTCCTGACTTAAATCAATTATCTCCTTCATTTATTGCTATCTTGACATTGTAATTTTCGAGATCTTTTAAATATGTATCTGGAATAAAATCTTCATGATCAAACTCTAATTTTCTGTTTTCTTTCATTTCAATTCTTTTGATAGCTTTTAGAAATCGCCTGATCTCTAAGTCGTTTTTAATGATTAATCCAGGAACGGGAACACTTTTTCCTTCATCATTTTTAGCAACCATTGTAAAATAAGATGAATTACAATGATTTACTTTACCAGTTTGTATATTTTGAGATTCTACTCTAATACCAACCACCATTGATGTTCTACCTACATAATTAATGGATGCTTTCATGGTAACAAGTTCTCCAACTTCAATAGGATTTAAAAAATCAACTGTATCAACAGATGCAGTTACGCAATAAGTGCCAGAATATTTCGCAGCACAAGCAAAAGCAATTTGGTCCATTAGATTTAAAATATAACCTCCATGTATTTTACCACTAAAATTTGTGTGTGATGGGAGCATTAACTCGGAAATAGTAATTCGAGTGTCTTCAACAGCTTTATAATTATTCTTCATCTTTTTTCGATCTTAGTCCACTGAAATGTGGAGAGTTTTCCTCTTCAACTTTGGTTATAAAATATTTAGTATCACCTAACCAAAATAACTTATCAAATCGTTCTATGTAGGTTAATTTTACGTAACGACCTTGAAACTTTTGTAAGTTTTCAACAACCTCTTTTTCTTTGTCTTCAACAGAAAATTTAAAAATTTGAGCTCCAGATATACCTTGGCTAATTTCACCTTCCCATGTTTTAATTAGGATACCTTTTCTACTAAATTTAATAAGTTCACCTGATCTTTCCCCTTTACTGTAAGTTCCATAATACACAATTGCGTAGTAGGCTGCAGCCATCAAAAAGATTCCAATGAGGATATAAGCTAGTACTTTTTTCATGCTAACAAAATTACAATTAAAAAATTTCTCAAGTAAATGGTAATATTTAAATATTCATCAGAGATGTTCAGTTTACTTGTTTTTTTAAAGGATTATTTTCCTTTTCAGCACTGTTTTTTCCTTTTTCAATCTATTTAAAAGTATACAACCGATTAAATGTGTAGTTATTTGTTATAGATACAAATGCTTAAATCGAAAATTATGACTCCAAAAAAAATGGCACTACTATTTTTGTTTGTTTCCGTTTCAGGAATGACACAAGAGAATAAAGCGAATGAAATATTTGATATTGCTCGCAGCGGATCCCTCCAAGAATTAAAAGAATTATTGAAAATTCACCCTCTTTCTATTGATATGCCCAATGAAGCAGGTTATAATGCTCTAACATTAGCTTGTTATAATAGTAATAATGAAGTTGCTAAGTATATTGTAGAAAACACTAAAGATATCAATGCAAATAACGGTTATGGAACTGCACTAATGGCAGCCACCGTAAAAGGTAATGTGGAGTTGGTGGAGTACTTAGTTCAACATAATGCAGATATAGATGTTTCTGACACCAATGGAAAAACTGCCTTACACTATGCTGTAGTTTTCAACTCTTATGAAATTGTGGAGTTTTTAATAAAGTCAGGTGCAAAATTTGATTTAAAAGATAATAGAGGAAACACTGCTAAAGATTACGCAAAATTAAAAAGTAATAAAAGAATATTAACCTTATTTAAAATCTAAACATATTATGAAAACAAAACTACTCTTGGTTTTTGTGTTGGCAAGTTACTGTTTGTCTGCACAAGTATTTTCAACAGGAACACAGACATTAAAGGATAATTTAAGTGTGAATTTAGAGATTGACGGAACAACTACTACATTAACTTTAAATGGTCCTTCAAATGCTTGGTTTGCTATAGGCTTTGATAATGGAGCTACTAATATGTTTAGTAGTACCGATGTTTTTAGAACCGATGGAACTACTATTACAGACGCGACAACAGCAGGTAATCAATTGCCTCCAGCAGATGCTAGTCAAGATTGGAATTTAGTATCAAATACAGTTTCAGGGAACATAAGAACTATCGTAGCAACAAGACCTAACAATTCTGGAGATGCAAGCGATTTTGTTTTTAGTAACTCAGCAGGTAGTATAGATGTTATTTGGGCTTTTGGAAGTTCAACAACTTATGCCTATCATGGAGGCTCTAATAGAGGGGCAACAACGCTTGGAGTAACGTTAAGTACTAAGAAGTTTGAAACATTAGATTTTGTTGTTTCTCCAAATCCTATTTCTAACAATGTGAAAATTCAATTACCAACCTCTGTAGAGAATGCAGATATAAGCTTTTACGATTTATCCGGTAGATTATTGAAAAAGGAAGAAGCTACTTTGTTTAGTAATAATGAGTTTGCTTTAGATGAATTTGGAAGTGGAGTATACTTCATAAAAGTAAGCGCAGAGGGAAAAATTGGAAGTAAAATGATTGTAAAAAGATAACATTCAAAAATAGATTTCAAGAACCGATTGCTTTTATTGTAATCGGTTTTTTGTTGTATGTTTGTGTTGCTTCAAAAAAAACAAAAATGAACTATATTTTATTTGATGGAGATGTTAGAACATCTTTATTACCATTTACGTTTACACGTCCAGTAGCCGATATCAGAGTTGGGATTTTAACAATTCGTGAGAAATGGGAAAAGTATCTGGGGTTAACAACTACCACTATTACTGAAGAGTATTTGGAAGAAAAATTTCCAATGGTAGAAATGGAAGAGAATATTATGATAAATGCTTCGTTTTTACCAGTTCCTGAGTTAATAGAAATGGTAAAAGGATTAAAAAAGAATGAAGCTATTTTTAAAGGTGAAGATGTGATAGCTTTCTATACCTCTCAGGAGCAAGAAGAGGTTGATTTCGATCAATATACTCAAATAGAATTTGAAGAAGATATTATTCAGATTAAAAACACGTGGGATATCTTCTCTAAAAATGATGAAGCTATTCGTCAGGATTTTAAATTACTTACAGAAGGAAGAACATCCCAACCAATTCCAGAGACCGTAAATTGTATTGGTAGAGAACATATTTTTATTGAAGAAGGGGCAAAGCTGACTTTTGCCACTTTAAATGCTACTACTGGTCCTATTTATATTGGAAAAGATGCTGAAATTATGGAAGGTGTTGTGGTTAGAGGTGCATTAGCTATGTGTGAAAATTCAGTTTTAAAATTAGGAGCAAAAATTTATGGAGCAACAACTTTAGGTCCTTATTGTAAAGTAGGAGGAGAGGTTAATAATTCTGTTTTATTTGGGTATTCTAACAAAGGACACGATGGTTTCTTAGGAAACTCAGTTTTAGGAGAGTGGTGTAATTTGGGAGCAGATACGAATAACTCTAATCTTAAAAATAATTATGCTGAGGTAAAATTATGGAATTATGAAACTGGCAGATTCGCAAAAACAGGATTACAGTTTTGTGGATTAATGATGGGTGATCATTCTAAATGTGGTATAAATACGATGTTTAATACAGGAACAGTAATTGGAGTTTCTGCTAATATTTTTGGTAGCGGATTTCCTAGGAACTTTGTGCCATCATTTAGCTGGGGAGGAGCTTCCGGATTTACGGAATATAAAATGAATAAAGTAAGCGAAGTTGCTAATGAGGTTATGAAAAGAAGAAATCTTGAATATAATGAATTAGAAGAAAAAATTCTATCTGCGATTTTTGAAGAGACTAAGAAGTATAGGAATTACTAGGTTTTTCTAGGGGAATAGAATTTTTTAAACATACTGTTAATATCTAAAAGCCAATAATTTGTTCGAAAAATTATTGGCTTTTAAATATAATATATATTTTTGCCCCGAGGAAAAATTTTAGGAATAAATTGTTTATGAAAAGATATTTATATCTAATACTATGCGTATTAATTAGTTCTTGCTATGTATTACCACAAAAAAATAAATTATACCAAGCTTACAGTTCTGTTGACTTGGGTGTTTTAGGTGAACAAAAGAAAACCGTTAGAAAAAATAGTTTTGAGGTTGTTGGAATACCTACATATTTTCATCCTATTAAATTAGATTTTACATCGAGAGAATTTAATAATCAAAACTTCAAGAGTTATCAACGTTTTTTAGAATCTACTACAAAAAAAGATATCATTGTTTATGATGATTCTTTAAAAGTAAAACCAAATTATTTTGAATTAAAAATCAATGATAAAGTTTCTGTTATTGATGAAATTAATAATAGAGGATTTAATCATAAAGTAAAAAACTATCTCTATTATAATCCTGAATTAACTTTGGTTACGCAAATTAAATTTGTGGCTCAACCAAAAGTGTTACAATATTTAAAACAAGCAGATGCTCTGTATTTGTTTACTAAAGATAACAATCAGTCTTACATCTTACTATATAAAGAAGGAAAAGTTATTCATGAATTAAACTCTTCTGAATTACAAGTGTTTCAGTATGAGGTTTCCTCTTTTTGTTGGAATGTTCATAAAATGGGAGGGGCTCGTATTGTAGGATTAGTTGATGAAGGAGAACTATGTGAAAATGGAGCCGCTAGAAATCCAATTAAAGAGATTTATAAAAGAGAAAAACAAAAAATAAATCATTATTAAATCAAGTAAATTAGATTGTATTATGAAAAAGATATTACTAGTATTTTTTATACTTACCACTGCAATCACATTTTCTCAAAATTACAATCCTGTAATTAACTATTACATAAATGGAACTCCAACAAATGGAGTAAAGATTAATACTAACTTACCATTTGCAGACGGATATGGAATGCCTACATTAATAATCGAAGGTTATGATTATCATTCAGGAAACACCATAGGTCTAATTTTAACTTATTACGTTTATAATAATATTTTTTTAAAGAAATCTGTTTCTTCTTTTGGAGGATTTACACCTGAAATAAAGTTGTTTAATGAAAATGGTAAAGTCATAATTTTCATAAATGAGAAAAGATATTTTAGTCGTTTTTCTATAAGAGCTTATGAAAAAGGAAAAGGATTAAATGATACTCATTTTCAAAATTGGACAATAACTGATGAATTACCAACCGGAACAAATGAAACAATTGTACCCTATCAAAATAAATTTGATGGAGATGTTAGGTTTAAAGACGGAATTTGGGATGGTTCAGGTAATGTAGGAATTGGTACTAACACACCAGATAGAAATTTGACCGTTCAAGGGCACGTAAATATCGGCGGTACGACCAATGGACATTTATGGGTTCGTCATATAAATGGTAAAGAGCCGACAACAGCTAATGATGGTAATTTATATTTAAATTATAGTAACGGAAAGAATGTTTGGATTGGTGGTGCTTCTGGATCTGATTTTGTAGTTCCAAAAGGGAGAATTATGATAGGAAGAACATCTGCTGATGCACCTTTAACAGTAAGAGGTACTACTGAAGATATTTTAGGAAGGTTTGAAACAGCAACACCTTCTGATAAAGTGAAAGGTATCAGAATAAATGCTAAAACTACCGGTGATGTGTTTAAATATTTTGATATAGCCTTAGATGCCGAAAGTGATAAAGCCGGCTTAGGTATAGGAACTTCAAGTGGTAATTTGCCTATTGGAAAGACAAACCTAGATGTAGCTCAAATTGTTATTGATAAAAACGGAGGTAAAGTTGGAATTGGAACGTCTAACCCTGATGCAAAATTGGCGGTGAATGGAACTGTTCATGCTAAAGAAGTGAGAGTAGATTTAAATAACTGGCCAGATTATGTTTTCGAAAACAACTATAACCTACCAACATTAGAGGAAGTTGAAAAGCAAATTAAAGAGAAAGGTCATTTACCAAATATTCCTTCTGCAGAAGAAGTGAAAAAAAATGGAGTACAACTTGGAGAAATGAACAAGAAGTTGTTAGAAAAAATTGAAGAGTTGACGTTATATACGATTCAGCAAGAAAAAGATAATAAAAAGTTATTGTCAATTATTAAAAAATTAGAAGAGAGAATATCAAAATTAGAAAATAAATAATGAAGAAGCTCAGTTTAACATTTTTGGTAACAATTTTAGGTTTAACCAGTTTTGCGCAAACCTATACTAGTAATACACATGCAGTGGGGTTAGAGCATAATATGCTATTTAATGCACATAACAGGTATACTGTAACTCAAACAGGAGGGGCTACTTTAAATTTAAGCACTTTATTTGATGGGATATTTGTGCCATCATATACAGCAATTGCACCTTCTATAACTTCACCCACAGAAATATTAATAGAAGGTTTACCAGCAATACATGTTCAAAGTGGAGGTTGGGTTGGATGGTCAACTAGATATTGGCAAGCGAAAAGGTTTAAAATAGAAGGGTATGATCAATATTCAGGAGCAAGTGTATGGAAGACTATTGCAGATTATTCAAATACTGACTATACTGGAGCAACATCTTTCATTAAAAAAATGCCTTCAGGAGCTTACACGAAATTAAAATTTACTTTCTATACTACTCATGGGTTGAATGGAAGATTAGGAGTTTCGGAATTATTCTTTTTGCATCCTGAAGCAACTGCTCCTTATCAAGGTTTATCAGAGAGTTACTGGGAAAAAGCAGGAGATAAATTAGTTCATAATGGACATGTAAATATAGGTGGAACAGTAAATGGACAATTGTGGGTTAGAAATATAAACGGAAAGGAACCAACAACAGACAAACATGATAATTTACATTTAAATTACAGTAACGGAAAGGATGTTTACATTGGAGGGTCATCCTCTGCATCAGGATCTGATTTGTTTATTCCTAAAGGGAATGTAGGAATAGGAACATCTGATACAAAAGGATATAATTTAGCGATAGCAGGAAAGGCAATTGCAGAAGAGGTAGTTGTAAAATTGCAGTCAGCTTGGCCAGACTACGTTTTCGAAAACAATTATAAGTTACCAACTTTGGAAGAGGTTGAAAAACAAATAAAAGAGAAAGGTCATCTATCTAACATTCCTTCTGCTGAAGAAGTAGAAAAAAATGGAGTACAACTTGGAGAAATGAACAAGAAGTTGTTAGAAAAAATTGAAGAATTGACGTTATATACAATTCAGCAAGAGAAAAGAATTAAAGAATTAGAAAAACAACAGGAGAAAATAAGAGAATTAGAGCTTACTATAAAAGCACTATTAAAAAAATAAACTGTTAATAATTAAGATAAAAGAAGTTATAAATAAGGAAATGTAAACAGTACATTTGCCAACTTTTTAAAGGGACATATATAAAATTTAAATCATGAAGAAAATTGCTTTAGTAGTAGCAGTCTTAGCTTTAATAGCATCAATTGCTACATTTTTTTACTCGCAAGAAAAATCAAGCTTAGTTTATGTGGATGTAAATAAATTATTAGAAGGTTACAACAGGACGAAAGTAGTAAGAGCAGAGTTTGAGAAAAAGGCAAAGCTTTTAAGGTCTAACGTAGATAGTTTGGTTACAGATTGGCAAAAAGAATTAAAACTATATGAAAAAGAGCGTTCTAGTTACTCTAAGAAGGAATTAAAGCTGAAACAAGAATTATTGTCTAACAAACAACAACAGATTAATAATTATCAACAAGCTGTTCAGAAACAAATTCAAGAGGAGGATAAAAAATCTACTCAAACGGTTATCAACGATATTAATGATTTCGTAACAGAATACGGAAAGAAAAAGGGTTACAAAATGATTTTTGGTGCTAGTGGAGGTGGAAACATTATGTATGCTGATAAAAGTGCCGATTTAACTGAAAAAGTTTTAGAAGGTTTAAATGCCGAGTTTGAAGGAAAATAGTTGAAATAAACACCATGTTTGACTAAGAAATAATGAATGCAAAACGGAAGTGCTAAGCAAAGCTTTAAGCATGGAGTTTGAAAATGAATGATACAAAGTAATTTCCTGAGTCAAACTTGATTTTTTCGTTTCATTTTTCTCAAAAAAAGAAAAGTAGTTTAATAAAAGGCTATGAAAAATAAGATTTCAATACTAATTTTTAGTATAGTTTTTATGAGTTGTTCGAATACATCTTTCGACAGTAAGGAAAAACTATGGGAGTATCTTAGAGATGTTGATAATGGTTATTTACATCAAAAAAATGTAAATGGCTATGATTTTAGTCTGCTTTACAAACCCACAGATTTATTAGTTACTCAAGAGTTAAATAGTTCTTATACTGAAGAAGATGTTAAGAAGCTTCGAACTAAGTATAAAAACTATATCTACTTCACTTTGTCTATGGCAAAAAACAATAAAGAATTGTTAAGTACAACTCCAAAAAACAGACAAGAGTTTGGCGCTATGGTAAATAACTTAGCTTTTGGTATGGGAGAAAAAGTACATGTATATACAGCAAAAAAAGACACACTAGAACTATTAGATTACGTATATCCAAGAATGTATGGAATGAGTAGATCAACAGATATGTTGTTTGTGTACCCAAGAGATAAAAAGTATTTACAAGACGAATATATAAATATAACAATTGGAGATTTAGGAACCTATACGGGAGAAGTAAAGTTTAAAATACCAACACAAAAAATCAAAAACGAACCAAAAATAAATTTTTAACGTCATTACGAAGGAGGAAACGACTGAAGTAATCTCTTAAAAAGAAATAGTAAATTATGATAAAGAACCTTTTAGAAAAAATTGTAATAATAGGAATACTTATTTTATCAACAAGTAAACTTATTGCTCAAGGTCCAATTGCTCCTGAAGCTGGTACTTTTGAACCATTAGATGCTACTGATATGGTAAATTTGTTAACTGGAGATTTAAGTTATGTTTTGCCTCTTATGGAAGTACCTAGTCCTGAAGGAGGATATCCAATTACCTTAAATTATCACGCAGGAATTTCACTTGATCAAGACGCCTCATGGGTAGGATTAGGATGGAATATCAACCCAGGAGCTATAAATAGAAATATAATTGGAGTGCCTGATGATTGGAATGATGCATTGAATTCATCTATTTCAAGAAGTGTAGGAGGAACTGTTAGAAATACTCAAATTTTTGCAGGAGTAGGATGGGGAGATGATGATAGTAATTCGATAGGACTGCATGCCAATATACAATCACATAAAGCTTTTGGTGGAGAAACCTCTTATGACTACAGTATAGGTATTCAAGCAAATATTGCGGGGCAAAGGTATGGTGCTAGTTACGCAAGTAATGGGTCTTGGGGTATAGATTATAATAGCTTAAGCTATAGTTCGAAATCAGGCTTAGGGTTAAATTTATCATTACCAATAATGGAAAATGAGGTATATGCGGATTTATCTTTATCAGCTAAAGGAGGGTTAGGTATAAGTTTGAGATCTCCAGGAAATGGCTCAGTTAATTTAACAGGAAACGAAGGAGGTAATTCGGGAACAGCTGTAAGTGCTACAAGTAGAGATTATGGAGATATGTTCAGTGTAAATTTGAATTTAGGTTTTTTAAAAATTGGAGCTAAAACTCAAGAGTATGATTATTGGCATTTTGATGAAAAGACATATGGTAGTACTGGGGCTTTATATGTTGGAAAAATGGGACAAACTCTAGATAATAAAATTTTACCTAGATTTCATCAGTTTGATGCTTCTCAAAGTTTAGATGAGTTTAATAGAGTAATAGAAGCTACACAAAATAATTTAACTTATATGTCTTATGACCAGTATAATGTAAATGGGCAAGGGATATCAGGTTCTATTTCTCCCTACTTATTTGATAGCGGTTTTCTCCATTTACCGGCAAGTTACTATATTTTGAGAAAAACAAATCTTTATGGTCAAAACACGGAATTAACACATCAATTTTATGATATTCCAGAATACTACAAGAATTCCATTTCAAAAAGTATAGATAATAGTGAAGGAAGTAGTTCTATTTCTTTTTATTTCAATAATGAATATAGTTCATATGCTAGATTTAAACCTTCAGGCAATAGTTCTTGGACGAATGAAGATAATAACAGAGAGGGGAAAATCATTGAATCAATTCGTATCGAAGGAGAGACCGATGAAAGTGAAGGATTTTATTCAAGAAAGAATAGATTAAAAAGAGGATCATATATAGAAACGTATACAAATAAACAATTACTAGGTAATACGTTTTATAATAGAGGAATCGATCGAACTAAATTAGAAGAAGACGGAATAGGTGCTTTTAAAATTACTAAATCAGACGGAGTAACTTATCATTATGCTATACCAGTATACCAAAAAGAAAAAATTAGTAGAGTTACACAATATGATGAAAATATTAATGATAAGTATACAGAGGAGCAAACTTTAACTCCATACGCTACTCACTGGTTATTAACAGCTATAACTGGTCCTGATTATTTCGATAAAAATAATAACGGATTACTTGATGAAGATGACTATGGATATTGGGTACAGTTCGATTATGGGAAATGGTCTGACGGTTTCGCATGGAGAATACCTAAAAGAGGTTATAATTATGGAGAAGGTTCTAAGAGTTTTTCATGGGGGCTTAAAGAAGTATATTATTTAAATAGTATTAAAACCAGAACTCACACAGCATTATTTGTAAAAGGTAATCGTTTAGATGCTAAATCTACTGCCACAAATCATTATAATTCAACGAGGAACGGATTAAGATATTATGAAGCTCAGTACAATACTTTAGATCAGAATTTACCTAGATATGGAGGTGTCGATGGTAAAACTTATTACCCAGGGGTTTATTCTACTATAGCTCCTGAAGATCTAGCAGAGTATTGGACAACATATAGTATTATTAATATAAAAAATGGAATGTATGCCCAAAGTTTTTCTCAAGAATCTTTGAAGCTTAAGAAGATTATTTTGTTAAAAAATGAGGATATACCGACTAGTTTGACTACTCATTCTGATGGGAAACTTGCTTCAAAATTAGTTTCTGATATTTTCTTTACTGAAAGAACAATTATCGTAAACGACGGACCAGGTTCTGATGATTGGAATTCTGGTTGGATGGATTATGTAGATTCTAAACATTACGGTGAATATTATCATAAATTGTATGATGAACATGACTCATATTTTAACATAGAAGAAAAGGCTATAAAAATTATTGATTTTGACTATGATTATTCTCTTGCAAAAGGATATGATAACACAGGAAGATTAACTTTAAAAAATGTCAATGTAAGAGGTAAGGGAGGAGCTAAAACAATTCCTCCTTACACATTTAATTATGAACAAAATAATATTCCATATCAAAATAATGACAATCAAAACTCTTGGGGGCACTATAAAAACTCTCCTTCTATTTGGAGTTTGAATAAAATTACGACTCCAGTAGGAGCACAAATCAATGTCGAATATGAAAGTGATGATTATTCCAGTGAGGCGGCATTAAAAAGAATTTTCTTTGATAAAAATTTGGAGATAAAATTTGACGAGAATGGTAATGGTGAAAAGTTAGTCAAGTTTAGAAATGCAGTTGATAATGATGCACGTCAGAATATTGTTTTTTCTGATTATTTTAAATTAGGAAAAAGTGAATATCTAGATTTTATTTATTGGCAAAATGATTATATTGTAGACATTGCTGCAGAATGTGAAGTAACTAATGTAGTTAATAATGAAGTTGTATTCAAATTACCAAATTTAAATACAAAAACAGATGTTAGGAAAGATTATACTTGTAGTGAGAAGTCATGGGTCTTTATAAAAAATTACCAGGGAGCTATAGATAGAACATTAAACTGGAAAGAAGAGCTTAATGTAAATCAATGTGATAGTAGGGGGGAAAGAATTAAAATAAGATTGTCATCTTCTTTACAAAGAGAGAATGTTAAAGGAGGTGGAGTAAGAGTTAAGAAGATTGATATAAATGGTAAATATCCAACACAGTATTTTTACAGTAAAAACAATCTTTATGAAAGTACGGATAGTAATTATAAGTCTTCAGGAGTTACAAGTTTCGCGCCGTCTAAACAATTTAAAGAAATCCCATTCAAAGAGCATGTTTCTTCACCTATTGTAATGTATGAAAATGTAGCGGTTTTAAAAGATGATGGTACTATTAAAAAGTATAAATTTAATGTATTAAAGCCTTTTACAATTCAAGGCAACAATTATAAACTAGGGAATTTCTTAGAGGTAACGAAGAGTAATCCAATTATGCAAGATATTCCTAGACATTACATTAATGATTATAGATTTTATAGCGGTTATACCATAAATAAGCAAAATTTTGAAGTAAAGTCAAATTTTGGTTCGTTAGGAGCATTGATTTCCAGTCAAATAACTAATAATAAAGGACAATTACTTAGCAAAACGGAGAACAAATTTAAAAGTCTTACCGATAGCGATATAGGTGTAATTCAGGAGAATTTTTCTAATGTAGAGGAAATACTAGGGTATTATAATAGTAATACTGGAGTAGCTATTAATATTGGGAATACTACAAAATTAAGTTATCCAAGTGTAATTGAAAGTACTTCCCAAACTTCTGGTGGTTTAACAACTACAATGATGTATGATAAATTTGATTTAACTACTGGTGAACCATTAGAAACTATTGTATATGATAGTGAAGGGCGCAAAATAAAGACTGAAAGAGTACCTGCAAATTATGGCTATAGAGAAATGGGATCCAAAGTGGAGGATTATAACTATAAGAACATGCTGTCTCAAAATGCCGCAGAATATGTTTCTGTCTATAAAAATGGGTTTTGGAAACCTTTCGCTGCAAATGTCATCACGTGGAAAAATAATTGGGATTACTCTTTTATTGATGGAAGTGTAACAAATAATAATGACACATGGAGAAAGCATAAAGCCTATATTTGGAATGGAGAAATTGATCAAAACGGAACCTATTTAAACTTTAATACTTTTCAATTCTCAGATACAGCAATGAATGAAAATTGGCTGGAGATTAGTGAAGTTAAAAGATATAATCAATTTTCGCAACCATTAGAGGTTAAGGATATTAATAATAATTACGTTTCTAAGAAATTAGGAGACAATTATACAAAAGTAATTACTAAAGCAAATGCGGCTTATGATGATATGTATTATTCCGGAGCAGAATATCAATATGGTAATTATTTTGATTCTAGAATTTCATCTAATGGGGTTAAATATGTTGGTGAAAAAGAAGCTCATACGGGTGACTATGTAGTAGAGGTCTATCCACAGTCTGGTTTTAACATTCAAGTCCCAGCTAGAAATGGACGTAATACATCATTAAAGCAACGTTTTAAAGTTTCAGTATGGGTTAAAAAAGGAGGAGAAAATAGTGTTTTAATTTATTTAAATAATAACCAAAGAATACCTTTTAAAACTGAAGAAAATGTTTTTGCCGGTGACTGGGTGTTATTAAATGGATATATCAATATTGATGAATTAGGAGCAAGTGTTGGTATTGTATCGACCGAACCTGTTGTATTGGATGATTTTAGATTATATCCAGCCATATCTTCAATGACAAGTTATGTGTATAATAAATGGGATGAGGTTACTCATATCATTGGAGCGAATGGATTAGCTACTCATTATATTTATGATGAATCTGGTAGGTTAATTGAAACTCAAACAGAGTTAGCTGACAAAGTTCCAGGAGATGGTTCAGGCGGTTTTAAAAGAACAAGCACTAATTCATATAATTATAAAAGAAACAACCAATAAGAAATGAAAAAGAAAATTTTAAGTATACTAGGATTCTTTATTTTAGGTATGAATATCTTGGGTGCTCAAACAATTATAACTCAAGAAGGAGGAAATTGTACTGCAACGGTGTCATACAATGGTCAACCAGTTTCGTTAATGGTAGATGTTACAAGTCAGGCTCATAGTTTATATTTTACCGTACAAACTGATTGTCTTTTCTTAAAAGCAACAAGTGCTAACAACCCTAATTGGATAATGCTACCTTCAAACATAGGAAATAATTTTACAATTGGAGTTCAAGAAAATCAAACCCCAAACCTAAGATATGATGTTATTCGTATTGTAGATCGAGATGATAATTTAATTGTAAACTTTAAAATAGAGCAATCTGGAAATCCTGCCTATATAGCATATTATCAAGATTCTGATAGTGATGGTTTTGGAGATTTTAATGCGGAACCAGTATTTGCTATCTCCCAGCCTGCTGGTTTAGTAAATAATAATTATGATTTTTGTCCTAATGAACCAAGTTCAACAAATAATGGTTGTATTGATGCTTCAGGGGATGTATTTATAAATTGGACGAAATCACATATTTATGATAGAGAAGGGAAATTAGTAGGTGCTTCTAAAGGATATTTTGATGATTTAGGCAAGGCTACTCAAGCTCAATCTTATGACATAAAAAAGAAACGCATCTGGGCAACAGAAACACGTTATGATAGTCAAGGAAGACCTGTTTTGAGTACGTTAGGTGCTCCAATTACAAATGAAGTAACTGAAGTTTCTTTTGGGTATAATAGTAATTTTATTAAGAAATCCGATGGTTCTGACTTTACTCCTTCGGACTATGAAATTACTGATACAGACCCACCTGTACTAGGAACTGAGAACCTAACCTTGGGAAGGTACTATAGTGCTGCCAATACAGATGAAAAATTACGTGATATAACCGATCGTCCTTATTCAATATCTAGTTATAGTGATTTGTATCCAGGAACATTAAAAGATGCTAAGGGAGGAAATAAGATTAACGGAGAATGGAAGAAAGGTTATAGTTTCACAATGTCTGCTGCTCAAGAACCGTATTATGTATTAGGATATGATCATTTTGAAACTAACCCAGAAATAGCAAGTACTTATGAAAATATTAGTTCAATAGTAAATGATAATACAAAGCAAATAGTTTGGTTGAAAGCTTCAAAATCGGTTTCTCAAAGTGTTGAAGGAGTTGAGGTAGTTGCTTTTACAGATGTAGACGGAAAGGCTATTGGAGCAGCTCGTTCTGGAGGAGCTAAACAATATGAAGTGCTATCTCTTATTGGAGAACAAAAGTTTATGGATATTCATATTCCAATTGGTTGTGAAAATACAGCAAGTTTACTAACAAGTGTTTCTGATTATAGAATATTTGATTTAAAAACAGAAGAAATTGTTACTGCGGCTGAATTACAAAATGCGGGTTTTTACAGGATAGAATATATCGGTGCAAAAGCATTTACCAAAGTGTCTAATTTATCTTACATAGATAAACAATCAGGAACTATCCAACCTGTAGAAAGCGATGCAGTAGGAGTTCGCTATAAAGTAAATTATTATGATTTTAGCTTAAATGAATATGATGCCGTTGGTCGTTTAACAAAATCATTACAACCTTTAGGGTTTAATGATGCTTGCTTAGATAATTTATCTGCAACAGTGAATCATAATGAAAATTTAAAATCTACTTTTACCTATAATACATTAGGTCAGTTAGTGTCAACAACGAGTCCAGATGAAGGAACAGCTAATTTTAAGTACCGTAAAGATGGTCAAATTCGTTTTTCTCAAAATTCAAAACAATCTCAACCTTCTGTTGGGGAATTTTCATATACCAATTATGATGAGTTAGGTCGTCCTTTTGAAAGTGGTATTTGTATAGGTGATTTTACAAGTTTAAATCCTGATGGCGATAATAATTTTACGGGTACAAGAAAAGAACAGCATTTTACGAAATATGATTTTTTATCAGATAATAGTGAATTAACAATTATTAAAGACAAGGATGATTCTAGTAAAGAACCTTATGCTAGTCCTTCATTTTTATCGGGAAATGTTGCTAAGACCTATAATTTAGATAACGAAGGAAATGAAATATCTGCCACTTATTATAGTTATGATGTATATGGAAGAGTACAATGGATAGTACAAAAAATTCAAGGTGCCGTAGATGCAAAATTGGTTACTATAGATTATGAATACGACCCAACAACAAGTCAAGTAACTAAAGTAATCTTTCAAAAAAACGTACCTAGTGAATTGTTTGTGCACAGATATTCGTACCATGTTGATACCAATGAGTTGATAAAAGTAGAAACATCTACAGATAATACTTCATTTATAACTCATGCAGCGTATGAGTATTATGAAAGTGGAGCGTTAAAAAGAACTACCTTGGCAGAAGGTATTCAGGATATTGATTATGTCTATAATTTTAACGGACAGTTAAAAGCAATAAACCACCCGAGTTTAGCTACTGACCCAGAAATCAATCCGAATGGGACGGATTTATTTGGGATGTCTTTAGATTATTATACAAATGATTATCGTAGAGATGCTAAATTTATTGAGTTTAGCGCAGGACAAGATCAGTATAATGGAAACATTAAAAGTATGACTTGGAATACCGATGTATTGCAAAACGGTCAATCGAGTCCTTTGCAATATAGCTATGAATATGATAAGAACAATTGGTTAACCGCTGCTACTTTCGCGAGTACCAATAATAATTTACCAAGTTCTTTAGTATTGAACCAAGCTATAACTATTTCGGAACATAAAAAAGCGGCAAATAGTATTGTGTTGCAACCTGGTTTTTCAGCGACAGCAACGAGTAGCTTAACATTTAAAGCAGAGGTAACAGGTTCTTCTACCGAATTTGGAGTAAACGATTACAATGTTTCTAACATTACCTATGATGCCAATGGTAATATTGAAAGTTTACATCGTAATAAGAATACAGAGAACGGTACTAACCGAATGGATGAATTGTCATATACTTATAAACAAGATAAGCCGAATCAGTTAGATCATGTTACAGATGCTGCAGGTAATGTAGGAGTTCAAGATATAGGCTCTCAGAATCCTGAAAATTATAAATATAACAAGATAGGACAATTAATAGAAGATTTTGAAAATGTACCTTTAGCAGAAAAACAAGCTTATGAAAACAACCCATCTCAAATTCCAAGTAATCTGATTCGTTACGTATATAATGTATCTGGATTAGTTACTGAAATTAAAAAAGGTCAAAACTTACTAGTTGAATTTGTATATAACGATAAAAACTTTAGAACTAAAAAAATTAGTTACCAAGAAGATGGTGAAACACCACAACAAATAACTGACTATATTAGAGATGCTGCTGGTAGTGTAATGGCAATATATGAAAATGGTGATTTAAAAGAATTACCTATTTATGGAGCAAGCAGATTAGGAGTTTATAATAAAACAACCAATACCAGCGTTTATCAATTAACAGACCATTTAGGAAATGTACGTGCAGTAATTGCAAAACAAGGTACAAATGCAATTGCACTAACTAGTACTACTGATTATTACCCATTTGGAATGCCAATGCCAGGGAGAATAACTCAAGATGGTGAAGTTTATCGCTACGGTTACCAAGGGCAAGAAGTTGATCAAGAGACTGGAAAACCTGCCTTTCAATTACGTTTATGGGATGCTCGAATTGGTAGGTGGCTCAGTCCAGATCCTTATAATCAGTTTTGGTCACCTTATTTAGGTATGGGAAATAATCCTACAAACAAGATTGATCCAGATGGCGGTTTTACTGATTATATTTGGACAGATAGTGAAGGAAATGAACATATAACCCATGTTAACGATGGAATTAATCAAGTAGTCAGAATTGATGGAGCATTAGGTTTTTTAGCTTTAGGTTTATCTAAAAGTGGTATTGAAGACCCAATAAATAAAAGGTTGAATAAAGCTTTGATGGAATTAGGTACAAAAATTAGCAGTACATCCTTTTCATTCAATCAATCAGATATTGAATCTGCATTTAATTATTTTAAAAGAAATATTGCTTTAACATGGGAAAAGAAAGATGAAGAAGATGATTGTTTAACATCAGTTTGTAGAGCCACAAGTAAAATCTTTAAAGGTAAAAAATTAAGATTATATAAGGCCAAGGACATTGATTTACCTGGAAATAAGCCGCATAAAAATAATATGAATAAAACAATGCAGCATTTAATTAATATTGGATTAGCTTCGAGTTCTCAGATAGAAGTTTTTGATGAAGGAGAAGGATATGGTGATATGGCAGGGAGTTTAGTTTACAGAACTGTACCTAATAGTATTTCGATATGGGGTTTAGCGTTGACAAATGCTTACCATAGTGCTATGGTTTTTGTTGATACAACTGGTGACCATCTAAAGATACACTTGGTAGATCAATTTCATATAAAAACATTTAACTCTGAAAGTGAATTTAATAAAGAAATTAATAATCACTGGGTTCATAAATATAAACAAGAAAGAATAAATGGGTTTACTCAATATCAACATTAATTTTATAAAATTATTTAGCGTATTTTTTTTATTTATAATGTTTTCATGTAAAGAAAAAAACGAAACTGAAGATCAAGCGGATGAAATAAAAATAAAAGAAAAATTAAAAACAGTTAAAACAAAAGAAAAGGACTTTTTTCTACAGATAGAAGACTCTATTAAAAAACGTGTTAAAAATATTAGGTTAATTGATATTTTTAATCATAAAAAGCAGAGTTTTAAAAGAAATAAAGGGGGAGCTTTAAGTTATTTTGAAGATAAATTTAAGCTTGATATAAATAAGAATATTTTATCAAGTAGAGAAGCCGTTTTTTTATTTGAGGATAATAATAAGGTGTACATCAGAGAGTTTTTATTTTTTGAAGAGAAGAAGCTTCTAAAATTAAAATTAGAATTTGACGAAAAATTTGATGATTTTGGTCCAATTATTAAAGCTCCTTATTTTAGTTTTTCAAGAAATAAGACTCTCTATATAGTATATGTTGAGGCTGAATTTAACAGAGAAAAACTATCTTTTTTTAGATTTTTGCTTTAAACTCTGCCCCCCCAGCTGGCGCGCGAATGATTGATGGCTAGCGCTCGAATCCCCCCGCTCGCGCTCGAATGAATAAAAGAAAAGGCTAGTGCTCGATTGTATCGAGTACCGTACGAGTTTAGCAAAATAATATATAGAGCTACCTTAATATAAATAATTGAGGTAGTTTTTTGTTTTAGGGTTAAAATGTTGAGATTTTTTCATTACGTACGCAATGACGTTCCGTTTCCGTCATTACGAGGAGGAATCGACGAAGTAATCTTTCTATTCTGAGTTCTACATGTTGAGATTGCTTCACTGCGTTCGCAATGACGTTCAGTTACGGTCATTGCGAGGAATGAAATGCCGAAGTAATCTCCCCCGCTCACGCCCGAATGAATAAAAAGTATTGGCTAGTGCTCGATTGTATCGAGTACCGTACTACCCCGCTCGCGCTCGAATAAATAAAAGAAATGGATAGAACTCGATTATATCGAGTACTGTACCAGTTTGTCAAAACAATATAAAGAACTACCTTAACATAAATAATTGAGGTAGTTTTTTGTTTTAAGTAAGAAACATTAAGATTGCTGCACTACGTTAGTAATGACGTTTTGTTCTCGTCATTACGAGGTATGTACCAAACTTGGTTTGGTAACTAGCCGAAGTAATCTCATTTTCGATTTACAGATTGCTTCATTCCACTGCGTTTCATTCACCCGCTCGCGCTCGAATAAATAAACGTAGCGGTTAGTGCCCCCCGCTGGCGCCAGAATAAATAAAAGTTGCGGCTAGTGCTCGACTCTGTCGAGTACCGTATATGTCAAGCAAAAAAACATAAGTAAACTACCTTAATATACATAATTGAGGTAGTTTTCTGTTTTAAATAAGAAACATTAAGATTGCTTACCCGCTCGCGCTCGAATGAATAAAAGAAATGGCTAGTGCTCGATTGTATCGAGTACTGTACCAGTTTGTCAAAACAATATAAAGAACTACCTTAATATAAATAATTGAGGTAGTTTTTTGTTTTAGGGTTAAAATGTTGAGATTTTTTCATTACGTTCCCCCCGCTCGCGCTCGAACGAATAAAAGAAACGGCTAGTGCTCGATTGTATCGAGTACCGTACCAGCTGAGCAAAGTAAAATAATAATAAATAGGAGCTACCTTAATATTAATAATTGAGGTAGTTTTTATGTTGATAGTAGAAATAATATCACTCGACGGGAGTCGAGCGAGAGCTCTTAGTTTAGCATTACTATTTATATAATTTTTATATATTTAGCAAAGCTATGAGTAGAAAATATAAATTTCACAACAAATCGGGGTTATATTTCGTTAGTTTCGCTACAGTTTATTGGATAGATGTATTTACAAGACAATTATATTTTAATGTATTAGTAAACAGCATAAATTATTGTAGAAAAGAAAAAGGTATGGAATTATACTGTTATTGTTTTATGCCAAGTCATATCCATTTAATATTTCGTTCTTTAAATGACAAGCCAATGGAATTATTAAGAGATTTTAAACGGTATACTTCTAAGTTACTTGTTAATGAAATAACTAATAATCCTCAAGAAAGTAGAAAAGAGTGGTTATTATGGATGTTTAAAAGGGCAGGAAATAAAAAGAGTAACGTTAAGAAATATCAATTTTGGCAACACAATAATCAACCGATAGAATTGTGGAGTGAAAAAGTTATTAAACAAAAGATAGACTAAATACATACTAACCCTGTTAAAAGTGGTTTTGTAACAAACCCTGAAGATTGGAAGTATAGTAGTGCGAGAAATTTTCAAGATGATGATACAGTTTTAGAAATAGATAAGATAGGGTTTATGAATTAGAGTTTATAATATCACCCGAAAGGATTCGGGCGCTAGCGATGAGACAACCAGATTGCTTCATTCCACTTCGTTTCATTTGCAATGACGAGTGTATTTCTTCATGATTTTAGCTTTCGTCATTACGAGGAATGAAATGACGAAGTAATCTTTCTATTCTGAGTTCGGAATGTTAAGATTGCTTCATTTCACTTAGTTTCATTCGCAATGACGTTAGTTTATATTGAAAACCCAATCAACAGCAAGATCAAGCCAATCTGGATTTAAAGTATTAATTAATTGTTCTTTTCTTTTTCTGTTACCAGCTTTTAATTGCTTTTCTCTAATTATAGCTTCTTTTATAGAATTATATTCTTCAAAATATACTAGTTTTTCACAATTGTATTTTGATGTAAAGCCTTTTCTAGTTTTAGTTTTGTGTTCATAAACCCTTTTCTTTAGGTTTGTAGTTACCCCAATATAAATAACTGAGTTATTTTTATTGGTAATAAAATATACATAGCTCTTTTTCATTAATCTAAATTAATAAATTTTCCCGTCATTACGAGGAATGAAATGACGAAGTAATCTTTCTATAGTGAGTTTGAAACATTAAGATTTCTCAATGACGTTGAGTTTCCGTCATTACGAGGAATGTACCAAACTTGGTTTGGTAACTCGACGAAGTAATCTCACTATCGATTTACAGATTGCTTCATTCCACTGCGTTTCATTCGCAATGACTTAATAAAAAAACCGAAACTAGCATGTTTCGGTTTTCTGGTTTTGTAACCTTTTCTTTTGTAATTCATAGCAATCTCCCCCTCAATTTACTTAAAATAGTAAATGATAATTGCATAATAGTAGTTTTTCTGTTAAATAAAAGTTAACAAGAATGATGCCGAAAATCTATTTTTATTAAATAATAGCTGTTAAAAATATCAATTTAATTATAATCAATTGATTTTCTTTTTTTTAATGTATTGTTTAAAGCTGTGTTTTTTTAATGTTTATTATTTAACAATTTAAAAATGAAAAATTACAATCATTTTAGGTGTTTTTAAATGGTATTATTATATTTAAGTTGTATTTATTGAAATATACCAAATAAAAAATCTAAAAATTTATTATTATGTTAAAAAACATTCAAAATTTAGGAAAGTCCCTTAGTAAAAAAGAGCAAAAACAAGTTAGCGGTGGCTGGGGAACAGTTTACTGTAACTCAAACAGAGATTGTTGGGATGCATATCCATTTTTAGGTCCTGGAGACGTTTCTTGTAGAGATAGCGTTTATGGCTGGGGCCAAAGAGTTTGCATCTTCAATTAATGGATAGTCCTCAAAAGTAAAAACCTCGCAATTTGCGAGGTTTCTTTATATAGTAGTAGATGTTTTAAACTTAGTATTTAAAGATTTGGAATAACCAATTCTTGTCCTGGATGAATTAAATCTGCAGATTTTAAAATGTTTGTATTCGCTTCAAAAATCTGTTTGTACTTCATAGCATCACCATAATAATGCTTGGCGATTTTTCCAAGTGTTTCCCCACTTTTCACAGTATGATTAGCATATACTGAGGTATCTGCAACTTTAATATCAGCTACAATATCACTCGGGTTTTCTCCACCAACCTTTTTAATTTCATCCCATAAAAGGTTTTTTTCATACTGATTTTTAGCAGTTCCCGAAACATGTAAAACGCCATTTTCTTCTTTTACATCTCCATTTTGGATTTCTAATTGTTCTCCTAAGTTTAAAACACTTTGATATTTTGCTTTCATTTTATTAAATTTTATTTCACTTAAATATATAAAAAAACCTCGCAATTTACGAGGTTTTGGTGTAGTAAGTTTTAATTTCTATAATTTAAAATCTATACGATAAAGAAAGCTGGGCAGGACTGTTTCCAAAACCAAAGTTATATCCTGAAATATCTCCATTTGTCACAACAGTATTATTGGTTTCAGTAAAGTCTCCAGTACGATAACTGAATCTTGGTAATAACTCTACACCAAAAGCCAAATTATCGTTAAATACGTAATTAACGCCAATTACGCCTGCTACAGAAGGTGTATATACAGTGCTTTCTCGTTCAAAAGAATCAGTAGCTGTAGAATTAGAACTTTTTAAATGCGTGTAGCTAAATGCTACATCAAAACCATATCTAAATTCAAGATTTTTGGTAATGGCTTTACGAAATTCTTTACCTATACTAATCTGAGCACCAATATTACTTTGATCATTTCCAGTTACGTTATCGTCATTTTCTGTTTCAAAACTATTAATGTTTAATGCTAACACATTAAAACGCCATAAATTTTTAGATGTTCCAGTCTTGTAAGTGAATCCAAATGAATTTAATGAAGAAAAGTTGATTCCAACTTCTTGTCTTTTTTCTTCTTCTTGAGCAAATGCTGTGGTAATTGTAGCACCTAATAGCAATAGACTTAATAAAGTTTTTTTCATAATTTCTGGTTTTTAAATTTATTTTATGATTAAGCCTAGAATGGAGCAAGAATAGTACCAAAGAATTCTTTTTTTGAGCTATTGTTTAAGTTTAACAAATTATTATAGTAGAAGTTTTTTTATGCATTTATAAACTAGTTAAATACATGAAAAAAAAGTCATCAAATTTAATTGATGACTTTTAAATATTTTATTGAAATTTATTTCTATTATAAGTGTATTACTTCATCGTATGCATCAGCGACAGCTTCCATAACAGCTTCACTCATTGTTGGGTGAGGGTGAATTGCTTTTAATACTTCATGACCTGTAGTTTCTAATTTTCTACCTAAAACAGCTTCTGCAATCATATCAGTAACTCCAGCACCAATCATATGGCAACCTAACCATTCACCATATTTAGCATCAAAAATTACTTTCACAAATCCTTCAGGAGTTCCAGCAGCTTTTGCTTTACCAGATGCAGAGAACGGGAATTTACCAACTTTAATATCGTAACCAGCTTCTTTTGCTTTTTCCTCTGTTAATCCAACTGAAGCAATTTCTGGAGTTGCATATGTACAACCAGGAATATTTCCATAGTCAATAGATTCTGTATGTAAACCAGCGATTTTTTCAACACAAGTAATTCCTTCAGCAGAAGCAACGTGTGCTAACGCAGGACCAGGAGTTACATCTCCAATAGCATAATATCCAGGAATATTTGTTTGATACCAATCGTTTACTAAAATCTTATCTCTATCTGTTACAATTCCAACATCTTCTAATCCGATATTTTCAATATTGGTTTTAATTCCAACTGCAGATAAAACGATGTCTGCTTCTAAAACTTCTTCTCCTTTTTTAGTTTTAACAGTTGCTTTTACTCCCTCTCCAGAAGTATCAACAGACTCTACAGAAGAATTTGTCATTACTTTAATTCCTGCTTTCTTAAAAGAACGTTCCATTTGTTTAGAAACATCAATATCTTCAACAGGAACAATGTTTGGCATATATTCTACAATAGTAACTTCTGTTCCCATTGAATTGTAAAAGTGTGCAAACTCAACTCCAATTGCACCAGAACCTACAACAATCATAGATTTTGGTTGAGAAGGTAAGCTCATAGCTTCACGATAACCAATTACTTTTTTCCCATCTTGTGGTAAGTTAGGTAATTCACGAGAACGTGCTCCAGTAGCAATGATTATATGATCCGCTGAATACTCAGTTACAGTTCCATCTTCAGCAGTAACATCAACTTTTTTTCCAGTTTTTACTTTTCCAAAACCATCTATTATATCAATTTTATTTTTCTTCATTAAAAACTGAACACCTTTACTCATTCCTTCAGCAACACCACGACTTCTCTTGATTACCGCTTCAAAGTCTTTATCAATAGCTTCGGCTTTTAAACCGTACTCATCAACATGCTTTAAATAATCATATACCTGAGCAGATTTTAATAAAGCTTTTGTTGGGATACATCCCCAGTTTAAGCAAATACCACCTAAACTTTCTTTCTCAATTACTGCTGTTTTAAAACCTAGTTGAGAAGCTCTAATAGCTGTAACATAACCTCCAGGTCCCGAACCGATTACAATGATGTCGTATTTCATATTTTATATTTTATCTATTAGTTGTTTATTTTTATATTCTTATGGATTAAAAACAATGTCTTTTATACCTGATTTTTTAGTGAAAAAGCTAAGTATATTATGAATTGTAAAATGTATTATGATTAAAGCTGCTATAGCTATTAAAGGCACTCCAAAGACTTTATAAGGTAAATGATATGTCCACGTGCCCAAGTTAATTGCTATCATTTCACCAAAAGCTGGAAATAATGCTACAATTATTAATGTTATGTATAGTTTAATATTATCAGATAACTCAGGTAATTCTTTGTAAATCTGCATTTTGATTTGGTAAGTGGTTATAAAAGCACCTCCCCAAGCAAAAAATAACCAAGCAGGAACTTGTCTACTAATATCATGGTATTCCCAATATTTATAAGATGTACCAATATATTCAAAGAATAAACCTACAGCTCCCGTTACTATAAAACCAATTAAAAACATAATGCTAAAAGTATCAGCTTTATAATTTCTATGAAAAGTATGAATTAACTTTAAGAAAATTAATAACGCAATTATCAAATCGTATTTATGTAAAAAGCCTATTAACAATCCAGCAATAATTAATTTGACGGTATTTTTAAATAATATTTTTTGCACTAGTTATTTTAATTTTTCATTGTCATTACGATAAGCGAAATAAAATGTAGCGAAGAAGTAATCTGTTTATCTGAAAAGGAAAGATTGCTTCTTTCGTACCTCAATCGCAATGACTTACATTTAATTACTACATTCTCTCAGGAACATTAATTCCTAATAAACTAAATGCTGATTTAATTGTATCCGCTACTTTCTTAGATAATTGAACTCTAAATACTTTTTTAGCATCATCCTCTTCACCTAAAATTGACACGTTTTGATAAAATGAGTTGAATTCTTTTACCAAATCATAAGTGTAATTAGCAACTAATGCAGGTGAGTAATTTGCCGCAGCTTGCTGAATTACTTCAGGATACAATTCTAACTGCTTAATCAATTCTTTTTCTTTGATATGTAAAGACACTTCGACTCCGCTTAGTGTCCTAGTATAATCAAAATCAGCTTTTCTTAAAATTGACTGAATTCTTGCATACGTATACTGAACAAAAGGTCCTGTATTACCTTGAAAGTCTACAGAAGCTTGAGGGTCGAATAAAATTCTCTTTTTAGGATCTACCTTTAAAATGAAATATTTTAACGCTCCCAATCCAATGATTTTGTACAAGGATTCTTTTTCTTCGTTAGAATAACCTTCAAGTTTTCCTAATTCTTGAGAAATATCACGCGCTGTATTGGTCATTTCATCCATTAAATCATCAGCATCTACCACTGTTCCTTCACGTGATTTCATTTTACCAGATGGTAAATCTACCATCCCATAGCTTAAGTGATATAATTGATCTGCCCAGCTATAACCTAACTTTTTTAAGATTAAGAATAAAACTTTAAAGTGATAATCTTGCTCGTTACCAACGGTATAAACCATTCCGTTTAAATCTGAAAAATCTTTAGCACGTTGTATGGCAGTTCCTATATCTTGCGTCATATAAACAGCTGTTCCGTCTGAACGTAATACTAATTTCTCATCTAATCCGTCTTCTGTTAAATCACACCAAACAGAACCGTCTTCTTTTTTAAAGAAAACACCATTTTCTAAACCTTGTTCAATAATATCTTTTCCTAATAAATAAGTATCACTTTCGTAATACAATTTATCGAAGTCAACTCCAATATTTTTATAGGTTACATCAAATCCTTCATACACCCATCCATTCATCATTTTCCATAGATCAACAGTTTCTGAGTCTCCAGATTCCCATTTACGTAACATTTCTTGAGCTTCAACAAAAATTGGAGCTTGCTTTTTAGCGTCATCTTCAGAAATTCCTTGATTTACTAAATAAGCAATTTCTTTCTTATATTCTTGATCGAATTTTACGTAATAGTTACCAACTAATTTATCTCCTTTTAATCCAGTAGATTCTGGAGTTTCTCCATTTCCAAATCGTTTCCAAGCCAACATCGACTTACAAATATGGATTCCACGGTCGTTGATAATTTGAGTTTTGTATACCTTATGTCCGGCAGCTTTTAAAATTTCTGAAACAGAATATCCTAACAACACATTTCTAACATGTCCTAAGTGTAAAGGCTTGTTTGTGTTAGGTGATGAATATTCAACCATTCTAGCATCAGCGTCAGAACTTACAAAGCCATAAGTTTCGTTTTTAGAAATGTCATTAAAGAAATTGACGTAAAAACTATCATCAATAACTAAGTTTAAAAACCCTTTAACTACGTTGAATTTAGAAACTTCTTGAATGTTTTCAACTAAGTAATTTCCTAAATCTTCACCAATTTGTACTGGATTCCCTTTTTTGTATCGAAGTAATGGAAAAATTACCACGGTAATATCTCCTTCAAAATCTTTTCGTGTTGCTTGAAATTCTACAGACGGGATTTCAGTATCGTATAATTTTTTAAATCCTTCTTTAACGTTCGCTTCTAATAACGATTGTATGCTCATCAGTTGACCTATTTCATTTAAATCGAGTAGCAAAATTACATAATTTTATTGGTTTATGTGGTCGATTTCAATTCATATTCCCGTAGCTTTGCAATATGGATAAAGACCTTGAAAATCTTAAAGAACTGTCGCAAGAAAAGCTTGCCGAAAACAAGAAATATTTTCAAAAATTAAAAAAGCGTACACCGAAACGCCTTGATTTAGTTATGCAAGAGTTGCATGATGAAGAATTTGAGCGTACTGATTGCTTGAATTGTGGGAATTGTTGCAAAACAACTAGTCCGATGTTTTCTTACAAAGACATAGAGCGTATTGCAAAGCATTTAAAAATGAAAGTACCAGATTTTGTTGCTCAATATTTACGTATAGATGAAGATGATTTTCACGTGTTACAAACTTCACCTTGTCCGTTTTTAGATTTGAATGATAACACCTGTTTTATTTATGATGTACGTCCAAAAGCTTGTGCAGAATATCCACATACAAACAGAAAAAAGTTCATTCAATTAACAAACTTAACTATTAAAAACACAGAAATCTGTCCGGCTACTTATAGAATTGTAGAGGAATTAAAGAAGAAATTACCAATCTCTTAGTTTTATTAACGTATTTATATCAAAAAACGGCTGTTTTTTAGTAAACTTGTTATGTAAATAAACATAGCATGGAAGTAATAAAAGCATATTTTGAAAATATGCCAACTGTACATAGAAGTATGTTGTTGGTTGGTGGAATTTCATTTTTTTGGTTATTAGAGAGCGGAGTTCCGTTGTTTAAATTTGGATATAATAAGTGGAAACATGCTTGGCCAAATTTATTTTTTACAGGAACCACAGTAATTATCAATTTCGCATTGGCCTTTTTATTACTACAAACTTCTTATTGGGTAGAAGAAAATCAATTCGGATTGATCAATTGGTTACCAGAAATGCCTCTATGGGCTTATATTATTTTGGGAGTTTTATTCTTAGATTTTTTCGGAGCCTATTTAGCACATTTGGTGGAGCATAAGTTTATTCCATTATGGATGGTTCATTTAGTGCATCATACAGATCATAAAGTAGATACAACAACAGCAAACCGACATCATCCTATTGAAAGTGTAATTCGTTTTGCCTTTACGTTGTTAGGTGTATTTTTGGTGGGAACACCATTTTATATTATCATGTTATATCAATCTTTATCATTGGTGTTTACTCAGTTCAATCATGCGAATTTAAAAATGCCTAGAAAATTAGATAAGATATTGAGTTATGTGATTGTTTCTCCAGATATGCACAAAGTACATCATCATAACCTATTACCATATACCGATTCTAATTTTGGAAATATTTTTTCTATTTGGGATCGTTTGTTAGGAACTTATATGGAATTAGACAGAGATAAAATAGTGTATGGAGTAGATACATTTCCTGATGAAGTAAAAAATTCTAGTTTAACAGAACTCTTGAAACAACCCTTTCAAGGATATCGAAAGCCTACCAATTTAGATGAGTTAAAATAAAAAGAGCGAGCTTTTAAGCTCGCTTTTCATTTTTAGAGTTTAAAACAGATATAACGTCTATCGGTTAAACTTAAATTGGTTTCAGATTTAAAGTATTGTATGTGGTTGTAAGAGGCAGTACCAGATGAATAACACATCCATTGCCAATTTGGTAAGGCTGGACCTTCTGGATTTAACGGTTCCAAAGGTGTTGTATCTATTAGACTTCCATGTGATCCACCTCCTCGGATTTTCTTTTGATTGTTTGATGAAATTACTTCCACTCCCTTTACGTTTAAAATGCTTTTTTTCATTATTTGATTTTTTAATTAATATTGGTTGCAAGATATAATGAGATGAAAGCTAAAGCGCAAGGTGTTTTCCTTAATAAGTATTGGAGAAATCTCCAGTTTTTATGGAGTTAAAAAAGAGAACTTATAGGTTTATTAACTCCGTTCTAATTTTGGCTTTTTTCTTTTTTCCAATCGATTGTAGTTCTTGAGTAAGATGTAAATAATCTTCAATAGGTAAATCAAGGTCAATACTTACTAGATAATGAGAATTTGGTTTGATAGAATTTAATTTTTTGAAGTCTTGTTTTGATTTCATGGTTATGATATCAGGATTGAATTTTGCTAAATAGTCTTTTCTAGAAATATCATGTGGTGCAGGAGGTGGACCATTTTTTAGAAGTTTTTCTTTAAATAAATCAACTCTTATGTTGTAATAATGAAAGAGTCTGTTTGGAAAATCATAATGAGAAAAAACTTTTATTTTTCGAAGGTTTATGACATTCAAATAAACATAAATTTTAGATAAATCTAGAACTGTTATAGCCTTTCCTAAAATTAAATAGGGCTCATAATAATTTGTTGAGTTACCACCAAAACAGTTTCTTACTATGAGAAAAGCAGGTAAATCTTCAGTGGTAGTTACTTTACCATTTAATATTAATTTTAATTCATCACTTTTATTTTTGAATGCTAGAAAAATACTAGAATTAATATTTAAACTATCAGAATGTATGGTTTTTTTGGATTTAATATTTATTAAGTCAAATTTTGTGTGAACCCTTTCTGATGAATCTAAAGAACTAAACCTTTTGTAATATTTAGCATTCTTATATATTAGTAATGAATCCTTTGAATTATATTTCAAATAATCAACCTTAACATTTCCTTCAAAATAAATTATAATGCTATCTTTTTTTAATTCATAGCTTCCAGTATATGGAAGTCCATATCCGTTATCTATTGTAATTGAGTCGTTTTTAAAAGAAAGTTCTCCGTTTCCAGTTCCATCAAAAAACCACCAAACTCCTTCCAAATCTTTTTTTGAAACTTCCTGAGAACATGAAATTAAGATTAAAGCAAATAATAAGAAGAGCAATTTTTTCATTTTCGTAATTTTATCAGAAATATACAAAAACACCATAAAAAAAGCGAACCAAATAGTTCGCTTAAAAAAACTTATAGTTATGAAACTTAAAATTCAGAATAATAACTAGAACGATAACATTTAATATTGTCTCCATTTGACTCATCAATACTTGAGTAATGAGAAAAATACAATGTTGGTCCAATATGTGTAAAATAGCATTCGTATTTTTTATTAGGGTCTCCAACATCTGTTTTACCTGGTGTCAAACTAGTAGCCGAAGTTGCTAAATTACGACCACCTTCAATTTCAATTTGCTCAAACTTTGTTAATTGCTTAACTCCTTTTAAATTTAAAATGTCTTTTTTCATTATTGATATATTTTATGGTTAACACCTTAAAGATATATTCAAGAGAGAGTGGAAGTAGTTATGATTTTCTGAAAAGCTGTTAAGAGTTTCTGATTGGTGGAATTTTTAAGATAATCTATGTTTTTCAAGTAACTCTAGTACTTTTTTTCCTCTTGCTGTACAGCCTTTACCTTCATGAATTACTTTAGTTCTAATAATATGTTCTAATTCAGTATGTACCCAATCTCGATATTTTCCAAATAAAAATAAACTTGTCATTGTATATGCTTTAACGGCTATTTTTTTATCAGTTAACAACCAATCAAAGCCAACTTCAATAATTTGATTAATATGGTTGTCAATAAGAAATTGCTTTGTTTTATTATCTTCTTTGTTAGAATAAGCATGTGCTAAATGTTCACAAATTTTAGCGCTAGTTCTAACTGCTCCGTCTAAATATAAGTTTGGTAAACCGTTAGTAAAAGTCGTTAAATAAGGTAAAATATAATCAATACTATAATGAGTACAAATCCATTCTAAAATCCATGCAGCTTTAATTGATAGTTTATCGTCTACTCTAAAAGTTAAATCTACTAGATGTTTAAACAATTCGGGTTGCTCTAACACAATAATTGCTGCTTTATTTCGATTTATCTTTTTAGGATTTTCTATACTCTGTAAAACAGAAATTAAAAAATCAATACTCATATTGGTATGGTTTATGTACTTTTACATTTATAATTATTAAATATACGGACAAAAGAAAAAAAGAATGGTAAAAGTTAACTTGTTAATTATCTTAAGTTTCGTAGTAAGCTCATTCATTGCATTTAGCCAAAAAACTAATCAGTTGGATGCTAATGGAAAACGCGATGGAATTTGGCGTAAGTTTTATGATAATGGAGACATTAGGTATGAAGGAGAGTTTCAAAATGGAAAAGAAATAGGCACATTTACTTTTTACAACCAGGGTTCTTCATATCCATCAATAGTGAAAATTTTCTCGAAAAAATCTGATACAGCTACTGTAAAATTTTTCAATAAAAGTAGAGTAAAAACTACTGGTAAAATGGTTGGAAAAAAAAGGGTAGGTAAATGGATTTATTATTTTGAAGATGGTAAACGTGTTTTTTCAGAAGAAAACTATAAAGATGGACTTTTGAATGGTGTTGTAAAAAATTTCTACGATAATGGTAATGTTACTGAAGAAACTCATTATAAAGAAGGAAAAAAACATGGTTCTTCTAAAATTTACACTGAAAATGGAGTGTTAATTGAAGATGTAAATTATGTAGATGGTAAGTTGAATGGTTTAGCAAAGTATTTCGATATTAAAGGTGTTATTAAAGAAAAAGGAATCTATGCAGATGGTGCTAGAGCAGGGAAGTGGGAGTATTACATCGATGGCGAAGTTTCTGAAAAAGGAAGACCGAGAAAGAACATGCTAAAAAATGATGAAAAACCTGAAGAAGAGGAAGAGTAATCTAAAAATCTACCGATAACTTTATTCTATAAGCTTATCAATATTACCCATATAAAAAAACAGATTCTTATTCGTAAATTTGCACCCTAAATTTGGCAATATATGAAAAGAGTAGTAGTTGGACTTTCAGGCGGAGTAGATAGTAGTGTTACTGCTTACTTATTACAAGAGCAAGGGTATGAAGTCATTGGGTTATTCATGAAAAATTGGCATGATGATTCTGTTACCATTTCTGATGAATGTCCATGGCTTGAAGACAGTAATGATGCTATGATTGTTGCTGAAAAACTTGGAATTCCTTTTCAAACGGTTGATTTAAGTGAACAATACAAAGAGCGTATTGTAGATTACATGTTTGATGAATATGAAAAAGGAAGAACACCTAATCCAGATGTTTTATGTAATAGAGAAATTAAGTTTGATGTATTTATGGATATTGCATTGAGCTTAGGAGCTGATTATGTTGCAACGGGTCATTATTGTAGAAAAGAAGAGGAAATAATTGATGGAAAACCTGTTTATAAATTATTGGCAGGAAAGGATGGGAATAAAGATCAGTCTTATTTCTTATGTCAGTTATCGCAAGAACAATTATCAAAAGCCTTATTTCCAATTGGAGAGTTAACCAAACCTGAGGTTAGAGAAATTGCTAAAGAAGCGGATTTAATTACAGCTGAAAAGAAAGACTCACAAGGGTTATGTTTTATTGGAAAAGTAAGATTACCAGATTTTCTTCAACAAAAATTACAACCTAAAGAAGGTGTAATTGTACAGGTTCCAAGTTCTTTTGAGGCTTATAACAAACCATTACCAAGATTTGAAAATAAGCAAGCTGAATTGACATACAAATCAAAGAAGTTTGAATATTTAGTTTCTGACGGGAAAGTTGTAGGAAAGCATCAAGGAGCGCATTATTTTACGAAAGGACAACGTAAAGGTTTAGCTGTTGGCGGAACCAAAGAACCACTTTTTGTAATTGAAACAGATGTAGATGAAAATGTAATTTTTACAGGAGAAGGTAAAGATCATAAAGGTTTGTATAGAAACGTATTGTTTGTTTCTAATGAGGAATTGCACTGGGTTCGAGAAGATTTAGCATTACAAACAGATGAAATTATGGAGGTTGAGGCTAGAATACGCTACCGTCAACCTTTAGAAAAAGCAACATTATATAAGGTTGAGAATGGTTTGTTTGTTGAGTTTGAAAATCCACAATCAGCTATTCAAGAAGGACAATTTGTTGCTTGGTATCGTAAGGAAGAACTTTTAGGTTCGGGCGTTATTTCGTAGTTTCGCTATATGCAAAACAAGATTACACAACTTTTTAATATACAATATCCAATTATTCAAGGTGGAATGATTTGGGTATCAGGATGGAAACTAGCTTCAGCGGTTTCTAATGCTGGAGGTTTAGGTTTAATTGGTGCAGGATCTATGTATCCTGAGGTGTTACGAGAGCACATCCAGAAATGTAAAAAAGCAACTGATAAACCTTTTGGGGTTAACGTACCAATGTTGTATCCAGATATTGAAAAAATCATGGATATAATTGTAGAAGAAGGGGTGAAAATCGTTTTTACTTCAGCGGGGAATCCAAAAACATGGACTTCCTTTCTTAAGGAAAAAGGAATTACGGTGGTTCATGTTGTTAGCTCTGTGAAATTTGCATTAAAAGCAGAAGCAGCTGGAGTTGACGCTGTAGTTTGCGAAGGTTTTGAAGCTGGAGGTCATAACGGTAGAGAAGAAACAACAACCTTTACGTTAATTCCAATGGTGAAAGAACAGGTTAAAATCCCTGTAATATCTGCTGGAGGAATAGGATCGGGGAGAGGAATGTTAGCTGCTATGGTTTTGGGTGCGGATGGTGTTCAAATTGGTAGTAGATTTGCAGCTACTGTAGAATCTTCTGCACACGACCATTTTAAAGATACAATTGTAAAGGTTAAAGATGGAGATACCTATGTAACATTAAAAGAGTTAGCTCCAGTTCGTTTGGTACGAAATAAGTTTTTTAATGATGTACAAGAGTTATATCAAAAAGGACCTAGTGTTGAAGAACTAAAAGCTTTATTAGGTAGAGCAAGAGCGAAACGCGGAATGTTTGAAGGAGATTTAGAAGAAGGCGAATTAGAAATTGGTCAAATTGCAGGATTAATTCATGAAATAAAACCTGCTAAACAAGTTTTAGACGAAATTATAACAGAATACCTAGAGGTAAAAAATAACTTATAAAAAAAGAGCTTCATTTAGAAGCTCTTTTTATTTATTAAAAGTTTACGTAATCTACAATTTCTAATCCGTAACCTATCATACCTACACGTTTTTCTTGCTTTGTATTAGACACTAATCGAAGTTTATGAATATTTAAATCGTGTAATATTTGGGCACCAATACCAAAATCTTTATTATCAAAAGCAATGGCAGGAGCTTTCATTTCTCCATTTTCTTGATTTTCTTTCAACCCTTTTAATCGATTCAATAAGTTTAAAGACTGATTTTGTTGATTGATAAATAAAATTGCTCCACGTCCGTCTTCATTAATCACATTAAACATTCTGTCTAATTTCTTATCAGCATCATTGGTTAATGTTCCTAAAATATCGTTGTTTACTAGGTTTGAGTTTACACGAGTAATAATTGGTTCGTTTTTACCCCAAGTACCTCGAGTTAAAGCAATATGAATTTGTTTGTTTGTAGTTTGTTCATAAGCTCTTAATCTAAATTCTCCAAAGCGTGTTTGCACCATAAAGTCTTCTTTCTTTTCAATTAAAGAATCATGTTCCATTCGGTACGCAACTAAATCTTCAATAGAAACAATTTTTAAATCAAACTTTTTTGCAACTTTAATCAACTGCGGCAAACGTGCCATTGTTCCATCTTCATTCATTATTTCCACAATAACACCAGCTGGTTGTAATCCAGCTAATCTAGCAAAATCAATAGCAGCTTCAGTATGTCCAGTTCTACGTAAAACCCCACCATCTTTTGCTTTTAGAGGGAAAATATGTCCTGGTCTAGCTAAATCAAAAGGCTTAGTATCTTTATTTATAAGCGCTTCTATAGTTTTAGCTCTATCAGATGCGGAAATTCCAGTGGTAACACCTTTACCTCTTAAATCAACAGAAACAGTAAAAGCTGTTTCCATTGGATCGGTATTGTTGTTTACCATCATTTCTAACTCTAAATCTTTACACCTATTTTCTGTTAAAGGAGTACAAATTAATCCTCTACCGTGAGTTGCCATGAAATTAATCATTTCTGGAGTAACTTTCTCAGCAGCAGCTAGAAAATCACCTTCGTTTTCACGATCCTCATCATCAACTACAATAATTACTTTTCCAGCTCTTATATCATTGATAGCTTCTTCAATGGTGTTTAATTGAATTTTTTGAGTAGTTTGTGTTGTCATGGTTTTATGATGTTTTCCTTTTTACAGGAAATATTTTGATAAAAAAGTTCTTTATTCGTACAAAAAAGCTGTTGATATCAAACAGTCCTTTGTCTTGTGTTGCTCTAATTGTTAAAATAAGTGCCAAAGGTAGCATAATACAAACAGCTAGCCAAGATCCCGCTATAGCAGATAATGTACTTTCCTCTGCCATATTTCTACCAAAAGTATTGGTGAAAAAATATAGAACATAAATTCCGATAGCTAAAATCATTGGCAACCCCATACCTCCTTTACGAATTATGGAACCTAAAGGTGCACCTATAAAGAATAAAATTAAACAGGATAATGAAAAGGCTACACGATTGTAAAATTCGATATCATATAGGTTTAAAACTTTTCTTCTATATTTAAATGAATTCTTATTGGCACTGTAATTATTAATGGTTCTGTCTATTTTAGATATTGCAGAATTGATAATATCTCGTTGTTTTAAAGGTTCAAAATTGTCTAAAACAGTACTAGATAGCTTTTTATTAATTAAAGAATCAGGTAATCGATATAAATCTTCAGCTTCGCTATTTCTATATAAACTCTTAGCTCTTGAATCCACATATTCATCATAAATATTTTTCAATTTAGGTAAGGTGTCTTTTAGCTGTTTTAAGCTAAGCATATTAAAGTTTTTTGTATGGTTGATTTCATCCAAACGATCATCAGTAAAAGCAGAAATATCAATATTTAAAATATACTCATCAAAATCAGCATACGAAGCTTTCATTCTAAAGCGATCTTTATAGGCAGACTTATCGTTTACATGGTGTTCATAAAAATGACCGTCATTTAACTTTAATGTCATGTATCGGCTACCTTCTTCAGAGATTAATTCTCCGTGCTTAGCTGAAATAATTTTATTATTTCCTTTTTTTGCCGATAGGTCATAAATTAGAACATTTTTTAGCAAATTATTTTCTTCGCCATATTTCTCATCAAACTTAATTTGATAGTTAGGTATATCAGCATTAAAACTACCAGGAACTAAGGCTAAGGCAGGTTGTTTTTTTCGAATATTTATTTTAAGGTTGATTTGCTTTAAAATCGCATAAGGATATACGTAGTTTAAAAACACAAAATTAAGTCCACTCATTATAATAGCAAAAAACACCAAAGGACGAATCATTCTTTGTAATGAAACCCCTGCAGATTTTGCGGCAGCAAATTCATAGTTTTCAGATAAACTACCGAGTGTCATAATTGAAGAGAGTAAAACACCGATAGGCAATGCTTGTGGAGCCACAATAAGTGTGGTATACCATAAAAATTTCAAGATAATTGCAATGCTAATTCCTTTACCGGCTAAATCATCAAAAGCCAACCATAAAGCCTGCATTACCAATACAAACAGAATGATAAAGAAGGTAGCTAAAAAAGGAATTAAAAAACTTTTTAATATATACTTATCGAGTCTTTTCACGAATACAAATGTAATGAGCTTAGCTGTAATAAACACAAAAGTTTTGTTAATTGCCCAAAAAGCTATTAACAAAACTTTGTTAATGTATTTTAAAAGTTGTTAATCTACTAAATAACCTAACTTTTCATACTTCTCTTTATCAAAAGAAAATAAGTTTTCCGATATTGGTTGATTACTTTTAAACTTGTTAATGGTAAAAGTGGTAACGGCTCCGTTCGAACCTATTTGTATTAACTTGTAGATGTGTTTTGTTTTAGCATCAATACCTAATTGAACTTTAACAATATCAGAGTTACTATCTATAGGAGTTAAATCTACATACTGAACCTGACGTCCATTATTATTTTTAATTTCTCCCATTTTATAATTGTAACCATCTTTGTAAAATGTTAACAGCTTAGAAGGATAAATAAAACCATCCTCTTCTTCTAAATCTCCATTTGTTATGGTTACTTCTTTTTCTTCTTTATTAATAACAACCAATTTCTTCCCATTAAACACAAAGTTGTTTCCTAAGTAATCAAGATTGTATTTTTCCCCTGCAATTGTAATATTTCCTCGAATAGGAGGGTCGTTTGTAATACCTGCTTCTTCATTGACTAAAGTAGAAGTAAACCCAATCATCATGTTTTTATAAGCTCCCATCTTAGAAGATACTTCATCTAATAAAGCCTTTGCTGACTCAGAGTTATCCTGCGCTCTAGAAGTAATTCCAATTAATAATGCTATTACTAATAATCCTATTTTTCTCATCGTATTTTGTTTCTTAAAATGGTCTATTTACTTTTCTCGTTTTCTAATAATTGTTCTAAAGCTATTAAATCAGGAACAAGTACTTGCCTTGCTTTACTTCCTTCGAAAGGGCCAACAATTCCTGCCGCTTCTAATTGATCTATTAGCCTTCCAGCTCTATTGTAACCTAGCTTTAATTTTCTTTGCAATAAGGAAGCTGATCCTTGTTGCGCAGTTACAATAACTTCGGCTGCTTCGTTAAATAATTTATCTCGATCTTCAATGTCTATATCAAGATTTGTGCCACCTTCTTCACCAACATATTCTGGAAGTAGATATGCTTCAGGATAAGCTCGTTGCGATCCAATAAAATCTGTAATTTTTTCAACTTCCGGAGTATCTACAAAAGCACATTGAATACGAATTAAATCATTTCCACCAGAAAATAACATATCTCCACGTCCTATTAATTGATCAGCTCCTGGCGCATCCAAAATAGTTCTACTATCTATTTTTGATGTTACTCTAAATGCAATACGAGCAGGGAAGTTTGCTTTAATAATACCGGTAATTACATTTACAGACGGACGTTGAGTTGCTACAATTAAATGAATACCAATAGCTCTAGCTAACTGTGCTAAACGAGCAATTGGAGTTTCTACTTCCTTACCAGCGGTCATAATTAAGTCTGCAAATTCATCAATAACCAATACAATGTAAGGTAAAAATTGATGTCCATTTTCAGGATTTAATTTCCTAGCTTTAAACTTTGCATTGTATTCTTTAATGTTTCTAACCATTGCTAATTTTAGTAAATCATAACGGTTATCCATCTCAATACATAGAGAATTCAGCGTGTTTACAACTTTTGAAGTATCAGTAATAATAGCTTCATCGGTATCTGGAAGTTTTGCCAAATAATGACGCTCAATTTTATTAAATAAAGTAAGTTCTACTTTTTTAGGATCTACTAATACAAACTTTACTTCGGCAGGGTGTTTTCTGTAAAGTAAAGAAGTTAGAATGGCATTTAATCCAACAGATTTACCTTGTCCTGTTGCTCCCGCCATTAATAAGTGAGGCATTTTAGCTAAATCTACCACAAAAGTTTCATTAGAAATAGTTTTACCTAAGGCTAAAGGCAATTGCATTTGACTTTCTTGAAACTTTTTAGAAGTTATTGCCGATTGCATTGAAACTGTTGTAGCTTTTTTATTAGGAACTTCAATACCAATAGTTCCTTTACCAGGTATAGGTGCAATAATACGAATACCTAATGCCGATAATGATAACGCGATATCATCTTCTAAATTTTTAATTTTTGAAATTCTAACGCCGGCTTCTGGTACAATTTCATATAATGTAATCGTTGGACCTACAGTTGCTTTTATTTGAGCAATCCCTATTTTATAATTTTTTAACGTCTCAACAATTTGATTTTTATTGGCTTCTAATTCTTCCTGATCGATAGAAATACTGTCGTTGTATTGCTTTAACAAATTAAAAGTAGGAAAACGGTATTGAGCTAGTTCAAGAGTAGGGTCGAACTCTCCAAAGTCTTTTACTAATCTTTCCGATAAGTTTTCGGTTACGCTTTTTTCCTCAGAAATCTTTTCTATAGCAATTTCAACTTGATTTTCTTCTGCTACAACTTTTTCAGTTTTTTGAATGTTCAATAAATCGTCTTCATCCTCTTTTTTAATTTCCTCTTTAGGAATGCTAGAATGATTACTTATAGTGGGTTGTAAATTTTCTACAGATAATTTGAACTCAGATTTATCTTCTTTGATAGGCTCTTCTTCAATTATTGTATTAGTTTCTATATTTTCAGAAGTCAAATCTCCTTCATTAGTCAATTTTTCATCCTTTTTTAATTTTTCTCCGATTTTCTCAGGAGTAAGTTTGAAACGAACAACTAAATAAGAGATTAAGAAAAAGGCCAATACAATAGCTAGTCCAGTTCTTCCAATAAAAGCTCTTAAATATTCATTTAATTCAAAGCCAACAACACCAGAAAGTAACGCATATTTTTTTTCAACGAAACCTAAGGCAATCGATATCCAAAGCATATTGAATAATCCCCAATTCCATTTGGTTACCATGCTTTTAATGCCTTTTTGTAATAAAAAACTAATACCAGTTAAAAAAATAAGAAAAGGAAGTATAAAAGCAGCTAAACCAAAACCATTGTAGATGAAAATATGACTCAATTTTGAACCAATTTTTCCTAAAAGGTTTTTAGCTTTTAGTTGTTTATTAGAAAATTCACTTAAAATACTTTGATCATCTTGCCATGAAAAGAAAAAAGAAATAAAAGCAATGCATAGGAAAGCAGCAAATAACACAAAAAATGCTCCTAATATGGTTTGCGTTTGTCTGTTTTTAAAGAATTCAGTTAACTGAGTAAAAACAGATGGTTTACTTATTTTTTTTGTCTTTTTTGAAACGTTTTTTTTAGTCATTAAAATTTAAAAAATTAGACCGGTAAATATAGAAATATTACAAAAATAAGGCGATTATTTTTGGAACGTATATAATAGAACCTACAATTAACGAAATTATTGCAGCAAAACCAGCAGCACCTGCAGCAACATCTTTTATAGTGCCAATTTTGTTATGAAATTCAGGATGAATAAAATCGGCAATTTTTTCAACAGCTGTATTAAGAGCTTCAGCAACTAGTACCAATCCAGTAACAGTTAATTGAATCATCCATTCAGTTGCTGAAATATTAAAAACAAACCCCAAGATAACGGCAAAAAGCCCAATAAAAAATTGGGCTTTGATACTATCTTCGGTAGTTGCAAGAATCAGAATACCTTTCAGAGCATACTTAACTCCTTTAATTCTTCTCTTGATAAAACCATCTTTTGTTTCTTTCATTTATAAAGCTTTTAAAGCCTTTTCGTAATTTGGTTCATCAACAATTTCAGGAACTTGTTCTGTATGCGTAATTTCTCCGTTTTCGTTAATTACAACGATACATCGAGAATGTAATCCATTTAAAGGACCATCTATAAATTCTAATCCATATTCTTTTCCAAAGTCTCCTGAAACAAAATCAGATAACATTTCAACATTTTCAATACCTTCAGCACCACAAAAACGACCTTGAGCAAAAGGTAAATCTCTAGAAATACAAAGTACTTTTGTGTTTTCTAATTCAGAAGCTTCTTTGTTAAAATTTCTTACAGAAGTTGCACAGGTTCCGGTATCAACACTAGGAAAAATATTTAAAATTAACTTTTTTCCTTTATAATCATTTAATGTTTTTACTGATAAATCTGTAGCAACTAATTTAAAATCAGGTGCCTTTGAATTAACTTCTGGTAATGTTCCGTTTGTATTTGCTTTACTTCCTTGTAAGGTTACTGTAGCCATGTTTTAGTTTTTTTATTCCAATCAAAAATAACTAAAATCTACTAACTTTAAACTATCTTCGCCTACTTATTGCAAGGAAAAAAATCAGTGAATTTATCAAACTACACATCAGAATTTAAATATAATTGGAAGTTAGCTGCTCCCGTAATGTTAGGGATGTTAGGCCATACTTTTGTAAGTTTTATTGATAATATAATGGTAGGGCAATTAGGAACAGCAGAGTTAGCTGCGGTTTCTTTAGGCAATAGTTTTATGTTTATAGCGATGTCTTTAGGGATAGGTTTTTCAACTGCTATTACACCTTTAATTGCGGAAGCTGATGCAGCTGAAAACTTTAGTCAAGCAAAATCTACATTTAAACATGGTTTATTTCTTTGTACAAGTTTGGGAATATTGATGTTTTTAATGGTTTTCTTTTCGAAACCTTTGTTGTACTTCATGAAGCAGCCTGTTGAAGTAGTTGAGCTAGCGATTCCTTATTTAAACTTAGTTGCTTTTTCATTAATTCCTTTGATTGTTTTTCAGGCCTTTAAGCAGTTTAGTGATGGAATGTCCATGACACGTTATCCTATGTATGCTACTATTGTTGCAAATATTGCTAATGTAGTTTTAAACTACCTTCTGATTTTTGGGAAATTTGGATTTCCTGAGTTAGGAATAGTAGGAGCAGCCTATGGAACCTTATTATCACGTTTTATAATGGTAATCTATTTATGGTGGCTTTTAACCTTAAAAGAGAGAACTAAAAAATTGGTTACTAACATAAAAATAGTTGTCTTAGACAGTAAAATGTTAAGGAAAATAATCAATTTAGGAGCGCCAAGTGCCATGCAAATGTTTTTTGAAGTGGCTATTTTTACAGCAGCTATTTGGTTAAGTGGATTACTTGGAAAAAATCCTCAAGCAGCTAATCAAATTGCATTAAATTTATCGTCCATGACTTTTATGATAGCGATGGGATTAAGTGTGGCAGCAATGGTAAGAGTAGGGAACCAGAAGGGATTGAAAGATTATATTGAGCTACGAAGAATTGCTTTCTCTATCTTTTTATTGGGAGTTTTATTAGCTATTGGTTTTGCAATTATCTTTTTTGTTTTTCATAAGAGTTTACCAAGTATATATGTTGATTTAAATGATGCAAAGAACTACACTGATAATATGGAGGTGCTAAAAATTGCTTCAACATTATTAATTGCAGCAGCCTTTTTTCAAATAAGTGATAGTATTCAGGTAATGGTTTTAGGAGCTTTACGTGGATTACAAGATGTTGCTATTCCAACAGTAATTACGTTTATATCGTATTGGTTAATTGGATTTCCTGTGAGTTATTTTTTAGGAAAAGAGGATGCTTATGGAAGCTTTGGAATTTGGTTAGGACTCTTAGCAGGATTGACATCTGCATCAATATTACTATTTTTACGCTTTAATTACTTAACAAGAAAATTGATTAATACAAAACATAATGAACTTACCTAAATTTTTATTAGCTGATAATAGCAATCACCCAGAAGATATATTTGTATTGCATACCGAGTATCCTCGTTTTTTGATCAATTTGAAAGATGACTCAATAGAATGGTTTGAAGATTTAGAAGGAGAGAACGAGCAAGATTTAGCAAATGAGTTAGAAAATTTAATTGAATTAGCTGGACAATTTTACGATTCAGAAATGGAAGGGCTAGAATAAATTAAAAGGTTAGATTATAAAAAATCTAACCTTTCTTTTTACACTCACTTTTCCCCCAGTAAGCAAAGTGTAATTCAAATGTTTTTAATTTTTTCTATTGCATAATAAGCACTTCGAACAGCTCCTTCCATATAACCTCCATATTCTGGTGAGGTTTCACTGCCAGAAATAATTAGTTTTCCATCATATAAAGATTTATGAAAAAGTGGATGTCCGTTATTTTGATGAGGAATTATGAATGAACCATCATTAACAGTTAGTAAAGATTCTTTTTTCCAAACTTTTTCTTCATAAGAAATAAATTCTGAAGAAACATCACCAAAGAATTTAGTTAGTTGTTGTAAAATCGCTTGTTCTCGTTGCTCTTTATTTAGAGATGAGAGAGAATTAGTAATAAATCCCATAAGCGCATAACCAGAATCTGTGACACAGCAATGATCATATAATTCTGTATATGGCCCAACATTACTGAATGCAACACCAGACAATCCTTGCTTTCTCCAAAAAGGACTTTTAAAAACCACAGAAAACTTAATTGAATCTTGCATCCAAGTATGCGTTTTTTTAGCAATTTCTTGTAGATTTTGAGCTAGTTCAGGTATAAATTGAACAGAATTAACGAGTAATTTTGGAGGAATAGTAGTTATCACCACATCTCCTTTAAACATGTTTTGTGAAGTTTTAATCAAAAAAGTATTATCATATTTAATTTCTATAACTTTTTTATTTAAGTGTATTATTTCTTCACCTAATTTGTTTGATAGTTTATTGATGAGTTTGTTGGTGCCATTAGCTATTCTATAACTTATTTCTTGATTAGGAGGTAATTGAAATCTTTGTACTGGATTCATACTTATAGCCTCAAAAAGTGCATCACCTTCCATTTTTTGTTCGAATAACTCTATCTCTAATTCTTTACATATACTAATAAGTTGTGTGTTGTATTTCCATAACCATGTTGCGCCAAGTTCTATATCCGCACGGCCAATTTTCTTTGTGTAAATTCTACCGCCTAGTCGAGAACTAGCTTCTACTACTTTTATAGAAGAATATCCTTGCTCTTTTAATGAATGGGCAATAATTAATCCAGATAAACCACCACCAATAATTACAATGTGTTTATTCATAAAACTTTTATAATAGGTTGAGTTAAATCATTTAACTCAACCTATTATTATCAATTATTTTATATTAATTTCTTCCAGCAATAACTCCACCATCAACATCCCATATTGCACCAGTTACCCAAGATGATTTATCTGATAACAAAAAAGTAATACTGTAGGCAACATCATCCGCTAAACCATTTCTACCAATAGGATGAAAAGCATTAAATCCTTCTAATGCTTCATCTGCAGCACTTTTACTTCCAAATACACCTTGATATACAGGTGTTTGAACAACAGCTGGAGAAACAGCATTAACTCTAATATTATAATCTGCAAGTTCCATGGCTAAATGTTGTGTTAGAGAATGTAATCCTGCCTTTTGCATTGAATATGCAGAAGAAGGAGTAGCTTTAACTGCTTGTTTAGCCCACATAGAACCTACATTTACAATAGCACCGCCATTATTTTCTTTCATCTTTTTAGCTACTGCTTGTGTAATAAAAAAGAAGCCTCTGTTTAAGTTTAAATATGAATCATAATCTTCTACTGTGTGATCTAAAAAAGGTTTTGGGCCAAATATTCCCGAAGCATTTACTAAATAATCAACTCTTTCTAGTTCATTTATTGTATTTACTAGTAGTAGTACTTCATTACTGTTTGTAATATCTATTTGATGCTTTATAACTCTTTCATGGCTTTGCACTTTATCTATGCTTCTACCAATTATATGAACAATAGCTCCGTCATTCAATAATTGTTGTGCTGTTGCATATCCAATTCCACTTGTACCACCAATAATAATGGCTACTTTGTTGTTAAAATTACTCATGTTTTTTAAGGTTTAAATTAAAATGAACAGACAAGTCTGTCTTAATTGTTGTAAATTTTTTTAAATTATTTTTTCACATATTCCTTTTGCTTGATGAATAGGCCAATCTTGTTGATGTAAGTGACTTTCTGCCACAGCACTTTCATAAAGAAGGTAAATCTGTTTAGCAAGTATATTTGTTTCCTTGTTGTCAATATTTAGATTTTCAGAAATTAAATCATCAATAAAATTAATAAGTTGATTTTTTTGAGTTTGAATTTCATTTCTTATTCTATCATTATCTTTTGGTATTTCTGAAACTGTTTTAATACACCAACAGCCGTTAAAATCTTTCTCTTGAAAGAAGAGTTGTAAAAAGTCAAATACCGCGACTACTTGATCTTTTCCTTTACTTTTAGATAAACAAAACTCTTTTATACTTTGAGAGAATAAAGCATGTTTGTGTTGTAAATAAGCTAGACAAATATCTTCTTTAGATTTGAAGTGATTGTATAGGGTAGCTTTAGCTATTCCAGACTCAGAAATTATTTCATTAATTCCTGTTGAATTATAGCCGTTTCTATAAAAAAGGTCAGAAGCGATACTTATAATATGTTGTCGAACATCACGTTTCATGATACAAATATATAAAAAAATAGACAAGTCTGTCTATTTTTCTAAAAAAAATGGAAATTCCCAGGAATGACTGTCTTTTTTTGCTATCGAAATCATATTTTTTCCACTTTTGAATTTTTCAGTTTCAAGATAAAAAACTGCTCCTAGTTGATTAGTTCTTTCATGTTTAACATTTATATAATCAGGAGAAATAATGTTCTCGTTAACCTTCACAGTTAAATATTCGGTGTAACAAATTCTATTAGCTTCGTTTCTTTCCTCTTTGCTCAATTTTTTATTACTGTTACTACAAAGCTTAGCTAATATTTTATTCTCATACTTAAATATAGGAATGAAAACTTTCATTAGTTTTTTATTAATGATATCAGCATCAATCTCTGGATTAAGTAAATAATCGTTGTTTTTATTATTCGTTTTATAGAAAGTAGGTGAAACGATAGTTTTTTTGAAATATCTAGAATTATTAGCGATGTATTTAATGTTAGTCTCGCTCTCTTGGTAACTTGCAACTAAACTTCCGAAAATTAAAAACACCATTAATAAGTAAATAAGCTTTTTTTTCTTTTTGAAGTTTGAACCAAAAACCATACTAATTTGAAGTATAGATTTGTACAATGGTCCAAAAATTAAAATTGAAATTATGTTATTTGTTTTAAAAGCCATCATTTGAAGTTTAGCTTTATTATGGTTGATCTTAAGATTTGCAACAATTCCAATAACGGTTTGTATTATTAACAGTCCCATTAATCCATATATAGGTACTAATAATAAATAAGTAGGAACTGAATCGACTAAACCATTATAGATGAATAAGTAAATACTAAATATCATTGCGGCATTGGCATAAATCAATAAAAAAGTAAATGCTGCAGAAAAGATTACGCTGCATAATTCATCTACTTTTTCTATCGAATCTTTTACTTTTGGTAGAATAGAAATTATTTTCTCGGTATAAATTTTGGAATAGGCACTGTCTTCAACACTATAATCAGGAAATACAGAGTTTAAACCAACCAATCCTATCCAATAAGCTCGTAGGCAAAAGTGAATTAAGAACATCCCAGCTAATATGCTTATTCCAAATAATCCAAAAAATACAATTAGGAAAGCAAAAGAATATAATTCAGGATTAAGAATGTCTATAAAGACATTTGTTATCCAATTAATAATTACAAACAACTTGAAGGTTCCGAATATTGCAACAGCAGATACCAGCAATTCTGCCTCCCAACTTTCATCTTTTAAACGTTGTAGCCATAGCTTAGATTTTGCTTTTTCAGAGTTTTCCATTGGTTAATTGTTTATACGAATATAATTTTTTTAAAGGAAGATTAAAATTGAATATTCTAACTATCATAATGTTAAATCTTTAATAAAAAAAATCTTTTCTGTTTACTTAATATGTATATTTGTTAAACAAAACTAACGAAATATGAAATCTTTACTATTAAAATCCCTTGCTGTTTTACTTGTTTTAGGGTTTACAAAACCAGAAGAAGTACAACAATTTCAAGGTAAAGCTGTTTATTTTTCTAAAGCTACTTTAGAGTTAGGTAGGTTTGGAGCAAGAATGAGCGAAGCTCAAAAAAAGCAAATTAAAGCTAGATTGAAAAATAGACTTGAAAAAGAATATGTGTTGAATTTCAACAAAAAGGAGTCTTTTTTTGAAGAAGAAGAAAAAATAGATGCTATTTCTGGTGCTACCGATTCATGGGGGAAAAATTTTTCTCAAGGCGATCAATACAAAAACATTCAGGATAATGAACTAATACAAAGTCAGGAATTTTATGGGAAACGATTTTTAGTTAAAGATCAACTCCAAAAAATAACTTGGAAAATAGAGAAAGAGTCTAAAAAAATAGGAAATTATCTATGCTTTAAAGCAACAGCTTCAATTCCAACAAATGAACTAACGTGGTACGATTTTTCATGGAATGATTTAAGAAAAGCTGAAGTGAAAAAAGATTCCCTAGGAAATGATATTCAACCAGAAATAGAAATGACAAAAGTAGAAGCTTGGTACACACCACAAATACCAGTAAGTCATGGTCCGGGAGAGTATTGGGGATTGCCAGGATTAATATTAGAAGTTTCTGCAGGAAATAGGGTGATGTTGTGTTCTAAAGTAATTATTAATCCTAAAGAAAAAATTGAAATCGAAGCTCCTGATAAAGGAAAGGAGATTACTAAATTAGCTTACCAAGAAGTTATCAGAGAAAAAATGATAGAAATGAGAAATAATAGAGGAAGAAGAATTAGGTAGCTTTTTTAGTAAAAAATAAATCAAACTAATCAACATGAAAAAAATTACGTTGCTACTAAGCTTATTTGTACTTCAGAGCTTATTTGGGCAAATAACGATGAAGGGTATTGTAAGAGATACACTTAAAACACCTTTAGATTTGGCAAATATCATAGCTATCAATCAAGATACTAATGTGTTAGAATCTTATGGGATAACAGACGCTCAAGGAGCTTATAGCTTAGCATTGAAAAAGAATAAAAGCTATAAAATTCAAATTAGCTACATCGGAATGAAAACCTATGAAGAAATAATTTCGACAAAAGAAGCAAATTTTACAAAGGATTTTGTGCTACAACCAGATAATTCATTAGATGAAGTTGAAATTACCTATGAAATGCCAGTCACTATTAAAGGAGATACACTTATATATAATGCCGATTCTTTTAAAAATGGTTCCGAACGAAAACTCGAAGATGTATTAGAGAAACTTCCTGGAGTAGAAATAAATGAAAACGGACAGATTGAAGTAGAAGGGAAGGTGGTGAATAAATTAATGGTAAATGGAAAAGATTTCTTTGATGGAGATACAAAATTAGCAACTAAAAATATTCCTTCTAATGCGGTAGATAAAATTCAGGTACTTAGAAATTATGCAGAAGTAGGTCAATTAAGTAGTGTTAGAAACAATCAAGATAATGTGGCTTTAAACATCAAACTAAAAAAAGGAAAAGAAAACTTTTGGTTTGGTAATGTTACAGTAGGAGGAGGTTCTTCTCCAGATGAAGGTTTGTATTTAGTACAACCTAAACTGTTCTATTACAGTCCGAAATATAGTATAAACTTTATAGGAGATGTAAATAACATAGGAGAAGTAGCGCTTAATCGAAGAGATATTCGAGGTTTTGGTGGCGGCTTTAGAGCACCAAGTAGAAGCAGCGGAACGAGTATTAATTTAGGAGATAATAGCTTGAATTTCTTAACAAACCAAAACAATGCTTTAAAAATTGAAAATAATCTAGCAACCGCTAATTTTAGTTATTCACCAAAATCATCATTAGATTTAAGTGGTTTTTTAATTTATAACAATAGTAGAATTTTATCTAGAGAAACAAGTTTTGTTCAATATACAAATGAAGGATTAGGTATTCCAGATGAAGCAACTGAACAATCTAGTACTGAACGCTCTGATCAAGGATTGTTAAAGTTGAGTGCATCGTACAAACCAAATGTTAATAATCAAGTAGATTATGATATTATTGCTAGAGTTTCAAAAGATACTCAAGATCAAAATTTATTTTCTTCTGTAATTGGAAATACAGCTCAGTTTGACGAAGTAACTCCTTACAGTATCAATCAAAATGTAAACTATTATTACACGTTAGATGAAGATAATATTTTCGCCTTCGAAGCTCAGCATTTATTAAAAAATGAAGATCCTTTTTACAATGCAGTATTAACGAATACATCATCTAATACAGACCCTTTTGATTCTACCGCAGATGCTTTAGGATTAGATACTACACAGGATGATTATAATATCAATCAAAATAGAAGAATAAAATCAAATCAGTTAGACGCTAAATTAGATTATTATAACTTAATCAATACAAAGAGTAATATCAATTTGACTTTCGGGACAATCATTAGTAGTCAGCAATTTAACTCTAACATTTTTCAGTTTTTAAATGATGGAACTACTTTTAATCCAACACCAACAATTAACGATTCAAAAATAACGAACGACATTGAGTATAACTTTAGTGATATTTATTTAGGAGTTCATTATCGATTTAAATCAGGTATGTTTACTGTAACTCCAGGTTTTTCATTACATGCTTACGGAAATACTAACACGCAATTCGGGCAAAAATTTGGAGAGGACTTTTTTAGAATTTTACCAGATTTTGAAACCAGGATTCAGTTTAAAAAGAGTGAAGCTTTGACTTTCAGATATGAAATGCGAAATCAATTCACGGATGTTACAAGACTAGCAGAAGCCTTAGTTTTCAACAACTTTAATAGTATTCAGTTTGGAGAACCAGAATTACAAAATGCTTTATCACATAACGTAAGCTTATTTTATAGCAGTTTTAATTTATTCAATTATACAAACGTATTTGCTAGAGCTTCCTATTCAAGTAATATCGATCAGATAAGAAGCTTAACTACATTTGAAAATGTTATTCGTACTAGCACTTTTTTCAATTCTAGTTTTGCAGATGAAAATGTAAACTTATTCGGTAGAGTACAGCGTACGTTTGGGAAATTTAGAACAAGTTTAAATGTAAACTTAAACTACAGTAAAATCAACCAGTTTATTCAAGGAATTCAGTCTTTAAATGAAGGATTTACTCAAACGTATACACCAGGTGTTAGAACAAATTATTTAGAAGCACCAAATGTTAGTGTAAGTTACAGATATAGTACAACGACAAACAATCAAGGAAGTAGAAAGACCACTTTTGTTACGAACGCTCCTTCTGTAGAATTTGATGCGTATTTATGGAAGTCGGTTACATTTAGAACCAATTATACGTATACAAATCAAGATTTAGGGAACGGAAATTCACAATCATTCCAAAATTGGGATGCAACCATATCGTATAGAAAAGATAGAGACGCAAAATGGGAATATGAATTAAAAGCTACCAATTTATTAGATATCGATTCTCAGGTGCGAAATAGTGCGAACAACGTTTCGGTTTTTACATCTGAAACATTTATACAACCCCGATTTATAACATTTAGGTTTGTTTATAACTTATAAACTAAAATATTGGTTTATCTATTTGACTTAATGAAAACTCAGGCCTAAGTAGCTGCCCAATTAGGGCAGCTTTTTTTATTTTAATAAGATATTACTTAGCTTTTTGAACTAATTCTAATTTTTCTATAGAAGTTTTAGTAGTAAATAAACCATAGTTTATGAAAGCATTTTTCTTTTCTATTTTGTCAATAGTTCCAACGGCATTTCCATCTACCAAACGAACTCGATCTCCAGTTTTAAAAATGTAATCAGCTTTTTCTTTAGCAATTTTCTTAGCCTCTTCTTTTTTCTCCTCCCTAACTTTAACTACTTTTTGTAAAACTTCTTGTTCTACTTTTTTAATTGCTTCTTTTTGTTTTTCAGCAATCTCTTTTTCTTTTACTTTTTCAGTCTTGGTCTTTTTAATAGGCGGATTTCTCTTAGTGTATTTGGTTTTTTCAGCCGCTACCCATTTAAAGAAGTTAGTTGATAATTCTTTTTTATTGTTTGTTTGGAAGTACTTATTTAGTAACTCATTGATTCTTCTTCCTAAAGTCAACATACGTTGATTATTATCATACAACTCTTGAAAACCTTCAAGTTTTTCTCTAATCTTAAGTTCTTTCTCTTGTAAACTTTCCAAATGCTCTTGCTCTTTAGATTTTTGTTTCTCTAAAGTATCAGAGGTCTTTTGTAATCGGTTTCGTTCTTTCTGAAGCTTAGAAATGGTTTTATCTAAACGTACCTTTTCACTCTCTACACGTTTTTTAGCTCTGTTAATTAAACTGAACGGAATTCCGTTTTTCTGAGCAACTTCAAACGTAAATGAACTTCCTGCTTGACCAATAAATAGTTTATACATTGGTTCTAAGGTTCGTTCATTAAATTGCATATTAGCGTTGGTTACATTTTCTAGTTCATTAGCTAAAACTTTCAAGTTGGCATAATGAGTTGTTATGATTCCAAAAGATTGTTGTTTATAAAATTCTTCTAAAAATATTTCAGCTAAAGCGCCACCTAATTCAGGGTCAGAACCTGTTCCAAACTCATCAATTAAAAATAAGGTGCTGTCATTACACTTTCGTAAGAAATAACGCATGTTTTTTAATCGATAACTATACGTACTTAACTGATTTTCGATAGATTGATTATCACCAATATCTGTAAGAATGGTACTAAACAAGGTAGTTTCACTTCTTTCATGAACAGGAATTAACAGTCCACTTTGTAGCATTAATTGTAATAAACCTATCGTTTTTAAGGTTATACTTTTTCCACCGGCATTAGGACCAGAAATAACAATAATTTGCTGTTTTTCATTTAGCTCTAATGTTTGCGAAATAGTCTCAATTCCTTGTTGTGTATTTTTCCTCCATAGAATTGGGTGGAATGCATCTCGAAAATAGATTTTCTTTTTTTTCGTAATTTTTGGTAAAAGTCCGTTTATTGCATTTGCATACTTTGCTTTGGCAGCAACTACATCTAAATGAACTAAGAATGAAATATATTCCTCTAATAAAGGAGTATATGGACGAACTTCTTCTGCCAGAGCTCTTAAAATTTTAATAACCTCTTGTTTTTCATCATACAGTAAATTTTGTAGTTCTCTGCTGTATGATAAAGTTGCTTGAGGTGCAATGTAAACTATATTTCCAGATTTTGACGAACCTAAAAGGCTACCTTTTACTTTTCGTCTATGCATAGCTAAAACAGCTAATACACGTTGGTTATCGATAATAGTTTCTTTAATGTCATCAAGATAGCCACTCGCTAAACTACTACTCAAAGCTTTAGAAAAACTACCAGAAATTTTACCTCTTACTTCATTAATATCTTTCCTAATTTGCTTTAAGGTTGGTGAAGCATTATCAGCAATTTCACCATAAGAAGTAATTATTTTCCCAATGGCATCTGAAACAAATGTGGTGAATTCAATTTCTTCACTTAGTTTAAAAAGTGTAGGGTAGTAGTCTTTAAATTTCGTTAAAAACTTTTTTTGTTCGTTAACTGTTTCTGTAACTGAAGCTATTTTTAAAAACGCATCAGGTTCCAAGTAACTATTTTCAATAGTTAATCGCTTAATAGAGTCAGTAATATTGTCAAAACCGTGATTTGGAATTCTATTCTCATTTTGAAACGAAGCCAAATATTCATTTACTAAATATAATTCGAAAAACAATTCTTCGGTATCTTCGTAAGGCTCGATAGTACCAACAGCATTTCTTCCAAGTTCTGATATACAAAACTCGCTAACCTGTTCTAAAACCTTTGCAAATTCTAAATCTTGTAATGTTTTTTCTGATATATTTTTTTTCAATTTCCTATTTTTGAGAACCACAAAAATAACAAGAATGCAAGTAAATATAGCCGAAAGTTGGAAACATATTTTACAACCTGAATTTGAAAAAGCATATTTTCAAAACCTAGTTCAATTTGTAAAAGAAGAGTATACAAATTTTACTTGTTATCCTAAAGGTTCCGATATTTTTGCTGCTTTTGATTACTGTGCTTTTGGTGATGTAAAAGTGGTAATTATAGGACAAGATCCTTATCATGGAGTTGGTCAAGCAAACGGACTTTGTTTTTCAGTTCATGATGGAATATCGCATCCACCGTCTTTAATTAATATTTTTAAAGAAATTGAAACGGATTTAGGAATTCCTTATCCAGAATCTGGAGATTTATCTCGTTGGGCCAAACAGGGAGTTTTATTACTTAATGCAACTTTAACTGTAAGAGCTCATGAAGCTGGAAGTCACCAGAAGAAAGGTTGGGAGCAATTTACAGATGCTGTTATCGCTTCAATTTCTGAGCAAAAAGAAGACGTTGTGTTTTTACTTTGGGGAGGTTATGCTAAGAAAAAAGGAGCGAAGATTGACAAGAAAAAGCATCATGTGTTGACTTCAGGTCATCCTTCGCCTTTAAGTGCAAATCGAGGTTACTGGTTCGGAAACAAGCATTTTTCTCAAACAAATGAATTCTTGACTCACAAAAATTTATCTGATATAAATTGGTAGTTAATTAGTTTTTTTTAGCTTTTGGAGGTAAACATCCACATGGCGGTTTTTTTCTTCTAACTACCTTTAATACGATCTTCTTTTCACCATATTTTTTGTAGTATTCATTTAAGTTGATAGTTTCACTTTTTTTCCCATCTATCATAAAGAATATTTTATGATCCATTAGAATGTCATTCAAAATAGTTACTTTGAATTGTAAATGCTTCTTTTCGTTATTGATATAGTTGTATGGCAAAAATAGTTTATTGATACTATCTCTTTTGTTGAGAGCTCCAACACCTGTAGCTCCTTGTGCGTTTTTAATAACTTTTGTGTTCTTCCATGGAAAATCAGGAGATTCAACTTTAAACGGAATTAAATAAACGTTTAACTTATCAAAAGAATCATCATAATGAACAGGAATGTAATCAATATGTGTTTCTTTTAGAATAGAATAATCAAGATAAATTAGTTGGTTAGGTTTTACACCATCAAAAGTAAAGTTATCAGGAGTAATTAATCCAATATCATACAAATCATCTTCTTTTTTACCTGTCTTAGATTTTTTAACAACAGGAGGAGAGGCGATATAATATTTCGACACATAAAAGTCTTTGAACTTTTTATTGTCTGAATTGTTTTTTTGATATCCAAAAGGAATTCCTGAAACTTCTTGGTTTGTTGTGTTCCAGCTAAATCCATTTAGTTTTTTTACTGAAATGGTTCCATCTTTATATTTCGGACTAACAATTTTACCACTATCGATTATAATACTCGTATTACAACCATATAATGAAATTTGTTGCTTACTCTTGTGTGGTAATGTACTATTCGCGATACTAAAGCTTAGATAGCCAGTATTTTTTACGTTGTAATTGTTTTGTGATTGTACATTGAAACAAAACAAAAACAAAATGCAGCATAACGTACTAATATTCGTAGTTGATTTCATTTTGAATAACTTTTAAATTCAATCAAACTTATTGAATTTAGTAAGAAACTTATAACTAATAGCTATAAAAGTACTTTTTTAGGTCATAAGAAATGAAATTCTAGTAATAAAAACCATTCACAATTATTCAATAATCATTTGAGATAAAATGGTTTCATTATAATAAGGCAATGTAATTGCATCCAAAATGTCTTCTGTTACATCGGGATAATTAACTTCAACAATTTTATCGGATTTTATCCACTTTTCTATTTTAGGTAATTGTCTAGTATTTAATTTCTTTAAAACGGGTACTCCCATTTCTTTTAAAGCTAATGCGTTGCACTGCTGCTCATATTGATTTTTCATAGGAATTACCATCAATTTTTTTTGTAGAAATAATGCTTCAGCAGGTGTCTCAAATCCAGCTCCACAAAGCACTCCATTAGACGAAGCAATACTTTTAATAAATTCATTACCGTCTATAGGTCGAATGATTACGTTATTGTGTAATTGAAATTGGTTCGAATGTTTCGAAAACACTTCCCATTTAATCTTCTTAAACTGAGATAATATTTTAATTAATTTCTTATCCCCATAAGCAGGTAAATAAACCGTATAATGACCTTTTTTAGTAATATTTTTTAACCTAATTTCTTTTCTGATAATTGGTAAAAATGTTGCTGATGAGTAGGTTTTAAAATGAAAACCAAACTTGTTTCTTGCAGGAGCATAATATTTAAGAATTAATCTTTCAAACTTAAATTTTCCATATTTTGGAGCTTTATCATCTGCAACAGCATTTTGGTGACTTAAAGATATAATAGGAGTATTTCTAAGTTTACATGCCCAAGCAGATACAGGCTCAAAATCGTTAATTACCAAATCATAATCTTTAACAGGTAATGATTTAATTTCTTTCCAAAGGTTTCTGAACTTTGTCTTTTTCAAAGTTTCCCACAAATCTATGCCACCTTTTTTACCGAAAATAAAGCTCAACCCGTATAGTTTGTACATAATTTCAAAAGGAAATTTTAATTCACATTGGTATCCGCTGACTAAAATGTCTACTTCGGCTCTTTTTTGTAAATAAGGTACAATTTCTAATGCTCTACTAGCATGGCCGTTTCCTGTTCCTTGGATAGCATAAAGTATTTTCATTATTTGAAAGATTTTTTAATATTGAATTCCAGTAATAAATCTTCAAAAAGTTGGCTGTTAGATTGCTCAGCTTTTATATGTTCTATATCTGATACTTCAATGGTTTCAGGGACATTTTTAGCTTCTTCATCTTTTTCATATTCATATAATTTCCATTGCTTATTACTATATTCTAATGCTGTTAAGTTTTCAATCCAGTCACCCGAATTTAAATATGTTGTTTCTCCTTTTTCATTTTGAATAACTCTCATTTCCGGCTGATGTATATGACCACACACTACATATTCATAACCATTATCAATCGCAATTTCTGATGCTGTAGTTTCAAAATTATTAATGAATTTAACAGCACTTTTTACACTGTTTTTTATTCTTTTACTGAATGACAGTCTATTGTATCCTAAGGTTTCACTTACCCAATTTACAGCTGTGTTTAACATTATTAACGAGTCATATCCTACACCTCCAAGTTTCGCTAACCATTTTGAGTGTTGCATGGTTACATCAAACACATCTCCATGAAAAAACCAAACTTTTTTTCCATCTATATCTAGTACTACTTTGTTAACTATTTCAAAACTTCCTAAGCGAAAACCTTTAAATTTTCGTAGCATTTCATCATGATTTCCAGTAATATAATACACCTTTGTGTCAGAAGTAATAAACGTCATTAATTGTTTAATTACTTTCATATGTGCTTTTGGAAAGTAACGTTTATTAAATTGCCAAATATCTATAATATCTCCGTTTAGAATAAGAATTTTAGGATTTATGGTTTTAAGATAATTATACAATTCTGTAGCTCTACAACCAAAAGTTCCTAAATGCACATCAGATATTACAGCAATATCTAGCTTACGCTTTTTACCTTTTTTCATTCTTTAGTTTGATTAGTTTTCATTTAAAAATTAGTAATCTTCAGAATGAAAACACAATTTGGGTAATTAATTTGTACTAAATTATTGTTTATGTTTCGTGAAAGCGTAAAAACTTAATTAATAGATTGTTATATAAAGTTCAAGGAAAAGTAACGATTGTAAATTTTGTGTAAATAAAAAAGCTTTCTCTAAACTTAAGTTTAGAGAAAGCTTATATAATTAAAAGTTTACTAATTCTTAAACAGCAATTACAGTACCTTGAACTGTAATATCGAAAGTAACTTCAATATCAGTTTCTCCTCCTGCGTTTGCAATATTCCCATCGCTAACACCCGAAGCATCTTTATTAGGCTCGTGGCGTAATGTTACTGTAATTGTACCAGTTCCAGCTGAACCTGATGCTAATGAAAAAGTAATTCCTACTGGATTTCCATTTGAATCATTTGCTCCAGTATAAGTAAATGTTGGATTAATCCCTGTAGCAGTATAGAAGAATTGGTGTTCTTCAGCTTCTGCGGCAACTTCAGTTGTAATGTTTTCTGCTGGATCTTCAGTTTCATTTAATAAAACAATTGTTGCATTATAGGTTGTATTAGCCGATAGTGTACCTCCAGTAACCACAGGAGCATTTGGTCCGTCACCATCTAAATCTTGACTTTCTAAAACAATATCACTTCCTCCTCCAACAGGTGTTAACGTTATTCTCATAGTTGTAATTACTTCTTCCTCATTTGTAGGAGTTGGATTATCATCAGAACAAGAAGCGAAAGTAATTGCAGAAATACATGCGATTGCTAATAATTTAATTGTTTTCATAATTTAATATTTAATTTAAGTGTTTGATGGTTAATAATTAATTTTTAATTGAATTTTAAAATTTCTACCTAAGTCATCTGCAAAAAAACGTTGTCTGTTTAGATAGTCTCTATAAGAAGTATCTAACAGATTGTTTACAGAAAACTGTAGTGCAATATTGGTTTCAGACATGTTAAAATCGAAACCGGATGAAAAATTCAAAAGATGATAACCACTAGGTGGGGTACTTATATCTACTAATTCATTAGTATTTGTGGTAGCTACGAATGTAGTAAAATTGTTATCAGGATATTCATTTTGCCTTGCGTTGAAAATGCTTTCAATAGAGGCAAAAAAGTTATTCCAATTTTCTTTTTTATATAGTATTGAACTTACAGTTTTAAAAGGTGGTATATCGATTAAAGCCCTTGAATTGTCGATATCCTTTCCTTTTAATAATGAAGATTTATTTGATATGATTAAGTTTTCATTAATATTGTAAGTAATGTTAGTATCTATACCTAAAAGATTTGCATTTACTTGCTTATAATCCCAAACAACAAAAGTACCCCTTAGAGTGGTTTCTGTACCTGATGGCTCTAGATAAATAAAATCATTAATTCTATTAAAGAACGCTTCTACAGATAGATTTATTTTTGAACTTTCAAATTTATACGTTCCAGAAAATCTATGGGATGTTTCTGGTTGGATACGCAAATTCCCTAACTCTATTCTTGCTGCAGAATGATGTAATCCATCACTAAATAATTCTGATGGATTTGGAGCTCTGTTAGCTAAACCATAGTTAAATATAAGTGAATTTTTTGGATTCAATTGGTATAATAAACCAGTTGAGGCTGATATATTATGAAAGTTAAATTTGGGGTTAACTAAATATTGTGTTCCAAAATCTTCTATAATAATGTTACTAAAATCTTGATCATAGTTTAATGAATTCCATCTAGATTTTAAGTAAAACTTTTTTGCATTAATATGGTTATAGTCGTATCGTACACCAGCTGACAAAAGAAAACCATTAAAACTAAATTCAGAAATTCCATAAATTCCTGTATTGAATTTGTCATAGTCTGGTATAATTCTACGTACTCCAGTATCTGGATTAGAAAAATTATTTTGGTATCCACCAGAAATCCCAATTTTGTAAATCCTATGCGGATCTGAATCAAATTTCATGTCTGCTGAAACCGTATGAGTTTTTAAAGTAAGGTCTGTTGCAGCAATATCGCTTCTTCCACCTCGTCTTATGTCAAACTCTAATCTTTCGTTATTCTGAAAATCATATTGAATAGATAACTTACCTAGTTCTTCTAGGCGTTTGTACATTTTTGCTTTTACTAACTGATGCTTAACATCTTGTTTTGGATTGTTAATAGTGTAGCTAAAGTCATTTATAACTGAAGGAATTCCACTATTAATAGCATCTACTAAATCACCAGTAGTTCCTATATGCGAAGCTCTTAAGATTCCTATTTCATTAGATAAATAGCTATAGAATATATCAAATCCTTGGTTTGTTTCTTTATAACCTCCAGCCAACGAAAAACCGTAAGAATTAACTCCCGTATTTGTTAGATTGTAATCAGGAGCTTCAAAGTCACCAGCTCTTTTAAAAGAAGCATTTCCATTTACAAACCAACCTTTACTAGTGGTTTTGTTAAGATTTGTACTAAGAGAAAATAATCTACCGTTATTTTGTTGCGATAAAATTGTTTTTCCGTATAAACTATCTTTTCTAATAAATTTAGAAGGATTCATTACAATTACACCTCCTATGGCATCACCACCATATTCTAACGCATTAGCACCTTTAATTACTGAAATGCTACCCGCTGAATTTATATCAACGTTAGGAGCGTGTTCAATTCCCCAATCTTGATCTTGAAGTCGAACACCGTTAACAGAGGTAAGTATTCTGCTACTGTGTAAACCATTAATAACAGGTTTTGTAATTGTATTTCCTGTATTTATTGAAGAAACCCCAGAAACTTCTTTTAAAGCATCGCCTAAGTTAGCATCACTAAAATTGTCTAAAGTTTTAGCATTTATCAAAGTTTCTTGAGAAGTTTTAGTTTTTTTTGCTAATTCAGCATGAACGTTAATTTCCTCAAGTTCTTCAATATGATGCTCTAAATCAATTATTTTGTAAGTGTCTTCAGTTATGATTAACTCAAAATTTTTTGCATTACAGGCTAGATGGGATACTTCTATAATTAGTTTACCTTCACAAACATTATTGATAATGAACTTTCCATTCACACCTGTAGTTGTGTATTTGTTTTGGTTTTTAATATAAACTGTTGCACCAACGATAATTGATTTATCGTGCGAGTCCTCTACAATCCCGGAAAAAGTGTATGTACAATTTTGACCTATTACTGTACTTGTAAATATGTTCAGTAATAAAATCAATAAGATATCCTTTGATTTCATTATGATTTTTAGTTTAACTAAAGTATTTTGTTTTAAATAACTAAGCTAAACTAGGAGGACCACGTAAGTGAAAAGGATTTACACTTTTACTTTTAAATGAGTAGAAAAAAATATGAGGTGAATTGATTTCAGTAAGCTCAATTGAAGGTAATTGAGTAATCGAAGTCACCGAAAAATTATTTAAATGAAAATCACATAACTCACAATCAATTTCATGATCATGATAATGTTGTTCGTCTTTAGAAAGACAAACTTCAGTTTCATGATGTTCCTCTAGAACAATATGAGATAATTGAACTAGAGTAGGAGCTAGCACTAATACTAGCATAAATAATGATATGAGCTTGCGAACTAATTTCATCTAACCAACAAAATAACAGCATTTATTTTATAAATCCAATTTTTACTATTGAATTTTTAACGCTTTGAGGTTTTTATTGATAATTTATCAATTAGACTTACTAATGTAAACCTTTCCTTTGGGTTTAAACTTTGAGTATCCAATTCTAGAGGTAAACTCATAAGAAGAATCTTTTACTTTTGTAATTTGTACAAAAATAATTTCTTTATCCAAGTCTGTCTTCGGACTTTTCATTTTTAGTTGGTAAGCGAAGTTATTCTTCCAAGTAATAAAAAGAGTATCTATTCTTTTAATTTCTTTCTCAGTAACTGTAGTATCTGTTGATACAGTAACCTTTTTTGTATAATATTCAATTTGTAAACTATCTTTTCTTACAATAGTTGTTTTGCTATAGTTATCTCCAGCAGGAATCTCAAATGTTCCATATCTAAAACGTTCAGGATTTCCTGAAGTTTCAATGTTACATGATATCAATGATATGAATAGAATACAAAAAAGGAAACGTAATCTCATTATTAAATACCTGTATAATTAGAAGGTGTTATTTGTTTTAGCTCATTTTTGATAGCATCAGAAACTTCTAAAGTATCAATAAAATTAGCAATTGATTTTTGTGTTATTTTTTCATTAGTACGTGTTAATCCTTTTAAAGCTTCATAAGGATTCGGATATCCTTCACGTCTTAATATTGTTTGAATAGCTTCAGCAGCAACAGCCCAGTTATTTTCTAAATCTTCTTCAAATTTTTCAGCATTAAGCAGTAATTTATTCAATCCTTTTAAAGTTGCTTTGAAAGCTATGATGGTATGCCCGAAAGGAATACCTACATTTCTTAAAACGGTACTATCAGTTAAATCTCGTTGCAATCTAGAAATAGGAAGTTTAGCCGCTAAATGTTCTAAAATAGCATTTGCAATACCTAAATTTCCTTCAGAGTTTTCAAAATCAATAGGATTTACTTTATGAGGCATCGCAGAAGATCCAACTTCACCTTTTTTTATTTTCTGTTTGAAATAATCCATAGAAACATACGTCCATACATCTCTATCTAAATCAATTAAAATATTGTTTATACGTTTCATGGCATCAAACAAACTAGCCATATGGTCGTAGTGCTCAATTTGAGTTGTAGGGAACGAGTGGTGTAAATCTAAACGCTCTTCAACAAAAGAAGTTCCGAACGATTTCCAATCGATTTCTGGATAGGCAACTTTATGTGCGTTGTAATTACCTGTAGCTCCACCAAATTTAGCCGCATTCGGAATGTGTTGTAAGAATAATACTTGTTGATTAATACGTTCTACAAATACAAACAATTCTTTTCCTAAACGAGTAGGAGAGGCAGGCTGACCGTGTGTACGAGCTAACATAGGAACGTTTTCCCATTCTTCACAAAGTTCCGCTAATTTAGACGTTAAGCTATCTAATGTTGGATAATATACTTCTTCAACCGCTTCTTTAATAGATAACGGAATTGCAGTATTATTTATGTCTTGAGAAGTTAATCCGAAGTGAATAAACTCTTTATATTCAGACAAATTCAGTGCATCAAATTTTTCTTTGATAAAGTACTCAACGGCTTTTACATCATGATTTGTTACACTCTCAATCTCTTTAATCTTTAAAGCATCTTCGGTAGTAAACTCGGTGTATATTTTTTGTAATTCAGGAAAAATTTCTGAATTAACATTTTTAAGTTGTGGTAAAGGAATTTCGCATAAAGCAATAAAGTATTCGATTTCAACTTTAACTCTGTATCTAATTAGAGCTTCTTCAGAAAAATAGTTTGTTAATTGATCTACTTTATTTCTATACCTACCATCAATTGGAGAGATGGCATTTAATGTTGTTAAATTCATTTTTTGTTGTTGTGTTGAAAGCGCAAAAATAGGAAATACTTAGAGTTTATCTTACTTATTTTAAATGAATTTATCGATACACTTTTCGTTTTACGATTTTTACTTCTCCTTGCTTTTCAAGTTGTTTAATAGCTCTAATTACGGTTTCAACGCGAAGACCTAATAAATCTGAGATTTGTTGTCGAGTATAGTCAATTTTTAAAGAAAACTTCTCAGGAGATTGGTGTACATCGTGTTTTAAATAATCAAAAAAACGTAAAATTCTATGACTTGGTTCTTGACTAGAGATTTCTGATGCTATAATAGCTTTGTAGTATAATCGTTTTGCTAGACTCTTAGTAATGTTGAAATGAATATCAGAATGTGTTTTTAAAAGCTGAAAGAATTTTTCTTTTGGTAAAATATAAAGAACAGAATTTTCAATAGCTACGGCATTGGCAGGATAATTAATATCTATAAACAATGGAGGCTCTCCAAAACTTTGTTCTTTGTAAAATATACCTTGAATAAATTCTTTTCCATCATCGTTATAATTATTCATCTTTACAATACCACTTTTGATTTGATAATAGTTACGAGCACTATTATTTTCAGAAAAGATGATGTCCTCTTTTTGAAATTCTTTTAATTCAGCATTAAAATCAATTAGAAGTTCTGTAGGTATCATATTGTGATTATAGTCATAAATAAAGCTTATTGTAAAAGTATACTTTTGTAACTGTTAATTTATACTGAATGATTAAGAAACAAATAGAAAATAGAGAAGATGTTTTTTTATTAGTGAGTTCTTTTTACCAGAAGATTAAAAGAGATGAAGTCATTGGCGATTTTTTTACAAAAACAATTCCTGAAAATGAATGGGATGATCACATAGAAAAGCTAACTGATTTTTGGGAAACAAATTTGTTCTTCGTTCGAAAGTTTAAAGGAAATCCAGTTAAAGCTCATAAAGATGTTGATGCCAATTTTAACCATTCAATTCAACAAGAACATTTTGGAAGATGGTTGCAACTCTGGTTTACAACTGTTGATGCATACTTTACTGGAGAAAAAGCCACTCAAGCAAAAGAAAGAGCACGAAACATTGCTTCCATGCTCTTTTTTAAAATATATGAGAATAAACTAAAATAATTTTGGTAATTGTATGATTACTAGTAATGTGTTAGTAATAATGCTAATCATTCCCAACCAAACTACATACTTAAATGGACTTTGACTGAATGCTGCGGCATTTGTTGCCATAGCTGTCATTGATGATAGCGCTACAATAGGATAGGAAAATCCACCGTGTAATGCTAAGCCAATAGAAATAGAAGAAATCATGGTGCTAATCATTACAAATAGCATTGAAATTCCAAAACTGTTTTCTTGCTCTTTTTTAATTTTATCATTAATCATTTCAATTAGTGAAATGTTTTTTCTTTCTGTAGTAGTTGTAACTGTAATATTTTTAGCGGTAATCATAATTATTAATTTTATTACAAAGTTAGATTGGTACTACTTCTTAAAATATGATTTTGGTCATATTGGTTAAAAAAGTTCTATTTGTTAAAGGTTATTTATATCTTCACATTTCAAATCAAAAAATGTGTCAACACAAATAGTTTTATATATAATTTTAGCTTTATTAGTAGGAGTTGTTGTAGCTTACTTTCAATACTTTTTTAAGGTTAAAAAAACCGCAAAACACACTATTGTATTATTTACATTAAGGGCGTCGAGTGTGTTCTTTTTACTACTATTGTTAATCAATCCGCAAATTAAAATTCAAAAAACTAAGAATAGCAAACCTAAACTGTCTATTCTTGTAGACAATTCGTTATCTACTTCTTTTTTTAAAGAGGAAAAAAAAGTTGTTGAATTAATTAATGGCTTTAAAAGTTCTAACAAATTAAATAACAAGTTTGATATTGATTACTTCTCTTTTGGAAAAGATATTCAAGCAACAGACAGCCTAACTTTTAATGATGCTCATACCAATATTTACAATGCAGTAAAATCGATTAATAATCTTACTAAGGATGAAATTGGTGCAATGATTGTAATCTCTGATGGTAATCAAACAATAGGAGAGGATTATGAATTTGTAAATTCTAAACAAGCAGTGTATCCTGTTTTAATTGGAGATACCGTAAAATATCAAGATGTAAAAATAGCTCAACTTAATGTAAATAAATACAGTTACATCAATAATAAATTTCCTGTAGAAGCTATTCTATATTATGATGGAGAGAAAGCTATAAATACAGAGTTTGCTATTTTTAAAGCAGGGAAAAAGGTTTTTTCGAGACCTATTAGTTTTTCAAAAGACAACAAATCGGTAACAGTTTCTACAAATTTAGTTTCAGATAAAGAAGGTATTCATTATTACTCAACAACTATTGGTAAACTAGAAAATGAGAAGAATATAAAAAATAACTCGAAAAGCTTTTCGGTAGAAGTAATAGACGAACAGGCAAAAATATTACTATTAACTTCGTTGCTTCATCCCGATTTAGGTGCTTTTAAAAAGGCTATTGAAAGCAACCAGCAAAGAAGTATTACCATTACAGATATTAATGAGTTTAAAGGAAATTTAGACGATTATCAACTTGTTATAGCGTATCAGCCAACTATTTATTTCAAGCCATTTTTTAATAAACGAAAATCTAATTTCTTAGTTGTTACTGGCTCTAAAACCGATTGGAGTTTTATAAATTCTTTAGACTTAGGAATTGAAAAATCGTATATAAATCAATCGGAAGATTATAGTATTTCTTACAATACTAATTATTTAACGTTTATTCAAAAAGATATTGGGTTTACTAATTTTCCACCTTTAAGAGATAAGTTTGGAGCTATAAACGCAAAAAATCATCAAAGTTTATTATTTCAAAAGCTACAAGGAATTACGACCGAAGAACCACTTTTAGCTACGTTTGAAAAAGGAGAAGAGAAGTTTGGTTTTTTATTAGGAGAAGGAATTTGGAAATGGAGAGCAGCAAGTTATTTAAATGAAACTAGTTTTCACGAGTTTGATGCATTTGTTAATAATTTAGTTCAGTTTTTATCTTCAACTAAGAAAAGAAATCGATTAGAGGTTAAAGTAGATAATTTGTATTTGGCAAATCAAACTATTGATATTTCTGCATTGTATTTAGATAGCAACTACAAGTTTGATCCAAGAGCATCGATTCAAATAGGAATTTCTAACGAGACAACCAAAGAGCAAAAAGTGTATCCTTTTTCCTTAGTTACTACTTCATATAAAGTTCAAATAGAAGGCTTAGTACCAGGTGATTATTCTTATGTTGTTTCAGTTGAAGGAGAATCGGTAAAAAAGTCAGGGAAATTTAAAGTAGCTGATTTTCAAATCGAAGAACAGTTTACAAATGCTAACAAAGAAAAGCTAACCGCACTTGCTAATGCTACAAACGGAAAGTTATTTAATAGCCAAGAACAGGATGACTTAATTGATAATTTAGTTCAGAATAAAAATTACTACACCTTGCAAAAATCTATAGAAAAAAAGCAAGGAATTATTCAGTGGCAATGGTTACTTTTTTTAATAATAGGTTTATTAACCTTAGAATGGTTTTTAAGAAAATATTACGGTAAATTATAATGTTAGAACATTTTTTTCAATGCCCTTATTGTTGGGAACAAATTTCAATGTTGTTAGATCGAAGTGTTTCTGAAACATACATTGAAGATTGCGAAATTTGTTGTAATCCTATGCAAATTACAACAGTTTTTGAACAGAATGAATTGGTTAATTTTGAAGTAAATAATATAGAACAATAATGAGATTTCATACTAGAAAATGGGTAAAACCAGAAGATTTAAATCCAAACGGAACGTTATTTGGCGGAAGATTACTTCAGTGGATAGATGAAGAAGTAGCTTTGTATGCTATCATTCAACTAGAAATACCTAAAACGGTAACAAAGTTTATGTCTGAAATAGACTTTGTAAGTTCTGCAAGGCAAGGAGACATCATTGAAATAGGAATTGATGTTGTAAAGTTTGGAAGAACGTCTATAACATTAAACTGTAAAGTAAGAAACAAGCTTACCCGAAAAGAGATTATTACAATTGATAAAATTGTAATGGTGAGTTTAGGAGAAAATGGTGAAACTGTACCGCATGGAAAAACTAGGATTGAATACGTAAAAGATCGACTAGATAATCAATAAATTTTAAATTATGAGTAAACAAGCAAATTTTGATTTCCCAAAAAAGGGAGTTTTTATAATACCAATAATTGTCTTCTTTTTTATTTTTTTAATAAAATCAACAGAAACGATTAATTCAGGAGAAGCAGGAGTCGTTTGGCGTTTTTTTGGAGGAGTAGATCCTGATCAAAAGCCACTAGGCGAAGGATTTCATATTATAGCTCCATGGAATAATGTATTTGTCTATAACGTAAAGCAACAATCTATTTCTGATGTAATGAAAGTACTTTCTGTTAATGGATTAGAAGTTACGGTAAATGGTACAGTATGGTTTAAGCCAGATTTAGAAAGGTTAGCGATACTTCATAAAACGAGAGGAAAGAATTATGTGAAAGATATTTTGGATCCTGCTATTAATGCGGCAGCAAGAAGTGTTGTTGGACGTTATACACCAGAGCAACTATATTCTAGTAAACGAGATGTAATTGAAAAGGAAATTTTAGAGGAAGTAAGTAAAGAGCTAGAAGATCAGTTTATAAAAGTGAATAAGGTTTTGGTAGAAGATGTTCAATTACCAAAAACAATTAAAGACGCAATCGAAAGAAAGTTGAAGCAAGAACAAGAAGCTTTAGAGTATGAATTTAGATTAGCTAAAGCACAGAAAGAAGCAGAACGTCAAAAAATTGATGCAGAAGGTAAGGCAACTGCAAATCGTATTTTAAGTGCTTCACTTACTGACAAAATTTTACAGGAAAAAGGAATTGAAGCAACGTTGAAACTAGCAGAGTCACCAAATAGTAAAGTAGTACTAATAGGTTCAGGAAAAAACGGGATGCCAATCATTTTAGGTAACCAGTAAAAAGTTAAAAAGTGTTTAAATAGATTGATTTAGACGATAATTGTCTTAAAAAAAAGTTAATAGCATTTTAAAGATGTAACAAGTTTAAAATTAACTCGTCAATTATATAAATTACTTCCTTAAAAGTTAGTGATTAGTTAGTTTTTGATAGTTGATTGAAAGAGCTCGAGATTTTATAGTCTCGAGCTTTTTTTATATGTCAAATTAATTTTTAAAAACCTGTTTTTTAGGTGTTTATAAAATTGTGCTATTTTTAAACCAATTTGTCCTCTTTTTGGTTTTTACTTTTTTTATTTTAATTAAAGTGATTCTTTTGTTTTAGCGAATTGAAAAAATCAATTCAACTAAATCAACTTTTTAAACCCTAAATCTTTAATCAAAAGATCATGAAAAAAATTACCCTTTCATTTATTTTTTCTATGTTTTTTGTGCTTTCATTTTTTGCTCAGGAGTATGAAATAGAAAGCTTTACAAAAACATTTACAGATTCTAATCGACGTAATAGGAGAGTTACGGCTAAAATCTACTATCCTAAGCAACTATCAACTACTACTGAAAATTATCCAGTAATTGTTTTCGGTCATGGTTTTGTAATGAATTATGATGCTTACGAAAACTTTTTCGACACTTTAGTGTCTAAAGGATATATTGTAGCTTTTGTTACTACAGAAGGATCAGTTTTTGCTAATCATAAGGCATATTCGGAGGACTTAGCTTTTATGATTAACGAAGTTAGAAATGAAGCAAATAATAGTAGCTCTCCTATTTTTAATTTAGTAGGAAACACCAATGCTTTATTAGGACATTCCATGGGTGGAGGAGCCGCAATTGTAGCAGCTTCTATGGTAGATGTTAATACCTTAGTAACATTCGCTCCTGCTAAATTGCGTTTTAACACTATAACACCTGCTACGCAAGTTACAGAAGAAGCGTTGGTTTTTTCGGGTAGTGCAGACGGTGTTACTAAGCCTAACGAAAATCACATTCCTTTGTATAATAGCTTAGGTTCTAATTGTAAATATTTTATTAGTATTACAGGAGGAGCTCATTGTTATTATGCAATGCCTAATGGGTATTGTGATTTTGGAGAGCGTTTTTCATCAAGAGATGTTTCTGTAACCAGAAGCGAACAACAGGAAATTATGTTCACTTATGTAATTCCTTGGTTAGATTACAAACTAAAAAATAATGGAGCATCTTATCAATTATTTAAAGATACGTTAAACAACGATTCGAATGTTACGTATGAGAATGGTTGTAATAACGAATTCAATTTATCAACTGAAAAATTACCAGAATCTAGCTTTAGTGTTCAGGTAGGCCCTAACCCAACCAAATCTTTTGTCAACATTAATACATCAGATGAGTATGAGGTGGAAAAAGTGGAAGTGTATAACCAATATGGAAAGCTTTTCTTAGACTCAAAAAGTAAGCAGGTAGATTTATCTAGTTTACAACGAGGTATTTATTTGATAAAAGTTTACTCAAAAGGAAAAACTATTACTAAGAAAATAGTTGTTGAGTAACAAAAAAGCGCTCTTTAAGAGCGCTTTTTTTTATTTTAATGGATAACCATCTTTTTGGTAGTAAAATTGGTTTCGCTTATAATTTTAAGTAAATAAATTCCTGATTTTAGATTATTAATAGTGTATTTGTTATTAATAAACGAAGGATTTTTTACTGAATAAACTTCTTTTCCTAAAACAGAATAAATTTTTATTCCAGAAATGGTACTTCTTGGAGAAACAATTGTAATGTTTCCATTAACAGATGGATTAGGATAGGCACTTACATCTGTTAATTTAGTAAAGTCATTTACACTTGCTGTAGCCCATCTGTTTTCTGCCACAGGACCACCCCAGATTTGAGTTGCCAAATTAGGATTATCAATAAAAGGATTTCTATTTCCTTGTGCATATGTATTAGCCACATTTCCATGATAGTTATTTCTATTATCTTCTATAGTAGAAACAGGATCTTCAGCATTCCATTCTAAAAATAGATCAATCATTTCATCAGGTGTAGTAGCAGAACTTCCAACACCAACAACAGAAGGTAAGCATTGATCTCCATAACGTAAATACATGTACATCATCATACGAGCTACATCTCCTTTCCATTCATCTCCAGGATACCATCCACCAGTTACATCACCTGAGTTACCAGTACCATCAGCAAAAGCTTTATTTCCTCTTGAACCGTTATATTGTACGTCTGAAGGACGTAAATGATGCGCGTCAGCTCCTGGACCAGAAGAACCTAAATTTGGATTTCCTAAACTTCTTGGGTATACATGTTCTCTGTTCCAATCTCCAGTGTTTCCACCATTATCATTAATACCTCTGGTTCTAGCTGTAGTTCCTGAACTAGAATATCCATAAATTAAGAGTACTTCACTACCATTATCAGGATTAACATCAGTAGCTTTAGAAGCTTCCCAAACACCTGGAGTATAACTTAAAAAGTTACTGTGTGTATTGATGATTTTTGTAGCTAATTCTTGTTTTAATGCTAAACCAGATTTAGTTAAATCTACATCATTATAATAACTCTGTTGTGCATAAATTGATAATGCAAATAAACCAACAAATAGAATGAGTAATTTTTTTACCATATTCATATCACTATTTTTTTTGTAAAAGGGCCATATAAAATCCATCAAAACCAGATTCGTGTGATAAAACCTTTTTATCAGATATAAAGGTGAAATCTTTACCTGATTCAGATGCTAGAAATTGTACAACTTGTTTTTGATTTTCTGATGGTAATACAGAGCAAGTAGCGTAGACTAATTTACCACCGCTTTTTACCATTTTAGAATAACTTTGTAGTACGTCTTGTTGTACTTTTTTAATGTTATCTAGGAATTCTGGTTGCAACTTCCATTTACTATCAGGATTTCTTCTAATAACTCCTAATCCGGAACATGGAGCATCAATTAAAACTCTATCGGCTTTATTGTATAGCTTCTTTATAGGTTTTGTTGAGTCGATAACTTTCGTATCCATATTATGAACACCATTTCTACGAGCTCTTACTTTTAACTTTTTAAGCTTACTCTCGTAAATATCCATTGCTATAATCTGACCTTTATTTTTCATTAAAGAGGCTAAATGCAATGTTTTACCACCAGCTCCAGCACAAGTGTCAATCACTTTCATTCCTGGTTCAACATCAAGATAAGTAGCTACTAATTGAGAAGATGCATCTTGAACTTCAAACAGCCCTTTTTTAAAGCTTTCAGTTTTAAATACATTGGCACGTTCAACCAATTTTAAGGCATCATCATATCCTTTAATAAATTCAGTATCTATGCCTTCTTCTCTTAATTGTTTTTGTAAAAGTTCTTTAGTAGTATTTAAGGTGTTTGTTCTTAGTATCACTTCTGCTTGTTTGTTAAGAGAAGCAATTTCTTTTGTCCATACTTTTTCACCTAATTCTTCTGCACCTACTGCATCAATCCAATCTGGAATAGATTCTCTGAATTTTCTAATTTTAGATAATTCATCAAACTTTCCTTTAATTCTTCTTGTAGGTGTTGGTTCTATTTGGTTCCAGTCTGGTAATTGAATTCCTCTTAAAACACACCAAACCGAAAATAAACGCCATAAATCTTGTCTAGAAAAAGGTTCTTTTACGTTAGCAATTTCAGCATACAAACGTTTCCAACGAACAATTTCATAGATAGTTTCTGCAACAAACTTTCTATCTCTTGCTCCCCATCTTTTATCTCTACGTAAGGCGGTTTCTACAGCTTTATCGGCGTAAACTCCTTCATTGAATATGTCTCTAAGACTATCAATTACGGCAAAAACTAAATTTCTATGTAATCTCATTAGTAATATTTAGGACGGCAAAGATACTACGATTTATTGGGTTTTTGTATTTTCGTTTGCAACATAAATCAAAGTCTATGAGAAATTATGTTTTGGTAACTTTCTTTTGCTCCATTTTTAACTATACTCTTTCCCAAGAAGTTAAATATATTGAAGTTGAAAATGTTCATTTTCAGTCAAATGAAAAAGTATACTTATTTGGAAATGATGTTAAATTGAGAGCAAAACCATCTACATCTTCGAAGGTTTTAGATGTTTTAAGAATTAATTCAGTTGTTGATGTTATTGCAGAGGAGGATATAGTTTTTAACTATAATGGTATTAATTGGAATTGGATTAAAGTTAGTAGTAACAATAAAGTAGGTTATATAATAGGAGGTTTGTTATCATTAGATAATAAAGTAATTGGTGATTCAGTTTATTTGATTAACCTTAAAAAAATAGATGAAAATTTTCAATTATTGATTCGTTTAGTAAATAAAAACACTTTAGAATATATTGAGTTAGCTTACGATTTAAACAATACAGATACGTTTTCAGTAGAGGTATATGGTAATAAGGGACTTGAATCTGTGAAAGATATGCTTTTAGTAAATTTTATGGCTGAAGCATGCGGAATTGATGGAGGTGGATGCTATTTTTTCAATGATGGAAAATCGTTAACTAAAGCAATACAATATTCCCAAATAGCTGATGGAGATTTATATTGGTTGAACGAGAAAGTAGTGTTTCCTAATAACTATAAAGGAGTTAAAAATAAGATTCTTTTTATAAGTGAGCATGGAGAGACCATTAATGAAGAGAAAAATTATCAGAAAATAACTACCGAGTCTATTGAATGTGTATGGGAAGGAAAGTTTCTTGATATTGAAAAGATAAAAAAAAGTAGTACGGATTAATGAATTTAAATCAACCAATTACATATATCAAAGGAGTAAGTGTTGCGAGGGCAGAATTGTTATATTCTGAACTAGGCGTTCGTACATGTAATGACTTACTTCACTTATTTCCGTATCGTTACATTGATAAAACTCAGTTTTATACCATTAATCAATTACACCAGAATAGTGCAGAAGTACAAGTGGTGGGAAAAATTATAGCAATTAAAACTGTAAAACAAAAAAGAGGAAGCAGATTAGTAGCAACATTTGCTGATGCAACTGGTCAAATGGAGTTGGTTTGGTTTAAAGGAGTAAAATGGATTAAAGACAGCTTAAAAATTAACGTTCCTTATGTAGTTTACGGAAAATTAAATTGGTTTAATAATGTTGCTAATATGGCGCATCCAGAAATGGAATTGGTGTCAGAATACAAAAAGAAGCTGCAATCTGCAATGCAGCCTGTATATCCATCTACAGAAAAATTATCTAACAAAGGAATAAGTAATAAAGTAATGCGCTCAATGATGCAGAATTTATTACAGCAAACATTTGAAGGGATTCAAGAAAGTTTTTCTCCATTGTTTAAAAAAGACTATCAACTACTAGATAAAAGAGAATCTTTATTAAATATTCACTTTCCAAAAAATCAGGAAATATTGGCGAAAGCACAATACCGATTAAAGTTTGAAGAATTGTTCTTTATTCAATTGCAATTATTAGTAAAAAAACTAATTAATAAATCTAAAATTAAAGGATTTGTCTTCGAGAATGTTGGGGAGTATTTCAACGATTTTTACCAAAATCATTTGCCTTTCGATTTAACGAATGCTCAAAAACGAGTGCTTAAAGAAATTCGAAAAGATTTAGGTAATGGAGCTCAAATGAATAGATTACTACAAGGTGATGTAGGTTCAGGAAAAACTATTGTTGGACTTTTAGTAATGTTGTTGGCTATAGACAACGGTTTTCAAGCTACCTTAATGGCTCCAACAGAAATTCTTGCAACGCAACATTATAACGGTATTCAAGAATTATTAAAAGATACAGCTATTAATGTTGAGTTGTTAACGGGTTCAACAAAAACTAAAAAAAGAAGAGAAATTCACGAAGGTTTAGAAGCAGGAACCTTACATATTCTTATAGGAACTCATGCTATTATAGAAGATAAAGTTCAATTTAAACGATTAGGATTGGCTATTATTGATGAGCAACATCGTTTTGGTGTAGCACAGCGAAGTAAATTATGGAATAAGAGTTCAGAAGAAGGTGTTCCTCCGCACGTACTGGTAATGACAGCTACGCCTATACCTAGAACGTTAGCGATGTCTGTTTATGGCGATTTAGATATTTCGGTTATTGATGAATTGCCGCCAGGGAGAAAAGAAGTAAAAACAGTCCATCGATATGATAGTCATAGGTTAGGCGTGTTTAAATTTCTAAAAGATGAAATAGAAAAAGGAAGACAGGTTTATGTAGTGTATCCATTAATTCAAGAATCTGAGGCTATGGATTACAAAGATTTAATGGATGGTTATGAGAGTATTTCCAGAGAATTTCCTTTGCCAAAGTATCAAATTAGTATTGTTCATGGTAAAATGAAAGCTGCGGATAAAGAGTATGAAATGGAACGATTTGTTCGTGGAGAAACACAAATAATGGTAGCAACTACAGTTATAGAAGTTGGTGTAAATGTACCAAATGCTTCTGTAATGGTTATAGAAAGCTCAGAGCGATTTGGACTAAGTCAGTTACATCAATTAAGAGGTAGAGTAGGACGTGGAGCAGACCAGAGTTATTGTATTCTGTTAACGAGTTTTGAATTATCAAGTGATGCAAAAACCAGACTCAAAACAATGGTAGAAACTTCGGATGGTTTTAAAATTGCTGAAGTTGATTTAAAATTAAGAGGTCCAGGAAATATAATGGGAACACAACAAAGTGGAGTACTGAATTTAAAAATAGCAGACATTGTAAAAGATAGTCCTATTTTATTTCAAGCCAGACAAGCAGCTATTAAATTGTTAAATGATGATCCTAGTTTATCTTCAGATGAAAATAGCTTAGTTTTAAAAAGATTAACACAGTTACAACGTACCAGTGGTATTTGGAGTAATATTAGTTAGATAATACTAATTCCACCCATTCATCTGGTGACTCTAACATTGGAAAGTGTCCAGAATTTTCTAAAGGCAAAAGCTGATTGTTTTTAATTTCCGTTGTAAGTAGTTCCGCAATCTTAAAAACCGCAACTGGGTCATTTTTAGCCCAAACTATTTTAGTTGGTACTTCAGTTTCTTTTAATGCACCAATCCATCGATACCAAAAAAAGTAACGTTCGTTTATGTAGTTTGAAAGTCGATGAATTACTTTTTTTCCATCGTTGTGAATTAATTGTTGCCACATTTCTTTTAGTTCTTCATTTGATACTTTTTGTTTGTTGAAATATACATTTCGAATGTTTTTAGAAAAGATAAATTCGTTCGATAATTTGGCAACATACTTTCCGGTAATCTTATTTTTTAAAAGCTTTTGAATCAGCCTTAATTGTGAAAGTTCAATATGCATACTTCCATTACAAAGAATTAGTTTTTCAATATTTACATTCAGTTGCTTTTTGTTATGTCGTGCAATTATTTCAGTAGCCACACTTGTTCCATAGTCGTGGGCTAATAGTGTAAAATTTGTCAATCCAAGTTGTTTCCATAATTCAAGAGCAATATCAGCTTGTTCTACAAGTGAATACGAATAATTTTTAGGTTTATCAGAAAAACCAAAACCTAAATGATCATGAATAATAATACGATATTCACTAGTAAGTCGATCTAAAACTTTATAGTAATCATATGAAGACGTAGGGTAACCGTGAAGAATAACCATAGTTTTTAGGTTTTGTTTTCCTTCATCAATCACAAAAACCTCATTATTAAATAGCTTGATAAAATTTCCCTTTTGTTTCCATTGATTGGCCGTCATAATCTTAGTTGTTTATACTAACAATGTAGTGAAATTTGCTTAGATTTGATATCGATTTAAATACGTTTACCATTTATTTTATTGATGTAATATTACCTATTCCGATACAAAAAACGTTTACGTATTCGGTAACTAAAGAAGAAGCAGACTTCCTTCAAAAAGGAATGAGAGTTGCAGTGTCTTTTGGTCAATCTAAAATGTATTCAGCACTTGTTTTTAACATTCATCAGACTGCACCAACGTTATATGAGGCAAAAGAAATTCATCAAATCTTAGATGAAAAGCCAATTGTAAATCCAACACAATTAAAGCATTGGGAATGGATAGCCTCATATTACATGTGCTCTTTAGGTGATGTATATAGAGCTGCTGTACCTTCTGCATTTTTATTAGAAAGTGAAACGATAATTCATAAGAATGAATCGTTCAGCAATACCGAATTATTATCAGATCAAGAGTATTTAATTTACGAAGCATTACAGCGTCAGCCTCAATTAACGCTTCACGAAATTTCGGAGGTTTTAGATAAGAAAAAAGTTTTTCCAGTAATCAATCAGCTAATAGATAAATCGGTTTTATATATTAAAGAAGAGATATATGAGACATATAAACCTAAATTGGTTAAGTATATTAGGTTGCATAAAAACTACCAATCAGACGCAAGTTTGCAGGAGTTATTGTCAAAGTTAGCTAGAGCAAAAAAACAACGAGATGTTGTGTTAACTTTTTTTCAGCTTAAAACAGAAAAAAAACCAATTAAAGCTAAAGTCTTATCCGAAAAGTCAGGTATTTCTCCTCAAATAATAAAAGCTTTAGTAGATAAGGAAATATTTGAGTTTTACCACATTCAAACTGATAGAGTTCAGTTTAAAGGAGAAGAAAATCCACTTAAAAATTTAAACCAGTATCAAGTTAAAGCCTTAGAAGAAATTGAAACGAGTTTTCAAGATAAGGATATTGCATTACTTCATGGTGTAACCAGTTCAGGTAAAACTGAAGTATACACAAAGTTGATTGAAAAGGTTTTAGCACAAGGAAAACAAGTGTTGTTTTTATTGCCAGAAATAGCTTTAACTACTCAAATTATAAAACGATTACAAAATTATTTTGGAAATCAAATATCAGTATTTCATTCAAAATATTCTGTAAATGAAAGAGTAGAAGTTTGGAATAATGTGTTGAATACTAAAGTAAAAGCACAAATTATTTTAGGAGCTAGATCAACGATATTCCTGCCATTTTCGAATTTAGGTTTAATTGTGGTTGATGAAGAACATGAAGTTTCTTATAAACAATTTGAACCTTCGCCTAGATACAATGCTAGAGATGCGGCAATAGTTTTAGGAAAATTGCATAAAGCAAAAGTATTATTAGGTTCTGCAACTCCTTCAATTGAAACTAAGTTTAACGCTACTCAAAATAAATACGGATTGGTGAATTTGAACAGACGCCACGGAAACGTTCAAATGCCAAAGATAGAATTGATCGACATCAAAGAAAAACGTAGAAAGAAAGAAATGATTGGTCATTTTTCTGATAGATTAATTCAGTTAATGAACGATGTTTTGGAAGAAAAGAAACAGATTATTTTATTCCAAAATCGAAGAGGTTTCTCTCCAATTGTTGAGTGCACAACTTGTGGAAATTCGCCTCAATGTCCAAATTGTGATGTTAGTTTAACCTATCATAAATATAATAACCAATTAAAGTGTCATTATTGTCACTATCATCGGGCAATGCCTAATTTTTGTGGCGCTTGTGGAAATGCTTCTTTAGACACCAAAGGTTTTGGTACTGAGCAAATAGAGTTGGAATTAAAAGAGTTATTCCCAAATCATTCAATTGGAAGAATGGATTCTGATACCACTCGCGGAAAGTTTGGTTACCAGAAAATAATTGAAGCTTTTGAAGCTCAAGAAATTGATATTTTAGTTGGTACACAGATGCTTTCTAAAGGGTTGGACTTTGACAATGTTTTGTTAGTGGGAATTTTGAGTGCAGATACGATGTTAAATTACCCAGATTTTAGAGCACACGAGAGAGCTTTTCAATTAATGGTTCAAGTATCGGGTAGGGCAGGACGTTCTGAAAAGCAAGGAATGGTGGCAATTCAAACCTACAATCCTTACCATCAAATATTACAGCAAGTTTCAACTAATAGTTATGAAGAAATGTATGCTGAACAATTGCAAGATCGTTGGCAGTATCATTATCCTCCATATTATAGATTGATTAAAATTACCTTAAAGCATAGAGATTACAACAAGGTAAATGATGGGATTAATTGGCTGGCAAAAGCATTGCAAAATGTTTTTGGAGAACATGTTTTAGGTCCTACAGCGCCTGCAGTTTCTAGAGTAAGAAATCAATATATTAAAAACCTAATGATTAAAATTCCACCGAGACAATCATTGGTGAAAACTAAAGAACAGCTACAAAAAATAAAAATTACGTTTGAGTCGGTTAAAGAATTCCGTCCAATACGTTTTATCCTAGATGTGGATGCTTATTAGAATTGATCATTTAAAATTTAAGACATAACAAAATTGCTTTATGATATTCGAATATTTTAACTTAAAAAAAGAAAAAACATCTATTGAGTTACCAGTAAGTAAAGAGTTATTTAATAAAACTATTCAAGAAGTAAAGGGTTTAGATTTGATAAATATGAACTATAACTGGTTGTTTTGGGATTTAAGAGATTATCTATTTGAGAAGATAATTATTGATTCTTTTCAAACAAAGGTAGAGTCTTTTTGTAGAAAAATTCAGGAATCAAAATTTGATTTTTTAACTAATGTTGATTCTGAATCTCTTAAGGTTGTTCAAATATATTATCATGTGTATTATTGGAGTGAAATTTTCATAGCATCAGAACCAGAAAACTCATTCCACAAAAATGAAATGGTTGAGGATAGATTAGAGTTAATCCTAGAATTTGATTTAAAGGAATTAAGACATTTGTTAATTGAGTTGTTAATTGTTTTTAATGTAGATTATAAAGAGTTTATTGAGGATGAAAGTATAGAGACTCATGAGTTAATGGTAGATGAATTAGTAGAGAATTTATTGAGAAAATCCTGGGCTAAAATAAAAAAAGAAACAAATTCTAAAATAGTCGGAACTTTATTTGAAGGGACAGGTTTAGGTTCTACAATTGATATAGATACAAGTGAAAAAATAGGTGATACAGAAGATGAAATTATTGATTTTTTCAATAAGAAAATATAAAGATTTAAGATTATGAACTTCGAGAAAGAATACGATTTAATCTGTGTTGGAGGCGGTATCATGAGTGCCAACTTAGCATTATTGGCTAAACTTTTAAATCCTTCAATTAGAATACTGATTCTAGAACGTTTAGATGCTGTAGCGCTCGAAAGTTCTGCTGCTTGGAATAATGCAGGAACAGGTCACTCAGCTTTATGTGAATTAAATTATTGTCCCGAACAAGAAGATGGTTCTATTGCTATTGACAAAGCGATTAAAATTTGTACACAATTTGAAATTTCAAAACAATTGTGGGCGTATTTAACTGAGGTGGGTTTAATTGAGAATCCGAATAGTTTTGTGATGCCTGTAAAACATCATAGTTGGGTAACAGGTAAAGAAAATAGTGATTATTTAGAAAAACGATTCAAGGCTTTTAAAGAGCATTTTATGTTTAATAGTATTGAATTTACTAGAGATTTTGATAAAATGCGTGAATGGTTTCCTTTGATAATGCAAAATAGAGAAGAAGGGGAAATTATGGCTGCTTCAAGAATGGATAGAGGTACTGAGTTAAATTATGGTGAACTCACAAAAGAACTATATAGAATTTTAGAAGAGGAATTTGATACAGTAGTTTATTGTAATCAAGAAGTTTTAGATCTTGATCCAGATTCAGATATTGATTGGACAGTTAAGGTTAAGAATACTAAGACTAAAGAGATTAAACATATAGATGCAGAGCTTGTTTTTATCGGAGCTGGAGGAGGAAGTTTATTGTTACTACAAAAAGTAGAAATTGAAGAAAAAGAAGGGTATGGCGGTTTTCCTGTTAGTGGAGAATGGTTAGTTTGTAACAATAAAGAAATAATTAATCAACATAACGCTAAAGTATATAGTAAAGCAGGTGTAGGTGATCCACCAATGTCAACCCCTCATTTAGATACTCGATATATTGATGGTGAAAAATCTTTATTATTCGGGCCTTTTGCTGGATTCAGTCCTAAATTTTTAAAAGAAGGTTCGAACTTAGATTTGTTTAAATCTATCAAGTTAGATAATATTTCTCCTATGTTGGGCGCATTTTGGCATAATTTACCGCTTACCAATTACTTAATTCATCAGGTTATGATGGATAAAGAAGATCGTATGGAAACATTGAGGAAGTTTATTAAAAATGCGAAAAGTGAAGATTGGGAGGTTGTAAAAGCTGGCCAAAGAGTGCAAATCATAAAAAAAGACGAGTTTGAAAAAGGTAAACTTCAATTCGGTACTGAAGTTATTAGTAATAAAGATGGAAGTATTACCTGTTTATTAGGTGCTTCTCCTGGAGCATCAACTGCAACTGCAATAATGTTAGAAGTTTTAGAAAAAGCCTTTCCTGAATTATTGAGAAATTCCAATACTCAACAATTACTAAAAAAAATGATTCCGTTTTACAAGGAAAAAGTTAACGAGCAATTGTTTAAAAGTGAGTTATTTAGGGTGAATTCAATATTGAATTTATAAAGAATGTTAAAATTGTTTAACCCGTTTTCTAAAAAAAATAAGAATAATGAAAATCTAAGCTGTTGAAATTCAGATTTATTTAAAATTTTCTTATTTTTTAAGGTATAGTAAAAAGTTAAACAAACCCTTTGTTTTCAAGGAGTTAAAAGGGGTTTTTCCTGTTTTATTACAAGGAGAATTCACTTAATTTTGAAATATATAAATTCATTCCCCCTTCAGTCACTGTTTTTCTACCAAGTGACATTCAAACCTTCTAGCCCTCACTAGAAGGTTTTTTTGTAGTTTTTTTTAGCTTCAGGCAACCTTTTTTAAATTTAAGTCGTCTTTATATTTGTAAGACCGAATTATAAAAAACTTGAAAATAATTTCTTTACATAAAACTCAGGCACAGTTAATAAGGCAAGCTACAAAACAAAGTAGAGAAGCTCAGCAACAATTGTTTGATATGTATTCTCCGAAAATGTTAGGAGTTTGCAGGCAATATGTGAAAGATTTGCATCATGCTGAAGAATTAATGCTTTCAGGTTTTTTAAAAGTGTTTACTAATTTGAAGTCTTACCAAAACGAAGGAAGTTTTGAAGGTTGGATTCGAAAGATTATGGTAAATACGTGTATTACCTATCTTAGAAAAAAGAATGTAATTACGTTAACAGATGAAGAGTATGTGTTTTCAGATGCTGCAATTCAAAATTTAGAGAATACCTCTGTTGAAGACATTCAAAACCTGATTGATAAATTACCTGAAGGTTATAAAATGGTATTCAATTTATATGCTATAGAAGGTTATAAGCATTCTGAAATTGCAAAGAAACTTCATATTTCAGAAAGTACGTCTAAGTCGCAATTATTTAAAGCAAGAAAATGGTTGCAGGAAAATTATATAAAAATGAATGAAGTGAGTCATGGAGGAAAATAAGATAGATAAAATAATTAAAGAAAAATTTGAGAATAGAGCATTAACTCCATCTGTTTCTTCTTGGGAACGTATGGAGAACATGTTGGATGTTCAGCAATCACAAACCAGAAAAAAACGTTATTATTTTATAGGTATAGCTGCTAGTATTGTTATGCTTTTAGGAATCTTTTTTGGCTTGACTAAAAACCAAATGGATGAAATAAAAAATCCACCAACTCAAGAGCAAATTATAGTAACAGTTCCAGAGAAAAAACCTGCTATAAAAACTGATAATGTTAAAGATGTCGAAGAATTAGTTAAGGAGTTATCTACAGATAACGCTGTTGCATCAGTAACTAAGAAAAATAAAGAGTTTAAGATGCCTCAATCTAGCTTAAAAAGCCTAGAGAAAACGGAATCAATTATTGCTAGTAATGAAAATTCGAATTCAAGTATAAAAAACGAGGTAGTTAGTATTGATAATATAAATAATAACGCTAGAATTAAAGAACCAATAAAAAGTAATGCTAGAATACAAGTTAATAGTGATGATTTACTCTATGCAGTAACACATTCTCCAGAAGAAGTTAAAGAATACTATGCCAATTTAAAACTCAATAGAAGTGATGTTTTAGATAGTATAAAAATCAAACTAAAAAAATCAAACTTAAAAATTAATCCAGAGGTTATTCTTGCAGAAGTAGAACGTTCTATTGAAGACGACACCTATCAAGGTAATTTTAGAAATAATTTAGGAAGAAGAATTTCTACTATAATAGTTGCGGTAGCAAACAGAAACAAATAAGTACTTTACAAAAGGTGGCCAACCAAATAAGTTTACATTAAAATTTAAAAATTATTACAATGATGAAAAGAATACTAATTTTATTAGTGCTTCTAAGCACAACTTTTGTCCAATCTCAAGAGAAAACTTTTGAAAAAGAAGTAAGTAAAATTTCTAAAGAGATAGATAGAATTACAAAAAAGCATAAAGATTCTTTAAAGATTAAAGTTAAAGAGATAAATGAAAGACTTGATAAAAAAGAAATCAGTTTTACCGAGGCTGAAGAATTAAAGAAAGAAGCTGCTGCTTATCATGCAAATCAAATAGAACAATTAGTAAGTGCTCAGGAATTAAAATTACAGCAGTTAGTTCAAGATAAAACGGATGGAAAAATCGCAAGTGAAAGTGAAGAAGATTATGATACATTTACTATTGGTAAGAAAACATTTAAATTTAGAATGTTTGATGATGACGATGATGAAGATGACAATTGGTTTGAAAGAAGAAAACGAAGAAATAAAAGAACTACTACACAATTTGTTTTTGCTTTAGGTGTAAATAATGTATTAGTTGATAATGATTTTGGTTCTTTAAATAATTCAGATTATAGATTTTGGCAATCACACTTTTATGAGCTTGGTTTTACATGGAAAACTAGGTTGTCTAAAGAGCCTTCAAAAGCATATTTTAAATATGGATTCTCTTTTCTTTGGAATAATTTGAGAGCAGATGAAAATAGATATCATGTTGTAAATGGTGATCAAACAGATTTAGTTATAAATCCAAATCCGTTAACAGAAAGCAGGTTGAGACATGTTCAAATGACTTTTCCAATGCATTTTGAGTTAGATTTTTCAAAAAACAGAGTATATTCAGACGATGAGGTTGTAGATAGAACACATCAAGATGTACGTATTGGATTAGGTGGTTTCTTTGGATTTAAACTAGGAACACGTCAGTACTTAGAGTATACTAATCCACAAGGTGTTAGAGTAGAGGAGGTGCAAAAAAATGATTTTAATACCAACACAGTTAACTATGGATTAAGTGCTTACATAGCTTATGAAGGTATTGGATTGTATGCTAAATATGATTTGAATCCATTGTTTCAAAATACAGATATACGAAATATTTCACTTGGATTACGTTTTGATATTAATTAGAATTTGAATTAAAACAAAAAAGAGAACAGTTATTGTTCTCTTTTTTTATTCTCTTCCCATTCTTTTCTTAAATCAGTAGAAAGTATTCCGCTTCCATCATGCCTCCAACCTGGAGGTTTCAAAAAATATTGCATTCTTTTTGAAAGAGAAGTTTTACTTTTAAATACGTCTTTTAACATATTATACCATTCAATAAAGGCAATTTTAACTGGATTATAAGTTTCTATATTTTTTACCAACCCATACACAGGTTTTTCAACTTCAGGTTCAAAAGTTCCGAAAAGTTTATCCCAAATTATAAAAATTCCAGCATGATTTCTATCTAGGTACTGTGGGTTTGTAGCATGATGAACTCTATGGTGACTAGGAGTATTAAATACTGCTTCAAACCACTTTGGAAGTTTATCAATAAGTTCAGTATGAATCCAGTACTGATATAGTAAACTGATACTCATTTGCACGAGTACCATCACCGGATGAAAACCAATAATAATTAAAGGTAGCCAGAAAATAAACGTGTAAAAACTACCAGTCCATGTTTGTCGTAAAGCAGTACTCAAATTATATTTTTGAGAGGAGTGATGAACTACATGGCTAGCCCAAAACAATCGACTTTCATGTGCAATTCTATGATTCCAATAATACACAAAGTCTTCAGCAAATAATAAAATAAGCCAAGCCCACCATGTAAAAGGAATCGTAAATAATCGAAATTGATATAGCCAATAAAAGGCAGCTAAAATTAATAACTTAGTAAATAATCCTATCGCAACATTACCTAATCCCATGGTAATAGAGGTTATGGCATCTTTAAATTCGTAGTCTTCAAGTTTAATTTTAACTGTTAATATAGCTTCTATAATTACAGTAATTACAAAAACAGGAATAGCATAATGTATTAAATTTGGTATTTCTGGAATTTCCATTTGAAAACGTTTTACTATGGGAAGATACTAAAAATGAAAAATAAAACAAGTTTATTATGTAATCAACATAAAAACTAGTATATTTGCAGCCTTTAAAAATAAATTAATAATTATGAATCATTACGAAACTGTTTTCATTTTGAATCCCGTTTTATCTGAAGGTCAGATAAAGGAAGCAGTAAAAAAGTTCGAGGACTATTTGGTTTCTAAAGGTGCAGAAATGATCCACAAAGAAGATTGGGGACTTAAAAAATTAGCGTATCCAATCCAAAAGAAAAAAAGTGGTTTCTATCACTTATTTGAGTACAAAGTAGCTGGTGAAGTTATCGCTCCGTTTGAATTAGAGTTTAGACGTGACGATAGTATTATGCGTTATTTAACTGTAAAGTTAGACAAACATGCTGCTGCTTGGGCTGAAAAGAGAAGAGAACGAGTTAAAACTGCAAAAAAGTAATCAATTATGTCATCAATTGAACAACAAGCAAAAGGAAGCAAGCAAGGTGAAGTACGTTACTTAACTCCGCTTGACATTGAAACTAAAAAAGAAGCTAAATACTGTCGTTTCAAAAGAAACGGTATTAAGTATATCGATTACAAGGATCCTGATTTCTTAATGTACTTAGTAAACGAGCAAGGTAAAATTTTACCAAGACGCTTAACAGGAACTTCATTAAAATATCAACGTAAAGTTGCGCAAGCTATCAAAAGAGCTCGTCACTTAGCTTTAATGCCATACGTTGGTGATATGTTAAAATAATAAAGAAGTAGAAACATGGAATTGATATTAAAACAAGACGTAGAAAATTTAGGTTTCAAAGACGACGTAGTAACTGTTAAGAATGGTTATGGGCGTAACTACCTAATTCCTCATGGATATGCAATTTTAGCTACTACTTCTGCTAAGAAAGTATTGGCTGAAAATTTAAAGCAACGTGCTTTTAAAGAAGCTAAATTAGTTGAAGATGCTAACAAATTAGCTGAAACAATTAAAGGTTATGAATTAAAAATCGCTTCTAAAGTAGGTTCAGGTGATAAATTATTTGGTTCTGTTGGTAATGCAGACGTTGCTGATGCTTTAGCAAAAGAAGGTACAGAAATCGAAAAGAAATTTATCAAAGTTACTGGAGGTACTGTAAAGAGATTAGGAAAATACAATGCTGCTGTTCGTTTACACAGAACTGTAGTTGCAGATATTACATTTGAAGTAGTAGCTGAAAAGTAAGATAAAAGTTAACTTCGTGTTAATAAAAATAAAGGCATGTTCGTAATGAACATGCTTTTTTGTTTAATTTTAAATGTAATTCAAAAAGATTTTAACAAAATTAAACTATATGATGAAAAAGCTTTTACTTTCATTTTTATTAACAATGTTGTGTTACTCTGTAAATGCTCAGGTAACAACTTCAAAGATTAGAGGAACAGTTACAGATAAATCAGGGGAAGGTTTGTTTGGTGCAAATATTGTTGTTTTGCATGTTCCAACGGGTACAATATCTGGTGCTGTAGCACAAGATAATGGTAAATATACAGTTGCAAACTTACGTGTTGGTGGTCCATATAAGGTAACATTTAGTTATGTCGGATTCGAATCTCAAGAGGTTGAAAATGTATATTTAACGCTGGGAAAAACAACGAATATTGATGCTTCTCTTGCTGAAGGTGGAGAGGAATTAAAAGAAGTTGTAATTTCAAGTTCTAGAAGCAAGGTTTTTAATAGTGATAGGACCGGAGCGCAAACAAGTGTTTCTTCTAGACAATTAAAAACATTACCTACAATTTCTAGATCTGCTGATGATTTTACTAGATTAGAGCCTACTGCTAGTAATGGCTCTTTTGGTGGTAGAAATGACCAGTTTAACAACTTCTCGTTAGATGGTTCTATCTTTAATAATCCATTTGGTTTAGATGCAGCAACTCCTGGAGGACAAACAGGTTCTCAACCAATTTCTTTAGATGCTATTGAGCAAATTTCAGTTTCAGTTGCACCGTATGATGTTACGTTAGCCGGTTTTACTGGAGCTTCTGTAGATGCGGTTACTAAAAGTGGTACCAATGAGTTTTTTGGAACTGCGTATAGTTTTTATAGAAACGAAAATTTTACTGGAGGGAAAATCCAAGGGCAAGATGTGTTTAAGCCTAAGTTGAATCAGGTTCAATACGGAATGAGTATTGGTGGAGCTATCGTAAAAGATAAATTATTTTTCTTTGCAAATTTTGAAAAAGATGATAGAACTGATTTAGGTTCAAACTTTCAACCAAGCACAGGTGGTACTTCTGGTATAAATGATTCTAGAGTTTTAGAATCTGATTTACAGTTAGTAAGTAATATTTTAAGTCAAGTTGTTATCGGACAAGACGCTCAAGGTAATGATGTGTTCTATAATCCAGGAGCTTATAAAGGATTTACTTTTGATCAAGAATCTACTAAAGGGATTTTTAAATTAGACTGGAATGTAAATGACAAACACCGTCTAGCTTTTATTTATAACTTCTTAAGAGCTTCGAAAGAGAAGCCTGCACATCCTTCTGCATTAGGATTTAGAGGTCCTAGTGCAACTACACTTCAATTTGAAAATGCAGGTTACCAAATTAATAATAACATAGATTCTTTCTTGGTAGAATTAAACTCAAATTTTAATCAAGAAACATCTAATAAATTACAAATTGGTTATACACATTTTGACGATTTTAGAAATCCATTATCAACACCAGCACCGTCAATTACATTACTAGATGAGTTTAATGGATCAAATTATATTATCGCTGGTCATGAGCCTTTTTCAATTAATAATAAATTAGATCAAAAGGTATTACAGATTACTAATAACATGAACTTTTACAAAGGAGATCATACATTTACAGTAGGTTTTTCATTTGAAAAATTCATGTTTGATAACTCTTTTAATTTAGGTGTTTATGGAGCACAAGGAGTTTTCTTTCCTACAGGTTCAATCAACGATTTTAGAGGGTTAGATGCTGCTGGAGAAGCTGCGTTAGTAGCTAATTATCAATCACAATTTAATGCAGCAATTGCGGCAAATAATTCGCTTAATTCAAACGGAACTGGTAATCCAGGAGGTTGGGCTTTAGCAGAAACAAACGTAGGTCAGTTAGCTTTTTATCTACAGGATGAATGGGAAGCAACAGATGATATTAAATTTACCGTTGGTATTCGTTTTGACAAACCTTTATTTTTTGATACTGCTGAAAAAGCGCAAGATGTAATCGATAATGCGTGTTGTTTTAATCCAAACGCAGCGTATTTTAACCCTAATACAGGACAAACAACAACTTTAGATAATAGAAAAATGCCAACTGATGTTTGGTTAATTTCTCCAAGATTTGGATTTAATTGGGATGTAAATGGAGAGAAAAAATTACAATTAAGAGGAGGAACAGGATTATTTACAGGAAGACTACCATTTGTTTGGTTAGGAAATCAAATTGCTAATCCAAATACTTTTTTCTTACAAATGGTTGACCCAGATTTTCAATTTCCTCAAGTATGGAGAACTAATATAGGTGCAGATTATAAGTTTGAAAATGGTTGGGTAGTTTCGGGAGATATTTCTTATACGCAAGATATTAATGGAGCTCATGTACAAAACTGGGGGTTAAATAATCCTTCAGGTACTTTAAATACAACTTTTGATCAAAGACCAGTTTACACAAGTGCTGATAAAGCGGCTAATGCAGCTTATGTATTCACAAATTCTGATAAAGGAAGAACCTATAATTTTGCTGCTAAAGTAGAAAAGTCGTTTGAAAATGGCTTGTATGCAAATGTTGCCTACAGCTACTTAAACTCTAAAGATGTTAACTCTATTGAAGCTGAAATTACAGGAGATGCATGGAATTTTAATCCGAGTTTAGGAAATGTAAATAATGATGTGCTTTCGTATTCAAGATATGGAGATACTCATAGAATAATTGGGGTAGCTTCAAAACAATTTACTTATGGCGGAGATAAGTATGCTACAACTATTTCTACGTTTTTTGAGTATGCAAGAGGAGGAAGGTTTAGTTATACCTATGCAGGAAATATCAATGGAGATGATGCGAACTTTGGAGATGGTTCAAGAAATGATTTGATTTACATTCCTACAGATGCTGAAATTGATCAAATGAATTTTGACACTTCTTCTGGTAACTCTGTTAATGATCAAAGAGAAGGATTGAAAGATTATATAGCACAAGATGATTATTTAAGTGAGAGAAGAGGACAATATGCTGAAAGATATGGTGCTTTAGCGCCATGGAGAAGTAGATGGGATGTTAAAATTTTACAGGATTTTAATTTCAATGTTTCTGAAAATAAAAAGAATACAATTCAATTAAGTTTAGATATTTTAAACGTTGGAAACTTAATTAATTCAGAATGGGGATCTGTTCAACAGGTTGGAAATGTACAACCAATAGGTGTAAGTGTTGATAACACAAATACACCTACCTATACATTTGACCCATCTCAAACCGAGACTTTTGTATTCGATACTAGTTTGCTTTCTCGTTGGCAAATGCAGTTAGGGTTACGATATATCTTCTAACTAAAAAAGTTTATCTATAAAAAAAGGTTATAACAAACTTAGTTATAACCTTTTTTTATAGATAAAGGGTGTTTTTCCTTATGTGTAAGATTTAGTATTTATTGATATTTGTATCAACTAACATACTTTATATAATTTTTAGGGGATTATAAATTATATATAAAAAACTCTGATTATTAACATCAGAGTTTTTTTATTTTACAATACCATTTCTTGATTTTTTATAATATCATCAAAAGTTTCTCTTTTTCGAATAAGGTAATCTTTTCCTTCATGAATCATAACTTCTGCAGGTCTATATCTTGAGTTGTAATTTGAAGCCATAGAAAAGCAATAAGCACCAGCGTTATAAAAACAAAGTACATCTTCTTCTCTAATCTCATTAATTCTTCTGTTGGTTCCAAAGGTATCTGTTTCACAGATATATCCCACAATACTATAAAAACGTTCTCTTCCTTTAGGATTGGATAAGTTTACTATTTTATGATAGGAACCATAAAACATTGGCCTTATTAAATGATTTAATCCGCTATCAATACCAGCAAAAACCATCGAAGTAGTTTGTTTTATAACATTAACAGATGCTAGAAAATAACCTGCTTCACTTACTAAAAACTTTCCAGGCTCAAACATCAGAGTTAAATCTTTACCAAACTCTGCACAAAAATCATTGAATCTTTTTGACAAATGCTTACCAAGGTCTTCTATGTTAGTAGAAATATCATCCTCTTTGTAAGGAACTTTAAAACCACTTCCAAAATCGATGAAATCAATATTTTTAAAATGTTTAGCTACATCAAATAAAATTTCAGTAGCCATTAAAAAAGTATCTACATCTAATATATCTGATCCGGTATGCATATGAATTCCGTTAATATGCATACCTGTATTTTCCACCACTCTTTTTATATGAGGCACTTGATGTATGGATATACCAAACTTAGAATCGATATGTCCTACAGAAATTTTAGAATTTCCTCCCGCCATAACATGTGGGTTTATTCTGAGACAAACCGGAATTTCTGGGTGTTTTTGTCCAAATAGTTCTAAGATTGATAAATTATCGATATTGATTTGAACGCCCAATTTGGCTACATCTTCAATTTCTTTTAAAGATACTCCATTAGGTGTGTAAATAATTTTTTTTGGTTCAAAGCCAGCAAGTAAACCTAACTTTACTTCTTGTATTGAAACAGTATCTAAACCACTACCTAACTGATTAAAAACCTTTAAAATGTTTACGTTAGATAAAGCTTTAACAGCGTAGTTAATTTTTACATTTTTTACCTTAGAAAATGCTTTTGTAATTCGTTTATATTGACTTGTTATTTTTTCAGTATCATAAACATACAAAGGGCTCTCATATTTTTTGGCCAATTCTAAAAGTAAATTTCTATCCATTTTATTTAATTTAAAGCGCCAAATGTAATTGATAATAAAATGAAATAAAATTGAATATTAGAATATAACACAATTCAGATTTTATGTGAAATACTATACGAGTTGGCTTTATTAACAAAAAAACAACAAAATCACTTGCTTTATTTGCGTTACAACACTTATATTTGCTACGAAATGAATATCAATTCGTTATTAGTTATTGATTTTATTTTAATGGGAGGTTAATTAAAAACTCCAGCCTAAGGCTGGAGTTTTTTCATTTTGTGATAGTTAGTAAATATTATTTGAATTTTTCAGTGACTTTTTGAGCAATACCTACAATCACTTCTGTTGCTTTTATAATTGATTCTACTGGGACATATTCATATCTTCCGTGGAAATTATGACCTCCAGCAAAAATATTCGGGCAAGGTAAGCCCATGTAAGAAAGTTGAGAACCATCAGTTCCACCTCGAATAGGTTTAATTAACGGCGTAATTCCCATATCTTTCATTACTTCCTCCGCTATATCAACAATGTACATTACAGGCTCAACTTTTTCTTTCATGTTAAAGTATTGATCCTTTATTTCAACACTAATAGCATCTTTACCCAACTGCTTGTTAATTTTTTCAGCAGTTTCTAGCATTAGTTCTTTTCTCTTATTGAAAAGAGTCATGTCATGATCTCTGATAATATACTTTAGAACAGTTTGTTCTACTTTTCCTTCCATAGTATGCAAATGGAAAAAGCCTTCGTATCCTGATGTTTTTTCCGGAACTTCATTAGCAGGTAGTGCATTGATGAATTTACTCGCAATTGTCATGGAATTAACCATTTTACCTTTAGCATAGCCAGGATGTACAATTTTTCCGTTGATAGTAACAACAGCACCAGCAGCATTAAAGTTTTCATACTCTAATTCACCAATCTGACTTCCGTCCATGGTGTAAGCCCATTGAGCTCCAAATTTTTCAACATCAAATTTATGAGCACCTTTTCCAACTTCTTCATCAGGTGTAAAACAAATTCTAATTTTTCCATGTTTAATCTCTGGATGTTGAATTAAATATTCCATGGCAGAAACAATTTCTGTAACTCCTGCTTTATCATCAGCACCTAATAAAGTAGTTCCATCGGTAGTTATAATTGTTTGTCCTTTGTATTGCAATAAATCTTCAAAATAAGAAGGAGATAATACAATGTTCTGTTCTTTATTTAAAACAATATCTTCCCCGTTGTAATTCTCATGTACTTGAGGTTTTACATTAGCACCTGTAAAATCTGGACTTGTATCTATATGTGCTACAAAACCTACAGTAGGAACTTCGTAATCGATATTACTAGGTAGTGTTGCCATTAAATAACAATTGTCATCTAATTCTACATCTTCCATACCAATATCATTTAGCTCTTTTTCTAATACACGAGCTAAATCCCACTGTTTTTCTGTACTCGGGAATTTTGGATTGTTTGGATCAGATTCAGTATCAATAGTTACATATTTTACAAATCTGTTGATTATATGCTGTTTGTTCATTTTTTAAATTTTAGGATTCAAAAATAAGTTATTTTAAATGCATTTTATCAATCAATTTTACAGCTTTACACAAGCGCTCATCTATTAGAGAATCGCCATAAATTTCTGTTTTGATATGCATAAAGCCTAGATCAGCTTTTGTGAAAACATTTAAAAGATGATAACTGTATTTTCCTTTTTTGCCACTTACATAATTGTAGAAAGCTTTATTGTTTAGAAACTTAATTTCTTTGGATACTACTTCTTCTAAATTCTCTTGTTTATTTTCAGCTTTAATTTTGTTGATGAACTCATTGTTTATTTCAATCGGATTCGAAATAAAAGAGGCATCTATAATTACGGTTTCTTTAAAACTTAACGTTGTATCTGCAGTATAAATAGAGGAAACTACTTCATCATAATATAAGTTGGTTTTCCAGTTTTTTGGAAGCTTCATGACAAAGTTTTTCTTGAAATCAGTAATTTCTTCAAGATTTGAAAACGCAGGAGAAGAACATTTAAATTCTTCGGATAGTTTGTTTGAGGTACATGAACTATAAGAGACTAATACAAGAAGTAAAAGTGTTAAATGCGAAATTTTCATAAATTATTTTTGTTCGGAATAGGCGATTAGCAAATCTACAACATAGCTGTAAGATTCGATACCTTTTGATTGATTATTTGCTTTTAAATAAGAATTATATCCTTTTTTTAAGTAAGGTTCAATAGGGTTTTCATAGTGTTTCCAAAATTCATAATTGTCTTTTAATTCTTTACGAATTCCTTTATTAATTTTAAGCCAAAATTCTTTGTAACGTTTTGGTTCTCTTTTTCTAAGTTCTCTAATACAATATCTTAAAGCCATTCGGTATCCAGAGTAGTTAAAGTATTTGTCGCTACTAGACACACAAGCTAAAAAACCTACAAAATTGGCCTCGTTTTCGGCAGACCAACCTATTTGATGAGCAACTTCGTGACAAGCCGTTGAGGGAAGTCCCGCTTTAGGAATCATACTGTTTACCTGCGCTTCACCTGTAATTGGATTCAGATACCCTGAAGTTCCATTGTAAGATTGAAATAAACTTACCATAGAACTTTTAATAGAAGCACTTTTATAAGTGAGTTGAGGATAGTTATTACTCAAATTGCTATATGCATCTTTAACTTTATCATAAATCTCTGAATTCGTATACGGGATTTCAATTTTTAGGGTGTCATTACCAGCAATTGCTACTTGTAAATTATTCAACGTATCTATAAAACCAGTAGTAACTTTTATTAATTGTTCAGTAGAATATTTAGAAGATCTTAGGTTTAGTTTTTTGGCTAAAGGTTCTCTAAAATAATTGAGCCCCCAAAAAAGATAAAAACAAAAATAAATTATTGAAAATAAAGCAACTAGTTGTATTGTTTTTTTGATTAAATTTCGAAATCTGTTTTTAATGAGTTTGTAAGTTTCCAAGATGATTAAAACTATTAGAATCAGTCCTATCAAGTCCCCAATAGAGAAAGGAACCCAACCAAAAAGAATACGAAAGAATCTAGAAATAAATGGATATAATCCATTAGCGTAATATTGCTCAATAAACTGTGGCTTACCACTTAAGTATTGAATCAAAATTATTTGAAAGGGCAATAAAAGTGCAAGAAAAACAGTTTTTTTAGTAGGTTTCATCATTCCAAAAATAGGAAGATATAATGTTATTAACATGCTAATAACAATTTTGTTTACAATTTTTGTGAAAAAAGAAAAACAAAGAAAGCTGTAATAAATATCAATGTAAAAAATTACTTTTGCCCGTATGGAGAGAACGCAAAGTTTACGAGGAACTAGGATAGATAAATCTAGAATAATAAATTTAGAAAAAGGAAAACTACCACCACAAGCATTAGATTTAGAGGAGGCTGTTTTAGGGGCAATGATGATTGATAAAAAGGGGATTGATGAAGTAATTGATATTTTACATCCAGAGGCTTTTTATGATAGACGTCATCAGGAGATTTACGCTGCTATTTATGCGTTATTCCAAAACTCGGAACCTATCGATTTAAAGACAGTTGCGCACAGATTGCGTAGTGATGGTAAATTAGAGTTAGCAGGTGGCGATTTTTATTTGATAAATCTTACTCAAAAGGTAGCTTCTTCTGCGCATATTGAATTTCACTCTAGAATTATTCTCCAAAAGTATATTCAACGTAGGTTAATTTCTATTTCTTCGGAAATTATTGAAAGTGCTTACGATGAAACTACTGATGTATTTGATTTATTAGATGAAGCAGAAGGTAAATTATTTGAAGTTACTCAAGGAAACTTAAAAAAAGGAGCTGAAGGTGCAGGTTCTTTAGTGCAACAGGCAATAAATAAAATTCAAGAAATATCTAATAAAGAAGGAATGAGTGGTTTGGCAACTGGATTTACAAAGCTTGATGCTTTGACTTCTGGATGGCAGCCTACCGATTTAATTATCATTGCAGCTCGTCCTGGTATGGGAAAAACGGCTTTTGTAATTTCTATGGCAAAAAATATGGCAATCGATTTTAATCACGCTGTAGCTGTATTTTCCTTAGAGATGTCCTCAGTTCAGTTAATTACCCGTATGATTTCCTCAGAAACTGGATTAACTTCAGAAAAACTTCGTAAAGGTAGTTTAGAACCTCATGAATGGGAGCAGTTGAATGTTAAAGTAAAAAAACTTTCTGATGCGCCAATTTTTATAGATGATACTCCAGCCTTATCTATTTTTGATTTAAGAGCAAAAGCACGTCGTTTAGTATCTCAGCATAATGTTCGAATTTTAATTATTGATTATTTACAGTTAATGACTGCTGGAGGATCAGGAGGAAACCGTGAACAGGAAATTTCTACTATTTCTCGTAACTTAAAAGCATTGGCAAAAGAATTACATGTTCCTGTAATTGCATTGTCACAGTTATCACGTTCTGTTGAAACTAGGGGAGGAAGTAAGCGACCGTTGCTTTCCGATCTTCGTGAATCTGGAGCTATTGAGCAGGATGCCGATATTGTATCATTCATTTTCCGTCCAGAGTATTATGGAATGACTGAATGGGATGATGATGATCACACTCCATGTGAGGGACAAGGAGAATTTATTGTAGCAAAACATCGTAATGGTGGTTTAGATAATATTCGTTTAAAGTTTACGGGACACTTAGCTAAATTCTCGGATTTAGAAGAAGGATTTAGTAGTGAATTCCAATCGAGTATGAATTCTTTTGCTTCCGATAGTTTACCTTCAGCAGAAGATGCTTTTGGAGCTCCAGAATCTTCAAATGACGATTTTAATGATGATGTTCCGTTTTAAAATAACGTAACAGTTCTTAAAAATATATTAAATACACAGTTGCTACTTAGTAATTGTGTATTTTAGTTTTTAATATGAAGAAATACATTTATTTACTCGCATTTTTATTTTTTTCCAATACACTTTGGGCATCATTTATTTATGTGCCAATGAGTCATGATAACCAAAAAAATCATTTAAAAGCATATGGAATTGTTTATTATGCTTTGCAAAATGGTTTAAAAGCAAAATGGTTATTAAATTATGACGGAGGGGCATTTTTAATTGAAAATAATAAAGATGTTGTGAATGAGTGTAAGATTAGAGGTGTTTCATACCAAGAAATTTCTTCAGCTAAATCGCAACTAATTTTAGAAGAAATTTCATCTCCAAGTAAAAACCAGGAAGCGGTAACCTTAGAGAAAGCACCTAAAATTGCAGTATATTCACCTAAAGATAAGATGCCTTGGGATGATGCTGTAACTATGGTGTTAACCTATGCTGAAATTCCGTTTGATGTTATTTATGATGAAGAAGTTTTAAATGATAAGTTATTATTATATGAATGGCTGCATTTACATCACGAGGATTTTACAGGACAGTATGGGCGTTTTTATGGAGCTTTTCGAACAGCTCCGTGGTACATAAAGCAGAAGAAAGATGCTGAAGCTCTTGCTACAAAATTAGGATATTCTAAAGTTTCTGAAGCTAAAAGAGATGTTTCGTTAAAGATTAGAGATTATGTAGTTGGCGGTGGTTTTATGTTTGCAATGTGTTCTGCTACAGATAGTTTTGATATTGCCTTGTCTGCAGATGGTGTAGATATTTGTGAAACAATGTTTGATGGAGATCCATCTGAACCAAACTATCAATCTAAACTAGACTTTAACAAAACGTTTGCCTTTACTGATTTTGAATTAATTAGAAATCCAACAACCTATGAGTTTTCCTCGATAGATATGACAGGTAAACGAAGAATTCGACAAGAGTCAGACTATTTTGTTTTAAAAGAATTTTCTGCAAAGTGGGACCAAGTTCCTACGATGTTATGTCAAAATCATACACAAGTAGTAAAAGCGTTTATGGGACAAACTACTTCTTTTGATAGGAGGAATGTAAAATCTACTGTAATGGTTTTAGGAGAAAATACTACTAATTCAGAAGCTCGTTACATTCATGGTACAAAAGGAAAAGGAATGTTTACTTTTTATGGAGGTCATGACCCTGAAGATTACAGACATAGAGTAGGAGACCCAAAAACCGAATTAGATTTGCACCCAACTTCTCCGGGGTATCGTTTAATTTTAAATAACGTTCTGTTTCCAGCAGCAAAAAAGAAAAAGCAGAAAACGTAAAATGTTGTTAATAACTATTCATTAAAAGGGAGTTTTACATATTTAAATTTCGAACACTTTTGTATTTTTGCGGGTATTAAATTAGACAAAATGCCAACAATACAACAACTTCAAGATTTTACACAACAAGTTCGTAGAGATATTTTACGTATGGTACATGCGGTTAATTCTGGTCATCCAGGAGGATCATTAGGGTGTGCTGAATTTTTTACTTGTTTATATCAAGAAATCATGGATTATAGCACTGATTTTGATATGGATGGTAAAAATGAGGATATGTTCTTTTTATCTAACGGACATATTTCACCTGTTTACTATAGTGTTTTAGCACGCAGTGGTTTCTTTTCAGTTGAAGAATTAGCAACTTTTAGAAAACTAAATTCACGTTTACAAGGACATCCAACCACACACGAACACTTACCAGGCATTAGAATTGCATCTGGTTCTTTAGGGCAAGGAATGAGTGTTGCCATTGGTGCAGCTCAAGCGAAGAAACTAAATGGAGATGATAAAATAGTGTATTCTTTACATGGAGATGGAGAGTTGCAAGAAGGTCAGATTTGGGAAGCTGTAATGTATGCTGCTGCCAAAAAAGTTGATAACTTGATTTCTACAGTTGATGTAAACGAGAAGCAAATTGACGGAACAACTGACCAAGTTTTGGCTATGGGAAGCTTAAAAGCAAAGTTTGAAGCTTTTGGTTGGGATGTTTTAGAAGTTAAAAAAGGTAATGATGTTGCTGCTATTTTAGAAGGATTAAAAGAAGCAAAATTAAGAACAGGAAAAGGAAAACCAGTATGTATTTTATTGTATACAGAAATGGGTAATGGTGTTGATTTTATGATGCATACACATGCTTGGCATGGTAAAGCTCCAAATGATGAGCAATTAGCGAACGCATTAGAGCAAAATCCTGCGACGTTAGGAGATTACTAAAATAGAAAAGTTAATATTTTGAAACGCTGTTACTTATAAGTAGCAGCGTTTCTTTTTTTAATAATATTAACATTGTAGCGTAAACAAAAACGTATTTTTACGTCAAAATCGAACAAATTTACAATACAATGAAAATAGGAATTGTATGTTATCCTACTTTTGGAGGTAGTGGAGTGGTAGCTACAGAGTTAGGAATGGCATTAGCTAATAAAGGATATGAAGTTCATTTTATAACTTATAACTTACCAGTTCGATTAGATTTTATATCCTATAATTTACATTTTCACGAAGTAGCTCTAGAAGAGTATCCTTTGTTTCAATACCAGCCTTATGAACTAGCGCTTTCAACAAAAATGGTTGAAGTAGTAAAGCGTTATGAATTGGAAGTTTTACATGTGCATTACGCAATTCCACACGCTTACGCGGCTTATATGGCGAAAAAAATGTTGGCAGATAAAGGAATAAAAGTAAAAGTAGTAACTACATTACATGGTACTGATATTACTTTGGTAGGTAGCCATCCCAGTTATAAAACAGCAGTTGAATTTAGTATCAATCAATCAGATGAGGTTACCGCTGTATCTTCCAGTTTAAAGAATGATACTTTGCGTTTGTTCAATATACAAAAAGACATAAAGGTTGTATATAATTTTATAGATGCTAAGAAATATGAAATGGCAGATGAAGAAGAATGTAAAAGAGCTGCTATTGCGAATCCAAATGAACGTATTTTAACTCATATTAGTAATTTTAGACCGGTAAAGAGAGTGTTGGATGTCATCCAAATTTTTAATCAAGTTCAAAAAGAAGTTCCTTCTAAATTATTAATGGTTGGAGATGGTCCAGAAAGATCTAAAGCAGAGAAATTAGCAGAAGATTTAGGGATAATTGAAAAAGTGTTGTTTCTAGGAAACAGTAATGAAGTTGCTAAATTATTATGTTATTCGGATGTGTTTTTATTACCTTCCGAAACAGAAAGCTTTGGTTTAGCTGCTTTGGAAGCAATGGCTGCTAATACTGTTGTAATTTCATCAAATACTGGAGGACTTCCAGAGGTAAATATTCATGGAGAAACAGGATTTCTTGCTGATTTAGGAGATGTTAAAAGTATGGCAAATCATGCAATCTCTATTCTAAAAGATGAGGCTAAACTATTAGAAATGAAGAGAACTGCTAAAGAGCATACAAAGCTGTTTTCACTCGAAAAAGTATTGCCAGAGTATGAACGTATTTACAATGCTTGTTTTTAAGCAGTGTAATAATGTATACTTTCTTTTATTAAATCTTCGGAAGCTTCTTTATTAATAACAAAGTCTTCATAATCTTTCAGAAGAACAAATTTTATAACTCCAGCTTCGTTCTTTTTGTCATGTTTTAAAAGCGCTGTAATAGGCTCTATATCATCGTTAGCTATCATTATATGACCATAAATGTGTAGGATGGTTTTTTTGATTTCATGAACTTTATCTAAAGGAAACCCAAGAATTTTATGAGATAGATAAGCTTCACAAACCATTCCTATTGCAATGGCTTCACCATGCGTTAAGTTATCTTTATTCGGATTGTCTAGAAAATACGATTCAACACCATGGCCAATGGTATGCCCCCAGTTTAAAACTTTACGCAATCCTTGTTCTTTTGGATCTGCAGTAACCACTTCGTTTTTTATTTCAATAGAACGATGAATTAAATCAACAATATTTAAGTACTGCTCAACTTTAATTTTATTGAATAACTCAATATCATGTGTCATTCCATATTTAATAATTTCTGCAGTTCCCGATCTTATTTCTCTTGCAGAAACCGTATGTAAATATTCTGGATCAATTAAAACCATTTGTGGATTAGCAAAAACGCCAATCTGATTTTTTAAAACACCTAGATCTATTCCCGTTTTACCACCAACAGAAGCATCAACCATAGAAAGAAGTGTAGTAGGAATATTTACAAAATCAATTCCACGTTTAAAAGTAGCCGCTACAAATCCGCCTAAATCTGTTATTACGCCTCCTCCCAATGTTATTAGTAAACTTTTTCTGTCAGCACCTAATTCAGTCATTACATTCCAAACACCTATGCAGGTTTCAATGTTTTTAAAAGCTTCCCCTGGATCTATTTGAATTACTTCAATTGGAAGATTCGTTTGAAGATTTTGAATACATCTTGGATAGCAACATTCCATAGTATTGTCATCAACCAATATAAAAATAGATGAATACGATTTTTTTTCAAGTAAAAGCGCTAGTTCAGTGTATGCTTTTTCGTTAAAATTAATTGGGTATGTTACTGCTTGAATAGTTTCCATTGTTTCTAAAAATAAGATGTAAAAATAAATAGAAATTATAAGAAATATTGATTGTTCTCTTCTATATTTGTCTCTCAAGAATAAACGTGTAAATATTATTCATGAAACTTTTTGAGAATACTGAAGTAGCATTTAAATTAAAGTCTGATTCTGAGCTAGAAAGGGCTTACTTTTTGTTCCGATTAATTCAAAGTCAACCAATGGTAAAAATAGGAACTGCGGTTACTAATTTTGCTCTTAAAGCACATTTACCTGTAGAAGGATTAATACGCTCTACAGTTTTTGATCATTTTTGTGGGGGAGTTACTGAAGAAGATTGTATTCCGAATATAGAAAAAATGTACACTGCTGGAAACGTACATAGTGTATTAGATTATTCTGTTGAAGGAAAAGAAGAAGAAGAAAGCTTTGATAGTGCAGTAGAGAAGATTGAAAAAATCATTCAGTTTTCAGAAGAAAAAGACTCAATTCCTTTTGCGGTATTTAAGCCAACAGGTTTTGGACGGTTTGCCTTGTACCAAAAGATTGGTGAAGGAAAAGAACTAACATCTGAGGAAACAGGAGAGTGGGATAGGGTAAAAGATCGTTTTCATAGAGTATGTAAGTTAGCTTACAGTAAAGATGTGCCTCTTTTAATTGATGCAGAAGAGAGTTGGATGCAAGATGCTGCGGATGATTTGATAGAAGAATTAATGGCTACGTATAATAAAGAAAAAGCGATTGTTTTTAATACACTTCAAATGTATAGACATGATCGTATGGAGTATTTAAGAGAGTTACACCAAAGAGCACATCAAAAAGGTTTTCATATTGGAATGAAGGTAGTTCGAGGAGCTTACATGGAAAAAGAAAGAGCAAGAGCAGAAGAAAAAGGGTATCCTTCGCCAATATGTAAGAATAAACAAGCTACCGATGAAAATTACAATGAGGCTATTTTGTATATGATGGAGCATAAAAATATGGCCTTATTTGCAGGAACTCATAATGAAGAAAGCTCGTATTTATTAATGCAATTAGCAGATAAATATGGAATTGATAAAAACGATAAGCGAATGTGGTTTGGGCAATTGTATGGTATGAGTGACCATATAAGTTTTAATCTTGCTGAAGAAGGTTATAATGTAGCAAAATATGTTCCATTTGGACCCGTTAGAGATGTTATGCCTTATTTAATTAGAAGAGCAGAAGAGAATACATCTGTTGAAGGTCAAACATCAAGAGAGCTGAATCTCTTAAAAACAGAAAGAAAACGAAGAAAATTATAAATGAACTCTGTAGAGGAAATAAAATCGTTATTACAAAGAAATAAAGCTCGCTTACTGGAAGAATTAGCCGAAAGTAAAGAGCTTGTTTTTTTATTAAAAAAGTCGATAACAACTACCTTAACAGAAGAGGAAAAAGCCAAGGTTAAAGAGCAAACGTTAGATATTTGTAAAGGTATTCCTGCTTTTGCTGTTTTTATGTTACCAGGCGGAGCACTTTTATTACCTTTGCTTATCAAATTGATACCTACAATTTTACCAAGTTCATTCAGAAAAGATAATTCAGAGAAATTTAATAACCCAGAATAATTTTTGGGAATAAAACTAAACAACAATGCAACAAGATCATCAAATATTTGATTTAATACAAGATGAAAAAGAACGTCAACTAAATGGTTTAGAGTTGATTGCTTCAGAAAATTTTGTCAGTGACCAAGTAATGAAAGCTCAAGGTTCTGTTTTAACTAATAAATATGCTGAAGGATATCCTGGAAAACGTTATTACGGAGGATGTGAGGTAGTAGATGTTATTGAGCAAATTGCTATTGATAGAGCTAAAGAGCTTTTTGGAGCAGAATATGTAAATGTGCAACCTCATTCAGGAAGTCAGGCAAATACAGCAGTTTTTGCAGCTTGCTTACAACCTGGAGATACTATCTTAGGTTTCGATTTAGCGCATGGAGGTCACTTAACACATGGTTCTCCGGTTAATTTTTCTGGTAAGTTATACAATCCTGTTTTTTATGGTGTTGATAAGGAAACAGGTTTAATTGATTACGATCACTTAAACGAACAAGCTCAAAAGCACAAGCCAAAATTAATTATTGCTGGTGCATCTGCATATTCTAGAGATATGGATTTTAAACGTTTCCGTGAAATTGCAGATAGTGTTGGAGCAATTTTAATGGCGGATATCTCTCATCCAGCAGGTTTAATTGCAAAAGGAATTTTGAGTGATCCATTACCACATTGTCATATCGTTACTACTACTACTCATAAAACATTAAGAGGACCAAGAGGAGGAATGATTATGATTGGAAAAGATTTTGACAATCCATTTGGTTTAACGTTAAAAAGTGGGAAATTAAAGAAAATGTCTACTTTGTTAAATGGAGCAGTTTTCCCAGGAAACCAAGGAGGTCCATTAGAGCATGTAATTGCAGCGAAAGCAGTTGCTTTTGGAGAAGCATTAACAGATGAGTTTTTAGAGTATCAAATTCAAGTTAGAGCAAATGCTCAAGCAATGGCAGAAGCGTTTGTAAAAAGAGGATATAACATCATTTCAGGAGGTACAGATAACCATATGATGTTAATTGATCTTAGAAATAAAAATATTACAGGGAAAGATGCTGAGTTAGCATTAGGAAAAGCTGAAATTACGGTAAATAAAAACATGGTGCCATTTGATACAGAATCTCCCTTTGTAACTTCTGGTATTCGTGTAGGTACTCCTGCTGTAACAACAAGAGGTTTAGTAGAAGAAGACATGGAAACTGTTGTAGCACTTATTGATGAAGCAATTCAAAATGCAGCTAATGATGAAAAATTACATGCGATAGGAGAAAAGGTGTTTGATTTAATGCACCAAAGAAGATTATTTGTAATGTAATTTTCAGTTTAAAAATATATTTAGTAAAAAAACCGGTAGCATAAAAACTACCGGTTTTTTATTTGGGGATTACTCAAATATTAAACGAACTATTTTATTGCTTAATAACTTTTATAGGTTTTGAAATAGGAGCGTCATTCAACGTTGTATTGATGATGTAAATACCTTTAGCACCGAAATCTTTATTTGATAATTGTATTTGATGATTTCCTGAACCTTTTTCTTCATTAAAAATTACTTTTGTTTGCCCCAGTAAATTAGATATGCTGATTTTTAATATTCCTTTTTTACTGGTTGAAATGTAAAGATTAGAATTGTTTCTAATTGGATTCGGAGCTATGGAAACATTATCAAGGATTACCAATTCTGATGTTGAATTAACAGAACCTCTTGAAGAAGTACAGTTTGTCGGACAATTATCTGACCAAACACCTGTTGATTTTCCATTACTACTTCCAGTTATTCTAAACCAGCCGTCTGTTCCTCTGGTTAAATCAACTGTTTGTTGACCATTTCCATTATTAAAAACAACACCAATATCATTTGATGAAACTCCATTTGGAAGTGTGAAGGTATAATTAGACCAATTCGTTTCGTTATTCATTTGTTGTCCTGGCCATCCAGGAGTTCCTGATAGTGTTGTATTTGTAGTTTTGTTATACAAATAAGCATTCACTGTATTTCCCCAAGATGAAGTTCTTAAGAAATTTATAGTAGCTGAAGTACTTGGTGGAGGTGGCGTATTTGAACAATCAGAAGGACAAGAATTTGTCCATATACCATTATCATACCAACCATCGCTACCTCTAGCTAAATCATCTGTTTGGTTAGCACCATCATTAAAGATTACTCTTATATTATTTGAAGAAGTTCCAGATGGTACATTTAAAGTATATTTATACCAAGAAGTTCCAGAAATACTTGACATTGATTGTCCTGGCCATCCTTGTGTTCCTGAAATAGTTGAATTTGTTGAAGCATCAAAGAAATAAGAATTTATTGTACTATTCCAACTAGTAGGTTTTTTAAAGTGAACTGTTATATTTCCAGTAGGAGGTGGAGGAGGTGTACTTGTACAGTTAGACGGACATGTATTTGTCCATGTGCCATTATCATACCATCCATCAGTGCTTCTACTTAAATCATCAGTTTGATTGGTACCATCATTAAAAATTACACGAATATTTTGTGCAGTAACTCCTAATGGTGGATTTACATTGAAAGAATACCAAGGAGTACCTGCAATAGCTGTCATTGTTTGTCCTGGCCAACCTTGAGTTCCAGGTATAATTGCATTTGTAGAAGCATCGAAAAGATAGACATTTACATTGTTACTCCAAGAAGTTGGTTTTTTGAAGTTTACAGTAAATGGATCAACTTGAGTTGGAGGTGGTGGCGAAGTTCCTCCTTGTGTCCATATTGCATAATCAGTTCCTGAGGTTCTTAACACCCAACCGTTTCCATTTGGAGCCCAGTTTCCACTACCTAATTTCATAGCAATAGTCCCATTCCTTCCGTCGATATAAGCCGCATATAAATCGTTTCTAGCTTCAGCAATATTTATAGAAGAACCTGCAAATATTCTAGCATCTTTTCTGATAGCAATTAAGTCTTTAATAGCATTTCTAACACCTGAACCTGTATCAAAGTAATGTGTCCAAAAAACCATTGGATTCCCCGGATGCGTTAAAATGTATGCGTATCCTTTTCTTATATTAGTTTCATCACTTGGAAACACATAACCTGGTCCACAGCATTGTTGTGCTGCTCCTGTATCATGATTCTCTAAAAAAGTAACCGATTTAGATGGATTTATACCAATCATTCCTGAAGGATTTCCTCCACCATCTCTTAAATAAGAAAGGTTATTATCTCTAAAAGCGTTTTGTAACGTAACCTTAGTATTAAAATCAAAAGCAGAAGAAGATTGTTGTGTAAAATTTACCCAGTTATTTGTTTGAACTCTACTACTTTCTAATAATTCACCAACCGCAAAATAAGGATTGGTAGCATCATTATATTCTTTATTATAAATCGGATCATAACCATGCACAAAATCGTATCTCCATCCATCAAAACCTAAATCATTTTTTAAGAAGTTCATCCAGTTTTTAATTTCTTGACGAACCGCCGGATTTTTATGGTCTAAATCTCTTGCAGGTCCATAAGTTCCATTGGAACCATCAGCTTTAAGAGCAGTTCCTGGAAAGTAATCTCCATTAATACTAAATTCTACAGGATAATTCACAAAATTTCTACCTTCATCATCTGCGGTAATAAAAGTTGTAGGCCAAGCCGGATTGGTAAAAGTTACCGCATCGTTAGTTCCAACTCTATGATTGATAACTATATCACCAATAATTTTTACTCCTAAGTTATGATAGGTATTGATTAAGTTTCTCAATTGAGTTTCGGAACCATAAGCACTATTAAAGTTGTAAAGTTCTCTTGGTAAATATCCTTGTGGAGCTCCAGAGTCACTTACTGGAGGAAGCCAGATTATATCAATTCCTGCACTGGTAATTTCGTTACTATTTTGGGTAACAACATTAAACCAAGTTTGGCCAGCAGGTTGATTTTGAACGTTCCAATCAAAAGCTTGGAAAAGTACATCTTCGTCTTGTGCTATTACATTTAAAGAAAAAATGAATAGCAATACTAACTGAAAGTTTTTTAGGGTTTGTTTCATTGTAATTGAGTTATTTGGTTTGAAAGATTAAAAAGAATAATGGGAACACTTTTTGAAAGTTGGTTGAAACTTTACTTTTAAAGCGTTAAAAAATGAATATTTCATCATTTAATAACGAATTTATTGCGAATTGTTTAATTGAAAAAAAAGTACGGTTAACTAAATCGATTTCGTGTTAATAAATAAATCGATTTCGTAAAATTTCGTTGAAATTAATCTAAATTTCAGGGTGTAGAATTAGGTTTTTTGTATTTCGATACCGTTTTAGATTTCGAATATGACAAGTTGTTGTTGTTTATTACAAACTTGTTAATTTTTGTTTTAATAGTTGTAGTTTATCATTATTACAACTACTTATTTGAAGATATGTTTTGTACTTGTCTGGAAATGTATGAACAGCAAGATGACTTTCAGCTAAAAGCCAAACAGCAGTATAACCTTTTACTGGGAAAAAATGCTCGGTAAAATTAACAATAGTAAACTCGCAATAATTTAAAAGCTGTTCAATCTCTATTTTTATATCTTCTGGATTAACATTAGTAATCCATTCATCGTAATGAAACATTTCCGCTTCCAACTCTTTATATTCTTCTTTCTTTTTCATGTTTAATAAATATCCCAATTTCCTTTGTTATAATAGCGATATAATATCGGATTGCTAATTTGATTTATTTCTAGTGAATCCAATTTTGTTTTACTGTAAAAGTCTTTACCAAAAGCAGTGATTAATTGCATACTTTCTTTATTTAACCATTTTGTAGGAATTACATGGTTATTAAAGTTTTGTAATCGAGTAAGCATTTCTTTTTTTGATATAACAGACTTGCTTCCAAGAATCCAACCCCATTCTCCCATAGATAAAACTTGATTATGAATCGGAAGCACACTATATTTTGCTTGTTTCATTGTTTCTTCGATACACTTATAAGCGTATGGAGTATAATAAGGACTTCCAGCTTGTGTAATTAAACCTCCATTTGGCGTTAATTTTAATCGGCATAATTCATAAAACTCTTTTGAATATAAACGAGCTAACTCTACATTTCTTGGATCAGGAAGATCGATTATAATTAAATCGAAAAAGTTATTAGTTTCACTTACATATTTGAATCCATCAGTATTAATTATTTGTACTTTTTCATTAGTTAATGAATAAGCATTGATTTTAGCTAATTCAGATTCTTTGATAAATAAGTCGGTTAATTTTTTATCTAAATCGACCAATGTAATAGAATTAATAGAAGGATATTTTAATAATTCTCTTGCAGCACATCCGTCTCCACCACCCAAAATAAGAATATTTTTAGGTTTGTTTAGAATTTGCATAACTGGATGGACCAATACTTCATGATACAAAGGTTCATCAAAAGTTGAAAACTGTAAATTATCATTTAAGTACAACCAATAATCATTTTTCCATTTAGTAACTACTATTTTTTGATAAATAGATTGTTCTTGAAAAATAATTTTGTCTTTGTATTTTGTCTGTTCTCCATACAATATAATTTTATTTGAGAAAATATTCCCAACTATTAAAAGGATAACAATTAAACCGGCTACAGTATATAATGAGTTTTTCTCTCGTTTATTTAATTTATTTTTAAAAAAGAATAGCAGCAATATAGCTACCATTAAATTGATAAATCCTAGTATAAATGGTGTATGCGATAACCCTAAGTAAGGTAAGCCAACGAAAACAAAAAATAATCCTCCAATTAAACTTCCGTAATAATCTTTTTCTAGAATATTCGCTACATTAAGTTTTAAAGATTGAAAATCTTCATTTAATCTCATTGCAAGAGGAAGCTCCATTCCAATAAGCATACCCGTAAGTATTGCCATAGAGTAGATGTAAATGGAAATAAATTCGACTTGAGTAGCTAAATAATAAGTTGTTACAGCAGAAAAAGAAACTAAAACAGATAATGAAAACTCTGTATAAATAAAGAGTTTGAAAACATTTCCATCGAAAGATTTGGTAATCCTACTTCCAAGTCCCATACTAAATAACATTAGAGAGATAATTATAGACCATTGCTTTACTGAATCACCAATAAAATAAGTTGATAATGTAGCAAAGCAATATTCTGCAACAATACCCGACAAGCCAGTTGCAAATAAGGCTAGAAATAAAATTCGCTTCTTAATTTGAGAGTTTTCCATGTTACATACAGAAACTAATAATTATTGAGCTTCCGATATAAGCAAAAGCTTCAATTAAAGCGGCACCTTTATTTGGAATTTCTTGATTTACAATTTCGTGTGTAAGATTACTCTTTGGAAGAATAACTTTTTCTATAAAAATTCTAGATAATGGTAACAAGATAATTGCTAAACCTAAGTGATAGGCAATATCTTCCAAAGCTATTTCCCATGAATCAATATTTCCTTTAGAGGCAAACGAATATAGAAAAGCAACTGAAATTAAAATACTAGCGTAAACAATTCCAATAGCATTATTATCTTTTTGAATCTCTTTTATAAAGTTGTAAGAAAGGAATCTTTTATAGGTTTTTAAGAAAATATAAATGATAATTTGACCTAATCCCCAGAAAAATAAGAGACTTAAAAAATCAGATACATAATGACCAATTTCGCCATGCTCTGGAAATAAGTTTATGTTTCTACCAGAAATCGCACCGAAAATAATTAAACCAGAACCAATATAGTTTGCAGCTTCAATAAATCCTGTACCTAAATTTTCATCGCGAATAACTTCTTTGTAAAACTTAAACTTCTTCCCGAATACAATTTTCTCATTAATTAAAGATGATAGTATTAATAACAAATTACCTAAAATACTATAAAATAATATCAAGATGCTATCTTGCAAAAGTCCATGTGATTCACCATGTAAAACACCTAAAAAAATAATTGTTGTCCCGATAAAATAACCTGTTGCAGTAACGGCAAAAGCTACATTATCTTTAATAGTTAGTTCGTTTTCTAGATGTATTTTTCTATTCTTAAACTTAAAAAACAATTTTGCAATTACAAACGAAATGTAAAAGAGCGTTATATAAGTTATCGTATGTGTTAACCAAGTAAGTGTATTTTCTTCCATAATTTTTTATTTTCCAAATCCTCTAGAACTTCTACCTCTGTAATAACTATTACCATTTCTATAAACCTTTGTAGAATCGTTTAGATCTCGATTATTATCCCATGAGGTTTTAGAACATTTGTTCAAAGCAAATGTAACTAAGAAAAAAAGAGCAAAAATATACAGGACAAGATGCTTTTCTAAGAAACTCCAAATAGAATCACTTGAAATAAATGATGTGCGTTCTTGTATATTAGATATTTGAGTTTTTAAAATACTAACTCCAGTAGCTATTTCTATTTCATCATCCCATAATTGTATAGCAAAAAACTTATTATCATCATTATTGGTATAATCTAATGAGTTTACACGTTCTGTTTCATAATTGTATGTACAAGTTCCGTTACAACGTTCATCAAAATTATATTCAACGTTTTTATAATAGAATTTCTTAGGAAACTTAGCAGTTCCGATTGAAACGAAATCAGATTCGGTTTTTGAAATAGTTTTAAGAAAACTATCTATGTTTGAAATCTTTTCCCAGAATGTGTAACTCGGTTTTTGCTTTCGGATAAATTCTAACATTAAGTATCGAACTTCTCCTTTTTTGTTTTTTACTTGATATTCAGTGGTTTTAGAACCGTCGTCCCATTTTATATTGTAAATATCAGTAACTTTCCAAGTATTGTTTTTATAATCAAATAAATAGCCTCTTTTTAACTCTTGCATTTACATATCAATTTTAATTAATCTTCCTTAGCTCTATCAATAATACTTTCTGGAAGTGCTTTTTTAGCTTTTGCTCCCATTTTTTTTAGTTTTTCAACACTCGTAATTAGATTTCCTTTACCTTCCACTAGTTTATTCATCGCTAAACTGTAATCGCTTTTAGTAGCATCAATCTTTTTTCCAATGTTGATTAAATCTTTTAACAATCCATCAAATTTATCGTATAAAGCACCCGCCTGACGCGCAATTTCTAATGCATTACGTTGTTGTTTTTCGTTATTCCACATGGTGTCAATTGTACGTAAAGTAGCTAATAGGGTAGTAGGAGTAACAATGACAATATTTTTTTCGAAAGCTTTGTTATATAAAGTATTGTCCTCATTTAAAGCCACCGCAAAGGCAGGTTCTATCGGAACAAATAATAAAACAAAATCAGGAGATTCTATTTTATAAATATCTTCATATTTTTTTTCAGAAAGTTGATCAACATGGCGTTTTAAAGAATTTGTATGTTCTTTTATCAAACGTTCCTTTTCATGTTCATCTTCAGAATTTACCAATTGCTCGTAAGCAGTTAACGAAACTTTACTATCAACAATCATCTTTTTGTTATCAGGTAAATGAATAACAACATCGGGTAAAATTCGTTTTCCTTCTTCATTTGTGAAAGACTGTTGCACAAAATACTCACGATCTTTTTCTAATCCAGATTTTTCTAAAACACGTTCTAAGACTAATTCTCCCCAGTTTCCTTGTGTTTTACTATCACCTTTTAACGCTTTGGTTAGGTTTAATGTTTCTTTACTCATTTGAACATTTAATTCTTTTAAACCTAAAATTTGTTGACGAAGCGCGGAATGATAATCGATACTTTCTTTGTGCGTTTTATCCACTTTTTCTTCAAAATCCTTAATTTTCTTTTCTAATGGATCAAGAATATTTTTAATGTTTTCCTTATTCTGAACGGTAAACTTATTTGATTTTTCTTCTAAGATTTTATTAGCAAGATTTTCAAACTCTTTTGTGAATTTTTCTTGAAGTCCTTCAATTTCTTTTTTGTTTTCTTCAAGTTTAGTATTCAAATTTTTTAACTGAACATCTTGTTCTGTATTGGTTTTAATTAAATTCTCTTTTTCAGATTGAATAAATCGTAGCTCTTCTTTTAATTCATTGATAGCATTTTCAGCTTCTTTTTTATTTTCTTGTAAAATGTTATTTCTTTCAGATAAGCTAGAATTGTCTTTTTCTAACACACTTGCTTTGTTTTTTTGTATGATATATCCCACAAGAAAACCTAAAGTAATTCCCAATAAACCAGTAAGTAAGATGTATAGCAATTGATCTGACATTTGATAAAAAATTAAAACGTTAAATTTACCGTTTTAAAGTCAATTTATGATACATCGCTTATCTAAATTTATCTTCCATACTTTATTAGGTTGGAAGTTAGTTGGTAATTTTCCTACAGAGTTAAAAAAGTACATAGTTATTGGAGCTCCTCATACGAGTTGGAAAGATTTTCCAATTGCCATTTTAGCAAGAACCGTTACTAGAATTAAGATTAATTATATAGGAAAAGCATCTTTATTTAAACCTCCGTTTGGTCTTATATTTAGAAAACTGGGTGGTACACCAGTAGATAGAAGTAAAAGTACTAATTTAGTTGATGCTATTGTTGCTATTTTTAATGAAAAGGATGAGTTTCGTTTGGCATTATCACCCGAAGGAACTAGAAAGTATACAGATAAATGGAAAACGGGATTTTATTTTATTGCTAAAGGAGCAAATGTACCCATTGTAATGTTTGCTTTTGATTTTAAAAATAAGCAAATAGTAGTAGCAGATCCGTATTATTTAACGGATGATATGGAAAAAGATTTCAATCACTTTTTAGACTTTTATAAAGATATAATACCTGCTAAACCTGAGTTGTTTAACAATAAAAACTTATTGTAGCTCTAATTTTTTCTTTTAAAAGAAAGCACTATTTTTGCCCCACTTTTAAGAGAATTAAATAATTATATAATGAAAACAAAAATTGCAATGATTGTCCTACTAGGACTTAGTTTTGCTGTGAAAGCTCAGATTACGGAAGCATCAAATGGTAACGTTGGTATAGGGACGACTAGTCCTTCTCAAAAACTAGAGGTAAAGTCAAGTGGAGATGACTCTTCATTTATTCATATAAATACTGCTGCTTTAGATAAAGTTTCAGGGATAAGGTTTCAAGAGGCAGGTCAAAATAATTGGGGTTTTTTATCTAATTATCCTAATGATAGTAAGTTTATGCTATACAATTATAACGACTCTGCTAATCAATACGCATTTACTCTAGATAAAAATAGTAATATAGGAATTGGGACTTATTCTCCACTAGCTAAATTAGATGTAAGAGGAATTGCTCAACTTGGTAGTGAGCAGGGAACAAGAGGAGGAGTGTTCTTAGCACAAAATTATGCTGGTAATGATTATATAACGACAATGAGTTCAAACTACTCAACTGGAGGTTTAGTTATTGGTTATGGTGCAGCTGGTAGAAGTGGACAAGGAAATAATCAATTAGTATCAACTTTAGATAATTTTTCAGCTTATAGAGGAGCCTTACGTTTTGGAAAAGGAACTTTAGAGTTTTTAAGTACTACATCAGCGGTTCAAACAACAGTAGGAGATGTTTTAACTACTGCTTCTCGATTTTTTATTAAAGAAGATGGAAATATAGGTATAGGTACAAATTCTCCTGAAGCAAAATTACAAATTAATAATTCCTCGACTATGGGTTGGAGCTCATTAAAAAATGCATCTATTTTATTAGGAACTTCATCAGCTGGAATAGGAATTGATCCAAATGAAATAATGGCTAAAAATCAAAACTTACATTTTGGAACATCAACAAATCATCATGTTTATTTCAGATCTGGTGGAGCGATTAATAGAATGGTTCTAAGAGGAGATAATGGAAATATTGGTATAGGAACATTAGAACCATCTGAAAGATTAGAGGTGGTAGGTAATATTAAAGCACAAAACTTAATTTTAACAAGTACAGCTTCATTTTATTCAAGTGAATCAGGAAAGACCTCAAGAAGAATGACAATAAATACTATGGATGGAGATAACATGTATCTATATAATTATGATCAAGACGCGACGACTTTTCATACAATGAATTTTGGAGGTGGACATAATCTAAACAGTGGAGTAACGGTTTTAGGTAATGGAAATGTAGGTATTGGAACTGGAGACACAAAAGGATATAATTTAGCTGTTGCGGGTTCTACAGGTATTGTAGCAGAGAAAGTAACGGTTAAGTTACAATCTACTTGGCCTGATTATGTGTTTGCTAATGATTATCAATTACCAACCTTAGAAGAAGTTGAAAAGCAAATTAAAGAAAATGGTCATTTAGCTAATATTCCTTCTGCTAAAGAAGTAGAAGAAAATGGTGTTGAATTAGGAGATATGAATAAAAAGCTTTTAGAAAAAGTTGAAGAATTAACATTATATACAATTCAACAAGAAAAAGAAATTAAGAAGCTGAAAGAAGAGAATAAGCAACTAAAATCTTTAGAAGAAAGATTAGAAAAATTAGAGGCTTTATTGCAAAAGAAATAATCTATAAGAAGTTATATAAAATAAAAAAACCTACTTATTAAAGTAGGTTTTTTGTTTTATAGGTAGGTAATAACTTTTCTTATCCTTTATAAAATGGAAGTTTTACCACTTTCGCAGCTACTTGTTTCTTTCGGATTTGAATTTTAATTTCAGAATCTACTTTTGAGTTTTCAATAGTAACATATCCTAAACCAATTCCAATTCCTAAACTCGGACTCATAGTTCCTGAAGTTACATTTCCAATAACTAAACCTTCTGTATCAACTATTTCATAATCTTTTCTAGGAATACCTTTTTCAGTCATTTCAAAGGCAACTAATTTACGAGTAACACCTTCTTCCTTTTGTTGTTTGATAGCTTCAGCATTTACAAAGTCTTTCGTAAACTTAGTAATCCACCCTAAACCAGCTTCAATAGGAGAAGTAGTATCGTCAATATCGTTTCCATATAAACAATATCCCATTTCTAAACGTAGTGTATCACGAGCCGCTAAACCAATTGGTTTAATTCCCCAATTAGCACCAGCTTCAAAAACCTTATTCCAAAGTTGTTCTACATCTTCATTTTTTACATACACTTCAAATCCACCAGATCCAGTATATCCAGTTGCAGAAACTACAACGTTTGGAATACTCGCAAAATCAGTAATTTCAAACGTATAAAACTTAATAGCTGATAAATCTACTGAAGTTAACGATTGCATTGCTTCAGCAGCTTTTGGACCTTGAATTGCTAATAAAGACCAATCTTCTGAACGGTTTTCCATTTCAACATTTAAATCGTTGTGTTTAGAAATCCAGTTCCAGTCTTTTTCTATATTAGAAGCATTTACCACTAACATGTATTCTGTTTCAGAAATCATGTAAATAATTAAATCATCTACAATTCCTCCATCATTATTTGGCATGCATGTGTATTGTGCTTTACCAGGAACTAATTTAGAAGCATCGTTAGTTGTAATTTTTTGAATTAAAGCCAAAGCATTTTCTCCTTTTAAGAAGAATTCTCCCATGTGACTTACATCAAATACACCAACTCCATTTCTTACAGTTTCATGCTCGGCATTTACTCCTTCGTATTGAACAGGCATATTATAACCAGCAAAAGGAACCATTTTAGCGCCTAATGCTTCGTGAACGTGCGTTAAAGCAGTGTTTTTCATTAATTTGTTTGTTTAAAGATGTGTCAAAAATATTGAATCCTTTTGTAAAGACCTATAATCTTCCTAAGTATTATGCGGTATGTTTAAAATAAAATACATTTTGTTAAATTAATTAGTAATGAATTCTCTTTTCTAACAAAAGGGCTATCTTAGATTTAAATTTTAAAACAAATTCAAGAATGAAAAGGTCAATGCAATTGTTGTTTTTTTGCGTTTTTTTTAATCTCGTTTCAACGGCTCAAACTGGGTTGTTTGAACATACAGAAACTTTTACCCGTCAAGATTCTTTAAGAGGAAGTATTACACCAGAAAGAGTTTGGTGGGATTTAACGTATTATCATTTGGATATCTCAGTAGATCCAGATAAAAGATTTATTAAAGGAAGTAATGAGATTAGATATAAGGTTTTAAACCCATCAAATGTACTTCAAGTAGATTTACAAGAACCGATGAAAATCACAAAAGTAACTCAAAATGGAAAAGAGTTATCTGTGAATTCTGATGGAAATGCACATTTTATTCAATTAAAAGAAACACAAAAAAAAGGAAAAGAATATTCAGTAGTTGTGTATTATGAAGGAAATCCTAGAGTAGCTAAAAGAGCTCCATGGGATGGAGGATTTTCTTGGAAGAAAGATTCAAGAGGAAATCATTTTGTAGCTACATCGTGTCAAGGTCTGGGTGCAAGCGTTTGGTGGCCTAATAAAGATCATATGTATGATGAAGTAGAAAGTATGGACATAAGTGTTAGAGTTCCTAGTAATTTGATGAATATTTCCAATGGTAGATTGATTAAAGTTGATAAACATGATGATAATACTACAACTTATCATTGGGGAGTTAAAAATCCGATTAATAATTATGGAGTGAATGTAAATATAGGAGACTATGTTCATTTTTCTGAAAAGTATAACGGAGAAGGAGGAGAGCTTGATTTAGATTATTATGTATTAAGAGATAATTTAGAAAAAGCTAAGGAACACTTTAAAGATGCTCCAAAAATGATGAAAGCTTTTGAACATTGGTTTGGAAAATATCCATTTTATGAAGATAGTTTTAAGCTTGTTGAAGTGCCATATTTAGGAATGGAACATCAAAGTTCTGTTACCTATGGAAACAAATATTTAAAAGGATATTTAGGTAATGATTTATCCGGAACAGGTTGGGGATTAAAGTTTGATTTTATCATTATACATGAAGCTGGTCACGAATGGTTTGCTAATAATATTACAAACAAAGATATAGCTGATATGTGGATTCATGAGGGTTTTACTGCTTATTCTGAAAACTTATTTTTAGACTATCATTATAGTAAAGAAGCTTCATCAGAGTATGTAATTGGTACAAGAAGGTTAATTAGAAACGATAAACCTATAATTGGACAGTATAATGTTAATAGTGAAGGCTCTGGTGATATGTATTACAAAGGAGCTAATATACTTCATACAATTCGCCAATTGATTAACGATGATGAAAAATGGAGAAGTATTTTAAGAGGTTTAAATAAAGATTTCTATCATACCACTGTTAGCACAAAAGATATAGAAGATTATATTAGTAAAAAATCGAAAATAGATTTATCTAAAGTGTTTGATCAGTATTTAAGAACCGTGAAAATTCCAGTACTAGAGTATACTATAGCAGACAATAAGCTAGAATACCGTTGGAGCAATGTAGTAGAAGGTTTTAACATGCCAGTTAACATCATTATAAATGATGAAAAGCTTTGCATACAGCCAACGCAAGAATGGAAAACTAAGAAAATAAAAAGTTCTGAAATTAAAGTAGATAAGAACTTTTATATAGATGTAAAAGGATTGTAAATAGAATAATATAATAACAACAAAAAAGCAGATGGAATTCCATCTGCTTTTTTGTTGTTATGAGTAATATTTATTTCCTATCGTACATTTTTTCATACAAGTCTTTATAAATCTCTTTAATAACGCTTCGCTTCATTTTCATAGTAGGAGTTAAATGACCGCTATCTACAGTCCACTCTTCATCTGTTAATTCAAAACGTTTAATTTGTTCCCATTTTCCAAAGTTACAGTTACACTCATCAACTTCTTCTTGCAAACGAGCGATAACCTTTTCATTAGTAACTAGTTTTTTAGGGTCTGTGAATTCGATATCATTTCTACGTGCCCATTCAGCTATAAAATCAAAACTAGGTTGAATAAAAGCTGTTGGCATTTTTTCTCCTTCACCTACAACCATAACTTGCTCAATAAATCTAGATTGCTTTAACTTATCTTCTAATAAAGTTGGAATGACATACTTACCTCCAGATGTTTTAAACATTTCTTTTATACGACCAGTAATACTTAAAAAGCCATTTTCTACTTTACCTTTATCTCCAGTATGGAAATAACCGTTTTTTATAACTTCAGCAGTACGTTCAGCATCTTTATAATATCCCATCATTACATTTGGTCCTTTCACTAAAACTTCGTCTTCCTCAGAAATTTTAACTTCTACACCATCTATAATTCTACCAACAGTTCCAATGCGAAAACCTCCATCACGTACATCATTTACAGAAACTACCGGAGAAGTTTCAGTTAAACCATATCCTTCCATTACAGGCATACCTGCAGCAGCAAAAACTCTTGCTAAACGAGGTTGTAAAGCAGCACTACCAGAAACCATAATTTTTAATTCACCACCTAAAGCAGCTTGCCATTTTGAGAAAATAAGTTTTCTTGCTAATCCCAGTTGTTTTTCATACCACCAACCGTTTGCACCATATGGTTGATATTTTAAACCTAGATCAATAGCCCAGAAAAATAATGCTTTTTTAATTCCAGACAATTCAGTTCCTTTTGCATAAATTTTATCATAGATTTTTTCATACAATCTTGGAACAGCCGTCATAACATTTGGCTTTATCTCTTGTGCATTTTCGCTTAATTTTTCAATAGATTCAGCAAAATATACAGATATACCACAATATTGGTATAAATAAAGAATCATACGTTCAAAGATGTGACATACTGGTAGAAAACTTAAACTTTTACCTTGTCCATGATCTACAGGCACTCTTTTAGAGCTAGCCAATACATTAGAAACAATATTGTTGTGAGAAAGCATAACACCTTTGGGTCTTCCGGTGGTTCCTGAGGTATAGATTAGGGTCGCTAAATCCTCTGGTTTTACAGCTTTTTTTCTTGCTTCAACTTCGTCTTGATTACTATTATCATCACCAAGTTCTAAAACTTCTTTCCAGCTCTTTTCTCCTTCTATCTCATCAAATGTAAAAACTCCTTTTAGCTTAGTGTTACCTTTGATTTGGTTAAGTTTTTCAACAATTGTGATGTCTGATACAAAACAATATGTAGCTTCAGAATGATTTAAAACATATTCGTAATCTTCCTTTGATATAGTAGGATAAATTGGAACATTTTGAGCTCCAGTTTGTAAGATTCCGATATCACAAATATTCCATTCTGTTCGGTTATTGGTTGAAATTATTGCAATTTTATCGTTTGGTTGAACTCCTAATCGAAGTAAACCTCTACTGATAGTATTTGCTTTTTCCAGATATTCTTTAGTAGAAACAGATTCCCAATTACCGTTGTAATTTGTAGTTAGTGCTTTTTGAAGATTGTATTTTTCCAATTGATAATATGGAAAGTCAAAAAGCCGAGTAATTTCAATCGACATATGTACCTTAATTTGTTACGCACAAATTAAACAAATAAACTTGGTTGTACAAAAAATGTTTTCTACTGAATTACTGTTTTTTAGGTCTCTTTTTTAACAGTTTTTCAACATAAATGCTATGAAAAAAGAGAAAAATCAAAAAATAATGCAAAAAAATTAAGTTACATCCATATAGTAAACAACCCCTAAAAATCGACTTTTTAGGGGTTGTTTTGTAAGATATAAGTGTATTATTTCTTATTAAATTCTTTAATTAGTTGTTTAATTTTTTCTTTATTAGAAACTGCCAATGCTTCTTCATAAGTTTGGTAAGGATCTGGACTAACAACCGGTTTTCCAGCACCTTTGTCTAACAAGAAACTAAAATCAGTTCCAAATTTTACTTGTGCTTGACCATGACATCCCATGCATCCCCCCATATTAAACTCTTTTCCGTCAGCTATTACATTTTTAACAGCTACATCAAATGGATCTGCAAATGAACCATGGAAATTAGTTAATTCTAAGTCAGATTCAATCACAAAATTTGCCATAAAATAATTATTATCACCAGTTCTATCTTCATAGTTAATAGGAGTTCCTTGTACACCAATTAATTGATAGTATTGCCATTTAGATTTGCTGCTGTTAGTCGCAATCATTTGTTGAACTTTAGAATTTACTTTTTGAATTGTTTCTGGAATTACTCTTTCAATTACGGGATTTAAACGATGAGGATCCTCATCTTTATATTTAACGCTGTCTACAACTACACCACCAATACCAATAGTTTGAAAATTTTTGTTTCTTTCATCAACTTGTTCCCATGAAGCAAAAACAAAAGTAGGATTATTTGCTGTTTTACGAATTATGTGCATTCCAATTAACGCAAACTTTTTAGTAAACGCATTTGAATATTTTTTTGTTCCCACTAGAGAATCTTTAAAGTATACAACTTCTTTTACCATATATCTCGATGCATCATCTTTAGACGGATCTAACTCTCTAAAAGCTAATTTTATTTCAATTGCACCTTGGTTTTGGGCATCTGTGGAACAAGGTAAACATACATATCCATCTTGTGTGTTTTGATCAGAAGCACACATTTGTTGTGGAGTTAATCCTTTTAAACGAGCTTTAAAAGCAGTAGTATCATTACTTTTATCAACAGCTTTGTATAAATCAGTATCAGTTGGAAAATATTTTTTAAGATAGTTATATTCAGCTAAATTAGTTTTTGCGGAATAAAGCACCTCAAATTCTTTTTCATGAGCAAAGACATATGCTGATCCAATTTCGTTATCTTCATCAAGAATATTCCAGTAATTATCTAAAGGAACAGGGTTAGTAACATTTACAGTAGTTGAATCAACAAAAGTATAATATGGAGAACCTTTACTTAAATCTTTAGTTCTTTTACCATTTGCAGGTCTTAACTCAGATCTGTGAATATATGTTTCCCAAACACTAAGAAAATTTTCTCCTGTATCGCTAGTATAATCCCAACTTGTATCTGGAGTAGTCCTTAAACTATCTTTCCCATAAGAAGATTTCCAGTTTAAGGCAAAGAATTCTTCCCAAGCAAATTTTGCTAATTCTTCTTGAGTGGGATCTGCTGGTGTATCGACAGGTAAGTTGTAGGATATCGTAATATCTGAAGAAAGACCAGTAGGAGTTTCTGCAAGTATAACAGGATTACTATTAGTTGGTTTACAATTCATTAGTAGAAGTGTAGTGAATAACAATAACAACGTTATTTTGTATTCAAAGTTTACGTTTTTTAAAGTCATGATTAGGTTAGTTTTTAATGATTTAGTAGCTTAAAAATAAGTTATTTAAGATTAAAATAATAAGCTTTTTCCTTGAGAGAGCGGAATTAAATCATGAATGCTGTTTTTAGTGGAATAAAAAAGATAGAAAGTATGTAAAAAGAAAATCGGCTAGAATATATATCCTAACCGACTTCAATAGTCAATAATAAAATCCCCAATCAACTATATTAGTATTATTAAAACGATGATTATTAGCCTATATTGTTTAAAATTTTTGTTAAAATTTCACACCCTTTTATAAGCTCTTCATCAGAAATAGTGAGCGGTGGAGTTAAACGTACAGCGCGTTTTTCATATAATAACCAAAAGAGTATTAAGCCTTCCTCCAAGGATTGCAAAATTACTTTATCAGCTACTTCTGGTGATTCCATAATTAAGGCTAACATTAACCCTTTTCCTCTAATTTCTTTTATTTTAGGATGTTGTAAATGTGTTCTTAAAATTTGTTCTTTTCGAAGAGCTTCTTTAGCCAACTTTAAATTGTTGATTTCTTGTATAGTAGCGTTGGCAGCTGCAGCTATAACAGGATGACCTCCAAATGTTGTAATATGTCCTAGTTTCGGATTATCCTTTAGAGTGTCCATAATTTCATGAGAAGCAATAAACGCACCAATAGGCATTCCGCCACCCAAACCTTTACCAGTAATAAAAATATCAGGAATTACATTGTAATTTTCAAAACCCCAAAAAGTTCCAGTTCTAGCAACACCTGTTTGAATTTCATCTAAAATTAGTAAAGCGCCAACTTCTAGGCATCTTAACTTAACTTTCTTTAAATAGTCATTTTTAGGTTCTATAAAACCAGCCCCACCTTGAATAGTTTCTAAAATTACTCCTGCAGTTTTTGAAGTTATTTTTTGGATATCTTCTTCGGAATTAAACTGAATGAATTTCGTTCCAGGAACTAATGGTCTAAAAGCACGATTTTGTTGTTCGGTTCCACAAACACTCATTGAGCCAGCAGTATTACCATGGTAAGCATTATTAGCGGCAATAATTTCAGATCGTTTAGTGTATCTCTTTGCTAATTTTAAAGCTCCTTCAGTGGCCTCAGTTCCAGAATTTACCAAATAAACAGTAGATAATGATTCAGGAAGCGTGGCTGCTAAAGATTTACACAATGCTAATTGAGGTTCTTGAATAAATTCACCATACACCATAACATGAGTGTATTGTTGAATTTGTGCTGTAATGGCTTTGTTTACATTTTCATTGCAATGCCCAACACTATTGGCAGAAACTCCAGCGACAAAATCTAAATAAGCTTTATTGTTTGTATCAAAAATATAACTGCCCTTTGCATGAGTAATTTCGATAGCAAGTGGGTGAGGAGTAGTTTGTGCTTGATATTTTAAAAAATCTTTTTTCACTCTTCTTCTAAATCTGGTTTAGATTTCTTTTTATTTTTTTTATTTAATTCTGAGTTTAAAATTGCTTTAGCATTTTCAACTTCCTGTAGTTTTTTTCTAGGCTTCTTAGCAACATTTTTATCTTTTATAAAAATGTCTTCCATAGTTTTAGGCTGTTCATCTTCTCTCCAAACAAAGCCTCTAAACTTTCTGTCTTCTTCAGGAAACTGCGATGGAGGATATGTTTTTCCTTCAGTTTCTTTGAAATATTTTGTTTGAATTACTTCATTGTTTTCAAACGTAAATTCAATATCACTGGCAATTTCTTTCGTAATGGTTTCTAGTTTTTGAGTATCCTCATTTCTGTTATAATACAAAGATTCTGCGTTTCCTTTAACCAGCATAGTTCTTAAATCATTATCCTTGAACTTACCATACATATTTCGCCCTTTAATTTGATTGAAATTATTTGGATCTAAAGAGTCTTTTTGAATAATAAATGAATTGCGTAAAACTTTAAGCGAATCTAGTTCATTGGTAGTTTTATTGGTTTTGAAAAGAATACTATCACCTGTAATTTGACTTTTACCAGACCAAAGAATTGGATCTACAAACATTTGAGTTAAACCTGTAGCTTGGTTAGTATGAATAGAATCACATTTTCCTTGTAAATTTTCTTTAAAAATTTTCACGTTATGATAGGTTCTTATAATTCTTTTTTCAGGTTTACCTGTTACAAGTATTGTATCTCCATGTATGTATAGAGAGTCTTTTTCAAAAATAGAAATAGCGACAGGCTTTTTTATAATGAAAAGAGAATCTTGTAACTCAAAAATTTCGGCATAATTACCTTTAACCACTAACTTTTGAATGGTGTCAATTACTTTTATTCTATTAGTTGCGGAAGCAAAACCTCTTTTTTTATCATAGTATAAACTATCAGCTTCTACCGTTTTATCTTTAGAAAAGAGTTTAGCATTTTTCACAAAATAGGAAACATCTCTATTTGTGTCAAAGAATCCTTTCTCTGCATAAATTTTAGTACTATCTTTTAAATTAAATACAGTTGAAGGTCCATATATGTAAGCTAAGTTTGTAGAAGTATAATAATCAAGATGATCAGAATTCAAAATATTTTCTGGATTTACTACATTAACTTTTGTCTTAGCTGTAAACTTTTTGTCTTGCAGATAATAAGTTCCTTTGTTACTAGTAAGGGTGTTCTTTTTATCTTTAATAACTCCTTTTGAAGGATAAAATAATACCTGTTCTGTTCTATTAAAATATAAGGTATCCGTTGAAAGCTTCATTTCTTTATCGTTCACTTCAACATTACCCCAAGACTTGGCAATTTTAGTATTCGCATCATAATTGGCGTAGTCTGAATATTGAATAATACTATCACCTTGTTCAATAACTACCTCTCCGACAGCTTTGAAAATGTTTTTTTCTCTATATAATAATGCTCTCTTACAATCGAGTGTTGCTCCTTCATGAGCAACTTTTACATTACCAATTAATATAGTAGCACCTGGATAATTTTTTTCATCAGCAGTAGATAATTCTGAGGATAAAATTTTAATCTTTTTTGTTTGAGCAGTGGTACTCAATATAGCTAGTAATGAAAAAAAAAGAAATACTCTCTTCAAATTTTTAAAATTTTGATACGCAAAAATAATGAAAAGACTATGCCATTTTCTTAAAATAACATGAAAAAGATTATAATCAAATTATAAACTACCCTTTTGTATAGTAATAATACTTTACTATGTAGTTATCTTTGAGTAAAACTTTTTGATGGAACCTAGATACATTAGAAATAGAATTTATTTATCCCCAGAAGAACAACAGAAAATAAAAGATATTCCAATTTTATTGGGAGGCTCTGGAATAGGAAGCGTAATTGCTGAATGTGCTTTACGTTTAGGTTTTGAAAATATTACGATTGTAGATGGGGATCAAGTAGAGTTGTCTAATCTAAACCGACAGAATTATACTGTTGACGATATATCCAAAGATAAAGTAATAGCTATACAAGAAAGGTTACAAGCTATTAATCCAGAGGCAAGTATTAAAGTTCATAATGAGTTTTTAAGTGTTGATAATGTAGAAGCATTCATTAAAAATTATGACATAGCTATAAATGCTTTAGATTTTACAACAGATATACCATTACAGTTTGATAAACTTTGTCAGAAAAATAATATAACCGTATTACATCCATACAACTTAGGCTGGGGTGGAGTAGTAGCTGTTATTACTCCAGATGGATTAACATTAGAATCTATTGCTAAACCTAATGAAAAGTTCAATGAAATTCAAATGGTAAAGTATATAACTAATTATTTGAAATTTTGGAGAGAGCCTCAAGTTTGGATAGATAATGTATTAGAACAATATTTAAATGAAGAGGAAAAACTTTCTCCTCCTCAATTATCAATTGGTTCTTGGATAGTTGCCAGCATGTGTGTACATGTAATGTATAATGTAGCAACCGAAAAGCAAATTAAAAAATTCCCAGAATTTTACTTTTCTTCTATTTATATGAATTAAATAAGTTTGTTATTTGTTGCATATACAATTGCTTCTGATATATTGGCTACTTCTAATTTTTCAAAAAGCTTTTTTCTATGAAACTTAACGGTATCAGGTGAAACATAGATTGATTTTGCGATGTCGTTTATAGTAAATCCTCTAACAGAATATCGTAACACCTCTTTTTCTCTAGTTGTAAGACTAATTTTTTCTTCTTCTTTCCAATAATCATCTTCAAGATTATATTTGAGAATTTTATTTTCTCCTTTCTTATATACTTTTATATTACCAGATTTTTGTTCATTAGAAAGTGAGATGATACAGATAGCTTTCCATAATTTTCCAGTTCTAGTTAAGAACAAAGGTGTAAGTTTTTGATTGATCAAAATCTTCTTTTCTTCTTTGTTTTTAAGGTGAAAATCATATGAGATTGTATAATCTAACCGTTCTTCAATAGGAAGTGTATCATAAAAATCAAACCCTATGGTATTAATTTTTAGTAGTAGATCTAAATCTTCTTCAATAACATATTTAAAATAAAAAGCATAGCCCATTTCTTTAACTTCTTCTGGTGTATGTCCAGATAGAAACAAAGGATTCTCTGAAACATATTCAAATCCTTTTTTTTCATAGTCTATAATATATATGCTCTTGTAAGTAGTTCTGGCAAACGCTCTAATTGGAGCCAGATAGTTTTTAGTTTGATTTATATCCTCCTCAGAAATAGCATTTATACTATTTTTAAGGGAAAAGAAATCATTCACATTCTTATCCATTCAGCTTTTAAATTTCGGGTGACAATCAAATTTAAACAAACTTCTGGATAAAACAATTAAAAACTACTCAAAAGGGTAGTTTTCCCCTGAAAAACAAAGGACTACACTTTTGTGTAACACTAAGGCTTTGATTACTAGGTAGCTTTGGAAGTATAAAAATCATCAACCATGCTACTAGAAAATAATTTTATCAATCAAGAAAGAAACAAAATAATGAGTTTAGCTGAATTCGTTGTTTTAGAGAACTACAAACATCATTCTAATGGAAGCTTGCCAATTACTTATTATGAAAGCATTGAAGCTTTATATAATGAAGAAATTAATTATTTAGATAATTCTCAGGTTTTCATTTCTAGAAATGTTTATGGAGACATTTTAGGAACTATTAGAGTTTTAAAGTGGAACTATAAAGATGAATTGCCTCTTGAGAAAATTTTCGGTATAAATCCTTTAGATGTTATAGGGAATACGGTATTAAAATCAGTTTGGCATATAGGTCGTTTTGCTATAAAAAAAGATGTTAGAAACATCAATCTGTTTAAGAAATTAATGGTGCAGGCTATTGCTCCAATATGTAAGAGTAAAAACTCTGTAGCTTTTGCAGAGTGCGATAGCAAGTTGTTGAGAATAATGACAGCTATGGGAATTAAAGCTACAGTTATAGGAGAGTCAATAAATTACTTAGGATCAGAAACAATTCCAGTTTGTTTTACCTATGAAGGTCTTATAGATTTTTACAACAAGAATAAAAAATTGCTAAACACAAGAGAAATCAATCCTCGTCAATACGATATGGCTCCAAAAAAATCTGCATAAAAACATCCCCTGAATCTAAATATCACCCAAGAACTTATATACCATGAAGATAGTACAGTTTATAGTATTAGTATTACTATGTTTTAAAATTACTTATGCACAAACAATAGAAGGAAAAGTTACAGACTCTAACAAAGAGCCAATAAGCTTTGCCAACGTTGTAGCTCATAAATCTGCAGATGACAAAATTATTGGAGGTATAATAACAGATGAAGACGGAACTTTTTCGTTAAAAATCAATTCGTTAGATGAATTTTACATAACCATAAGTTTTTTAGGCTTCGAAAAGAAAACGATATCAACCACAACTATACAATCTACACCAAACTTAGGAGATATAGTTTTAAAAGAACTTAGTAATAAGTTAGATGAAGTAGTTGTTGAAGCTAGAAAGCGATTGATAACCAGAAAAAGTGATCGATTAGTATTTAATGTAAGTCAGTCTTTATCTTCAACAGGAGGAGATATGCTAGATGCCTTACGAGTTACACCTGGGATAAAAGTTCAGAATGATGAACTATTTATGATAGGAAAAGACAATCTAAGAATTTTAGTTAACGGACGAATTTTACAAATTCCACAACAAGAAGTTTCAAACTACTTAAGTTCAATTTCTGCGGATGATATTAAAAGTATAGAGGTAATTACCAATCCACCAGCAAAGTATGAAGCAGAAGGAAATAGTGGTTTAATTAATATTATTTACAAAAAAGGAAGAAAGAACTCTTGGATTAGTAGAATTCGTGGAGTGTATACACAAGCTACCTATGGAAAAGGAAGTTTAAGTGGAAACTTCAATTACCAAAAAAATGCTCTTTCATTATCTTCTAACTTGTTTTATACCAATGGCTCAAAGTTAATTACAGATACAAACCAGTTTTATTTCCAAAATGAAACTTGGGATGGAGTTTATCCTAGAAGGTATTTTAGTGAGCCTTCGTTAAGCGCAAGACTGTCTTTAGATTATGATATTTCAGAAAGCTTTTTAATTGGAGCGCAGTATTTAGCAAGTTATGGAAGATTTAGAACATTAAATCCGAATGATAGGGTAAATGTATTCGATAGTCAAACTAATGATTTACTCAGAACTATTAGAACTAACTCGAATAATTTAGAGGAAACGCCTTCACATTCCTTAAATCTTCATACAGAGTTTAAATTAGATAGTATTTCAAAAGTTGAAGTTAATCTAGACTATTTCAACTACACAAATGATCAAGACAGAACTTACACTACTTTCAGTGAAGATAACGGAACGGTAACACCAGGTTCTTTAGACATTGGTAATAATATAGGAGATCAAGGTATTGATAATTATTCTATACGATTAGACATAGAATCACCATTAAAATGGGCCAATTTAAGCTATGGAGGTAAACTATCTTTTACTGAAACTAATAATGCAATTGCTTTTTTCGATTTAACAAGCGGTAATCCTGTTCAAGACAATAGTAGGTCAGACAAATTTACATACAAAGAAAATACACAAGCCTTATATTTTTCTTTAGAGAAAATGTTAAGCCAGCAATGGATGTTCAAAGGAGGCCTACGTTTTGAAAATACTACAACAGAAGGGAATTCGGAAACTTTAAATGAAGTCAATATTAATGATTATATGCGATTGTTTCCGACAATAAACATCAACTATATAGCTGGGCAAAATAACATCTTCTCTTTAGATTATAATAAACGAATAACAAGACCATCATTTGAATTTTTAAATCCATTTGAAAATGTTCAAAATCCGTTTACAATAGTTAGAGGAAATCCGTTTTTACAACCATCATTTTCAGACAATTTATCATTAACACATATCCATAAGCAAAAGTTAGTAAGCTCACTATACTTTTCTAAAGTAACCGATGGTTTTCAACAGTTAGCACAAGTAGATCCTAATACTAATATTCAAGAAATTTCCCCGCAAAATTATTACGAAACTACCAAAATAGGATTAACAGAATCATACACATTTACAAAGTGGAAGTGGTGGGAAAGTGTAAACATTTTAGACATCCATTATAGTGATGCAACATCGTTAGTAGATTTTACAAATGCTGGAGAAAAAGGATGGAATACCTACTTAGCTACTAATAACAGTTTTGTTTTGAACAGCGAAAAAACAGTAATGGCTAGTGCTAATTTCTGGTATGCATTTCCTGGAGTCTATGACATCTACAGAACGTCTTCAACTTCAAATTTAGACTTGAGCTTAAAATTCTTTTTCCTGAACAAAGACTTACAGTTAGGACTGAATGCTTATGATGTTTTTAGAGGACAAAGAGTACGAGTAGAAGGAGAAACTAACAATGTAAATGTGGCTTTTAGAAACTATTTCGATACCCAAAGCTTTAGAATTTCATTGCTCTACAAATTCGGTAATAAAAAGATACGAGTTAAGCGTAAGAAGTTCGGAAATCAAGATGAAAAAGATAGAACTAAGAATTAATAAAATATAAAAATATTGTTTGCAAACATAGTCTGAAAAGAGTTTAGGACTATAAATAAAAAACTCATAATCAATAAATTAAATTTTAATAAAATGAAGAAAATTAAATTAACTAAGGGATTACAGATTAACAAAGACGCAGTAACAAAATTACAAGAAGATCAAATGCAAGACGTAAAAGGAGGTCAAGCAGCTTTATCATGCTTATGGAAGTCTTGTAACGGTAAAGAAGAAAAGTTAGAAGCTTAATAGCAGATCTAATTTTTAAGGGTAAAGATTAACCCATTATACTATTTCATTCTTTACCCTTTTTTCTAAAAATAATATTCACACTTAAATTTTAATAAAATGAAGAAAATTAAATTAACTAAAGGATTACAGATCAACAAAGACGCAGTAGCAAAATTACAAGAAGATCAAATGCAAGATGTAAAAGGTGGTAAAGCAGGTTTATCTTGTTTATGGAAATCTTGTAACGGAAGTACAGAAGATAAGATAGAGGCTTAGTACACTATCTGATTTATTAGGGTAAAGAACACCCATTATACTATTTCATTCTTTACCCTTTTTTCTAAAAATAACATTCATACTTAAATTTTAATAAAATGAAGAAAATTAAATTAACTAAAGGATTACAGATTAACAAAGACGCAGTAACAAAATTACAAGAAGATCAAATGCATGACGTAAAAGGAGGTCAAGCAGCTTTATCTTGTTTATTCGAATCTTGTAATGGAAAAAAAGAAGATAAGATAGAAGCTTAATCTTCTTGAGAGTAAGGATAAGGCTGGGTGATTTTTTTCCTTATCCTTCTCTTTAAAAAATTTAAAAAATGAAAAAAATTAAACTAAACAACAAACTACAAATTCAGAAAGAAGCTTTGCTAAAACTTCAAGATGAACAATTAAGTGCTGTAAAAGGTGCTAAAGGAAAACCATTGTCGTGCTTGTATTTAACATGTAATGGCGGTGTTGAAGAGTAACTAAATAAAAATTCTACTTCATTCATAGTAAATTGAAAACACTAGAAAAAATACACGATTGTTTGCAAGAAAATACCGAATTAAATGGTATTGGAATTAGTAATGGAATTTTAGGGAAATCATTATTCTACTATTATAACTACTTGTATACACAAGAAGAGAAATGGTTAGAATTAACGATAAGTTTGATTGAAGAAGCATTAGAAATGTTAACTAATGAGTATTCAAGTATTTCTCCTCAAAATGATATTATTGAAGCAGCAATCTATCTAAGTTTTTTAGTTAAGAACAACGTATTATCAGATGAAGTAGAATTTATTATTAATGATCTTGAAGAGTTAATTGAAGAAATATTTCATTCAAGATTAGCTGAAGGTGATTTAGATGGAGTTAAAGGTGTTTTTGCTCCTTTACAATACTATTTATATTCTCAAAAAAATTGTAAAGAAAAGTTACATCAAGTATTTCAATTGGTTCAAGAAAAAGTAGTTGAAAGCGATACGGAAGCATACTGGTATTTTGACTTAAGGTCTTCTGAAACTTCGTATGTAGAATTAGGTTTTAATCATGGAGTTTCTGGTATTGTTTCTTTTTTAATGGATTGTTATGTTAACGATGTTGAAAGAGAAGAGACCCTTACTTTAATTACTAAAGGATTATTTTTTCTTGAAAAACAGCAAGATAAAAATCGTACTTGTTGGTTTCCTCAAACTACAAATAACGACTTTCTGAATTACCATAATTTATCGTATGGTGATTTAGGTATTGGTTTTACATTTTATAAAGCAGGACAACTATTTAATAATAAATATTGGAGCAGTATTGGTATAGAAATTCTAGAAAATGCAGCAAAATATACCGATGAAAAAGAAAAATATATAAGAGATGCAAATATGATTTACGGTGCATCTGGGCTTTATTCTTTTTTTGATATGATGTATCGATTAACAACGAATAAACATTTTGAATCAGCTAAAAATTATTGGTATAAAAACATATTTGAAAAAGGAAATAACGATACAGTTTGGGCAGGATTTAATACCTATTACAATGGTGTTTATGAGTTTGCTCAATTAGGAATATCTCAAGGGATATTAGGTATAGGATTAACATTGTTAAGTAAAGAATTGGATATAAAAAACGAATATCTCAACTTTTTAAATTTCAGAAAATGGTAACACAAGAAAAAATGTCAATAGATGCTATTATCAAAGAATATAATTCAAAAATTATATCCTATCCAACACAAGATTTACCTTATGGTTTTGTTCAAGGTAAGCTAGGGGTGCTTTATTACTTAATGTATGTGTATCTAGATACTCAAAAGGCAATTTACTTTGATAAAATTACAGACATTCTTATGGATGTGTTTAATACCATTCAAAATCCTGATCAAAACAGTCTTTTAAACGATTCTTCTTTTGCTGACGGAATCTCAGGACTTGGTTTTGTTATTTCTGAATTAATTGCTAATGATCTTTTGGATGAAGAATATGCAGAACAAATCCCAATCTTAAGTCAGATTGCCTTTGAATATGCATCGAAGAAATTAGATCAAAATAATTATGATTTTTTACACGGTTCTATAGGTGTGCTTATCTTTTTGCTAAAGATTAAAAACCAAGATTTATTCGATCAATTAGTCAATCAATTATTACAAAAATCAAAAGAGTCGGTATTGCTTTTTAGCACACAATCTGACGATCCATATATAAGCGATATCAACTTCGGATTTCCTCATGGATATTTATCAACCATAAAACTTCTATTGGACGCTAAAAACACTTTTGGAGCAAATGAGTTGTATGATATCGTTATTGATTTATGTGTTTCAAAAATTATGAAGCACATCGATAAAAAATATGTGGTTGATGGAATTCATATCTACAAACCACATAAAGTATACATAGATAATGGCAAGTTAATAGAGCATCAAAACAACCGATTAGCTTGGTGTAATAGCGATTTAAGCTGGGTGTTTCTGTTATCTAAATTAGATAGTGTTAATCACACTACTCAATATCAAAAAATCATAAACGAGATTGGAAACCATCTCGTAAAAAGAAAAGAAATGAATGTAACTGGAGTTCAAAACCATCATTTCTGTCATGGTTCTTCTGGTATTGCGCAATTGTTTGGCGAGTTATATAATTTTTCAAAAGATGAAAAATATAGCAAAGCTTATAATTACTGGATTCAACGCACTATTACGTATCTAAAAGAAGATATGCTTCACAATCTTACAGAGAGAGACATGTCATTATACTACGGCAAATTAGGTGCATTACTAACATTATATTCTTATCAAAAAGAATTTCCACAAGGCTGGAAAGAAGCTTTTTTAATCAACTAAAAACGTACTACAATGGAAAATATTAAAATAGGATTAATCGATTTAGGTCAAAGAGACGACGCTACAAGTATAGAAATAGTAGAGCAGATGATTGAATATGCTGTTGAAGCAGATTCGGCTGGATTTGATAAGTTTTGGCTTGCAGAACATCATTATGCGCATGTTAAAAATCATCCATATACAAATCAAGATATTTTGTTGCCCATACTAGCTGGAATGACAGATCAAATTAAAGTAGGATCAGCAGGAGTTTCTTTATCATTATATTCTCCATATACAGTTACGTGTAACTATAAATTACTAGCAAACTTATATCCTAATAGAATCGATTTAGGTTTGTCTAAAGGATTACCAGATAGTGAAAAAATAGCTCAATTAGCACATCCAGAATTGACAAGAAAAACGAATCGAGAAATTTTCAACAACAATTTAGAAGTCATTTCTGATTTACTTGAAAATGAAGATGATAACTTAGCTAATAACCAAATTTTAATACCACCATACAAAGGCACAAAACCAGCACTTTGGTATTTATCTACAACTTTCAATAGTTACAAAGAGGCTATTAAATACAAAACGAATTATTGTGTATCTCTATTCCACAATTTTGGTCAGTCAAAAGAATTTGATAAGGAACAAATAAATGCTTTTAAATCTGAATATTTTGAAGCGCATGGAATATACCCAAAAATAGTGATTTCATTGGCGTTTTATATGGCAGATACTATGGAAGAAGCGGAAACAAAAGTTAATGAAATGACAGCTTATGCACGTAGTATTTCAGCGGAGGCATTTATTATAGAACCTGTTACAACTAATAGATTACAAGAAATTGTACAGCATTACAATGAGGAGTATGGTTTAGATGAATTCGTTTTTTATGATGTGGCAGGAACTCATAAAGAAAAACTTAAAAATCTTCACGCTATTGCTGAAAAATTTCAAATGCTAACTCCAGTTTACTAAGATTATCATGGAAAACTTCAATCACATCAATCGTTTTATTTTAAGAACACCTTCTCAACCTGTTAATCGTTTTACAGAAATACCATCAGACTCAAATGATGCATGTGTATTTGTGAAGGAGTTGTTTAATGATGAGGTTTTCAAAGAATCTATTTTTTTAGCATCTCCAGATTTGTTTTACGAATGGAGTAGAATGGTTTGTGAAAATGATTTTCCTGAAGCAAAACAAGACAAAATTATTTCATCAATTATTAAGTATTATATAAGATCCGCAACTCGTTGTACGCCTTTTGGATTGTTTTCAGGTTATAGTGAGATTCTTCATAAACAAGATAATGAGAGCTCCTCTTTAAAACGCTTTAGTGGTATAGATTTAGAGTTTTTATATGCTTTATTGTATAAACTCAATCAGAACAAAACTATTCGAAACTGTGTGAAGTTTAGTAGCAATTCTTCAATGTATAAAGTAGGAGAGCATTATCGCTATGCAGAATTTAAATTACAACAAAACAAGAGAGCTTACACGTTAATTGAAGTAGAAGCGGATGAAGTATTAGAGCTTATTTATGGTATAGTTAAAAAAGAAGCACAAACTTTTGAAGAATTAACAGAGCTGTTACTATATGCTATTGATGAAATCTCAAAGGAAGAGGTAGTATCATATCTACATTCTTTAATTGATTCTCAAATATTGGTTAGCGATTTAGATATAACTATAAATGGTGTTTCCCCCTTAAATCAATTAGTAGATTATTTTGAAACTAATATTGTTACTAAAACTGAAAATAATGAGGTTATAAATCAATACAATTTACTTCTTCAATTAAAAGAAAAACTATCAGTTTTAGATACCATAGTAGTTGGAAACTCAATTAGTTTCTATGAAGAGATTTTTGAAATAGCGAAGGAATTTCAAATCAGTTTTGATAAAAAATATTTTATCAATTCAAATTTAAGAAACAATTTACCTCAAAAGCAGTACGATTTAACTTCTAATGAGATGTCTAGTATTAAAAAGGCAATTTATGCATTATCTAGGTTCTCTTCAAAAAATGAAAATTCAAATCTAAACGAATTTAAAACAGCCTTTTATAAGCGTTATGAGGATAAAGAAGTTCCTTTATTAATAGCTTTAGATAATGAATTGGGTGTAGGATATATTCAAGATCATTCAGATGCTAGTAACTTTTCTTCGCTTATTGATGATATCTCGATTACAAACGAGGAATCTTCTCAAACTACTATAAAATACCATCAAAAGATTCATAAGTTTTGGACAAACCAGTTTTTAAAAGCACAAAAGAATAAGTTAGAGACTATAGATTTAGCTGAAATTGATTTATCTGATTTTCCTGAAAACACATCGGTATTGTCACAATCATTTTATACAATGATTAACAAGTTTGAAGATGCTATTTCTATTGAAGTAGCTGGTGGAACAGGAGCTTTAAATTTAATTGGCAGATTTTCAAGTTTAGATGCTTCACTTAATGAATTGTTTACAGAGGCAAATGCACTAGAAGCAAAAGACGAAAATGAAATTTTAGTAGAGTTATTACATGTTCCAGATAATAGATCGGGAAACATTTTATTAAGAAATGTACATAGAGATTATGAAATATCTTTTTTAACAAAAGGAAACAGTTCAAAACAACAAATAGCTCTAGATGATATTTTTATAAGTATTAAAAACAATAAAGTTGTTTTAAGAAGTAAAAAGTTAAATAAGCAACTAAAAATAGTAAATACAACCGCTCATAATTTTCAATACAATTCATTACCAGTATATCAGTTTTTAAGCGAGCTTCAAATGCAAGATTGTTCCTCTGCATTAGGTTTAAACTTAGGTAGTGTAAATTATAAAGTATTCAAATCACGTCCAAGAATTTCACATGGAAATATAATTCTTTCTCCGGCTAAATGGTTTTTTTCTTCGGAAGAATTAAAAGACTGTTTTGATAAAAATCAATTGAATATTACAGCATTGAAAGACTTTTTACACAAGCACAAAGTTCCAAGATATGTGTGTGTAAGAGAACAGCAAGATCATACTTTATGGATTGATTTAGAGAATGATTTCATGTATTCTTACCTTCAAGAAGCTATAAAAAAGAACAAGTATTTAGTATTGGAAGAGCTTTTAGTTGATACTATTGATGCAACTAAAAATAGTTATAACACCGAATACATCATTCCGTTTTTCAAAGAATTTAACAAGGCTAAACGTTATAATTTTACTGAAGTATCGGAGCAAAGAACATTTATTCCAGGTGATGAGTGGACGTATTTTAAAATATATACAGGAAACAAAACGGCGAATAGTATTTTATCAACTGCGGTAGTACCATTAATTGAAGATTTAAAGGCAAAAGGCTTCATAAAAAAGTGGCATTTTATAAGATTTAGAGATCCAGATTTTCATATTCGATTACGTTTTTTACTTACAGATACTTCATTTTATAACCAAGTTGTACAGAGTGTAAATGAGACATTACATACTTATGTAGAAAACCATGCGGTTTGGAAAGTAGAATTATCAACTTATAATCGCGAATTAGAGCGTTATGGTAACTCATTAATAATTCCTTCAGAATCATTATTCCATTGTGATAGTGAGTTAATCTTACAGCTTCAGCATCTAACCAGAGATGTTAACAGCGAATTGTCATGGATTCCAATATTAAAAACAATTGATAATTTATATCAGCTTTTTGGTTTTACACTCGATGAAAAATTAACGCATATAAACGATTTATATGAAGCCTTTTTACAAGAATTTAATGGAGATAAACATTTAAAAAAGCAGATAGAAGCCAAATTTAGAACGCATAAAGATGCTATTTGGCAATTATTCGAAACCCAGTTAACCGAAATAAATAACCTAATAACAAACCACAATCAAAGCTTTTTTAATGCTTTAGGCAACTCAAAATCGAATTTGATTCCTCAAATGAGATCAAACATCAGCAGTTATATTCATATGCATGTAAATCGATTTTCAAATACCAATCCAAGAATGCACGAATTAGTGTTATACGGAGTATTGTCTAAGTATTATAAGATGATGTTAGGAAGAAAGAAGTTTGTTAAACAAAACCACGCTACACTATGAAATTTATACCGCAACACGATCAAATGGACTGTGGTCCTGCTTGTATAGCAATGATCACAAAAATGTACGGAAAAGAATATCCTTTACAATATTTAAGAGATATCTCTCATATTTCTAAAGAAGGAGTTAGTTTGATGAGTATTTCTGATGCTGCAGAAAAAATAGGCTTCGAAACGTATCCGAGCTTGCTATCAATAGAGGTTTTATTGGAAGAAGGAACCTTACCGTGTGTTCTTCATTGGAACAAAAACCATTTTGTAGTACTTTATGATGTAAAGAAGAATGTATTTACGGGCAAAAAACGATTCAAAGTAGCAGATCCTTCACATGGTTTAATAACACTTTCTGAAGAGGAATTTAAAAAGTCATGGTGTTCTCAAGAAGACAAAGGGATTGTATTGTTTCTTTCTCCAACCGAAAAGTTTGAGGAAATGGAACCTCCAAAAACCCAAAAATTAACGATTTCATATTTATTAAACTATTTAAAGCCTTTTAAAAAGCAGGTGGCTTTTATGTTTAGTATGCTTCTTTTAGGAAGTTTAGTAACCTTAGTGTTTCCATTTTTAACCCAAAATCTTATAGACAAAGGTGTTACAGTTGGAGATATGAATATGATAACGCTAATATTGTTGGCGCAATTAGGACTGTTTTTAGGTGCAATAACCATTCAAATTATACGAAATTCACTTACACTTTATGTAGGTACAAAACTGAGTATTAATATTATCTCAGATTTTTTAAAGAAAACTCTTCAACTACCCATTAAATTCTTTGATTCTAAAATGGTAGGAGATTTTAATCAGCGAATTAACGATAATGAGCGTATTGAAGAGTTTTTAACTTCACAGAGTTTAGTTACCGTATTTTCAATCATGACATTTTCTGTATTCTTTGGAGTGCTTTGGTATTATGATTTTACAATTTTAGCGGTGTACTTAGCTTTAACGGTTTTCTCAATTAGTTGGTCGTATTACTTTCTGAAAAAGAGACGCATGTTAGATTACTTTAAATTTCAACAACGTGCAGAAAATCAAGATTCAATTTTAGAAATTATTAATGGAGTTTCTGAAATGAAGTTGAATCAGTTTGAGGAATTCAAACGAAAAGCCTGGGTAAAAATTCAGAATAAGTTATTTAAAACCAACTTAAGAATCCTTAAAATAGATCAAGTTCAGGTTTCTGGTTATGAGTTTTTAAACCAGTTAAAAAATATTTTAGTCACTTTTTTAGCGGCAACGTATGTTGTAAAAGGTCAAATGACTATTGGTGAGTTATTAAGTATTTCCTACATCATAGGACAAATGAATTCTCCTGTTAATCAACTGGTAGATTTTTTCAGATCGTTACAAGATGCTAAACTGAGTTTAGAACGATTAAATGAAGTTCAAAATCATCCGGAAGAAGAAACGATGTATGTAAATGAAGAAGGAGAGGAGCAACCATTAAAAACACTTGAAATAAGTGAAAACATCTTTGTAAATAACGGAATTGAAAAAGGGATTCGTTTAAAAAATGTTTCTTTTCAATATGAAGGCCCAAAATCGCAATTCATTCTCAAAGATATAAACATGCTGATACCAGAAGGTAAAGTTACAGCAATCGTAGGAGCGAGCGGAAGCGGTAAAACGACTTTGCTAAAATTATTACTTCGTTTTTATGATCCTACTTTAGGAAGTATTCATTACAATTATGATGATATTTTGAGTTTGTCACCAAAAAGTATTAGAGAAAATTGTGGGGTAGTTATGCAAGACGGATATATTTTTTCGGATACTATAGAGCGAAATATAGCCACAGGAGATGAGGTGATTGATTATGATAAATTAATTAAAGCAGTAAGAATCGCAAATATTGAAGAGTATATTATGTCGCTACCATTAAAGCTAAAAACAAAAATTGGAGCTTCAGGGAATGGTATTTCGGGCGGACAAAAACAACGTATTTTAATTGCAAGAGCGGTTTATAAAAATCCACATTACATTTTCTTTGATGAGGCAACGAGTGCTTTAGATGCTGAAAACGAGAAAATAATTCACGATAATTTACAAGAGTTCTTTAAAGATAGAACTGCGGTGGTAATTGCACACCGATTGTCAACAGTAAAAAATGCAGATCAGATTATTGTACTGAAGAATGGAGAAATTGTGGAATATGGTAATCATAAAAAATTAGTAGAAAATAAGGCCGATTATTTTCATTTAGTCAAAAATCAATTAGAATTAGGTAATTAAAGATAGTAGCTGGTAAAAATTCTGAAATTGAAAAAGAGGGCGGGACGAAAGTCTCGCTTTTTTTATTGTAAATGTCTCGTCCTGAAATAAGTTGACACAAATTTGACTTATTTTATGGATAACAATGTAGACAAGAAAAAGCGTACCCAGCGTGATTACAATTTAGGCTTTAAATTAGCTGTAGTTTCCCAAGTAGAAAAAGGCGAGTTAACTTATAAACAAGCTCAGAAGAAGTATGGTATTCAAGGGAGGAGTACTGTTTTGGTTTGGCTGAGAAAACATGGTATCTTAGACTGGAGCAAACCTGCCTTACTAATGAAATCAAAATCCAAAGAAACACCTGCGCAAAAGATTAAGCGATTAGAACGCGAATTAGAAGATCAAAAGTTAAAGAATCAGATTCTTAATACCATGATTGATATCTCCGATAGTCAATATGGGACTTCTATTAGAAAAAAGTATTTATCTCAACAATCCAACGCATCAGACAAGAACAAAGCATAAGTTTATCTCGTTGTTGTCGATTGTTTGAGATATCAAGACAAGGATTCTATCAAAGTATTAAGCGTGAGGAAGCTCGAAGAGCAGAACGTTCTAAAATCAAACCTTTAATTGTCCAAATACGTATGCAAATGCCTAGAATAGGTACCCGTAAGTTGTATTATTTGTTAAAGGATGAGTTTAATGGTCGAGGGATAAAAATAGGTAGAGATGCCCTATTTGATTACTTGCGTTCAGAATCTATGTTGATCAAACCTAAAAAGAATTATACCAAAACTACTAACTCTAAACATTGGTTACGCAAACATCCGAATCTGATTAAAGATGCTAAGGCAATGCACCCAGAACAATACTTTGTCAGCGATATCACCTATATTAAAAGTAGAGAACGAACCCATTATTTATCTTTGGTAACCGATGCTTTTAGTAGAAAAATTATGGGATATCATTTAAGCGATGATATGAGTGCAGAAAATGTAGTTAAAGCGTTAACTATGGCCATTAAAAATAGAATTACATCTGGACCAATGATTCATCATTCTGATAGAGGACTACAATACTGTTCAACAGTATATCAAAGTAAGCTTGAAGAACAAGGAATAAAAGCATCAATGACAGATGGATATGACTGTTATCAAAATGCTATAGCAGAAAGAATCAATGGAATTTTGAAACATGAATTTTTAATGTATAAATGTAATACAAGAAAGGAACTGGAAAAACTTATAAAACAATCAATAAATGTTTATAATAATTTAAGACCTCACTTGAGTTTGAATATGAAAACTCCTAATTTTATACACAACAAAAAACCAGAGAAGCTACCTTCTCTGGTTTAAATATTATTTTTTTAAACTGTCAACCTATTTTAGGACGACTCAAAATGCTTTTTTCTGCCAAATTAATGATGATTAAGTTTTTTGATTTTTAAAAAGAGGGTAATTTTGTAACAAATACGTTATTTATGAAAAATCACTTCGATATGTCTCTAGAAGACATGAAGTCTTATGGATATAAAATTGTTGATTTAATCGCAGAGCATTGGAACAGTATTCAAACTAAGAAACCTTTTGCTGAGCCAAAAACCCGTGATGATCTTGATAAAATTTTTTTGGAAGCAGCTCCAGAACAACCAACAGAAGCCAATAAGGTTTTAGATTTTATTGTGGAAAATGTACTGCCAAACAGTACGTACACTATGCATCCAAAATTCTATTCTTTTGTACCAGGTCCAAGTAACTTTATTAGTACAATGGCTGATACATTAGCTACAGGATTTAATATTTTTTCTGGAGGTTGGTTGGTTTCTTCTGCTGCGGCAGAGTTAGAAATTGTTACGATTAATTGGCTGTTGAAAATGTTTAACTTCCCGATAAAACAGGGAGGTGGAATTTTTACAAGCGGAGGTTCAATGGCAAACTTAACTGCTTTAGTTACAGCTAGAAGAATTAAATGTGGCGATGATTTTTCTAAAGCAGTTATTTATTTATCAGATCAGGCGCATTCCTCTAATATTAAAGCCATCCGTATTTTAGGATTTAAAAAGGAACAAATTAGAATTATTCCTACTGATTTTGAGTTTAGGATTGGGATTAATAAGCTTAAAAACGCTATTGCTAAAGATAAGTTAGAAGGTTTACAACCATTCTGTTTTATTGCCAATGCAGGAACTACTAATACTGGTACTGTAGACCCTCTTCATGAAATTGCAGATATCTGTGAAGATGAAAACATATGGTTACATGTTGATGGAGCTTATGGTGGAGCTGCAATTTTAGCAAAAAAAGGACAGCGAATGTTACGTGGTATAGAACGAGCTGATTCTTTAACTGTAGATCCTCATAAATGGTTTTTTCAACCTTATGAAATAGGATGTTTATTAGTTAAAGATGCTTCTTGGTTAAGTGGTACGTTTAGTGAGAAACCTGAGTATTTAAGAGATGTTGAAGGAAACGAATCCGAAATCAACTTTTATGATTACGGTGTACAATTAACAAGAAGATTAAGAGCATTAAAGTTTTATACATCCATACAAACTTATGGATTAGCAGCTTTTAGAGATGCCGTTACTTATAATATTGAATTAACAGAGAAGGTTGAAGAGCATTTGAGAAATAGTAAAGTTTGGGAAGTAGTTTCTCCTGCAACATTGGCAGTCATCAATTTTAGGTATCATCCAATCAATGAAAATTTGGAAGAGAAAGTTATTGATGAACTTAATCAAAAGATTTCTCAACGAGTTATGGAAACAAGAGAAGCTGTTTTTGTAACTACAATATTGAACAAACAAATAGTTTTACGAATGTGTTTAATCAATCCTAAAACAACTTTTGAAGATGTTTTTGATACCTTAACGAATTGTGAACAATACGGAAAAGAAATATTGAATAGTTTAAAAACTACATAAATGACATAAAAAAAACCTGCTAATTAGCAGGTTTTTTTTATGTATTATAATTAATGATTTACATCATTATTGTCTGTTTTCTATCAGGACCAACCGAAACAATACTTACAGGAACTTCAGTTTCTTGCTCGATAAACTTAATATAATTTACTAAGTTTTCTGGTAAAGTGTCTTTTTCAGTCATTCCAGTTAAATCCGCAGCCCAACCTTTAAATTCAGTATAAATAGGCTCTACATTTTCAGGTTCAATGTTATAAGGTAAATGCTGAATCGTTTCTCCTTTATATATATAAGCAGTACATACTTTTAATGTATCAAAGCCAGATAAAACATCTCCTTTCATCATCATTAATTGTGTAACACCGTTAACTTGTACTGCATATTTTAACGCAACTAAATCTAACCATCCACAACGACGAGGACGACCAGTAGTTGCTCCAAATTCATGTCCAACTCTTCCCATAGTTTCTCCAACTTCGTCAAATAATTCGGTAGGGAAAGGTCCAGAACCAACTCTTGTAGTGTAAGCTTTAAAAATTCCAAATACATCTTTAATTCTATTTGGAGCAATTCCTAAACCTGTACATGCACCAGCAGCAGTTGTATTACTTGAAGTTACAAAAGGATACGTTCCAAAATCAATATCAAGTAAAGAACCTTGAGCTCCTTCTGCTAGAATTGTTTTACCTTCTTTTATAGCTCCGTTTAAAAACGCTTCAGAATCAATAAACTGCAAAGTCTTTAATTTGTCAATTCCTCTACAAAATTCAGCTTCTAATTCATCTAAATCATATTGAATATCAACTTCAAAGAAGTCTAACATTTTAATGTGTTTTTCAGTAAGCGCTTTGTATTTTTCTTTCCAATCATCTAATTCTAAATCTCCAACGCGCATACCATTTCTACCAGTCTTGTCCATATAAGTTGGGCCAATTCCTTTTAAAGTAGAACCAATTTTTGCTTTACCTTTTGAAGTTTCAGAAGCTGCATCTAACAAACGGTGTGTAGGTAAAATTAAATGCGCTTTTCTAGAAATTAGTAATTTATCGGTGTAATTGATATTATGTTGATCTAAATTTTCTAATTCTTTTTTGAAAATTACTGGATCAATTACCACACCATTTCCTACAACATTTAATGCTGTTTTATGAAAAATTCCAGAAGGAATTGTGTGTAAAACGTATTTGTTTCCATCAAATACTAAAGTGTGACCAGCATTAGGTCCACCTTGAAAGCGAGCAATAATATCATAGTTCTGAGTTAGAACATCAACAATTTTTCCTTTTCCTTCATCTCCCCATTGCAAGCCGAGTAATAAATCTACCGCCATTATTTAGTGTGTTGTTATGTGTGTTTAAAGTTTATTTTGAGTTTCTTTTTGTTCCGTAGAAATAAAGCGAATGGTTGTGGATGTCTATATCGAACACATCCTCAATGGTTTTTTTGATAATTTGAATTCTTGGATCGCAAAATTCTTTTACTTCACCTGAGTCTGTAAGAATTACATGGTCGTGATTTTTATCAAAATAACTCTTTTCATAACGAGCCATTGATTGACCATCAAACTGATGCTTACGAACCAATCCACACTCTAATAACAAGTCCATAGTGTTGTATAAGGTTGCTCTACTAACACGATAGTTTTTATTTTTCATTTTGATATATAAAGATTCAATATCAAAATGCTCGTCAGCATCGTAAATTTCTTGTAAAATAGCATATCGTTCAGGAGTTTTACGGTGCTTATTTTCTTCTAGAAAAGTAGTAAATACTTTTTTTACGATTTCTTGATTTTCAGCTGGATTGCTCATATAGGTTGAAATTTACCAAAAAGCAAATTTACGTTTATTTATGAATAAAAAAAGCTAACTACAGAAGAATATATCTACAAACTATTAACACGTGTAACTTTTTGTACACCCTCAACTTTTTTGATATTATTGATAAGTTTCGTAAGCTGGTTCTTGTTTTTAATTGTTAGTGATATTTTACCTTCAAAAATACCCGCATTTCCAGAGATATTGATACTGTTAATAAAAACATCCATATTACTAGAAATAATTCGTGTTATATTATTTACAATTCCTTTATTGTCAACGCCACTGATCATAAGAATTGCAGAGAATTCTTGTTTTGTAGAGTCTATCCATTTTGCTTTTATAATTCTGTATGCAAAGTTTGATTGTAAAGAAATGGCATTCGGACAGTTGTTTTTATGAACTTTAATACCGTCGTTAATTGTAACAAATCCAAAAACTGAATCACCAGGAATTGGTTTACAACAAACAGACAACGAATATTCTAATTTTTCCTCTTCTTGTCCAAATACTAAAGCATCATATTTACTGGTAACTTCTTCGGTGTCAATTATGTTTTTATGAGAACCTCTTTTAAATGGATTCTTCAAGAAATTCATGATAGGACTAGACCTTTGATTAACAAATTCTTTTAAAAGAGTATTGTCAATGGCACCATTTCCTATTCTATAAAATAAATCGAAACTGGTTTGTAAATTAAAGTAACTAGCTATTTCATGAACTAATTTTTCGTCGTAATTAATTTTTAAATGACGTAGCTTTCTTGCTAAGATTGCTTTTCCTTCTTCGGCTATCTTTTTCTCATCTGCTTTTAATGCCGATTTAATTTTTGTTCTAGCACGGGCAGTCATAACAAAATCTAACCAACGAGAATTTGGTTTGTTAGTCGCAGAAGTTAAAATGTCAACTTGGTCACCACTTTTTAACTCGTAGCTTAAAGGAACTAATTTCCCATTTACTTTGGCACCTCTAGTTTTTAGACCAACATCAGTATGTATAGCAAAAGCAAAATCTAATGCCGAAGCACCTTTAGGTAGCGATTTAAGATCACCTTTAGGAGTGAATACATAAATTTCTTTTGCGTACAGGTTTAGTTTGAAGTCTTCAACAAAATCTACCGCGTTTAAGGTATTGTTTTCAAGAGTTTCCTTTAGTTTGTTTAGCCAGTCATCTAAACCATTATCGTTTTCATTTCCTTGCTTATACTTAAAATGCGCTGCATATCCTTTTTCGGCAATTTCGTCCATTCTTTGAGAACGAATTTGTACTTCAACCCATTTAGCATCAGGCCCAACAACAGTTATGTGTAAGGCTTCATACCCTGTAGACTTTGGCTGTGAAATCCAATCTCTTAAACGAGCTGGGTTAGGCTTGTAAAAATCAGTAACAATAGAGTATATTTTCCAAGCATCAAATTTTTCATCACCAGAAGTAGGCTCATAAATAATTCGAATCGCAAACTTATCATATACTTCATCAAAAGAAACGTTTTGCTTTCGCATTTTTCTTCTGATAGAATAGATAGATTTAAACCTTCCTTTTATTTGATAATTAAAGCCAACTTGGTCTAAAGCTTCTCTAATTTTAGAATTGAAAGAATCAATATACCGTTGTTGTTCTTCTTTGTTTTCCTTTATTTTAAGTAAAATATCGTTGTAAACATCAGGTTCAGTATATTTTAACCCTAAGTCTTCTAGTTCAGTTTTAATGTTATAAAGCCCTAAACGATGTGCAAGAGGAGCATAAATGTATAACGTTTCGGATGCAATTTTCACCTGTTTGTGAGGTGGCATAGAATCCATAGTTTGCATATTATGCAATCTATCAGCAATTTTTATCAATATTACACGAACATCGTCATGTAATGTTAATAACATTTTTCTAAAATTCTCTGCTTGAATCGAATAATCCTGATCTTGTTTTAGTCGAGAAATCTTGGTAAGTCCACTAACAATTCTAGCTACTGTTTCACCGAATAACTGTTGCATATCGTCAACCGTATACTGGGTATCTTCAACAACATCATGTAACAAAGCTGCTGCAATAGAAGTAGCACCTAAGCCTATTTCGTAGGCAACAATTTTTGCCACAGCAATAGGGTGAAAAATATAAGGTTCGCCAGATTTTCTTCTCTGGCTAGAATGTGCTTCTACAGCTACCTCAAAAGCTTTACGTATAAGTTTTTTATCGTCTTCAGATAAAGTTTGATAAGTCCCTTTTAGCAAATCTTTGTAGCGATTTGCTATTTCCTTGTTTTCTTCTTCTATCGTTGCTGTGTACTCCATCATTACAGGGGATTTATTAATCTACTTACATTGTAAAGTGAAAGTACTATAAAGATTTGTAATGAACAAGTTTTGTCATTGCAAAAAAAGATGTTAACTGATTATAACTTAATCAGTATAACTGGATGAGAAAACAATTCTAATTAAGGTTTTATGTTGATGTTTGTTTGTTTTAGAAGAGTACTAAATAAAATTACGTTGTCTTTTAGCTTCAAAAACAGCGATAGCACAAGCTACAGACACATTCATAGAATCAATTTTTCCTTGCATAGGTATGTTTATGTTTTGTGTGGCTTTTTCTCTCCAGATTTCAGTTAAACCTGTAGCTTCAGTACCAACAACTATTGCACTTGCTTTGGTATAATCCTCTTTGTGGTAAGCATTAGAATTTTGGAGTGTAGCACTGTATATATTAATATTGTTTTGTAGTAAGAAATGAATAATATTTTCTGATGAATCTACAGCTATTTGATTCGTAAACACACATCCTACACTTGAGCGAATAATATTTGGATTAAACAGATCTGTTTTTGGGTTTGCAATTAAAACTGCATCAACATTAGCGGCATCAGCAGTTCGTAACATAGCTCCAATATTACCTGGTTTTTCAATTCCTTCCATTACCATGATTAGTGGAGTAGGAGTGTTGAATTTTAAGTTAGATAATGAAAAATCAATGCTTTGAACAACAGCTATAATTCCTTCGGTAGTTTCACGATATGCTAGCTTTTCATATACCTCTTTTGAAATTTCAATGCGCTCAATGTCTTTAGGAAGTTGATTTAAAATTTCTTCATTGTCGATTGTATTATCATTAATAAATAAAACAGTTTTAATCTTGTAACTGCTATCTATCACAAGAGAAATTTCTCGTTTACCTTCTACTAAAAAAAGCTGTTTCTTTTTTCGTTCTCTTGATTTTTCTTGAAGCTTTATAAGCTCTTTTATATACGAGTTTTGAATGCTAGATATATTCTTCATTACCGCAAAAATACTTAAAACATCTTTTATTGTTAGAATAAAAAAGCTCGGTGTAAACCGAGCTTTATAAATTAGTTTTGATATTTATTAGAATATCGTTTCCAAAGTTTTGTTTGATGTGTTTCTAAACTAATTTTCCTTCCTTGAATAAATGCTTGAGAGATTATATTTGTTCTCATGTCTAAAGCATCTCCTTCCGAAATAAATAAAGTCGCATCTTTACCTACCTCTAATGTTCCAACTTGATTGTCGATTCCTAAAATTTTAGCAGTATTTGAGGTGATTAATTTTAAGGCTTCTTCTTTTCCTAGTCCGTAAGCAGCATACGTACCAGCATAAAAAGGTAGATTTCGTGTACTCATTCTTTCCATGTCACCTTCCATTCCTAAACCAACTACAATACCTTTGTCCGTTAAAATTTTAGCCGTTCTATATGGTAAATCATAGTCTTCATCCTCGCTATTAGGTAATCTATGAGCTCTATTTACAATAACACTTACGTTGTTATCTTTAATTAAATCAGCAACTTTATCGGCACCTTCAGCATGTACTAAAACTAAATTATTGATGTTTAATTTTTTGAAGATATTAATAACATCGGTGATAGGCTTTTCTCCCGAAGCATGAACAAAAAGTTTCTGTTTACCATTGAGTAACTTTTCCATTGCTTCAAAAGGCAGGTTTTTTGGTGTTCTATCTCCAGCCAAATAATTCTTTGCATCTTTAATATAATTTACAATTTTATCAACTGCTTCAGGATAGGTTTTATTAGGTTTTAAACCAGCATCTTCACCAAGCCACCAGCGTCCTCTAGAAAAACTAGATGGCCAGTTAATGTGAATGGCATCATCAAATACCATAGCAGCGTCTTCCCAGTTCCAAGCATCAAACTGTACAATAGAAGATGTACCAGAAATAGTTCCGCCTCTTGGTGTAATTTGAGCCATTAATACACCATTAGGACGCATAGTTTCTACGACTTTACTTTCTGCATTGTAAGCGATAATACTTCTAATATGTGGTAAATAACCACCAACCTCATCAAAATCTCTAGTAGCTCTTACAGCATCAATTTCAGCTAATCCTAACGAAGTGTTTGCTGCTATAAACCCAGGATAAACGTGTTTCCCTTTTCCGTTGATGATAGTACCTTTACGAGCAATTCTTGAGTTAGCACTACCAACAAAGTCTAGTTTACCATTAGAAAACATTATTAAAGAGTTTTCTATAACTGTACCGTTTCCTAAATGAGCAGTTGCGCCTTCAATACTAAACGCTTCTTTTTGTTTCGGAGCGGGAGTTTGTTGAGCACTAAGATTTCCAATGAATAAGAAACCTAGCAATATGTATATAAATTGTTTTTTCATTTTGTTTCGTTTTAAGTTCTTATTCAGTATCACAATGGAATAATTTCTTTTGCTTTTTTGAAGGAGCTTGTGTTGGTGCACCTCCAATTTTTTCCTGTAACATCATTTCAACTAGCTTAGCTTTTTCAGCTTTAATAGCTTTACGTTTTTCAATATCCTTTTCAATATCAAAATAAATAGCACCGTCAATTATAGTTTTTTCAGCCTTACTGTATATAGATAACGGATTATCACTCCAAAGTACTACATCTGCATCTTTTCCTTCTTTAATACTTCCCGTACGATTGTCTAAGTGTAATAATTTAGCAGGATTGATAGTAACTGTTTCCCAAGCTTCTTGTTCTGTTAAACCACCATATTTTATCGTTTTAGCAGCTTCTTGATTTAATCTTCTTGACATTTCAGCATCATCAGAATTGATTGCTACCGTAACTCCTTGATTGTGCATAATAGCAGCATTATAAGGAATAGCATCATTAACTTCATATTTATAAGCCCACCAATCTGCAAAAGTAGAACCGCCAACACCATGTTTCTTCATTTTATCAGCCAGTTTATAACCTTCTAAAATGTGTGTAAACGTGTTTACATTAAAGTCGAATTGTTCTGCAACTTTCATAAGCATGTTAATTTCAGATTGGATATATGAGTGACAAGTAATAAAACGTTCTTTATTGATGATTTCTACCAATGTTTCTAACTCGATATCTTTTCTATATGGTTGTCCGCTTTTTTTCTTAGCATCGTATTCTTTTGCACGTTGAAAGTAATCAATAAATACTTGCTCAACACCCATTCTAGTTTGTGGAAAACGAATCGTTTGACGGTCTCCCCAGTTAGATTGTTTTACGTTTTCACCCAAAGCAAATTTGATAAACTTAGGAGAGTTGTCATAAATCATATTTTCAGCATTTTCTCCCCATTTAAGTTTGATAATAGCTGAACGACCACCAATTGGGTTTGCAGAACCATGTAAAATTTGAATAGAAGTTACACCTCCAGCAATATTTCTATAAATATTAATATCATCAGGATCAACAACATCTTCTATGGTAACTTCTGCTGTTGAGTTGTGCCCAGATTCATTTACAGCCGATGTTGCAATATGTGAATGCTCATCAATAATTCCTGCTGTTAAGTATTTTCCTGTTCCGTCTATTACTTTAGCACTTCTAGCTGATAAGTTTTTTCCTATTTTACTAATTTTTCCGTCTTTTATTAATACATCTGTACCTGTTAAAACTTGCTTGTTTTCACTTGTCCAAACAGTTGTATTTTTAATTAAAATAGTTTGTTGTACTGGTTTAGTAGTATTTCCAAAACCGATATTTGGGTATGTTACAGCTACAACTTCTGGAGTTTTATCATCTGATTTCTTTTTAGATTTCTTATCATCCGATTTCTTTACTTGCTTTGAAGCATTCCATGTAATGTCGTTTCCATAATGATCAGTTCCGGTTCCTTTCACACCATTTAAATCATTAACAACAGTACCAACTAAACGAATAAATTTACCGTTATCATTAATTGCTAATTGGATCCATCCGTCTTTAAATGAAAAAGTAGATTTTAATTTTTTATCCCCTAATTTAACTTCACCTTTTTGTTTATCTCCTTCACCAGAAATTGTTAATTCATATGAATTTCCATTAACACTTACCATGTAAGTTCCTTCTAAGCTAGGAATGGTCATATCATTGATAATGTTTTTACTTCCTTGTACCCAGTTTTCATGAACAGTGGTTTTATCGTCAAAAATATCACCTGAAGTAATTAAAAAGTTAGCATAACTTCCAGTGCTTAAGTTTCCAATTTTAGTATTATTTAAAATTGAAGCAGGAGTTGTAGTAAGCGCCTCTAAAGCTTTCGTTTTATCTAAACCATACTGAATTGCTTTTTGTAAATTTTTACTAAAATCTTTTACTGATTTCAACTTGTGAGTTGTTAGAGCAAAATTTACATTGTTTTTAGCAAGCATAGCAGGGTTAGAAGGTTCTTGATTCCATTTACGCATATCATGTAATGAAATTACTTCTGCTAAGAATTTATCGCTTACATCATAGGCTTTTCTGAAGTCGATAGGAATGATAAAAGTAGCATTCGTTTTTTTAATATCTTGAATTCTTTCAAATTCATCACCACCACCTAAAATAGTATATTGTATACCAAACTCGTCTCCAACTTTATCTGCTCTTAAGGCGTTAATAGCATCTCCAGCATTGAAAATTTGTGGTAAGTCTTTATTCTTGTTAATAGCTTCTAAGGATAAGTCAGAATTCTTAGAGTTTCCTTTACCATACCAATCTGCATCCATGTAAGCTTGTCTTATCAATGCCATAGCTCCCATTCTTGAAGTAGGATAAGATTGACCAGAAGCATTACTTTTTGAAAATGATAAATGATTCGTAGTTTTTTGTTCTAAAACTCGGTAAGCATTTGTAGCATCTGAATTTAAAGCAACTAAAATTCCATTACCTTGCATGATACCATCTTCCAAATGAGAATTTACAACACCAAATCCAGCATCAATTAATTCTTTTGCTTTTTTAGCATCAAATGAAAAAGACGTTAAAGGATCTGTTTCTGGTCTGATATGATCATTCCAATAATATCCTTTTCGGTTTGCATCGTATTGTGGACCTCTGTCACCACCCGGACTTCTTTTAACAGGAGCTATTCCAAAACTTGAATACACATCAATAAATGAAGGATAAATATATTTTCCTTTTACATCAACGATTTTCGCTTCTTTTGGAATAGTAACATTTTTACCAACATTAACAACTTTACCGTCTTTAATTAATAAAGTTCCTTTGTTTATCTTACTAGTTGGAGTTACATAAATAGTTGCATTGGTAAAAGCAACTGTAGTGTTTTGAATTGTTTTCACTCCTGTATTCGTAGGAAAGTATTCTTGAGAGAAACTTATTGATACACAGAAGAGAAATAGTAGTACTATTTTTTTCATTGTAGAATTAATTGATTGAAATAACGACTAAAAATATTCAATTAATTCCACAATGAATTTCCTTTAACATAAAATTAAGAATTAAGGAATGCTCAATTTGGCTATTTTCTCATTACCTGATAGCCAAGCGGTATTTTTATCTATGAATTGAATTGAGTAAAAGCCTTCATCAGAAAGTTTCTTCCAAGATTTTCCAGCATCATTAGAAAATGATATTCCTGTTTTTCCTACTGCAAAAATTTCTTTTCCATCACCTTCAGGAACATATTGTACACAACTTTTGTAATTTGGGTTTTCATTGTCTGCAATTAGTTGCCAAGTTTTACCTCCATCAGTAGTAATGGCTTTGTTTTTACAATTGTCATTCGGTTTAGAATAATCGCCACCGATAATTATCCCATTATTCTCATCATAAAAATCAATAGAATAAATGCCTTGAGGACCATTGCCTTGCACAATAGGAGTAGTATAGATTTCCCAAGTTTTTCCCTTATCCGAAGATTTCAGTACTCTAGCTTTTTTTCCTCCAGAGGCAATCCAAACTATATTATTAATAATTTTAATATTTGTGTTACTGGCTGCAAAGAAAGCTTCACCTTCTTCGAATTTAGGAAGTTGTTCACAAGAAATTTTTGTCCAAGTATTCCCTCCATCATTTGTAGTAATTATAGACGGACAGTCACTTGTTGGATCACCAACTGCAATTCCATCAATTCCATTGCTAAAAAACTTCATGGAATCATAAAATACCTTTTCGTTATTTTCTGTATATACTATTTTCTGGGTATCATCAATTTTATATAAGAGAGCCGGATTAGCAATAGAAAGTGCAAACAAAGCGTTTTTTGTTTTTGAAATACTTCTGAAATGTGGTTTTATAGAATCATGAAAAGTAAGGGTATTAATATTCCATGTATTTCCTCCATCTGTTGTAGTTCCAATTCTTCCATTTGAGCCGGCAAAATATAAAGTGTCTTTATTTTTAGCATAAATAGCTCGTATGCTAGTACTATCAATCTTGTATGTTTTAACACTTATGGTGTTAATTTCTCTAGGTGTAAAGTTTTCTTTACATGAGGTGAAAAAAAAGGATAATGAAATAATTGTAAGGTAACGTTTCATTTTTTGTCTATTTTTATGCAACTAAAAATAGAGAAAATCATTTCATATTTATGAAGAAAGCACTAGTAATTTCTGGAGGTGGTAGTAAAGGCGCATTTGCGGGTGGTGTTGTTGAGTTTTTAATGAAGGAAAAAAAGAAGGATTATGATTTATTTTTAGGTACTTCTACGGGTAGTTTAATGGTATCTCATTTGGCTGTTGGTATGGTAGATGAATTAAAAGTCTTATACACCAATGTTGATCAGCGAAATATTTTTAGTAATAATCCATTCAGAATAAAGAATGTTCACGGAGTAAAAGTAGTCTCAATCCGACATAGAAATACCTTTTGGAATTTTTTAAACGGAAGAAAGACTTTTGGTGAGAGTAAGAATTTGCTAAAACTTATTAGGGCTAATATTACCCATAAAATGTATGATATCATTAGAGAACAGAATAAGGATGTAGTTGTAACGGTTTCTAATTTAACAGCCAATGAGATTGAATACAAATCGATATTAGATTATAGTTACGATGATTTTTGTGATTGGATTTGGGGTTCTTGTAATTATGTTCCTTTTATGAGTCTGTTAGAAAAGAATTCATGTCAGTATGCAGATGGAGGTTTTGGGTGTTTAGTTCCTATTAGAGAAGCTATAGACAGAGGCGCAAAAGAAGTAGATGCTATTATTTTAGAAACAGAAGTGAATCAAATTAATAGAATACCTGCTAAAAATCCATTTTCGTTAATGTTAGATGTTTTTGGTTTTATGTTAGAACATGTGGAAAAACATAATGTTACCATAGGAAAATTATCTGCAAAATATCAAGATGTTAAATTAAATCTATATTACACACCTACAGTTTTAACTACCAATTCATTAGTGTTTGATAAAAAACAAATGTCTTCTTGGTGGTTACAAGGTTATGAGTATGCTAAAATGAAAGATTTATCACTTATGAATGATTTTAGACCAGAATTAATAGACAAAAAAACTAAAGATGCTTCATGAAGTTTGGAAAAGTAGCACATCCAGAGTTAATAGATTTTTCGTTTCCTGAAACTCATAAGGATACTGTTAAACTATTGTCTAATTTGGATAAATCTGAACATTTATCTGTTTATGTGGGATGCGCAAAATGGAATAAAGCCGATTTAAAAGGTTTTTATCCAAGAGGTACTAAAGATGAATTGGTATATTATTCTAGTCAATTTAATTCTATTGAATTAAATGCAACTTTCTATAGACAATTTCCGCCAGAACAGTTTGAGAAATGGAAAAGTAAAACGCCAGATGGTTTCAAGTTTTTTCCAAAGTTAACCCAAGAAATTAGTCATTGGAAGCGTCTACAAGAAGTTGCTGATGCCGTAAATTACTACCTGGATGCAGCGACTAGATTAGAGGAGAAGCTAGGAACTATATTCTTACAATTACATGCTAATTTTGGACCTAAAAACTTTGATAGACTTCAAAATTTTGTGGAAAGCTGGCCAAAAGATATTCCTCTAACAGTTGAGTGTAGGCATACTGATTGGTTTACTGATGAAGCTATTTCTAATGAATTTTATAATTTATTAGAAGAGAATGGTGTATCCAATACAATAGTTGATACCGCAGGTAGAAGAGATATGATGCATATGCGTTTAACCAATAATGAAGCATTTATAAGGTATGTTGGAGCAAATCACAGTTCAGATTACCAACGCTTAGATGATTGGGTACTTAGATTAAAAGAATGGGTTGATGTAGGTTTACGAAACATCCACTTTTTTGTGCATCAAAATTTAGAAGTTGAATCACCACTTTTAGCGGCTTATTTTATCAAAAAACTGAATTCTAAACTAGGAATTAGTTTAAAAATTCCAAATGAAGAAGAACAGCAAAGCTTGTTTTAATTAAGACTTTCTAATTGTTGTTTTATAGTTTCTTTTTGACTTTCAAGATTCTGTAGATCTATTTCATTAGGATGTTCTATTATTTCATAACGAATACTATTGAGAAATTTATTGCATCCATCAAAACGTTCATTAATTTTTTGATTTCTATTGATTACTTTTTGTTTCACTATTTTAATCCCTGTTAACGAGTACAAAATAATTCCGATAAGAACACAACTTGGTACAATGATGATGATTGATGCTAAAACCACTAAGAAATTAGTTAATTTATTATCAAAAACTTCACTTGGGTCGTTGTGAAAAGCTTCATGACAATGATTGGGTCCATCAACAGGTTTAAAAGTAAAATCTATTATTTGCTCAAGTATTTTCCAATATAAAGGAACTGATTTTCTATCAGGGAAGTAATGATGGTTATAGTATCCTATTCTAGCTGAAATTGTATTGTCTGCATAACCTCCGGCAATAACATTTCTAAATTGATCCAAAGAAATAAAAAGGTTTGACATGTATTTCCATATAGCAGATTTATTGGTAATAATTTGTAGTTATTTTTTTGTCTTCTTTCAAAGATAATAATTGAAGCATAAAAAAAACTACCTAAATCTAGGTAGTTTTATAAGTTAGTAAAGCTATTTTAGAAATAAGCTTACTTGAATTGTATATACATATTATTGTAATCTAAATTCTTCATGTTTGAATTCCAAATAGGCTTTTCAACTTCACTAGTAAATGAAAAATTAGTTCCTCTAGCTCCAGTTGTTATGTATTGAATAGTTCTTTCTAATAAAGGTTCTGTAGGATCTCCTAAAACACCAAGATTACTATTATCTTCAGCAATTTGAACTTCTGCGGTAAAACCATTAGGTTCGTTTTGTCCATCTCTATTTTGAATTTCTAATACAATTGGTTGCATAGCCCAAGTATGAGAAGCATTAAAATTTGGTCCGTTTCTAGTGTAATCATCAGAATCGTATAACGTAATAGATGCAACTTGCTTTCCTACAGTTTCTGTTCCAACCAATTTCACATCTATGTAAGGTCTTAAACAGTTAATAATTAATTCTGAAGCTGAAGCAGTTTGTTCACTAACAATTATATAAACTGTGCTTAGGTTTAAACTATTTATGGTTTCGTCTAGAATAGTATTACCGTTACTGTCTTTTTTTACAATTCTATCAGTAAAACGATCTATGAAATTATCAGCACTAAAATTAGCCATTACTTTTTCGTTCCAAATTTTATTGGCAAAAACTTCACCGTTAAACTGACCAGTAATCATACTTGATAAGTACACTGCTGATGCAACTGATCCTCCACCATTATATCGTAAATCTAAAACTAAATCGGTGATACCACCTGTTTGAAAATTGGCAAAAGCTTGATTCAACTCATCATCAAAATCAGAAGCAAATTGATTGTACATTAAATATCCAATTCTATTAGCTCCTTCGTTAATAATAGTAGCAACTTTAATTGGGTTTTCGGTAACTTCCGATTTTACTATGTTAATTATTGTTCCATTTGTAGTTGGATTTCCACCATTATAATCTGCTAAACTTACTGTAAAGTTATTAGGTTCAAATAATTGACTTACATTACCAGTTGTAATTTGTGTTCCGTTTACTTCAGAAATAATCATTCCTCGAGTAATTCCTTTTATATCAGCATCTGATCCTGTTACTACATCTCTAACTACCACATAAGCATTACCAGAATTATCAGCATACGGAATAGCTACTAACTTTAAACCACTTGTTAATCTAATTCCTTGAAAAGAGTTTTCTAAGGCAATGTAATCGCTTGTAATCCATGAAAAAACTCTATTTGGATCTTTTGGAAATTCATTAGGATACGATAGTAAACTATTAAAAAGTTCATCAGGCGTTCCAGTTCCACTTAAATAACTGTTTAATTGTTCTCTAGTAGAAAATCTATTATCTGATAAATCAGGAATAATTCCCTGCCACTTATAATAAGCATTCATACCTCCCCATACAAAATCATTGATTTCAATATCTTGAGGAATGTCTTCTGTTTTAGAACAACTAGCAAGAGTTACTGTAAAAACAATTAAAAAAAGATTTTTAAGCTGGAAATATTTCTTCATCTGATCAGGTTTAATCCAAGTAATAACGCAATTTATGCAAAACTTAGTATTTTTTTTAACTTTCTTTGTAACAAAATAAATTCTACCTCGTCGTAAGGGTGTAATATTGATAATTAAGACGTAAAATAAATCAATAAATTACAACTAACTCAATTACCAAACAATGAAACAGTCAGACTTTTTAAAAGCTGTATTACCATTTAAAGATAAAGTTTTTCGTTTAGCCAAACGTTTACTTGTGTCTACAGAAGAAGCAGAAGACGCTACACAAGAGCTTTATTTTAAATTATGGAAGAACAAGGAGAAGTTAGGCGAATATAAAAACGTAGAAGCGTTTGCTATGACAATGACTAAGAATTATTGTTTTGATAGATTAAAATCGAAACAAGCTAGTAATTTAACATTAGTTCATAGCAATTACAAAGAGAAGGATACTTCTTTAGAAAAGAAGATAGAGTATAAAGATAGTGTAAGTAATGTTCATAAACTGATAGAAAATTTACCAGAACAACAAAAGATAATCATTCAACTAAGAGATATCGAACAGTATGATTTTGAGGAAATTTGTGAAATGGTAGATATGAAACCAACCGCAGTTAGAGTAGCATTATCAAGAGCACGTAAAACAATTAGAGAAGAATTAATTAAACAACATAACTATGGAGTTAGCTAACATAGAAAAATTAATAGAAAAATACCTAGAAGCTGAAACATCTCTACAAGAAGAGAATATTTTAAGAACGTATTTTACTTCAGGTAATGTGGCACCACATTTAGAAGATTATGCAATAATGTTCGGGTATTTTAAACAAAATCAAAGTGAGACGTTTACCAAAACCATTAAGTTAAAACCTGAGAAAAAAAGTAAAAAGAACTTTAAATGGTTATCAGTAGCAGCATCTTTAGCTTTGTTAGTAAGTGTTTATGTAGGTAAAGTTCAATACGATAAGTATCAACAAAGAGTATACTTTGCTCAAGTTAAAGAAGCACTTGAAAAGGTTTCATTTCAATTAAATAAAGGAAACGATGCATTGTATGCAGTTTCAGACAACTTAAATAAAGGAAGTGATGCTGTAAGCCAATTGAAAATCTATGAGAACACTGCAAATACAGTACTCAAAAAAGTAAATTATTAAAAAATTAAAAGTAAAACCAAGTATTAAGTAAATAAGTAAATCATGAAAAAAGTAATATTATTAGTAGCAATGGTATTTATGTCTAACATAACTTTTGCTCAAGGAACATTCGATTCATTAGAAGATTTAGACGATGTATCAACAGTTGTAGTAACAAAAGCAGCATTTGAATTATTAAAGAAATTCCCTGATGCTAAGTCTGAAGACATGAAGGTTTTTAATACAGCTAAAGGATTAGAAGAGTTAAAAGTGTTTTCTACTGAGAATGGAGATATAGCTTCAAAAATGGAAGCAATGGCTAATGCAGCTATCAAGAAAGGAAACATGACTCAATTAATGCGTGTTAAAGACAAAGGATCTAGAGTTAAAATTTACATCAAATCTACAAGCAACAAGGATATCGTAAGTGAGGTGTTAATGTTTGTAAAGAGTAAAGATGGTAAAGATGACAAGCAGAGCTCTACAATCATATCTTTAATCGGAGAGATTAACATGAACGAATTAGCTGAAATCGCTAAAGATTACGATAAAAAATCTGATAAATAATTTAGATTTTTATATAAAAAATAAAAACATAGCCTACTTTTAGGCTATGTTTATTCATCTCAATAACCAATAAGTATACTATGAAAAAATTATTCACATTCGCAATTATATGTCTAACATTAACAATTACCTCTTGTAAAAAACAAGAAAGTTTACAGAGTTATTTAATTCAAACAGAAGACAACCAAGATTATGTGCGTTTTGATTTTTCAACAAGTATGCTTGGTTCCTTTTTAGAGAACATTTCTGAAGAAGATCAACAAACATTTAGAAGTGTTAAGAAAATGAATATAGCCTTTTTACCAGTTAATAAAGCTACAGAAGAAGTTTTTAGTGAAGAAAGAAAAAAGATAAAAGGTATTATGAAAAATACGGATTATAAGTCGTTAATTCGTGTAAATGATAAAAGAGGTAAGGGTAATATTTACTACGCTGGAGAAGCAGATGCAATTGATGAAATTGTAGCTGTTATTTATGCTAAGGATTTTGGATTTGGTGTTGCTAGAATTATAGGAAATGATATGAACATTGAGAAGATTATGAAAATGGTTCAAAATATAGACACAAAAGATAAAGGAGATGAGCTTGTGAAAATTAAAGACATTTTCGGAGGTCAATTTCAAACTGAAAAATTGCATGTAGAACCAGTTCAGTAAAATAACCAAGAACTACATAAATAAACAAACCACAATTTCTAAATTGTGGTTTTTTTGTTTTAACTCGCTATTAACAAGTCCAAATGTTAAAATTCTTATTTTTGGCTAAATTTCTAACAGTATATGAGGAAAGTAGTATTGGTTTTAGTAGCGTTTATTTCTATACAATTTTATGCGCAGAATGCAAGTGAATATAGAGCAGAGAGAGATAAAGTTCATAATTTAGTTCACACGAAGCTTAAAGTAGACTTTGATTTTGATAAGCAAACAATGAACGGTGAAGCATGGGTTACTGCGAAACCTCATTTTTATGCTTCAGATAGACTTGTTTTAGATGCAAAGGCAATGGTGATTCATAGCATAACAATGGACTCTAAACCTTTAAACTTTAATTATGATGATTTTCAAATCATAATAAACTTACCTAAAAAATACAAACGTGACGAGCAATTTACAGTATATATTAAATATACAGCTCAACCAGAAAAAGTTAAGCAAAAAGGAAGTGCTGCGATAACATCTGCTAAAGGATTGTATTTTATCAATCCAACTGGTATTGACAAAACGAAGCCAACACAGATTTGGACACAAGGAGAAACAGAAGCAAGTAGTTGTTGGTTTCCAACGATAGATGCGCCAAATCAAAAAACTTCTCAAGAAATTTATATAACTGTTCCTAATAAATATGTTACACTGTCTAATGGTAGGTTAGAAAATCAGAAAAATAATTCAGACGGAACAAGAACAGATTATTGGAATTTTACTCAGAAGCACACTCCTTATTTATTTTTTATGGGAATAGGAGAGTATGAAATAATTAAAGATTCTTACAAGGATATTCCAGTAGATTACTATGTTGAAAAAGAATATGCGCCTTATGCAAAAGAAATTTTTGGTAAAACACCAGAAATGTTAGCGTTCTTTTCGAAAATTACAGGAATAGAATATCCATGGAATAAGTATGCACAAATTGTAGGACGAGATTATGTAAGTGGTGCTATGGAAAATACGACAGCTGTTATTCATGGAGAACAGGCTTATCAAACTCCAGGAGAATTAATAGATGGAAATAGACAAGAAAATACCATTGCTCACGAGGCTTTTCATCATTGGTTTGGCGATTTAGTAACTACTGAAAGCTGGAGTAATTTAACCTTAAATGAAAGTTTCGCCAATTATAGCGAATATTTATGGAGAGAGTATAAATACGGAAAAGATGATGCAGATGCGCATTTATTTACGGCTATTCAAGGGTATAAAAGTGGTCAAAATTATGACAAGCATTTAGTTCGTTTTTATTACGATGATAAAGAAGATATGTTTGATGCTGTGAGTTACAACAAAGGTGGTGCAATTTTACATATGTTACGCTCTTATGTTGGCGATGCAGCTTTTTTTGAAGCGCTAAATAAGTATTTAACCGATTTTAAATATCAAGTAGCAGAAGTACATCAATTGCGTTTAGTTTTTGAGGAAATTACAGGGAAAGACTTGAATTGGTTTTTTAACCAATGGTATTTTGGTAATGGACATCCTAAGTTAGATATTTCTTACGATTACAATGAATTACGTAAAACGGTAACCGTAAATGTTTATCAGACGCAATCTGAAGAGTTTAAGTTTCCTTTAGCTATCGATATTTTTGAAGAAGGAAAGCAAACAAGACATGAGGTTTTTGTTGATAGAAAAGAATCTTCTTTTACATTACCTTATACAAAACAACCTAAACTTATTCAAATTAATGCGGATGGTGTGTTGCTTTGTGATATCAATGAGAATAAAGTGTTGAGTGATTATATATTTCAGCTTAAAAATGCTAAAAGTTATATGCATAAGAGAGAGGCTTTATTAGAACTCATCGATAAACAAGATGATAATGATGCTTTTGATGCTGTTGCAAATGCGCTTAATGATTCTTTCTATTTGATTCGTAAGTTAGCATTGGAAAATATTAATTTGATTAATAAATTCTCTAAGCGACAAGCTATAGATAAGATCAAACAAATGGCATCTAATGATCCTAAAACTGTTGTGCAAGCGGCTGCCATCGAAACATTAGGAAAACTTACCGATCCAGAATTGAAACCTATTTTCGTAAAAGGTCTTCAAAGCCCGTCTTATTCTGTAATCGGGAAATCACTAGTTTCTTTGTATTATATAGATAAACCATTAGCGGTAGCAAAATCTAAAGAATTACCAGATGAAGTAAAAAAGATTATAGCTACACCGCTAACACGTATATATTTGGAAGAGAATGATGAAGAGGAATTGACTTTTATAGCAGGAAATGTAATTTCAGGTATGTATTTAAGTCAAGATAGAAATACACAGAGTCTGTATAAAAAGGCATATGATAAAATTGCAGAAGGAAATAATTCGAGAGCAATTCAGAACCTCGTAAATGATATTGTGAATAAAGGAAAGCAGTACAAGCAGTACGGGTTTCATAATGTCGGAATAGACTTAATGAAAAAAATGGTAAAAACACAACAATCTGCTAATAAGAGTAATAAAATCAAAAATATTGCAATTATTCAAGATGCTATGACAAGATTATTAGAATAAGTCATAACAATTGTTAATTTTGGTACTGTATTTGTCATAATCGATTAAAACAAATTTTTATGTATAAAACACTACCTACCATTCTGCTATTTAGTATTCTGTTGTTAAGCGCTTGTAGCAGCGTTAAATCCACACAAAAAGCTATTAATACTGGAAATTATGATAAGGCAATTTCAATTGCTTTAAAAAATCTTGAAAAAGATAAGACTAAAGAGAAAAATCAACCTTACGTGGTTATGCTTCAGGATGCTTTTAAAAAAGCGACAGACAGAGATATAGCACAAGTTGAGTTCTTAGAAAAAGAAAACCGAGCTGAAAACTTAGGAAGAATTTACGAGTTGTACAGAGGTTTAAAAAACAGACAAGAACGTATTAAGCCATTACTTCCTCTAAAAATCTTAGCTTCAGGTAAAAATGCTGAATTTAATTTAATGAATTATGACGAAGCAATAATTTCTGTAAAAGAAGATTATGCAACTTACTTGTATGATGAAGCAAAAAACACATTTGATCAGGCTAGAGGAGATAAATTAAGCTACAGAATTGCTTACGATCAGTTTCAAAATGTCTCTAGAATTTATCCAAATTTTAAAAACATTAATGATTTGATGCAACAATGTCATAATAAAGGAACAGATTATGTTCATGTGGCTGTGTTTAATGAAACTGATCAAATAATTCCAAGACGTTTAGAACAAGATTTACTAGCTATTGATACTTATGGATTGGATGATTTTTGGACCGTATATCACTCTAAAAGAATAAGAAATAAAAAATATGATTTTAATCTTGAGTTAAATTTTAGAAGAATAACAGTCTCACCAGAACAGATAAGTGAAAAAGAAATTATTCGAGAAAGAGAAATAAAAGATGGTTTTAAATATTTAAAAGATAGTAGAGGAAATTATGTGCTAGATAGCCTAGGAAATAAGCAGAAAGTAGATAATATGGTACTTGTTCGTTGTAAATTTTACAGATTTACACAGTTTAAGAGCAGTAACGTCGAAGCGGTAGTAAGATATATAGATAATCGAAATAAGCAACTTATTGATCAGTTTCCGTTAGTGAGCGAGTTTGTATTTGAGCATAGTTATGCTGATTATGATGGTGATAAAAGAGCATTAAACGATGATAACTTAAACTTAATCCGTTTAGAAGCTGTTCAGTTTCCTTCTAACGAACAAATGGTTTATGATACGGGTACCGATATTAAGGAAAAATTAAAAAGGATTATCAGGAGAAATAAGTTCAGAAAGTAAATGGATTTATTTAATCAATTTGACGAGCATACTAATCTACTTCCTTTTGGTGGGGAAGTAAATTATTATGGTTGTGTTTATACTAATCAAGAAGCAGATAATTTTTACGATTATTTGCTCAATCAAATTGAATGGAAAAATGACCAGGCTGTGATTTTTGGGAAGTTAATGGTGACAAAAAGAAAAGTAGCTTGGTATGCAGAAAAACCTTTCGAATATTCCTACTCAAATATTACTAAAGTAGCTTTGCCATTTACAGATGAACTACTCGAAATAAAAAAGTTTGTTGAAAGTAAAACCACTGAAACCTACAATTCGTGTTTGTTGAATTTATATCATGATGGGAGTGAAGGTATGGCATGGCACAGTGATGGAGAAAAAGATTTAAAGAAAAATGGAGCAATAGCTTCTGTAACTTTCGGAGCAGAACGCAAATTCGCTTTTAAAAACAAACGAACCAAGGAAGTTGTATCATTACAACTTCAACATGGTTCGTTATTAGTTATGAAAGGGGAGACCCAAACAAATTGGTTACATCGTTTGCCTCCCACAAAAAAAGTACATCGTCCTAGAATAAATTTAACATTCAGAACAATTGATTCTTAGTCTCTTTTGATTACATCACCAGATCCAACAGAGCTTGTATCAACAAACTTAGCATTTCCTTTATAGTAAACGCTTCCAGATCCTGCAATACTTGCTTTAATTCGTTCCGTTACAGTTGCCTCTATATCTCCTGATCCAGCAACACTAGCTCTTAAACTAGTAACAGTTAAGTTATAAGCTCTAACATTTCCAGAACCTGCAACAGAGCATTTTAATTTATCACTTTTTCCCTTTAGGTCAATATTACCAGAACCTCCAATTGAAGCTTTTACATTTTCAGCGCTAACAGCAGCTTTAATATTACCAGAACCTCCAATTGCAAATCCAACTTCGTTTCCTTTTATAACTTTTTTAGAGATAATACTACCTGACCCGCCTAACGCAACACCATTTATATCTTCAAAAGGAACTATTACGGTTAGTTTTTTTCTAAATTTTAAATTAGTGTTTTTCTTTACTTTAATTTTTAAAGTACCTCCTTTTACTTCGGTAATTATGTAAGGTAATAAATTTTCTTCACCTTCTAACGTAATTTCACCTTCTTTTCCGTCAATTAAAACAACGTCAAAAGAACCACTCAAACTCACCTCGTCAAAAGAGCCAACGCTACGTTTTTCAGTAACAACATTCCCGTTACCTTTTACAGATGAAGAACCCCACCAACTTTGCGATAATACTGTAGCACAGTTAAAAATTAATAGTGTAAATAATAGTTTTCTCATTTTTTATTTTAAATTTAAGATTAATAAATATTTCATTGAAGTCGCATATTGTAAATAATAAGATTACTCGTTTTTTGAAGCTTTTGTATATTATTACTTGTATTTTAGTAAGTTATGCTTTAGCTGTTGAAAATGTAAACCTTGAGTTTGCCATAAAACTAGTAGCATTATTCTCACTATCATTTTTATACCTAGAAACTACTTTGAGTGTAAACCATTGGTATATAATGATTCTTTTATTCTCAATTATTTCTGACTCGTTATTTATTTTTGAGGAATTTTACTATCCTGCGTTATTTTTTCTGATTCTTAATAGGTTTCTCTACATTGTTATTATTCGAAAAACGATATTTCCGTATCCTCCTAAAGTAATCTTCCTGTATTCAATTCCTTTTTTGTTAACTTTTTTGATGGTCTATTTTCTCATTTATGAATACATGGTTGATATTCAGTTTTTCGCATTCGTATTCGGAATTGTATCTGTTTTTATGTTCTCTTCGACCTATTTAAATTTTCTTAAAAAAAACAATAAACGATCTAAATACTATTTTTTAGGAACATCATTAATGCCTTTTGCCGATATACTAATGGCTATAGCGTTCTATATAGACTCTCATTTAGCTTATGTAATTATATATCATATGATGTATTACATAGGTAGATTTTATATTTATAAAGCGATGGTGATGCATCGGAACAAATAAATATTAATCAACTAATTTAAGAGAAACGCCTCCATAATTAGACTTTATTTTTATCGAAGATTTAGCATTACCTTTTCCAAATACACCTTCGTAATATTTACTTGTATTTTTCTTAATTGATTTGAAAGTTTCAGTTTGCTCTTCAGGATAATTAAAACTTGCATAACCTAAGTCTACAGTAAATTTAAAGTTGTTATCAGACGAGGTTCCGATTTTAATACCTGCATAGTTACCATCAATTACTACCTGGTTAAATCCTTTTTTCAATTCATCAACTCTAAGACCACCATAGTCAGTATTAATTCTTAGGTTTTGTCTTAATGTTCCAATTTTCATTCCAGCATAGTCAGAGTTTCCATCTACAGAATATGCATCATTAATAGAAATGCTACCATAATCACAATTAAAATCTACTGTATCAGCATTCCCAATCTTTACACCACTGTAATCTGCATTAACTCTAATCTTATCGGTCTTATCAATAGTAATTTTAGAATAATCAGCATTTACACTACCAGATTTCATGTAACGGATATCAGAATTTCCACAGTAATCTAATTCGATAGTATTATCTTGGTTTAAAAGTTTATCTATCTGAATAGCTCCATAATCACAGTTAATATTAGCTTTACCTTTCAACTCGTCTAAATCTATATTTCCATATTTATTATTTAGATCTGCATTATTGGTAATAGGCATTTTAATGTAATAATTAATTTTATAGTTCAAATTGTTGTTGTTGTTATTTCCCCACCAACTCCAACTAGATTTTATACTTTCTATTATAGTTCTAGCTTCTACTAAATCTGCTGAAGCTTCAAATTCTACCGTGATAGCATTAAGCTTTTCTTGTACTTTATCTTCACTTTTACCATTTACAGTAATTTTTACATCAATTTCAACGATGTTTTTTTCCCAAGTAGTAACATTTACATTACCATATTTGTTTTTGATAAAAACAGTAGCATTGCTGTTAACATTAAATTTTTTACTGATAGTTTTAGTTTTCTCATGTTTTTTTATCGGGCTAGCCAATAGGAATAGCGGAGAAAGTAAAAGGACTGTAATTATTTTTTTAAATTGTTTCATTGAATTCTGTATTTTGAATTTCAGGGTTTTTTAATCGTTCTAATAAATTTTGAAGAGTTTGTAATATTTTCAAACGTTGTTGATAATTTGTGATCATGGCTTGAATCACAAGTTCTTCATTACCTTTTATTTGTAAATCTTTTACATAGTTTTGATAATGATCTTCTAGTTCTTCAATATCATCTAAAGCATCTTCAATTATAGTCTCAGTATCTAAGTTTCTATATTTTTCAATTTCTCTTAATTCGTGATTTATAGCATTTACAAAGAACATTTTAGTTTCACTCATTTCAGGATTGATATCTTCTAAAATGATGGTGTTATTTCCATAAACACTACCGAAATAAAAACCAATTAGTAAAACTACAGATGCTGCTACTGACAACCATTTGAATGATATTCCTTTAGTATTGCCTCTTCCTTCTAATTTTCTCAAAAAACGCTCTTCATGTCCTGTGTGAGGCTCAAATAAATCTAGATCGTTATTCGAAAAAAAATCTTTCAACTTATCTTCCATACATACTTATTTTCGGGTTCTCTTTAAGTAATAATTGTTGTAATTTCTTTTTTGCCCTAGAAATAGTAGTTCTAACATTCTCATTACTGAAATTTAAAATAACTGCTATTTCTTCATTGTCATAACCTTCAATTAGATTGAGGTTTAAAACTATTCTATAATTATCTTTAAGGCTATTGATAGTATTTAGGATGTTATTCACACCTAAAGCTCTATAATTAATGTCAATATTTTCATGTTCTTCATCATCAGATACAACTTCCATTTTTACTTCCGAATAGCGATTGTTTTTCTTTAATTGTGTTAAACTTTTGTTTATTACTATTCTTTTTAACCATGCTCCGAAAGCCACTTCTCCTTTAAAACTATTAATCTTTGTAAAAGCGGTTAAAAAAGCTTCTTGCATAAGATCTTCAGCTTCAAATTCGTCCTTTAATATTCGATACGCGGTATTGTACATTGCTTTATAATATTGTCTATACAATTTCATTTGTGCTGTTTTATCACTTTTTTTACAGCGTTCGATTAGTTGATCTATATTTAGTTTTTCAGCGTTCAAAAAATTACTTTTCTATGGTAAAGACTAACCATTTTTTAGCTTGTTACACTTTTTTATTTTTTTTATTTAAAAACTTAATAAAATTGTTAGTAAACACATTTATCAATAATTTAAAAATATTAAAATATCACCTATATTTGGCATAATGATTGAAGAAGTAAAGTTAATAGAATGCCCAAGAGATGCAATGCAGGGAATAAAAAGTCATTTTATTCCTACTGAACTCAAAGCAAAGTATATAAACTCATTGTTAAATGTAGGTTTTGATACTATTGACTTTGGAAGTTTTGTATCCCCAAAAGCGATTCCTCAAATGAGAGATACAGACAAAGTTTTAAATTTACTGGATTTATCTTCAACAAGAAGTAAGTTATTAGCAATTGTTGCAAATGTAAGAGGAGCTAATGACGCTTGTGTTTTTGAAGAAATAGATTATTTAGGGTACCCTTTTTCTATTTCTGAAAATTTTCAAATGAGGAATACTCATAAAACCATATCGGAATCAGTAGATATTTTAAGAGATATATTAAACATAGCCAACAGACACAATAAAGAGGTAGTTGCTTATTTATCAATGGGCTTTGGGAATCCTTATGGGGACCCTTGGAACGAAGAAATTGTAGCAAAATGGACCGAAAAACTTGCAAAATATGGAGTTAAAATTGTATCTTTGTCTGACACCATAGGAAGTTCAACTCCTGAGGTTATAGATTATTTGTTTTCTAGTTTGATCCCCAAGTACCCTCAAATCGAGTTCGGAGCACACCTACATACTACTCCGAATAAATGGTTTGAAAAAGTAGACAGTGCATATAAAGCTGGGTGTAGAAGGTTCGACGGAGCAATCAAAGGTTATGGAGGTTGTCCAATGGCGAAAGATGAATTAACTGGTAATATGCCAACAGAAAAAATGTTGTCTTACTTTACTACCAACAAAGTTAATACCAACGTTAAGCCATTGAGTTTTGAAAGTGCTTATAACAAAGCTTTAGAGGTTTTTAATACTGTTGTGTGATGAAAATTAAATTTTTAATAATATTCTTCTTAAGTACAGTAATCCCTACTGAAAAGTCAAGGGACAACGATGGGGTCACTCTTGGTTCCTGGGAAATTAAGAATGGAATTTTTATTGAAAATAACGACGAAGAAACAAATATTGCACGCTATAATTGGAATATTTTCTACAACATGTTTCCAAAGCGTATTACCCAACGTTACATAAAAAAATTAGTCTTAATGACTGATGGAGAGGATGAAAAAACTGGAGCATTAGGTGCCTTGAATGACAAGAACAATGAATGGCAACTAGTTTTAGATCCCATTGATGTAGATTTTACTAGTAAAGATGAAACTAGAATTTCCCAGTCAATCTATACTTTGGTTCATGAGTTTGGTCATCTTTTGACGTTAAATCACACTCAAATAAAGCCTGTAAAAAAGACAAAGCAAGAAAAAGGTGATCCTTACGTAACTATTGAAGGAACAGCCATAAAAGATAGTTATATCAACAAATTTGTTGATGAGTTTTGGGACGGAGGTTTATTGAAAGAATGGGATTACATTCAAAGAAATTTCTGTGTTACCGAACAAAAAAGTTGTTTGGAAAAATTGTACGGTTTATACAAAGATAATTATACAGATTTCCTAACAGATTATGCTGCTGAAAGTCCGGAAGAAGATATTGCTGAAAGTTGGACGGCTTTTGTTTTGGGAGAAAAAATTAAAAATCCACAAACCATAGCAGAAAAGAAGATAAACTTTTTTTACCAGTTTGAAGAATTGGTTTACTACAGAAAAGTTATCCGAAAGAATATTAGAAAATATCAATAGATTTTAGTTTTTGCTATGCACTTTTTAAAGAGGTTTTTACCACTTATCGTTTTTGCTTTTATAATTTCATGTAAATCTAAAGCAGATAAAGATGTTACTTTTACAATAGTTCAACTCAATGATGTCTACGAGATTTCTCCGATACAAGGTAATAAGTATGGAGGAATGGCAAGAGTTGAAACAGTTCACAAAGAATTGCTAAAAGAAAATCCTAACACTATGTTAGTTTTAGCTGGAGATTTTTTAAACCCATCACTTTTAGGAACCATTAAAGTAAATGGAGAGCGTGTTAGAGGTAAACAGATGGTGGAAGTTATGAATGCAATGAATTTTGAATTAGTTGCTTTTGGTAATCATGAATTTGATTTAAGTTATGAGCATTTACAAAACCGCTTAAATGAGAGTAAATTCGAATGGATTTGTTCTAACGTCTACCATAATGTAAACGGAGAAAACGAATCTTTTGTTAAAGTAGTTGATGGTAAAACGAAACATATTAATCAAACATTTATTAAAGAGTTTACAGTAGGTTCAGAAACTATAAAAGTTGGTTTTATAAGTGTTTGCATTCCTTCTAACCCTAGAAGTTATGTTACCTATACAGATATGTTTGAAGAAGCAAAAAGAACTTACGAAGAGTTGAAAGATAAAACAGATTTTGTATTGGGTTTAACGCATGTAAAAGTTGAAGATGATATAAAAATAGCAGAGATGTTACCCAATATTCCTTTAATCATGGGGGGGCATGAACATACTAACAAGTATGAGAAAGCTGGTAATTCAATCATTTCAAAAGCCGATGCCAATGCTAAAACGGTATATATACACCGATTTAAATACAATACAACTACTAAAAAAATAGATTTTAATTCTGAGTTAAAAACAATAGACGAGTCTATTCCTGCGGATAAAGAAGTAGGAGAGGTTGTTTCAAAATGGGAGAATATTTTAAATACTCAGATTAAAGAAGTTATACCCAATCCAAATGAAATAGTATTCACAACTGAGACTCCGTTAGATGCTAGAGATACTCAAATACGTTCTGTTCAAACTAATATGGGAGAAATTGTTGCTGCAGCAATGAGTAAAGCTTATGATGATTCTGTTGATTGCGCTTTTGTGAATGGTGGATCAATTCGTATTGATGACGAATTGTTAGGAGATATATCGGCAGTTGATATTTTTAGAGTTTTACCTTACGGTGGACCAGTTTTAAAAGTCTCACTTAAAGGAGATTTACTTGAAGAAGTTTTAAATTTTGGAGAAAAAGCTGCAGGCACAGGAGCATATCTTCAGATGTATAATATTACTAAGTCTAATAATCAATGGTTAGTTCAAAACAAGATTATAGATAAGAAGAAAACCTACACTATAGCTACTTCAGATTATCTATTAAAAGGCTTCGATATTCCTTTTTTAAAGCCTTCAAACCCCAAAGTTGTTGACGTTTACACTCCTACACAAGAAGAAGAAGCATCTGATGTTCGAAAATCTGTAATTACTTATTTAAAGTCTAAATAATTTATTTAAAATTAATCTAAATAATACTTGTAGAATTCATTTTGTTTTCTACTTTTGCATCGTTATTTGAAATTAATCTAAATAAAAAATGAAAAAAGTAATTATAGCTTCATTAGCATTAGCGTCTTTATCTATTGTTTCATGTTCAGACGATGATAATATCGATTCATCTGTAACTGCACCACAAACGTACAAATTTGAAAGAAATGGAAGTACTTCTGTAAGTTACTCTGGGCAAACTACTCGTATTAAAATGGGTGAGGAGTTTATAAGTGCATTAATGGATCCAACAAAGACAGAGGCTGAGTTAGACGGAATGTTTGCTCACGTTGCAGGGAATAATGATTTTTCTGATGCTACACTAAATAGCTCTGATAAAAGTATTAGAAGTAAAACTGCTGCGTCTAGAGATTATTTCTCAACAAATACAGCAGAAGCAACAACTTTAAAGGCAAAGTTTGATACATGGATTGCAGCTCAAGTTTCTGAAGTTTTTCCAAACTGGAATACACTAGCTTCAGAAGGTGTAGCAGGGCAAATTCAAGAAGCTGGAGGAGGTTCAACGCGTTATGTAAGCGCTAAAGGATTGGAATATAATCAAGCTATTAATAAAGGTTTAATAGGAGCTTTAATGGTTGATCAAATGTTAAATAACTATTTAAGTACTTCTGTTTTAGATGAAGTTTCAAATATTGCTGATAATAATTCAGATGTGTTGGCTGTTGATAAGAATTATACAACAATGGAGCATAAATGGGACGAAGCGTTTGGCTATTTATATGGTACAGATGATGCTGAAAATCCTCAATATGGAGCAGATAGTTTCTTAAGTAAATATGTGGCAAGAGTTGAAAATGATGCTGATTTTGCTGGGATTTCTAAAGAAATTTATGATGCCTTTAAATTAGGAAGAGCCGCTATTGTTGCAAAGAATTATGATGTAAGAAATGAGCAAGCAGATATCATCAGAAATGCAGTTTCAAAAATCATAGCGATTAGAGTTGTATATTATTTACAACAAGCAAAAGCTTCATTGGCAACTGATAAAGCTGCAGCTTTCCATGATTTGTCTGAAGGTTTTGGTTTTATTCAATCATTACGTTTTACTAGAAATACATCAACAAATACAACGCATTTACCATCAGCTGAAATTGAAGGTTTCTTAACTACCTTAATGGCTAATAATGGTTTTTGGGATGTAACAACCAATACGTTAGATGATATTTCTACAAGAATTGCAAATGTGTACGGGTTTACTGTAGCAGAAGCAGCTAATTAAAATCTATTCTAAATAAAAATAATTACCTAAAAAGTAGCTATGTTTCATAGCTACTTTTTATATTTGCACTGTTTATTTAGAATAAATAGAAATAATAATTATGATTAAAAGATATATAGCATTACTTACCGTTTTAATTGTTGCTTTTTCATGTTCTAGTTCAGATAATGGACCATCTGGTAACACAGATAATTTTGATAGATCTACCTTATTAGCGAATATAGCTGATAACATGGCTAAGCCTGTTTTTGCTGATTTAAAAGCTAAGTTAGAAGATTTAAAAGCTAAGTTTGATAGTTTCAATACTACACCAAATACATTAACTTTTTCTGAAGTAAAAACATCTTGGTACGAAGCTTATAAGGTTTGGCAGTATGCCGCTATTTTTGAAATAGGGAAGGCGGAAGAATTACAATTTGTAAATCACTTTAATATTTATCCTGTTACCGTTGCTGATGTTGATAATAATATTGCTACTGGGACCTATGATTTAAACAGTACAAATTTTCATGATGCGCAAGGTTTTCCTGCTCTTGATTATTTATTTTTTGGTGTAGCAGCTACTGAAGCTGATATTGTGGCTAAATATACCACAGATGCAAATGCTGCTAATTATAGAAAATATGTGTATGATGTTATTGCTAAAATGACAGATATTGCTACTCAAATTTCTGATGATTGGAATGGAAGTTACAGAAACGATTTCGTATCTAATTCAGGTAATACAGCTACAAGTGCTTTGAATAAGTTTGTAAACGATTTTATTTTTAACTACGAAAAAAGATTGAGAGCCAATAAGTTTGGTATTCCTGTTGGAAACTTTTCAACGACACCATTACCTGAAAAAGTAGAGGCATTTTATGCAAAACAATATTCAAGAGATTTAGCTTTAGAATCTTTATCAGCAGTAAATGGTGTGTTTTCAGGAAGAGCTTATGGAGGAACTACATCAGGAGCAAGTTTTCAAACCTATTTAAATAGTTTAGATAAATTTAATTTAGCTACGTCTATTACGAATCAATTTGAATCAGCAAGAACTCAAATCAACTCATTGAGTCCAAATTTATACGAGCAAATTAACACAAATAATCAACAAGCCTTGATGGCTTACGATGAATTACAGAAAGCAGTAGTATTACTTAAAGTAGATATGCTACAGGCTTTTAATATAAGTGTCGATTTTGTTGATGCTGATGGAGATTAGAAATCGAAAATAAAAATAATAGAACTGTCTGTTTTTCAGACAGTTTTTTTATGTGTTGGATAATTGTATTTTAAGAGCTACATAGAAAAGAAAGTTAGTGCAGCTCCTTTGGCATTTTTTCGAGTTGCTTTTGGAGTTTTAATGTGCTTAAGTATTATTAGATTTTGGTATAATGGATGGATTGAAAAGCTATACATTTTACCAAAATTCTTTTTTTCTTTCTATGGTTTTGAATGGGTAAAGCCTTTTGGGAATTTAACTTATTTACTTTTCGTCTTTTGTGGATTAGCTGCGTTTTTAGTAGCTATTGGTTATAAATATAGAATTGCCATTATTTCATTCTTTTTAAGTTTTACTTACATAGAGTTAATGGATAAAACTACCTATTTAAACCATTATTACTTTGTAAGTTTAGTGAGCTTTTTAATGATATTTCTACCAGCAAATGCTACCTTTTCGGTTGATAGTTATCTTAAAAAAATAGAGTTCAACAAAATTCCAAAATGGACTATAGATAGTATCAAATTTATGTTGGGAATTGTCTATTTCTATGCTGGTTTGGCAAAATTGAATTCTGATTGGTTGTTTAGAGCACAACCTTTAAAGATTTGGTTACTATCAAAATACGATTTACCTTTTATCGGGAACAATTTAATGCAACAAGATTGGTTCCATTTTGCAATGAGTTGGAGTGGAGCTATTTATGATTTATGTATTCCGTTCTTATTACTTTTTAAAAGAACCAGAGTAATCGGTTTTGTTCTAGTCGTAGTTTTCCATGTATTTACTAGAATTCTATTTCCTATAGGAATGTTCCCGTATATCATGATTGTGGCTACTATGATTTTCTTTGAGCCAAGTTTTCATGAAAAGGTTATTTCTTTCCTGAAAGAGAAGTTTACACTATTGAATTATAAGGTTCAATCAAAAGAAGTTTTCCAATATAAAAGTAATACCGTTCCAAAATTAATTGGTGTTTTTATACTAATTCAACTGCTATTTCCATGGAGGTATTTATTATACCCAGGAGAATTATTTTGGACTGAAGAAGGTTATCGTTTTTCCTGGAGAGTGATGTTGATGGAAAAAGCGGGCTATTCAAATTTTAAAATAGTTGATGGAAAAACAAAGCAGTTTTTCTATGTAGATAATAAAGATTTTTTGACTTCTTTTCAAGAGAAGCAAATGAGTTTTCAACCTGATTTTATATTAGAATATGCACACTATTTAGGTGATCATTTTACAAAAGATGGACATCAAAATGTTGAAGTATATGTAGAGTCATATGTAGCTTTAAATGGAAGGCCAAGTAAGTTATATATCGATCCGAAGGTTGATTTATACAAGCAGAAAGAAAGTTTTAAACATAAAGATTGGATTTTACCTTTTAACGATGAGATTAAAATTAAAGGATTATAGTTTACTAGTAATAGTGTTTTTATTTGTAATAGTAGCAAGTGCTCAAACAAAGTTTACAGGAATTGTTACTTCTGAAACAAATAAACAATTACAAAAAGTACAATTACTTGATGTATCTGGTAATACATTAGCAATTACTGATTCTAAAGGTTATTTTGAATTTACAAGTGCTAAAAAAACGTTTATAGTTGCCTTTTATTTAGATGAATATGAACTATTTGAAACGAAGTTTGATGTAAATACTAAAACTGTTTATAACATCGTATTAAACTCTTTTTCTGAGGAATTATCTGAAGTTGAAATCAAAGCTAAAAAACGCAAAGCCTTTGAGTTAAAACGATTAAAAGATGTTGAAGGTACAGCTATTTATGCCGGTAAGAAAACGGAAGTTATTTTAGTAACAGAATCTATGGCGAACTTAGCAACCAATAATGCACGTCAATTATATAACCAAGTTGCGGGTTTAAACATTTTTGAAAATGATGATGCAGGTTTACAATTAAATGTTGGAGGTCGTGGATTAGATCCGAATAGAACTTCGAACTTTAATACACGTCAAAATGGATACGACATTAGTGCAGATGTATTAGGATATCCGGAAAGTTATTATACACCTGCTACAGAAGGAGTTCAAGAGATACAAGTAATACGTGGAGCTGCGTCTTTACAATATGGAACTCAATTTGGAGGGTTGATTAACTTTATCATGAAAAAGCCAAATCCTAATAAAGAATTTGAAGTAGTTACAAGAAATACTCTAGGAAGTTTTAATTTGTTCACAAACTTTACAAGTATTGGAGGAACTTCAGGAAAATTGAGTTATTATGGATACTATAATTACAAACAAGGTGATGGATTTAGACCAAACTCTGGTTTTAATTCTAAAAATGCATATGCTTATATTGGTTATGATTTTAATACAAAGACAAAATTAGAAGCAGAAGGAACATATTTGACTTATTTAGCTCAACAAGCTGGTGGATTAACCGATGCAATGTTTACTGACAATCCGTTTCAAAGTAATAGAACTCGAAACTGGTTTAATGTAGATTGGTTTTTATACAACTTAAGATTAACGCATGATTTTTCTGAAAATACAAAGCTTACGTTTAATTTCTTCGGATTAAATGCATCTAGAGATGCAATTGGTTTTAGAGATAGAAGAGTAGATGTAGCAGATAATTTTGAAGCCCGAGAATTATTAAGTAGCGATTTTAGCAATTTTGGATTCGAAGCACGTTTCTTGGATAAATATACCTTTTTTGGAAAGAATGCTACGTATTTAATAGGAGGGAAGTACTACAATGCAAGCAACACGTCTTTCCAAGGTCCAGGAACCGATGAAAGTGATGCTAATTTTTCTTCTGCACTAGATCAATTTCCAAATTATACCTTCCAATCCGATTTTGAAAACCCAAATGAAAATATAGCAATTTTTGGAGAGAATATTTTTTATGTAAACGACAAGTTTTCTGTTACTCCAGGTTTCAGGTTTGAATACATTAATACAGGAAGTAATGGTTTTAGAAAACGAGTAAATAGAGATGGTGCTGGAAACCCAATTGGAACAGTCGAAGAATCGGATAATATAACAAAAGAGCGTTCATTTGTATTATTAGGAATTGGGTTGAGTTATAAACCGACAGATGTTTTGGAAGTCTATGGAAATGTTTCTCAAAATTACCGTTCAATTACATTTTCAGATGTAAATATTGTGAATCCATCAAATGCTGTAGATCCTAATTTAGAAGATGAAAAAGGTTTTACAATTGATGCTGGTGTTAGAGGTAATTTGAATAAGTTTGTTTCTTATGATGTAAGTGGATTTGCATTATTCTATAACAATCGTATTGGAGATTTTACAACTACAATTCCGCCATTGAATACAGTAGGTCAATTACGAACAAATGTTGGAGAGGCTCGTATTCTTGGTTTAGAATCTTTGATTGATATTAATATGAAAAGAGTATTTAATTTATCTAATCACTATAGTCTTAATACTTTTATAAATACGTCATTCATCACTTCAGAATATACTGATTCTAAGGAAAACAATATCAAAGGAAATAAAGTTGAATTCGTTCCTGATGTAAACTTAAAAACAGGATTAAAATTTGGTTATAAGAATTTTACCACAAGTCTTCAATATTCATATTTATCAGAGCAGTTTAATGATGCTAATAATTCTGATCAACCTGATTCTTCAAATGCAGTAAGAGGTCCAATTCCAGCTTATGGAATCTTAGATTTCTCAGCTTCTTATAGTTATAAGTTTGTAAAGTTAGAAGTTGGTGTTAATAACCTATTGGATGAAGTGTATTTTACACGAAGAGCAACTGGTTACCCTGGTCCAGGTATTATTCCTTCAGCACCAAGAAATTGGTATACAACACTTCAGTTTAAATTTTAGAACTAGTCTAAATAACAAGAGAGTTTTTAGACCTTTTTATTTACTGATATTTTGTTGTATTTTTATGTAAAAGACTATCAGTATGTTAGGTTTAGTGAATCTTCATGAAGAGTTAATTAAGAGCAGAGCAAGAGAGCTTAATGGGAAAGATGTTTTAGATTGGGTTCAACATCTTTTTAAAGAGGTTGATAATGAGCATGAAAGAATAGAAAAGGTTCTAAAATCATCAAATTCCAATGGTATTGAAAACAATTTCGATATTGATAAATTAGATGCTAATCGCATATTTCATATTTCTCAAATAAAAAGTATTTGTATTCAATATCGATTAAAGTTTTTAGATACTCATTTGTTTAAAGGAGAATTTCCAAAATCAACTATTAGCAAGATAAACGAACTAGAAAAAGCTCATAATCTAGCAATAAAAGGATATAAAATAATTGCCCCTTCGATCCTTTTTAAATTAAAAAAGGCTGATGATCCTTTACTTTTTGCTCCGTTAGGAAATGATTTTTATTACTTAATTGATAAATGGGGAAATGATATTCGTTTCTCCCGAAAGATAGCATATTGGCCGGTTCGTACTTTTGATAATTTTGCATTTACACTACTATTTACAACGGTTGTATTAACAGCTTTATGTCATCAACTATTTTTTGGTACAGAAGGCACTGTAGCACATTTCTTTATTGTATTCTTATTCTTTTTAAAAGGTGTTATTGGTATGGCTTTATTTTTTGGTGTTTCTATTGGAAAGAATTTTACTGAATTTTCATGGCAAAGCGAACACGATAAAATTCAATAATTGTTTTTTTTTACTGAACTATTTAAAACTGAATTAATTGAAGGGTGAAATATGTTTAATATCTATTGAACTTAGATAAAATCGTTTGTTTTTTTGATATTTTTTATTGTAAATTTAGTTCGTCTAACTAAACTTAATTATAAAAATATGGGTAATCCTGTAAGTACAAACGGAGTAACACTTACTCTTGTAGATTTCAAAAAATTTAACAACGCAAATATAGATGCTCAGTATAGAGCAACTGGTCCATTAGTAAATATTTCTGGAGCCGAAGGTGGTTCAGCTACACCATATACTGTAACAGTTTTAGCGTATATTCCAAGCAACCAACAATTAAAACCTGTTGATAATACATCTGGACTTTCACTTCAAGGTAATCAGATTTATTTGAATTACTATGGAGCGACTAATATGCAGATTTTGAATAAACAAGGAGGTTGGGATACGGTTTCTTGTAGAGATTTTAGAGTTGAATTTAACTGTAATGAGCAAGCATCACAATATGACTTATACTACATTCAGTTTACTTATCAATTAGATTCAGGAACTCCTTCTGTTGATGCTATTTGTGTAAGAGATCAAGATGATGATCCTGAAACAGATAGAGGAACAGTAACAAGACCTTCAACACCACCACCAACATTGTAATTTTAAATATTGAAATATTCTTTCTCTTTTTTTACGATTGTTGTTTTATCATCTATAAGTTTCCTTTCAGCTCAAAAGAAAAATTATTTAACAAGGAAAGGAGATTCTATATGTGATAATTCTAAGAACATTGTTTTTTGTAAGGCTATAGATTTTTACAGAAGTCAACAATATGATTCTTGTTATGCCTATAGTAATAGAGCATTAATGATGACAAATGATAAAGAGGAGAAGGATTTTTTCCATTGTATTCATGGATATAGTGCTTATACGAAAGGCCTATATAAAAAAGCGTTGTTGAGTTTCAACAGTATTTCCAATTCCGATAATTATGCTCTTATAAAGAATTATTTACTTGGTAATGTTCATCTTAGTTTAAAATCTTATGATAAAGCTGTAAATAATTATAAATATTGGATAGCAAATAATAAAGATACCAATAATGTTATTAAGAAAGCCGTTTTAAGGAATTTAGGTTTATCGTACATACATTTGAGAGACTATGAAACTGCTAGAGATTATTTTGATAAAGAATTGTCCTTAATTAATAGTAATGATACTGTTGCAATAATTGATGCTAAGACATATTTAGCAAATGTTTATTACAATCAATATTTAGATGAAGATGCTATTCCATTGTTTAAAGAGGTGTATGAACTTTCAAAATCATTTAACAATGTTGAATTAAAACATAATGCTTCATTAAATATGGCAGTAGTTGAGCGAAATAGAAAAGATTATCAACAAAGCGTAGCATATTATAGAGAGCATATTAAATGGAAAGATTCTTTATTTAACAGAGACAAAATCTGGGAACTTACAGAAAAGGATAAACAATTTGCAGTAGCTCAAAAAGAAAGTGAAATAGCAATTCAAGATGAGAAATTAAAAACTCAGAAAGTAGTACAAAAAGCTTTGATTTTTGGCGCTTCTGGATTATTAATATTTCTTGCTTTCTTAGGTTTTTTCTATAAAAAACTACAAAAGAAAAACTCTTTAATAACGCAACAAAAAGAGGATTTAGCCATAGCGAACAAAACTAAGAATTACTTGTTTTCTGTTGTTTCGCATGATTTACGTTCTCCAATGAACACTATAAAACACCAACATTTACAGCTTAAAAAGCATATTGAGAATAATAATATTGAAGGGATTAGAGAAGCAAATAATTCTGCCATAACAGTTACAGAAAGTACTAGCCATTTATTAAATAATGTATTGCATTGGTCTTTAGAGCAAAACAATCAAATGGTTTTTGAGCAAAAAGAGTATCCTTTTAAACCAATTATTGAGCATGTTTTATACGATTATGAAAACTTAATCGAAGCTAATGATGTTGAGATCAAGACTAATTATTTAAAAAACTCTTTAATTAAAGCCGATAGAGAGTCTTTAAAAATTGTACTTAGAAATCTATTAGACAATGCTGTAAAGTACATGAATGGAAAAGGTGCAATTACAATCGAAATGGGAGTAGATTCGGAAGATTTTGCCTACGTTTCGATTCAGGATACAGGAATAGGAATTTCAAAAGAAAAACTAGAAAGAATTAATAGTTTAAAGGATGTAAGTATTGATAAAATCAATCGCTCTGAAGGAGTTGGATTGGGATTAATTTTATGTCAGACCTTGGTAAAAAAGAACCAAGGTGTTTTATCTTTTGATAGTGAAGAAGGGAAAGGTACTAAGGTTACGATACAATTACCAAGAAGTGAAGCCTAAGGCTAATTACTTTTTTATATATTTACTGTATCAAACCAAATACCCATGAAGAACCTACGATTACTTTTATTAGAGGATTTAGATGAAGAAGCAAAAGAAATCGTTTCATTTCTTGAAGAAAATGAATATGAAGTAATTAGAGTACGAAATATTAGTGAGGCTGAAAAAGAAATCAAAAATCGATTTTTTGATTTAGTTATCTTAGACATAATGATAGATGGTAAGCCTGATGGTATTACGTTTGCACAAAGAATCAATAAAGAAGGTATTGATGTTCCGTTTTTATTCTTAACAAGCATGCAAAGTAGAGCTGTTTTTGATGAAGCAAAACTTACAAATCCGCTTGTTTACTTATTAAAACCATTCAATAAGCTTGAGCTATTATATACGCTAGAGCTAGCTATTGAATCGTGTTATGATCAAAGTAACAGTATTAGTTTTGATGATGAAAATGCAGTACTAAGTCCAAAATTTTTATTTATTAAGCATAAGCGTAGCGTTGTAAAGGTAGATGTAGATGCTATTGATTATGTAGATGTTAAAGAAAAGTATTGTAATTTACAATGCGGTGAAAGCAGATACTTAGTAAAGCTTTCTTTGATAAAACTTAAAGAGATGCTTAACAATGATAATTTTAAACAAGTACACAGAAATTATCTTGTAAACATGAAAAGTATCAAAGAGATTTATTTAGAAGACAATTTAATCATCTTAAATAACTTGGAGAAAATTCCTTTTAGTGAGCGTTACAAAAACGCTTTTGTTAGAGATAATACAATTTTCAGATAAAAATTAAGGTAGTTTTTGTTTTAATTAAAAAACGCAAACTACCTTAAATTACTATAATCCCCTAATTTTTATATTTTAATTCTCCGATTTTACAGGAACATTTTCAATTTTTTGATTACTGTAAGTAAATCCACCGGTTCCATTCCATTCATTATTTATATCCATATGAGCAGTAAAATGTTGTAAATAACTGCCTATTGCTGGTGGAGGAACTGTAATTAAATAGTTGCCACTTAAGTTTACCGTTTTTGTGTTTTCACCAAAACCAGTAGAACGAATACTGCCAGTAACATTAAGTAAAATAGAAGGCCTGTCAATAGCCTGAATAATTTCTATAATCCCAGATATTATTCCAGAGGTAGCACAAACTACCAAAGAGAAATGAATAATTGGTTCAGCTGGCATTCCTACATTTCCAATAGTGCCTTTACTTAAATAAGCAGAATCAATTAATGATTTTGGTTCCTTTAAAGCAGGCATATTAAGTTGGTTTTGGGGTTAGAAATAACTATTTACTCATTTTATCATTGTCAAATGTATTCTATGAATTAGAACTTTGTGAAATTTTTCCCTTAAACGTATTAATATTGACCATAAGCGTTTTAAGTTAAAAATACTGCTTAACAAAAACATAAACTTAAAATTCCAATAAAATCAGTATATTTGCATGCAATTAATTACAAACCTAATATTGATTGCACCATGAATGCCCACTCATCTAAATTCGTCGGAGAAGGATTAACATACGATGACGTTCTACTAGTCCCAGCTTATTCTGAAGTACTTCCTAGAGAAGTAAATATTCAAACAAAATTTACAAGAAATATCACGATTAATGTACCAATAGTATCAGCAGCTATGGATACTGTAACAGAAAGTGATATGGCAATTGCTATTGCTCGTGAGGGTGGTATTGGAGTTTTGCATAAGAATATGACGATAGAGCAGCAAGCTCAAGAAGTTAGAAAGGTTAAGAGGGCGGAAAGTGGAATGATTATAGATCCGATTACTTTACCATTAGATGCTGTGGTTCTTGATGCAAAAAAGGCAATGAGAGAGCACAAAATAGGAGGGATTCCTGTTGTTGATGATGAAAAAAAATTAGTAGGTATTGTAACTAATAGAGATTTACGTTTTGAGAAAGATAATGATCGTGCGATAACAGAAGTTATGACTTCTGAAAACTTAATTACTGTAGCAGAAGGAACTTCATTACAACAAGCTGAGATTATTCTTCAAAGCAATAAAATAGAAAAACTACCTGTAGTAAACAATCAATATAAATTAGTAGGGTTAATTACATTTAGAGACATTACTAAAACTACTCAAAAACCAATTGCAAACAAAGATAGTTTAGGAAGATTAAGAGTTGCTGCCGCATTAGGTGTAACATACGATGCAGTAGAAAGAGCAGAAGCATTAGTAAATGCAGGAGTAGATGCAGTTATTATAGATACTGCACATGGACACACGAAAGGTGTTGTTACTGTATTAAAAAGCGTAAAAGAAAAGTTTCCAAATCTAGATGTTGTTGTAGGGAATATTGCAACACCAGAAGCTGCAAAGTATTTAGTTGAAGCAGGTGCCGATGCTGTAAAAGTTGGAATTGGTCCTGGGTCTATTTGTACTACAAGAGTAGTTGCAGGAGTAGGTTTTCCTCAGTTCTCTGCAGTAATTGAAGTAGCAGCAGCTATTAAAGGAAGTGGAGTACCTGTTATTGCTGATGGAGGGATTCGTTACACAGGAGATATACCTAAAGCAATTGCAGCTGGAGCCGATTGTGTTATGCTTGGATCTTTATTAGCTGGTACAAAAGAGAGTCCAGGAGAAACAATTATTTACGAAGGAAGAAAATTTAAATCTTATCGTGGTATGGGATCAGTTGAAGCAATGAAACAAGGTTCTAAAGATCGTTATTTCCAAGATGTTGAGGATGATATTAAAAAGTTAGTTCCAGAAGGAATTGTTGGTCGTGTTCCTTACAAAGGAGAATTATATGAAAGTATTCATCAGTTTGTAGGAGGTTTACGAGCAGGAATGGGATATTGTGGAGCAAAAGATATAAATACATTAAAAGAAACAGGTAAGTTTGTAAGAATCACTGCAAGCGGTATTAATGAAAGTCATCCGCATGATGTAGCAATTACAAAGGAAGCTCCAAATTATAGTAGAAGATAATTTAAGTTTCATTTATTTATTATATACAATTCATTAAAGAATTGAAAGGTAGTTTGTCTTTCGATTCTTTTTTTATTTATGATTATGTTTTTAAAACTGATACAATTTTTAACTAATAAATTATCCTGATAAGGCTTATCCTCTGCAAGGATTAAGAGCTGTTAAAAAAGTGTTAATATCGTAATAGATAATTCTTTGATAATTAGAAAAAAAGTCGTTTTTTTGCCGCGAAAATAATTGACTATTGAAACTTAGAAATCTACTATTAACACTATTTCTAGTTCCCCACCTTACAATTAGTCAGAATCTAGAGAAGATTGGTAAGTCACCTCTCTTTAGATTGACTGGTGGTATTGGTGTAAACTCAGTTTATTTTAACGGAGATTCAAATAGGGAGCCTTTTACATATTTCTTATCAGGAAATGTGAATTTGAATATTAGCGATATTTATAATATCCCTTTTTCTTTTTCATATTCTAATAGTAAGTTTCAATCAAATACACCTTTTACTTTTAATAGATTGAGTATGCACCCAAGTTATAAATGGGTAACTGCTCATATCGGAGACGTAAACGTTAGTTTTTCTCCTTACACACTAAATGGACACCAATTCACAGGATTGGGTTTAGACTTAACTCCTAAAGATAAAATTAAGGTGAGTTTAATGTATGGTAGGTTGTTAAAAGCAAGGGAGTTTGATGCTGAAAATATTAGTAGTGCGGCAAGTTATCGTAGAATGGGTTATGGATTTAAAACTTCTTATCAACTAGATAAAATTAAATTAGGAGCCATTTTCTTTAGAGCTTCCGATGATGTAGCATCTTTAAAAAATCCAATTCCTACGGAAAACGAAGTTTTACCTAAAGACAACACTGTGATAAGTTTTGATGCGGAAGCGACTTTATGGGAAAAGTTGAAGTTTCGAGGAGAAGTGGCTTTATCAGCGTTAACAGAAGATATAAGAGTTAATGGAGTTAGTGATCATCTTGCTGCTTTTTTAGTTTCAGATAATCCAACTACACAATATTATAAAGCTTTAAATTTTAATTTTGCTTACCAGGTAGCAAATGGTTCTATTGGGTTAGGGTACGAACGAATAGATCCTAATTACCGAACTTTAGGAGGATATTTTTTTAATAATGATTTAGAAAATATTACGGTTAATGCTTCTCAGCGTATTTTTAAAGATAAAGTAACTGTTAACTTTAACGCAGGTCTTCAAAATGATGATTTAGATAACACCAAAGCAACACAGCTTAGTAGATTGGTAATGGCATTAAACGTGGCATATAATGCGAATGATAAGTTAAGTATTAATTCAGGATATTCAAGTTTCCAATCATTTACCAATATTAAAAATCAGTTCGATTTTATAAATGGTGTCTCACAAATTGAAGAACAATTAGATCAAGATAATTTTGCTCAGATATCTCAAAACGCAAATATTAATGTAAACTATAAGCTCAAAGAAACGGATTACAACAATCAGAATTTAAATGTAAGTTTTTCCTTTCAAGATGCAGAAAATAGAATAGGCGATGAAGAAAGAAGTGAAGATAGTTCTGTTTTTTACAATGCCAATTCTGTGTATACAATTAATTATCCTCAATCTGATTTTGGTATTTCTGGAGCTTTAAATACCAGTTTTAGTACGTTAGGTACTGAGAAAAATGTTATACTAGGACCAACAGTTTCTGCAACAAAAGGCTTTTTAGAAAAGAAGTTAAAGGTAAATGGTTCATTTGGGTATAATAAAAGTATAACGAATGGATTAAGTCAAGGAGATGTTACTAATGTTAGAATAGGTAGTAGGTATGTATATGAGAAAAAACATAATTTTAGCTTAAATGGATTACTTCAATTAAGAAATACTGCAACAACAAAAAATAGCAGTTTTACACTAACTTTTGGGTACAATTATAGTTTCGGTTTATTCAATTCAAAAGATCTTAAGTTTAAAAGGAGAAGTAAGATTCAAAAAGATAAAACTAAAGAAGATAAGCTTGTTGAAAAGGAAGTTAAAAAAGTAAAACCAGAGATTAAATTTATTTACAAAGATTCATTGTATACAGGTTCTATTTATCAGGTAGATAATAAGATTAAAGAATTAATCAAGTCAGATAAATTTAATCAATTACCAAAATCAGTCCTTTATAGTCTTCAGAAAGAAAGGATAGAAATAGCTTCTGAAACTAAAACCAAAGCTTACAAAGTAAAAGCCGTAAAATTATTAAAGAGGCTCTATGCTTCACACGATAAAAAGAAGCAGTACAACGAATTGCTATATCAAAGTATGAGTGATTTATATGAAGATGTGAATCAAGCAGATTATGCCATAGAAAAAGCATTTGTTCAAAATAGAAAAGAGATTGTTAAAAGTCCACTATGGAATTTAACAGAAGAACAAAGAGCCGATTTTTCAAAAGAAATTAGAGTTCGATTCCGAAGAAAACATGAGGTTTATAATAAATCATTAAGAAAGCTTTTAGTGCATCGTTGGGTGTTAAATGAGCTAGAAAAATATAACAGCATTGAAGCTATAAATAAGGATTCTGAGCTGTTGAGAGAATTTGAAAATTCATTAGGAGTAGAAGCCTATAATATGCTAGAAATGAATGAAAAAAATCCAGAAATAAAATTATATTTGCAACAATCAATCATCAAGTATTTAACCAATAAATCAGAAAATTATATTGATGAAAATCAATATGAATTAAAATATATCAACCAAGATTAAATTATAATTGCCCTAAAAAACTATGAAAAGAAAAGTCCTCCTTTCGCTTTTTTCATTTGTATTATCTATTAATGTATTTGCACAACAGTATCCGGTAAATATTATCCCTAGAGTTAAAGCTCCAGCACCTGTTAATTTTTATAATTATGCAGATGAAACAGCTTTAAACGGACCAATTACCATACAAATATTTTTAAATGACTTAACAGTATCTAGCAGACAAGTTCGTTTGAAAACGTATTTTGAAGGAGGGAATATTAGTTTTTCAAGCAGAGATTTTGTCATTGGAGCTCAAGATTTATTTATTGAAGGAGGAATTCCATTAACATTAACAAATGTTGAGTTAGCTCCTTACTACAGATTCGAAAATATTCAGGGTATAGGTCAATCAGTTTATGCACAGTCTATACCAGAAGGAACCTATAATTTTTGCTTTGAAGTATATGATTTTTTATCCGGAGCTAAACTATCAGATAAAAAATGTGCTACTGTTTTCATTTTCAAAAATGAACCACCAATACTAAACTTACCTTTTAATGGTAAAAATATAGAACCAAGCGACTTCGAAAACATCGTTTTTCAATGGACACCAAGGCATATTAATGTTAGTAATGTTGAATACGATTTCAGTATTGTAGAGATTTGGGATAATAATGTTGATCCACAAACAGCTTTCTTATCACAAGCTCCAATTTATGAAGAAACAGTTAGAACAACTAGCTTGTTTTACGGTCCAGATAAACCATTATTACTAGCGGGAAGAAAATATGCTTGGAGGGTAAGAGCTAGAGCTTTACAAGGTTTAGAGGAAATAGGCCTTTTTAAAAATGAGGGTTATAGTGAAATTTTTTGGTTTTCCAGAACTGCTCCATGTCAAATACCAGAAGGTATTTCAGGAGAACCAAAAGGAACTTCAAAAATTAATGTTTTTTGGGATCAAGATCCTACCTTACATTCAGAATATATAATTGCGTATAGAGAAGCAAATAATCCAGATGCAAATTGGTTTACCAAAAAAACTAATAGTGCTTGGGCAACTATTTGGGATTTAAAACCGGGCACTGCTTATGAGTTTAAGGTAAAAGGAAAATGTGCTTACCAATATAGTGAATACTCTGAACCTCAATATGTAACTACAGATATTGTTCAAAACGAAGATGCAAATTATAATTGTGGTATTGTTCCAGATGAAATAGCTATTTCGAATAGAGATCCTCATCCAGGTTTAAATATTGGAGATCAAATTACTGCGGGAGATTTTAAAGTGACTATTACAGAAATTCAGAGCCAATCCAATGGTGTACTTTCAGGAAAAGGTTTTGTTGCAATTCCTTATTTAAAATTCGCAAAATTTGGCGTAACCTTTTCTAATATTTTAGTAAATACAGACGCTCAGTTAGCCGAAGGAGAAATAGTAACATTATACGATCCGGAATTTGGAGAAGGAGCATCAATGACTGTTGATGTAAATATCAATATTTCTGAAGGTATAGGAGGAGATCCAGGAGATTTGGAAGAAACTGTTGAAGTTGGTTTTGAAGTAGCAACCGTTGTGATTGATGCAAATGGAGCAATTGTTGTAACTGGAACGAATGGTGAAACGGCTATAATTCCTGGTGATGGAGATGTAAATATTGTTAGTACTAACGGCGATATATGGGCAGTTGGGGAAGATGGAACAATAACCAAGCAAGAAGGAGCGCAAGGAGGAGTTGTTTCAAGTGATACAACTAATGGTTTAGATTCAAATGGAAATGTAACGGCTGTAACTGCCAAGGGAGTTACCATTGATTTTCAATCTTCTGGCTTTTATCATTTTGATGAATTGCCTGAAAATACATCAGCTACTTTTGAAAAAGAATATAAAATTCTTGATACGGAATCTGGAAAATATAGAGTTCCTTATAAAGCAATTTCAGATAATGAAGGAGAAGATTTTGTAACTGCAAAAGTTACCATTACTGACACTTCAATAGTAAAAGATAGTATTATATTTAAAACAAAAGATGGGGCAAAAGTACCGGTTGAATGGATTGGTGATATTGCAAAATTACAATTGAAACGCAAATTCGATTATGCAGACGAAGAAATTTTTGCAGTAGTTAAGTCTAAAGATAATGGTAAATATGATATTGCTGGTAGTCTCGTTACAACACATTTAGCATCACAACAACTCGAACCGATTAATGTAACTATAGTTCCTGTATTTAGGAATATTGCATCATCAGAGATAACAGAAAAATTAAAAATATTAAAAAAGGGGGTAACTCAAATTTATAATAAATCAGGCGTTAAATTAAATATTCAGTTTTCTGATAATGTTTCGCCAGAACAAATTTATGGTTGGGATAAAGATGGAGATAAAAGACTAAGTGTTGGAGATAGTAATTTACTTTCTCATTATACAGATGAAGAATTAGTCTTTAATAGTTATATAAAACAACAAACGTATTACAACAATAAAACTTACTATGTTTTTGTAACCAATGTATCAGTTACTAAAACTGAAGTAGAAGGTTTTATGCCATTAAAGCGCCAGTTTGGTTATGTATTTACTGCAAATTCTAACAATGAATTAAAGCAAATCCGTACAATGGCGCACGAATTAGGTCATGGTATATTCGGCTTAAAGCATACTTGGGATGAATATCAATTTCCACAAGGAGCAACAGATAATTTAATGGATTATGGAAACGGAACTACATTAAACCATTTAGATTGGAAGAAAATCCATGCACCAGGTATTAAAATCTACTGGTTCCAGGGTGATGAAGAGGGGCAGAATACAGTTGTTTCTAGTATACCTAAAGAATTTGCAAACCCAGATAAAACATTTACTTTCTTGACTGTTAACGGTAGTTTCATTACTCTTCCTGAAAATGTTACTAATTTAAGTTTCATAACTGGTATTGATAAATTTAACCCTTACGTTTTTTATCCAACTGGAGCTTTACAATCATTCAAATTAGATGAAGTTAGTTACCATATAGATGTAGAAACAACAGAAGTTGAAGATAAGTACACTGTTGATAGTTTTAATTTTACATACAAAGGATTTAAAAATTACGATGCTGAGGATAGAAATAAATATCATGGAACAATCATTACAGTAGCCCCTGATGGTGATGGAAGGAAACTATTGAAAACTAAAATCGAAGAGCTTGCATTTAACGAAAATGAAATTGTCAATATACTTAAACCTAATACTTACAATAAATTTAAAAAGGCTACTTTAAAATCTAACAGATTGAATGAGAAAATTTTTGCTTACGGAGAAGAAACACCTTATGATCCTTCATATAAATTAAACCAAGATTTAGTGCAAGACTTTATGGGTGAAAATATTGAATGGAATAATAAATATTTTATTGTTTCTAAATTTGCATTCTTAAATAATTCTTATCCTGAGTTAGTAAAAGATTCATATTCAGAGTTAAAATTTACTTCAAGTATTCCTGCTTATAAAAACAATATATATACCTCTAAAAGAGCTTATACTTTATTTCAAGATTCTGAAATCACTATAGAGAATGCTATCACTATTTATCTGGAAATGATTAATGCTCTTAAAGACAAGCAAAAAGAATGTTTAGATAATTTATTGAATATAACTCCAGATACTGGATTTAATCAAGTTAAGAATTGTATTACTAGTTTATCAGACCAAGAATTAGAGAAACTTAGTGTAGAAAATAAAATTACGGCAATAAGTATTCTTACGCCAAAAAACGGCCCTACAAATAATAGTTCTGAAATTCAAATTATTAGGTTGTTAAGGTTTACTAAAGATGCAGATGTTGACAATTTACTGACAGCTTTATTGGGTAAATCTAAGTTATATGAAGATGAGTTCATATTGAAGAGATTAGCTTATAAAATTGATAATGATCATATTTGGTTAACAGACGACAATTATAAAGAATTTGTAAACACTTTATCACAGTTATGTGGTAAGTCAAAAATTTTTAAAGAAACCGCTATTGGATATACTGATGATGAATTTGCAGATCGCATAATTAATTTTTACCACAAAGGTTTCTGGGATTATGTAAAAGAATTAGGAGCCAACTCTCCTGTAATGTTCTTTTACGTTTGTAATATGGATACTAAGATTGATTGGGTTTCTGATGAGTCAGTGAAACTTTCTGCTTATAATGAAATGACATGTAATTTATTACCGATTACTCAAGATGAACCAGTAGAACTTGGACCTCTGGATCCTATTTGGTTTGTTAATAAGTCTTCTTTGAGTATGCTTAGTGATTATAATAAGGAAACACCAATTATTGCACCAGCTATGTTAGCATATTATGCTAATGATGTAGGTAATACTAAAAATACAGTAGATGGAATTGAAGCTGCAATTGATGTAGTTAGTTTAGCAACAGGAGTAGGTGCTTTAGCTAAGGCGCCAACTACTCTTAGAAAAGTTTTTATAATAGCAGATATGATAGGTTCAGGTGTGAATATTATTCTTTCTTCATCATCAGAAAATTTATCACCTAATGCAAAAAAGGTACTTGAGGCCTTAAACGTTCTAACGGCTATTATAGCTGTTGATGAACTTTTAATAGACGGTACAATAAGTATAAAAAAACTGTATAAAAAAGTAGCTAAACAGAACACTAAACCTTTACCAAGTAAAAATCAGATTAATGATTTTATTAATAGTGTTCTTAATCAAGATTTAACCAATCAGCAATTAGCAGAAATAGGTGCTAATAAATTAAGAGAAGCAGAAAAATGGTTAGACAATGTTATTGCTGAAGGCAAAATTAGTGGCGAGTTGGAACTAGCAGTCCGTGCTAGGACAGCTAAAGCTAAAATTGAAGCAGTTAAAAAGCTATTAAAAATCGATGCTAAACACTTACAGAAAAGTATAGTTGATTTATCTGGACCACCACCAGTTGATATCAATAAAGTAAAAAACTTTATAGATAATGGTGATGACTATGTTGATGTTATTATTCATGCTGATGATACTGGTAAAGGTTTCTCGATGGTAATTGAAATTGATGGAGTTGCTGAGACAGTAACTTTGAGTGCTACAGAATTTGCAAGATCTTTAAAAAATGTTCCTGAGAGTAAAAAAATAAGATTATTAAGTTGTAATGATACAGAAAGTGCAAAAGAAATAGCATCTGTTTTAGGAAGAGAGATTATTGGATCTAGTGGTGAAATGAGGATTTATGAGAATGGAGTGGTTAAAGCGGATGATTGGTATTCAATAAAACCTAATGGTAAAATAGATCCTTATTCTGTGAGTTCGAGCGCACCTTCTGGAGAATTTTTAATGTTGAAGAAAAAGTTTGTTGATAATTTACCTACAGATATAGTCAATGATTTGACTAAAATGTTGGGACAGTCTAAATTCGACGAATTTGCAGAAATGCTTACTAGAAGTAAACTCCCAGGAACATGGAAACTTCAAAAATCAGGGGACGTTTTTACTCTAATAGATAAACAAGGTAAAGTTTGGGCAGAGATATCTAATGGTGTAATAAAAGCAAAAGCTGGAGGTAAAGGTGATGGTTGGAACCATTTATTGAATGTAGATCCACCACTTATGAAAGGATTTAGATATGAAATTGAAAATGGAAAATTTATTTATGAAATTGATGATTTAGGAAGGGTAGTTAGTGCAAAAATGAATTCAGTTTCTATAGATAAATCTATTAAAAGAAGTGAAGATTTTCAATCACATACCAAAACAGTAAAGGATGGATCAACTGTTAATGTAGATGACGGAGGTCATATTTTTAGAAATGAATGGGGTGGTCTTAGTGAACAAATTAACTATTTCTCTCAAAATGCTAAAGAGAATAGAACTGGTGCGTGGTATAATATGGAGAAAGCGATTTCTAATATGTTAAAATCTGATAATCCACCAACAAATATTAACATAGAAATGGATTTTAATTTTATTGGTAATTCAAAACGTCCAGATTCTATAGATGTAATTGTTAAAGTTGATGGCAAGATTGATACTCAATTATCTAGAAGTTATGATAACCCTCTTTAAAAAAATAAAATTAAATGGAAAATAATTTTTTAGACTTAATAAAAAATGGATTTAATGATTTAAACTGGAAATCAATTAAAGTAGTATTTGATGTTAATGATGGTAGTATAGGTTATGAGACTATTCAGTATATAACACCTGACAACGAAATACAAGAGCATTGGATTCCTTTCAAGAAAATAAAGGAGGTTATTGATTTTATTAGGGAATCATATAATTCTAAGAAAAATACTAATGAAAAATTTAATAAAGTTGAAGTTAGTTTAATTTTAAATGAAAATAGCACAGTAAGATATTATTTAGATGAAGCTGAAGAATTAAAAAACAAAATAAACACAGAAAATGTCTTTTTCCAATGGTTAAATGATAATATGATGAATAGAATCTTTGATTTTGAAAAAGGAAATAATTTATTAACTCCGAATTATGATGAAGATGGAGACTTTATTGATTTTCAAAGCTCATGGGATCAAGGTATATTCACTTTTAATATTGTTAATAAAGAGGTTTTTCATAAAATTCAATTATTCAAGAATGAAGAATCTAGATTGTTATCTATGCCTTTACCTGATTATTTAGTTAATGGTATTTTAGAACACCATTATGTTACAAATAATGAATTAACGGAAGTTTGGGAACCATGGAATACTTTAGTCATAAAATCTCCACACAATAGTATACCTTATGATGATTGGAAAAAGTATGTAACATATAGTTTAGAAGATAAAATTGTTTAATAGTAAAAGAAAAAATCAACTAACAAAAACATGAAAATAAAATTACCCCTGAGTCTATTACTCGTTTTTTGTATTAGCATTTCTGTATTTGGATATACTAAAAATCCTAAAGATAGTTTATCAACAGAGCCAGTTGTAAAACCTGTAAGAATTACAAATAGTAAAAGTTTACGAAAATTTTCTTCGTTAGATAAATTTGAAAATTTAGAAAACACTTTAGTATCTAATGCTAAAGCACAGTATAGTTTTACTGATCAAGGTTTTAAATTTAATACTTCAGATTCAATCATTAACAAAAAGTGGTTGGATATGGCTGAGAATACTTTCAAAACCATTGATGAAACAGGTAATTTTATCGATGTTTTAACAAAAGATGGACTTAGTGAACTTCCAGTAGCTATTAAACCACAGAGTATTAGTAATGTAAAATATACGGTTGGTATTGCAAAAGCTGTTTTTAAACCAGCTTTTACAGAGTTAACAGTTTTTCTTAAAGTTGAGTTACCAAGCACTAATGAACAAAGAGGTGAGCAAGTTTTAATTCTTGGAGCTTCTAATGTGAAATTATCTCATGAAGGTGGTATAATAGGGGATGCCAAACTTCAATTGATTTCTCAGTTTACGGTTAATTTTAATAGTGGTACAGTTTTATTAACACTAAAAGGTAGTTTTGAAGAACCAGGTACGTATGCAATTATAGATTGTTCTGGTTTTAAAGAAATGGGATTAGACGCAAACATCAGGTTTGCTAATGGTTTATTACATCCAGTTGATAAAAACGGGAAAAAGAAAATCGGTTATGTTGAAGCCGATTTTAAAACCTCTATTTCCGATTGGAATGATATGGTAGTGAATATTTCATTACCGGAATTTGGCGTAAAAGGTTTAGAAGGAACAACTTTCAAATTAAATACAGCTGTTTTTGATTTTAGCGATTTACGAAATGATCCAGCGACACCTAGTGGTTATTTAAGTAAATATTACAGTGAAGCTCCTAATTTATGGAGAGGTGTTTATGTAAAATCATTGAAAGTTATTTTACCTCCTGAATTCAAAATAAAAGGAAAATCTGATGAAAGAGTAGCTTTTGGAGCAACAGATTTAATTATCGATGGACAAGGAGTAACAGGTAAGTTTATTGGTGAAAATGTAATTGGATTAAAAGAAGGAGATGCTTCTGGTTGGGATTTTTCTTTGGATTACTTTTTATTAGATGTTGAAACGAACAATTTAAAAGCAGGTGAATTCAAAGGTAAATTGGTTTTACCTGTTTCTCAACTAGATAGTTTAAAATATAATGCTGTTTTTCAACCAGGTGAATATAAATTAAGAGTAGAAACCGAAAAGGATATTCAGTTCAATGTCTGGAAAGCAGATGTACTACTTACAAAGGATTCGTATATAGAAATGAAAGTTGCTGATGGTAAGTTTAGACCTAAAGCAAGCTTAAATGGATCCATGAGTATAGCTTCCGGGTTGAAGAAAGATGATACACCTGCTAGTGACCCTTCTAAAAGTGTTGTTAACTTTAAAGGAATTAAGTTCCAAAAATTGGTGCTCCAAACTGAATCGCCCAAATTTTCTGTAGAATACTTTGGTATAGAAGGTCAATTACAACTGGCCAATTTCCCTGTCTCCATTAACGAAATAGGTCTAAAAACACCTACTGGTAATAAGGCTGAATTAGTTATAGATTTAGCCGTAAATCTAATGTCTGAAGGTGATGGAGGTAACGGAGGTTCTTCTAAATTAGCTATTAAAGGGAAATTAGATGAAGCGGGTAACAAATGGAAGTTTGATGGTATAGATCTTGAAAGACTATTCATTAAAATGGAAGTCGGAGGTACCGAACTTAAAGGTGCAATTTTCCTATTTGATGAAGACCCTAAATATGGAACTGGTTTTGCTGGTGCTGTTGGCGCAAAATTTTCTAAAGGTTTAAAACTTGAAGTAGAAGCAAAGGCTTTGTTTGGAAGAACAGAGACTTTCAGGTATTGGTTTGCAGATGCAATGGTAACCATACCAGGAGGTGTTCCAGTTTTCACAGGATTTGCTTTAAATGCCTTCGGCGGAGGAGTATATAACAAAATGAAAATGGCTGGTAATACAACTAATAAAGATGCTGCATATGAGCAAATAGGAGCATCCTTATCAGGAGTAATTTATGAGCCTTTTGAAGATAATGCTTTTGGAATGAAAGCGTCAGTGGGAATTACAACACAAAATTCTGAAGACTTATTTCATGCTACAGTAGAGTTCGGAATGGCATTTAAAAAGAGTGGTGGTTTACAGGAAATTTATTTTAAAGGTTTTGGAGAGTTAATAGCTCCATTACCTCCAGAGTTCCAAGATGTGGTTGATAGTAATTTATCAGCAATTGCGGCTCCGAATAGCAAAGGTATTCCTGCCCAAACCCCTACAGGAGCTATTTCAGCAAATGTATTCATTGGTTTTGATTTTGTGAATGATATTTTCCATTCAACTTCCGAAGTGTATATCAATTTTGGAATTTTAAAAGGAGTTGGAGAGAAAGGTAGAGCTGGTTGGTTAGATTTTTATGTATCTCCTGATGAATGGCATTTAATGATTGGAACTCCAGAGGACAGAATAGGTGTTAAAATAGACCTAGGAATTCTTAAAATTAAAATGGACAGTTACTTCATGGTAGGAGATGACTTACCAGGAAGTCCACCACCTCCAGCTATTGTTGCAGATATTTTGGGAGTAGATGTATCTAAATTAGATTACATGAGAGACCTTAATATGCTTGAATCTGGAAAAGGATTAGCATTTGGAGCAAGTTTAAGCGTTTCAACAGGTGATTTAACATTCCTTATTTTCTATGCTCGTTTTGATGCCGGAGTAGGTTTCGATATTATGTTGAAAGATTATGGAGATGCACACTGTAAAGGTTCATCTGAACCTATAGGTATGAATGGTTGGTATGCTAACGGCCAAGCTTATGCTTATTTATATGGCGAATTAGGTTTAACGTTTAAGTTATTTGGTTCAAAAACAAAAATACCTATTGTAAGTGGTGGTGGAGCAGTATTACTGCAGGCAAGACTTCCAAATCCAGCATGGTTTAGAGGATATTTAGGAGGAAAATATAATTTACTAGGTGGATTAATCAAAGGTCGATTTAGATTTAAAGTAGAACTTGGAGAGAAATGTGAAATAGTTGGAGGTAGTCCTTTAGATGGAATTGTTGTTATTGGAGACATGACTCCTAAGGATGGAAGTGCAGATGTAGATGTATTCGCAGCCCCTCAAGTTTCATTCAACATGCAGATTAATAAGGTTTTCGAACTTCCAGATGAAACGGGTGAGAGAAAATATAAAATTTTCTTAGATGAATTTTCTGTAACTAATAATGGTCAGAAAATTCAAGGGGAAGTAAGATGGAATAATAATAATGATGTTGCTGCTTTTTATTCACATGAGATCCTTCCTCCTCATTCAAAGTTAAAGGCTTATGTTCAGTTGCATTTTGAAGAATTTAAGAATGGAAGTTGGCAAGTTATCAAGTCCGATGGAAAGACATCACTTGAAACTAAAGAGGTTAATTTCACCAGTGGAGATGCACCTAAAACGATTCCATTAACAAATATTGAGTTTATGTACCCTGTATTAGGACAACAGAATTTCTTTATTGATGAATATAACAAAGGTTATATCAATCTAAAAAGAGGTCAGTCTTACTTGTTTGACGCTGTTCCAGATTGGGATAGAGAAATGATTATGACGGCTAGTTCTGGTGTTAAAATGAAGAAAGCGTTTACATATAATTCAGCTAATAAACAATTGGTTTTTGATTTACCTGATGATATCAGTACAGATGAAAATTATAATATTAATATTCAGTTGGTTTCAGAAGGCACAGATGTTGGAGCCAATGTTTCAGAAAGCTATAATTCAAAAAATTTAAGTGACGATGATGAAAATACAGCTGAAATTAAAACTACCGAGTTGGAAGGTACTGTAAGCAAGAATGGTCAGCGTGACTTATTAACCTATGATTTTGGGACTAGTACTTATAAAACTTTTAAGAGTAAAATGAGGGATATGAATAATACAAAAGATTTATATGAATTCATAAATTATCCTTATGACTTAACTCTTTTGATGAGTATTGAACGATTAGAAGAATTTGATTTGGTTGAATTAAGAGGTAATGAATATTCTGGTAATAAGCCACTAATAATGGTTAGAGCAGTATTAGATGATAGTTATTATAAAAATCAAATATATCCACTATTATATAAAAATTATCCTTTAGAAGGCAGTATAACTGTTACTAGAGACACAGACAAAGTAGGAGTACCACCTGTAGAAGGAGTTGAACCTTTGACATGGTATCTGACGCATCTTGAAAATGATAATAAGGATGTTATTAATTTATACAATCCATACAGATATAATTTAACACATTATTATCATCAAGATTTTGAAGATTTAAGTTATCAATTAGTAACATCAGATATTCAATTGATAGGAAACCCTTTGTATGAAAAATTAATTAGTGAAGCTTTCCCATTAATGAGGAAGGATACATACAAAACAACGTACAAATATGTTTTACCAGGTCAAGTAAAAATTGGCGAGAATCATTCTGTTAAGTATATAAATCCGATAAATGATTAAGAATTTAAAATATTCTTTAATAGCAATTTTATTTTTAAATACATTTTTTTCAAATCTAATTGCTCAAAAAGAAATAGGTAATGTTCTTCCAGAAGTAAAAGCTATAGCAACTGTTACGGAGAAGAGTATAATGTTACGTTGGGGTGTTACTACTCCTACAGCATGGAAGTATTCAAATCAGCATGGTTATATTATAGAACGAAGAACTATTGTTAAAGACAAAATAGTGCTTAGACAACCAATTCTTAAAATCCTGAATACAACTCCAATAAAACCAAAACCAATGATGGAGTGGAAGGAGTTTACAGAAAAGAATACGAACGCTGCTATTGCTGCACAAGCCTTATACGGAGAGCAGTTTGATGTTTCTATGAATGAGGGAGGAAACGGAATTCTTAGTGTTATAAATCAAGCGCAAGCTTTTGAACAACGTTTTACGTTTGCTTATTATGCAGCGGATCAAGATTTTGAGGTCGCTAAATTTTCTGGACTTGGTTTTGTTGATAATGATATTATTGAAGGAGAAAAGTACTTATACACAATCAAAGTAGCCTTGCCAGAAACTAGTAAGTATAAAATTAAAAAAGGAGGAGTTTTTCTTGGAAAAATGGATTACAAACCGCTTCCAAAACCTCAAGAGTTTGTGGGTGTTTTTAAAGATAGAACCGCAATTTTGAGCTGGAATTTTCAAATTTTGAAAAGATATTATACAAACTATATACTTCAGAGATCTGATGACGGAGGTAAAAACTTTAAAGATTTAAATAGTACACCTATAACAAATCTTGGAGAGAGAGAAACCAATCCTTCTAATAGAATGTTGTATGTGGATAGTCTTTTTCAAAACAATAAATCATATCAATACAGAATAAAAGGAATTTCTCCATTCGGAATTGAAGGACCTTTTTCTGATATTGTTACAGGGAAAGGTGTTGATCCATTAATTTACAATCCATTCCTTACAGACTTATCTTTTCAAGATAATGGAAGTGTTACACTAAATTGGGAATTTCCTAGTCAAGGAGTAAACACCCTAAAAAACTTTGAATTGTATCGATCAAATACTCCCAAAGGAAATTATTTATTAGTGAATTCATCAATAGCTAAAAACGTAAGGAATATAAATATTTCAAACTTACAAGCTATTAATTATTATAAAATAGTTGCAATTGGTTACGATGGAAGTCGAAGAGAGTCATTTCCAAAAATGGTTCAACCTGATGATAATACACCTCCAGCTATTCCTTCTGGTTTAACAGGAACTATTGATTCTTTGGGTGTAGTAAAAATTAATTGGGCTAAAAATACGGAAATAGATTTTTTAGGATATAGAGTATTTAAAGCAAATTTAAAAAATGATGAGTTTACACAAATAACGTTTAAACCTATTCCAAACAACTCAATAATAGATACAGTTAATATTAAAACATTAACTAAGAATATTTATTATAAAGTTCAAGCTTTTGATAAACGATATAATCCATCAGGTTTTTCACAAGTTTTGGAATTAAAGAGACCAGATATTGTTCCTCCAACTGCTCCAATCTTTACATCTTTTGAGTCTAATGTTAAACAAGTGAAGTTGCATTGGGTTTGTAGTACGAGTGACGATGCTAAAGCAACTTTACTATACAGAAAAGAAGCTGGAGCTAATTTAGATTGGACTCTTATTAGTGAGCTTCCTTTACCAATAGACAAATACGAAGATCTCACAGTTCAAATAGGTAAAACGTATTTATATACCATAATTACTGTTGATGAATCAGGATTAGAGTCGGAACCAATAAGACCTTTAAAAGTTACAATTTCTGATAATGTAAATAAGGCTCCAATTAAGAGGTTTAATGGTATAGTAAATAGAGAATCAAAATTCATTCGTTTAAGTTGGAGCTATAATGAGGATAATGTTAAAGAGTATGTGCTATATAAAGCTGATGCTGAAAATCAACCAACCTTGTTTAAGATTTTTGATGCTCAAACAAAAAATTATACGGACAGAGAATTGTTAATCAATACAAAATACACCTATTTAATCCAAGCAGTTTTTAACTCTGGATCAAAGTCTCCCTTAAAAAAAATCAATCTGAATTATTAAGTTATGAAAAGAATTCTGTTTATATTTTTTATTATTAAGATAACGTTTCTATCGAGCAAATTATTTGCTCAGACAGATACCTATCAAATACGTTATGAATTGCGTTATGATCATGGAGTAAATGCATATTGTAGTCATTATGAAGCAAGAGTATGGTTTATTGGAGCTTCTAATTATGAAGTTATTGGCTCAGGAGGATGGGCTGAAGGAAGATATACATTAAGGGGGCAGAAGTCATTTTCAGTAAATAAAAAAATTAGAAGATTTGAAATTTATGCTAAAAGGCATCATAACAGCCGATGTCGAAGTGGAAGTAAGCACGAAACAACAAGACAAACAAATTTAGTATCTCATAGCTATTGTACAACTTATAATTTTACGTTAGATGTAAATTCTGCAATTAGAGGTACTGTAAATGCTAAATTTATTGTTAGTCCTAATAATCCAAAACTGGTAGTTACTAACGGAACAACTTCCAATGATGTTAAACAGTTTTGTGTTACTGATGTGGCTCAAATTAAACCGATTTATTCAGGTTATAATGCATCACAAATTTATAATTGGGAGTTTAAAGATCCTGTAAATACAGTAAGTACAATCACAACTCAGTATCAAAATTTAATCAATGCTCAGAATGAGGCTTATGAAATATGGCAAGATTGTGAGAATTTAAATAGTGGCGGTGGTGGACCGGGAGATCCAATTTTTAGAAATTCTAATATAAAAAATAAAAAAAGCAATGTAAGTATTACAGGTAATAAACTCCCTATTGATATTATTCCTGGTGGTAATCCAAGTACTACGTGTAAAAGGTGGTACGATCGATATGTAGTTGCTTATAATAATGTTAGAAACTTCACTGGACAAAAGTATTATCCTCGTGCAGTTTGGAGACCAATTCTTGGTAAAACGGAAAAGCAATTGGATTTAAAACTTTCTGATCTTTATTCAAGAGTTGAGGACCAACTTAAAGCAATGAGCAATAAAACAATAAGGATTAGATTAAATCCTAATTGTGACAGATCTTATAATCAAACAAATGAAGATGGAAGTGTAGGAATTCAATTTTTTCCTGAAGCTCCAAGACCAGCAAAAGCACCTGAAGCACAATCACCTCCATGTTCTTATGACGAAGCTATAGGTTTTACATTGTTCTTTAAAAGACAAATTTTAGAAGGAGAAACTGTAGATATTTCATTAATGAGAAAAATAGATACCGTTAATGAAGTAGCTTGGAATAATAATACAGGTATTACAGAGTTCGAATATGTTAGTCCAGGATTGTATAAATATGTTTGGAAGAAAGATTTAGATAAACCTGGAAATCTTTTGATAGATGGTCAGTATAGGTTAGAAGTTACAGGAAACAGAAAGTTAGGAACCACTTTAGTACCTAATTGTAAGATGCTTAACTTTCCAAAAGATGATCCTAATAATAGCGATGAGTATTATACAATAATAACTCCAAATCCTGTTGTATTTGAAGGATTAACATTAATACAAAATGAAACGTGTTTCAATAGAAAAGATGGTATAGTAGAAATTGAAGTTTCTGGAGGTTCTGGAATATATGATTATTATTTAGATGGAACATTTTACGATGTTAATTTCACTAATAAAACCACTATTTCTGGTCTTTCACCCGGCAATCATGTAATTAAAGTTAGAGATTCTAAAAACTGTGAAGTTAGAGATGGTTCAGGAGTTGAAATTTCAAAATCAATAAACATTGAACCAAAAACTAAAATTACACATATTGTTACTACCAATTCTAGTGAGATTATACACCCAGGAGCTCCAGGTGCTAGTACTGGTTCTATTAAGATAAATAGTGTTAGTGGAGGCACTTTATCTGGAAATACCTATGCTTATACAGTTCTTTTAAACGGGAATCCTTCTACAACATTAACAGGAACAGCTAATAAGAATGGTTTTATCATAGAAGATTTACCTAAAGGAACTCATAAAATTAGATATACCGATGATAATGGATGTCAGTCTGAAGCATTTCCATTACCAACATTAAATGATCCAGCACCCGTAAATTTTACTCATAGTATAACTAATGCTACTTGTAAAGGTGGTAACGGACAAATAAAAGTTTCCAATATAACTGGTGGTTATGCGAATTATAAAATTAAACTAACCAAAACGGGAATGACTCCTCAAGAGTATACTAACGTTCCTTCTAATACAGAAAAAATATTTACAGTTGGACAAGGAACTTATACAATAACTGTAACTGATACTAGGTCTGGAGAAAAAATAAAAAATAATATTACTGTATCAGAGCCAAATGAAATTGTTATCACAAATGTAAATGCAACTGCTATTAGTTGTAATGGAGGTAAATCTACAGTTACTATTTCTGTTTCGGGTGGTCAATCTGGTGTTGTTTATGAATATGCTATTTATAAGACATCTGGAATGGTTTGGCAATCTAGTAATATATTTAGTTTAGATGCTAGCCCTACAATTGGTTATCGTTTTGTAGCTAGAGACAAAAACCAAACATCATGTAAGTCGCAACCTTCATCAGTAGTAAGAATTAGTGAACCAACTGAGATTATTTTAGGAACACCAACAATTAAACACAACACTGTTTTTAATGGTGCTATTGGAGAAATCCAACTGCCTATATCCGGAGGAACTCCAGGTTATACAGTTACATGGACTAGAAATGGTTCTAGTATAGGTAATACAGGAGCTACAATAACAGGTTTATTAGCTGGCACCTATGTTGCAACAGTTGAAGATGCAAATAATTGTATTAAAACTTTTGGAAATATTAAAGTAGAACAACGGGATAAATTAGAAGTTAATGTAACAATTGATCAGGTTATTAGCTGTAATGGAGGAACTGGAATAGTTAGAGCAAATGCAACAGGAGGTTCTGAAAGCTATACGTATAAATGGTACCGAAATAATACATTAATTTCTGGTGTTTCTTCTATCACATATACTGGAATTACTGGTAATTATAAAGTTGAAGTTAATGATGGTTATACATCAGCTATAAGTGCTGTTAAAAACTTATCTGAACCAACTTTAGTTCAATTAAGTCTTACTAAAGAGGATATTACTTGTAATGCTCTTGATAATGGTAAAATTAAATTAAATATTTCAGGAGGAACATCACCGTATTATTTCTCAATTGATGATAAAACAACTTACAGTCCGGTTTCAAGCTTAACAAGTTCAACTATCACAGGTTTAACAGATGGAACTTTTAACGTTTGGGTTAAAGATGCTAATAATTGTGAAATAGCATCGGCTAAAAGTGTAACAATCAATAGACCGTCATTATTAGAGATATCAAACTTTACAATTATCAATAACCAGATTATTAATGAAAGTAAAGGAGAAATCCAAATAGAAGTAGATGGAGGAACACCTCCTTATACTTATCAATGGACAGATAAATTCAACCCAGCTTTTTCTGAAGTTACTCAAAATATAGCTAACCTACCTGCTAGTTCCTACATAGTAGTTGTTAAAGATGCTAATAATTGTGAAGTAACTCAAGAGTTTGAGGTTAAAGAACCACTTCCTCTAGCAGTAACAATATCTCAAACGAGTGCTATTTTATGTTTTGATGATGCTACAGCTACCCTTTTTGCTGAAGTAACTGGTGGTTACCCACTTAATTCAATTCCTTCAGATTTTGATTATAGATGGTATAAAGTAGAAGGAACTGCAACAACTTTATTAAATGGATCTAACTTGAAGTTAGATAAAATAGAGAATCTAAAAGCTGGTTTTTATCGTGTGGTAGTTAATGATAGTAAAGGAACATCTACTAGTAAAGATATTGAAGTTATAGAGCCTCCGCGTTTAGTAACTACTATTGATTTACAAAAGAGAGTTAGTTGCTTTGATGGAAATGATGGTGAAATAAATATTAGTGTAGTAGGTGGAACTCAGCCTTATAGTTTTAGTTGGACCAATTCTCTTGATAATACATTTAGTGCATCATCTGAGGATATATCAGGGTTAAAAAAGGGTAATTATAAAGTTATTGTTACCGATGCAAATGGATGTGAGTCTATTGTTTCTGACATAGTAATAGAACAACCTTTAGCTCCATTAGCGATAACCAATGAAACTGTAGTTAATTTAACCGGTTTTGAAACTAATAATGGTAGTATTTCAGTTACTGTAAGTGGAGGAACTCCAAATTATACGTATCAATGGAGAATTAAAGGACAATCTACAGTAATTGGTAATGCAAACTCATTAGAAAATATAGAAGCTGGTACTTATGAAGTAACAATAACTGATTCAAAATCATGTGTTTTAGTTAAAGATTTTATTGTTACGCAACCAGAATTGTTAGCAATTAATTCAGTTAATGCTACGGGAAATATTCTTTGTTATGGGGATAAAACTGTTGACTTAGAAGTTTTAGGTGTTACAGGTGGAGTAGAACCTTATACTTACGAATGGATTTTAAAAGGAACTACTACAGTACTAAGTACTAGTACTACATTAACGGATATTGGAGCAGGTGTTTATATAATTAAAGTTATAGATGCTAATCTAAATGAGGCGACAAATGAGTATACAGTAGTAGAGCCTGATGTTTTAGAGATATCAAATGTTCAATCACAGAATGTTTCTTGTTTTGATGGTAATGATGCTTTTATTGATCTAACCATAAGTGGTGGAGTTACACCTTATGTGTATAGCTGGAAACATGGAGCAACAACTTCAAGAATAGAAAATTTAAAGAAAGGTACTTATGAAGTTACTATTCGTGATAAGAACCTATGTGAGGTTACTCAAAGTTTTACCATAACTGAACCTTCTTCTGAAGTAGGAGTGACTAATGAAACAATTGTTAATTTAACTGGTTTTGAAACAGGTAATGGAAGCATTTCTGTTGATGCTATTGGAGGAACTCCTAATTATAGTTACGAATGGAGAGTTAAAGGAAATACATTTATAATCGGGACTTCAAATTCGATACTTAACTTGTCTGCTGATGTTTATGAATTAACAGTTATCGATTCTAATTCTTGTAGTTTTATTAAAGAGTTTACTGTAACTCAACCTGAATTATTAGTGGTTGGTATTCAAGAAACAACATCTATTTTGTGTAACGGTGATAATGGTAGTTTAACTACAAATGTAACTGGAGGTGTTACTCCATACAGTTATGAATGGACAGTAAAAAATGATGCTACAGTTATAAGTACAGTGAATTCATTAGATAATACATCAGGTAATGTGTATGTTGTTAAAGTAGTAGATGCTAATGGTAATGAAGCTACAAATGAATATACCGTTTTTGAACCTGAACTTTTAGCTATTTCTGATGTTTCATCTCAGGATGTTTCATGTTTTGACGGAAATGATGGTTTTATAGATTTAACAATTAGCGGTGGAGTTGCACCGTATACATATAGTTGGAAGAATGGAGAAACTACTTCAAGAATTGAGGATTTAAAAAAGGGTACTTATGAAGTAACTATACGTGATAAGAATTTATGTGAGGTTACTCAAAGCTTTACCATAAATCAGCCTTCTTCTAGAATAAGTTTAACAAATATTTCAATTGTTAATCTAACTGGATTTGAAACTGCTAATGGTAGTATTTCGGTTGATGTATTAGGAGGAACACCAAGTTATACGTATGAATGGAGAATTAAAGGAGAGACCACAATTATTGGAAATTCAAATTCAATAAACAATTTAAGTGCTAATTACTATGAGTTAACAGTTATCGATTCTAATTCATGTTCTTTTGTAAAAGAGTTTTTAGTTACTCAGCCTTCTTTACTTCAAGTTACTATTCAAGAAACGTCAGCAATTTTATGTAATGGAGATACAGGTAGTTTAAAAGCAAATGTTTCGGGAGGTGTTAGTCCTTATACATACGAATGGACTATCAAGAATGATACTACGGTAATTAGTACTATTAATACAATAGAAAATACTTCAGGAAATATTTATGTCGTTAAAGTTGTTGATGCAAATGGAAATGAAACAATCAAAGAATACACTGTTTTTGAGCCAGAGGTTATAACTATTTCTGATGTTCAATTACAAAATGTTTCTTGTTTTGAAGGCAATGATGCGTTTATAGATCTAACGATTAGCGGAGGAGTTGCACCTTTCTCATATAGCTGGAAACATGGAGCAACTACTTCTAGAATTGAAGATTTAAAAGCAGGAACGTATGAAGTTACTGTAAGAGATAAGAATTTATGTGAGGTTACTCAGATTTTCACTATTACAGAACCTTCAGCTGCATTGAGTTTAACTAATGAATCTGTAGTTGATTTAACTGGTTTTGAAACTGCTAATGGTAGTATTTCTATTGATGCAATTGGAGGTACACCAAATTATATGTATGAATGGAGAGTTCAAGGAAATGCTTCAGTCATTGGAACAACCAATACATTAACTAATCTAAATGCAGGTACATACGAACTAACTATTACGGATGCTAATTCTTGTACAATAGTAAAAGATTATACAGTAACGCAACCTGATTTATTAGTGGTTGATGTTCAAGAAACAGTAGCTATTTTATGTAATGGAGATACAGGTAGTTTAAAAGCAAATGTTTCGGGAGGTGTTAGTCCTTATTCGTACGAATGGACTATCAAGAATAATGCTACGATAATTAGTACTACTAATACTGTAGAAAATACTTCAGGAAATATTTATGTTGTTAAAGTTGTAGATGCAAATGGTAATGAAACAATCAAAGAATACACCGTTTTTGAACCAGAAGTTTTAACTATTTCTGATGTTCAATCACAAAATGTTTCGTGTTTTGATGGAGATGATGGTTTTATAGATCTAACGATTAGCGGAGGAGTTGCACCTTTCTCATATAGCTGGAAACATGGAGCAACTACTTCTAGAATTGAAGATTTAAAAGCAGGAACGTATGAAGTTACTGTAAGAGATAAGAATTTATGTGAGGTTACTCAGATTTTCACTATTACAGAACCTTCAGCTGCATTGAGTTTAACTAATGAATCTGTAGTTGATTTAACTGGTTTTGAAACTGCTAATGGTAGTATTTCTATTGATGCAATTGGAGGAACACCAAATTATACATATGAATGGAGAGCTCAAGGAGATGCTACAGTCATTAGAACAACCAATACATTAACTAATCTAAATGCAGGTACATACGAACTAACTATTACCGATGCTAATTCTTGTACAATAGTAAAAGAATATACAGTAACACAACCTGATTTATTAGCGGTTGATGTTCAAGAAACAGTAGCTATTTTATGTAATGGAGACAGCGGTAGTTTAATTGCAAATGTAACTGGTGGTGTTACACCGTATAGTTATGAATGGGTTGTAAAAGGTTCATCTACAAATATTAGTAACACTGCTTCTTTAGAGAATGTTAAAGCAGATATATACGTAGTTAAAGTAATTGATGCTAACGGAAATGAAGTTATAGTTGAACACACTATTAATCAACCAACTTTACTTGAGGTTGTAGATGTGCAAACCTCAGATGTTACATGTTATAATGGAAGTAACGGGTTTATTGACATTAGTGTAAGTGGTGGAGTACCTCCTTACACTTATAGTTGGAATCATACTACTGATAATGTAAATAGATTAGAGAATATTACTTCTGGAAATTATTCAGTTACAATTTCTGATAAGAATGGTTGTGAAATTCAACAAGCTATTGAAATAAAGCAACCAGTAAAATATGATATCACTAGTGTAAAACTTGACAGACCTTCTTCTGATCTTATAGATGATGGAATTATTGAAATTGAAATAACAGGTGGAGTTGCTCCGTATACTTATTTATGGACAGATGAGATTGGAACGGTAATTTCTAATCAAACAAGTAGTTTATTAGTCAATAGAATTGAAAATCTTGGCGAAGGAACGTATACTATTGTTGTTACAGATGCTAGCAATTGTGTAATTAATGAAACGTATAACCTTGCGAATCCGGGCGAAATTTTAGTATCTATTACTCAAATTCAAGAGATTAAATGTTATAATTCTTCTAATGCTATATTAGATGTTATAACTGTTGGAGGAGTAGGAGGAAACTCTTATCAATGGTTTAATGCTGTTAATGATCAATTAATAGGAACAGAAAAACAACTTAAAGATATCCCAGCAGGAGAATATTATGTGATTGTGAGTAATGCGGAAGGGATACAAGAGAAGAGTTCAGTATTTGTTGTTACACAACCTGATGAATTACAGGTTGCTATTTCAACTAAAGATGTAAGCTGTTTTGGATTTAATGATGGTAATTTTGAGGTATCTGTTCAAGGAGGAACCGGAAGCTACGAATATAGATACAGAAAAGAGTCAAGCTATTCAGATTGGAATACAATTGTAGGAAATTCTGTTACACTCACTAGCTTATCAAGTGGAAACTACACACTTCAGGTAAGAGATATAAACAATTGTTTGGCTCTAGATGCTTCTTCAAGCAATGAGTTTAGTATTACAATAAATGAGCCTTCAGCCTTAGAATTATCAAATGAAGTAGTTGTTAATTTAACTGGTTTTGAAACAGCTAATGGTAGCATTTCTGTAGCAGTGGTTGGAGGAACTCCAAACTACTCATACGAATGGTTTGATGGTTTAGGAGCTTCAATAGCTACAGGAGTTACTGAAATAACAAACTTAGTTGCTGGTAATTATACCTTTACAGTTACAGATACTAAAGCATGTTCATTTACTAAAGAATTTGTTGTTAAACAACCTGATGCATTAGAAGTTACTCTTTCAAGAACTTCAATTATCAGTTGTAATGGAGCTAATGATGGTTCTTTAGAAGCATTGGTAACAGGTGGAGTTTCAAATTATACTATTGAGTGGTTTAAAGAAGGTGACGCTACAGTTTTAGGAACAAGTTCAGCGCTTACTAATTTAGGTCCTGGTAATTATTATACAGTGATTACTGATGCAAATTCAAATACAGTTACAAGTTCAGTATATAGTTTAGTTGAACCTACTGTTTTAGAACTGAGTTTATCATCTGACTACGTGTTATGTGGAACTGGAAATGATTGGACAATCAATACCACAGTTACAGGAGGAACAGCTCCATATGTTTATTTATGGAACACAGGAGCTAACTCAGCGAATTTAGATAATGTTGTTGCAGGAACTTATGCAGTTACTGTGGTAGATGTAAATGGTTGTAGAGTTGAGAAATCTGTTGTTTTAACAGCACCTGAAGTTTTAGAATTATCAAATGAGGTAGTTGCTAATTTAACTGGTTTTGAAACAGCTAATGGTAGCATTTCTGTAGCAGTGGTTGGAGGAACTCCAAATTATACATACGAGTGGTTTGATGGTTCAGGAAGTTCAATAGTAACAGGAGTTACTGAATTAACAAACTTAGTAGCGGGAACATATACATTTACAGTTACAGATACTAAAGGATGTTCATTTACTAAAGAATTTGTTGTAACACAACCAGATCTATTAGAAGTTTCTCTTTCAAGAACTTCAATTATCAGTTGTAATGGAGCTAATAATGGTTCGTTATTGGCAAGTGTAACAGGAGGAGTTTCAGGTTATACATGTGAGTGGTTTGCTGAAGGCAGCTCAACAGTTTTAGGAACGACTTGGAATCTTACCGATTTAGGTCCTGGTAATTATTACGCAGTCATTACAGATGCAAATTCAAATACAGTTACAAGTTCGGTATATAGTTTAGTAGAACCTACTGTTTTAGAGTTGAGTTTATCTTCTGATTATGTAACCTGCGGAACTGGAAATGATTGGACAATCAACACTACAGTTACTGGAGGAACAGCTCCATATGTTTATTTATGGAACACAGGAGCTAACTCAGCGAATTTAGATAATGTTTTTGCAGGAACTTATGAAGTTACTGTGGTAGATGCAAATGGATGTAGAGTTGAGGAATCTGTTGTTTTAACAGCACCTGAAGTTTTAGAATTATCAAATGAAGAAGTTGTTAATTTAAGCGGATTTGAATTATCAAATGGTGCTATTAAAGTTGAAGTAGTTGGAGGAACACCGAATTATACTTATGAATGGTTTGATGGTTCAGGAACTTCAATAGCTACAGGAGTTACTGAGTTAACAAACTTAGCTGCTGGAACATATAATTTTACAGTTACAGATGCTAAAGCATGTTCATTTACTAAAGAATTTGTTATAACACAACCAGATCTATTAGAAGTTACGCTTTCAAGAAATACAATTATAAGTTGTAATGGAGCTAATGATGGTTCTTTACAAGCAAGTGTAACAGGTGGAGTTTCAAATTATACTTTTGAGTGGTTTAAAGAAGGTGATGCTTCAGTTTTAGGAACAAGCTCAACGCTTACTAATTTAGGTCCAGGGAATTATTACGCAGTCATTACAGATTCAAATTCAAATACAGTTACAAGTTCAGTGTATAGTTTAGTAGAACCTACTGTTTTAGAGTTGAGTTTATCGTCTGATTATGCAGGCTGTGGAACTGGAAATGATTGGGCAATCAATACTACAGTTACTGGTGGGACAGCTCCATATGTTTATTTATGGAACACAGGAACTAACTCAGCAAATTTAGAGAATGTTGTTGCAGGAACTTATGAAGTTACTGTTGTTGATGCAAATGGCTGTAGAGTTGAGGAATCTGTTGTTTTAACAGCACCTGCCGTTTTAGAATTATCAAATGAAGAAGTTGTTAATTTAAGCGGATTTGAATTATCAAATGGTGCTATTAATGTTGAGGTTACCGGAGGAACTCCAAACTACTCATACGAGTGGTTTAATGGTTCAGGAGCTTCAATAGCTACAGGAGTTACCGAGTTAACAAACTTATCAGCTGGTAATTATACTTTTACAGTTACAGATGCTAAAGGATGTTCATTTACTAAAGAATTTGTTGTAACACAACCAGATCTATTAGAAGTTTCTCTTTCAAGAACTTCAATTATCAGTTGTAATGGAGCTAATGATGGTTCATTATTAGCAAGTGTAACTGGAGGAGTTTCTGGATATACATGTGAATGGTTTGAAGAAGGGAATTCAGCAGTGTTGGCAACTACTTGGAATCTTACCGATTTAGGTCAAGGTAATTATTACGCAGTCATTACAGATTCAAATTCAAATACAGTTACAAGTTCGGTATATAGTTTAGTTGAGCCTACAGTTTTAGAGTTGAGTTTATCGTCTGATTATGTAGACTGTGGAACTGGAAACGATTGGACAATCAACACTACAGTTACAGGAGGAACAGCACCGTATGTTTATTTATGGAACACAGGAGCTAATACAGCGAATTTAGATAATGTTGTTGCAGGAACTTATGAAGTTACAGTGGTAGATGCAAATGGATGTAAGATAAACCAATCAATTACGCTTACAGCTCCTGAAGCTTTATCAATAGAAAGCGAAGTTGTTTCCAATCCTACTTGTTTTGAAGGGAACGATGGAAGTATTTCAATAAATGTAATCGGAGGTACACCACCATATCAATATGAGTGGACAAATGGAGATATAACTCAATTATCTCAAGGATTATCAGCAGGTCAACATGAAGTAATTATTACCGATAGTAAAGGTTGTACAACTTCAAAGGTATTTACAATTGAAAATCCTGCTCAAATTGAATTAAACTTAGGCGAAGATGTTACTTTATGTCAAGGGCAGAATTATATTCTTGATGGTAGAATTGAAAATGGTGAAAGTTATTCTTGGACTTCTTCTAACGGATTTACAAGTAATGAAGCCGTTGTTGAAATTACCGAGGAAGGTATTTATAAAGTAATTGCAATTAATAATCAAGGTTGTCAAGTTGAAGATGAAATTGAAATTAAGAGATCAACAGAAGATATTTCTGCTAATTTCCTGATGTCTTCGCAAGTATATACAAACGAAGTATTTGTAGCGGTTAATGTAAGCGATCCTGTTCCTGACGAGTTAGATTGGATTTTACCGCCTGAAGCAATTATTAAAGAAGTTAATAATTCTTTTGCTGAAATTTCATTTGCAGAAGAAGGCGAATATGAAATTACTTTATACACTAAGAAAGGAGATTGTGAGGCATTTTTAACTAAAAAAGTGCTTGTTTTAGAGAGAGATTTTGACGATCCAGGAAATGGAGACAATTCTGTAGATAGTTCTCCAAAGATTCAAGATTTAATCATTTATCCTAACCCTTCTTCAGGAGTATTTGCTTTAGAAGTTGATTTGAAAGAAGTAAGTCCTATTAGTGTTAAAATATTTACGTTGGTAGGTAATGATATGATAGACTATAAGAAAATGGAAAACGAAAGTGAATATAAGATTGATTATAACTTAAATCTTACCACAGGATTGTATTTTGTTGTCTTAGAATCTGGAAATGAAAGAATCGTAAAGAAGATTATTATACAATAAGAACCTAATTAGGTCAAAGAATTAAAAACTCTGTTAATAACTATATTAGCAGAGTTTTTTGTTTTATATAACCCCTGTTACGAATTGTTATTGATATGGTTTTTGTTTGCTTGTATCTATAAGTAACGAGTTTTTGTTAATAGATATAATTGTTACATATATCTATAGTGAATTATAATCAAGATAAATAGTTTGAGTTACATATTATAATTCATCCCAATTTTAAAAATGTTTATCACACACTTAGTTTTTTTAATCACTCTTTTCCTATGAATAATCACTTGAAAATTTGTTATAAATGATGGTTTACAACTTTCTTGTATGTTTGAGATGTAGATACTAATAAATAAACTTTTATAGTTCCGGAAGAGTAATAAGTTTTTTATTTAGGTGAAACCGAAAAACCTTTAATAGAGTAGGAATAACTCATAAAGACCAAAAATTATGAAAAAAATAGCAGAATTTAATGAAAATCAAATAAGTAAATCAAAGTTGCAAATGACAACTGGAGGTACAAGTACCACAAGAGATTCAAGTACTAATATAAATACCAGTACTAATGTAAATCTTGGATCTAATGTTGTTGGAGTTGCTATTACAGACCCCGAAATGATAGACGGAGATATTACAGACCCTGAAATTGACGATGCAGTATCAGCAAACTATAGTAATGTATAATTTAAGCTATAATTAAAGTATTAGGTATCCATTAAAAATGTAATACGAACATTTTTTAATTTCAACTATTACTTACACATAGATTTGCTAGTTGAGTTTTTAATAAATAGCAACTAATTGAACTCTGTTAATAACTATATTAACAGAGTTTTTTATTTTATGGCGGTAAGTCTTATTTTAGCAAACACTTCATTATTTACTAACTTTTATGACGCAAGAAACACAATATACCGAAGATAATATACGATCACTCGACTGGAAGGAGCATATCCGTATGCGACCGGGTATGTATATCGGTAAATTAGGAGATGGATCCTCACCAGATGATGGTATTTATATTTTAGTAAAAGAGGTACTAGATAACTCAATTGATGAGTTTGTAATGGGTACGGGTAAAACCATTGAAGTTTCTATTCAAGGGAATAAAGTTATTGTTAGAGATTATGGTCGTGGAATTCCATTAGGTAAAGTGGTAGATGTAGTTTCTAAAATGAATACAGGTGGAAAATACGATACAAGAGCCTTTAAAAAATCTGTAGGATTAAACGGAGTAGGTACAAAGGCAGTAAATGCGTTATCATCTTATTTTAGAGTAGAAAGTACTCGTGATGGAAAATCCGCTTCTGCTGAGTTTGAAAAAGGAAATTTAACTAATCAAGATTTATTAGACGAAACTACGCGAAGAAAAGGAACTAAAGTAACATTCATTGCGGATGAGTCGATTTTTAAAAATTATAAGTATCGTCCAGAATATATTATTCGTCTTCTTAAAAATTATGTGTATTTAAACCCAGGTTTAACAATAGTTTTTAATGGAGAAAAGTTTTATTCTGAGAATGGATTAAAAGACTTATTGGAGGACAACAACAATCAAGATGATATGTTGTATCCAATTATTCATTTAAAAGGAGAAGATATTGAAATTGCTATGACACATAGTAAAACGCAGTATTCTGAAGAATATCATTCCTTTGTAAATGGGCAAAACACAACGCAAGGAGGTACGCATCAGGCGGCTTTTAGAGAATCTGTTGTAAAAACCATACGCGAGTTTTATGGAAAGAATTTTGAAGCATCAGATGTTCGTAAATCTATTATAGCAGCTGTTTCTATAAAAGTAATGGAGCCTGTTTTTGAAAGTCAAACGAAAACTAAATTAGGATCTACAGAAATGGGAGGTGATTTACCAACTGTTAGAACCTATATCAACGACTTTATTAAGACGAATCTTGATAATTACCTTCATAAGAATCCACAAGTAGCTGAAAAGCTTCAACGAAAAATTTTACAGGCCGAGAAAGAGCGTAAAGAATTATCTGGTATTCGAAAATTAGCAAGAGAGCGCGCAAAAAAAGCGAGCTTGCACAATAAGAAACTACGTGATTGTAGAATCCATTTTGGAGATACTAAACAAGAAGATTATTTAAATACTACATTGTTTATTACCGAGGGAGATTCTGCATCTGGGTCTATTACCAAATCGAGAAATGTAAATACACAAGCGGTGTTTAGTTTAAAAGGAAAACCTTTGAATTCGTATGGGTTGTCTAAAAAGATTGTATATGAAAATGAAGAGTTTAATTTGCTTCAAGCAGCTTTAAATATTGAAGATGGACTAGAAGGTTTACGTTATAATAATATTGTAATTGCTACTGATGCCGATGTAGATGGAATGCACATTCGTTTGCTGTTAATCACTTTCTTTTTACAATTTTTCCCTGAAGTGATTAAAGAAGGTCATTTATATATTTTAGATACGCCTTTATTTAGAGTGCGTAACAAGAAAGAAACTATTTATTGTTATTCAGAAGAAGAGAAAAAACAAGCTATTCAAAAGTTAAGAGGAAAGCCAGAAATAACACGATTTAAAGGGTTAGGTGAAATTTCTCCGAATGAGTTTGTTCATTTTATTGGTGATGACATTCGTTTAGATCCAGTTATGTTAGACAAAGAAATGTCTATTGATCAAATGTTAGAGTTCTATATGGGAAAAAATACTCCTGATCGTCAAAAATTCATTATACAAAATTTAAAAGTTGAGCAAGATCTAGTTGAGGAAAGTTAGAATGAAGTTAAATAAAAATATAATTTACGTAGCTGGTTTTCTGATTCTTTTATTACTGTCTTCTATTAATTTTAATGATTTGTCTAACAGTAGTAATTTCGGATCTTACATTGGAATTTTTGGGCTAGCTACTTTTATAGTTTTAAAAATAAAAAAATAAAAATTGAATAAAGAAGAAAAACTACTTTGGGAACAAGTAGAGGCATATAAATTTGATACAACAGAAGAAAATTATGGTTTTTCGGTAAAATTAGCTCATGAAAATAAATGGACTATTCAGTTTACTGAAGATGCCATTTTAGAGTATAAAAAATTCATGTTTCTAGCAGCAGTATCAAAACAGATGGTGTCTCCTTCTCATATTATAGATATTGTTTGGCATTTGCATTTAACATTTTCTCATTCTTATAAGAAGTTTTGTGAATTGTTAGGTAAAACTATCAACCATATTCCTTCAACAGGAAAATCAGGAGAAAAAGAAGTGCTTAAAAATGCTGTTGAATTTACAAGAGAGAAATATGAATACTATTTTGATAAGCAAAACTCAACAATATGGAGTGTTAAGTCTTTTGAAGAGGCCATTAAATTAAAACAAGCGAGTAGTAAGTGGAATGTATCAAATAGTCAATTAGTTTTAATTGGATTGGCGTTATTAATACCTGCTTTCTTTTTATGGAAACCAATTTTGCTAAAAATAGGAAACCCCGATTTTATTCAAATAGCAGTTATAGCATTAGTAATTACTATTTTATTAGTTGAGTATTTTGTAAGAGATGGCTTCAATGCAGCTTATAATAGTTTGGTGTATGATAATGAGTATATTCGAAAATTACGTCCGGAAGAATCTATAGTTATAGCCACAAAAAATGTTGAACAGTTAACACTTTTTAAAGTCAATAATTTATTTGAAAACAAGCTAGTAGAAACTTCGTCAGAAGATAACACCAAATTAGAAAAGGTTACTACAAATCAACTAAGTGATGATGTAATTGAATATTCTATTCTTAGTTGTATAGAAGAACATCCAGATAACAACTTAAGAACAATTGTAGGAGAAACCAGTAAAAAACCACTGCTAACAAGGTTTTTAGATACAGCTAATATTATTGAAGATAAAATAGTTAATTCAAAGGCTATTGTAGAACATAAGTTGGTTATCTCATTTCTTTTATTTTTATTGTATTCTTTTCTCTTTTCTAGATTTATTTTAGGAACCTTAAGAGATAAACCTGTTTTAATTCTAATGATTTTTATAGTTTTATCGCTGGTAATATTCTACGTTTATCTATCCGATAGATACAAAACATTATATAAAAGAAAGTTTTTAGCTACTATTGATACACATGTTGATACAGACCAATATTTAGAAGGTATTTTATACAATGAAAATATAATTTTTGCAGGTGCGCTAACAGCTCTCGTAATTTCAAGTGGATATGGACCATCTCAAAAGAGTACTAGTTGGTTCGATTCATCATCTTGCTCTTCTTGCAACAGTTGTAGCAGTTGTAGTTCCTGTAGCTCTTGCAGTAGTTGTAGTTCTTGTGGTGGATGTGGAGGAGATTAAGTATATTAGTCTGGCAAATTAAAATAAACTCAAAACGCTTAAACGTTTATAATACATGAGCGAAGAAAATAATAATTACGAACACGAAGAAGGTGTAACAAACGAAAATCAATCTGAAAATACAGAGTCGATAACTAAGGTTACCGGAATGTATAAAGACTGGTTTTTAGATTATGCTTCTTACGTAATTTTAGAACGTGCAGTTCCATCTATCGAAGACGGTTTTAAACCCGTACAGCGAAGAATTATGCATTCTATGAAAGATTTAGACGATGGTCGCTATAACAAAGTAGCTAACATTGTTGGTCATACAATGCAATATCACCCGCATGGAGATGCTTCTATTGCAGATGCAATGGTACAAATGGGACAAAAAGAATTGCTAATAGATATGCAAGGAAACTGGGGTAATATCTTAACTGGAGATAGAGCTGCAGCTTCACGTTATATTGAAGCACGTTTATCTAAGTTCGCTTTAGATGTTGTTTTCAATGCAAAAACTACAGAATGGCAGTTATCTTATGATGGTAGAAAGAATGAGCCAGTAAATCTTCCTGTAAAGTTTCCATTATTGTTAGCGCAAGGAGCAGAAGGTATTGCAGTAGGATTATCAACCAAAATATTACCACATAATTTTAATGAGTTAATAGATGCTTCAATAAAATACCTAAAGGGTAGAAGCTTTACGTTAGTACCAGATTTTATGACTGGCGGAATTGCCGATGTATCTAGTTACAATGATGGTAAACGAGGAGGAAAGGTTCGTGTAAGAGCAAAAATTTCTCAATTAGATAAAAAAACACTTGTTATTACTGAAGTTCCTTTCGGTACTACTACTTCAACTTTAATTGATACCATATTAAAAGCAAACGATAAGGGTAAGATTAAAATTAAAAAGATTGAAGATAACACAGCTGCTAACGTAGAAATTTTAGTGCATTTACCACCTAATGTTTCTCCAGATAAAACTATTGATGCCTTGTATGCATTTACAAGTTGTGAAAGTTCTATTTCTCCGTTGTGTTGTATCATTGAAAATAATACACCAATTTTTATTGGTGTTTCTGAAGTGCTTAAACGTTCTACAGATTTTACAGTAGAATTGCTTAAAAAAGAACTTGAAATTCAATTAAATGAGCTAGAAGAGCAATGGCATTTTTCTTCACTAGAAAGAATTTTTATTGAAAATAGAATTTACCGTGATATTGAGGAACAAGAAACTTGGGAAGGTGTAATTGAAGCAATAGATCTAGGTTTAAAACCTCATACAAAACACTTAAAAAGAGCCGTTACAGAGGAAGATATTGTTAGACTTACCGAAATTAGAATTAAGAAAATTTCAAAGTTTGATATAGACAAAGCTAAACAGTTTATTGAGAGTTTAGAAGATAAGATTACTGAAGTAAAAAATTATTTAGATAATCTTATTGAATTTGCCATCGACTATTTTAAAGAATTAAAAAACAAATACGGAAAGGGTAAAGAACGTAAGACAGAAATTAGAATGTTCGATGATATTGTTGCTACTAAAGTAGTGATGCGTAATTCTAAATTATATGTCAATAGAGAAGAAGGTTTTATCGGTACTTCTTTGAAAAAGGATGAATTTGTTTCTGATTGTGCCGATATCGATGACATCATTGTCTTTAAGGATGATGGTTCTATGGTGGTTACCAAAGTCGATTCCAAAACCTTTGTTGGTAAAGGAATTATGCATGTAGCTGTTTTCAAGAAAAAAGATAAACGTACTGTATATAATCTTATATATAGAGATGGTACTAGAGGACCAAGTTATATGAAGCGTTTTAATGTAACTGGTGTAACTAGAGATAAAGAGTACGATTTAACAAATGGTAATAAAGGCTCAAAAGTATTGTATTTCTCTGAAAATCAAAATGGAGAAGCTGAGGTAGTTACAATACTATTAAGAGCTGTAGGAAGTATTAAAAAGCTTAAATGGGATTTAGATTTTGCCGATTTAGCTATAAAAGGACGATCTGTTCGTGGTAACTTAGTTTCTAAACACGGAATTAAGAAAGTAGAATTTAAAGAAGCTGGTGTTTCTACGCTTAAGCCACGTAAGATTTGGTTTGATGAAGCTGTACAACGCTTAAATGTTGATGAAAGAGGTGAATTGCTTGGCGAGTTTAGAGCTGAAGATAAAATTCTTATCATTACACAATCTGGAAAAATAAAAGCGGTTACTCCCGACTTGGCAATGCATTTCGACAATGATATGATTGTGCTGGAGAAATGGAAACCTAACAAACCTATTTCCGCTATTTATTATGATGGTCATAAAGAACGTTATTTTGTAAAACGTTTCTTATTAGAAAGTCCAGATAAAGAAGATGTTTTTATTACAGATCATGAAAAGTCTCAATTACAAATTGTCTCTACCGATTATAGACCGATTGCAGAGGTTTCTTTTACCAAAAGAAATTTACCAAAATTAGAAGTAAATTTTGAGGAGTTTATTGCAATTAAAGGAATAAAAGCAATTGGTAATCAGTTAACACAAGCTAAAATTAGAAGTGTAGATTTGTTAGAATCGTTACCGTATGATGAACCTGAAGAAATCGTAGAGGATATTGAAGTAAATGATGAAGAAACAATGGACGCTTCTGAAGATGTTGATACATTTAAAGCAGATAAAGCCAATAAGGCATTACAAGCTGCTATAAAAAAGAAGAAAGATGGTAATGACGATGAAAATCAAACAGCGTTATTTTAGATGAAGTTAAAGCATTTATATTTATTACTAGCAATTGTGGGTATTTGTTACACATGGTATTATAACATACAGTATTTTAAAACTGCTGTAGATCCTTCATTTACCCATTTTTTTGCAGAAGCAAAATCTACATTTGCAGGTAAATCATTAAGTGCTGATTTATTAGTAGTCGTGCTTACTTTTTTTGCGTTTTACATACCAGATGCTATCAAGTTAAAAATTAAATATTGGTGGATATTTATTCCATTAACATTTATCATAGCAATAGCATTTACGTTTCCTTTGTATTTATATATTAGAACTATCACATTAGAAAAAAGTACTATAATTGGATAATTTCATGCCATATCAATTTGATTTAAAAAATCCTTTAGGAATTTTAGCTTACATTGTAACTGTAGTTTTTGTGGCATGGGTAATTTCTAGATTGATTCGATATTTCATAGTACTAATAATCGATTCAAAGAGAACGGATCAATATGGTAAAACAAGTATCCAGTTTTTAAGAAATTCGGTTAAGTTTTTTTTAGGAATATTAGCGCTTTTCTACATAGTTTTAACAGTTCCTACACTTCGTAGTAAAGCAACTTTAATTTTTTCTGGTGCGGGTATTATTGCAGCTATAATAGGTTTTGCTGCACAAGCTGCTTTATCTAATTTAATAGCGGGCGCTTTTATCGTAATTTTTAAACCGTTTCGTGTTGGAGATTATATCAAACTAGATGAAGATAGAGTCGGTATTGTAGAAGATATTACTTTACGTCATACAGTTATAAATAATTTTGAAAACAAAAGATTAATTATTCCTAATTCTGTAATTAGTACCGATTCTGTATTGAATCATACTATTCAAGATTCAAATGTTTTAAGTTTTAATAATTTTAAAATAGGTTTAAGAGCAGATATCGATTTAGCTAGAAAAATCATTCAAGAAGAAGCAATAAAATTACCAATGGTTATGGAGATTGATAGCAATTCTGTTGATGTTCGAGTTATTGATATTCACGAGAGTTATATTCATATGCGTGCTTACGTTTGGATGAATGAACCTTTTCAAGAATTTATGGGTAAATGTGCCTTGAAAGAAGCCGTACATAAGCGTTTTATTAAAGAAGGTGTAGATTTACCTATTCCAATAAATAAAATAGAAAAAATCTAAATTGACTATTTTTTCATCTCAATAAAATATTAAAGTTAAGTTTTTAATTTATGATTAATTTCTTACTCTGAAAAGTATTTGAATTTATTAAAGTTATAAAATACACTCCTTTAGTAAAAGACTTTAATTCCAAAGTATTATTGCCAATAGTTAAGTTTCCATTCATTAAAATTTGACCTTTAATATTGGTTACTTTATACTTTGCATCTTGTAAAAGCTCTATAGTAATTATACCAGTACTTGGAATAGGATAAATACTAAATTTATTTAATTCGTAATTGTCCGAATTTAATGTATTACAAGCTCTTCCAAAACTGGTATGTGGGTCTATATCCATCCAATTTGAAGTACTATAATCAATATTATCGACTGCTACACAGTTCAAATTCGGGTTATTTCTAGTGTCAAATCGTGTAAAGTTTTCATTATTGCCATTTTGAACATTTAAGGAACTAAGATTATTTGAAGAACACCATAAAAATTCTAATGATTTATTTTGAGATACGTCTAGATTAGTAAGTTGATTACCATAAATGTAAAGTTCTTTTAATTTTTTATTATTAGATAAATCAATACGGTTAATTTTATTAGTACGTATAACAAGTGTTTCTAAATGAATATTTTTAGAAACATCAATAGTTAATAACTCATTACCACTAGCTTGTAGATAAGTAAGCGAAGTGTTTTTGGAAAGATCGACAGTTTTAAGATTATTAAAATGTATTGACAATTCTTTGAGTGATATGAAATCCTTAATACCAGTTAAATCCGAAATATTTTTATCAAATACATTAAGGTAAGTAATATTATTAATATTTGATGTTAAAACATAATTATCTAAAACATCATCTACCCCTAAATCTATTAAAGCCTTTTCAAAATTATCATCAGGTACAAATGTATTTTGGCAATTAATGAATGAAGTAATAAATAAAAACAGTAAATAAAGTAGTTTTCTTTTCATATGGTTTTTAATATGCAATTACAGTTTTCTAAAAATAATAAGAAAAACCGAAATTTCTCTGGTAAATAGAATTTAGTTTATTTGTTCCTAAAATCAGTTGTAAAGAAAGAATATATATTCTTGATTTTACTAGAGTACAAGAAAACAAACTAAATGTATAATGTAATTTATATACTTCATTTTTATTTAGTTTATTCCAATATTTGCTTAATATATTCAGAAAAACCTTCTTTTTTAACATTAAGATTATCTTCAATAAACAGATAAAGCTGTTCATCGGTTCTTACATTTTTTAATCCTTCAAATAAAGCATTCATTCCTTTAACTTCAAACACTTTTTTACAAATTAAACCCCCAATAACATATCGAAATTCTGTACTATGTAATCCATTGGGGATATAGCCTTTTAGGGTTTTAAATGATATTTCAAAGTTTGGATTTTGATGTACATATTTCCTGAATTTTTCAATATGCCAATCCAAACTTTTACCACCACTTCCTCCTATGTAGGTGGCAAATCCTTCATTAAGCCAAAAGTGATACCCATCAGGATACATTTTAAAGGTGTATAAATGAACTAATTCATGTGGATAATATTCTGAATTATTACCAGCATAAACAATGTTGTTATTGATATCAGCAACACCTCCAGTTTGACCAGGAATATATATGGCATATAATCGTATGTCCAAAGTTGGACAATTTCTCTAGAATAATTACTTACGAAATAATCAATTGAAATAGGAGAGATGTTGAATAGTTTCGACATTTTAATATTGAAACGATACATTTTTTCTGCTTCCTCTCTATTAAATTTATGATTTGGATGAATGTAATATTTAAAACATTTGGTTTTTTAATAATCCATAGAGCAGAAATAAGATAAAGTAGTGTGAGAGAATTAAATATACTGTCACTCATTATATAATTTGTACAGAAAAGTATGCTAGGAGATAAAATATATAAAAAAGAAAATATGTAGTATACTATTTTATGTAATTGAAAAAAATACTTAACGCTAAAAATAAAGGTGAGCTGGGCTAATACACTTATTAAGAACTGACCTATAAATATGACTGAAATTTTTGTTGAGAATAAATGACAAAAATAGATAAACCAAGAATATCCCATAGGTCTAAAACCATTAATAGTCATAGTTTTAGCTGAAAGAATGTAATTTCCAGAATCAGCAGTAACAGCAGGGTATGGGTAGGTTTTGCTTAAGAATAAAAAAAGGAGTAAATAAGCAAAAGCGAAAGCAAATAATTGAAGCTTTTGCTCTTTTTCCATTAGATAGGATAAAAAAGTGTTGTTTTGAAAAAATGTATTGTTTTTGAAACTTTTAAGCATCGCTACATTAAACTACCTATTTATAATATTTAGATAAGGGTTTAATACAAAAGTAAACATATAATCGGATTATAATTTATGCTTTTCAAACTCCTTATGTATAAGCTTTTCTAAATCATCGTATTTCATTTTCAGCGCATTTGAGGTAATAGCTATTGGTGAACCATACATTTTATAATTGGCTTTCATAATTCGTTTTGATAATCCGTTTTTGGCTCTTTCTATATATTTTTCTGGTTTATTTGTTTCAATCATCATAATGTTAGTAGATGCTATTTCTAACGTTCTAATTTGGCTGATATCTTCCCATTCAACAAGGCCAATACTATTTCCGCTAGTGTTATCCGTAATTCCTTTTTGGTTAATAATTAGCCCAACTTGATTATCAAATAATTTCTTTCCAATAAATACTAAACCGAGTCCAAAAAAAACTACAGAGGCAATTCCTACAATCGTAATGATTAATGTGGTTTTAAAAATTGGATTTATAAAGGTTTCTGGATATACTATAAATAAAACTCCTGCAATTACAAAAAGCAAGGCACAGATTAGGAGCAAAATTATTTTAGTTTTACTTAATGGAATTTCAATGGTATTATTCATCTTATTTTTTTAAAATTTCAGGAATAGGAATATACGTTTCATCGCCAGGAACTTCAGGAAAACTTTTGTTTTTCCAATCTTGTTTTGCTTTTTCTAAACGTTCTTTACTATGAGAAACAAAATTCCATAACAAAAAACGTTCTTCAGGTAGTGTTTCACCACCAAACAGCAGGATTTGTGAGTTAGCATCTAAACAAATTTCACATTCATCGTCTGTTTTACTAATTAGCATTTGACCAGCTTCTACTTTTTGTTCTTCATTTAAAATAGCTCCTTTTACAACTACGAATGCTATTTCACCTTTTACTTTTCCTCGGAGATTCAAGGTAGTTTGTTCACTTGCAAAAATATCGACCATGAAAAGTGGAGAATACCCTTGAAGAGGTGCCGATTTCCCGAAAGCATTACCTGCAACAACTTTTATAGTTAAGTTTCCATCAATAAGTTTAGGAATGTCAGAACTAGGATAATAATCAAATCGAGGATTAATTTCCTCTTTTTCTACAGGTAATGCCACCCAAATTTGATATCCATGCATTAAAAACACTTCTCCAGTTCTATTTTGTTTTGGCGTACGTTCCGTGTGTGTTACACCTTTACCAGAAGTCATAAAACCAACATCTCCAGGAGATATTACCTGAACGCTTCCTGTGCTATCTCTATGTTCAATTTCACCTTCAAATAAATAGGTTAATGTACTTAAACCTATATGCGGATGCTGATCTACATCAAAATAAGCACCATTTCCCATAGTAGATGGTCCCATATGATCTATAAAAGTAAAAGGACCTACCTGTCTTTTTTTTCTGAATGGTAGTAATCTTCCCACCATAAAATTACCCAAATCTGCTTGACGTTCATTTACTAGTAGTTTGTTATTAGCCATGGAGTTGTTTTTAGTTATTTATTTTAAATTTAATCAATACTATTATATTCTTGTTGAAATTTCTTTAAAAGAAAAAGAATCAATGGAGCGTGTTTGGGATAAAATTAAATTTTGATTAGATTCATTTTAAAAATGAATAATCCTCTGATAATTATGGTATCAATTTTTATTAATAGGTTATTTACTCAACTTTAATATTCTTAAAGCTCCTTGAATAACCAATACAAAAACTATAGATCCAATAATTAAATCTGGTTTACTGGAGTTGAGCCAATTTACTAAAATACCAGCAGATATTACACCAAGGTTTATTATTACATCGTTGGAAGTAAAAATCATGCTTGCTTTCATATGAACTTCTTCTTTACTTTTAGATTTTTGTAAAATGTAAAGACAAAATCCATTAGCGACTAAAGCTAAGATAGAAACGATAATCATTGTTGAAAAGTTAGGAAGTTTCTCATTTCCAAAAAACCTTCTTAACACTTCAATAAAGCCAATAACGGCAAGCGCAATTTGAAAAAATCCTGCTAATTTAGCTATCTGTTTCTTTTTAGTTAATGTTCCACCAACTGCAAGTAAACTAATTCCGTAAACAAAACTATCTGCAAGCATATCTAAGCTATCAGCAACCAATCCCATCGATTTTGAAATAATACCTGTAGTCATTTCTATGATAAAAAAAGCAAAATTAATTCCAAGTACCGACCAAAGTAGTTTTTTCTGATTGGTTTCTTCTTCAAATTCTATCACATCGGTCTCTTCAGAAGAAAGTATTTTTCCCCCTAAATTTAGCTCTAGAATAGATGTTTCAATTTCATTTATTTTTTCACTATGATAAACAATTAGTTTTCTATTAGGTATATCAAAATCTAACTTTACAATACTTGAAATACCACCTAATTTCATTCTTATTAGATTTTCTTCTGAGGGACAATCCATTTTTGTAATTTCAAATATTGACTTTTTCATTCATCCAGTTTTAAGTAGTTATAATAAAACTTAAGTTAATAGAATTTTAAATAGGGTTGAAGAGTATTTTAGAGAGGCCAAGTTACTTGTAAAGGTTTAACCATCCAAGGTAATTTTACATTTGAAAATGAAAAAGGACATCGTTCCAATAGAAGGTCATAAGACCTTTTCTCAATAAATAACTCCCAAATATCTTCTGTTTCACGCAAAATACCATTACGCATTAACCAATTTCCTCTAAATCCGTTTATTGAAGATTTTCCTATGGCAGGCCAATAATCTATAGCTGATTGAATCAGATAATCAATTAGTTGCTTTTGATTTTGATTCATATTTATAGTAGCGTCGATATTTGTATTTGGCGAAAGACCTACTAAAATTTTATTCAAGGCTAAATGTGATTGGTTAGTTTCAGTTGTCCCTGAAACTATATATTGTAAACAAGATATAGAGTCTAATCGTGCTTTTTCTGTGATGAATGTATTATTTTGAACAAGATTTAGATTTTCTAATAAGATTGTAAAATAAGAGCTTAATAAAATCATTCCAGCATTTGAGATTGAAAGTTCAATTTGAGATTTTGTTACTGCTTCGTTACTCATATTTTAGCTTGTTTATTTTATTAATTGTTCAATTACAACAGGTTTTACAGGTGTTTTATTGAATACGTTTTGTATTATTTTAATAAAACATTTGTTAGCGTTACTATTCCGATAATAAGAATTAGACTTAGCGAGAGCTGTTTAAACTTCTCTTGAGGAATATAATTCAGTATTTTTTTACCAATTAGCGTTCCTATAATTCCAATAATGATTAAAAAAGGAACATATTTTAGGTCGTGTTCATGAATAAATCCATTGTAATAGTATACAAATGATCTAGAGAAATCTATTAAAAAATCAATAAAGGCAGATGTGGCTATGAATACATTTTTTTCTAAGTTAAAAGCAGACATGGTTAAGCCTCTTATCGCTCCGCCGGTTCCTAAAAGACCTGCAGAAAAACCAGATAAACTTCCACCAATTATGGCGTTTCGTTTGTTTGGTGTTATGATTAACTTTTTCTTTATCAGGAATAAAAGTGCTAAGGAGACTAGAAAAATTCCTAGAAATAATTCTAAAAACGAATTCATGAAAATCTTAGTTATTAATCCACCTAGTATTACAAACAAAACAGATGGAATACCAATGTTAATAAGTAATTTTTTATCGAGTCCTTTTTTGAATAAAACAATCTTACTTAGATTACTGGAAAGATGATAAATAGCAGTTAATCCTAAAACAGATTCAAAATCGAAATAAAAATTAGCGATTGGTACAAAAAAGACAGATGAACCAAAACCACCTATAGTTCCAAATATTTCAGCAAGTAAGGATAAAAGAAGGAATAGATAACTTATGTTTTTCATTTATTTTATATGGATTACACTAACTACAACTGATAATAAATCAGTTTGATTTTCTTTTAAAACTACAAAACAGAAAGTTTTGCATAGTATCAAAAGGAGTAATATGATCTTCAGTTGAACAGGTAATTTTTTCGAAATCATTTTCAAACTCAGTTATCAACTTGCCTTCACTATATTGCTTAATGTCAAGACCGCTACATTTCTTCGGCCCATTTTCTGAAAAAGTACCAATGATTAGATATCCAGTTACAGTATTTCTTGCAATATTAACATATTTAGAAATTTGTTCTGGAGTTGTTAAAAAATGAAACGCTGCTCTGTCATGCCAAAGATCAAAAGTTGTGGAAGGTGTAAATTCTGTTATATCACTTACTATCAAATTTACGTTATTTGCTTTATCACCTAAACGTTTTTTTGCTTTTTCTAGCGCTGCTGCAGAAATATCCAAAACCGACACGTTTTCAAATCCCTCTTCAAGTAGATAATCCACAAGTTTACTATCGCCACCGCCAACATCAATTATTTTAGCAGATTTATCTAAATCTAATGAGTTAATTAAATCTAGTGAAATTTGAGGTTTTTCTTGAGTCCAGCTAACTTGCTCCGGATTTTTAGTTTCGTAAACTGTTTCCCAATGTTTCTTGCTATCTAGATTCATTGTGTTTGAGTGTTTTTAGATTTGCTGTAATGTAATTAAAAATCAAACTAACAGTTTTGTTAATGTTTGTTTGTGTAGGAAAAGGGTATGATTTTGATACTTTTATAGATTTTTCAGGTTCTTTAAGAACAACATAAAAGAAAATAAATCCATCGCTAGATATAATTTAAATTTTCACTTATCCTTTAACCATTTCCAATTTCATTCCAGGAATAACAAAAAATACTTTTCCGTTTATCTTTTTAATTTTAATGAACATTAAATTGAAATTGTTTTCATCTGTTCCCAGTTTTATCTGGTTGTTTTTTAGCTTCCAATTTTTATCATTTAAAGATGCTAACTCTTCCATAAATGCAGCCCTGTCATTTGGTAGTTTAAGGTAAAATTTTCCATTTTCTTTAAAATCAAATTCTGAGTTAAGAAAACCTTTTTTTAAACCTTCTATAACTTTTTGACTTTTAGGTTTCGCATCTTTAAAATCAATTGTTATGTTTTTAGTAGTCCATTTTCCAATTAATTCAGGTTTTTTAATATTCTGACCAAAACTTGTGCTAATAAATGTTAGAATAAGTAGGGTAATAATATTTTTCATACTGATTTATAATAAAGTTAGAATTCCGTTATACTCGTTTTATGTATTTTCATTACCTAAAATAATAAATACAAATTTAATAGAATAAGCAAGAGTACTTTTTAAATATACTTAAATCCTGTTACTATTTATAATTATGTTTTTATTTAATGTTTTTGTGTGAGATCAATTGATTCTTCACTTTAGGATTTTCAATAATTGATTTCGTATAGTCTTTGAAATTTTCATAATTATTAGGTGAATCCTTAATTTGTTCATAGAGGAATGATTTATCCGTTTGAGGATAAATTATAACAGTTTCTCCAAATCTTAAATCAAAAAGTTTCATGTTTAAAAGTAAAGTAGAATATCCATCTGGACTGTATGTAAAAATCCAGTCAAATTCATTGTTTATTACTTTAAATACACCTTGTGCAGTTAAATATGGATAATTTCGTGAATCAACCAGTGTTGATTCTTCTGCATTCTTATCATTTGTTAAAACCAACAAGGTTAGTTTATCAATAATTTTTTCACTTTCAGGGTTTTCATATTCTCCAATTCTAATGCCTTTGAAAATTCTTGATTCTACTTCAATTAAAAACGGAATACTAGATACAGCATAGTCATATTTAGCTACAGGAAAAGGAGATTTATTTAAAGGATAGCTCTGAAAAACTTCAGAATACATCTTATAAGTATCAATGTCTTGTTTAAACAGCTCTAAGTCCCATTTAGTACTATCAAGATGTTGAATAGCTTTTTTGTTTAATTCTTCAAAATTCCATTTCTTTTCCTTAACTTTTTGACTAACGGAATCAGATTTACCTTCTTTATGACAAGAAAAAAAGAGTATCCCAAAAACTATAAAGATGAACTTTTTAGTTATTATCAAATCTTTTAAATGTATTAGCATAATATTTTTCTAGGGAAAAGGAGGTAAGTTCTTTTCCGTTGTTTTGGAAAGATAATTAATAAGATTATATTTCCGAAGAAGAAATTTATTTTCATTTAATTATTATTTTGTAGCTAAAGTTTATTTTATTTCGAATGTATTTCCATTCCAACAGATTTTAATTTGTTCGTCAGAACCTATTAAACTTATTTCGTAAATTTTCTCGTTGTCATTCCATTGAATGTTTAAAATATCTTCTTCCATAGCAAATTCGTCGTTCAGATAAAA
>NZ_SLXM01000006.1 GCF_004345825.1 Tenacibaculum skagerrakense
AGCGATTTTAATTCAGAGTTAGAAAACGAAACAGGGGCAAAGGCAGCCAAATTCTTTGTAGTTTCTCTTTTTATAGAATTATTAAAATCTAAAAAAGAAGCTGAATATGCATAACTAATATTGTGGTCTTCAATTAAGTATTTTGGGTTTTGGTTATTAGTATTTAACGACTCAAAAGGAATGTTTTGAAGAATATCATTAGATAGAACAATTAGATTTTTATTTTTAATGAACTCTATTGATTTTTTATCAGGGAATAAATTATTAAACAACTTGTTCGAAGTAGAATAAAAATCATTGAACTCCGATTTTTGTGTTAAAGGTTTTGATATGAGTTTTTTATAATGACTAACTAACTCAAAGAAACTTGAATCTATTTTAGCTTTAAAAGTATAATTCTCTTTTTTTGAAGTAAAAAAACCAAATAAATTATTGTTGTTTGAATCTAAATGATAGGAAAGAATAACGGAGTTATCATCCAAGTTTTCTTTCATTTTTTCTAAAGAAATAGGTTGAATATTATTTCTTTTTGAAAAATATTCAGGATACACTTTGGTAATAGAATCTTTAAATCGATCGAAAGAAAGTTTTATATTAAATAAAGAGTCTTTTATTTTTTTATTCTCGTCAGATTTTTCTTCAAGCGAATAGATATCCTCTTGATATTTTTTTAATTGAGATTTTACTTGGTAAGGTAAATTTAGTTGGCTATTATTTTCCTTGATACTTTGAGTAAGTAAAAAAGCTTTATTTTTTTCGATAATTGAATTCATCAATTCATTCTCGCCTAAATGATATGCCGCTAATACACCATAGTTGTAGATTTCAGAAACATCATCTCTCCATAAGAATTTAGTGTTTATTTCAGTACTATTTTGAATGGTGTAGTTTATGAAAGCATCAGAAAAATTAACTGTTTCAATGCTTTCTTTTAAATGTTCTTTCTTTTGAGTTTTATTGTATAGGTGATTTAGAATGTTGAGTTTATCTTTAAAAGCTAACACTATATTTCTCCTGGAAATAGCATTTTTAAAATGGTTTTCGGTCAAAGATAAATTCTCTGTTATTGATATTTCAAAAATAAATTTCAAGGCGTAATTTATTTTTTTCAAAGAATTATTAATTTTATTTTTTTTTAAGTAATAGTTTGCTAAATGTCTATAAGCTTCAGAGATAAGAGCTTTTTTATCATATTCAATTACTTTAGAACTGTATTTTATTCCTTTATTTATGTAAAATACTGAACTGTCTTTATTTTCATATAATAGCAATTCACCTATATTATTGTAGGCAATAGCTATAGAATAATTATCTTTATTTTTCAGTCCAATTTTTAAGCAATGGTTATAGTTTTTTTTTGCTAGTTTATATGAATAATTTTTTTCAACAAAATATAGACTACCAAGATTGTTGAAGAGTAAACTTTTTTCTTTTTGATATTTCAATCTATCAAAAGCATCGATTAAACTATCACATTTTTTTAGATATTTTATACCAATATTAGCTGCTTCTTTAGTTTTAAGTTGATTACATGTATTGGATAAATTGAGAGAATAACTTATTGCATTATTGATGTTTCCTTGTTTTACAAGTAAGTCAATTGACTTTTTATAAAAATTCAGTGATTTATAAAGTTGCCCCTGCATACCATAACATCTTGCCAGTTGACCTAATGATTGACCAACTTTTTTTGGATAATAATTAATCTTTATTGCCTCATGGAAATAAACCGTAGCAGAGTCAAGCTCATTATTTTCCATATAATACTTACCTATTAAGTAATATGAATTATGGAAATGCTTTGGGAAAAATCTACCGTTTTGAGATAAATTGTTTTGAATTTTAGCATATTTAATAGCTAATGATAAGTTATTTTTTTTATAAAATATTCTTGAGTAATCAAAGGCTTTTATTATTTTTTCATTTGTATCTGAATTAAGTGTATTTAGGATGCTATCCGCTTCTTTTTCGTTTATTTTTTTATCACTAGTTGTTTTTAAATTATAGTTAAAAGAATTTTGCCCATAACAGTTTATAGAAATATATAGAATTAAAAAAAATATTATTCCTTTTCTGGACATATTAATTTCTATTATAAAAAAACAAAGTAAAAGAAAAAAGTGCTACGACACCTAATAAATAAATCCAATAAGGAGTAGCTGGATAGGTTGGAGAGGTGTCTCCAATTAATACAAATGACGCCCAATAATAAGGAGATTTCTCCGATAGTGAGTGTTCTTTTAAGTAGTTACGTTTAGCATTGTTTAATGCTTCCGATTTAGATTGGTTATTATTCAGATTTTTATAAAAATCTTTCATAATGCTAGACGTTGAAACATCATTTACATTCCATAAAGAAGAAATTACAGATTTAGCTCCTGAATAGAAGAATCCTCTAGATAAACTAAATACACCTTCTCCTTTTTTAAGTTCCCCTAAATTACTTTCACAAGCACTTAAAACCACTAAATCGGCATTGGTTTTATGAGTGTATAATTCATGTAGATGTAAAGTATCTTTAGAAAAATAAATAGCAGGATTATGCGAAGAACTTGCGTGAGTTGCTAAATGTAAAATTTTATAATCACTACTGTTGTTTAGGAAATTAGTTTTAGTAGCATTGGTATTAGTAAAAAGATCACCGCTAATTTCATTATCAATAGTTTTTACTTCAGCTTCGGTAGCTTGTAGCAATTTTAATTCTGAGTTAGAAAACGAAACAGGAGCAAAGGCTGCTAAATTCTTTGAAGTTTCTCTTTTTATAGAATTATTAAAATCTAAGAAAGAAGCTGAATATGCATAGCTAATATTGTGGTCTTCGATTAAATATTTTGGGTTTTCGTTATTAGTATATAATGATTCAAAAGGAATGTTTTGAAGAATATCGTTAGATATAATAATCAGATTTTTATTTTTAATAAATTTTCTAGATTCATTATCAGGAAACAAATTGTTAAATAATTTATTAGAAGTAGAATAAAAATTTTTGAACTCTGATTTATGAGTTAAAGGTTTTGATATGAGTTTTTTATAATTACTAACTAATTCATAGAAGCTTGAATCTATTTTAGCTTTGAAAGTATAACTGTCAATTTTTGAAGTAAAAAGACCAAATAAATTGTTGTTATTAGAATCTAAATGATAAGAAAGAATAATAGAGTTATCATTCAATTTTTCTTTAATTTTTTCTAAAGAAATAGGTTGAATATTATTTCTATCTGAAAAATATTCAGGATACACTTTGGTAATAGAATCTTTAAATCGATCGAAAGAAAGTTTTATATTAAATAAAGAGTCTTTTATTTTTTTATTCTCGTCAGATTTTTCTTCAAGCGAATAGATATCCTCTTGATATTTTTTTAATTGAGATTTTACTTGGTAAGGTAAATTTAGTTGGCTATTATTTTCCTTGATACTTTGAGTAAGTAAAAAAGCTTTATTTTTTTCGATAATTGAGTTTGTCAATTCATTGTCCCCTAAATGAAACGCTGCTAATACGCCGAAGTTGTAGATTTCAGAAACATCATCTCTCCATAAGAATTTAGTGTTTATTTCAGTACTGTTTTGGATAGTGTAGTTTATAAAAGCGTCACAAAGGTAAACTGTTTTAATGCTTTCTTCTAAATATTCTTTCTTTTGAGTTTTATTGTATAAGTGGTTCAGAATATTAAGTTTGTCCTTAAAAGCTAACACTATGTTTCTTCTAGAGGAAGCTTTTTCAAAATGTATATCATTTAATTCAATTTCCTTTTTATTAAATGGTATCTGGAAACTTTTTTTTATGGCAATATTTATATTTTTTAAAGCTAATTCTAAATTGTCTTTTTTAATGTAACACTTGGATATATTTCTATATATATCAGATTCAATGTCCTTTAGAAAGTTGTCTTTTGATTTTGCAATATGTTTCAATCCTTTATTTAAGAAATATAGCGAGCTATCTTTACCTTCATCAAGGTATAACTCTCCTAAATTTAGATATGCTAATGAAGTTATTTTCTCTTGATTCCTATTAAGACTAAATTTGAGAGCTTTTCTGTAATAATTAGAAGCTTTTTTATAATCATAGTTTGAAGGAAAAGCATATAGTACACCTTTACAAATATCTATTGATCCTATTTCAGGAGTCAAATATTTATTTTTATTTATTAAACTGTCACATTTTTCTAAAAAATGTAGGCCTATACGAGCACTTCTTTTAGTTTTTACTTGATTACATGCGTCTGTCAAACTTATTATGTGAAATAAGATGCTGTTAGGTTTAGCATGTTTTATCAAAAGAGGGATTCCTTCAGTGTAGTATTCAATTGATTTATGAAGATCCCCTTGTTTTCTGTAGCATGTAGCAATTTGACAAAATGATTGAGCGATTTTTTTCGGATAGTGATTTAATTCAAGCGCTCTTTTGGAATAAATAATTGCTGAATCTAATTTATTATTCACCATGAAATACTTACCAATAAGGTAAAAAGAAGTATGGTAATGTTTTGGATATATTTCCCCTTTTTGAGATAAGTTGTTTTGAATTTTGGCATACTTTATAGCGAGCTTTAAATTACCTTTTTTGTAAAAAATTCTGGAATAATTAAAGGCTTTTATTATTTTTTTATTTGTATCTGAATTAAGTGTATTTAGGATGCTATCCGCATCTTTTTCGTTTATTTTTTTATCACTAGTTGTTTTTAAATTATAGTTAAAAGAGTTTTGCCCATAACAGTTTATAGAAATATATAGAATTAAAAAAAATATTATTCCTTTTCTGAACATGTTAATTTCTCTTGTAAAAAAATAAAATAATTGAAAAAAGTGCTACGACACCTAATAAATAAACCCAATAAGGAGTAGCTGGATAGGTTGGAGAGGTGTCTCCAATTAATACAAATGACGCCCAATAATAAGGAGATTTCTCCGATAGAGAATGTTCGTTTAAGTAGTTACGTTTAGCATTGTTTAATGCTTCCGATTTAGATTGGTTATTATTCAGATTTTTATAAAAATCTTTCATAATGCTAGACGTAGAAACATCATTTACATTCCATAAGGAAGAAATTACAGATTTAGCTCCAGAATAGAAGAATCCTCTAGACAAGCTAAATACACCTTCACCTTTTTTAATTTCTCCTAAATTACTCTCACAAGCACTTAAAACGACTAAGTCAGCATTCGTTTTATGAGTATATAACTCATGCAATTGCAGTGTATCTTTGGTAAAATAAATAGCAGGATTATCAGAAGAAGTAGCATGTGTTGCTAAATGCAAAATTTTGTAATCACTACTGTTGTTTAGGAAATTAGTTTTGGTAGCATTTATATTTGTAAAAAGATCGCTATTAATTTCGTTATTAATATTTTTTACTTCCGCTTCCGTTGCTTTAAGAGATTTTAGCTCTGAGTTAGAAAACGAAACAGGAGCGAAGGCAGCTAAATTCTTTGAAGTCTCTCTCTTCAAAGAATTATTAAATTCTAAAAAAGAAGCTGAATAGGCATAGCTAATATTATGATCTTGGATTAAGTATTTTGAGTTTTTATTATTAGTGTTTAACGACTCAAAAGGAATGTTCTGAAGAACATCATTAGATAGAATAATCAGGTTTTTATTTTTTATAAAATCTCTAGATTTTTTATCAGGGAACAAATTATTAAATAACTTGTTAGAAGTATCATAAAAATCTTTGAACTCCGATTTTTGTGTTAAAGGTTTTGATATGAGTTTTTTATAATTACTAACTAATTCATAGAAGCTTGAATCTATTTTAACTTTAAAAGTATAATTCTCTTTTTTTGATGTAAACAGACCAAATAAATTATTGTTATTGGAATCTAAATGATAAGAAAGAATAACAGAGTTATCATTCAAGTTTTCTTTTATTTTTTCTAAAGAAATAGGTTGAATATTATTTCTCTTAGAAAAATACTCTGGATATACTTTGGTAATAGAATCTTTAAATCGATCAAAAGAAAGTTTTATATTAAATAAAGAATCTTTGATTTTTTTGTTTTCGCTAGATTTTTCTTCAAGAGAATAGATGTCTTCCTGATATTTTTTTAATTGAGTTTTTACTTGGTACGGTAAATTTAGCTGACTGTTATTTTCTTTAATACTTTGAGTAAGTAAAAAGGCTTTATTTTTCTCTATAATAGAGTTCATCAATTCATTATTGCCTAAATGAAACGCGGCCAATACACCATAGTTGTATATTTCTGAAACATCGTCTCTCCATAAGAATTTAGTGTTTCTTTCAGTACTGTTTTGGATAGTGTAGTTTATAAAAGCATCAGACAGATTAATTGTTTTAATACTTTCTTCTAAATGTTCTTTCTTTTGAGTTTTATTGTATAGATGATTTAGAATATTAAGTTTATCTTTAAAAGCTAGCACTATATTTCTCCTGGAAATAGCATTTTTAAAGTGATTAACCTTTATTTCAATTTTATCTTCTAAAGGTATTTCAAAGCCACTATTAATAGAGTAATTAATATTTTTAACAGAAAGTTTTGAATTGTTTTTTCTTAAATAATAATTTGATAAAACTCTGTATATATCCGATTTGAGTGCATTTTTATCATAATTTACTAGTTGGTTACAATAAAATAATCCCTTCTTTAAGAAGAATAAAGAACTGTCATTGTCTTTATTTATGTATAATTCACCTAAATTACCATAAGAAACAGCTAATGAGTAATTGTTTTCTTGTTGAAGACCTATTTTTAAAGCTTTTAGATAATTTTTTCTCGCTTTTTTGAATGAGTAATTATCTTCAACAAAATATAAATTTCCTAAGTTATTAAATAGATAACTTTTTTCTCTAATATTTGATAACTGATCATTATTGTTTAGTATACTGTCACATTTTTCTAAATATCTTATTCCGAGTAATGCATACTCTTTCGTTTTTATTTGATTACAGGTTACACTAAAATTTAGAGCATTAGATATCATGGCATAATATTGGCCTTGCTTGAATAATAAATCGACTCCCTTAATATAAAAATCTGATGATTTATGAAGTTCCCCTTTCATTCTATAACAATTACCTATCTGGCATAAGGATTGCCCAATTTTCTTAGGGTAAATATTTAATTTTACAGCTTTGTTAAAATAAATAATCGCAGAATCCAATTCATTTTTTTGCATAAAATACTTACCAATTAAATAATATGAATTGTGATAGTGTTTTGGAAAAAGGTTAAATTTTTTAGATAAGCTATTTTGTACTTTAGCATATTTAATAGCTAATGATAAGTTATTTTTTTTATAAAATATTCTTGAGTAATCAAAGGCTTTTATTATTTTTTCATTTGTATCTGAATTAAGTGTATTTAGGATGCTATCCGCTTCTTTTTCGTTTATTTTTTTATCACTAGTTGTTTTTAAATTATAGTTAAAAGAATTTTGCCCATAACAGTTTATAGAAATATATAGAATTAAAAAAAATATTATTCCTTTTCTGGACATATTAATTTCTATTATAAAAAAACAAAGTAAAAGAAAAAAGTGCTACGACACCTAATAAATAAATCCAATAAGGAGTAGCTGGATAGGTTGGAGAGGTGTCTCCAATTAATACAAATGACGCCCAATAATAAGGAGATTTCTCCGATAGAGAATGTTCGTTTAAGTAGTTACGTTTAGCATTGTTTAATGCTTCCGATTTAGATTGGTTATTATTTAGATTCTTATAAAAATCTTTCATAATGCTGGACGTAGAAACATCATTTACGTTCCATAAGGAAGATATTACAGATTTAGCTCCAGAATAGAAGAATCCTCTTGATAAACTAAATACACCTTCCCCTTTTTTAATTTCTCCTAAATTACTTTCACAGGCACTCAAGACTACTAAGTCCGCATTCGTTTTATGAGTGTATAACTCATGTAATTGTAATGTGTCTTTAGAAAAATAGATAGCAGGATTATCCGATGAAGTAGCATGTGTTGCTAAATGCAAAATTTTGTAATTACTACTGTTGTTTAGGAAATTAGTTTTGGTAGCATTAAAATCTAAAAAAGTATCACCATCTAATATATCATTAATACTTGAAATTTCGTTTCTAGTTGAGTTCAGTGTTTTCAGATTTTTACTTATAAACTCAACAGGAGCTAATCCAAAGAAATTTTTATTAGATTTAGTTTTTTTTGATTTCAATTCATTAAGAAAGGATAACGAGTAGTTATAGCTTATGTTATTATTCTCAACTAAATATCGAGTTGAATTTTTTGTTGTGTTTAAAGCTTCGAAAGGAATATCTTGAATTGAAGCATCTGGTATTATTATTAAATTTTTCTTTTCTCGACTAAGTTTTTTAAGGAGTCATTAGGCAAAAGATAATTATAGAGTGCATAAGAAACATTTTTAAAATTATTAAATTGATTCTCTGTTTTTAAGGGTTTTGAAATTAAGTCTCTAAACTCGTTGCAGTTTTTTTCAAAATTATTATAGTTAATTATTTCAAAGCTATAAATATTATTAGAGCTTATTAACTGTGCCAAAAGTGTTTTTTTTCTGAAATTCTCTTCATTTGATATATAAGATATAACTAAAGTATTTTCATCAAGATTGTTTTGTACAGTTTTAAGGTTTGTCAATTTAATTTCAGAAGTTTTACTCGATAAATTTGGATTTTTATTATAAATAGAATCCTTGAATAGCTCAAATTGTTTTTTTAATTGAAATAAAGAATCCTTTTGACTTGAGTATTCAATACTATTGGATTCTCTATTTAGATTTTCCAGTTCTAAAATATTTTTTTTAAAGGAAATAAACTTATCAGAGATATGTTTTGGCAAGGTGTTAAAATCACTATTTTGTTTTATTCCATGTATTAATAATAGAGCTTTATTTTTTTCCATAAAGTAAAACATCTCATCATTATCATTTAATAATTTTGCAGCCTTTGTTCCTAATAGGTATCCTCTAGAAGCTTCTTGTCTCCATAATAATCTAGTTTCTATTTCACTACTAGAATCTTAAGTTATGTTCACAATTCTATCTACAATTTTAATTGTGTTAATAGCTTTTTTAAGAAAATCTATATTATTGGTTTGAGAATAGAGGTTGATTAAAATGTCCGCTTTATTATTGAAGTAAATGATTATATTTTTCTTATCACTGTGAGTATAAATATTAACATCAGAAGGAATATAATCTATAATATTATCATCAATATTAAAACTAAGGTTAATAGCTTTATTTATATACTTTATAGAGGATTTTAAATCGTTTATGATAAGATTGTAATCTGCAATATTGTTATAAGTGATAGCTCTATTATATTTATCATTTAAGTTGTATTTTAAGCTTTGATTTAAATAATGTATTGCGCTATCATTACCTTGTTTTATATAAAGGTTACTTAAATCAAGGTTGGCTGATGATATTTTAGATGAGTCATTGTGTTTTTTTGCCAAGTATAGTACTTTTCTAAAATGTAATATTGCTTTACTTGAATACATTTTTCTTAGAGAGTCTGACTTATAGTAGACATCAAATAAAGAAGAATATGTATGCCCAATTGCTAAGTCTAGTAAGAAACACTTAGCAGGGGAATTTTTTAGTTTTTCGGATGATTCAACTAATTTGGAAGTTTCATTGATGAGATTTAAACTCTCAGTTATTGATTTTTTTGTGTTTATTAGTATTAATGTATTCACTGTTCCAATATCCGAACTAAAGAGTGAAGATTTTGAATTGTATTTAAGTAAAAATTTTCTTGCTAATCTAAAATAATCCATAGCTCGATAAAAATTACCTTTTTTTTGGTAGCATTTACCAATTTGTCTATAAGTAATTCCTATGAATGTAGTCTTTATGTTTTTAAGCTTTATTAAGTTAAAAAATGTTTTTAAAGATTCCTCATACTCTCCATTGGAATAGTAAAACATACCTTTATTATAAACTAACCTCTGATAAGAAAATTCAGAGGTCTTATTAAGGTTTTCATAAATGTTAATTCCAATATCTGCATATTTTATAGCAATCTCATCCTTTTTCTCTTGATAAAAGTACGTTGAAAAGAAACTTGACATTTTAAGTTTAAGTGAGTCATTAGAAGAATAAAATAATGAATCAACTTTATGTTCAGTAATTAGGTTTTTATTTTTTTTTTAATTCTAGAAATTTTTCATAACAATTTTGACTATTCATTAGCTGAAAGCAAGAAATGGTTAAAAGAAACAATAAAGTCTTTAGTTTACTCATAAAGTTTTAATAAGTATATAATTTTGATTTCAAAAATAGAGAGAACTTTATAAGAAAAAAAGCAGAATATTTTCCTGCTTTTTCAAAGTCATACTACCCTTACTTTTTTATGAAATTCTCTCCAACCTTACGATGTGTTATAATGATTTTCAAGGAAAAAACAAAATTATTATTGGTTTTAACGTTCATATTTCAGAGCAAATTTTCTGAAGTGTAGTAATTTAAAATAATGAGTATACCGAAATAGTTAAAGATTTTAAATAAGTGAAAATTTGCAGAATAATTAGGATAAGTGTCGCTTTTACAAAGACTAATTAATAACTAAAAGTTCATTGCTTAAAACAATGAACTTTTGTTGTAAATATTTAAACCTAATTATTCGAGTTCAAATTCAATCATCTTACCTTCGCTTTGGACAGAATATACTCCAAAATCAGCGCTAAATTTAGTGTTTCCAACATAAAAATTGTCACCAGTTGTAGATGAGTCACTTGGTGTAGAATTAAATGGATCACTTACAACTGTAATATTAGGATTAGGAGGAGTTGTAGGGAAGTGGTATGTTTCAATACCTATTTCATTAGATCTAGCATACTGTTTTTCCATAATAAAGTTTAATCTAAATTTATTACCAGTTACATTATACCAGCTGACATCATAGCTATGAATAACGAATTTGGTTTGTATTTCAGCAAAACTTTTAACAGTACCATCATATATTACTTTTACTTCTTTTAATTCTTTGGTTTGTTTATTATATTTTCCTGTAAATGTTATATAATTACACCCTTCAGTATTCGGTTCGTAAATATCAAGTGTCGCTTTCAAAGTGAAGCTTCCAGTAATTCCATCTGAGCTGGGTTTAAATGAGTTATAGTCTTCACAATTACTCTCTTCATCTACACTTATAAAACCCGTCCTGTTCATTAGGATTTCATCATTATTAGAGTTAATTAACTCTTCATGAGTTTTTACATCATCTTGACATGATATAAATAAAGTTAAGAAAGTTCCAAAAATTAATAATTTTTTCATTTTGTTTTCTGTTTAAGTTAAATTCAACTTCTTGTTCACAAGAAAGTAAAACGTTACCCTCTTTTTTTGAAAAAAAATAAAATAATTGAAAAAAGTGCTACGACACCTAATAAATAAATCCAATAAGGAGTAGCTGGATAGGTAGGGGAAGTATCTCCAATTAACACAAAAGAAGCCCAATAATAAGGTGATTTCTCCGATAGTGAGTGTTCTTTTAAGTAGTTACGCTTAGCATTGTTTAAAGCTTCCGATTTAGATTGGTTGTTATTCAGATTTTTATAAAAATCTTTCATAATGCTAGAGGTAGAGACATCATTTACGTTCCATAAGGAAGAGATTACAGATTTAGCTCCTGAATAGAAGAAACCTCTAGATAAACTAAATACACCTTCCCCTTTTTTAATTTCACCTAAATTACTTTCACAAGCACTTAACACGACTAAGTCAGCATTCGTTTTATGCGTATATAATTCATGTAATTGTAATGTATCCTTAGAAAAATAAATAGCAGGATTATCAGAAGAAGTAGCATGTGTTGCTAAATGCAAAATTTTATAATCATCACTATTATTTAAGAAATTGGTTTTGGTAGCATTTATGTTTGTAAAAACATCACTACTCATTTCGTTGCTAATAGTTTTTACTTCAGCTTCGGTAGCTTGTAGCGATTTTAGCTCTGAGTTAGAAAACGAAACAGGAGCAAAGGCAGCCAAATTCTTTGAAGTTTCTCTTTTTAAAGAATTATTAAAATCTAAAAAAGAAGCTGAATAAGCATAGCTAATATTATGATCTTCGATTAAGTATTTTAAAGATTTCTTTTTAGTAACAAGAGCTTCAAACGGTAAGTTTTGAAGTTCACCGTTAGTTATGATTATAAAATCTTTATTCTTTATTAATCTATTTATTTCACTATTTGGAAATAAAAATGTATTCAATTTATAAGAAACTTCTTTGAAGTCAATAAGTTGTTCTTTTTGAGAAAAAGGTTTAGAAATTAATTTTTTGTACTTAGAAAATAATGAATATTCTTTCTGAGTGAGTGGCACTTTAAAAGAAATAGATTTTTCTCTGGTGTTTACTAATCCTAATAATTCATAATTATCAGAGTTGTAATTTTTTACAATATCATAAGATAAAACAGCTGTTTTATTATCTAACTTCTGTTTTAGTTCAGACAAAGAAATAGATTGGACATTGTTTTTTTTGCTAAAATAATCAGGGTAAATAAGTTTAAGAGAATCTTTAAATCGTTCATACTTTAACTTCAAATTGAATAAAGAATCATTCAAAAATTTATTCTCATTGGTTGTTCTACTCTCGATATCTAGTATTTTTTTTCTGAATAGCGCGTCATCAAGAGTTGCCTTATATGAAAGATTTGAAGTTAGGTTGTTTTGTTTAATACTTTGAGTTAATAAAAAAGCCTTGTTTTTTTCAATAAAATCAAAAAATAAATTATTGTCTTTTAAATAATAAGCGGCTAATACTCCGTAAGAATAAATTTCAGATACATCATCTCTCCAAAAAAGTTGAGTGATAGTTTCAGTACTCTCTTTTAAAATTAAATTGACAAGTAGATTGGATATGTTTACAGATTCAATTATTTGATTTATATATGATACTTTTTGTTCTCTTTCATAAAGTTTAAACAAAATATTAACTTTTAACTTTAAAGCGATTAGAGTGTTTTTTTTATACTGGTTTTTAAGTAAGTTTAGGGAATTAATATCGTTTATATCATTAACAAAGCAATACTTTTTCATTGCTTTGTTAGCATAATCTAATGATTTTTTTAATTTTTTAGAACTTAAAAAGTATCTAGATGCATTTAAATAACTCCCTGCGATTATAAAATTACTGTCTTCTTCATTGACTATTTTTTCTGAGTATTTTAAGCTTTCATAAACATAGAATTTTGCACTATCCCTTTGTTTGTAAATATAGGATTCAGCAATATTCATATTTGTTAGAGCCAAGTAATAGAAGTTTTTGTTTTTAATTGATAGCTTCAAGGCTTTTTTATAATAACCCATGGCTTTTTGTAAACTATCAATAGGTTTTAAAGAATATAAATTACCAAAACCAACGTTCAAATTAATCTTACGAGTATTGGATATTATGTTAGCATTAGATTTTGTAATACTATCAATCATATTAAAATAATAAATGCACTTTAATATAATGTGTTTGTTTTCAGTTTTATAGGCGTTTTGGCTCATGTTTATGGCATGAATAAATGTACTTGAAGGTTTGCCATATTCTTTCAGTAAATCTAATCCTTTAGAATAGTAATTAGTAGATTTATGATAGTAACCTTTTTTAAAGTAATGACGCCCCAATTCGCAATATGCTTGACCTTTTCTTTTTTTGTAAGTATTTATTTCACTTGCTTTTTTCAAGTAATAAATTGCCGAATCGTACCTTTGAGCATATATATTGTATAAGCCTAATCTATAAATTGCACTATGGTAATGATTACTTTCTTCACCTATTTGATCTAAAAGTTTTAGTTCTACGTTAGCATATTTAATGGCTAAGTTTAGATTAGGGTTTTGTTTTTTGTAAAAAAATCTAGAAAAGTTGAAAGCTCTTTTTCTTAGTTTTAAAGTGTCATTTTTTATTTCATTAAGTATTTGATCAGCTTTATGTTCTGTCAAATCATTTTCTTTTATTAGACTATCAATATAAAAGTTTTGCCCATTAACCCAATTGTGAAATGATAGGATAATGAGCAAAATCATTATATTTTTTTTTGTTAAATACAAATTTATATTAAGTAGATATTATTAGGGATTGATACAATCGTTACCATATGAAAAAGCAATTATTTCAGCTTTACGAGGGCAATGATCATCATCGTCATTTTCTACTTTAACATCTTTGCCTCCTGAAGGTATTAATGTCGTGAGTGTCCATGTTTCAGTATCTCCTGAACTGTGAATTAAGCTAAAAAATGTAATACCATGATAAGCTGCAAAACAATCTCTAGTTCTTTCTTTTGAAATATTGTCTAAGCCGCTCTTATAAGTAATAGTGATACAAGTTGTGTTTAGTGATGTTTGTTCTATTAATTCATTATTATGAGGAGTAATTTTAAAAGAATAAATCCCCACAGTTACCAAAGCAATTAATACAATTTTTAATAATTTCATAATTTAAATTTTTATATGTTCCTTACATCTTAGTAATTAAAAAACTAAAATGTTACCCGCGCAAAAATAGAAAATTTTATTTTTGTTTTATAATTGTATTTTATGGATGGAAATTATTACCTCGATGCACTTGTCAAAGGCGACTCAAAAGTAGTTTCAAAAATATATGATGTCAACTTTAAACAAGTAAAACGATTTATATTACAAAACAAAGGAAATACTGAAGATGCTGAGGATATTTTTCAAAAAGCATTGCTGCAAATAGCAGTTCGTCATAAAAAAGATGGGATTCATATAAATACTACTTTCGATGGTTTTTTATTTACAGTTTGTAAAAATTTATGGCGTAGAGAATTAAATAGTCATAAAAGTCGGGTAACAAATAGCGAGATAGTAGAACAAGTAAGTGAGGCTAAAGACAATGCAAGAGCAATTATTGAGCAAAAAAGACAAGAACTGTTTATAGAAATGCTTGATAAAATCTCTGAAAATTGTAAAATGATTTTATCGCTATTTTTTGCAAAAGTATCGTATGCAGAAATTATAGAAACTACCGAATATACTTCGGAGACAGTAGTTCGTCAGCGAGTTTTTAAGTGTAAAAAAAAGCTAACGGATTTAATTAAAGAAGACCTTAGATTTAATTCTTTACGAGAACTATGAATTTAGAAGACGACATATTAATAGAACAATTTTTGAGAAATGAACTTTCTGAACAAGAAAAAGAATCATTTCTTGAAAGAGTTAAAAATGATGCTGATTTTAGAGAGGAGTATCTATTAGAAAAGCAACTTTTTGAATCTTTAAATGAGGAAGAATGGAGTTTTGCTGAAAATATAGACAATAAAGAAACTAATGAATTAGAAGCTTTATTTGAAAGTAAGGAGATACAGAATTTAAAAGAAGTTATTAAGAAGGCTTCAACAAAACCTAAAGTCAGTAGAGGTAAAATAATTAGTTTTTTATCTGGATTTGCAGCAGCAGTTGTGCTCGGCTTTTTGATATTAAAACCAATGTTTTCTCCATCTGTTTTGGATACAAATGTATTGTATGCCGAATATGTAGACTTTAATAATTTACCATCTTTTATAGAAAGAGGAATTGATGATGCTAAAGGCACATTGATTGAAGCCGAAAAGCTTTTCAAGCAAAAAAAGTATGATGAATCAGCAGTCATTTTTCAAGAATTTCTTAAAGAAAACAAAAGTGAAAGTGGAGCTTATATTTATGCTGCATTATCGCACGCTGAACTTAAAAACTTTGATAAAGCAATAGAAATATTGGATACTTTAAAAGAGAGTGATTTAATTGATGCTGAAAAAGCCTATTGGTATAAAAGTCTAATATACTTAAAAGAAAAACAAACTGAAAAAGCTGAAAAGGAGTTACAGTACATTATTGATAATTCGCTTTTCAATAAAATTAAAGCAGAAGAATTAATACGTAAATTTCAGTAAGCTTCATTTGTCAACCTGAACTTGTTTCAGGTTCTCATCAAGTATAAAAATTATGAAATTTGCAATTAAAAAGAAAAGTAGCAACTAATGTTGCTACTTTTTGTTTTGTAAGACCCCTACATCTTACGACTTTACTTCTTCATGTTAACCTTCCCTTCTTTTTACTATTCTAAAATTCCCCAATAACAGAATAGTATGTTGGTTCTTTTTCATGAAGCATATTTTGTACTTATTTCTTATCACAGCAATTTTTTTATTTCACACACTGTGTGATACGAGAAAAATTGTTTAAAAATAAATTGCCTTCAAAGTATAGAAGAACTATATGAAAGACTTATTTACTAGTAAGTTTCAATTGTTGTTAAAATGTTACTATGAAATTTTAAAAAAAAGTAAAAAAAGTTTTAAAATAATTTTTAAGTCCTGATAAACAATGTTTTATTTCAATTCTTTTTTTAAGAATTTAGCGGTATAACTAGTTTTATGAGTTGCTACCTTTTCTGGAGTTCCAGTAGTAATAATTTGTCCACCACCTTTTCCGCCTTCCATTCCAACATCAATAATATGGTCTGCAAGTTTTATAACATCTAAGTTGTGTTCAATAATTAGTACCGTATTTCCTTTGTTAACTAGTTTATTTAAAACCTCCATTAAAACACGAATGTCTTCAAAATGCAGTCCTGTAGTAGGTTCATCTAAAATATAAAAAGTGTTTCCTGTATCTCTTTTAGAAAGTTCCGATGCTAACTTTATTCGTTGTGCTTCACCTCCAGATAGGGTAGTAGATTGTTGTCCTAAGGTAATATAACCCAGTCCAACATCTTTGATAGTTTTTAATTTTCTATGAATTTTTGGAATATGCTCAAAGAAATCAACAGCATGATTAATTGTCATTTCTAATACATCAGAAATGGATTTTCCTTTATATCGAATTTCTAAGGTTTCTCTGTTAAAACGTTTTCCTTGACAAGTTTCACATTCCACATGAACATCAGGCAAGAAATTCATTTCAATAACTCGTAATCCACCACCTTGACAAGTTTCACATCTTCCGCCTTTTACATTAAAACTAAAACGCCCAGGTTTGTATCCACGGATAGAAGCCTCGGGAGTTTTGGAAAACAAACTTCTAATTTCACTAAACACTCCAGTATAAGTTGCTGGATTAGATCTTGGTGTTCTTCCAATTGGAGATTGATCAATATCAATTACTTTATCGATATGTTTTAAACCAGAAATCTTTTTATAAGGCATTGGTTCTTTTACACCTCGGTAAATATGAGCATTTAAAATAGGATATAATGTTTCGTTGATTAACGTAGATTTCCCACTTCCTGAAACTCCGGTAACACAAATCATTTTCCCCAAAGGAAATTCAACAGTAACATTTTTTAAGTTATTACCACTAGCACCAGAAAGTTTAATGCTGTTTCCGTTACCTTCTCTTCTTTTTTTGGGAACTTCAATGGTCTTTCTTTTCGACAAATAATCTGAAGTTAGTGTAGCTTGGGTAATAATTTCTTTATAAGAACCATTACTCACAATTTCACCACCATGTGTTCCTGCTCCAGGTCCGATATCCAAAACATAATCCGCATTTTTGATCATGTCTTCGTCGTGTTCTACAACCAAAACAGAGTTACCAACATCACGAAGTTTAATTAAAGAATCAATTAACTTTTGATTATCTCGCTGATGTAAGCCAATACTAGGTTCATCTAAAATATATAAAACGCCAACCAATTGAGAACCAATTTGTGTAGCCAATCGAATACGTTGAGCTTCACCACCAGAAAGTGATTTAGAGGTTCTGTCGAGTGTTAAATAATCTAGTCCAACATCCACTAAAAATTGGATTCGGGTTTTGATTTCTTTTAGAATTTCAGTGGCAATAGTTAATTGTTTCTTAGAGAGTTGTTTTTCTATATCAGAAAACCAATTTGCTAATTCATTCACATCCATTTGTGCTAAATCGCTAATGGTTTTGTTAATAAACTTAAAATGTAAAGCTTCCTTTTTTAATCGTTTTCCTTCACATGAGGTACACTTTATTTCATCCATAAAACCTTTTGCCCAACGTTTTATAGAAGAACTATCAGTTTTTTTATATTGACTTTCAATAAATGAAACGATTCCTTCAAAATCTATTTGATAGCTTCTTGTAACGCCAGCAGCTTTTGATTCTACTTTAAAAGTTTCTTTTCCTCCATGTAAAATGATTTCAAGAGCTTCATTAGGAATTTCAGAAATAGGATCTGTAAGTTTGAAGGCATAACGCTCTGCAATGGTTTGTAGTTGTTTGAAAATCCAACTATTTTTTTGTTCACCTAAAGGAGTAATAGCACCATTTTTAATAGAGATTGAATCGTCTGGAATAACTTTATGTAAATTCACCTCATTGGTAATTCCTAAACCATTACATTTTTCACAGGCTCCTTTTGGAGAGTTAAATGAAAAAGTGTTGGGTTCTGGATTAGGATACGCAATTCCTGTAGTAGGACACATTAATTCTCTACTGAAATAACGAGGTTTTTCATCATCAACATCAATAACCATTAAAATATTATCACCAGTATATAAAGCCGTTTTAATAGTTTCTTCTAAACGCTTTTCTGAATTTTCATCAACAACTAATCGATCAATAACAACTTCAATATCATGCGTCTTATATCGATCTAATTTCATTCCTTTTTCGATTTCTCGAATTTCTCCATCTACTCGAACACGTAAAAAACCTTGTTTCGAAATTTGTTCAAATAATTCACGATAATGTCCTTTTCTAGACTTGATTAATGGAGCTAAAACAGCAATTCGTTTTCCTTTAAAGTCATTTAAAATAAGTTCTTGAATTTGATCATCAGAGTAGCTTACCATTTTTTCACCAGTATTGTATGAATAAGCATCAGAAGCTCTGGCAAAAAGTAAACGTAAAAAATCGTAAATCTCTGTGATAGTACCAACAGTAGAACGTGGACTTTTATTAGTGGTTTTCTGTTCAATTGAAATTACAGGAGATAATCCTTCAATTTTATCAACATCTGGTCGCTCCAATCCACCTAAAAACTGACGGGCATATGCCGAAAATGTTTCGATATACCTTCGTTGTCCTTCTGCATAAATAGTGTCAAAGGCTAAGGAAGATTTTCCACTTCCACTTAAACCAGTAATAACGACCAATTGTTCGCGAGGGATTTTTACATCTATATTTTTTAGGTTGTGAGCTCTAGCTCCGTATACTTCAATGAATTCTTGTTCTTTCAAGGTTAGGATTTTACACAAAAAAGCAAAGTTACCAAATAGAATTTATTAATTCATGGAGATTTCAAATTGTATTTAGAGTTCTTTATTTAGGTAAATTTTTTAGAAGCTTTTGAGCTTTTTTATACTGAGTAAATTCTGTAGGAAGTTGCGTTAACAACTCTTTACATTCTGAATATTTTTCCTGTTTCAGGTTACTCAAAGCTAAATACCAAATAGCGGTGTATTTATAACTTGAGCTTCCAGTAGCAATAGGTTTCAAAAGAATTGTTGCTTCCTGAAATTGATTAATTTCAATTAAAGAGAATCCTTTGTATAACTTCAACTCCGTGTTTTCAGTGTCTTTTTTCAAAGCTTCCGAAAATAATTTGCTAGCAGTATCAAAATCTTTTTTGTTGAAAGCTTTTTGAGCATCGAGTAGTGTTGTGTTTTCATTGCCTCTAACTGTGAAATTCACATTAGGATACTCTACATACTCCTCGTATGAAAGTTCAGAATTTGGATAAAATAGGTATACACTAATTAATAAAGCTATACTAGCTGCAACAGAATAATACCATTTTTTGCTACCTGTTGATCTTGTCTTTTTGAAATGCTTTCCTGATATTTTCTTAAGGTTGTTTTCAAATTCTTGTTGTTCCTTCTTATTTTTAAAATTACTTTCTAACAAAGTATGAGTTTCTTTGTATAAATTGAAAGACTCATTAAAATCAATATCAGTTTGAAGTAAATTTTCAAATTTTGTAAGCTCTTCTCCTAAAAGCTCTCCTGCTAAATACTGTTCAAATACTAAAAATTTATACTCCATTAAGAATTGTTTTTTAATTCATTATACTCAGAAGTAGCTGAAATTAATTGTGTTAATTTACCTATGCATTGTGATTTTTTCTTTCTAGCATATGCATAAGAAATACCCAGTTTTGTTGCCACTTCTTCCATAGATTGTAGACTAAAGCATACTTTTAATAAGTCTTTACATGCGTTACCTAATTGTTGAAACATTTTTTCAAGTAATTGATGTTTACGTTCAAATACAGAAGCTTCTAAAACCAACTCTTCTAACGCTTCATCTTTAGATACTTCTTCGTTTAAATTTGTTACCTGTAATTTCTTGGCTTTTTTTAATTCGTTTAACCATTTTCGTTTACATAGTAGAAAAAAATATGCATCAAACGGACAAGTGAGTTTCAAATTCTTTTTAGTTGCCTGATTGTAAATGGCTATTAATACTTCTTGAATAACATCTTCTGCTTTTTCAGTATTACCACTATTGTTTTTTATGAATTGAATGATTTTAGGAGCAAACTGTTCATAAATATCATGTATGATTAGTGAGTTATTGGAAGCTAATCCATCAATGTATCGTTGGTCTTTGTGTACCTTTTTTTCAGGCATTTAGGTTGGTTTTTTTGCTAATTTAAAAAAAATGGGGTAACAATATTTCCATCTTGTTGATATAAGGGTGTAAAAACTTTAAAACTTAAAATTATGAAGGCAACAAGATTTTTATTCGGAATGATATTTTCAATGTTATTATTTATGAACTGTTCGAAGGATAATAACGGTTTAGATAACAACTGTGATGGTAATTGTGAATTAGTGAATTACAATTCAATGGAAGAGTTTTTTGAAATTAACGGAGTACAATATCAATCATTTAGTGTTTCAGCTGATGCAGGAGGAGAAATCACAGGAGAAAAAGGAACAAAAATTACATTTCAACCAAACTCATTTCAAGACCCAAGTGGAAATATAGTAACTGGTAATATTGATATTAAGATAAAAGAGCTATTTACTGTTAGTGACATGATTTTATCAAATAAACCAACAAATGCAGTAAACAATTCTGGAGAAAATACTTTTCTATTATCGGAAGGAGAAACAGAAATCATAGCAGAACAGAATGGTATTACTTTAACAAGTGCGCCAGGAAAACCAATTGAAATTAGTGTCCCTTCAACGGGAGGAGAAGATCCTAACATGAGAGCGTTTATAGGTACTGTTGGTGCTGATGATAACATAGTTTGGAATCAATTTTTCAATACAGAAGTAAGATTTCAATCGGCTCCTGATAGTTATATCTATGATGTTTTTGAATTAGGATGGACTAACTGTGATAAGTTTTATAGTTATCCTGGAACTAAGACTACTAATTATGTTGATTTAACATCAAGTCCAAATCAAAGTGAAGCTAGAATCTTTTTAATATTTAAAGAAAATAATTTGCCTGCGGTTGTCAGTTTTACGCAAACTTATGCTAATGGTTTACAAAGTTATGTGAATTCATTACCACTAGGTTTAGAAGTAACTTACGTTGGATTAACGATAAAGGATAATCAACAATATATGGCTACAAAAACGGTAACTATTGGAACTGATGCATACGTTAATTTAAACTTCAATGCTGTTTCAACAGATGATATTTTAGATGCATTGACCTTATTAAATTAATTAATGATGGCACAAAAAGCGACAAAAGAAAATTTAGTAAAGTTTTCAATACTATTATTTATTACTGTGTTAGTGATATTAGTTACGCTGATTTAGAGGCTTGTTTGGTAGCATCTTAATTCTAATTATAGAGTTAAGATGCTTTTTATATATTTACTTAACTATTAGAATGTTACTCTATGCATTTTCAACCAAATCTAAAAGCAACGTTAGTTTTTTTATTCTTTCTATTGATATTCAAATTTCAAGCTCAAGAGATTATAAAAAAGGATACAGTCAGAAAAGAGGCTAAAATTAACTACGTCTTAAAAAACAACGAAATAGTTTTAACGCCAATTCCGCCTAAGCTTACTCAGATTGCTGGAGCTCCTAAAGCCTATTATTCTTACTTCTGGGAGTTTGGGGATGGTAATTATAGTAAAGAGAAATCACCAAAACATACATACAAAGAAAAAGGAGATTATGAAGTGAAATTATGGGTTACCAATCATTACGATTCTGGTAAGCCACCTGCAACAAGACCACAAAAAGTTTCAATTAATGAGAATTCATCTGCAAAAAATACTGTTGCAACTATGAACAACGATTTTGATTTGCTTATTAACAGAAATCCTGTCCCAGATGAAGAAATGGTTTTGGTTTTGAGGTATAAAAATCCGAAACAATATGTAGCAAACGGACAACTGTATGTTTTTTATAATGAAAGACAATACAAGAGCAATAATTTTGAAATAGAAGATATTAGAACACATCATGATGAGAAATTGTTGTTAGAAGAAGAGAATCAAGTAGCTGAGATAAATGAGATAAACGATAATGCTATTTTATATAGTTCACTTTCAGATGAATTTGTAGGCTTTCAGCAATTGCAAGATTCTACAAAAACAGATTTAAATAAAACCTTGAAAGAATCCAAAGAATACTATAAGAATTGGAGCATTTTTAATTTCGATAACTTAAATCCTAATGAGGAAAGAAATGTTTTTTTTACATTAAAAACACCTCCAGAAATGTTAAAAGATACTAGCGCTATCATTACAATTAGAGGAGTGTATGTTCCAGATAGAAACTTTAAAAATCATAAAGTAAAGGAAAAAGAAATGGAAATCGTTACGTCACATGATCCTAATAAAATGTCTTCAAACGGAACAATTTTAAACTATCGATTTGTAAAGTTTAAAACGGTGAAGTATAAAATCCAATTTCAAAATGATGGAGAAGGACCCGCTAAAACGATTCGTTTAGAAACTGATATTCCTGATATGTATGACAAATCAACTATTAAAGTGGTAGATATGTACCCGAAAGCTGTTATTTGTCCGAAAAAACCAGTTACTTATAGCTGTTTGGACACCACCTTTACAAAAGAACAAGCAATTTTTACCTTTAAAAATATTTACCTTCCGGGTAGCAATCAGAAAGGAGTTCAAGAAAAAGACTCTACTAAAGGATTTGTGAAATACAGTATTAGATTTGGAGATGATTTTCATAAAAGAAAAACAGTAAGTAAAACCTCAATTATTTTTGATAAAAATGACCCCATTATAACCAATAGGTCTACCACAAGGTTTTTACCCGGAATATCAATAGGAGCTAAAGCAGGATATAGCTCGTATACCAATTTAAATAATTCAAGCAGTTATTTTTTAGGAGCTACAATTTCTCCTTTTAAATCGTACAGATGGTATTGGCAGTTAGAACTTTTGAACAGTTTACATTCTTATAAAAGTAATACTCAAACCACTGAAGTTGTTGAAGATTTGCCAGCAGTAAATATTAGAAGAACAACCCGAACATCTGTTGTGTCGGATTATTCTAATGTAGATGTTGAAATTCCACTATTAGTTCGATATAACGTAAATAATTACATTGGTTTAGGAGGTGGTATACAAGGTAAGTTTAGCTTGAATGAAAAGAGAACTAACAATACTTCTATAGAAATAACGGAACAACCAATTCAAGGAGATGGAGAAATACAAGTAACTACTAATACAGTTTCAAATAAAGAGAATACTTCGTTTACAAACTTTAGAAAAGGTTTTCTCTTGGAAGCTACAGCAGGATTTTCTAGGATTGGTCCTAGTTTAGGTGCACGTTATGTTTTTAATACGAACAGAGATGATAACTATTGGCAGCTATACTTAATTTGGAAATTTTAATGCATGAGAATATTTCAAGCACTTTTCTTTTGTAGTTTTTTATGCATTTCAGCTCAAAAATTAGAGGGCAAAATTTATACAACCTTAGATGATTTTTTAGCAAATCCGACTGAGGCAGTGCTTCAGCAATTATTAGAAAAAGAGAAAAGTTTTGAAGTTGAAGTTAGTTCAAGAGAAGAACAATTAGCATTGGTAATTCTTCAATGTAATACAGCTTATTTTCTGAAAGAGAAGAGCTTGTTTCAAAAAGCCATTACATATTATGAAAAAGCATGGGCAAGATTTAATAAGAAAGAGCTGAGTAACTATGATATTATTGAATATTGCTTAAAACCTTTGGGTAATTTATATACCCAAACCAATAACTATGCTAATGCAGAGCGGATCATTAAACTCTATATTTCTATAGCAGAAGAGAAACAAAGTCTGATACAGAAAGTAGCGGGAATTATCAATTTGTGTTTGTTGTATCAAAGTATTGGCAAGCATGAAACAGTTGTAACTATCATAGATGAAACACTGCAACTGTATGAGGTAAATGGTAAACAACAACAGCGGTTGAACGTCATTAAGAACAATAGTTATGTTCTGTTGAGAAATTGGAAGGAAGATGTAAATTCAGATTACTTAAACTACAAAAAGAAATTGGTGAATGGTAATTATAAAGAAGCCTATGTGTCTTTTGAAAAAGCAAAAAGTGAACGTTTTAAAGATGTTCAATCCATTCGAGAGAAAGTTAAATGGTGGTTAGAAGAAGCACAGCTTTTACTACTTCTAGAAAAAGAAAAAAACGCAAATCAAATTTTAAACTTAGCCTTACAGGGTTTACTTCCTGATTATAAAGAACCTATTGATGTAAGTGGTTTATATCCCGAAAGTCTTTTAATAGATATTTTTGATATGAAAGCTCAACTGGCAAATAATATCGAATCATCATTAGGGTTTTATGATATGAGTTTTTATGTCGAAGACTTAATGAAACAACAAACAACAACTCAGCAAACTCAGTTATTATACGAAGTGAATTCTAGGAAAAGAAGTGAAAAATGTATTGAGTTAGCTTTAAAAAACCATTCTGAAACTCAGAATAAAAACATGATTGAAAGAGCTTTTCAGTATACTAATAAAGGGAAATCATCAGTGTTACTTAGGAAAAGAAATATTAGAGAGTTAAGAAGAAAAAATACAACTGATAGCTTATTAATTAAAGAAGAATTACTCCAACAACAAAAAGAGAAACTGATAACAAAGTTTAGCAAAGTAAACTATCATTTACAATCTAAAGATTCTATTGAAAAGTATAATTTACTATTTTCAGAAATAGACAAGGAGCTAATAATATTGAATAAAAAGCTATGTGATAAATATCCTTTTTTAGCTAGTGATAACGTTGATTTGTCAGAGATAAAACGGATGGCAAATAATCTGGAAAGTGTTTTTGTGGTTTACTTTTTTGGGAATAATAGAATACATCAATTTATAGTTGATGAAAGTGAATTAAAAGTAAACAGTATTGAGATTACAACAGAATTGAGAGAAGATATAATTAATTACATTCAATTATTTGACACGCCCAAAAATATAGTCAACAATGTAAAGAACTACACAACGCTTTCTTTTAAACTCTACAAGAGCTTGAAATTTGATGAGCTGGCTTCTTACGATAATGTTGGGATTGTAACAGACGGACTTTTAAACTTTATTCCATTTGAAACTTTATTGACTGAAAAAACTGAATCTATTTTTTTTCAAAAGATGCCATTTGTAATCAAACAACAAAATATAGTCTACAACTTTACTACACAGATGTTTTCAGCTAGTAAACCGAGAGAAAAAGATAATTATGTAACAGGCTTTTTTCCAATTTTTAAAAATACATCTAAAGAATTGCAGTTCTCTGAAAATGAAGCTGAGGCAATAAAAGCGAATTTCACATCGAATATCTTTAAAAATGAAGAAGCTAATAAGATAAATTTCATCAGAGAAGTAGGTGAAAATTCAATAATCCATCTTTCTACTCATGCAGAAAATAAAGGAATTTCAAGCGAGGCTTTTATCGATTTTTACGATCAAAAGTTATATCAGAATGAATTGTACAGTTTAAATTGTAAGGCCAATCTAGTAGTGCTTAGTGCGTGTGAAACAGGAGTAGGAGGCTTAGTTAAAGGTGAAGGTTCTATGAGTTTAGCAAGAGGTTTTAGTTATGCAGGTGCAGAAAATATTCTTTTTACCTTATGGCAGGTTAATGATAAATCTTCTTCAGAGATTGTAAGGAATTTTTACGCAAGCTTAAAAAGTAAGGCTGATATCTCAAAAGCAAATCATCAATCTAAAATAAAGTATTTAACCAATCCAACTATAGAGAATGCTTACAAATCTCCGTACTATTGGGGAGCATTTGTGTATTATGGCTCTATACAGCCTAAAGAAGATTCTAATCAATTATTATTTATGATTTTTAGTTTACTACTATTATTTATAATATTTTTACGGTTAAGAAAACAGATAAAGTTATGATAGTTAATGGTATTAGACACTTTTTCGAACGAAATGGTTTTGATGTCTCATCAAGACTGGCAGATCGTTTAGGTATGAGAGCAGTAAATGTACGTTTGTTCTTTATTTACATTTCATTTGTTACTGTTGGGCTGTCGTTTGGATTGTACTTAATTATTGCATTTCTACTTCGACTAAAAGATATGATTTATACCAAAAGAACTTCAGTTTTTGATTTATGATTCGAATTGTACTAAGGTCTCGTTTATACAAAGCTGTTTTTTTTACAGGATTAACTTTTTCAATAGGAATAATGGGTTATTTCTTGTTGTTCGGTTATTCGTTTGTTGATGCTTTTTACATGACGGTTATAACTGTAACTACTGTCGGGTTTGGAGAAGTTCATCCTTTTACATCTGAAGAAAAGGTATTTACTATATTTTTAATTTTATCGAGCTTATTTACATTTGGGTATGCAGTTTCTTCATTTTCTGAGTACCTTATCAGTGGAGATTTTTTTCATCAACTAAAAATCAAAAGAGTGCAAAAACAAATAGAATTATTAGATGGTCACATTATTGTTTGTGGATTTGGTCGAAATGGAAAACAGGCATTAGCTAAATTAAAGAGTTATAAACGTAATGTAGTAGTTATTGAAAAAAATAAAGAACTTATTAAACTGTTAGACGAATCTAAGGTGCTAAATGTTGAAGGAGATGCTACTTCTGATGATACGCTATTAAAAGCAGGAATTAATAAGGCGAAGTTTTTAATCACAGCTCTACCTTCGGACGCAGATAATTTATTTGTAGTATTAACAGCTAATCAGTTAAATAATCAATGTAAAATTATTAGTAGAGCATCAAAAGAAACTACTTACAATAAGTTAAAAATTGCTGGAGCTAGTAATGTTATTATGCCCGATAAGTTAGGTGGCGATCACATGGCTTCGTTAGTAGTTACTCCAGATGTAATCGAATTTGTTGATCGATTAACTATTGATGGTGATACTTCTGCTAATTTAGAAGACATAGATATTGATGGTTTACCAAAAGAATATTTAAACAAAACAATTCTGGATTTAGATTTAAGAAGGAAAACAGGTTGTACAGTTATTGGTTATAAAACAGCTGATAATGAGTATATAATTAATCCAGAGTCTTCACTAAAATTAGAAGCTGGAGGAAACTTAATTGTATTAGGTAGACCAGAACAAATAATAAAACTTAGAGAGCTTTTTTAGTTTTATTAAAATAATATTTGTCTAATTTTTCCTGTAAATACTTGAGCTTAGTCTTAAAATAATCAAAAAAAAACTATTAAAATTCAGTTTTAACTTGAAAAACTTGGCAAAAGGTCAGTTTTTTAAGATATTGCGCACCACTAATTCAAAAAAACTATTATTTACACTATTATGAATAAAAAACTATTAACGTTACTACTAACTATAGTACCGATGTTAACCTTTGCTCAAGAAAAAGGTTTGGATCAACAAATTGACGAAGCCTTTAAGCCAGTTTCAGACTTCTTTAGCAGTGTTATTTTCTTTCCTATTTTTGGAACTCCTTTCGTATTAATTTTGTTAGTAGCCAGTGCTGCTTTCTTTACAATTTACTTTGGGTTTCCTAATATCAGGTATTTCATGACGGCTATTAATGTTGTTAGAGGAAAGTATGAAGATATTGAAAAACATGGAGCTCAAATTTTATATGGTGAAGATGGTATTGCTCAAGGAGTTGATATGAACAATGTAGATAATATTGAAGAGCATATTGAAAATATTGAGAATTTACACAGCGATTTAGAGATTGATGGTGATATTAAAGATACCATTAGAGATGAGAGCGAACAAGGTGAGGTTTCGCATTTCCAAGCGTTAGCTACAGCTGTATCTGGTACTGTAGGAAATGGAAATATTGCCGGAGTAGCACTTGCAATTGCTTTAGGTGGTCCAGGAGCAACATTTTGGATGATTATCTGTGGATTATTAGGAATGTCTACAAAATTTGTTGAATGTACTTTAGGTGTTCAATATCGTGATGTTGGAGAAGATGGAACCGTATACGGAGGTCCAATGTATTATTTATCGAAAGGACTTAAAGAGAAAGGATTCCAAAAACTTGGTAAGATTACAGCAGTATTATTTGCTATTTTCTGTATTGGTGGATCTTTCGGTGGAGGTAACGCAGCTCAATCAAATCAGGCTACTATTGTTATCAAAGAATTATTAGGATTAGAGAGTACTGCTGCTGGAGCTATCATTGGTGTTGCCTTAGCTATTCTTGTAGGAATTATAATCATCGGAGGAATTAAAAGAATTGCTTCGGTTACTGAGAAAGTAGTGCCTTTTATGGCAATATTATATTTATTAGCTTGTTTGTATATTTTAGGAGCTAATTTTAGCTTAATTGATGATGCAATATCATTAATTTTAAGAGAAGCTTTTAACCCTACAGCAATAGGTGTAGGTGGTGTAATTGGGGTATTACTTGTTGGATTTAAAAGAGCGGCCTTTTCTAACGAAGCAGGAGCAGGATCAGCTTCAATTGCCCATTCAGCAGTAAAAACTAAGTATTCAGCTTCAGAAGGTTTAGTAGCATTATTAGAGCCTTTTATCGATACAGTTGTAATTTGTACAATGACAGCTTTAGTTATTATTATTTTCAACTTCGGAGGTGAGTTTGTGTATGGAGGAGATGGAACAGGAACCGTGTTTATCGACGGAGTAGCTTATGAAGGTGCAGGAATTACTTCTAAAGCATTTGCTAAATACATACCATATTCTAATCTATTTTTAACGGTAGCAGTAGTTTTATTTGCTGTTTCAACAATGATCTCTTGGTCTTACTATGGTTTACAATCATGGAAATTTTTATTCGGAAGAGGAAAGAAAGCAGATTTAACGTATAAACTTTTATTCTTAACTTTTGTTGTAATTGGTGCTGCTGCAAGTATGAAATCAATTTGGGATTTCTCTGATGCTATGATCTTTGCAATGGTTTTCCCTAACATGGTAGGTTTATACCTTTTAATGCCAGTTGTTAAAAAACAATTGAAAAGGTATTTAGGTGATATTCAACTGAAAAGAGACGCAGTAGAATAATAGTTGTTTTATATAAATATGAAAAAAAATAAACTCCATTTCTGGTACACAAAAAGCCAACGAAATGGAGTTTTGTTTTTAATTATACTTATTTTTTTAGCGCAATTAGTTTATGTTTTTGTAGATTTTTCTACTACAGATGAGGTAAATTTAAACACCTCCGAAATCATTGCTTTTGAAAAGGAAATTGATAGTTTAAGAAACGTTGAGATAGAAAAAAGAAAGCCAAAGTTATTTCCATTTAACCCTAATTTTATTACTGATTTTAAAGGTTATCAATTGGGAATGTCTACAGAGGAAATAGATAGGCTTCATCAGTTTAGGTTAACTGATAAATATGTAAACTCGGCTCAAGAGTTTCAAAAAGTTACAGGGGTGTCAGATTCATTACTTTTAATAATCTCACCTTATTTTAAATTTCCTGATTGGGTTACTAATAAAAAAGTAGTAGCATCTTCAAAACAAACCAGTTTTAATAAAGAAGTCAATATTTCTACTAATGATATTAATTTAGCCACTCAAGAAGATTTTAAAACAATTAATGGTGTAGGAGATAAGTTGTCAGAAAGAATTATTAAGTATCGTTCTAAATTACAAGGTTTTTCATTCGATGACCAGTTAAATGAAGTGTGGGGTTTAGAGGATGTAGTAGTTAAAAGAATCTTAAAAGTTTTCTCAATTCAATCAATACCTACTATTAAAAAATTGAATGTTAATACGGCTAAATTCAAGGAAGTATTGGCTATTCCTTACATAGACTACGATTTATGTAAGAAAATTTTCGAGTACCGAGATGAGGTAGCCGAACTACAAGACATTGCAGAATTAAGAAATATTAAAGATTTCCCACAAAAAAAATACGATAGAATAGTCTTATATTTGAACGCAGAATAAACAAACAACCAAATTAAAATTTATATACAGTATGTATTTTACTGAAGAGCATGATTTTTTTCGTAAAAGTTTTAGAGACTTTTTACAGAAGGAGGTAGTACCGCATATAGAGAAATGGGAGGAAACTGGAACTATAGACCGTTTTATCTGGGAGAAATTCGGAGAAATGGGCTATTTTGGTTTAAATCAACCCGAAGAGTATGGAGGACTAAACCTCGATTTATTTTACACTGTTATTTTTCTTGAGGAATTACAAAGAATTAATTCAGGAGGTTTTGCAGCTGCAATGTGGGCGCATGCTTATTTAGCAATGACACACTTGAATAAAGAAGGAGATGACAGAATCAAAAGAGAATATTTAACACCAAGTATTGAAGGAAAAATGATTGGTTGTCTTTGTATTACTGAACCTTTTGGAGGAAGTGATGTTGCAGGAATGAGAACTACTGCTATCAAAGATGGAGACAATTATGTAATTAATGGTTCAAAAACATTTATTACTAACGGTGTGTATTCAGATTACTTAATTGTAGCGGCTAAGACAAATCCAGATGATAAACACAAAGGAATGAGTATCTTTTTAATTGATAGAGATACGCCTGGTGTTTCTTCTACCAAATTAAATAAACTTGGATGGAGAGCTTCAGATACTGGTGAGATTGCTTTTGATAATGTTGTAATCCCTAAAGAAAACTTAATGGGAGAAGAAGGAAAGGGTTTTCCTTATATAATGCAACATTTTGCGTTAGAAAGATTGGTAATGGGAGTAAACGCTCATGCTAGAGCCGAATATGCTGTCGACTACGCTATTCAATATATGGATGAACGTGAGGCTTTTGGAAAAAAGATTAATAATTTCCAAGCATTGCGTCATAAAGTAGCTGAAATGGCTTCCAAAGTAGATATGTGTAAAGAATATAATTATTCAATCACAAAAAGATTAAATGACGGAATTTATGTAGTAAAGGAAGCAAGTATGAGTAAATTACTGTCTACAAAAATGGCTGATGAGGTAATTTACGATGCCTTACAGTTATTAGGAGGTTACGGTTATATGGAAGATTATCCGTTAGCGAGAATGTTTAGAGATAGCCGTTTAGGACCTATTGGAGGAGGAACTTCTGAAATTCTTAAAGAAATTATTGCGAAAATGGTTATTGATAAAAAAGAATATAAGCCAGCAACGTAATACTATATTGATACAACTATATTAAAAATGAGAATCTTTTTAGGTTCTCATTTTTGTTTTTATACTATTTCGGACTATTATTTTTATTAATTCATCAATTTATTAACACGAAATCGTTTTCGTTTCTACACCGATTTCGCAATTTGGTTTTCAATACATAACTTCACTAAAAACAAAAACTTACATAAAATGAAAACCTTTCAAAAACTATTGATTATCATTTTGTTTGTTCATTATTCATGTTCAGATGAAACAACTATTCAACAAGATAATCAACAATTAGAATCTAATTTAAAAGAGAACGTAAATGTATCATCAAGAGCTGGGCTTAAACAAATTGGTACTGGTGTAATGATGCAAGCATTTTATTGGGATGTTCCTGCCGGAGGAACTTGGTGGCAAGTTGTAGAAGGTAAAGTGCAGGATTGGAGTAATGCTGGTATTGATGCTATTTGGTTACCACCAGCTTCCAAAGCACAAAATGGAGCTTTTTCAATGGGGTATGATCCATTTGATTATTATGATTTTGGACAATATAACCAAATGGGAAGTACAGAAACCAGATTTGGTTCTAAAACAGAACTACAGAGTTTAATCAGTAATGCACACAATGTTGGACTAAATGTTATTGCTGATATAGTAATTAATCATAATAGTGGAGGAGATTTAGAACCTAATCCATATACTGGGACCCCATATTATACAGATTTTAATCCTTTATCTGGGAATTTTTACAGAAGTAATGCAGATTTTCACCCAAACAATGTTCATAGTAATGATTCAGGAGGTTTTGGTGGTTTCCCTGATTTATGTCATCATCAAGCATACGTGCAAGACTGGTTATGGAAACGTAGTAATAGTGTTGCTAAATATTATAAGAATGTAATCGGATTTGATGGATGGAGATTTGATTATGTGAAAGGGTTTGAGCCTTGGGTTGTAAGAGAATGGAAAAATGCGGTTGGAGGTTTTTCTGTTGGTGAATATTGGGATGGTAATGCTGGGACTTTAGATTGGTGGTCTGGAGAAGCTCAAGCATCTGCATTTGATTTTGCTTGTTATTACAGAATGAGAGATGCTTTTGAAGGTAATAATTTGAATAGATTAAATGATGATATGTTATGGAAGCGAAACTCTTCAAAGGCGGTAACGTTTGTAGCAAATCATGATACTGATGAGATTTATAATGGTAAACTATTGGCGTATGCTTACATATTAACTCATGAAGGATATCCGACTATATTTTACAGAGATTATGAAGAGTGGTTAAGCAAGTCGAAATTAAATAATCTTATTTGGATACATAATAATTTAGCAGGTGGAAGTACCTCTATTTTGTATACGGATAATGATGAATATGTTGCTAAGAGAAATGGATACAATAATGCAGGTCTTGTAGTGTATATAAATAATTCAAATTCTTGGCAAGAGCGTTGGGTAGAAACAAATTGGTCAAATACTAGAATTAAAGATTATACAGGACATTCAAGCTGGGAACCAGTTACTCAAGGAGGTAGATGGGTTAAGATTCAAGTTCCTCCAAAAAGTTATTCTGTTTGGGCGCCTAAATAAAATTAAAATAAATAGAAAAATAAAAATTAATATGTATATTTGCAGCCCAATAAAAATATAAAAACTATTATTTACAGCTATTTAAATAGTAAGTAGATAACAAAATATATAAGATACATATGGAAGGAGGTGCAAAAACATGTTAATTATTCCAGTAAAAGAAGGTGAGAATATCGATAGAGCTTTAAAACGTTACAAGCGTAAGTTTGACCGTACAAAGACAATGAGAACATTACGTGATCGTAAGCAGTTCACTAAACCATCTGTAGCAAAAAGAGCTCAGAAAATTAAAGCATCTTACATTCAAAGATTAAGAACACAAGAAGAGGTAGGATAGTATGCTACTCTGCTTTAAATTATTTAGACAACCTGTACAATTATGTGCAGGTTGTCTTTTTTAGTATATTTACTAATCATGTATATTAATTCTTTTTTAGACTATTTATTATTAGAGCGAAACTACTCTAGTCATACAGTAAAAGCATATCAAACCGATTTATTAGCTTTCAAGAATTTCTGTGTGGAGAGTTTTGATATTAGCTCTTTAGATGAAGTACATTATAATATGATTCGTAATTGGATTGTGAGTTTAGTAAACCAAGGAGTTTCTAATCGTACAGTTAATAGAAAAGTGAGTAGTTTAAAAACGTTTTATAAGTACCTTCAAGAAATAGAGGTTATTACTATTAATCCTCTAGCTAAACATAAATCATTAAAAATAAAAAAAGAACCCCAAATTCCTTTTAGTTTTCAAGAAGTAGAACAAGTACTTCGAAATTTAAATGAAGAAGATTTCGACTCTTTAAGAGATAAATTGTTAATAGATCTATTGTTTTCTACGGGTATGAGAAGGATCGAATTAATCAATCTTAAAGAAACAGATATAAAGTTACATTCAAGAACAGCAAAAGTTTTAGGAAAAAGAAATAAAGAAAGGTTGGTGCCTTTATTACCAGAGACTATTAAAGTCTTTAATAAGTATTTAGGAGAGAAGTCAAAATTAGGCTTTGATAAAGAATATTTATTTGTTACTTCAAAAGGTAATAAATTATATGAAACACTTGTTTATCGAATAATAAATTCTTACTTTAGTAAGGTATCAGTTAAGGTAAAATGTAGCCCACATATACTCAGACACACTTTCGCTACAGAATTACTCAAAAAAGGAGCTGATTTAAATTCGGTTAAAGAATTACTAGGACATTCAAGTTTAGCCTCAACCCAAGTTTATACTCACAATAACTTGGAACAATTAAAACAAGTGTTTAATAATGCTCATCCTAGGAGCCCAAAAAAAGGTTGAAAATTATGAAGGTATTCACACAATCTGTAAATTTCAAAGCGGACATTGATTTAGTTAAATTTATTGAAAAAAAAGTCGGGAGCTTAGATAAGTTTCACGATAAAATTGTAGATGCTGAAGTTTTTATGAAAGTTCAAAAAACGAGTGATAAGGAAAATAAAATAACTGAAATAAAAATCAATATACCCGGTAATGAACTTATTGTCAAGAAAACGACAAAAACCTTTGAAGAAGGAGTGAGTTTAGGTGTGGAATCACTAAAAAGGCAGTTAAGAAAGTCTAAAGAAAAGCAAAGAGATGCTTTAGTATCATAAAATCGAAAAAAAAACTTTAAAAAGTTTTACAAATTCGAAATTACTTTTTACATTTGCAGTCCGTTAGAAATAACGGATTGTTTTTTTATGGCAAAAGCCGATATAGCTCAGCTGGCTAGAGCAGCTGATTTGTAATCAGCAGGTCGTGGGTTCGAGTCCCTCTATCGGCTCAAAATAGAAAAAAATAAGTTCATTAAAATAGTAAAAATTTGTAGGGGAGATTCCAGAGCGGCCAAATGGGACGGACTGTAACTCCGTTGTCTTACGACTTCGCAGGTTCGAATCCTGCTCTCCCCACAATTTTTTAAAAGTTTAATTATTGCGGGAGTAGCTCAGTTGGTAGAGCGTCAGCCTTCCAAGCTGAATGTCGCCGGTTCGAACCCGGTCTCCCGCTCTAAATTATCCAGGCCGGTGTAGCTCAGTTGGTAGAGCGCATCCTTGGTAGGGATGAGGTCACGGGTTCAAATCCCGTCATTGGCTCTATTAAAGTAGAGTTTATAAATAACACTAAATATATTTAACTAAGAATTAAAATTAATAATCATGGCAAAAGCAACTTACGATCGTTCGAAACCGCACTTAAACGTGGGTACTATCGGTCACGTAGATCACGGTAAAACTACATTAACTGCTGCTATCACTAAAGTTTTAGCTGACGCAGGTTATTCTGAGGCTAGAGATTTCGATCAAATCGATAACGCTCCGGAAGAAAAAGAGAGAGGTATTACAATTAACTCTTCTCACGTAGAGTATGCAACTGCTAACCGTCACTACGCGCACGTTGACTGTCCAGGTCACGCCGATTATGTAAAGAACATGGTAACTGGTGCTGCTCAAATGGATGGAGCTATCTTAGTAGTAGCTGCTACTGATGGACCAATGCCACAAACTCGTGAGCACATCTTATTAGGGCGTCAGGTAGGTATTCCAAGAATCGTTGTATTCATGAACAAAGTGGATATGGTTGATGATGAGGAGTTATTAGAGTTAGTAGAAATGGAAGTAAGAGATTTATTATCTTTCTATGAGTATGATGGAGATAATGGTCCTGTAGTAATGGGTTCTGCTTTAGGTGCTTTAAATGGAGAGCAAAAATGGGTAGATACAGTTTTAGAATTAATGGAAGCTGTAGATACTTGGATTGAGGAGCCACCAAGAGATACTGATAAGCCATTCTTAATGCCAATCGAAGATGTATTCTCAATTACTGGTCGTGGTACTGTTGCTACTGGTCGTATTGAAACTGGTATCATCAACTCTGGAGATCCTGTTGAGATCATCGGTATGGGTGCTGAGAAATTAACTTCTACAGTTACTGGTATTGAAATGTTCCGTCAAATCTTAGATAGAGGAGAAGCTGGAGATAACGCTGGTATCTTATTAAGAGGTATTGCTAAAGAAGATATCAAGAGAGGTATGGTAATCGTTAAGCCAGGTTCTGTAACTCCACACGCTAAGTTCAAAGCTGAGGTATATATCTTAAAGAAAGAAGAAGGTGGTCGTCACACTCCTTTCCACAATAACTACCGTCCACAATTCTACGTACGTACAACTGACGTAACTGGTAACATTAACTTACCTGATGGAGTAGAAATGGTAATGCCAGGGGATAACTTAACTATTACAGTTGATTTAATCCAACCAATCGCATTAAACATCGGTTTACAGTTCGCTATCCGTGAAGGAGGTAGAACAGTTGGAGCTGGTCAGGTAACTGAAATCTTAGACTAATTATAGTTTATAAATAAGTTAAAGGTATCCCTTTAAGGGATGCCTTTCTAATACGGGTTTAGCTCAGTTGGTAGAGCACTGGTCTCCAAAACCAGGTGTCGGGAGTTCGAGCCTCTCAACCCGTGCAAATTTTCTAGAAGCAATGAATAACTTTATACAATACATAAAAGACTCTTTTGAGGAGTTAAATACTAACATGACTTGGATTTCTCGTGAAGAGGCTCAAAAGTCTACAGTAGTTGTAGCAGTTTTTACTATTATTTTTGCATTAGCTGTTGCAGTAATAGATAAGGTTTTTCAAACAGGTTTAGATAACTTCTTTAAAATATTCTAAGAAATGGCTGATTCGGTGATGAAATGGTATGTGGTGAGAGCTATCGGTGGTCAAGAGAATAAAGTGAAGACTTACATAGAGACTGAAATAGCTAGACATGGGCTTTCAGATTATGTTAGTCAGGTTATTGTTCCTACTGAAAAAGTTGTTCAAATTAGAAATGGAAAAAAAATAAACAGAGAAAGAGTTTACTTTCCTGGTTATATTATGGTTGAGGCTAACCTTGCAGGTGAAGTTCCTCACGTAATTAAATCTGTTACTGGTGTAATAGGTTTTTTAGGGGAAACAAAAGGAGGAGATCCTGTACCTATGCGTAAATCTGAAGTTAATAGAATGCTAGGTAAAGTTGATGAGTTATCTGTTAATGAAGAAGCTGCAGCTATACCATTTTCTGTTGGAGAAACTGTAAAGGTAGTGGATGGACCATTTAATGGTTTCGACGGTATTGTCGAAAAAGTTAATGAGGAAAAACGTAAGCTTGAAGTAATGGTTAAGATTTTCGGAAGAAAAACACCATTAGAGTTAAGTTACATGCAAGTAGAGAAAATATAACTGTTACATATATATTTTAAGTGTGTTTGAAGCTTCCACGACAAACGCACAATTAAATCTTAAACAATGGCAAAAGAAGTAAGTAAATTAGTAAAACTACAAGTTAGGGGAGGTGCTGCGAATCCGTCGCCACCAGTTGGACCCGCTTTAGGTGCTGCCGGTGTTAATATCATGGAGTTCTGTAAGCAGTTTAATGCACGTACACAGGACAAACAAGGTAAAGTTTTACCTGTTGTTATTACAGTTTATAAGGACAAATCTTTCGAGTTTGTTGTTAAAACACCACCAGCTGCAGTACAATTATTAGAAGCGGCCAAAATTAAGAAAGGTTCAGGAGAACCAAATAGAAAGAAAGTAGCAAACGTTACTTGGGATCAAATTAGAACTATTGCAGAAGAAAAAATGGTAGATTTAAATGCCTTTGAAGTAGAATCTGCAATGAGAATGATCGCTGGTACTGCTCGTTCTATGGGATTAACAGTAACAGGTGATGCACCTGCTTAAACTTAAAAGAGATTTAAAATGGCAAGATTGACAAGAAAGCAAAAAGAAGCTCGTGCAAAGATTGACAACTCTAGAGTTTATGACTTAAAGGAGGCATCTGCATTAATCAAAGATATTACAAAAGTAAAATTTGATGCATCTGTTGATATAGCAGTACGTTTAGGAGTAGATCCTCGTAAAGCTAATCAAATGGTACGTGGAGTTGTAACATTACCTCACGGAACTGGTAAAGATGTAAAAGTTTTAGCATTAGTTACACCAGATAAGGAAGCAGAAGCTCAAGCAGCTGGAGCTGATTATGTTGGTTTAGATGAATACCTACAAAAAATCAAAGGAGGGTGGACTGATGTTGATGTTATTATAACAATGCCTAGTGTTATGGGTAAATTAGGTCCTTTAGGTCGTGTTTTAGGACCAAGAGGTTTAATGCCAAACCCAAAGACAGGTACAGTTACTATGGATGTTGCAAAAGCAGTACAAGAAGTAAAAGCAGGTAAAATTGACTTTAAAGTTGATAAAACAGGAATCGTACATGCTGCTATCGGAAAAGCATCTTTTGATGCTCAAAAGTTAGCTGAAAACGCAAATGAATTAGTTCAAACACTTATTAAATTAAAGCCAACAGCGGCAAAAGGAACATATATTAAGAGTATTTTTATGTCTTCAACTATGAGTCCTAGTGTTCCTGTAGATGTGAAATCTGTTTCATAAGGCAGTTAAAATGTATCAATCATGACTAGAGAAGAAAAATCACAAGTAATACAAGATTTAACAGCACAATTAGCAGATACAAGTACAATCTATTTAGCAGATATTTCTGGTTTAGATGCTTTAACTACATCAAATTTACGTAGAGCTTGTTTTAAGGCTAACGTTAAATTGGCTGTTGTGAAGAATACATTGTTAGAGAAAGCAATGGAAGCTTCAGATAAAGACTTTGGTGATTTACCAAATGTTTTAAAAGGTAATACGTCTTTAATGATTGCAGAGGCAGCTAATGCACCAGCAAAATTAATTAAAGAATTTAGAAAAAAGTCTAAAGATAGACCTTTATTAAAAGGTGCTTTTGTTGAGGAAGCTGTTTATATTGGAGATGATCAATTAGATGCTCTTGTAAACATCAAATCACGTGAAGAACTTATCGGAGACGTTATTACATTGTTACAATCTCCTGCTAAGAACGTTGTTTCAGCGTTACAATCTGGAGGTGGTAAGTTAGCTGGTATCTTAAAAACGTTATCAGAAAAATAATTAAGCGCACTAATAAACTAATAATAAAAAATTAAAAACAATTTAAAATGGCAGATTTAAAAGAATTCGCAGAACAATTAGTTAACTTAACAGTAAAAGAAGTTAATGAATTAGCTGATATTTTAAAAGAAGAGTACGGTATTGAGCCTGCAGCAGCAGCTGTAGCAGTAGCAGGTCCAGCTGGTGGAGCTGGAGGAGATGAAGCTGAGGAGAAGTCAGAATTTGACGTAATCTTAAAAGCAGCAGGAGCTTCTAAATTAGCAGTTGTTAAATTAGTTAAAGAATTAACTGGTTTAGGATTAAAAGAAGCTAAAGGTATCGTAGATAGTGCTCCAGCACCTATTAAAGAAGGAGTATCTAAAGATGAGGCTGAAGGTCTTAAGAAGTCTTTAGAAGAAGCAGGAGCTGAAGTAGAGTTAAAGTAATATAACTCCCCACAAAAAAGTGGGATAACAAAATACAGGTTTAGGTGCTAGAGCTTTAGCTTTAGCCCTAAACCATTTTGTGTATATATTTGTTCTTATAAAATCACAATATTAATTTGTGTTTTTTTAAACTTCTTTAAAGTTGATTATTAAATTGTTAATTATCAATTTTAAGTAGTAAAAATTGCAAGAAAAACTGTAAAAGTTTTTTAATAAAATATTTTTAATTAAAAATAGATACTCTTTTGGCAACGATAAACACTACTGAAAGAATCAATTTCGCATCTTCTAGAATTGGATATGATTATCCAGATTTTTTGGATATACAAATTAAATCTTTCCAAGATTTTTTCCAATTACAAACAAAAGCAGAGGAGCGAGGTGAAGAAGGTTTATACAAAACCTTCATGGATAATTTCCCAATTACCGATACTAGAAATCAATTCGTATTAGAATTTTTAGATTACTTTGTTGATCCACCAAGATATAGCATTCAAGAATGTATTGAAAGAGGATTAACGTATAGTGTTCCATTAAAAGCAAGACTTAAGCTTTACTGTACAGATCCTGAACATGAAGATTTTGAAACCATTGTTCAAGATGTGTATTTAGGTACAATACCTTATATGTCTGGTTCTGGAACATTTATTATTAACGGAGCTGAGCGAGTTGTAGTTTCTCAGTTACACCGTTCTCCAGGGGTGTTCTTTGGACAATCTTTCCATGCAAATGGTACTAAGTTATATTCAGCAAGAGTTATTCCTTTCAAAGGATCTTGGATTGAATTCGCAACAGATATCAACCAGGTAATGTATGCCTACATTGATAGAAAAAAGAAGTTGCCTGTAACTACATTATTCCGTGCAATTGGATTTGAAAGGGATAAAGATATCTTAGAGATTTTTGATTTAGCAGAGGAGGTTAAAGTTTCTAAAGCTGGATTGAAAAAAGTATTAGGTAGAAAATTAGCTGCGAGAGTATTAAAAACATGGCACGAAGATTTCGTTGATGAAGATACAGGAGAAGTAGTATCGATTGAGCGTAACGAAATTATATTCGATCGTGACACATATTTAGAGAAAGAACATGTAGATGAAATTATCGAATCAGGCGCAAAGACTATCTTACTTCATAAGGAAGATAATCACATGGCTGATTATGCAATAATTCATAATACATTACAAAAAGATCCAACAAACTCTGAGAAAGAAGCTGTTGAGCATATTTATCGTCAATTACGTAACGCTGAACCACCAGATGAGGAAACAGCAAGAGGTATTATCGATAAATTATTTTTCTCAGAACAGAGATATAATTTAGGAGAAGTTGGTCGTTTTAGAATGAATACTAAGTTAGGTCTTGATGAAGAATTAGACCAAAAAGTATTAACTAAGAATGATATCATTACAATTGTTAAATATTTAATTGAGCTTATCAATTCAAAAGCAGAAGTAGATGATATTGACCACTTATCTAACCGTCGTGTACGTACTGTAGGTGAACAATTAGCAGGACAATTCGGTGTTGGTTTAGCACGTATGGCTCGTACAATTCGTGAACGTATGAACGTTCGTGATAACGAGGTGTTTACTCCAATTGATTTAATTAATGCAAAGACATTATCGTCTGTTATTAATTCTTTCTTTGGTACAAACCAGTTATCTCAGTTCATGGACCAAACAAACCCATTAGCAGAGATTACTCACAAACGTCGTTTATCAGCTTTAGGACCTGGAGGTTTATCTAGAGAAAGAGCTGGATTCGAGGTTCGTGACGTTCACTATACACACTATGGTCGTTTATGTCCTATTGAAACACCTGAAGGACCAAACATTGGTCTTATATCATCTTTAGCAGTGTATGCTAAGGTGAATAACATGGGATTCATTGAAACACCATATAAGAAAGTAGCAGATGGACAAGTATCATCAGATGAACCAATTTACTTAAGTGCTGAAGAAGAGGAAGGAATGAAGTTCGCACAATCTAACATTGAAGTAAAAGAAGATGGTACTATTGACAGAGATAAAGTAATTGCAAGAGAAGAAGGTGATTTCCCTGTAGTAACGCCAGATGTAGTAAACTACATGGACGTTGCTCCAAACCAAATCGCTTCTATTTCTGCGTCTTTAATTCCATTCTTGGAGCATGATGATGCAAACCGTGCCTTAATGGGATCTAACATGATGCGTCAGGCAGTACCATTATTAAGACCTGAATCACCAATCGTAGGTACTGGATTAGAGCGTAGAGTTGCTAAAGATTCTCGTATTTTAATCAATGCTGAAGGAAATGGAGTTGTAGAATATGTTGATGCAAATACAATTACGATTAAATATGACAGAACTGAGGAAGAACGTTTAGTAAGTTTTGATCCGGATGAAAAGTCATATAACTTAATTAAGTTTAGAAAAACGAACCAAGGTACTAACATTAACTTAAAACCAATTGTTAAGAAAGGTGATAGAGTTGAGGAAGGACAAGTACTTTGTGAAGGATATGCAACTCAACAAGGTGAATTAGCCTTAGGAAGAAATATGAAAGTTGCCTTCATGCCTTGGAAAGGATATAACTTCGAGGATGCGATTGTAATTTCTGAGAAAGTTGTTCGTGAAGATATCTTTACATCTATCCATATTGATGAGTATTCTTTAGATGTTCGTGATACTAAATTAGGTGCTGAAGAATTAACTAACGATATTCCAAATGTTTCTGAAGAAGCTACTAAAGATTTAGATGAAAATGGAATGATTCGTATTGGAGCTGAAGTAAAGCCAGGGGATATCTTAATTGGTAAGATTACACCTAAAGGAGAATCAGATCCAACACCAGAAGAAAAATTATTAAGAGCAATTTTTGGAGATAAAGCAGGTGATGTAAAAGATGCATCATTAAAAGCTTCACCTTCATTAAAAGGAGTTGTAATTGATAAGAAATTATTCAGGAGAGCAGTTAAAGATAAAAACAAAAGAGCAAGAGATAAAGAAGCAGTTGCTACTTTAGAAGCTTCATTTGTTTCTAAGTTCGAAGAATTAAAAGATCATTTAATCGAAAAGTTATTCGGATTAATTAATGGAAAAACTTCTCAAGGAATTCACAACGATTTAGGAGAAGAAGTTTTACCAAAAGGTAAAAAGTTCACACAAAAAATGTTAAACTCAGTTGATGATTTTACGCATTTAAGTGGAGTTTGGACTACCGATAAAGATCTTAATAGATTAGTTGGTGAATTAATTCATAACTATAAAATTAAAGTTAACGATTTACAAGGGGTTTTACGTCGTGAGAAGTTTACAATCTCAGTAGGAGACGAATTACCAGCAGGTATTTTAAAGTTAGCTAAAATTTACATTGCTAAAAAGCGTAAGTTAAAAGTAGGAGATAAGATGGCAGGACGTCACGGTAACAAAGGTATTGTTGCAAGAATCGTTCGTCAAGAAGACATGCCATTCTTAGAAGACGGAACTCCAGTTGACATCGTATTAAATCCATTAGGGGTACCATCTCGTATGAATATTGGTCAGATTTATGAAACTGTTCTTGGATGGGCAGGTCAAAAGTTAAACCAAAAATATGCGACACCTATTTTCGATGGAGCTTCATTAGATGAAATCAATGAATTAACAGATGAAGCAGGTATTCCAAGATTTGGACATACTTACTTATACGATGGAGGTACAGGAGAGCGTTTTGACCAGCCTGCTACAGTTGGGGTAATTTATATGATTAAGTTAGGACACATGATTGAAGATAAGATGCATGCTCGTTCTATTGGACCTTACTCATTAATTACGCAACAACCATTAGGAGGTAAAGCACAATTTGGAGGTCAACGTTTTGGAGAAATGGAGGTATGGGCACTTGAAGCTTATGGTGCGTCTAGTATTTTACGTGAAATCTTAACGATAAAATCGGATGATGTATTAGGTAGAGCTAAAGCTTACGAAAGCATAGTAAAAGGAGAGCAAATGCCAGAACCTGGATTACCAGAATCATTTAACGTATTAATGCACGAACTTAAAGGTTTAGGTTTAGACGTTAAATTAGAAGAGTAAAAAGATAATCAAGGTTGAATTAGATTTCAGCCTTGATTTCAGTGTTTATATAATTTATAAGTTTAAGCAACATTGCTTAAAACATTTTGCAAAACATTATGGCAAGAAAAAACGAAAAATACACTGTTAAGAAGTTTAACAAAATTTCAATTGGTTTAGCTTCTCCGGAGTCTATTTTAGAAGCATCTAAAGGAGAGGTTTTAAAACCAGAAACAATTAACTACCGTACGCACAAGCCAGAAAGAGATGGATTATTCTGTGAAAGAATTTTTGGTCCTGTAAAAGATTATGAGTGTGCATGTGGTAAATATAAAAGAATTCGATATAAAGGTATCGTTTGTGATCGATGTGGAGTTGAAGTAACTGAGAAAAAAGTTCGTAGAGATAGAGTAGGTCACATTAACCTTGTTGTACCAGTAGCTCACATTTGGTATTTCAGATCATTACCTAACAAGATGGGATATTTATTAGGATTACCATCTAAGAAGTTAGATATGATTATCTATTACGAGCGTTATGTAGTAATCCAACCAGGTATTGCTAAAAGTGCTGAAGGTGAGCCATTACAAAAACTTGATTTCTTAACGGAAGAAGAGTATTTAGACATTGTTGATACTTTACCACAAGATAATCAGTACTTAGAAGACACAGATCCAAATAAGTTTATCGCTAAAATGGGAGCTGAGTGTCTAATTGATTTATTAGCTCGTATCGATTTAGATGATTTATCATATAAATTAAGACATAAAGCTAATACTGAGACTTCTAAGCAACGTAAGAATGAAGCATTAAAGAGATTAAACGTTGTAGAATCATTTAGAGAGTCTCAAAATAATAGAGAAAATAAGCCAGAGTGGATGATCATGAAAGTGATTCCTGTAATTCCACCAGAATTACGTCCATTAGTACCATTAGATGGTGGACGTTTTGCTACTTCTGATTTAAATGATTTATACCGTCGTGTAATTATCCGTAACAACCGTTTAAAGAGATTAATGGAGATTAAAGCTCCTGAAGTAATCTTACGTAACGAGAAACGTATGTTACAAGAATCAGTAGATTCTTTATTTGATAATACACGTAAATCTTCAGCAGTAAAAACAGAATCAAACAGACCATTAAAGTCGTTATCTGATAGTTTAAAAGGTAAACAAGGACGTTTCCGTCAAAACTTATTAGGTAAACGTGTTGACTATTCTGCTCGTTCTGTAATTGTTGTTGGTCCTGAATTAAAATTATACGAGTGTGGATTGCCTAAAGATATGGCAGCTGAACTTTACAAGCCTTTCGTAATTCGTAAGTTAATCGAAAGAGGAATTGTAAAAACAGTAAAATCTGCAAAGAAAATTATTGATAGAAAAGAGCCTGTTGTTTGGGATATTCTTGAAAACGTAATTAAAGGACACCCAGTGTTATTAAACCGTGCTCCTACGTTACACCGTTTAGGTATTCAAGCTTTCCAACCTAAATTAATTGAAGGTAAAGCTATTCGTCTTCACCCATTAGTATGTACGGCCTTCAACGCCGATTTCGATGGGGATCAAATGGCGGTTCACTTACCATTAGGTCCAGAGGCTATTTTAGAAGCGCAGTTATTAATGTTAGCTTCTCACAATATCTTAAACCCAGCAAACGGTGCTCCTATTACTGTACCTTCACAGGATATGGTATTAGGTCTTTATTACATGACTAAAGAGCGTAAATCTACTCCAGAATTAATAGTTAAAGGAGAAGGTTTAACATTCTATTCTCCAGAAGAAGTTACTATTGCTTTCAATGAAGGTAAAGTTGATTTAAATGCTGGTATTAAAGTTCGTACCAAGGATGTAGAAAACGGAGAAGTTGTAACAAAAATTATACAGACTACTGTAGGTAGAGTTTTATTCAACGAGGTAGTTCCTGAGGCGGCTGGTTATATCAATGAGGTATTAACTAAAAAGTCTTTAAGAGGAATTATTGGTGGAATCTTAAAAGTAACTGATATACCTTCAGTTGGAGAGTTTTTAGACCAAATTAAAAATATGGGATATAAATTCGCTTTCCAAGGTGGTTTATCATTCTCATTAGGAGATATTATTATCCCAGAAGAAAAGCATGCCATGATTGCTGAAGCTAACGAAGAAGTGGATGGAATCGTTATGAACTATAACATGGGTATGTTAACTCAAAAGGAACGTTATAATCAGGTAATTGATGTTTGGGGTTCTACGAATAACAGATTAACAGAATTATCGATGAAGCGTTTACGTGAGGATCAACAAGGATTTAACTCTGTATTTATGATGTTAGATTCTGGAGCCCGTGGTTCTAAAGAGCAGATTCGTCAGTTAACAGGTATGCGTGGATTAATGGCAAAGCCTAAAAAATCTACAGCTGGTGGTGGAGAGATTATTGAAAACCCAATTCTTTCTAACTTTAAAGAAGGTCTTTCAATTTTAGAATACTTTATCTCTACGCACGGTGCTCGTAAAGGATTAGCGGATACGGCATTAAAAACGGCAGATGCTGGATACTTAACTCGTCGTTTAGTTGATGTATCTCAAGATGTAATTGTAAATGAAGTAGATTGTGGTACATTACGTGGTTTAGAAGTAATGCCATTAAAGAAGAATGATGAAATCGTAGAATCTTTAGCTGATAGAATTGAAGGTAGAGTTTCTTTACACGATGTTTATCATCCAATTTCAGACGAAGTAATCGTTAAAGCTGGTGAATTAATTACATTCAAATTAGCTGATAAAATAGAAGAATCAGGAATTGATAGAGTAGAAGTAAGATCTCCATTAACATGTGAATCTAAGCAAGGAATTTGTTCTAAATGTTATGGTAAGAGTTTATCTACTGCTAAGAATGTTCAAAGAGGTGAAGCAGTTGGTGTAATTGCAGCTCAGTCTATTGGAGAGCCTGGTACACAGTTAACATTACGTACATTCCACGTTGGAGGGGTTGCAGGAAATATTTCAGAGGATAATACATTAATAGCTAAATTCGAAGGAGATGTTAAGATTGAAGATTTACGTACTGTAAAAGGTAAAAATTCTTCTGGTGATGTAGTTGATATCGTTATTTCTCGTACTGCTGAAATTAAAATCATAGATAAGAAAACAGGTATCACGTTAAGTACTAATAACATTCCTTATGGTTCTATTATTTTTGATAAAGATAGAAACACAATCAAAAAAGGAGATGCTATTTGTCAGTGGGATCCATTTAACGGAGTTATTGTATCTGAATTTGGAGGAAAAGTTAAGTTTGATAACTTAGAGCAGGGTATTAACTATTCTGTTGAAGTTGATGAACAAACTGGATTCCAAGAAAAAGTAATTACAGATTCTAAGAATAAAAAGATTATTCCATCTTTAATTATTGAAGATGCAGACGGTAATGCTTTACGTTCGTACAGTTTACCGGTAGGAGCTCATTTAATGGTGGATAATGGAGATAAAGTTGATGAAGGTCAAACATTAGTTAAGATTCCTCGTAAGTCAGGTAAGGCTGGTGATATTACTGGAGGTTTACCTCGTGTAACTGAATTATTCGAAGCGCGTAACCCATCTAACCCTGCAGTTGTAGCGGAGATTGACGGTGTTGTTTCTTTCGGTAAGATTAAGCGTGGTAACCGTGAAATCATCGTTGAGTCTAAAACTGGAGATGTTAAGAAATACTTAGTTAAGTTATCGAACCAAATTTTAGTTCAAGAAAATGACTTTATTAAAGCAGGTATGCCTTTATCAGACGGAGCTATTACTCCATCAGATATCTTAAGAATCAAAGGACCTTCTGCTGTTCAAGAATACTTAGTAAACGAAATTCAAGAAGTATATCGTTTACAAGGGGTGAAGATTAACGATAAGCACTTCGAGGTTGTTGTACGTCAGATGATGCGTAAAGTTAGAATTATTGACTCAGGAGATACATTGTTCTTAGAGAATCAGTTAGCTCATAAAAACGACTTCATCGAAGAGAATGATAAAATCTACGGAATGAAAGTTGTTGAAGATGCTGGAGATTCTGATAGCTTAAAAGCAGGTCAATTAGTTACATCTCGTCAATTAAGAGATGAAAACTCAATATTACGTAGACAAGATAAAAATTTAGTAGTAGCAAGAGATGCTCAACCTGCAACAGCAGAGCAAGTATTACAAGGTATTACTAGAGCTTCATTACAAACGAAGTCATTTATCTCTGCAGCTTCATTCCAAGAAACTACAAAAGTATTAAACGAAGCAGCTGTAAACGGTAAGATTGATAATCTTGAAGGATTAAAAGAAAATGTTATTGTAGGTAAGCGTATTCCAGCTGGTACTGGTATCAGATCTTACGAAAACATCATCGTTGGTCCTAAAGATGAAATAGAAAGAAGTTTATAATAATAACTATATAAAAAGACCTCATTTTTGAGGTCTTTTTAGTTAATACTCTATTTATGGAAGAAAATATAGAATCACAAATCAATATAGAATTAGATCAAGATATAGCAGAAGGAACGTATAGTAATTTAGCCATTATAAACCATTCTGTATCTGAATTTATTGTTGACTTTATCAATATCATGCCAGGAGTACCAAAGGCAAAAGTAAAATCAAGAATTATTTTAACTCCGCAACACGCTAAGAGACTCACAAAAGCATTAGCTGATAATGTTAGAAAATTCGAGCAAGTGCATGGAGAAATAAAAGATTATGAACAGCCTCCAATTCCAATGAATTTTGGAGGAACAACTGGAGAAGCATAAAAAATGAAAACCGAAACAAATTTGTTTCGGTTTTTTATTTACGTATTTTTAGAATCCAAATACTATTCAATAATGAAACTTAAAAACAGAACTAAATATGTGGCATTATCTCTAATGTTAGTTAGTGCGGCATGTAAAACGGATCAACAAGATAAAGAGCCAACAGCGGAAGAAATCCAAAAAGAATCGGCAAAAGTAAATGCGTTTTTTCAAAAACAATTTCAAGAATCATTAGACTTACATCCTATGTATCAAACGTATTTAGGAATTAAAAAAGATGCTGATAAATGGGATGATCTATCTGATGAATTTGCAGATAAAGAATTAGCATTAACAAAAGAAGCTTTACAATGGATCAATGATTCAGTAAATGTTAAAGCGTTAGATACAAACACTAAGCTAAGTCATGATTTATTTAAGCAAGGACTAGAAAATACGATTGCAGATGATAAGTACAGATTATACACCTATCCTGTAAATCAAATGCATGGTGCACAAGCTGAAATTCCGGCTTTTTTAATCAATATGCATCAAATAGGCGATAAAAAAGATGCTGAAAATTATATAAGTAGATTAAAAGGAATTAAGCCTATGTTTGCTCAGTTATCTGAGAATTTAAAGAAAAGGCAGGAGGCTGGAATTATGATTCCTAAGTTTGTTTTTACTAAAGTTTTAGATGATTCAAGAAATTTAATCAAGGGGCAACCTTTTGATAGTTCTGAAAAGAAAAGTACCTTACTTAATGACTTTGAAACAAAATTGGCTAAGCTAGATGTTAATGATGATGAAAAAAGCAGCTTATTAGAAGATGCAACGAAAGCTTTAAAAGAAGATGTTTTAGCTGGCTACACAACTTTAATTACTACGTTAGAAGAACAAGAAAAAATAGCTACCACTGATGATGGTGCTTGGAAGTTTCCGAATGGTGAAGCGTTTTATAACAATGCATTACAAAGAACAACAACGACTAATTTATCTGCGGATGAAATTCATAAAATAGGACTAGCAGAGGTTGAAAGAATTCATGGTGAGATGAAAGCAATTATGGAAAAAGTTGGTTTCAAAGGAAGCTTACAAGAGTTTTTTCAATTTATGAAAACAGACAAGCAATTCTATTTTGCAGCAACAGATGAAGGAAGAAAAGAGTATATGGACAAAGCGACAGCGATCATAAATACTATGAAAGGTCGTTTAGATGAATTGTTCATTACAAAACCAAAAGCCGATTTACAGGTGAAAGCAGTAGAAGCTTTTAGAGAGAAATCTGCTGGAAAAGCGTTTTATCAACAACCTGCAATTGATGGCTCTCGTCCAGGAACTTATTATGCAAATATGTATGATATGGCAAGTATGCCTTCTTATCAAATGGAAGCATTAGCCTATCACGAAGGAATTCCAGGGCATCATATGCAAATTGCAATTGCACAAGAATTAAAAGATGTTCCGATGTTTAGAAAGTTTGCTCGTTACACGGCTTATGTGGAAGGTTGGGGTTTATATTCTGAATTTATTCCTAAAGAAATGGGGTTTTATGCTGATCCGTATTCTGATTTTGGTCGTTTAGCCATGGAATTATGGCGAGCTTGTCGTTTGGTTGTAGACACTGGTATTCATTCAAAAAAATGGACTAGAGAACAAGGGATTAAGTATTATACAGATAATACACCAAACGCCGAATTAGATGCTATTAAAATGGTAGAAAGACATATTGTTATGCCAAGTCAGGCAACAGCTTATAAAATAGGAATGATTAAAATTATTGAACTTCGAGAAAAAGCTAAAAATGCTTTAGGAGAAAAATTTGATATTAGAAAATTCCACGATGTAGTTTTAACTAATGGTCCACTACCACTTGATATTTTAGAAAAATTGGTTGATGAGTATATTGTTTCTGAAAATTAGAAAGTAAACAAATTATAATATCTAAACCGTTGAATTTTTCAACGGTTTTTTTATACTTCAAATTCAACTTATCTGTTTGGTAAAAAGAAAATTAATAGTACTTTTGCAACCGAAAATTAAAAAATTGTTGAATTACAAATTGCTAAAAATCAAATACTATTTATGAAGAATATAAAGCTTTTAGTAGCCTTACTGTATAGCACTATTTGTTTAGGACAAATAGACGCAAATACGCAATTACCGAATGTTTTACCGATGTCTCCAGAATCATCTGAATTTATTAGATATGGTGACGTACCAGTAAATAATTATACAGGAATACCACAAGTTAATATTCCTATTTATACATTAAAAGCTAATGGTATAAATATTCCTATTTCACTGTCGTATAATGTAAATGGTATAAAGGTAAATCAAGAAGCCACATGGGTCGGATTAGGATGGCATTTAAGCGCAGATATGGAAATTGTGCAGTCCGTTGTGGGTTTAGATGATTTTGGGTACTACGCATACAGACAATATCCAGATTTTGATTGTTTAATTTCTAAACAATCAAGTGGATTAACCGCTACATCTGTTATGAGTCAAGAGAATTCATTTTATTTAGGTTTTGATGATAGATGGAATATTGAAAATCCGGATTGTTTATTTAATCCTGTAAATTACGCAGGGACAAAAGATACACAACCAGATATTTTTTATTTTAATGTTTTGGGTTACGGAGGTAAGTTTATGTTGGATTGGACAACTGAGACTTTTGTTTGTTTAACAGATAAAAGAATAAAGATACAAGCTCCGAATTATTCATTTCCGAATAAGCCAAACAATTTTACAATTATTGTTCCAGAAGGTCATAAGTTCGAGTTTGACCTTAAAGATGAAGTGGCTGTAAACAGAAGTTTAAGTGTTAATAGTTTTGGTGGTGCTGCAGGTTCAAGTATCGATATGGTAAATAGAAATGAAAAGACTTCTAGAGTATTTAAACTATCTAAGATTATTACAAATAAAGGAGGATTTGTAGATTTTGAATATACTACTTCATTAGTAAGTAAAAATTTACCTACGATTAATCTTATAAGTCGAAGTTATGACCCTAAGGAAGGTGCTGGATCAACTTACATTCCGGATAATACAGGAATTACTACTTCTTATTTTGCTACAGAACAAACTTTTTCTTACCTATCCGCTATTAAATATGAAGATACTCAAATAAATTTTTTGACATCTTCTAGAATAGATTTGAAAGAAGCAAAAAAGTTGGACAAGATTGAAGTAAAATATAAAGATGTTGTTGTAGATTCTTTCGATTTCGATTATTCATATTTCGAAGGCCATACAATAGGAAATAACTGGGATAACTTTTTGAATTACGATAATTACGTTGTTGGTAAAACTAATGAAGAATTGACGCATAGATTAAAATTAAATTCATTTAAAAGAACCGGTATTAACCCTTATATTTTTGACTATGATCAAACTGTATTGCCTAAGAAAACATCATATGCAACGGATTATTGGGGTTTTTATAATGGAATACATACTAATGACTCTTTTTTTCCAAATATTTACAGGTTCAATGTAGAAAGACACGATCCACTATATCTAGATTATCAAAATAATAATAAAAGTGCTGATATTAATTATACAAAGGCAGCTACTTTACTTAAAGTAACGTATCCAACTAAAGGAGCAACCATTTATAATTATGAGTTAAATTCTTTTTCAAATTTTGATGCTCCATCGAAAGAACAAGGAGAAGCTAAGAACTTTTCTATAACAACGGGAACTGGTTCTGGACCAAATCCCAACGAAGTTATTTTAGTTAAAGGTGGAAGTACTATTTTTAATGGAAATGCCTTATTGAGTACTAGGGGATGTAATTTTGCTGACTTATATGATGATACTTATATTGAGATTTTTCACTTTAAACCTTCTTTAACAGCATTGATTGAAAATACGTCATATAATTATTTATATGAATTAGCAGCTTTAGGTTTAATAAAAGGTTCTTCAAATTTTAATCAAGCTAACTATGATACTTACATAAATGAAGTAAAATCAGTTAGAATGAGATATGATGATCCTGAAGAATTATTAATTAGTGATTTGCAGTTTATTTTTCCTGAGGGAGTAGTTTATTTTACGGTAAAGGGAGGTTGTGGCACGTATAATGGAACTGTTAATTCTAGCCAGGTAACATTAAGTTTATCTTATAGAGATTATTTACCATTAGCAAATGAATCATACGGAGCTGGATTACGTGTTCAGGCAATAACTGATTATACGGATGGAGAAAATCCATTTCAAGCGGCAAATAAAAAAGTATTTGATTATACCAATGGTAAACTTATGAGCCCGTTGATTTTTTATAGTAAGGCAGAAACTTCATTTGAAGTTCCGATGTTAGTAGGGTATCAAGGAGCAGGTTGTACACCTCCATCGGACTATTTAGATAAACAATCAGCATATTTATATGCATATAAAGAGTTTGTAAAAAACCCAAGTTTGAAAAATGCGGAATCACTACGTTTAGCATTATATCAATTGGACAATACAACCCTTAATGCTGGGGCAAATTGTAGTCCTATTTATCAAATAAACAGTTTTATTGGTAATAAAAGAGAGCTTACTTCAGGGAGTTTTGTTCAGCCTTCATTAAATGCAAATGGTAATTATGTTGGGTATTCAGAAATTATTGAAAGGAGAGTTGATGTTAATGGGAATGATAATGGTAAGGTTGTCTTTGAGTTTATAAACAACCAAGATGATGGTGTTCCTCAGGATAACGAAGGTAATTCTTATTTCCAAGAAATAAATTTACCGTTTACAAAAAAATATCCTGAAAATGGATTATTACTTAAAACTAGTATTTTAAATAAAAACAGTGATACAATCCAAAAAGTAGTATATACTTATAATTCAAGTATGGAAGAAGCTTTATGGGGTGTTAAAACTATTCATACAGATACAAGAGCTTTTTATACAAGTACTACAGGACCAGTTATTGAGCAGTCCTATTTAACCGGTGTTTATCCAATTCGTTCTGGAGTTAGTTTATTAGAAAAGGAAGAGACTTTTAATTTTGATTTAGATAATAAAATCGAAACTAAAGTAGAATATACTTATGATGATTATAATCAAAATAAAACTACTAAAGTTACTTACTCAGGTAATAATATTAGAGAAGTAAGAAATAAATATCCATATGATTTTCAAAATTCATCTGTGTTATCAGGAATGATAAGTAATAATATTTTAACTCCTGTAATAGAGGAAGAAATCCTGAAAAATAACGAAAGATTAACACTTCAGAAAAACAATTTTAAATTAGTTAGTGGAGAAAATAATTATCCAATGTATTTGCCAGAAAGTGTTGAAAATGCTAAAGGATCTCATGCTTTAGAACAAAGAATTCTTTTTAGCACTTATGATTCTAAAGGGAATTTGACACAAGTAAGTAAAAAAGATGGTTCGAAAATTTACTATGTTTGGGGGTATAATAAAGAATATCCAATTGCTAAAATTGAAGGATATAATAATAGTATTACTTCTTTTCAACAGACTGCAATTGATGATGCAATTACGTCTTCAAATTTTGATAAATCTGACACTACGGAGAACACTTTAAGGACGAAGTTAGAAAGTTTAAGAAATGCTTTTGGAATACAAGCTATGGTTACTACCTATACTTATAATCCGTTAATAGGTGTAACAAGTATAACCGATACCAGAGGTGAGACGGTTTTTTATGAATACGACAGTTTGAATAGATTGTTATACATAAAAGATGCACAAGGAAATATTTTAAAAGAAAATAAATACAATTATAAAAACTAAGACCGCTATGAAAAGATTTATATTATCATTAGTTTTTTTATTGCCAATTATAGCATTTTCTCAATCAGAAGAGAATGTTATAATAGAAAACGAAACTATTACAGGAAATAGTCAAATTATTGCTTCCAATAGTATTGTTATTCGTCCTTCTACAATCATACAATCTGGAGCAAATTTTTCAGCGAGAATTCTTTGGGATGTATACACTCCTTTAAGTTTAAGTAATGAAAACTATGTGTTAACAAGAGATTTTCAAATTGCAACACAAGGTACTACTGTAGAAAGTAATAAAGATGTAATAGAAACAGTTGTGTACTATGATGGTTTAGGTAGACCTATTCAAAATATTGGAATCAAACAGTCTCCAACAAAAAAAGATATTGTTACACATTTTGAATATGACGATTATGGAAGACAGGCTAAAGAATATTTACCTTATCCATCAGACATAGGAAATGGTAGCTTGAAAACCAATGCTACGGATAAAATAAATAACTATTATTGGACTAATTATCAAGAGGACTTTTCAAGTAATACTAATGTAAATGCATATGCTGAAAAATTATTTGATGGTTCTCCATTGAATAGAGTTTTAAAACAAGGTGCTCCAGGTAACGATTGGAAAGCAACTGGCATAGGAGGGTATTCTTATTATGATCATGCAATTGAGTCAGATTATAAAAACAACATTGTTAATGAAGTTTTTCATTTTACAATGACCCTTGATAACACTAGAAACTCAAAAGTTTACGAAGCTACTCTAAATCCTAACCCATCGTATTACCAAGCTAATGAGTTGTATAAAAGTATCGTTAGAGACGAAAATCATACAGCCCCAGCTACAGGAAGTAAATTGCACACTAAGGAAGAATTTACTAATAAAGAAGGCCAAGTGGTGTTAAAAAGAACTTATGCGTTAGTGAATAATGTCGAGGAAGCACATGATACGTATTATGTATATGACGATTTTGGAAATCTAAGTTTTGTATTGCCTCCTAAAGTTACTATTGTTGATGGCGTTTCTACTACAGAGTTATCAGAACTTTGTTACCAATATACCTACGATTACAGAAATCGAATGGTGAAAAAGAAAATCCCAGGTAAAGGCGAAGAATATATTATTTATGATAAACTAAATAGGCCTGTATTAACCCAAGACGTAAACTTAAGAGCTAATAAAGAATGGTTGTTTACTAAGTATGATGCTTTTGGACGTATTGTGTATACGGGAAAATATACACATGCTACTATTTTGGATCAAGCAGCAATGCAACAAGAGTTTGATGCTTATAATATAGGAATTAATGCGTGTTATGAAGAAAAGTTAACAACTCCAGGAGCATTAGATATATATTACTCTAACATTAATTTCCCAAGTACAAACCTTGAAGTGTTTACTGTAAATTATTATGATGACTACACTTTTAATAAAGCAGGAGCACCAATTAACGCTAGTTCCTTTGGTGTGGATGCTACAACTAGATTACAGGGATTAGCCACAGGTGCTAAAATTAAAGTATTAAATACCAATGATTGGATAACTTCGGTTACCTACTATGACGAAAAAGCTCGACCTTTTTACATATATACAAATAACAGTTTTCTACAAACAACTGATATTGTTACTTCTAAGTTAGACTTTGTAGGTAGAGTAGAGGAAACTATTACTACCCATAAAAAAGTAGGGCAGGAAGATATCATTATTGGAGACAATTATACATATGACCATGTAGGTAGACTGTTAAAGCAATCTCAAGAAATAAATAATCAAGAAGCGGAAATATTATACGATAATAAATATAATGATTTGGGGATGTTGTCTCAAAAAAATGTTGGGAGTACTTTGCAAACAGTCGATTACGCTTTTAATGTAAGAGGTTGGTTAACTAAGATAAACGAAGATAGCAACGACGATAACGATCTGTTTAATTATGAAATAAAATATAATACACCAAGTTCGGGTCAAGCCTTATTTAATGGTAACATTGCTCAAACTAGTTGGCAGACGTTAAATGTAGATATTACAAAGAGAGGTTATAATTATTCATATGACGCATTGAATAGAGTTTTATCTGCTACAGGATTAACTAGTTCAAATTATGATATTTCTGGTATTACTTATGATAAAAATGGAAATATTCAGAGTTTAGTTAGAAAAGGTCATACACAGTTAGCTCAAGATGGTAGTGTGAATTCTTTCGGTGTAATGGATGATTTAGTTTACACTTATGATTCAGGTAATAAGTTAACCAAAGTAATAGATAATAGTAATATAGATTTTGGATTTAAAGATGGAGATAATATTAGTAATGATTATAGTTTTGACGATAATGGTAACTTGATAATAGACGAAAATAAAGGTGTTAATTCTATTACTTATAATCATTTAAATGTTCCAGAAACAGTTGTTTTTACTGACCAAAGCACTATTAAATATACTTATGATGCTACAGGAGCTAAAGTATCAAAGGAAGTAATAGATAATTTATCTGGAAATAATACTACTATTCATTATGCAGGTGATTATACTTATCAAGATGGAATTTTAGAATTTATTAAACAGACTGAGGGATATATTGTAAAAAATAATAGTAATTTTAATTATGTTTATACTTATAATGATCTTCATCAAAATACTAGATTAACATATTCAGATTCAAATAATGATGGATTTATATCTAAATCAGAGATTATTGAGGAATCTAATTACTATCCTTTTGGGCTTAAACATAAGGGATATAATAATATTACGAGTTCTAATGGTAATAGTTTAGCCCAAAAATGGGGATTTCAAGGGCAAGAGTTACATGATGAATTAGGTTTAAATGTAAATGAATTCAAGTATAGGTTTTATGACCCTGCCCATGCTCGTTTCTGGAGTTTAGATCCGTTGGCAGAAGATTTTGTTTACAATTCTACCTATGCGTTTGCTGAGAATAAGATAGGTATGGGTATGGAACTTGAGGGTCGAGAGATATTTTTTAATGATATAGCCTCTCAGTTAGCTATAATGGCATATCAGGGATATCAAAGTATTAAAAATAAGTTTTCCAGCGGTGTAAATGATGTTACCGATTCCTATCAGCAGGAAATGAAACATAAAGTTGGAGTTACTAATTCTAATTATGATCCCGAAACCGATAGAATTAAAAGAATGGCAGGGGTTGGTAAAGTTGCTGAAACAGTTACAGACTCTGCTCATTTGGTGGCTGATTTGGCTGGTACGGCAGAACCAACTCCAATTATTGACACGTTACATGCATTAACATACGGTTTAGAAGGTGATTGGACTAGTGCAGGGTTTACTTTTTTAGGTGTTTTTTCTTATGGAGGTGATAGTTTTAAAATGGCTAAGTATGCAGATGAGTTCGGTGAATTAGGTGGTGGAATCGTTAGGAGATTTATTGACAATTTAACACGAGAAAATGTTGAAGGAACTTCAGTTTTATCATCTCAAATATGGGAATATGGAAGTGAGTTACTTGTAGATGTTCAATTGATATTTAGAGAAGAGGGTTATGGAGGGAAAGTACTCAAGAATTTTTTAGATGAAATAAATAAAGCAAGTGCAAAATTAGGTTCTAAGTCGCAGAAGATTACATTTGAAACCGTTCTTGACAACGAAACCGTAGAGATGTATAGAAAACAAGCAAAGATTTATGGTTATGAATTTTCAACTACTTTTAATGAAATTACTCAAGCAATTGATGTTATATGGACAAAAAAATAGATAAGTTTGAACTAATAAGGGAACAAAAAGATAGAATCCTTAATAAGTTAAGTAAGTATATGGGCTATATGGATTCATGGAGAGGATTAGCTAACAGAACAGTAAAGACTCGGATTTTAGTGGATAATGAAAATTTACAGTCTAGAAATGTTTTATCAGATGATGAATTACCAATTTTAGAATATTATGAGAACGAATTTAATTTTTTAATATTTACAACAAGTTCGATATACTATAAGCATGGATCAATTAATATTAGCTTTAAATATAATGATATAAAATTAATTGATAGTAATAATGATTTTATAAGATTAAAAGAAGCCCCTGATTTTATTGATTTTAAACTAATTTTGTCCGATAATAGTAGAATTAATTTTAAAGTAGAGACTGGAGCTCCATTTAAAGCAATGATTTTGCTTATAAGTTGGCATAAAAATTTATAATATCTTAAATTTCTTTGACTCAATTGACATACCTGTAGTACGGACTTATAATCCCAGCAATAATAAAGAGATTTAGTTTTTAATATTCATAATAGCTCGGAAATTATTTCCGAGCTATCTTTTTTCCATTAAGTATAAACTATACTTATCAACTACACAGAATTCAAAGATTCCTTCCCCGCTCCCGCTAGTTTGTAACTAGTGGCGGGTATGAGTAAGCAGAAGATACTACATCAAAACCACAACAAAAAGGTTTTATGGAGTAAATACTAATTCAAGAAGATGTACTTAGGTACATCTTTTTGTTTTTAGTGGAGATGTTATACGAGTTTTGTATAATGATGTTTGTTAATCCGTGGAATAACAAAGAGAATTAGTTTATTATCTATTTATAATAGCCCCCGCTACCGCCAGTTTGTAACTGGTGGCGAGTATGAGTAAGAAGAGTAATGATTAATTTAAAATACAACCACGTTATTTTAAAAGTAGCGTGGTTTTTTTTGTTTTTTATACCCGATACCCGATAGCGCGGATTTGTAATCCGTGCAAGAACATACTTACAATTATTTACTATTTATAATAGCTCGGAAATCATTTCCGAGCTATCTTTTTTTTAATTATGTTGTTATTTCCGAGTAATCGGTGATTTTTTTAAGGTAAGTGTTAATTAGCTTTAGCATCGAGTACGTATTTTAGTTTTGAACTGAGGGATTCCTTCGTCGTTTCACTCCTCGCAATGACGTTTGTTTTTTTGTCATTGCGAGTATAACGAAGCAATCTCTTTAAGTTTAACCTCTTTTTCATCAATAATTGAAGAGATTTTGTATCATATACATAATCATATATAGAAACGAAAGATTCCTTCATCGTTTCACTCCTCGGAATGACGTTTGTTTTAGTTCGTCATTGCGAGTCTAGCGAAGCAATCTTTCAAAATGTGCTCTGTTTTTACAAATAATTTTGAGTTCATTGAATAGGTTAATTATCAAGTACATAATCATAAATTGAAACAAAAGATTCCTTCGTCGTTTCACTTCTCGAAATGACGTTTATTTTTCCGTCATTGCGAGTATAACGGAGCAATCTCTTTATATTTAGCCTATTTTTCATCAATAATTGAAGAAATTCTGTATCATATACATAATCATATATTGAAACGAAAGATTCCTTTCCTCATTTCACTCCTCGGAATGACGTTTATTTTTTTCGTCATTGCGAACCTAATGAAGCAATCTCTTTATATTTAGCCTCTGTTTCATCAATAATTGAAGAAATTCTGTATCATATACATAATCCCCCCGCTCCCGCTAGTTTGTAACTAGTGGCGGGTATGAGTAAGCAAAACATACTACATAAAAACCACAACAAAAAGGTTTTATGGAGTAAATACTAATTCAAGAAGATGTACTTAGGTGCATCTTTTTGTTTTTAGTGTAAAAAGTACTTTAAGGCTCTTTATATTTAGTCTCTGTTTCATCAATAATTGAAGAGATTCTGTATTATATACATAATCATATATTGAAACGAAAGATTCCTTCGTCGTTTCACTCCTCGCAATGACGTTTGTTTTAGTTCGTCATTGCGAGTCTAGCGAAGCAATCTTTCAAAATGTGCTCTGTTTTTACAAATAATTTTGAGTTCATTGAATAGGTTAATTATCAAGTACATAATCATAAATTGAAACAAAAGATTCCTTCGTCGTTTCACTCCTCGGAATGACGCTTATTTTTGTTCGTCATTGCGATCCTAGCGAAGCAATCTTTTCAATAGTACCGTAATTTTCCAAGCTTTTGCATAATAGCGTTAGATGTAATATGATGAAATAGCAAAATTGTATTTTCTAACTTTTATACAAAATCACCCTTTTCGGGTGAATAAACCCGATAGCGCGGATTTTTAATCCGTGTAATAACATATCTTAAAGTTAATTACTACTTACAATAGCTCGGAAATCATTTCCGAGCTATCTTTTTTTAATTAAGTTATCATTACTGAGTAGTCGAGAATCTTATTTAAGTAAGTGTTAATTAGCTTTCGCATTAAGTATGTATCTTAGTATTGAACTGAAGGATTCCTTTGTTGTATCACTCCTCGGAATGATGTTTTTTTTAGTTCGTCATTGCGAGCTTAGCGAAGCAATCTTTTAAAATGTACCGTAATGTTTAACTTTTTTATAAAATCACCCTTTTCGGGTGAATAAGGCCATGTTTTTAGCATTTATATTTGTTGGAGTATTAATCAATTATTAAAAATTTAAATACAAAAAGAAATGGAATTTTTAAAAAACATGAACGCTAAAGCGTTATCAAAAAATCAGTTAAAAACTATTGTTGGAGGTGCTAGCTATAGCTGTAGATGTGCAAACGGAAGTAAATCTTGGACGAAAGATTACAATTCAGATTTATCAGCTGCTATTGATGCAACAAATCAATGTGGAGGAGCTGTAGCTTATTGTGATACAGTTTCTGGTTCATTAGCTGGCGGGCCTGCTCCAGGACCAGGTGGTAATATGCAGTAGTAGTCCCCTCTGTTAATTTATCATGTGTATCAACATATAATCCTCAGTAAGGATAAATAGATTGATGTTAACGGCACAAAAGCTCATCTTTTAAAAAGATGTAGCTACAATTTAAGCACTATCAATAAGATGATAGTGCTTTTTCTTTATACAAAGTAAAATTAGAATTTACTAAAATTTAATTGATAGTATTAGTCATGAAAACCACATTCAAAAGATACTTTGGTACTTTTTTGTCATTTTATGATAGTATAAAAACTAAGTAAATCCTTAATAATCAGTAAATCAATAGTTTCTTACTTTTTTTATATATTTACACCATGGGTCTATCCTATGTTTTAAGGGAAAGTAATATTTGGGGGAATGATACTGAACTTAAACTAAAAGACCAAAAAAGCCTTTCTGAAAAGAAAGGCTTTATATTTTATGGTAATAGGTGTATTTATTACTCAGTTTCGTTATCTTCTGTTTCTTTAATTTTAGAAACAAAGTTGCTTAATCTTTTTCCGTATTCAGAGTTTTTAACTCTATCGGTTAAACTGTTATTGATAGTATCTAATAAGTAAAGATTTGCATCATATAGTTCAGTTAAAGCAATATAAGGAGCCGCTTCACTATCTTTATTTGAAATAGCAAAGTTTGTTGTAAATAAAAAACGACGACGAACTAATTTTTTATAATCAGCAGCTAAACTGTCAGCTTTTATACTATCGTTTTTTGAGCGCGCTTCCAAATCCTGAGCTAAGTAATCTAATCTCTTTGATTTAAATTGTTGATCAATTTCGTTGAATTTATCCATTACTTCTTGGTTTTTAGAACCAGAAATTACAGGTTTAAAACCAAAATTTTCAACATCATCTTGTATTGTAATAGTTCCTTCTTCACCAAAGAACATAATTTTCTTAGGAGTTGTATTTCCGTCAAAAGTTAAATAATACATTACAGGAGACTCAACATTATCGGTAAGAGAAAACTTATCATCACCTAATAACTGAATAGAATCTACAGAAACAATAGCGGTATCTTTCAATTTTTGAAGATATAATGTTCCTTTTTTCAAACCTTTAATCTGACCAGTTACAACCATATTTCCCATTTTCTTTTCAGAAGAACAAGAAAAAGCAAGTAACGAAACCAATGCTAATGCGATAATATTTCTCATGTGTTTTTTAAATTTTCGATTGCAAATATGCAGAATTCTAGGCAACTTTTGAGGCGATTTCCATTAAAATTGTACACAAAATAGCACCATAGGTTCCTACAACATATCCAAATACAGCTAATAGCACTCCAACTGTAGCTAAAGAAGGATGGAAAGCTGCAGCAACAACAGGCGCACTTGCTGCACCACCAACATTAGCCTGACTTCCAACAGCCAAGAAAAAGTAAGGAGCTCTAATTAATTTTGCTACTAAAATCAATAACCCAGCATGTATTGCCATCCAAACTAAACCAATAGCTATTAAACCTGGATTTTCAATTATTTTTGATAAATCCATCTTCATACCGATAGTCGCAACTAAGATGTAAATAAATACACTTCCTAGTTTACTAGCACCAGCTCCTTCATAATTTTTTGCTTTGGTAAATGATAATAAAATTCCAATAGCAGTAGCAATGGTAATCATCCAGAAGAATTTTGAAGAGAAAGAAGATAGGGCAGAACTTTTATCGGCAATAGCGCTAACATTTTCTGTTAAAAATGATGAAATAGCTTCAGCTCCCCAATGTGCAATTCCCACTGCACCAAAAGCTAGCGCTAAAAGAATCATTAAATCTGTAAGTGTTGGATTTCTCTTTACGCTTTCGGTAAACGAGCTTACTTTTTTCTTTAATTCTTCAATTGCTGAATTATCAGCCTTTAACCAGTTGTCAATTTTCTCTGATTTTCCAATACCAATTAATAAAACAGCCATCCAGATGTTAGCAACCACTATATCTACTAAGACCATTCCTCCATATTTTTCCGGATTGTATTGATAAATTTCTAGCATAGCAGCTTGGTTTGCTCCACCACCAATCCAGCTACCTGCTAAAGTAGATAAACCTCTCCAAACAGCATCAAAACCAACACCGCCAACAGTATCAGGAGAAACTAAACTAATTAATAAAATAGCTAAAGGCCCACCAATAATAATTCCTAATGTTCCAGTAAAGAACATAATTAATGCTTTGGGTCCTAAATTAAAAATGGCTTTTAAGTCAATACTTATCGTCATTAGCACTAAAGAGGCAGGTAATAAAAATCTACTAGCAATATAGTACGTTTTAGAGGTGTCTGCAGAAATTATTCCAAGTGAGTTAAAAATTGCAGGGATTAAATAACACATTAATAATCCTGGGACAATTTTGTAAAATTTTAACCAGAATCCCTTTTTTATGCTTTCAGTATAAAAAACAAATCCAAGTGATATCATTAAAATTCCAAATACAATTGCATCGTTTGTAAAGAACGGTTGATTTTCCATTAGTAGTTAAGTTTTTGCTAAGGTATCAAAAAAATTTATTGCTGCTTCTTCGTGTGATTTGTACTTATGGCAACCCCAAGTTGAATTCTGTCTAAGTTTTGATTGTTAATATTGATATTCATATACCCTAATTGTAGTTTTACTACTTTAGATAGTTGGTATTTGAAACCAAAGCCTAGCCAGTTCTGATTGTATGCATCAGCGCCATCAAAATCTAAGAAAACTTCATCATAGATATAACTCGACCATTTTTTGGAGATTGGATATCCTAATGCTAATTGATAGCGTAAAAAATGACCTGTTTGTGAATTGAAAAATCGATGTTCTCCACGTAAACGATGAGAGAAATTTAAAACGGAAATTTTATGGTTGGCCAATAAATCTTCATAGATTCGATGTTCATTAAAAGTGCCTCCATCAATTCCAAAAGAAGTATCTGTAGTAAGAAAAGCATATCCTAATGTAGCACTTAATGTGTTGTCTATTTTATAGTTTGCTCCAAAACGTCCAATAAATTGCTGCATATCTTCACCAATTTCAAAAAAGCGAAAATGTGCCATAGATTTAATACTAAACTTATTTGATATTGTGTGCGATCCATTATACATGTACCAAATTCCTAATTCTTTTTCAGGGTTTTGTTGAGATGTTAGATGAATTGAAAATGTTAATAATGCTAAAACAAGTATTATTTTTTTCATTTTGTAAAGGTTGATTTATAAACATAAGAAATCCTTGTTCAAGTTAATTAAACAAGGATTTTCTTTGCTTTATGTGTTTTTAATTCAGACTAAAAATTTTAGTTTCTTTAAAAGGAGAAATTGTAATTTTTTCTAATGCAGCTTTATAAGCAGGCCAATCTTTATTAAAGAATGTATTGGTTTGTCCTAATGCGTCTTTTAATGAGGTTTTAAATTGATTTATTAAACGTGTTTCAGTTTCAGTTAAATTACCAAATCTACTATTCACATACCAATTTGCTGTTCCTAAACGTGAACTTACATTAGGGTCAGGACTTCTAACAATTCCTTGACGTTTATCAACTTTTCCTAAGTATACATTTAAAATAGTATCAATTTTTTTGATGATATCTTTTGAAGACTTAATTTGATCCTTGTATAGCTTTTTGTCTTTTTCAGATAATTCCTTTTCGTAATCTTCAGCTATTTTTTTGCTTTCAACCAATTGTTTTACGGCGTTAGCCATAACTTCTTGATGTTTTTCAAGTTCTTTAGCAGCATTATACTTTTGGTTGATAGCCTCATTAGATATCTTCAATCTAGGATCGAAGGCTACGATTATATTCTGCTCTGATGTTTGATCTCCAAAACTAGCTTTTATTGAATAGGTTCCTGGTTTTACCGTCACACCAGAAGGCTCAGATTTTGATTTTCTGATATTTCTAGAAGCGCGGGCAACGCCTTTTTCATCCATATTCCAAACAAAAGTATGTATACCATTTTCTTTTGGAGCTTTTCTTTTTAAGGTTCTAATCAAACGAGTTCCATCGTAAATTTCAACTTTAATAGAATCCCATTTTACGGCGTTATCTTCTTTTTCTTCTGCTTTCTTAGAAGGTTTTCCCTCTTTGTTTTTAGAATCCATTTTTGGTGCATTCAAGTAATACTTTATTAAAGCACCACCTTGTCTGTTTTCACCATTATACAAAGCGTCTGCTCCAAATCTACTTCCAGTTGGTTGCTGGTAACTTGCTTGGTATGCAGTAGGAGGAGTGAATAACTCAAAGTTTTTAGAGAGCACATTTTTATTTGAGGCAATAGCTCTTAGTGGACGAATATCATCTAGCACCCAAGCAGCTCTACCAAAAGTTCCTATAACTAAATCGTGTTCTCTTGGATGAATTACTAAGTCTTTTACAGATACTGTAGGGAAACCTTGAGTCCACTTTGTCCATTTATTACCGGCATCAAAAGAAATATATAAACCATCATCAGTACCTAAGAACAATAAATTAGCTTCAATTGGATCTTCAACAATACACAAAGCATAGCTTTTTACGTCATTTTCATCAACTATGCGCTCCCAAGTTTTTCCATAATCTTTAGTACGGTAAGCGTAAGGTGTGTAGTTAAAACGACGATAGTCATTTGCAATTAACAAGGCTTCTCCTTTATTTTTGTTAGAAGCTTTTACCTGAACAATCCAACTATTTTCTGGTAAACCTTTGATGTTTTTAGAAACATTTGTCCAATTTGCACCACCATTTTTAGTTACATGAACTTGTCCATCATCCGTTGCTGCCCAAAGCATATCTTTTTCTAAAGGAGAAGGTTCAATTACTAATACTGTACAGTGGTTTTCTGCTCCAGTAGCATCCATTGTTAAACCACCACTTTCATGTTGTTTTAATTTAGATTGATCATTGGTTGTTAAATCTGGTGAAATTATTTCCCAAGTTAAGCCTTTATCTGTTGATTTATGAACAAACTGACTTCCGAAGTAAATTGTAGCATTGTCAAAAGGATCAATGTTGATGGCAGCATTCCAGTTGAAACGAAGTTTCACTTCTGGATTAGGGTGTGTTGGTCGAACTGTGTAATTATTTCCGGTTTTATAATCGTATCTTGATACAAAACCTTGTTGACTCATAGACCATCCATAACGAGAATCGTCTTTGTCTGGCACAACATCAAAACCATCTCCGAAACTAATTTCTTGCCAATAAGAATTTCTAATTCCTTGTGCTTTCCATACATAAGCAGGACCTCTCCAAGAACCATTGTCTTGCATACCTCCATAAACGTTATATGGGTATTCATTATCTACATTGATATGATAAAACTGAGCAACAGGTAAATTTCCAATAAAGCGCCAAGTTTTACCACCATCTTTTGTAATATTCATTCCACCATCATTTCCATCAATCATAAATTTTCCGTTTTCAGGATGAATCCACCAGGCATGATGATCAGGGTGCACACCATTATTAGCTCCGTAAGCTGGCATTAACATTTTAAAACTTTTTCCTCCATCTTGAGAAACGTTTACATACGTGTAAATACTGTAAACTCTGTTTTCATTTTGCGGATCTGTATAAATTTCAGAATAATAAAAAGGACGATTTCCAATACCGTTAGTTCCAGATTTATTATTTACCATTTTCCATTTAAATCCTCCGTCATCACTTCTATACAAAGCATTCTTTTTTGCTTCAACCAATGCATAAACTAGATCTGGATTGCTTCTAGAAATGGATACACCAATTCTACCTAAATCTCCCTTAGGGAATCCATCTTCATCAGTAACTTTTCTCCAATTGTCTCCGCCATCGTAAGTAATGTATAATCCACTTCCTTTTCCTCCTGAATTAAAGTACCAAGGATCGCGTTTATGCTCCCACATTGCTGCTATTAATTTATTCGGATTTGAAGGATCCATTACTAAATCGGCAGCACCAGTTTTATTATTGTTGAATAAAATTTGTTTCCAAGTTTTACCTCCATCAGTAGTTTTATAAACACCTCTCTCTGGGTGTTCTCCCCAAGGTGATCCGATAGCCGCTACATAAACAACATCTGGATTGTCTGGATGAACTATAACACGATGAATATGTCGCGTTTTTTCTAATCCCATAGATTTCCAGCTTTTACCTCCGTCTAGCGATTTATAAATTCCGTAACCTCCATTTAAACTGTTACGTGGATTACCTTCACCAGTTCCAACCCATATTACGCTAGGATTTGATTGTTGAACTGCTATAGCACCAATGGAAGCAGTAACTTCTTTATCAAAAATAGGTTCCCATTTAATACCGCCAGAAGTAGATTTCCATAAACCTCCAGAGGCAGTTCCAACATACATTATATCTGGGTTTTTTAGTACAACATCAATAGCGGTAACTCTTCCGCTCATTCCACCTGGGCCAATATTTCTTGGTTTCATGTTTTTTACCAAGTCCATTGAAAATTCTTGACCAAATACAATTGATGATACTAATAAAAGTAGTAGTGAGAAAGATTTTTTCATGAAAAAATGAATTAGTTGATTTAAGAGATCTTAAAAATACAGCTAATTCATTGCAGGAGTTCTTAAAAAAATGTTAACGAAAAATAGATTTAGAATTTTAAGGAAGTGGTTTTGAACTTTAATACTAATGTTTAGATGACTAGTTTAACTATTTAAGAACAGATTCTGAACTGTCTGTCCTATTCATCATTGTTCTTTTTAGGTTCTCTTTTAGCATCTTTCAAAGCCTGCATAAGCATCCATTCAATCTGTCCATTGGTAGATCGAAATTCATCAGAAGCCCATTTTTCAATTGCTTTGAGCATGTCTTCGTTAATACGTAATGCAAATGCTTTTTTTTTAGCCATAATACTGTCTAAATCAATTTAAATTAATGAAATCACCCAGTAAGTGATATACATAAAACAATAGAGTAGTAGTTTAATCATTGGTTTCTTTCGTTTTGTAATAGTGGTTAATACATTGATTTACCTTATTTATTTGTTGTGTTCCAATTAAAATTTTTTTTCCTTCTTTCGTGATAATTTGTAAGCCTTCATCACCAGAAACATTGTAAGCAACGCCATTTTCTTTTTTCCAGAAAATTCCGCCTTTACAACCCCAACCACCATATTCACTTAAAGCGTCGTACTTCCTAGTATATACTTTTTCCATTTCATTCCATTTAATAAGCTTGAAAGAAAAATGCATAGGAGAGAATTTATAATGGACTCCTTTTTCATCAATTTTTGTAGTGAGTTTAAAAACAAATATGAATAAAAAACTGAGTAGAATAATTGATGAAGCAGATATGATAACCTCTTTTAGAGACATTTCATTATTGTTATAAGCTCTAATAGAAAGAACTAATGGAACAATTGAACTCATCACTAAAACAACAATAATCCATAGTTGTGTAAATCGTTGCTCTTCTTTAAATATTCTCATTTCTTAATTTCTTAGTAAAACTATTATCTGTTTTTATCTCTTTCAAAAACAATATTCGTCCAACTTTCACCAATATGCTTTAAGGTCCAGCCTTCACGTGCATATTGATTTAATAATTCTTCCAATTTATGATACCTATTTTTAAATCCTAGTTTAGGCATAATCACTTTATATTCTTTCATAGTTTATATCTGTTTAATTACAATTCTTGAATTTCCTCTTTTTAAAGCTTCGATAAAAGGTTCTACTTGATTCTCTAATGTTCTAAATACAATGGTTTTTTCCCTTTTATTTGAAGTTATAATAGTCAACTCAGTTTCATTATTATTTTGTTCAATTTCTATAGCTTCTACAGAGTTAATTTTAATAGTGTTATACCAGTTGTACCTTAACAGATAATAGAAAACTAAAGCAACAATAATAATAACGACAGTTAATCTTAAAGAAAATCTAACATAATCCATAGTAGATTCAAAATTGTTTGTAAATACACTTTGCTGTATTCTGTATATTAGTAGTATAGCTATTATAAGAATCCATCCTTTTTCTTTTATTTCTTTTAGCAATCCACCGTCTTTATAAATCTGCAACGTTTCGCTCTTTACTACTATTTTTCCATCTACTAAAATGAAACTGAATTGATGTTTGTTCATTAGTTAAAGGAGTATTAATTATTTAAAGTCCCTGTATTTAATACTGGAGATGCATCTTTATCACCACAAAGAATCACCATTAAATTACTTACCATGGCAGCTTTGCGCTCTTCATCCAACTCAACGATATCCTTTTTATTTAATTCTTCCAAAGCCATTTCTACCATGCTAACGGCTCCTTCTACTATTTTATGTCTTGCAGCTACAATAGCAGTTGCTTGTTGTCTTTTTAACATTGCGTTAGCAATCTCTTGCGCATATGCTAAATATCCAATTCTAGCTTCTAAAACCTCAATACCAGCAATAGCTAATCTTTCTTCCAATTCTTTTTCTAACGTTTCACTAACTTCATTTACACTCGAGCGTAATGTAATATCTTCTTCATGTCCTTCATCAGCAAAATTATCATAAGGATACATACTAGCTAGTTTTCTAACAGCTGCATCAGTTTGAACACGGACAAAATTTTCATAATTGTCAACATCAAAAGCCGCTTTATAAGTGTCTGTTACTCTCCATACTAAAATCGTACTTATCATAACAGGATTACCAAGTTTATCATTCACCTTTAATCGCTCACTATCAAAATTACTCGCTCTTAATGATATTTTTCTTTTTGTGTAAAATGGGTTAGCCCAATACAGTCCATTATTTTTGATGGTTCCTATATACTTTCCAAATAACAATATAACTTTTGAAGTATTTGGGTTTACTAGAATAAATCCAAAAGATAAAACGAATGCTATGAATGTTATAATTAAATAAGCCGGATTTTCAAATTTGATTGCTGCAATAATACTTCCAAAGAAAGAAAGGAAGAAAATGGTTAACATTAAATATCCGTTAGCTGGTTTGATGATTTTTTCTGATTCCATAAACTAAAATTTTAATATGATATTATTTTGATATCACAAATATATTATTTTTTTTTTGGATTTAACAAATTTTTGAAATAAATAATTCCTACTTTAGCATCGAAAATAGATACAAAATGAGAATAAAAATTGTTGCAATAATTGCAATTATACTGGTTTCACAAGCTGTTTATTCAATAACAGATACATGGGGGCCAACAGGTCATAGAGCTACCGGAAAAATTGCTGAAAAACATTTAAGTAGAAGAGCGAAAAAGAAGATTGCTAAATTATTACAAGGAGAAAGTTTAGCCTTTGTTTCTACCTATGGTGATGAAATTAAGTCTGATAGAAACTATAGAAAGTATTACAGTTGGCATTATGTAAACATGCCATTAGATGGTAATTACGAAACTTCTGAAAAAAATCCTGAAGGTGATTTAGTTACTGGGGTAAACTTTTGTATTAACGTGTTAAAAGATGATAAGGCAAGTGTTGAAGACAAAAGATTCCATTTGAAAATGTTGGTTCATTTAATTGGTGATTTACACCAGCCACTTCACATAGGAAGAAAGGAGGATAAAGGCGGAAACACAATTCAAGTTCAATGGCATGGTAGAGGTTCAAATTTACATAGAGTTTGGGATGGTGACATGATAGATCAATGGGGAATGAGTTATATTGAATTAGCAAATAATGCTAAAGATTTATCAAAACATCAAATAAAGGCTATTCAAAACGGAACATTGTTAGATTGGTTAAAAGAATCACATGAGCTTGCTAAAAAAGTTTATGTTTCGGCTGAGATAGGAGAGAAATTGAGATATCAGTATTCGTATGTACATTTCCCTATTGTTAGAGATCAACTACAAAAAGGAGGTTTACGTTTGGCTAAACTTCTCAACGAAATTTTTGACTAGAAAATAATTATACTATTTAAAAGGTCTCTTATATAACTAAGAGACCTTTTTTAGTTAAAAAAAGTTAATATTTATTCCGTAATTATTTCATTCATTAATTTTAACAATATGAAAATAAAAATAATACCCCTAATTCTTCTAACAGTTGGTTTGGTGTTTTCTTGTAAAAAAGAGACCAAAAAAGAATCAAATGTCAATTCAGAAAAAAAAGAAATTACAAAAGATAGTATAACGACTGAAAAAAAATATGGTGACTTAAAAGTGTTAAACTTTGAAGAGTTAAAACCGTATTTAACAAAAGAAGATAACAAAACTCATGTGGTGAATTTTTGGGCAACATGGTGTAAGCCTTGCGTTGAAGAATTACCTGCTTTTGAAAAAATTCATAGAGAAAACAAAGCCAATAATGTAGAGGTGTTATTGGTTAGTTTAGATTTTCCAAATGAAATAGAAAGCCACTTAATTCCTTTTATTAAAAACAACGGATTAGAGCCAGAGGTAATTATGCTGGATGACCCTGATCAGAATAAATGGATTAACGGTGTAGATAAAAGTTGGTCTGGAGCAATTCCTGCGACTATTATTTATAATAAAAATAAAAGAACTTTTTTCGAAAGATCTTTTACATATGATGAACTTACTCAAGAATTACAACAATTTATAAATTAATTAAAATATGAAAGCTTTAAAATCAATATTCGTTTTGGCTATAGTAGCCGTAACAGTTGCTTTTACAACTAAAGCAAAAGACGCTTATCAAATAGGAGATAAGGTTGATAATTTTACCTTAAAAAATATTGATGGTAAAATGGTTTCTTTAAATGATTATAAAGATCAACAAGGAGTAATAGTAGTTTTTACTTGTAACCATTGTCCATATTCTAAGATGTATGAAGATAGAATTATTGCTTTAGACAAAAAATATAAATCGAAAGGTTACCCAGTAGTTGCCATTAATCCAAATGATCCTGCAGTATCTCAAGGAGATGATTTTGATTCAATGAAAGAAAGAGCAAAATCTAAAGGATTTACATTTCCTTATCTTTTTGATGACGGACAAAAAGTATTTCCAAAGTTTGGAGCTACACGCACACCACATGTATTCATTTTAAAGAATGAAAAAAAGAACTTTGTTTTATCTTACATTGGCGCTATTGATGACAATGCAAGAGACGCTTCAAGTGCAAATGAGTTGTATGTAGAAAATGCTGTTGATGATTTATTAGCAGGAAAGTCACCTAGAAAAACAGAGACTAAAGCGATTGGTTGTTCTATTAAAGTAGCTAAATAACAAAATTGTACATAAAAAAAAAGAGCGAATTTTAAAATTCGCTCTTTTTTTATTCCGTAACTTTTAATCTCGCTTTTGCGGCTATACCAATATCAGCATAATCCTTATTTAAAAATTTCAAATACCCTGCAATGGCTATCATGGCAGCATTATCAGTTGTGTACTGAAATTTAGGAATATAGGTGTTCCATCCCCAATGTTTATCTGCTTCTTGTAAACGTTTTCTAATTTCAGAATTAGCAGAAACACCACCAGCTATAGCAATTTCTTTAATTCCCGTTTGTTTTACAGCATTCTTAATTTTTTTCATTAAAATTTCAACAATAGTATGTTGAATAGAAGCACAAATATCATAAAGGTTTTCTTCAATGAAATTCGGATTTTCTTTTGTATTTTTTTGAATGAAATATAGAATCTGAGTTTTTAGTCCACTAAAACTAAATTCTAAATCACCCACTTTTGGTTGTGTAAAAGAAAATGCTTTTGCATTTCCTTGCTGTGCATACTTATCTACTAAAGGACCACCAGGATAAGGAAGTCCCAATATTTTTGCTGATTTGTCATAAGCTTCACCAACAGCATCATCAATGGTTTCACCTAAAATTTCCATTTCAAAATGATTGGTGATTTTTACAATCTGCGTATGTCCTCCACTAATAGTTAAGCAGATAAAAGGAAAAGGAGGAATGTTACATCCTTCTTCTTTAATAAAGTGAGCCAATATGTGCGCTTGCATATGATTGACGTCTATTAGAGGAATGTTTAATCCTAATGCTAATGATTTAGCAAACGATGTTCCTACTAGTAGAGAACCCATTAAGCCTGGTCCACGAGTAAATGCAATAGCACTTAATTGTTCTTTAGTAATTCCAGCACGTTCTATAGCTTGTTGTACAACAGGTACAATATTTTGCTGATGTGCTCTAGAAGCAAGTTCAGGAACAACGCCTCCATATTTTGTGTGAACATCTTGATTTGCGATAACATTACTTAGTACTTCATTGTTTCGTAAAACAGCAGCACTAGTGTCATCACACGAACTTTCAATACCTAAAATGTATACCTCTTTTTTCTCCAATTCTATAAGATTTTGAAATGCAAAAATATCCATAATACGTTAGATATTCGTTAAAATTGCAGTTTCTTTGTACTAAGGCAAAATTTTTGTAGTTTTTTGTAGTCTAACATTCTTACTAAAAATCATTAAAAAAGCAGGTAAAATAGTGTTCCGTTTCCTTAGAGTCGTACTGATTCTAATACTACTATTGGTGCTAATTTTATCTACTCCATATGTTCAAAGTAAACTAGCAGAGGTTGTTACAGATAAGATTAATGAAGAGTTTGATACCAACATTGTTGTTAAAAAAATTGATTTATCATTACTTGGAAATGTGAACCTTAAAGGAATTGAAATTCGAGATCATCATAACGATACACTCATCTTTGTTAGTAGCTTAAGAACTTCTCTAAAAAATGTACGACAAGTTGTTAATAATGAAGTCAATTTGGGAGATATAACCCTTAGTGGTGTAAACTTTCATATGAAACAATACAAAGGTGAAAAAGACGATAATTTATCGGTTTTTATAGCTGCTTTTGATGATGATTCAGGTAAAAAGAGTGAAAATCCATTTATACTTAAAACTAAAAACATCTATGTAGATGATTTAACTTTTAAAGTATACGATTTTGAAAAAGATGATTCTTTACAATATGCTGCATATAATGCCGGTGGTAATATTCAAGACTTCTCAGTTATTGGTCCCGATGTAAATGCAAATATTAGAGGTTTGTATTTGAAAGATAATAGGGATGTTTATATAACGAATTTAACCACTAACTTTTCCTATACTAGATCTCAAATGCTATTTAAAGACTTGTCTTTGAATACCGATAATGAAACCAACATTAAGGGTGAACTAGTCTTTGATTATAAAAGAGAAGATTTCGCAAACTTTTCAGATAAAGTTCGTTTAAAAGCGGAATTTCAAAAAAGTAAGTTAGCTGTAAAAGATCTACATAAACTGTACGGAGAAATTCAAGGAAATGACATGGTTTTCTTAACAGGTAATTTCAGAGGAACCTTGAATAATTTTAGTACTCCTAATCTAAATATGTATTCTAAAAACGGATTGGTAATTCGTGGAGATATGGGGTTTGTAAATGCCTTTAATAGTAAAAGAGGTTTTATTTTTGATGCGGATATTTCCAAAGTTTCTTCAAATTACAATCAGTTAAAAAGTTTACTACCTAACGTATTAGGAAAAACATTACCAACAAGTTTTAAACGTTTAGGAAAATTTTCGGCTTCAGGTTTAATTAAATTAACACCTGAGTTAATGGAGGCAACATTATCCGTTTCATCTGAAGTCGGTACCACAGTATCAGATCTTCAATTAACCAACATTGAAAATATAGACAATGCAGCTTATATTGGGGAAATTGAGTTTATAGATTTAGATCTAGGTAAAATGACAGACGATAAAGATTTAGGAAAAATATCTTTAAAGGCTGATGTAAGAGGAACTGGTTTTAAAATAGATAACATTAATTCTATTATAATAGGTAATGTTTCTAAGGTTGATTTTAAAGGTTATACGTATAAAAACCTTATTGTTAATGGTCAGTTTCAAAAGAAAAAATTTGATGGTTATTTAAAATCTAATGATGAAAATTTTAAACTAGAGTTTAAAGGTTTAGCCGATTTTTCTGAAGAAATCAATAAGTTTGATTTTACTGCCGATATTGATAAACTTGATTTAAGAGAAACAAATCTTTTTAAAAGAGACAGTATTTCAGAGATAGCAGGAAAAGTACGACTAGATATTGTAGGAAATACACTTGACAATATAATAGGGAAAGCTGATTTTAATAACTTGACGTACAAAAATGAGTATAAAACATTTTTGTTTAAAGATTTTCAAGTCAATTCTTCGTTAAAAGATAGTATCAAAACCATTGAAATTAATTCTAAAGATATTGTTCAAGGTAAACTAGAAGGAAAGTTTGTGTTCAAAGATTTATTTCCAGTTTTTAGAAATGCTTTGGGAAGTGTTTACACTAACTATAAACCACTACCCGTTGGCTCTAATCAATTTATTAAGTTCGATTTTACAATTTATAATCAAATCGTAAGCGTTTTCTTGCCTCAAATTACTATTGATAAAGATACTCGTGTCAGAGGTAGAGTAGATTCTAATGATAATGAGGTTAAGCTTACATTTAGCTCGCCCAATGTAAAAGCTTATGATAATATTATTGACGAAATCGTGTTAAGGGTAGATAATAAAAACAAGTTATATAATACACACTTAACGGCCGATCAAATTAAAACGAAATACTACGATTTAGGTTCGTTAAATTTAATCAACAGAACAGAGAACGATACCTTGTTTTTTAAATCAACATTTAAAGGAGGAAAGAAGTTAACTGAAAATTTCAATTTAGATTTTTACTACACCATTAATAAAGACCATAAATCGGTAGTAGGAATTCAAAAGTCTACTTTTAATCATAATACCTATAATTGGGCAATAAATCCTTTGAATGATAAGAACAATAAAGTAACCTTTGATTTAAACAAAAACGATTATGTATTTAGTCCTTTTAAATTAGTTTCTGATGAACAAAAAATTGAATTTGAAGGAAGTTTATTAGGTGAGAATAAAAAGGATTTAAAAGCTAATTTCACGAATGTTGAATTGTTAGGAATTTTACCTGAAATGGAAAGTTTAACGATGTCGGGATTACTAAATGGTAACGTTTCGCTAAAAGAAGATGAAGGCCTCATAGCTCCAATTGCAGATATAACAGTTAATGATGTAATAGTAAATGATTTCTCTCAAGGTACCTTAAAGGTAAATATAGAAGGAGAGAATTCATTCAACAAATACAAAGTAGATATTTCACTAAGAGATTATAAGTTTGATAACGTTAACATAGTAGGAGGACTAGACTTTTCTAAGAAAGAAGCTGAAGTTGATTTAGATATTAAGTTTAAAGAATACGAGTTAAATGGTTTTAGTGAGTTTGGTGGAGATGTGATTTCGAATATTAGAGGAAGATTATCAGGAGATTTTACAGCAAAAGGACCTGCCGTAAATCCTGTTTTTAAAGGAGGTATTTCTTTGGCAGAGGCCGGATTGACATTTCCGTATTTAAATGTTGATTTCGATTTTATTGAGAACACAACCATACAGCTTTTCAATCAGTCATTTATTATAAATGATATGATTTTAGAGGACACGAAGTACGATACCAAAGGTTCTTTATCAGGAAGTATTACACACCAAGATTTTGAAAAATGGTATATGAAACTCGATATCGATTCACCAAATTTATTGGTGTTAGATACAAAAGAGGCAGAAGAAATTCCGTATTATGGTAAAGGATTGATTCGAGGAAATGCACAAATAAGAGGATTGACGAGTAATTTAAGCATTAATGTAAATGCAAGAACACAGCCAGGTACACTGTTTGTAATTCCTTTAAATGATGTTTCTACCGTTAACAATTATAAGTTAATACGTTTTAAAACAGATGAAAAAGAAGGAAGTTTTGAAGCGCTTAATATCGAGAAGGTAAAAGGATTAAATCTTAATTTTAATCTTGCTGTTACAAAAGATGCGGTAGCTCAAGTTGTAATAGATAAGGTTTCAGGAAGTGATTTAAAAGGTAGTGGAAATGGAAATCTAAACATAGAGATTGATACTAGAGGAAAGTTTATCATGGATGGAGGAATCACTATTGAAAATGGAGTTTATAATTTTAAATATGGAGGAATTATAAGTAAACCATTTAAGGTTCAGCGTGGTGGGACAATCTCATGGACAGGAGATCCATTAAACGCTCAGCTAGATCTTACAGCCATTTATCAAACAAAAGCGAATCCAGCGCAACTATTAGACAATATAAATTCTACTAGAAAAATATCTATTGATTTATACACTAAAATTACGGGGGGACTTTTCGATTCTAAACAAGAGTTCGATATTAAAATTCCTAATGCAAACTCAACCGTTGCTTCTGAGTTGGAGTTTAAATTGAATGAGAACGATTTAAATACTAAAATGCAACATTTTACTTTCTTAATGGCTTTTGGAACTTTTTATGATGAAGAGGCTATCGGAAGTAGTGCCTCTCAGGGTTTAACGGGAACAGCAGCGCAAGTAGCAACAAGTATACTTTCAAGTGTTATAAATAAGGAAGATGGTAAGTTTCAAGTAGGTTTAGGATATGTTCAAGGAGATAGAACTAATGTAGATCAACTTCAAAATGCAATCGACGATCAAGTTGATGTATCTGTTTCTACACAAATTTCTGATAGAGTGCTGGTAAATGGTAGAGTAGGAGTTCCTGTAGGTGGAAATACACAAACAAGTGTTGTTGGAGAGGTAAAAGTAGAAGTGTTGTTAAATGAAGAAGGTACGTTGAGAGGTACGTTCTTTAATAAACCAAATGATGTTCAGTTCGATATTGATAATGAAGGATATACACAAGGCTTAGGATTGTCGTATCAAGTTAACTTTAACAATATTTCCGAGTTAGGTGAAAAACTAGGTTTTAAAAAGAAAAAGAAGGAAAAAGAGAAAAAAGATAGTATTATTGTAAAGAAAAGAAAGCTTGTAAGCTTTAAAACCAAATCAGATACTACAAAGACTAAAAATGAATAGAAAAATTAAAGACTACCTTTTTGTCTCTTTAAAAGGAATTGCTATGGGTGCAGCAGATGTTGTTCCGGGAGTTTCAGGAGGTACTATTGCTTTTATATCGGGTATATACGAAGAACTTCTTCAGTCAATAAGTAACATAAATATAGATCTTTTTAAAACCTTGAAGAATGAAGGTTTTAAAGCTGCTTGGAAACAATTGAATGGCAATTTTTTATTGGCTTTATTTTTAGGAATTGCGGTTAGTTTTATTTCTTTAGCGAAGTTAATCTCTTGGTTGTTAGATACACACCCAATCTTATTATGGTCTTTTTTCTTTGGTCTAGTGGTTGCAAGTATTATTTATGTTGCTAAACAAATTGAAAAGTGGAATGTTTTATCAATAATATTATTAATAGGGACTACTTTTTTGGCGTATATAATAACAACATTACCTCCGTTAGTTTCTGAAGATTCTTCTTTATTATTTATATTTCTAGCTGGTGCAATTGCAATTTGTGCTATGATTCTACCTGGAATTTCTGGATCATTTATTTTAGTATTATTAGGAGCCTATAAGCCAGTATTAAGTGCTTTAACTAATAAAAATATTCCTGTAATTGTCGTTTTCATGTTAGGTGCTATACTAGGATTATTGTCTTTTTCTAGAGTGCTAAAATGGTTATTCGCACATTATAAAAATTTAACATTAGCAGCGTTAACAGGTTTTATTATTGGTTCATTAAATAAAATTTGGCCATGGAAAAAAGTACTTACTTATAGAACTAATTCTCATGGAGAGAAAGTTCCTTTTAATGAAGAATCTATTTTACCTTCTTCATTTGATGGTGATCCACAAATAGTATACGCTTTTTTACTAGCTCTTGTAGGTTTTGGATTAATATTACTCTTAGAAAAACTAGCGCAAAAAAATATATAGTCTTCATTTTTCATGTATAAAGAAAGAACATTCGGCCAAAAAGTAAGTCTTTTTTTAAAAGGCTTAGCAATGGGAGGAGCTAATAAAGTTCCTGGTGTATCTGGCGGAATGGTTGCTTTTGTAATGGGGTTTTATGAAGAACTTATTTATACTTTTAGAAGAATCAATTTAAACGCTTTTAAACTCCTTTTTAATGGAAGATTTAGAAGTTTTGCCCGATATACTAATTTTCAGTTTTTAGTATGGGTGATGTTGGGAAGTATGTTTAGTTACTTCAGTGTTTCCCTAGTGCTAGATTATTTTTTAAAAAACTATCAATTGTATGTTTGGGCTTGGTTTTTTGGAATGATAATCGGTTCTATTTATTACATTTCAAAAGATTTTGGCGATTGGCGATTAAAGAATATAGTTTGGCTGTTAGTTGGTGCTTCTATTGGAATTGCTATTAGCTTTATGTCTCCTGCAAAAGAAAATGACAACTTGTTCTTTGTTTTTATTTGCGGAATTATTGGTGTTTCAGGAATGACCTTGCCTGGTCTTTCAGGCTCGTTTATTTTAATTTTATTAGGAAATTATGTGCTTCTCTTGGTTGACAGCGTAAATGTTTTGGGAGGAGTAATTACATCAGTTTTTTCTGGAGATTTTTCGGTGTTAAGTGATCCTGTTAAGATTCGATATTTAAAAATAATAGCCACATTTACGTTGGGTTCTGCATTCGGATTAGTTTCTATTTCTCATTTTTTAGGTTTTGTTTTTAAAAAATGGAAACAGCAAGTAACAGCTGTAATTATTGGTTTTATAACGGGTTCTTTGGGAATAGTTTGGCCATGGAAAGAAACTATTTATAAATCAAATGAAGGAATTTTTCTGCTTGATTCTAAGGGAAATAAAATAATAGAAAACTACAAACGATATTTGCCAGATTTGCAAGAAAGTGAAACCTTAATTTCTATTGGTTTTATTGTACTTGGAATAGCGCTTATTCTTGCTATAGATTATTATGGACATAAAAGAAAACGATAAACTATTTGGTTTATTAGGAAGAAATATCTCTTACTCTTTTTCAAGAGGTTACTTTGCTGAAAAGTTTGATTTATTGGAGTTGGAAGATCATAAATATGTAAATTTTGATATTGAAGATATCAATCATCTTTTTCCTCTAATTGAAAAATATAAAAACCAATTAAAAGGATTTAACGTTACCATTCCTTATAAAAAAGAGGTAATTCCTTTTTTAGATAAAATGGATAAAAAAGCAGCGAAAATTGGAGCTGTCAACACAATCCGTGTAACCAAAAAAGGAAAATTAAAAGGATATAATACAGATTTTTATGGATTTAAAAAATCTTTGAAGCCCTTAGTAAATCCATCTCATAAAAAAGCATTGATTTTAGGTACAGGAGGTGCTTCAAAAGCAGTTGCTTTTGCCTTAAAAGAAATGAATATCGAGGTTAGTTTTGTGTCTAGAAAAAAAGAAAAAGAGAATTCTTTTACTTACGAAGAACTCAACGAATCTGTAATTAATACTTACCAAATAATCATAAACTGTACTCCTTTAGGAACGCATCCGAATGTTGATGTTTGTCCAAATATTCCTTATCAATATCTTGGTTCATCCCATATTTTGTATGATTTAATATACAATCCGTCAAAAACTCTTTTTCTTAAAAAGGGAGAAGATCAAGGAGCTATTATAAAAAACGGTCTAGAAATGTTAGAGCTACAAGCTGAAAAAGCATGGAGAATTTGGCAAAAAAGTTAAGTCAATTTTATCAAATTCGTAACTCTTTTAAAGTTATTCAAATAAAACGAAGAGCTAATAAATATTCATTATCTTTATCGTAATTAAACTGGAACTTTAAACATCATCGACATGTTAGAAAATAATGATAACAGCTTAGACGAAACAACTAAAGGAGAAATTCAAAATCAAATTACTAACGAAACCGAACAGGCAGATGAAGCAATTAGTGAAGTAGAAAATGTAGTTGCTGAAAATTCTGAAAAGGAGGAAAACTTCGAAATACCGATGAAAGAATATAGCGGTATGGAGTTGGAAGTGCTTGTTTCTGAATTGCAAAGTCTTTTAAAAAACAATCCTGTTCATCTTATCAAAAAAAATGCAGATGCTATTAAAAATGCATTTAATCTTAAGTTTGGTAAGTTGTTGTCTGAAAAAAAAGCTGAGTTTTTAGCTGAAGGAGGAAACTCTATTGATTTTCAGTTTTCTAGTCCAATTAAAACAGAATACAATAAATTATTAAAGGAGTATAAAGAAAAAAGAGATGGTTACTATAAACAATTAGATGATCAGCTTAAAAATAATTTAGAAAAAAGGAATGCATTAATTGAAGAACTAAAGAATTTAATTGAAAATGCAGATCCTAAAACAATGTATAACGATTTCCAACAGATTCAAGAGCAATGGAAATCGGTAGGTCCAGTTCCTAGAACACGTTATAATGATACTTGGAAAACATACCATCATCATGTAGAGCGTTTCTATGATTTATTACATTTAAATCAAGACTTCAGAGAACTTGATTTTAAACATAATTTAGAGGAAAAATTAAAGCTAATAGATAGAGCAGAAGCATTACATGAAATGGAAGATGTTAATGCTGCTTTTAAAGAGCTGCAAGAATTACATCGTTTGTGGAAAGAGGAGGTAGGACCTGTTAGTAGAGAGTTTAGAGAAGATGTTTGGAATAAATTTAGTAATGCTACAAAGAAACTTCATGATAAAAGACATGATTTTTTCCGTGATCTAAAATCAAAACATCAAGAAATTATTAATGAAAAATTAGAAATAGTTGAAAAAATTAGCAACTACGATTTTTCTAAGAATAAAACACACAAAGACTGGCAAAAGAGTATAAAAGATATTGAAGCTCTTAGAAAAAAATACTTTGATGTAGGAAAACTTCCTTTTAATAAAAGCGAAACAGTTTGGCAAAAGTTGAAAGAAGCTACAAAGAAATTCAACGCAGCTAAAAATGTTTTTTATAAGCAAGAGAAATCTTCTCAAACCGATAACTTGAGAAAGAAAATGGAATTGGTTGAATTAGCAGAAAGTCTTAAGGATAGTGAAGATTGGGATGCAACAACAAACACCATGAAACGAATTCAATCAGAATGGAAAAAAATTGGTCATGTGCCGAGAAAGTTTTCTGATGAAATATGGAACCGATTTAAAAATGCTTGTAACCATTTCTTTGATCGTTTTAATGCACATAGAGACGGCGTTTCTCAAGAACAAGAAGCTGTTGTTGTAGAAAAGAAAAAATTTATCGAGGATTTTAAAAATAACAACTCTTTAACCTTAGAGGATGTAAAAGAGGCAATTGTTAGTTGGAGAGAACTTGGTGCTCTGCCAAGAAATGCTAGGCATTTAGATGGTAAATTCAATAAAGAAGTTGATGCTAAATTATCTAGTCTTAATTTGGGTAGAGAAGAAATTGAAATGATGAAATTCAAAAACATAATCGATAATTTATTAGCTCAAGAAGATTATAGAAAATTAGATAGTGAGCAGTTTTTTGTACGAAAAAAGATAACAGAAACCGTCAGAGAAATGCAGCAGTTAGAGAATAATTTGAGCTTTATTTCTAACGCAACAGAGGACAATCCTTTGGTTAAAAATGTTAGAAATGGTATTGAGGACTTTAAAGAGCAACTTGATATTTGGCAAGCTAAATTAGAGTATCTTAAGAAATTAGATTATTAATATAATCATCAAATATGAAAAATAAAATGCCCACAATAACGTGGGCATTTTTTATGATTTATAAGGAATTTTAATTTTATATTCTTTTCCGCTTCTATTGTTAAGCTTTGTTTCTCTTAGCCAAGGATTAACCAATTTTAATTCTTTGTAAGTGATGTCATACTGCTTCGCAAAATCAGCGATATCTTCTATAGGTTTGTCTATTATTATTTCTTTTACTTTAGGATAAGTGTACAAGTCATCTTTCTCAAAAATAAATCCATACTTTTCAGGATGAGACATAATTTCCTTTAAAGCTAAAATTCTAAATAGATAACGACCAGTTTCAACATTGAGTAGTAAATCATAGTAATTGGTTACTTTTTGTTCTTTTAAACGTTGTGAAATTCTTCCATTTCCAGCATTGTAAGCAGCAGCAGCTAATGTCCAACTACCAAATAAATCCTTAGATTTTTTTAAATATTCAGCAGCAACTTTGGTAGAAAGTTCTAAATTATATCGTTCATCTACATTGTCATTAACCTCTAAACCATATTCTCTACCTGTTGAAGGTAAAAAATGCCAATATCCAGCAGCTCCTTTATAAGAAGGTACTTGAATCAAAGCACTTTCAGCGACACATAAATATTTAAAATCATCTGGAAGATTATGTTTTTTTAATAAAGGCTCAATCAAAGGAAAAAATTTATTAGCCCTTTTAATTAAAAGTAATGCATTCGATTGCCAATAAGTATTCACCAATAATTCTCTATCTAATCGTTCAAAAATATCTGATTTTTCTAGAGGAACTCTTTCTCCTGCAAATTCTAAATATTCAGGAACTTTTACTGCTTTTACCTGATAGGTGTCGCTTACACTTTTAGATACAATTAATGTATCTTTTTTTACAGTGTTTTCTTTGCTTGAAACTGTTTTTACTCTTGTTAAATTCAAAAGTAAGAATCCAACAATAAGTGTAACAGATAAAAATAGTATACGTAAAAAATTTGATCTCATAATTGTATTATTTTAAAAAAGAAATTAGCAGGCACATTGCTTTTCAAGAATTTTAGAAATTATTCTTGCTTTATTTAAAATCATAATATGTGTGCCGTTATCAATTTCAATATAGTTTTTTATATGCTTAGATGGAAAAATTTCATCTTTATTTCCATGTATATGAATAACGCCTTCTAATTCATAATCTTGTTTCCAGTTTAGAACATTGTGAATTGCCCATTCTAAATAAGTGGCATTACGAATTGATAAATACATTTTGTACAATTCGGCTCTTTTTTTTAGATAGTCACCTAAAAATAGATGTTCATAATTTTCTATGTTCTCTACAATTTTGGTCGGAAATAATTTGTAAGCCTTCGTCTTTTGAGCAATTTTTAGTCTGTTTGGTAATTCTTTATTGCTCTTAATACTTGAAATAATGATTGTTTTCTTACAATCAATAATTTTACTCATTTCCTGTACCATAACACCTCCAAAAGATACACCCACTAAAACTGGGTTCGGATGTGTAATACATTCACACATTCTAGAAGCATAACTTTCGATACTTTCCTCTGTTGAAAGCGGAATAATCCAATCTAAAAAATGAGCTTCAAATAAATTATCATCAAAGGTTAAATACTCAAATATTTTTGTGTTAGCTGCAAGTCCTGGTACAAAGTATATATGAGTCTTTTGATTCATTTTTTATTCAAATAATTTTTTCTCTAAAAGAATACCTTCAATGTATTCGTTTAATTCCATTAATTCTTCTGGTACGTCATCATTCCATAAGCGAACTTGAACTTGCTTTCCATCATGTACTAAAAAAGTACTTGGCAAATCCATTATTCTAGGATTGTCGTAAATATCTTTGTAGGAAGAGAAGTCTTTTTTATTTAACAACTCTGTTATAGTACTCAATTCTTTATCAGATAATTTAAATTCTTTAGGACCTTTTTCTAGAACAAATTCTTTTCCCTCATAAGAAACATTCCCTTTTTTGTCTATATATACATCATAAGAAGGGCAGTCTCCCATACATTTAGTTTTGCGAATTGCTACCAATGTGTTTTGCTCTCTTTCAATTAATTCTTTTGCAGTTGATGTTGAATTTACTTTAATAGTTCTAAATTCTTGTGAATTTTGTAATCGTTCAGTCCAGAAATCAAGTTTTCCATCAGGCGTTACAATAACTGCAATTTTAGAAGCTTCGTTATCCAATACCATCTTTTTCCATTTCAATCCGCTATTTGTAACCAAAGCTTTAACATTATCAATGCTTTTTGGGTTACTTAAAACAACAATAAGTTGGTTTGTTGGTTCTTCCGAAACTGTTTCTTTAGGGCTATTTTGCTCTGTTTTAGTTTCTGTGTCAGAAGACTTTTCTTTAGAAGTGCCGCAGCTTAAAGCTAACAATAAAATGGTCATGTATACTAACTTCATATAGTTTTTTTTAGAGGTGAATTAATATTGATGTTAATTTAAGCAATTACTTTCGTATCAACAAAGTTGAAACGAACCAATCCGTCTTCGTCTATTTCTGTAAGGGTTACTTTATGTAAGGTATTGACCAATTCTGGATTCCATGGAGTCTTAACTTTTACATAATTTTCTGTAAATCCATGAATATATCCTTCTTTATTTTCGCCTTCAAATAAAACAGTAAGAGTGTTTCCTAGCTGACTTACATAAAAGGCTCTTCTTTTCTTTACAGATAAACCTCTTAACATTTTGCTACGTTTAGCACGAACATTTTTAGAAACCACACCATCCATTAAAACAGCTTCAGTATTTGGTCTTTCTGAGTAGGTGAAAACATGCAAATAAGAGATGTCCAATTCAGATAAATAATTGTAGGTTTCCAAGAATAATTCATCGGTTTCACCAGGAAACCCAACAATAACATCAACACCAATACAAGCATTTGGCATCACTTCTTTGATTTTTGCCACTCTATCTGTATACACTTTTCTTAAATAACGACGTTTCATTTTTTTAAGAAGCGTATCACTACCAGATTGAAGTGGAATATGAAAATGAGGTACAAAAGTTTCTGAATTTGCAACAAAATCTATCGTTTCATCTTTCAATAAATTAGGTTCTATTGAAGAAATTCGAAGCCTATGAATACCTTCAACCGTATCTAAGTTTTGAACTAACTCTAAAAAAGTATGCTCATGTTTTTTATTTCCAAATTCACCTTTTCCGTAATCACCAATATTTACACCAGTTAATACAATTTCTTTTATTCCTTTTTCAGAAATTTCCTTAGCATTTTGTAGAACATTTTCTAATGTATCACTTCTTGAAATACCTCTTGCTAAAGGAATTGTACAATACGTACACTTGTAATCACATCCATCTTGTACTTTTAAGAAAGCTCTAGTTCTATCTCCAATAGAATATGAACCTACATAAAAATCAGCATCTTCAATTTCACAAGAATGTACTTCTCCAATATCATTTTTTGTTAAGTCGTTAATATAACTAGTGACATTAAACTTTTCTGTAGCTCCCAATACTAAGTCAACACCATCAACTGCTGCTAACTCTTCTGGTTTTAATTGAGCATAACAACCTACGGCTATAAGAAAAGCCTCTGGATTTTGTTTTAAAGCCGATTTAACAATTGACTTAAATCGTTTATCAGCATTATCAGTAACAGAGCAAGTGTTAATAACATAAACATCTGCTTTTTCTTCAAACTCAACTCTACTAAATCCTTCGTTAACAAAATTACGAGTGATAGTTGAAGTTTCCGAAAAGTTTAATTTGCATCCTAATGTGTAAAAAGCTACTTTTTTTTCCGCATTCATTCTTGTACATTTAACCGACTGCAAAAGTACGATATTGAAAATGATTTTTGAAACAGAAAGATTAGTAATTAGAAAACTGTTAACTAGTGATTTAACTTCGTTTTTTGAGTTAGAAAGTAATCCTAAAGTCTTACAATATGCTACAGGTGAGGTGAAAACATTACCAGAATGTGAAAGAGAACTGCTAGAGCTTATTGAGAAATATGATGTAAAGGACAACGATTTTTGGATTTATGCAATTGTAAGAAAGTCTGACAAACAATTTATTGGAACCTTAGCGTTGGTTAAAGATGAAGAAGGAGATGATGAAATAGGATACCGATTTATTGAACGATTTTGGGGGAACAAATATGCAAGTGAAGTATGTGAAGGATTGATTTCTTATTGTAAAAAAACAGGAATGAAAAAGCTTATCGGAAATGTAGTAAATGAAAATCTAGCATCGGAAAAAATTTTATTACGATTTGGCTTTAAAAAAGTAAAGGAATTTATAAGTGATGATATTGGCTTGCTCGAAACTAAATACCAATTAATTTTATGATTGCAAGAACACCTGCACCTCCTTATTATGCAGTAATTTTTACGAGTATTCGTACAGAAGGAGATAATGATTATACTATTACTGCAGATAAAATGGTTGAATTGGCACAATTACAAGAAGGGTATTTGGGTATTGAAAGTGCCAGAAATGACATTGGTATAACGGTTTCTTACTGGAAAGATCTAGAAGCCATTAAACAATGGAAAATGCAACTTGATCATACAGAAGCAAGAGAAAAGGGAAGGATTACATGGTATCAGCAATTTAAAGTTAGAATTAGTAAAGTAGAACGAGATTATGGTTTTGAGAAGTAGTGTTTTATTATTCATTATTTGTGTTTTAGTATCGTGTAATCAGAGGAAAAAACAGTTTGATGATAGTCAGGTTTTTAGATACAATGAACATTCGAATATTACATCATTAGATCCTGCTTTTTCAAAAGATCAACGAAATATTTGGGCTGTAAATCAGTTGTTTAATGGCTTGGTTCAGTTAGATGATTCTTTACATGTAAAGCCAGATATTGCCAAACGATGGGAAATAAGTAATGATGGAGCTGAATATACTTTTTTCTTGAGAGATGATGTGTATTTTCATAAACATGAACAGTTTGGAGAAACTAAAACAAGAAAAGTCAAAGCACAAGATTTTACGTATTCTTTTAATCGACTACTAGATGACAATGTTGCATCTCCAGGAAGATGGGTATTACAAAACGTAAAAGCATTTGAGGCTTTGAACGATTCTGTATTTCAAATACAACTAAACAAGCCTTTTCCACCTTTTTTAGGATTATTAAGTATGAAATATTGTTCTGTAGTTCCTAAAGAAATTGTGTCGTTTTATGGAAAAGAGTTTAGATCAAATCCAATTGGAACCGGTCCTTTTAAATTTAAGTTGTGGGTAGAAAACACCAAATTGGTTTTAAGAAAGAATAATAATTATTTCGAAAAAGATGCAAAAGGAAATCAGTTACCATACTTAGAAGCCGTTGCTATTACTTTTCTTCCAGATAAGCAAAGTGAGTTTCTACAATTCGTACAAGGAAATTTAGATTTTATGAAAAGTTTAGATGCATCTTATAAAGATGAAATTTTATCAACATCAGGTTCTTTAGTAGATAGTTATAAGGATAAAATCAACATGCAAAAAGCTTCTTATTTAAATACTGAATATCTTGGTTTCTTTCTGGAAGGAAAAGATGATAATCCAGTGCAATCAAAATTAATTAGACAAGCTATGAATTACGGGTTTGATCGTCGAAAAATGATGACTTTCCTAAGGAATAATATTGGAACACCAGCAAATCATGGCTTCATACCAAAAGGGTTACCTTCTTTTAATGCACAAGTTGGTTACAATTATTCACCCGAAAAAGCTAAGAGTTTGGTTAAAGAATATAAAACCAATACTGGAAAATCAGAGGTAAATATTACAATAACAACAAATAGTAGTTATTTAGATTTATGTGAATTTATTCAAAGAGAACTTCAAAATATTGGGTTAACTGTAACTGTAAATGTAATTCCACCTTCTACATTAAGACAAGGAAAGGCTAATGGTAAATTGTCTATTTTCAGAGCAAGTTGGATTGCAGATTATCCAGATGCCGAGAATTACTTATCGCTATTTTATAGCAAAAATTTTACACCCAACGGGCCTAATTACACACATTTTTCAAATTCAACGTATGATACTTTATATGAAGAATCTATTAGTGAAGTGGATAATTTGAAAAGGTATAAATTATATCAAAAAATGGATAGTATTTTGATTAGTGAGGCTCCTGTAATTCCATTATACTACGATGAAGTTGTTCGATTTTCTCAAAAAAACGTCAAAGGATTAGGGGTTAATCCTATAGATATGCTAAGTTTAAAGAGGGTTTACAAACAGTAAACTGAGTTTTTATAAAATTTTTATAATAATTTTATAAAAATTTTGATGTTTTGTTATAAAAAATAACATAGAGGTTATTTTTGTTTATTTTTTAAGTTAAATATTTTGTGATTTAATAATTTTTTAACTTTATAAAAACCTTTCAAAAATCAATCAATTATGAAAAAAACTTACCTGTTGGTAGCAGTATTCCTGCTATCTCAAACAATTTTTTCTCAAACGTCAACGCCTAAAGATATCGGCGTTATTCAACAACATTTTAATGGTTTAAAGAAGAAAAGTGAAAATTCTTCTGATGACTTTTCAGAATGGAAAGTAACGAGTACAGCTTCATCCTTAAAAAAAGGACTTACTCATTACTACATTACTCAGTATCATAATAATATTCCTATTATTAATGGTACATACAACATGTCTGTTTTAAACGGCAAAGTAAATTATAAGTTAGATCAATTTGTTCCAGAAATTAAATCTAAACTTACTTCTTCAAAAACATCTGGCATTACACCAGAGTCAGCAATTCAATCAGTAGTTACTAAACACCGTTTACGATCTTCTGCAAATCTTGTTAGAATTTCTAAAAGATCAAGTAGTGGTGATGATGTAATTCATTTCGTAAATTCTGGAATTACGGAAGATAATGAGCCAATTACAGCTCAAAAGGTATATGTTTTTCAAGACAATCAATTAAAGTTGTGTTGGAATATTAACTTATACGAAGAAGGTGGACAAAACTGGTGGAACAGTTTTGTAGATATTTCTTCTGGTAAAGTTATAGCGGAAGATAACTGGGTAATTTCTTGTAATTTCGGAGAAGTAGAGCATGCGCATTTAAAAGGAGAAGCTTATGCTAGCAAATCAGAAGTAAATTATGTAGAAAAAAATTCAGGAGTTCCGTATGCAAAAGAATCTATGATGTTTGCACCAGATTCTTATAACGTTTATGCAATGCCTTTATCTGATCCAGATGATGGAGGAAGAACAATTGCAACAAATCCTGCTAATTTAACTGCATCGCCTTTTGGTTGGCACGATACAAATGGAGCTTCAGGAGCAGAGTTTACTATTACAAGAGGAAACAATGTTTGGGCTCAAGAGGATGCTAATGGGAATAATGGAACAGGAGCTTCTCCAGATGGAGGTTCAGGTTTAGATTTTGATTTTCCTGTAAATTTAGGATTGTCTCCTGCTAATTACAGAGATGCATCTACAACAAACTTATTTTACTGGAATAATATAATGCATGATGTTTGGTATCAATATGGTTTTGATGAAGCTAGTGGTAACTTCCAAGAAAACAACTACGGAAAAGGTGGTGCTGGAAGTGATTCTGTAAATGCCGATTCTCAAGACGGAAGTGGTACAAACAATGCAAATTTCGCAACTCCAACTGATGGAGGAAACCCTCGAATGCAAATGTTTTTATGGAATCAAACGAATCCAGGAAGGGATGGTTCTTTTGATAACGTAATTATTGCACATGAATATGGACACGGAATTTCTACTCGTTTAGTTGGAGGTCCAAATAGCAATGCTCTTGGAGGTTCAGAACAAATGGGTGAAGGTTGGTCTGATTGGTTCGGATTAATGCTTACAATGAAAGCAGGTGATCAAGGTACTGATAGTAGAGGAGTTGGAAATTATGTGTTAGGTCAAGATAAAAACGGACCAGGAATTCGTCCGACGCCTTATTCTACTGACAGAGGAATTAATAATACTGATTATGCAGATATTAATGGTTTAAGAGTTCCGCATGGAGTAGGATATGCTTTTGCTACCATTCTTTGGGATATGACTTGGTTAATTATCGATCAAGAAGGTTTTGACCCTGATTTCTATAATGGAACAGGAGGAAACAATATTGCTATGGCTTTAGTAATAGAAGGATTAAAAAATACGGCAAGTAATCCAGGATTCGTTTCTGGTCGTGATGGTATTTTACAAGCAGATCAAGATTTATACGGTGGTCAATACAGATGTTTAATTTGGAAAGCATTTGCTGAAAGAGGAGTTGGAGAAGGAGCTAATGAAAATAATAATGGTGGCTCTAATTCAAATACTGATCAAACAGTATCTTTTGTAAATCCTTGTGATGGAGGTGGTCCAGATCCAGATCCAGAAGTTTGTTCAGGAGATATTACTACATTCCCTTTTAGTGAAAGTTTTGAAACTAATTTTGGAGACTGGTCTAATTCAACTGCTGATGATATTGATTTTACAAGAAATTCAGGAGGTACTGCTTCTAGTAATACAGGCCCAACTGCTGCGGCTGATGGTTCTACGTATGTATATGTAGAGGCTTCAGGAGATGGAACAGGTTTCCCAAATAAAAGAGCGGTTTTAAATTCACCATGTTTGAATTTTAGTTCATTAGCAGAACCGAATTTATCTTTCCAATATCATATGTATGGTACAGCAATAAACTCGTTAACTGTTGAAGCAAGAGTTGATAATACTGGTGATTGGACTTCTGTGTTTACAAGATCAGGAGATCAAGGAAATCAATGGAATGGAGCTAGTGTAGATTTAACCGCTTATGCAGGTCAATCTAGTGTGCAATTGCGTTTTGTTGTAGTTACAGGTTCTGGAACTAGCGGTTGGCAAAGTGATATTGCTATAGATTCAGTAGCTATTCAAAATGGAGGAACTGATCCAGGTCCAGATCCAGATGGTTGTAGTGGAGAAATTACTGCTTATCCATTTAATGAAAGCTTCGAAACAAGCTTCGGAGATTGGTCTAATGCTACTTCTGGTGATGATATCGATTTTACAAGAGATTCAGGAGGAACTCCATCAAGTAATACAGGTCCAAGTAGTGGAGCTGATGGAGCAACATATATTTATGTAGAAGCTTCTGGTGATGGCACAGGTTTCCCAAATAAATCGGCAATCATAAATTCGCCATGTTTAAACTTTAGTTCATTAACAACACCAAGTTTACAGTTCCAATATCATATGTATGGTACGGCAATTAATTCATTAACCGTAGAGGCTAGAACTAATAATACTGGAGCTTGGACATCGATATTTAGTCAAAACGGAGATAAAGGAAATCAATGGAACGCAGCTAATGTTGATTTAGCAGCATATGCAGGTGAGTCTAGTGTACAAATCCGTTTTATTGTAGTTACAGGTTCAGGAACTAGTGGATGGCAAAGTGATATTGCTTTAGATGCTATTTCAATTGGTGAAGATACAGGTGGACCAGATCCTGATCCAGGATGTGCTTCGTTAAACTTTAATGATTACACTATTACACCATTCTCTAATCAAGATTCAGCTGGAAACTTCTCTGTAGGTAGTGGAGGAGCTTCGTTAACCTTAACTAATAATACTTGGAAATATATTCCATTGAATTATACAGTTACTGCTAATACTGTAATAGAGTTTGAGTTTAGTAGTACTTCTCAAGGTGAAATTCATGGAGTTGCTTTTGAGAATGACAATACTTTAACTGCAGCGAGATGTTTCAAAGTACATGGTACTCAAAATTATGGTATAACTAATTTCGATAATTATGCTGGTGGTACACAAACGTATGTTATTCCAGTAGGAGATTCTTATACAGGTACTATGGATAGATTAGTATTTATTAATGATAATGATGCAGGTTCAGGGAACACATCAACATTTACCAACGTAAAAATTTATGAAGGTTCTTGTAGCTCGTCTTCAGTTCAAGTAGCTAGTTTTGGTACTAGAGTTGATCAAATGGGAGATGAGGATGAAGATGTATTATCATCAATTACTATTGCACCTGTTCCGGTTAAGAAAGGAAACCTTTTACGAGTTTTAAGTCAAGGTAAAAACTTATCGAATACAACGTATAGCGTAATTAATGTATTAGGACAGGTGTTAGATAAAGGAAACTTAAATGATACTAAAGCTATTAATATTGATGGGTTTAAATCAGGAGTATATATTCTTCAATTAGAGAATGAATATACAAAGGTGAGTAAACGATTCATTATTGAATAGGGAAAGATTCTTATAGAAGAATAAAGATAAAATTAAAGCCTCTTGAATATATCAAGAGGCTTTTTAATTATGTTTATAATAAATATCCTTTTAAGAATATACTGTGTTTTTTTATGGAAGGGATTTTAATCAAAGTTTATTCTGGACATAATAGGAAAATGATCCGACAATTTCTCAGAATAGGTTTTAAAACTATGTACTTTGGTTTTATTATCAGTTAAAATAAAATCAATACGAATAGGGAAAAAGTAATTAAAAGACTTTCCAAGTCCGCTTCCAGCAACTTCAAAAGCGTCTTGTTTATTTTTTGCAAGTTGTCTATATACCCAAGAGTAGGCAGTGTTATTAAAATCGCCACAAATTATTTTTTTTCCTTTCCACTGTTTTTCATGTTCCAAGAAAGCTTCTACCTGTGATGCTTGCTTTATGAATCCAGTTTTTAAACGATCAACGAGTTTTTCAGAATTAGCCTCTCCAAAGTTTTCTTTTTGAGGGTTTAGTTTTAAAGATTGTAGATGAAGATTGTACACTCTAACAGTATCTTTGTTCTTAACAATATCTATAAAAATGGCATTATTAGCACTGTTCTCAAAGTCCAAAGATCCTTTGTTGATGATTTTGTATTTTGAGAAGATTGCTGAACCAAAACTATTTCTTTTAGATTTTGGAACGAAATATTGATAAGGAAAGTTTAGTTTAACATTTTTTGCATCGTAATATTCTTGTAAAGCAATAATGTCCGGCTCTTTTTCATTGATAAAATTCATTATCTTTTTATCAATATCCTTTTCTGTAATCCAATTGTACAAATTAAACATACGTACATTGTAACTCATTACTTTTACATCAGAATTTAAAGCAGTATTTTTTTTCGAGAACTTTACAAAAGGAGGAAAGAACATCCAACCGAATAGTAAAACAACACCAGATAATATAAAGTGTTTTTTTAGTTTTATAATCCAATAAATTAGGAATACTAAGTTAACTACTATTAAAAAAGGGACAGCTAAGCTAGCAACTGAAAAGACTGGAACCGTTTTTGGCGAAACAAAAGCCAAAAAATACGATAACAATAAAATTGTTGCCACAATTGAGTTTATAAAGTATAGCAACTTTTGAAAAAAATTAAATTGTCTTTTAGAGGCCATTATTTTGGATTTCCTTGCTTGAATAAGAACTCTTTTTCTTCTTTGGAAAGTGCGTCATAACCTGATTTTCCAATTTTATCTAAAATCTGGTCAATTTTTTGTTGATTATCAGATTTATTATTCGCTTCCTTTCTTGTCGGTTTAGGATTGTTTGATTTATAAACAGTTTTTAGTGTTTTTTTATCACGTTTAAACCACTTTGAAATATTTTTAAATAGTTCAATTTCTTTATTACTAGCTTGATTTACATATAAGAAACCAAATAAAGCACCACCTAAATGAGCAAAATGTCCACCACCATTACCTCCAGATAAACTGATTAAATCCATTACAACAAAGAACGCAGCTAAATGCCAAACTTTAATGTAAACATTAATTAAAGGTATTCTTAGTTCATAATTAGGAATATAAGTGGCTGTACCAATAATAATAGCGCTAACTCCAGCTGAAGCACCAACTAAAATATGACTACTATTACTAAATGCAGGAAAATAATTCATTGCAATTAAAAAGAATATTCCTCCAAAAATAGTTCCTAATAAATAGAAGTTTAACAGCTGTTTTTGAGTGAAATACTCGGAAAATAAACGACCAAAAATATATAACCAAATACAGTTAGATAGTATATGTAAAAAGCCAGCATGTAAAAACCCGTAAGAAACAATAGACCACGGTTTAGTAATATAAGCATCTAAAGAAGATGATAATGCAAACCACTGGTCAATAAAACTTAATTGCGTTTTATACAGTCCTGAAAAAGATGAAACTAACAAGTCTAAAATAAAAACAGCAACGTTAATGTAGATGATTTTCTCTAACATTGAAGCTCTTAAAAAATGTTGTTTTAAGTTTTCCATAAGCTATTAGTTAATTCTAAATTGATTTTTCTTCCAGTACCAAGCAATTATAAATCCAATTAGAGCTCCACCAACATGGGCAAAGTGACCTACATTTATTCCAAACATCGATGGCCAGTTAAAAGCACCTGAAAGAATTTCATAACCTAGAAGAATTGGAATAAAATACTTTGCAGCAATTGGAATAGGTAAAAATATGAGAGCTAATTTTGCATTTGGAAAATTTAATCCAAAAGCAGCTAAAAGTCCCATAATAGCCCCTGAAGCTCCTAGTGAAGTTCCTCCTGCTATTTGGTTGAAATTTTTTATTCTTTCTTCACCTAGAGCAGTTATCCAACGTTTATCATACATTCTTTGGTTTATCAATTCAAATATTTCATCTTTATTGAATCCATTACTAATCAAGTCGTTTATTGTATTGTTAAATTGATAATAATCTATTATATAGGGCAAAATAACAGCTCCAATTCCGGCAGAAAAATAAAAAAATAAAAACTTGTTTTTACCCCACATTTGCTCTAATGGAGTGCCAAACATCCATAATGCTAGCATGTTAAAGAAAATATGAAATATGAAAGTTGGATGGTGCATAAACATATGTGTGAATATTTGCCAAACTCGAAAGTTTTCATTTTCAGGAAACCATAACGATAGCATATCATAGGCTTGATTCCCAACTAATGAAGATCCAACGAAGAATAAAATATTTATTATTATAAGATGTTTAACTACAGGTGTTAATTGTTGCATAATTTACTTGGTGAAAATAGTGTCAATTTCTTGTAAAGTTAAGGTTTTAAATGTTGGTTTTCCTAAAGGAGAAACACTTGGCTCTTTACATGAAAATAAATTGTTTACTAATGTTTCTTGTTCTTTTCCGGATAAAACAGTACCTGTTTTAATAGCTAATGATTTAGCAAACGATTTTGCCATCACGTCAAAATGACTAAAACTTGCGTCTGGAACTTCTAATTTAATGTCGTCTAATAGCTGCTCTAAAATCAAGGTAATCTGACTTTCAGATATCGAAATCGGTATACCTCCAATAACAACAGAGTCTTTAGTGAACTCATTAAAAACGAAACCAGCACTCTCTAAATCCGATTTAATTCCATAAATCATTTCAATGTCCGAAGATGAAAAAGAAATAGTAATCGGAAATAATAACTGTTGGCTATTGGCTTCTTTAACAGTAATGTGTTCTAAATATTCTTCGTATAAGACACGCTGATGTGCCAATGTTTGATGTATTAAAACAACTCCCGATTTTATAGAACTAAGTATATATTTTTTTTGAATTTGAAACGTCTTTCCGGTTTCAGTTTCTCTTTCACTTTCGAATAGTTGTTCTTGATTATTGTTTTGTTGAACAGATTCAACTTCTAAATTAGCATATAAAGATTCCCAACTTCCAGTATCTTTTTTAAAATTGCTTTGGTAAGTAGTTTTACTTGGACGGTAAGATGAGGTTTCTTTTTTAATAGGTTTGCTATCTAAAGAAATATCCTTAAAAGGATTAAACGTTGGGTCTACAATAATCTTTGGAGTAGAAACACGTTGCTTGTCTTTAAACTCATAGGGCGTGTCTAGCGTAGCGTCTCTATTAAAATCTAAAACAGGAGCAACATTATACTGACCTAAACTGTGTTTTACAGTAGCTCTTATAATTGCATATAAAGCTTTTTCATTATCAAACTTTACTTCTGTTTTCGTTGGGTGAATATTAATATCAATAGTGTTTGGAGGTACTTCAAAATAAATAAAATACGTTGGATGTGCACCTTGATCTAACAGTCCCTCAAAAGCACTATTAACAGCATGATTTAAATAGGAACTTTTAATAAAACGATCATTCACGAAAAAAAACTGTTCTCCACGTTTCTTTTTGGCAAATTCTGGTTTCGCTACAAAACCTTTAATTGAAATAATATCAGTTTCTTCTTCTGTTGGAACTAACTTTTCATTGGTTTTATTTCCGAAAATAGAAACTATTCGTTTTCTTAAATTGCTATTTTTTAAGTTGTAAACTTCATTATCGTTATGATAAAGTGCAAACGAAATATCAGGATGTGCTAAGGCAACACGCTGAAATTCATCAATAATATGCCTAGTTTCAACAGTGTCAGATTTTAAAAAATTTCTTCGAGCAGGGATATTATAAAACAAGTTTTTTACAGCAATACTTGTTCCTTTTGGAGTAGAGGTTACTTCTTGAGAAACAATAGAACTCCCTTCAATTTTTATACAAGTTCCTAATTCTTCATCATCTTGCTTAGTTTTTAACTCAACATGAGCAATTGCTGCAATAGAAGCCAATGCTTCACCTCTAAAACCTTTGGTGTGTAGATTAAATAAATCTTCTGCGTTTTTTATTTTAGAGGTAGCATGTCTCTCAAAACATAAACGAGCATCAGTAGTGCTCATTCCTTTTCCATTGTCAATTACTTGTACTAAGGTTTTTCCAGCATCTTTTAATAATAAAGTAATGTTAGTTGCACTAGCATCAATAGCATTTTCTAATAATTCTTTAACCACCGATGCAGGGCGTTGAACAACTTCTCCAGCTGCAATTTGATTAGCAACATGATCTGGAAGTAATTGAATAATATCTGACATTAAAATTTTTCTATGATAGTCTAAGGATATAGGCTGCAATACCAAAAAGAATCGCTACTATAATGGCAATTCTAATTGTAGAATTGTAATCTCCAGAAGTCTTAGTTTTCTTCCACGTATTCCTTAACTGTCCTTTTTTTATAGTTACGTAATCGTTGTTTTCTTCAGAAACGTTTTTGGTAGTAGTATCTGAATTTTCGTATTTCTTCTTGATCTTTTCCAAACGTTCTTTACGCTCATCATAATAACGAGGTTTGTAATCAAACGTGTAATAAGATCTTCCTTTTAAAACTTTACTCCATCCAAACATAATATTAAATATTTAAGTTAGGTTTATCATAGCTCAAAAACCACACCAAAACGGTACATCAAAATTACGGAATTAAAGACAAGCTATCAAGTAAGTTTAGGAAATTAAAAAAGCCAAGATAATTACATCTTGACTTCTTTAAAATATATTTATTATTCTAAGAATAAAAATTAGAAACCAACACTGTTGGTGTTTCTTCCAATATTTTTAATGGCTGCCATTTTAACAGCAGCAACGGCACACTCTACACCTTTATTTCCTAGCTTTCCACCTGAGCGATCTAATGATTGTTGTTTTGTGTTATCTGTTAAAACACAAAAAACAACAGGTACATCATATTGAAGGTTTAAATCCTTAATTCCTTGAGTAACCCCATCACAAACAAAATCAAAATGCTTTGTTTCTCCTTGAATTACATTACCAATAGCAATTACAGCATCTAACTTTTCAGTTTCAATCATTTTCTTACATCCATAGATAAGTTCAAAACTTCCAGGTACGTCCCAAGAAATAATATTTTCTTTTTCAGCACCACAATCTAGTAAGGTGTCAATTGCACCTTGATGTAAGTTTTTAGTGATTTCAGGATTCCATTCAGAAACAACAATCCCAAATCGAAAAGCCTTCGCATTTGGGATGGTGTTTTTATCGTAATATGATAAATTCGTTGTAGCCATTTAATTTAGTATTCAGTTTTACGTATTCAGATTGCAGTTTTTATTTACTGATAACTGTTAACTGCCAACTATATACTGTAAGCTTATTTTTTATTGAGCGTATTTAGCACTATTGATATACTTATCGATATTTCTACCAACTTGAGTAGTTGCGTATTTTTCTTTGATAGTTGTAAATAAACTTTCAGCTTTGCTGTATTTCTTTAACTGCATTGCAGTTTGTCCAGCTTTAAATAAAAACATAGGAGCAGTAAACTCATTGTCTTTTTTATTTCCAGCTTTTTCGTAGAACTCTAAAGCTTCTTCTGGTTGATTGATATCTGCAAAAGCATCTCCAATAGCACCTAAAGCAGTAGGTCCTAATAATTCATCATCTGAATTAAATTGCTCTAAATATTCAATAGCTTCAGTATATTTCTTCATTTTTAAATAAGAAATACCTGCGTAATAATTAGCTAAGTTTCCAGCTTTAGTGCTTCCGTAAGTTTTAGCAATATCTAAAAAACCATATTTACCATCTCCACCTTCTAAACCTAATGTGTATAAGCTATCAGCTTCAACTCCAGCTGCAGTTTCAGCTTGATCGAAAAAAGATCTAGGATATGCTAATTCATTTGAAGCTTCTAATTCTGTAGGTTCAGAAATAAATTTTGTGTACCCTAAATACAAAAGTATTAAAGCAGCTACACCAATTAAACCATAAAATAAAGGTTTACTATTTTTTTCAATCCACTCTTCAGATTTATTTGCAGCTTGGTCTAAACCTTCAAAGGCTTTAGCTACCTCACTTTGAGACTCATCAAATGTTTCTTCAACAGTATTATCTACAACCTTTTCTTTACTAGGTTTATATCCTCTCTTTTTATATGTTGCCATAATTCTTATAAAATTAGTGGCGCAAAAATAGTTTTTTTAATTGGATTTTAAAAGCCGATTTTTCGTTATTTTGCACTTCCTGTCTAGAAACAACATTGCACGTGTATTTACAGAAAATATCTTTGGTTAATTTTAAAAATATTGAGAGCCAAACATTTAGTTTTGAAAAAAAGATTAATTGTTTTGTAGGTAATAATGGAGTGGGAAAAACCAATGTTCTTGATGCAATCTATTATTTATCTTTTGCTAAAAGCTATTTTAATCCAGTAGCGGTTCAAAATATTAAACATCAACAAGATTTTTTTGTAGTAGAAGGGGAATACTTAGTAAACAATCGTTCAGAGAAAATTATTTGTTCTTTAAAAAAAGGACAAAAAAAAGTGCTTAAAAGAAACGGTAAAATTTATGAACGTTTTTCAGATCATATTGGTCAGTTTCCACTTGTAATTATATCACCAGCAGATAGAGATTTAATTATTGAAGGCAGTGAAACTCGAAGAAAATTTATAGATGGCGTTATTTCTCAACAGGACAAACAATATTTAAAAACATTAATTTCTTACAACAAGGTTTTAGGACAACGAAATGCTTTATTGAAATTTTTTGCAGCGAATAGAACTTTTGATGAATTGAATTTAAGTGTGTATAATGAGCAGTTAATGCTATATGGAAGAGAGATTCATGAGAAAAGAAAGGTGTTTTTAAAAGAATTTGTTCCGATTTTTAATGAGAAATATCAGATTATATCAAATGATAAAGAGCATGTGTCATTACACTATAAAAGTCAGCTAGAAGATTTGTCATTTGAAGAATTATTAAAAAGAAATTTAGAAAAAGACAAAATTTTACAGTATACTTCTGTTGGTGTGCATAAAGATGATTTGAGTTTTGAAATTGGAACCTATCCTGTAAAAAAGTTTGGTTCGCAAGGACAGCAAAAATCGTATTTAATAGCATTAAAACTGGCGCAGTTTGAGTTTATTAAAAGACAATCGAACATTACTCCAATTTTATTATTAGATGATATTTTTGATAAATTGGATGAGCATAGAGTAGCTCAAATTATAGAGTTAGTTAACAAAGATGAATTTGGACAAATATTTATAACAGATACGCACTTTGAGCGAACAGAAACTGTAGTAAAACAAAGTAATAAGCCTTACGAGATTTTTAACTTAAGCAATTTAGAAGATTAAAAAATGACAAAGAGAGAAAGTGATAGTTTTTCAATAAAAGATTTAATGGGAGCCTTTATTAAAGAAAATAAATTAGAAAAAGGATTTCAAAAAATTCATATAGAAGAGGCTTGGATTAAATTAATGGGGCCTGGAATTGCTACTTATACTAATGAGGTTAAGTTACAAAACGGTACGTTAATTATTCGTTTAAACTCTTCTGTATTGAGAGAAGAATTAAGTTATGGAAAAGAGAAAATCATTACGATGATTAATGAAGAAATGGGCGAAGAAGTAGTTAAAAAAATTATGTTGGTTTAATTAGTTCTTATAAAAATCTTTATCACTGTATATTTTCCCATTACTATCCTTTACTTCAGCATGTAATCTTTTAGAGATTAAATACATTTTAAAAATGGTTTCCTTTGATGGTGAATTAGCTGAAATTATTCCGTTATTAAATTCAAATGGAATTTCTTGCTTACCATCATTAAAATGAATTAACTCGTTGTTATTTTTAGAGCCTTCTTTTTTATTACTGTGATTTATAGTTTTTAGAGTAGCATCCATTTTTGTGTAATCAAGCCATTCTTTTAATAATATTGGTTTCTCATTTTCAACTCTGCTAATACTTACCGAAAAGTTATTTGTTTTGCTTTCCTGAGCAAAAAGTGTACTTAGACTTAAAATGATTGTTGCAAAAGCTATAAATAAATGTCTCATAAATTGAAAAAGGAAATTAATAGTTAGGCGAAGTTAAATAAAAAACTCGTTACAAAAATGTAACGAGTTTAATGTAGTATTATTTTTTCTCAGTGGAGATTAAAACATTTCTCTACCAGAGAAGTGGAAACTTCCTTCGATTGCTGCATTCTCATCAGAGTCAGAACCATGAACTGCATTTTCTCCGATTGAAGTAGCAAATAATTTTCTGATTGTTCCTTCAGCAGCTTCAGCTGGGTTAGTAGCACCAATTAAAGTTCTGAAATCTTCAACTGCATTTTCTTTCTCTAAAATTGCAGCAACAATAGGTCCGCGAGTCATAAACTCAACTAACTCACCAAAAAACGGACGCTCATTGTGAATAGCATAAAAAGTCTCAGCATCACGCTTAGTCATGTGCGTTTTTTTCATTGCTACAATTCTAAAACCAGCAGCATTAATTTTTTCTAAAATAGCACCAGTATGTCCATTTTCTACAGCATCTGGTTTAATCATTGTAAAAGTTCTATTTGTTGCCATTTGTATTTTAATCTGATTATAATTTCGCGCAAAAATACATTTTTTAATGTTACTAACAAGTTAAGTGTATAATAGAACATTTTTTTCATCATAAATTTGACTTATTATATGAGGGAGTTGAAGGAGTTTAAATGTATGATTTCTTATTGGTTAGTGATGATTTTAATAAGCTAATTGTTAATAATTAACATTTTTGATAATATTTAGTCAAAAGAATATTAAATTGTATATTCGCCCTTTATGATTTTAAAGAACTTTGAAGCACTTAAAGCGTATTTAGAAACGCCACGAAACATTGTAATTATTGGCCACAAAAATCCTGATGGTGACGCTGTTGGATCTACACTTGGATTAAAGCATTATCTTGATTTTAAAGGTCATAAAGCACAGGTGTTGATGCCTAATGAATTTCCTGATTTTTTGCATTGGATTCCTGGGGTTGAATCTGTATATCGTTTCGATAGGCAAAATAATCAATCTGTAAAAGCGTTAAAGAAATCTGATATTGTTTTTTTATTAGATTTTAATGCATTGCACAGAGTAGGAGATGATATGCAAAACACATTAGAGAAGTATGAAAATCATTTTGCATTGATAGACCATCATCAGCAACCTGATGATTTTGAATACATGTATTCAGACACAGAAATCTGTTCAACTTGTCAAATGGTATATACTTTTATTGAAATGATGGGAGACTTGAATTTGATTGAAAGAAACATCGCTACTTGTTTATATACTGGTATTATGACAGATACAGGTTCTTTTAGATTTAGATCGACCACAAGTACTACTCATAGAATCATTGCAGATTTAATTGATCGAGGTGCTGAAAATGATAAAATTCACAGTAAAGTATATGATGCAAACTCGTTTAGTAGATTACAGTTACTAGGTCAAGCCTTAAGTAATTTACAAGTTTTACCAGAGTATAAAACAGCTTTTATAACACTTTCTCAAGAAGAGAAAAATAAATACAATTATGAAAAAGGAGATACAGAAGGTGTTGTAAATTATGCCTTATCTTTAAAAAACATTGTATTTGCAGCTATTTTTATTGAAGATTTAGAACAAGGTATAATTAAAATATCCTTTAGGTCTAAAGGAAGTTTTTCTGTAAATAAATTTGCACGATCATATTTTAATGGAGGAGGACATGACAATGCAGCAGGAGGAAGGTCTACATATACTATGGAAGAAACAGTAGATGAATTCAGATCATTATTACCAAATTATAAAGAAGATTTACTGGTTTCTTATGAAGAATAGAGTATACATTTATATCATTGTAGTAATAGGTGTTTTTGGTTGCAAAGAATTAGAAGCTAGAAGACCTAAACAACAATCAACTAAAAATTTCTATAAGGAAGTAGTTGAGCAAAATAAAAAGATGAATGCATTGGAAACTCAAAAAATTCTGTCGCATTTAAGTAAAGATACTATAACTGAGTATAAATCTTCTGCCAATGGTTTTTGGTATGCTTATCAAAAACAAGATACTGTATTGAGTTCTACTCCTGTAAAAGGGGATGAGGTTACTTTAAATTATAATATTACTTCCCTAAATAATGAAGTGATTTATGATTTTCAAACTAGAAAGTACACCATTGATAAAGAAGATTTTGTTCCAGGATTACGAGATGGAATAAAGTTGATGAAAAAGGGAGAAACTATTACATTTGTGATTCCTTCTTACAGGGCTTATGGAGTAACTGGAGATGGGAATAGAATTGGAATGAATCAAACATTAAAGAGTATAGTAACATTAATAGAAATTAAAAAACCGAATAATGAAATTAAATAAGTTTTTGGTAATTACTGCTTTAGGACTAGCAGTTGTATCTTGTAATAAACAATTTGAAGCTAAAAAAAGTTTAGATACTGAGTTAGATTCTGTAAGTTATGCTTTAGGTTTAAATACTGGAATTAGAATGCGTGCAGATCAAAATGCAAAGGAGCTTGATCCAGATTTATATGTACAAGGATTTTATAACGGTGCAGACTCTACTAATATTTTAATTAATATAGAAGAAGCTACTCAAATCATCAGAACATATTTCCAAAAGAAACAAATGGAAGATATGGAAAGAAGACAAAAAGAGATGCAAAAGAAAGCAGAGGAAGAGCATGCAGATTATAAAAAAGCAAATGAAGATTTCTTAGCAGAAAATAAAAATAATGAAGGAGTTGTAACTACTGAAAGCGGATTACAATATATTGTTTTAAAAGAAGGTAACGGACCATCTCCTAAGATAGCTGATTATGTAAAAGTGCATTACCATGGGACTTTAATCGATGGTAAAGTTTTTGATAGTTCGGTAGAAAGAGATACACCGTCTGAATTCGGAGTAACTCAAGTAATCAAAGGATGGACAGAAGGTTTACAGTTAATGAAAGAAGGAGCTAAGTTTAAGTTTTTCATTCCTCAAGATTTAGCGTATGGTTTCCAAGGTAGAATGCCACAAATAAAGCCTTTTTCTACATTAGTTTTTGAAGTAGAATTATTAGAAGTTAAATCAACTGCAAAGCCATCTGCAGATGGACATACAGATCATAGTGGAGAAGACCACAAAGATCATTAATAAAAAATAATGTAACTTAAAAGCATCAACTTATGTTGGTGCTTTTTGTTTCGTTTTAAATACAATTTATGAAAATAGTTAAATTAATTGTCGCTATTTCAGTTTTAATAGTGTCTTGTAAAACTGTAAAATACCCAGATTTAGCAGAGGGATTGTACGCAGATATTCAAACTAATAAAGGGGATATACTAATTAAGTTGCATGCTGATATTGTTCCAATGACAGTTGCGAATTTTGTTTCTCTTGCAGAGGGGAATAATCCCAATTTGTTAGATTCTTTGAAAGGAAAGCCTTTTTATGAGGGAGTGAAATTTCACAGAGTGATTAAAGATTTTATGATTCAAGCTGGACAACCAAAAGGAGGAGGTCGTCTTGGATATAGTTTTGATGATGAATTTCCATTAAATGAACAAGGACAATTAATTTATAAACACGATTCTGAAGGAGTGTTATCAATGGCAAATGCAGGACCAGCGACAAACTCTTCTCAATTTTTTATTACACACAAGGCTACACCTTGGTTGGATGGAAAGCATTCAGTTTTTGGAAAAGTAACTTACGGTCAGAATGTAGTGGATACAATTTTGCAAAATGATGTAATCAACAAAGTAGATATTATCAGAGTTGGGCAATCGGCGAAAGAGTTCAATGCACCTAATGTTTTTTTACAAGAATTAGAAAATGCAGAAGAGCGTAAAAAAGAACGTAAAAGAAAAATAGCTGTTGCTAAAGAGAAAGTTCGTAAAGAAATGGATTATTATAGCTCTCAAGTAACAAGCTCTGGATTACACTTTTTACAACTTCAAAAAGGAACTGGAGAAAAAGTAAATCCAGATGTACCTACTACTGTACATTATACTTTGTATGATGATTTAGGTAATAAAATTGCTTCTAGTTTAGATCAAAATAAAGCATTTACTTTTACAATTAATGATCCTAATTATCCATTAATAGCAGGATGGAAAGAAGGTGCTTCTATGATGTATGAAGGAGAAAAAGCACGTTTGTTTATTCCGAGTTATTTAGGGTATGGTGAAGTAGGTCGTTTACCTGTTATTAAACCGAATACAGATTTAATTTTTGAAATAGAAATATTAAAAGTTGGAAAATAGTTTTTTAGACACAATCAGATCAAATGATGCTGATTTATTAATTTTCTTAAATAATTTAGGTAATGAAAAGTGGGATTCTTTTTGGTTAACTATCACTAATCAGTTCAATTGGATTCCTCTTTTCGTTATTATTTTAATTTTAATTTATCTTAGATTCGGACTTAAAAAGACGCTATTTTCATTGTTTTTTATAGCAGTTATGGTTGCTTTTTCTGATCAGTTTACAAACTTGATAAAAAACACCACCGAAAGAATTCGTCCTTGTAATACAGCTTATTTACAAGAATATTTAAGACAATTCAGTTATAAACCTAGAGGATATAGTTTTTGGTCAGGACATGCATCTTTGTCAACAACATTTTCTGTCTTTATAATTTTGTTATTGAGAAGTAAGTTTAAATTTATTTACTCCCTATTATTGTTCCCAATGGTTTTTGGGTATAGTAGAGTTTACTTAGGTGTACATTATCCTGGCGATATCTCTGTTGGTTATCTTTCAGGTATGTTATTTGGATTTTTATTTTATAAGCTATATAGTTTTCTCTATCAAAGAGTATTTAAAGAAAGCTTAGTTTAGTTGTATTAGATATTTTTTTCCTAAGGTCTTTTCTCGAGAGTTTTTATTGATAAATTTTCCTTTGAGCTTTGTAATTCTATAGTAATCAAATTCTTTTAGTATTTCGAAGCTAGTATTCTTTTTTGTTAGTAATTCAAGATCTTTTTCGTTTGCATATAAAACGCTATTTTTAGAATTGCTTAACTCTTCAATAGTTATTCTATTTATTGGTTTGTTACAGTAAAACTCAAATCCAAAATTATGACTATTATTAGTAAGCATGCTAATTGATTTAAAATCATGATTGTTAATATATCTAGCTGCATGAACACCACCTTGATATTTAAATAGTGTTGGGTAAAAGTGAGTTAGCATAAACCCATATAAAAAGCAAAAAGAAATAGCAGAAAAATATAAAATACGTTTTGTCTTTTCTTGTTGATTCTTCACTACTAAATATAGGGCTATAATACAAAGAATAAAGATTGGTAAAATCCAGAAATTAAATTCAGGTTTCATAACAATGCTAAGAGCAATTACGGCTACTATCGATATGCCTATTAAAATATATTGCGTAATTGAATAGGTTTTAAGTAGGTTTTGATACTTGCTTTTTAAGGAAACAATAAAATCAGCAGTTAAGACAGCCATAAATGGAAACACAATATTTGTATAATGTGCTAATTGAAATTTACTTAATGAGAATACTAAAATAGTAGCTAAAGTTCCGAAGAGTGTATAGAACTCTTCATTTGTATTTACTTTTTTACTGTTTCGTTTGATTTTTAAAAAGGAAGCGATATAAAATAAAATCGACCATGGTAAAAATGCCCACAAAATAGTATGGATAAAAAAGAAAACATCACCATGACCTTTTATTGGTCCCGTATTAAAAAAACGACCAAATTGACTATCCCATAAAAAGAATTTAATACCGGAAACATTAGTTTCTCCAAAGACAATTTTTTCTGGATGTGCATCAAATTGAACATATAAAGTATAAAGTTCAGGAACTATAAACAGCGTTATAAAACCCAAAGCGACTAACCACATTGGATTAAACAACTCTTTCCAGCTTTTTGTGATTATAAAATGTCCTCCTAAAGCAGCAACTAAAGGTATAATTGCAAATATTCCTTTAGTCATTACAGCAAAAGCGCAGAATAAACTCGCTAGTAGTAAATCACTTATTTTTTTTTGCTGAATATATTTGTAAAACCAATATAAACTAGCCATAATAAAACCTGTTAAGTAAGGTTCTGCTCTGACATCAAAATTAGAAATTACACTATGTAAAGATGTTGCTAAAATTATAGCAGCAATCACCGCTGTTTCTTTATTGTAATTTTCTTTTGTAAACTTATAGGTAGCCCAAACTCCAAGAAAAAAAACTAATACACCTGGTAATTTATACGCAAAATTACTAACCCCAAAAATTTTGAAGGATAAAGCTGTTAACCAAAAAGGTAAATGAGGTTTGTCTAACCAATCAGTTCCTAACGAATACAAATTAATAAAATCGTTATTCAAGTGCATTGTTTTAGCTATTGATGCATACAAAGCAGCGTCAGGAGGCATCATATCTAACGGTAAACCTAGAATGGTTATACAAATAATTAATATACTTAGGATTAGTAATGATTTGTTTTTGGTCATTTGGTTGTAAAGTTTTTAACAGGGCTTAAACGAATAAAGTCAACTTCTAAATTAGAAGTCCCTATTATTTGAATTTTGTTAGGGTTAAATGTATTGTCGAATGCTGGTAATACAAACTCAACATTTTGGTTTATTAATTTTGCAGGAAAAACTTTTTTGTGTTTTCCGTCCCTTAAAGCAACAGCAATTTGAAGTGATTCTATTGTGCTTTTTTGAGGTTTTAGAATTTCAACAGAAATAATATTCTTAGTATTCTTTTCTAAGTAGAGGTTGTCAGCAAAGTCTAAAGTAAGTTGACTGTTTTTATAATAGCTACCATTAATATTTTTATAATAAATTTTTCCTTTGTTCTTTTTTGGTAAAGAATCATTAGTAAAGCTTCTTTTGTTACCTCCAATTAATACTGGGTTAGAAATGTTGTATTCTTTATTGAAATCGTATAAATCATACTGGTTTTTTCTACTACTCCAAGAGTTAAGTTGGTAAGGTCTCTCTCCTGTGTAAAACCAATATAAAGAGGTGTTCTGATAAGAATTATAAAATAATGGAGTCTTATTGTTAAGTTTTTTGTGTAGAGCTTGAGTCCACTTTTTGTTTCCGTGCATTTCAAATTGTTTTGGCAATAAACCATCAATAGCCATTGCAAATCGTAAAAAAGTGGTAACAACTAAAGTTATAATTGCGAGTGTTTTAAATAACTTTAAATCCTTCTTATTTTTAATTAGATAATTAAAAGGAATTATAATTAAAGGAATAGAAATTGGAACTATCCATTGAGCTTGAGCATGTGTTTTGAATGTGCTGATAAAGAAAAATCCTATAAATCCTATAACAATAAAATTTAGAGCTTTTTGAAATAAGTCGTTGTTTTTTAGGTTTTTTAAAAAAGCCTTATACACAATTGGAAAAGTAAAACCAATGATAACAATGATGTTAATAATATGCATATAAGTATCTCTAAATCTATAAACGGTATTTTCTTTTCTTTCAAATAAGTGGTATTTAAAAGAGGGAAAATCATTTTCAAATTGCCATATCAGGTGAGGAGAAAATAGAGCAATTGTAAGTAAGGCGGTGAGCCAAATCTTACCATCTTTTAAAGCTTTTAAATTCGATAATAGAACAAAACCAATTACCAATACAGACTGGTATTTGCTATACATCATACAAGCCATAGATACAGCCAATACTAGATAGCTAACTGTAGTTTTTTCTTTTATGTATTTTTGATAACCAAATAAAAATAAAGCTATAAAAAACATTAAAGGAGTGTCTGGTACTGTTATAAAACCGTAAACATTAAATAAAGAAGTGGTTAGTACCAATAAAATGAAAAGCCATTTATAATCTTTTTTTACTGGATTATTTATTAATAACCATACTATATAGAATGTTAAGGGTAATGTTATGGAAGAAAAAAACCGAACGCTTAATTCTCCTGATGAAAAGAATAATTTTGAAATTGCAATCCAAATAGCTACCATTGGAGGGTGATCAAAATATCCCCAACTTAACTCATTACTATAAGTCCAGTAATAAGCTTCATCCGAAATTAACTCAGTAGTAAAGCCTTGAATAATGTTTACGAAAAAAAGAGCTATTCCAAAGAATAAAAAAAAGTAGCGCGAGTTAAATATTGATTTCATTAGAGCAAAGCTATGAAATAACATGAAATATTAATGCTACTTTTTTTAGTTAAGAATAGAATTGTTAAAGTCCAGTTGTAATTAGGTATAAAAAAACCGAGTTGTTAAACTCGGTTTTTAAAATAATTATTCTTCGTCGTATTCTGTTCGTGTCTCGGCAGGCTTCTGACCTTTTTCAATTTTTATGGTTAGCTTCTTGCTTTCGTCGTCTAAATCCATAAATATTGAATCGCCTTCATCAAGCTTTGCATTCACTATTTCCTGGGCTAAGGCATCCTCAATATATTTTTGAATAGCTCTTTTTAGAGGTCTAGCACCATATTGTTTGTCAAAACCTTTATCAGCAATATAATCTTTTGCTTTGTCAGATAAATTTAAGTTGTAACCTAAATCAGAAATTCTATCTAGTAGCTTTTTAAGCTCAATATCAATAATTCTGTGGATATCTTCTCTTTCTAAAGAATTAAAGATAATAACATCATCTATTCGGTTTAAAAACTCAGGTGCAAACGATTTTTTTAAAGCACTTTCAATAATTCCTCTTGCATGTGCGTCTTCTTGCTCTTTTTTTGCCTGAGTACCAAAACCAACTCCGCCTCCAAAATCTTTAAGCTTACGAACACCAATATTGGAAGTCATGATAATAATAGTGTTTCTAAAGTCTATTTTTCTTCCTAAACTATCTGTAATATGACCATCATCTAAAATTTGTAAAAGCATATTAAACACATCAGGATGCGCTTTTTCAATTTCATCTAACAGCACAACAGAGTAAGGCTTACGTCTAACTTTTTCTGTTAATTGTCCTCCTTCCTCATAACCAACATATCCAGGAGGTGCTCCAATTAAACGAGAGATGGCGAATTTTTCCATGTATTCACTCATATCAATTCTGATTAAAGATTCATCAGAATCAAAAAGTTCTCTAGCTAAAACTTTAGCAAGTTGAGTTTTACCAACCCCTGTTGAACCTAAGAAAATAAATGATCCAATAGGTTTGTTAGGGTCTTTTAATCCAACTCTATTACGTTGAATTGCTTTAACAACTTTGGTTACCGCTTCACTTTGTCCAATTACTTTACCTTGAATTGAAGTAGGTAGTTCAGCTAATCTATGGCTTTCAGCTTCAGCAACTCTGTTAACAGGAATACCAGTCATCATAGAAACTACTTCAGCAACATTATCTTCAGTTACTGTTTCTCTGTGTAGTTTAGAATCCTCTTCCCATTGATTTTGAGCTGAATCTAAAGCTGCTTCTAGGTTTTTTTCATCGTCACGCAGCTTCGCAGCTTCTTCATATTTTTGTCCGCTAACAGCTTTTGTTTTGCGTTCTCTTATTTCTTCAAGTTTAGATTCTAATTCTAAAATTTGTTGAGGAACAACAATGTTTGTTATATGAATTCTAGATCCTGCTTCATCAAGAGCATCAATAGCTTTGTCTGGAAGAAAACGATCTGTCATATATCTATTGGTAAGTTTTACACAAGCTTCAATAGCTTCATCTGTAAACTCAACATTATGGTGTGCTTCATATTTACCTTTAATGTTGTGCAGAATTTGAATGGTTTCTTCAACAGTAGTAGGATCTACCATTACTTTTTGAAAACGACGCTCTAAGGCACCATCTTTCTCAATATTGGTTCTATATTCATCTAAAGTTGTTGCACCAATACATTGAATTTCCCCACGAGCTAACGCAGGTTTTAACATGTTTGAAGCGTCTAAAGAACCAGTTGCGCCTCCTGCACCAACGATTGTATGAATCTCATCAATAAAAAGAATAATATCGTCATTCTTTTCCAGTTCATTCATAAGTGCTTTCATTCGCTCTTCAAACTGACCTCTATATTTAGTTCCTGCAACTAAACTTGCTAAATCAAGTGAAATGATTCGTTTATCAAAAAGAATTCTAGAAACCTTTCTGTTTACAATTCGTAAAGCCAAACCTTCAGCAATTGCGGATTTACCAACTCCTGGTTCCCCAATTAACATTGGGTTGTTTTTCTTTCTACGGCTTAATATTTGAGAAACTCTTTCAATTTCTTTTAATCGACCAACAACAGGGTCTAGCTTACCGTTTTCTGCTAAATCAGTTAAATCTCTACCAAAATTATCAAGAACAGGTGTTTTTGATTTTTTGTTTGTTTTTCCTCTCTGAGATGGTTGTTGTTGCCCGTAAGGTCCTTTTTCTTCAGAGAATTCATCGTCGGTATTCTCTGCTATTGGATTGATAGGTAAACTACCATCGTCTATATTTAATTCTTTGTATAAAGCTTTAGCTTGATCGTAGTCTACATCATACTTTTGTAAAAGTTTTGTAGTAGGGTCATTTTCATTTCTCAAAATACAAAGAAGTAAATGTGCAGTATCTATTGCGTCACTTTGATATAATTTAGCTTCTAAAAATGTAGTTTTAATAGCTTTTTCAGCCTGACGGGTTAAATGCAAATTTTTCTTTTGATTCGCTTCAATTAGAGATGAAGTAGGATTTAATTTTTCTAATTTATTTCTAACTAAATCTAAATCTATATCAAAAGTGGTTAAAATTTCTATTGCTTTTCCGTCTCCTTTTCTAATTAAACCAAGCAGAAGATGTTCAGTTCCAATAAAGTCGTGCCCTAATCTTAAGGCTTCTTCTTTGCTGAAAGTAATTACATCTCTAACTCCTGGTGAAAAATTTTCGTCCATAAATAATTTCTTTGTTGTAAAGTTACTAAGAATTTTAAAAAAAAATACAAAAACGATGCCAGTAAAACAACACGACAAAAAGACAGTTTAGGTACTAAGTAGAAAGATGTTGAAAAACCTTACGCTATTGTTGATAAATTAAGTGAAATTGAAACTCGAAAACTTGGGTGTTTGTGCTTAAAATGATATCTTGCACTGTTTGTAACAGTAAATACAAACTTGTATTTAGAGGAAGTGAATTTTAGTGCTAAAATTCACTTTTTTAACGAAATGAGTATTAATGATTTAAATAGAGATATATGGCAGACGGGGAAAAGTTAATTCCAATTAATATCGAAGAGCAAATGAAATCTGCTTACATTGATTATTCAATGTCGGTAATTGTTTCTAGAGCTTTACCTGATGTAAGAGATGGTTTAAAACCAGTTCACAGAAGGGTTTTATTTGGTATGCATGAGTTGGGAATAAAATCTACAGGAGCATATAAAAAATCGGCAAGAGTAGTAGGAGAGGTATTAGGTAAATATCACCCGCATGGTGATACTTCTGTATACGATTCTATGGTGCGTATGGCTCAAGATTGGAGCATGCGTTATATGATGATTGACGGTCAAGGAAACTTTGGTTCTGTTGATGGAGATAGTCCCGCAGCTATGCGTTATACAGAGGTTAGAATGCAAAAGATATCAGAAGAAATGCTTTCTGATATTGAGAAAGAAACTGTAGATCATAAGTTAAATTTTGATGATACTTTACATGAGCCAACAGTATTACCAACTAGAATACCAAACTTATTAGTAAACGGAGCTTCTGGTATTGCGGTAGGTATGGCTACAAACATGGCGCCACATAATTTAACAGAAGTTATTAACGGTACCGTAGCTTACATTGATAATAGAGAAATAGAGATTGATGAGTTAATGCAACACATCAAGGCTCCTGATTTTCCAACAGGAGGTATTATATATGGATATGATGGTGTAAGAGATGCATTTCATACAGGACGCGGACGAATAGTTATGCGTGCCAAAGCGACTATTGAAGAAGTAAAAGGTCGTGAATGTATTATTGTAACTGAAATTCCATATCAAGTTAACAAGGCAGAGATGATTAAAAAAACTGCTGATTTAGTTAACGAAAAAAAGTTAGAAGGAATAGCAAGTATACGAGACGAGTCTGATAGAAAAGGAATGCGTATAGTATATGTTTTAAAGCGAGATGCGATTCCTAATATTGTACTTAACAAGTTGTTTAAGTATACTCAATTACAAACTTCTTTTAGTGTAAATAATATTGCTTTAGTAAATGGGCGTCCACAACAGCTTAATTTAAAGCAGTTAATACACTATTTTGTTGAGCATAGACATGAGGTTATTGTAAGAAGAACTGAATATGAACTTAAAAAAGCAGAAGCTAGAGCTCACATCTTAGAAGGTTTGATTATTGCTTCAGATAATATTGATGAAGTAATTGCTATCATCAGAGCATCTGCTAATGCTGATGAAGCGCGTGAGAGCTTAATTAAACGTTTCGAATTAACAGAAATTCAAGCTAAGGCAATTGTTGAAATGCGTTTACGTCAGTTAACTGGTCTGGAACAAGATAAGTTAAGAGTTGAGTATGATGAGATTATAAAAACAATAGCTGATTTAAAAGATATACTTGCAAATGAACCAAGACGTTATCAGATTATCAAAGATGAATTGATAGAAGTTCGTGATAAATATGGAGATGAGCGCCGTTCGGTAATAGAGTATGCAGGTGGAGACATGCGTATCGAAGACATGATACCTAACTCTAAAGTAGTGGTTACTATTTCTCATGCTGGGTATATTAAGAGAACAAACCTAGATGAGTATAAAGTTCAGAATAGAGGAGGAAGAGGTCAAAAAGGAGTAACAACTCGTAATGAAGATTTCTTAGAGCATTTATTCGTTGGCACGAATCACCAACACATGTTATTCTTTACGCAAAAAGGTAAAGTTTTTTGGATGAGAGTTTTTGAAATTCCTGAAGGAGGTAAAAACACCAAAGGAAGGGCGATTCAAAACCTTATGAACATTGAGCAAGATGATAAAGTAAAAGCATTTTTAGTTACAGATGATTTAAATGATGAAGAATATATCAACAATCATTATGTAATCATGGCTACTAAAAAAGGTAAAGTAAAGAAGACACCTTTAGAGCAATATTCTAGACCAAGAGCTAATGGTATTAATGCAATTACTATTAAGGAAGATGATGAGTTACTAGAGGCTAAATTAACTACTGGAGATAGTCAAGTAATGTTAGCATTGCGTTCTGGTAAGGCTATTCGATTCGAGGAAGAAAAAACAAGACCTATGGGTAGAACAGCTTCTGGGGTTCGAGGTATTACACTACAAAATGACGATGATGAAGTAATTGGAATGGTATCTGTAAACGATATGGAAAGCAATATTTTAGTAGTTTCTGAAAAAGGATACGGTAAGCGTTCAAAGTTAGAAGATTACAGAATTACCAATCGTGGAGGAAAAGGTGTGAAAACATTGAATATTTCAGAAAAAACAGGTAATTTGGTAGCGATAAAAAATGTAGACGATTCTAATGATTTAATGATTATCAATAAATCTGGAATTACTATAAGAATGGCAGTTGAAGACCTTAGAGTTATGGGTAGAGCAACACAAGGAGTGAAGCTTATCAATATAAAAGGTAATGATAGCATAGCTGCTGTTGCAAAAGTAATGCATGAAGAGGAAGATGAAGAAAATGGCACGGAAATTGAAAACGAAACTAGTGTAAATTAAGAATACATTATTAAATAACTAATATTAACTAAGATGAAAAAACAAGTTTTAGCAATTTCTTTAGGTTTATTAACATTAGGTTCTTTTGCTCAAAAGAAAGAGCTTAAATCTATTGAAAAAGCACTTAGCAATAATGATTTTACAGGAGCTTTAACTATTGTAAATTCTTTAGATAGCTCTATAGAGAGCGCAGATGAGAAGTATAAGTCTAAATTCTACTACTTAAAAGGTCAAGCATATGCTGGTAAGAAAGAATACCAAAAAGCGGCAGATGCTTTTAATCAATTATTCGATTACGAAAAGAAAATAGGTAAAGAGCGTTATACAGCTGAAGCAAAACCTCAATTAGATAAGTTAATTCAATCAGTTTCAGAAAAAGCAATTAGCCTTTATAATAATGACAATAATTATAAAGAAGCTTCTAAGTACTTTTATTTAACTTATAAATTAAGTCCAAGAGATACTGCCTTTGCATACAACGCAGCTGTAAGTGCTACTCAAGCTAAAGATTACGATACAGCTATTGACTATTACAAAGAGTTAATTCAAATCGGTTATACAGGTAAAGAGGTTCAGTACTTTGCTGTGAATAAATCTACTGGTAAAGAAGAAAACCTTGGGAGTAAAACACAGAGAGATTTAATGGTTAAATCTGGGAAGTATTCAAATCCAACTCAAAAAACTACAGAAGGTAGATCAGCATCAATTATGAAGAATTTTGCTTTAATTTTAAAAGAGCAAGGTAAAACTGATGAGGCTATTAAGGCTATTTCTGAAGCAAGAAAAGCTAATAAAAACGATTTAAATTTAATTTTAAACGAAGCGCAATTATATATTGAGTTAGGTAAGATGGATAAGTTTGGTGAATTAATGGCAGAAGCAGTTGCTTTAGACCCTAATAACCCAACTTTATACTATAATTTAGGAGTTGTAAACTTCAACCAAGGAAGAACTGAAGAAGCTGCTAAGTATTACAGAAAAGCAATTGAACTTAAGCCAGATTACTCTGATGCGTATATGAACTTATCAGTAGTTATATTAGCTAAGGAAAAAGAAATTGTAGAAGAGATGAACAAAAACTTATCTAACTTTAAAAAGTATGATGAGTTAGCACTTAAGCAAAAAGAAGTATATAAAGAAGCTTTACCATATCTTGAAAAAGCAGATAGTCTTAATAGAAGCATAGATACAGTTAAGTCTTTAATGAGTATTTATGAAGTACTTGAGATGCAAGATAAAGCAAAAGAATTTAGAGATTTATATAAATCGATGCAATAATCTCTATTCACTAACATATAAAAAAAGAGAAGCAAAAATTGCTTCTCTTTTTTTTGTTGTTATATCATCTTTTTTATAACTCGTAATCGGTGACTGTGTTGATGAGTATCTGTATTGTAAATTCCACTATGGTCGAGTTTGTCAATCCTAACTTTACCATGAGCATGAATGATGTTGTAATCATTCATAATTATTCCAACGTGGGTAATAACGCCTTCATCATTATCAAAAAAAGCTAAATCTCCAGGTTCACACTCTTCAATAAAGCTCAAAACTTCCCCTTGACTAGCTTGCTGTTTAGCATCTCTTAATAAATTGTATCCACAGAGTTTATAAACTGTTTGGGTAAAACCAGAGCAATCAATACCAAAAGGAGTCTTTCCACCCCATAAATAAGGTGAATTTAAAAACAAATAGGCTGTTTCTACAATGGCGTTCTTTGTTAGTTTTTTTCCAGCTATTTTACCTTCGTATTTATAAAGAGTATTATTAATACTAAAAATACTGTCTTTTAAAAAAGGTAATCTAGCTCCAATAGGAATAGTAGTAAGATTGTTCTCAGAACCTGTAATAAAATCAATTAAATCACCTGAAAATATTGGTTCTTCATTTTCAAGTTCGTTAAATAAATTTTCAGAAATTTCTTCATACTGTTTATTGTCAATAAAACCTTCGTAACCATCAAAAGCTAGCTTTATTTTACTCCATTTCTTGGTTTTTTCAAGTATTTGAAAATGCTCTCCAAAAATAACTTGACTTACCATTTCAGAAACATCATTAGCTTCCGATCGTAAAGGAACAATACTTAAATTACAGATTCCGAACAAAAATATACCTTTTAATTATTAAATTCTTTCGATTACCATTGCACTAGCACCACCACCACCGTTACATATTCCAGCAGCACCAATTTTAGCATTGTTTTGCTTTAGAATAGAGGTAAGTGCTATGATAATTCTAGCTCCAGAAACGCCTAATGGGTGCCCTAATGAAACTGCACCACCATTAACATTAACTTTATCTGATGATAATCCTAAGATTTTCATGTTAGCTAATCCTACTACAGAAAAAGCTTCATTTAATTCAAAATAATCCACTTCATCAATAGCAACATTTGCCTTAGCTAGGGCTTTTGGTAACGCTTTTGCTGGAGCAGTAGTAAACCATTTTGGTTCATGAGCAGCGTCTGCATAACCTCTAATTTTAGCTAACGGTTGAATTCCTAATTCTTTAGCTTTTTCAGCCGACATTAATACTAAAGCAGCGCCTCCATCATTTATGGTTGAAGCATTTGCGGCAGTTACAGTTCCTTCCTTAGTAAAAGCAGGGCGTAAAGCAGGAATCTTATCCATTTTTACATTTTTGTATTCCTCATCTTCACTAAAAATAATTGGCTCTCCTCTTCTTTGTGGAATCTCTACTGGTACTACTTCATCTGCAAACTTTCCTTCGCTCCAAGCTTTAGCAGAACGATTGTAAGATTCAATGGCAAAAGCATCTTGGTCTTCTCTCGAAAAGTTATATTCAACAGCACATTCATCTGCACATACTCCCATAGCTACTTTTTCGTAAGCATCAACTAAACCATCTTTCTGCATTCCGTCTTCCATAGTAACCGGGCCAAATTTAGTAGCAGATCTAGCATGTTGATAATGTGGAATCATACTCATGTTTTCCATACCTCCAGCAACAACAATATCAGCATCACCTAGTGCAATTGCTTGGGCTCCTAACATAATAGACTTCATACCTGAAGAACAAACTTTGTTTACTGTTGTACAAGGAACCGTGTCTGGTATACCAGCCATAATAGCCGCTTGTCTAGCAGGTGCTTGCCCTAAACCAGCAGACACTACATTTCCCATAAATACTTCATTAACCATTTCTGGTTGTAAGTTGATTTTATCTAGAGCGCCTTTAATAGCAACAGCTCCTAGTTTTGGAGCAGGAGTACTTGATAATGTTCCTAAAAAACTTCCAATTGGAGTTCTTGCTACAGATGCAATTACTACTTCTTTCATGTTATGTTTGTTTGTTAAATAATGCAATGCGAAAATAACCATTTTATACTTAGAACTCAAATAATACTAAAAGGTTATATTTACGCTAAGAAACAAAATGAAATGAAGAAATTGATAAGCTATTTATATAGAAATAATTCCATAGTTTATAAAGTCTTATTATTTATTAGCACAGCTTTTGCCATTGTATATTTTTTTCCGAAAGGAGGTAAGTTTAGATATGATTTCTCAAAAGGAAAACCTTGGCAGTATGAAAATTTATATGCACCTTTTGATTTTGCTATTCAAAAATCAGAAAAAGAAATTAGTGATGAAATAACTCAAATTACTTCGTTGTCCAAACAATATTTTCTTTATGATACTCAAAAAACTAAAGCGATAGAGCAAAGTTTTGTTGAAAAGATGAAGGAGATTGATCCATCGGATAGTTTGACAGAAGAAGAAATAAAGAAGCTTACAAAGAGTGGTTTAGAATTAATAAAAACTATCTATAAATACGGTTTTATAGATGATGTTTCAAAAAATAAAATCAATAAAAGCGCTATAGTAATATTGCGTAAAAATGATGTTATTGAAGAAATTGCTTTTCAGAATTTGTTTCAATCGAAAGATATTTTAACAACTATAAACGATAAGTTTACTGATTACAAAAACTCTAGAGGTAAAAATTATGTTTTCGAGATCTTATCTGAGTTAATTCAGCCAAATGTAAGTTTTGATGCTGAGTACACTCAAAAAGAATTGGACGAAAATTTAAATGATGTTTCATATACCAAAGGAATGGTGTCTAAGGATGCATTGATTATTCAAAAAGGAGATATTGTAGAAGGAGAAAACTTAAATGTCTTAAAATCTTTTAAAGAAGCTTCTAAATCGCTAATTTGGAATAAATCCAACTACAATTGGTTAGTGTTAGGATACACTCTTCTTGTTTCATTAGCTTTATTGATGTTGTTGTTGTTTTTAGACAAGTATAGAAGAGAGATTTTTTTAGATAATACAAAAGTTACTTTTATCTTTTCTAATGTATTGTTAATGATTGTCGCACAGACAGTAATGGTAAAATACAATCCAGATTTTTTATATGTAATTCCTCTAAGTATTTTGCCTATTGTATTAAAGGCGTTTTTTGATGCTAGATTAGGTTTATTTACTCATGTGCTTACAGTTTTATTACTAGGATTTATTGTTCCAAATAGTTTTGAGTTTATTTACTTACATATCATAGCAGGAATCGTTACTATTTTATCGGTTACCGAATTGTATAAGCGAGCAAGTTTATTTATGTCAATTGCCCAAATAACGCTCATCTATATGATTACTTACTTTGCTTTTTCTATCATCAAGGAAGGAAATATAACGAATATAAAATGGATGTATTTTGGACTGTTTGCTGTGAATGGACTATTGTCGTTTTTAGCTGTTTTCTTTATTTATTTTTATGAAAAAGTATTTGGATTGGTATCAGATGTTACGTTGCTAGAATTGTCTAATACAAACTCTAAACTGTTAAGAGAACTTAATGAAAAAGCACCAGGAACTTTTCAACATTCTATGCAGGTTGCTAATTTAGCAGAAGCTGCTGCTAATGAAATTGGAGCCAACTCTATGTTAGTTAGAACAGGAGCTTTATACCATGATATTGGTAAAATGAAGAACCCAAAATTTTTCACTGAAAACCAAATTACTGGAGTAAATCCACACAACGATTTATCTCCTACAGATAGTGCTCGAATCATTTTAGATCATGTGATTAACGGAATAGAAATAGCTAAGAGAAATAATATTCCAGACCGTATTATTGACTTTATACGAACACATCACGGAACAAGTTTGGTGTATTATTTTTATATGAAGGAAAAAGATAGAAATCCAAATTTAGAGGTAGAGGAGAAGAAGTTTAGATATCAAGGTCCAATTCCGTTCTCAAAAGAAACAGCAATATTAATGATATGTGATGCAGCAGAAGCAGCATCTAAAAGCTTACAAAATCCTTCAGCACAATCAATAGATGAGTTAATAGATAAAATAGTAGAAGGACAAAAAGCGAATAATCAATTCATAAATTCGAATATTACCTTTAGAGAAATAGAAAAAATTAAAAAGGTGATAAAAGGTAAATTAATGAATATCTATCATTTACGAATTGAATATCCAGAATAGTGTTTTTTTTTGGTTAAAATATTTGTGAGATTGCTTTTCTAATGTTACATTTGCACTCGCAATTTTTAACTCTTTTGAGTTAAGGAGAGGTGGCAGAGTGGTAATGCAGCAGCCTGCTAAGCTGTCATCGTTTTTCGATGCCCGGGTTCGAATCCCGGTCTCTCCGCAAAAAATTGCAGATAACCATTTTCGGGGTGTAGCGTAGCCCGGTCATCGCGCCTGCTTTGGGAGCAGGAGGTCGCAGGTTCGAATCCTGCCACCCCGACAAAAAAATAGTTATTGGTCGCGTAGCTCAGCTGGATAGAGCATCTGCCTTCTAAGCAGACGGTCACAGGTTCGAATCCTGTCGCGATCACAATAAGCCTTACTAAAACTAGTAAGGCTTTTTTGTTTTATAAAATTATCTGTTTTTTTAGTTTTTTATGATATTTTCAATGCGCACCACTTTTTCGCCTAAACATTGAGGATATTTACATAAAGTAGTTTTGTAACAACTTCCATTAAACTCATAATCTAGTTGTCCAGAAACTAAAATTCCTATTACTTTATTTGAACATAAATTAAAAACGGGTGATCCTGAATTTCCTTGAAAGCTATCCAAAGAAGTATAAAAGAATTGTAGTTTAGAGTTGTCTATAATATCAGCATTTAAGGCAGCTTTTTTAGGTAATCCTGTAGGATGACCAATCATGTAAATTTCGTCTTTTTTTTGGAGCGTTCTAGAGTTTTCCCATTCTAATATAGGAATGGATTTTGGGAAAGTTCTATCTACTTTAAATTGTACTACATCTAACTCTTCAAACTCTTTTTCAATTTTAGTAGGGTAATAAATATTAGATGCAAGTACAATTGATGAAATCTCTTTTTTTTCATCTAAGAATTGAAAACCAAATACGATGGCATAATCATTTATTGATCTTTCAAAAACATGCTTTGCGGTAATCATTGTTTGTTCACTAATAACAAAAGCGGTTCCAGAGCCTACAACAGGTTGATTGGTAAAGGCTTCATTAGCACATAAATTATATGTTTTTTGCAACGTATTGTAAAAATCTAATTGATATTCAAAATTAGAAATAGCATGTAATCGTTCCTTTTCTATAATCATAGCTACAGATTTTGACGTTTTAATAATTGAAGATTGCCATTTTACGAGTGAATCTAATGCTGTTATTTCTAATCTACTATCGTATTTTCCTATTCCTTTTAACCGTTCCACTCTTTTTCCACAGGAGGTTATATATTTTGAGTTTTCATTGATATGTACCATAGTACTAACAACAACTTCTTCTAACTCTTGAACTTCTAGTGTAATGTTAATTATATTTTCTTTTGCAACCGTTTTTTCTATGGCTTGCATACCTGTAAAAGTAAAAACTAGAATATCTCCTTCTTTTGCTGCTATTGAGTATTTTCCATCATAATCAGTTACCGTTCCATTGGTTGTATTTTTAATTAAAACACTTACACCAGGAAGAGGTTCTTGTCCATCTTTTACCACACCTCTTATAATCCTTTGTTGAGCTAATACACTATGAGATAAAAAAAGAAAAAAGAGATATTGATATGTTAAGAATTTCTTCATTTTACTTAATTCCTTTGTTGTATAAAGTAAAAAGAGGAATATCAATAACAAACCCAATTCCTATTCGATAAGATTCAATATCTGTGAATTCTCCATTTCCATTATCGATATCTCTTAACTTTGGCCCGTACTGGATTCCAGCATTTATGGCAAAAGGAGATCTATTAAATCCATAGCTTACGTAAAGTCCAGGAGAGAAAATATCTTTAAAATTGAAATCGGGTAAGGTTCCAGTATCGTTGTTATTATCTAATCGAAATCTAACTGGCGCACCAATGTCTATTATAGGAACAAATATTCCAAGAGAACCTTTATTAAGATTCCAAAATTGTCCATATAACCCTATTGGAGCTGTTATACCTGCAAAATTTGCATTGTCGATTGTATTGTTACTAATTTCTCTTCCAAATAATATACCAGGGAATGAGTTAATAGAAACATAAGTAGATGTTTCTTCTTTTATAGAAGAACTTCCCGTTGGTAATGCGAAAGATTCAAGTGCATTTTCTACATCTTCAGAAGTGTTAGAGGTAGCTATATTACTTATAAAGTGAACTAAACGTATTACATTATTATCTTTGACACGGAATACATTGGTTGTTAATTCAGGTAAATAAACAGGTATTAATCTTAAAAGATTATTGGTAGTGGTTTCTAGCTCTTTCTCTTTGTTTTCATTAAAAATTACACTTTTAAAAGTTAATGAAGCATATTCTTCTATAGTTATTATAATTTGATCTTTAATTCCTGGAGGAAGTTGACTTACTTTACTAGCTAAAAAAGCTTCAATTGGGGCTTTAAAAGTTTCGTTAAAATCTATTTTTGCGTATTCTTTGAGAATAATTATAGCTGTATCACTGTTTTCGATAGCACTTTTAAATTGAGTAAGATACTTTTCAAATTCATCTTTTTTATCATTTATTATGGTTTTATATAAAGTAGTGTATTGTTGTTTTAAATTAGCTAATGAAGCATTGTTTGAACTATTTAAAATATAATTAAGCTGTTCAGCTATCTTTTTAAAAGCTTCTTTTTTATCGGTGTTAGTAGGGATGCTTTTATAAGAAAGGAATTCTTTTAATAGAAGTAAATTATTGGCATTTATAAAGTCATTTTTTAACTCAAGGAGTTTATTCAAAGAAATGTTATTATTGCTAAAATTTGAAGGTATCTCCAATGCATTTATAATAGCAGTAGTAAATTTCTTTTGATGAAGATCCAAAAATATTTGATTAACACTTGTAGCTGTTTTGAAATAAGGTTTTGTTTTTTGTAAAATGGATACGGTATCTAATTTGGCTTCGAAAAAATTTAATTCTATTCCTTTTCTAGTAATATTTTCAGCAGTTTTAGTAATTTCTTCAGAGAAACCAATTAATGTGTTTATCAATTCATATACATCTGTATAGAAAACTTTATCATTAGTTTTATTCGATTTTTTTACTTGTTCTATGTTTTTTTGAAGTTTTTCAGAATAGGATGAAATATTAGTGATGTTTTCTTTTAAAAAAGAAATAACATCTTTAATTTTTTCTTCATTTGCATCAATATTAGTAGGATCCGCACTCGTCATCAATTTCTCTAAATTAAAGTCTATTACATTAGTGTCGTTTCTGAATTTTATATTGAAGTACTTACTGTTTTGTTGATGTAAAAAACCAATATATAAGTAATAAAAATCTCTCATAGAGCCGTAATCACTCATAAAATCTAAAGAAACTAATTTTTGTTTACCGTCATCTATAACCAACATGCTGTGTGCTAGTAATGAAGTTAATTTAATAGTATTAGAAATATTGAATTTAATAGGATCAGTATCTTTTCCCCAACGCTGAATATTTCTACTGTTTTCTAAAATATCAAAGTATTCAATGGGGTTCTCAGTTTTTGAAATTTGAGAAATCAAATCAAAAGCCTCAAAAGCAAAATCTAAATCTGGATTTTCTAATATTAGTTTTTGAAATCTAGGTGTAGTTCTTAAATCATCTAAATTGGAAATAAGATTATTTAAATCTTGTTCTATATACTGTTTCAAATCATCTATAAAATTTAAAACTTGATTTGCATCAAAGTTTTTAAGATAATCTGTAGTAGTTGGTAATAAAACTAAAAGTTCGTTAATATAACTTTCCTGAGATGGGTTGTTTAGATATTCTTTTACTTTATCTATAACGTTAATAGTAAGTTCTTCTTTTATTCTTTTTGCTAAGAACCTAGCAAGCCCATCTATTAGTGTTTCAAAAGCTAAATCTCCACCTAAAAAAGGAAGTGCTTTTTGTACAGAAGAACTATGGTTTACTTGTGCAAATGTGTCTGATTTAAATAAAAAGACTGTGTTATATTTATTTATGAATTTATCTAGTAAAAATGATAAATAAATGTTTTTTTTATCTCTTTTGTAAGTGTTTTCTAAACAAAGTAAACTTGAAAGGTCTAGATAGAATTTTGATTCATAGTAAGTGTTTTTAATTTCTTCAAAATCAGGGTCGCTATAGTTTTCTTTAAGTTGTTGTATTTTAAGAAGATTATTATATTCTGTTAAATTAGCTGAAATAGCATCAATTTTTTGTTTTATAACTGGATAAGAAGGAGTGTTATATTTGCTGCCTAGAGTACTAAAAAGCGGCATGGAAGAACAGTCGGTTAGAGTTTTCCTTTCTGTATCAGTTAAGTAAGAGTTAAAAATAGCAACAGCTTTTGCCATGTCATTAGCAATAGTTTCAGTACGTAATTCGGTACTAATAGTACCATAATCTTTTCTTAATAAATCAATGAGTGTTGCTGCATCCCCAGCTACTGGAGAAGATTTTTGTGCTGTGGTTAATTGAAAAAATAAAGCACAAAAAATTAAAGTAATTTTTAATTTCATTTTTATATTTTGGTTAGTTAGGTCAGGGGAATAGCTTAAAAGCAATTAAATATACGAGAAAAATTTAAAGGATAAAATGGTATAAAAAATGCTAATAATTGATTGAATGTAAAAAAGCAAAACACTTTTTAGTTTTATAAGATTATCTCAAATGATTTTTTTAAAACCTTTTCTTACACTGTAGTATAACTACAATATATAAGTGTTTCAAATTTCTAGAAGTATAGAACTATTTTCCAATTTCTCTTAAAACTATTAATTTTTAATAAGCAAATTCTTAATATATAAAGACTTAAGTAGTTAATAGAATTCACAACAAAAAAGATATAGTATTAAAGTTGGTTTATACTTAGTTAATCTACATTTATGAGTTAAAAGCTTTCGTTTAAGGTTTTTATTTAAAAGCATAGTAAAATAAAATCAATCTTTGAGAAAAGAACAGGAAAGAAATTATAAAAAATTGCATCATTTAGAATTATTAACCAAATAAAACTCTAATTATGCAGGGTACTAAAACACTTGCCGGCTACGACATGGTGCTAGCGTTGTCGCAAAATACCATTAATTATCAGTTTTCTCAATTACATAAGCGTAATATCATTCACAAAAAATGGGGTGTTTTGGGCGGAAAAACTGATGATAATAAAAACTTTCACATTACAGATCAAGATGCCAATTTTAAACAAAAAATTAATGCTTGGATTGCTATTCAAAAAGATATTGAAAAGGCTCGAAAAGATAATAATTGGACTGAAATTGGTAATTTAATGAGCAAAGTGAAATCTGATAACCTAAACTTTAGATTTGGTTGGGAAGCAGTTTTACTTGCACCTGAAGTCAGTTTTATAAAAGATAATACTAAAGAAGTTTTTCTTGAACTTCAGTTTAAAAGTGGAAAATTATATTTCAGAGAAGAAGAAACCAAAGCAGTTTCAGTATTCGACTTAAAAGACGTTTTATATGCTTTTAAAGTTCCTATCGGACAACTTAAAATTTCCAAAGAAAATATGATTTTAGACGCTGGTGAAAGTGCAAAAAAAATCATTCGTGAAAGTGGTTTATCTGATGAAGATTTCACGATTCAAAGTTTGTTTTTGCAATTTGAGAATGCCAACATTTCCAGTTTTGATAGGTCAAAAAGTAAGTTACCTACTGGTAGTGATGAAGCTTTTCAAAATGCGATTGAAAATTATTTTAATATGACAATTGCTGGAAGCGACAATCCATATGTATTGGGTTATGGGATTCAACGTAAGAAAATAAAAGCTACCGAAAAAGCAATGTTTCAACCGACTTCACTTGCATTTTCTACATCATACAGTATTAAAAACAAACAACCAGGAGTGTTTAGTGCACTTAATTTTTTGATGATGCTTAACGATACTAAGCCACCAAGTTCAACAACGGCAGGGATTCTTCCACAAAGTTTAATTGAACTGGGAAAAGATATAAGCAGTTCTACTGATGGCGTATTTTCGATACAACAAAGTCATTTTAATACGTACTTAAACTCATTAGATGCGTATGTGCAGTCAACATTTACAAATCTTGAAGGTGTAACCTTAGTACATGGTTTTGAAAATGGAGTTATGAAACTAGAAAAAAAAGACAAACACATAGATGATACAATAGACACGCTGTATACCATTACGAAAGAATATGTAAAAAACACTGATGACAATTCGGGAATTAAAGTTCGTTATAAAATTGAAATTCACATTACTGTTGTAGTAAAAGCATGGTTCGTGAAAGTAGGCGAAATTACGTTATCAACGAACGGACAATACACTAAAGGTGATGTAAAATCAAAAGGTAGTGTTGGATATTTAGATTTCACTATTAAGAGTGGAAAAACTGGACGTTTTGATTTGATGCATGAATTAACAAAGCCTTCTATCGCGTATGATGAAAATCCGAACTATTTTGAAGGAGGTTTTTGGAAAGTCTTTTCACATATTTTACTGCTCATTTTTGCTTGGGTTTTAGCAATTATTGATGCCATTGTAACTCAAATTGCAGTAGATCTTGGAAAAGACAGTGCTTCGAGTTCTAGTGCTCTAATCGATACACTCAATGATATAGATGTACTAAACCAAACTAATAAAGTGATTCTTCCACTTGGTAGAGTATATGCTTTTAAAAATTTACGTATGGATGCTGAACATGATATTGTAGCGTATGATATCGCGTATGCACCAGTAATTGAAAAACAATAGCCTTATGAAAGTAGACCCAAAATTTCAAATAACGAAAAACGACAATGTAACAGTCGATTTTCAAAGTGAATTAATGAATAATTATTTTCCAGAATCTTCTATAGAAGCTGGAACAACTATTCGTTCATTAATGGTTGGACCTGAACAGCCTTTTATTTTTTGCTTGACAAATGATGGGAAATTGCAAGGTATTTTACGTACCGAAGGTTCCGCTTCTGGCTGGATACAATTGCTACTCTCTAAAGGAAAAGTAACTTCTTTTGAACTTGAATATAACACAGATGAAGATTATTTCCAGATTGCTAAAGTAGAGGATAACAAAGTATGGATTTCTGATCAAATTCCACTCAATGCAACACAATTTGCCACTTTAGATAAAAGTTTATCGTGGACAAGTATGGAAGCAGTAAATGCTGATGAAATAATCAATAAAGTATCTATTGGTGTAGAAAGAGTTGTGTTTTCTACAACGACTAAAGGGAAGGATGCCAATTATTACGTAGCAAATTTAGACGGCTTAATACCAAAACTTTGTACACTATTTGAAAATGGAATGAAAATCATTCAGTTTGAATTAGGTAATTTTCAATACAACGATGGTGTTTTTATGTTGTATGATATTGGAAAAGAACGTTCGTTTGTGTTTCAATCGTTTCCTGATGAACGTTTTGGTAAATCTTCCAAAGCACGTTTTGAAAGTGATGATTATGTAAATTGTTTTGCGCTAGTAGAGTCTGATGATACTAACGACATTGTATATGCTGCTGGGAAAAATATTCATCAGTTTGTAACTGGGATTGAAGATGAAGAAGTAGAGGTAATCAAATTACCAGGAAACTTTGAGGATATTACTAGAATTCGTGCTGCACGAAATAGTGATTATCACAGTGTATGGTCGCTTAACGAAAAAGGCTTGCACTATCAAACCAATCACTTTTTTGAGCAAAAAACGCAACAATTTGTCTCTACTCAATGGACGCAACCTATTGTCATGGCGTCAGATGCAGAACAATTTTGTTGTGTAAAAGGCAACGGAATTCGTAATCAATTGTTTTCTATTAGTACTAAATATGGAAGTGAACTCACTAGTTTATGGCAAGATGCTACAACAACGTTGTGGAATAAGAAAACGCTTTCCATCAAAGAAATTGATAGTCTAAAAAAAATAGAATCGTACTCTGCACATGTTCGATTTCGCAGTAAGGCCACTAAAACATTTCAAGGATTACAAGTAAAGTTGAGTGCTGAAAGTAATTTGTTTGTGTATGTTGATAACGAAAGTTACCATATTGGTCCTGACACAGAAGTGCAAATTCCTTTAAATGTTAATGCGGAGTTCACTATCATTTGTCCGGTAAAAGAGTTGGGATCTTGCCGAATTTTACTCAATGCAAATTTTTTAGAAAACACTATTGCTATTAATCTAGCGCAACAAGTACTAGAAGATTTACAGAAAAAAGCTTCTTCTGGTAAAGATTTGGCAGCTGCTCGCAAACAAAATGGCGATTTGTTGGTACCAAAAGGGACAGACATAAAAACACTAAACAGTGCTGCTGATGGAATTCAGAAAATGTTAGAAGCTGCCAAAACGTTGGAAAGTGATACCGGTACAAACTTGCATCGTTCTTCATTTACTGTCGGACAACAAATCGCTACAAACACACAAATGCGAGTTAGTAATGTGAATACAAGTACTGTTTCACATCACGGATTAACATTAGGTGATTTTTTGCATGCTGTTTGGGATGGAACGAAACAAACTGTCGAATTTATTGTTGAAAAAATAAAAGATGGTTTGCAATTTGTTATCAAAATTGGAGAACAAGTCTTTAATTGGATTGTAAAAACCATTCGGGAAATAGGTGCATTTATTCAGAAAATATTTGATGCGATTAAAGTGTTTTTTAAAGATTTGTTTGAATTTTTAGCATTTTTATTCGATTGGGATGCAATTGTGGATACTAAAAATGCTTTTAAAGAATTTACCAACGTGGCTATCATTTCTTTAAAGGATGAATTAAAAAATATTCGCAAGTTTGTAGATGATACGTTGGACAAACAGATTGAGAAATTTTCTCCAGAATTGGTAGATATTCCCGATTCGCTTGGAAAAATTGATCCTTCTCAACCTTCAGATGAAAAAACAGCTGATCCACGTGCGAATTGGTTAAATTCTAAAAAGAATTATTTACATGATAGTTCAGGGAAACCTATCAGTTCACAAATTCCAACAGATTTTACAGATGTTTTTACTTCGTTTACTACACAATTAAAAGACATTCTAGTAAAATCAGGAGAAGGCTTCAAGCTACAAATGGATATTATTTTTGAAGGTTTTAAAAAAATGATTCAAGGAGAAATGTCATTTTTAGACTTCTTAAAATTACTCTTGCAAAAACTCGCAGGACTGAGTCTGTTTTTAGTTAAACAATTAATGGATTTGATTTTTGTATCACTGGATACTCTTATAGGTCTAGCGCAAGTTGGATTGAATAAACAATGGGAAATTCCGATTATAACGCAAATTTACAAGTCTGTAACTAAAAGTAACGAGTTAACATTTTTAGATGTAATGTGCTTGTTTGTGGCAATTCCTACTACCATTTTATACAAAATTGGGGAAGGAAAAGCACCATTTGGTGAAGGAAAAACCAAGGAAGAATTCATTAACCGAGGTAAAACCATATTTCAACTTAACTTAAACTAATTTATCATGGCACAAGAAATAGATAACTCCATAGAAAATACACTTAATGATGTAGATAAAGTTTTTGCTATTAGTGGTTTAGCATTATCTGGTTTGTCTCTTTTGTTTTATCCAGCTGAAGAAATTGCAGATAGCACAGAAACCGATTTAGGTTTTGTAGGAGGCATTACCAAAACAATATCAATGCTTGGTTTAGTTGGAACATTTTGGTCAATGGGATTATTATACCATCGAAAAGTAGAGGTTTCTCCAATTGTAAAGTGGGTGTTGATTCCGCTGTTAGTGTTAGATGTTTTATTGTTAGCGCTTCTGTTTTCTATGATGGCGCTAAACACTGCTAGTGTCGCAAAAGTTGGAAAATTGGCGTTGAAATATGTAAAGCCTGCTGTATGTTCTTTAGGTGCAGTAGGAATGATTGTCGGAATGGCTGTGATGCCAAAACAACTTCTAAATATGAAGTTTATAGGAAAAACCATTCATTATTTACCAGCAGCATTGGGTTATGCCCCTATTAATAAGCATCCATTTTATGTATTGGTAGTTTTTGTTCGTACTGGCGGATTAATTACTTCATTAGCGGGAGGTATTGTAAATGTTGCGACGGAGGATAACGATGATGAACAATTAAAATTGGAGAGTTAGGGTTTATCTCTGTATTAACTAAGTGATAAAAAATTAACATAAGTACAAGTTTAAATCCTGAGGAGATTATAACAAGCCTTACTAGTTTTAGTAAGGTTTTTTTGTTGTTTGAATATCAGTCACTTATAAAACAACACAAACTCATTTGTTGATTTTTAATTTTTTGTAACTTTGTATTCAGAGATGAAAAGTGTTTTAACTAAAATAACAGCTGTTCTAATGACATTTGTAGTATTATTTTCTACAATGTCAATTACCGTTAATAGTCATTATTGTGGTGACTATTTAGTAGGTGTTAGCTATTTTGGTAAAGCTAAATCATGTGGAATGGAAATGGCTTCGAATAATAAATCAGAAGAATGTTCTATTACCAAAAAAAACTGTTGTAACGATACTGTACATGTAATTAAAGGACAAGACGATTTAAAAAATTCACTTTTTGATTCATTGTCATTTCAACAACAGTTATTCATAGTTTCGTTCTTTATATCGTATCACAACCTTTTATCTCAAACTTCAAACACCAAATTATCTATTGGAGAGTATGTCTCCCCAATACTGGTCAAAAATATCCGACTTCTTATTGAAGTATATTTAATATGATTTAAATAACTTAAAGGCAGTCTTTTAGCATTTTTTTAGCTAAAAGTCTTTACTATTTTTAAGTTAAATGTTTAAAACATATTATATGCTAAACGCAAGCATTAAATTTTTAATAAATAATAAATTAGTTGCATTTTTATTGGTATTCTTATGTATATCAATAGGGATTGTTACTGCACCTTTTAATTGGGAAACTGGTATTTTACCTAGTAACCCTGTTGCTGTTGATGCAATTCCAGATATTGGAGAAAATCAACAAATAGTTTTTACAAAATGGGATGGGAGATCTCCTCAAGACATTGAAGATCAAATTACGTATCCTTTAACAACTTCTCTACTAGGAATTTCGGGAGTAAAAACTATTCGAAGTTCTTCCATGTTTGGCTTTTCTAGTATTTACATCATTTTTGATGAAAATGTAGATTTCTACTGGAGCAGGTCTCGTATTCTGGAGAAATTAAATTCCTTGCCTAGTAATTTATTACCAGAAGGTGTAAGTCCTTCACTAGGACCAGATGCAACGGCATTAGGACAAATTTTTTGGTACACCTTAGAAGGAAGAGACGAAAACGGAAAAGTAACAGGCGGATGGGATTTACATGAATTGAGAAGTATTCAAGATTACTATGTAAAATATGCACTTTCATCTGCTAGTGGAGTTTCAGAAGTCGCTTCAATAGGTGGGTATGTGCAAGAATACCAGATTGATGTTAAACCAGAATTGTTACGTCAATATAACATCGGATTACAAGAAGTTGTTAAAGCAGTTAAGTTTAGTAATCAAGATATAGGTGCCCAAACTATAGAAATTAATCAAGCTGAGTATTTAGTAAGAGGGTTGGGGTATATTAAAGAGATTGCTGATATAGAAAATGCGGTGATAACGTCTACTAATTACACTTCTATTAGAGTAAAAGATGTAGCAAAAGTTTCTTTAGGAACAAAGGCACGAAGAGGTGTTTTAGATAAAGAAGGTGCAGAAGTTGTTGGTGGCGTTGTGGTTTCTCGCTATGGAGCAAATCCGTTACAGGTTATCAATAATGTAAAGCTGAAAATAAAAGAACTCAGTGCTGGTTTGCCAACTAAAATTTTAAAGGACGGAAGAGTTTCTCAATTAACTATTGTTCCTTTTTATGATAGAACCGAGTTGATTAAAGAAACTTTGAATACGCTTAACGAGGCATTAAGTTTAGAAATCTTAATTACGATTTTAGTAATTGTAGTGATGGTATTCAACTTGAGAGCGTCTATTTTAATTTCAGGATTATTACCAGTGGCTGTTTTAATGGTTTTTGGAGCGATGAAAGTTTTTGAAGTAGATGCAAATATTGTAGCACTTTCTGGAATTGCTATTGCTATTGGAACCATGGTAGATGTCGGTGTGATTTTGGCTGAAAATATCATTCGACATATTGAGGTAAGTAAACAGAATTATTCTATGAATAAGATTGTTTACAAAGCTACTGCTGAAGTATCAGGTGCTATTGTTACTGCTGTAATGACTACCGTTATTAGTTTTTTACCCGTATTTACAATGATAGGAGCTGAAGGAAAGTTATTCCGTCCGTTAGCATTTACTAAAACTTTCGCATTAATAGCAGCAATTATTGTAGCATTATTCATTATTCCGCCAATAGCAGCGCTTGTTTTCAAGAAGAGAATCATCACAAGAAAACTAAAGTTTTTACTAAATGTAATGGTAATTTTAGTAGGAATAGTAAGTGTTATTTTTGTTAGTTGGATTGGGTTGCTTTTAGTTGGTTTTGGTATTATAAGTTTTTTAATTTACTACGATATAATTGATTCCAAAAGAGGAAATCTTCTAAATGTTAGTATTTCCGTTTTTACCATTGTTGTATTGTTAGCTAGTTATTGGAGGCCATTAGGAGTAGATAAAAGCATTTTGTTGAACATCTTTTTTGTGGCTATTATTTGTTTTGGTTTATTAGGTTTCTTTTCTTTTTTCCAGAAATATTACAGTCAGATTTTACAATGGGCACTACAAAATAAGTTGTTGTTTTTTTTAATACCGATAACGGTATTAGTATGTGGTTTTTTAATATTCAAGAATACGGGTAAAGAGTTTATGCCTTCCTTAAATGAAGGATCGTTTCTTTTAATGCCAACTTCTATGCCTCATTCTGGCGTAGATGAAAATAAACGTGTATTACAGCAACTCGACATGGCTGTTGCCAATATTCCAGAAATAAAAACGGTTGTTGGAAAAGCTGGAAGAGTTGAGTCAGCATTAGATCCGGCTCCTATGTCTATGTATGAAAATGTAATATTATACAAGTCAGAATATTTGATTAACGATGAAGGAGAACGACAACGATTCAAGGTAAATGAAAAAGGATTGTATTTGTTAAAAAATGGGAAGACTGTTGCAAATCCGAACACAACGGATAAAATCTCTGATGTACTTTTTTACGAAGTAAATTCTAAAGATCTTATTCCTGATGAGAATGGTGAATTCTTTAGGAGTTGGAGGCCATCAATTAAATCTCCAGACGATATTTGGAATGAAATTGTAACAGCAACTAAGTTACCAGGAGTTACTTCTGCACCTAAATTACAACCTATAGAAACCCGTTTGGTAATGTTACAAACCGGAATGAGAGCTCCGATGGGGATTAAGGTGAAAGGGCAAGATTTAAAACAAATAGAAGCTTTTGGTTTACAATTAGAAAGCGTTTTAAAAGAGGTTGAAGGAGTTAAGAAAGAAGCTGTTTTTGCAGATAGAATTGTAGGGAAGCCGTATTTGTTAATTGATATTAATAGAGAAAAATTAGCACGTTACGGAATTTCTATTCAAACGGTACAAGATGAATTAAAAGTTGCAGTTGGAGGAATGGAAATAACACAAACGGTTGAAGGAAGAGAACGATATGGTGTGCGAGTTCGTTATCCAAGAGAGTTACGCTCAACTCCCACAGATTTAGAAAATATTTACATACCTATTCCTAAAGGAAATTATGTTCCGTTAAGTGAATTGGCATCAATTCGCTATGAGCAAGGTGCGCAAGTTATTAAGAGTGAAGACACTTTTTTAATCGGTTATGTGCTATTTGACAAATTAGCTGATTTCGCTGAAGTTAACGTAGTTGAAAAAGCGCAGGAAGTTATTCAACAAAAAATAAGTAAAGGAGAATTAGTTGTTCCTAAAGGAATATCGTATCAATTTACAGGAACGTATGAAAATCAAACTAGAGCAGAGAAAACGTTATCAGTTGTTGTGCCTTTGGCATTGATAATAATATTCTTGATTCTATATTTTCAATTTCGATCAATTTCAACTTCTTTAATGGTGTTTACGGGAATCGCTGTGGCATTTGCGGGCGGATTTATAATGATGTGGTTGTACGGGCAAGATTGGTTTTTAAATTTTAGTGTATTTGGGAAAAACTTAAGAGAATTATTTCAAATGCATCCAATTAATTTAAGCGTAGCTGTTTGGGTAGGATTTATTGCTTTATTCGGAATAGCTACGGATGATGGAGTAGTAATGGCTACCTATTTAAAACAGACATTTGATAAAGAGAAACCAACTACAGTTGAAGCTATAAGAGCAGCTGCTTTACATGGAGGAAACAAACGAATTAGAGCGTGTTTAATGACTACGGCTACCACAATTTTAGCTTTGTTACCTGTCTTAACTTCAACAGGGAGAGGAAGTGATATTATGATTCCAATGGCTATTCCAGCTTTTGGAGGAATGATTATAGATGTTACTTCGTATTTTATAGTGCCTGTGCTATATAGTTTACGAGAAGAATTTTTATTAAAACGAAGTAAAAATCAATATGAAAATGAATAAGTCTTACATAAAATATGTAGTTGCATTGGGTATTGTTTTTTTGTCGATTAATTTGACAGGGCAGGAATTAGAGACGTATATCCAACAAGCTTTGGAAAGTAATCTGGAAATTCAGCAAATTGAAACACAATATAAACGTGTTTTAGAAAAACAAAATGAGGTAAATACATTGTCTAATACAGAAGTGGGTGTTGGAGTTTTTGTGAGTTCACCAGAAACTAGAACTGGGGCTCAAAAATTCAAAGTTTCTGTTAAACAAATGCTTCCATTTTTTGGTACAATCACAGCAAGAGAAAATTACGCTTCATCTTTAGCAGATGTCACTTATCAAGATATCGTTATCAAGAAGAGAAATATTGTAGCTTCAGTATCTCAATCGTATTATACGTTGTATGAAATAAAAGCTAAGCAAGCTGTTTTAGATGATAATATTGAATTACTTGCTACTTATGAAAAATTAGCGTTAACCTCTGTGGAGGTTGGAAAGGCATCGGCGGTTGATGTGCTAAAACTTCAAATTCGACAAAATGAGTTGAAACAAAAAAAGGAGGTTTTGCAAGAGACCTTTTTAGCTGAACAAGCTTTTTTTAATAAACTTTTAAATAGAAAAACATTAGAAGAAGTTGTGTTGGTTAATCGTTTAGAAATGCCTAAAAAAGTAGAAGTTGTAGCTGCGGAAGGTTTAAAACTTCATCCAGAACTAATTAAGTACGATCGTTTATTTGCGTCTGTTGAAAAATCTGAAGTGCTCAATCAAAAACAACGCAATCCAATGTTAGGATTTGGTTTGGATTATATCAACGTAGAAAAAAGACCTGATATGACTTTTGATGATAATGGAAAAGATATTTTAATGCCAATGGTGTCAGTATCTATACCAATCTTCAATAAAAAATACACGTCTATTAGCAAGCAACACAAGTTGCAACAGGATGAAGTATTAACTCAAAAACAGCAGCGATTAAATAGTTTAGAAGTGAAACTTCAAAAAGCTATTTCTAGTAGAAATACTGCGTTTATACAATTTAAAACGCAACAGCAAAATTTTAGCCAAGCAAAAAATGCTCAAGACATTTTGATAAAAAGTTATGAAACAGGAACTATAGATTTTAATGATGTTTTAGATATTCAGGAATTACAACTAAAATTTCAAATGAATATGATAACATCCTCAGTTGATTATTACAATCATACTGTTACAATACATTATTTAACACCACAAAACTAAAGAAATGAAACACACATATAAAGTTACAGGTATGACCTGTGGAGGTTGCAAAGCTTCTGTTGAAAATAGTTTAAAATCTCTTGGAGGTATAGAGGATGCAACTGTTAATTTAGAGCGTAAAGAAGTTGAGGTAAAAATGAGTCATCATTTAAAACTATCAGAACTTCAAAATGCCTTAACCGAAAAATATCAAATTACTGAAGAGGTAAAGCAAGTTGAGCAAAGTTATACTTCAAATGAATTTTTTGAAGAGGAGAAAAGTAAGTTTCAACAGTTAAAACCACTATTTCTAATTTTATTCTACATTACTACTGCCGCAATTTTAATGCATAGAAAAGATTGGAGTTGGAATGGTTTTATGCTCGATTTTATGGGGCTGTTCTACATCGTATTTAGTTTCTTCAAAATGCTCGATTTAAAAGGCTTCCCAGATTCATTTAGAATGTATGATCCGTTGGCAAAGAAAGTGCCAGTGTATGCTAAAATATACCCGTTTTTAGAAACAGCTTTAGGGCTACTATTTTTGCTGCGTTTTGAAGTTACAATAGCTTTAATAATTACGTTAATTGTTCTTGGTATTACAACCTATGGTGTAACAAAAACATTGCTAGATAAAAAGGCAATTCGTTGTGCTTGCTTGGGTACGGCTTTAAAACTACCAATGACCGAAGCAACTTTTATTGAAAATGCTATTATGATTGTAATGGCAATTCTGATGCTAATAAATTAGGAAAGATGGTAAAACGACAGACAGCAATTAAGATTAGAAAAGCACATCGTTACTTAGGATTGTTTTTAGGAATTCAGTTTTTATTATGGACTATAAGTGGCTTGTATTTTAGCTGGACAGATATTGATGAAATTCATGGAGATCATTTTAAAAATTTAACGAATCAACCTAAAGCCTTTGATAGTTTAATTAGTCCTACAAAGCTTGGAATTTCAGGCGGAATTAGAACAATCGAATTAAGAGATGTAAATAACACTCCGTATTACTGGATTAACAAAAACCATTTGTATAATGCTTTTAATGGTAGTAAAAAGGAAGAAATTACTCAAGAGGAAGCTTTATATATCGCTAGTAATTATATGAAATCCAATTTAGAAGTAACGTCAATCGAACTAATAACAGAAGTAGGTAAGCATCACGAGTATCGAGAAAAATTATTACCAGCTTATGTGGTGTCGTATAAAACTGATGAATCGGTTAAAGCCTATGTTTCTGTTAAAGATGGAAAATTTCAAACTGTAAGACACCAAAGTTGGAGATGGTTTGATTTTTTATGGATGACACACACTATGGATTATGAAGGGAGAGATGATTTTAATACCATTGTATTAAGAGCATTTTCTTTACTAGGATTAATAACAGTTTTAAGTGGTTTCTTACTGTGGTATACATCTTCGCCTACACTAAGAAAAATATTTAGTAGAAAAAATAAATAAAAGATGAAGAAATATATAGTTTATATAGTAATTCTATTGGTGGGTTTATTTTTAGGTTGGTTACTTTTTGGAAATTCATCTGATAAAGAAGTAGCGCATGAACATTCAGAAAAGAGTGATGTAAAACAGATGTGGACCTGTTCTATGCATCCTCAAATTATGCAACCAGAAGCAGGTGATTGTCCAATTTGCGGGATGGATTTAATTCCAGCAGCATCTGGATCTGAAGGATTAGCAGCTGATCAGTTTAAATTGACAGAAAATGCCATGGCATTGGCTAATGTTCAAACAACGGTTATTGGTGATTCTTTAGAAGAAGGAAATACGATTACATTGTCAGGTAAAATTGTTGAAAACGAAGAAACAAACTTGGTGCAAGCGAGTTACTTTCAAGGAAGGATAGAGCGATTGTATATTAACTCTACAGGAGAGAAAATTACGAATGGACAATTATTAGCAACTATTTATGCTCCAGAATTAATAAAAGCGCAACAAGAATTGTTAACAGCATCTAGTTTAAAAGAAAGTCAACCAGCATTGTATGAAGCGGTTCGAAAAAAGCTTAAACTATGGAAGTTGTCTGATGCTCAAATAAAACAAATAGAGAGTTCAAAAAAAATAAAAGAGAATTTTCCAATTTATGCAACGGTTTCAGGTGTGGTTATTCAAAAGATAGTAGCCCAAGGAGACTATGTAAAACAAGGAGAACCATTGCTAAAAGTTTCTAATCTTTCTACAGTATGGGCAAATTTTGATATTTATGAAAATCAAATAGGGAGTCTCAAAAAAGGACAAGAAATCATGGTGTCAACGAATGCATTTCCAAATGAAGTTTTCAAATCTAAAATAGCTTTTATTGATCCAGTAATGAATCCATCAACAAGAACAACAAGTGTAAGGGTTGAACTAAGTAATAAAGATAGTAAGTTCAAACCAGGAATGTTTGTGATAGGGAAAGCAGACGTACATAAAACGGATAATGATAAAGAGCTAAGCATTCCAGCTTCTGCTGTATTATGGACAGGTAAAAGATCAATAGTTTATGTGAAAGTGAAATCTGATGCACCTGTTTTTGAAATGAGGGAAGTTGTTCTAGGCAATAGAGTAGGAGATAATTATATAATAGTAAGCGGTATTAATTCTGGAGAGGAAGTGGTTACAAATGGAACTTTTACTATTGATGCTTCTGCGCAATTAGCAGGAAAAAAATCCATGATGAATCATAGCAAATCTACCGCTGATGTGTTTGAGGTGTCTAGTATGTTTAAAGACCAATTACAGAAAGTGTATAATAATTATATCGTTCTAAAAGATAACCTGATTACTTCCAATAGCGCAACTGCAAAATTAGATGCTGAGAAACTAAAAAAGAGCCTTGAAGATATTGATATGAAATTATTAACGGATGCTAAAGCTCATGAAAAATGGATGATTTTATACAAAACTTTGAAGTCTAAGAGTACTTTGATAGCAAAAACATCTGACATCAAAGAACAGAGAAGAGAATTCAAACCCCTATCAAATCATTTAATAGCTGCTGTAGAATCTTTCGGAATTACAGAAACTACCTACAAATTGTATTGTCCAATGGCAGATAGTGATAAAGGTGGTTTTTGGTTAAGTAAAGAAGCTAAAGTGTTGAATCCATACTTTGGTGATATGATGTTAAAATGTGGAGAAATAAAAGAAACAATTAATAATAAATAAATATATAATCATGAAAAAAGTAATTTTAAGTGTCGCTTTACTAGCGATTATAGGTATGGCAAGTTGTAAAAGCGAGCCAAAAAAAGAAACTACAACTCAAACCGAAGAAACAACTAAACAGGAAGTTGCAGTAATGGAAGGAACATTTGGCGTTAGAGGAAACTGTGGAATGTGTAAAAACACTATTGAAACTGCTGCGAATGGTGTAGATGGTGTAAGCCAAGCTGAATGGGATAAATTGAGAAAAAAAATTAAAGTTGCATACGACGCATCAAAAACAGATATCGATGCTATTCATAAGGCAATTGCAGCTTCTGGGTACGATACGGATAAAGTAATGGGAGATGAATCTGCCTATGAAAATTTACCAGGTTGTTGCAAGTACGATCATGAAATGGAAATGAGCATAAAAGGTGAGGTTAAAGAAACTGAAGATATGCATTAATCATTTTTGTTTTCTTATAAATAAAAAGATTTAATTATTCTATTTAATAACAGACCTTACTAGTTTTAGTAAGGTTTTTGTTTTTTTATAATTAAAATATATATTTATGAAGAATATATAAATCATTTTAAGAATGGGAAAATTTGAAATTTATAAAGACAAAGCACAGGAGTTCAGATTTAGATTAAAAGCAGGAAATGGACAATCAATTTTAGCTAGTGAAGGATATGCTTCTAAAGCTTCTTGTACTAATGGAATTGAATCTGTAAAAAAGAATTCAGCTAAAGATTCAAACTTTGAAAGATTAGAATCAAAAGACGGTTCGCCATATTTTAATTTAAAAGCTTCTAATGGCCAAGTAATTGGAACGAGTGAAAAGTATTCATCTACTAGTGCAATGGAAAACGGAATTGAATCAGTTAAGAAGAATGCTCCTGCAGCTTCTGTTGAAGATTTAAGTTAGAAACGATAGTAATTTATATATAAAACTACAGTGTTAATTGGCATTGTAGTTTTTTTATGCAACCCATTGTTTTTGTTGTTGAAAATTAATTTAAAGTCATAAATAATTATTGATACACTGCTTATTTTAACTTTTTTAACTTTTCGTCTGTTAGGTAAATCTGTTCGTCTATACTTTTAAACCTTTTATCGTTTAATAACATAGGTTAAACTAAAGTATTTGAAGATTCAAATAATAAGCATTAAATTGGCGTTTAGGGATTAAATAAATTTAGGAATGCAGAACATATTAACAATAATGTTAATTGAAGATGATCAGATTGAAGTAATGAAATTCAATCGGATTTTATCCAAGATGGATATGAATCATAACGTAATTGAGGCTAATAATGGGGAAGAGGCTTTAAATTACTTATTAAAAAAAGAAAATCTACCAAGTATTATTCTTCTAGATCTTAATATGCCGAAAGTAAACGGTATTGAATTTTTAAAGATTTTAAAGAATGACGATGTGTTAAAATACATACCTACAATTGTTTTAACAACATCAAATAACTATAAAGATATCTTCGAATGCTATAAAATAGGTATAGCAGGTTATTTAGTTAAACCATTAAAATACGAAGATTATAAAAATAAACTAATAAAATTATTATCTTACTGGAGCGTTAATGAATTGATTACAGTTTAAACCATAGGTCGCTACCAAACTTTTTGTGGCTAATAGTCAGTATTTAAGCTTGTTAATTTCTTCATTTCAAAAACATAAGTGTTTGTAGAGTAGAATTTAATTAAATTCTAAAACTAAAGTTTATGAACGAGAATGAAATTCTGAGTTTAAAAAAGGCTTTAGAAGAAGAACGTGTCGCAAGAAAATTAGCTGAACAAAAACACGCTAAACTAGAGGAAAGTTTACTTCAAAAAGAGTCTGAATTTAAAGGTATATATGAGAATGTCAACGATGCATTTGTATTGATTGACTTGAACGGCTATGTTTTAAAAATGAACAAAATAGCCGAACAAATGTTTGGGTACCAAAATAATGGTAAGCCTTTAAACTTAATGGAAAAAGTACATCCGAAGGATTATAAATACACTTTAGATGCATTTAAAAAACTTCTTAAAACTGGACGCTATTCCAAATATAGATCAAGAATTATAGCACCAGACGAAACTGTAAAAACACTAGAGGTAAATTGTAGTTTGGTATTCGATAAAGATGGTCAAATAACAGGAGCACTAGGTATTGCAAGAGATGTTACTCAAGAGATAGAAGTTCAAGAGCTTTTAGAACAGCAAAAAAAGCAGATGGATATTATCTTTGATAATTCCCCAGTTGGAATTGTTTTATCTAAAGAAAAGGACGATGATTTTCTATTGATTAATAAAGCCATAGGTGATATGTTGGGGTATACTATGGAAGAAATGAAAGAGGTAACTGTCAATCAGTTTACGCATCCTGATGATCGAAAAATATCACTAAGATTTAGAGAACGACTATCTACTGGAAAGATTGATAATTACAATATTGAGAAAAGATACATTAAAAAAAGTGGAGAAGTAGTTTGGGCTAAAACTGTTGTGAATTCTGTAAAAGATAGCACTGGAAAGGTGAAATTTCAAGTTGCCATTGTTGAAGATATTACAGAGAATAAGTTGGCAAAAGAAAAGCTTATAGAATCTGAAAATAGACTTTCGTCACTCATATCAAATTTAGACAGTGCAGTATTATTGGAAAATGAACAAAGAGAAATTGCTATTGTTAACAAAAAGTTCTGTGATATTTTTTCAATGCCAATGTCTCCAGAAGAACTAGTAGGTCAAGATTGTGCTAAACTGCTTAGAGAGTCAATAGGTTTTTTTGAAGAACCTGAAAGGATTGAAAGTAGGATTAACAAGTTAATCAAAGATAAAAAAGTCATCTTAGGAGATGAACTCCGTTTAATAGATGGTAGAATTTTAGAAAGAGATTATATTCCAATATCTCAGGATAGCGAGTACAAAGGTCACTTATGGACCTATAGAGATGTTACACTATCTAGAAATTACAGAAAAAATCTTGAGACTCAGAAAAAGAGATACAGTAATATTATCGCTAATTTAAAATTAGGTCTTGTAGAATTGAGTGGTGAAGGCAAAATCCTTTCAGCAAACAAGAGTTTTGTTAAAATGACTGGATTTGAAGAAGAGGAAATATTAGGAAAGAGCTTAAGAGGGCTATTCAAGAAAGAAAGAATAAAAGACTTAATTCAGCAAAGGAATAAAAATAAGCGAGAAGGAAAAACAGGTTCTTATGAGTTTAAATTCATCAACAATTCTAATGAAGAGAAAATACTTCTGGTAAGTGCTGCTCCAAGTTATAGTATTAAAGGAGAAATGATTGGTTCTATAGGTATTATTTTAGATATTACTCATATTAAAAAATTAGAATCGCAGAAGGAGGAACTTCTTAAAACATTAGAAATGAGAAATGTTGAGCTGGAAGAATACGCACATATTGTTTCTCATGACTTAAAATCTCCTTTACGAAGTATATCTGCTTTAACTAGTTGGTTAAAAGAAGATTATGGTGATAATATTGGGGAAGATGGTAAAAAGAATATTGATCTGATTCAAGAGGTAGTACAAAAAATGGAAACCTTAATTAATGATATTCTAAATTACTCTAGTATTAAAGAGAAATCGAATGATTTAGAAAACGTAGATATTTATGAGCTAATTAGTGATATTAAAAAGTTAATCTTTGTACCTAAGCATATTACAATTAATATTGATGAGAATTTACCGGTAATTAAAGCAGATAAAGTTCGTATTCAGCAGTTGTTTCAAAATTTGATAAGTAATGCTGTAAATTATACAGACAAAGAAAAAGGCTATGTTAATGTAGGCTACCAAGAAAAAAAGAAGCATCATTTATTTACAGTAGAAGATAATGGAGTAGGTATTGCTAAAGAATATCACGATAAAATTTTTAAAGTTTTTGAATCACTTGGAGATCATAAAGACTCTACAGGAATAGGTTTATCTATAGTTAAAAAAATTGTGGATGTGTATGAAGGCAAAATATGGTTAGAAAGTGAAGAAGGAAAAGGAACAAATTTCTTTATCGAATTTAAAAAATAATACCAAAATGAAAGAGCAGCCAAATATTAACTACATAAAGCAATTATCTGGAGGTGATGTTGAATTTGAAGAAAAAATGCTGTCAATTTTACAGAAAGAGCTCCCAGTTGAGGTAGAAACGTATTTAAATACCTTAAAAATCAATAACTTACAACAAACTGCTGAAATCGTTCATAAAATTAAACATAAAATTAGTATTTTAGGCTTGGAGAAATCATATCAGTTTACAGTTCAATACGAAAAGGAACTACTTGAGGGTAATAAAAGTAAACATGAAGATTTTTTAAAGATATTGAACACAATGTCTGATTTTTTGACCAAATAAATAAAAACATCTTAAATGAATTGTTTAATTATTGATGATGAATCTGCTGCTAGAGCTATAGTGGAGCAGTTGTGTAAAAATGAGGGAACTTTAACTGTTATTGATCAATTTTCAAATGCAATACAGGCAATTAAATATTTAAATCAAAATGATGTCGATTTGATTTTCTTAGATATTCACATGCCTGATTTTACTGGTTTTGATCTAATTCAAACATTAAAAAATCCACCAAAAGTTATATTAACAACTTCAGATGCTCAGTTTGCTATAGATGCCTTCGAATACGAATGTATCGTAGATTATTTAGTAAAACCAATTACGTTACCAAGATTTCAAAAAGCAATTGAAAAGGCTAAGAATTTTACCATAAAAAATACTGGTCAAGAAAAGGCAGTTACTTCTAAAGGCGATGCTAAAGATGAAGAGTCTCAATTGTATATTAATATTGATCGTAGGCTTATTAAAATTGAAATTCCTAGTATTTATTTAGTTGAGGCTAAAGGAGATTATATTTTAATTAAAACAGATTCAAAAAATTACACTGTTCATTCTACGCTTAAAAAGATTGAAGAGAAATTACCTAAAGAATTATTCTTAAAAGTTCATAGATCTTACATTATTAACCTTAAAAGGATTATAGATATTGAGGATAACAGTGTGTTAATAGCTAAGGATGTTGTACCTGTGAGTAGATCTAATCGATCTGAACTTATGAAACGACTCAACTTATTGTAATTTTTTAAAGTTTCAATAGATTCCTTTTTTCCGTTTATCGACAATTACATCCATTTAATCTACAGTTAAGGGGACTATATCGATTGGTTTCCTAATTACTTTCGATTTACACCTATATTTGAAGTGTATTTAAGATTGAGACATTAAATACATAAAGTACACTTTTGAAAAAAAGTTTTTTTCATTTTTTGAGTTTCCCAACTCGTAAAATTGAAGGTTTTTAGATTTATTTGGTTGATTAATATAAACCCTTTCATACACTTCTACAACAATGAAAGGGTTTTATTTTGCCCTTTATTTTCCTCGATTTTTTTTCTGATTTACAGTTTGTCGTTACAACCTAACTATTGGTCTATTATTGTGTTTGAATATAACGAATAATGAAAATTTTAGGCTTTAATCTAGCTTATCTTTGAGGTGTAGTTAAGTTTTAGTTTTTTTTCATTTTAACCATATTAAAAGAAAAAATAATTAAAGGTTTTTAGATTTATTTGGTTGATTAAGAACCCTTTTGCCGCTCTTCTTTGTGCAATTGGGTTTTTTCATTTTTATACTAAATTATAATGTTTTTTATAGAGCACTATTTTAGAACGGATATTCTATTTATCGAAGAATTAAAACCGATAATCTACAGTTACAAGAGAAGTTAACGAAATATATGGTATTGATTGTTAGTAAGATACTATATTTGAAGTGTATTTAAATAAGTAAATACATTTAAGTACAAAGTTTTGTTTTTTCATTTTTGAAAAATCACTTCATAAAAATTGAAGGTTTTTAGATTTATTTGGTTGATTAAAAATCCTTTTACACCCCCAATGTGTAAAAGGATTTTCTTTTTTGTTTCAAGTAAAAAAATAAAGTAATTATTGGTTTTTAATCGATGAGATAGAACTCTTCTTTTAAAGTTGTGATAGAATTACCTCCTACATAAACCTCAAAATCACCAGATTCAACAATAAAATCTCCAGTAGCATTAAAGAAACCAAGTTCATCTTTAGTTAAATTGAATTCTATTGTTTTAGATTCACCTTTTTTAAGCTCAATTAACTCAAAACCTTTTAGTTCTCTTACAGGACGTGTTAAGCTACCAAAAAGATCTCTGATATATAATTGAACTACTTCTTTACCATCATAATTACCAGTATTAGAAACTTTTACTGATACATTGATAGTTTCATTTATTAATGGTTTTTTATTGCTGATTTTTAAGTCTGAATATTCAAAATTCGTATAGCTTAAACCATAACCAAACGGATAAAGAGGTGTGTTTTCAGAGTCTGTATAGTGCGACCAAAATACATGAGATTCTGGATTTGGTCTTCCAGTACTTTTATAGTTATAGTAAATCGGTACTTGTCCTACGTTTCTTGGAAATGTCATAGGTAGTTTTCCGCTAGGATTATAATCACCATACAACACTTGAGCAATAGCATTACCAGATTGAGTTCCTAATTGCCAAGCTTCAACAATAGCAGGAATGTTTTTGTCTGCCCATTCAATTGCTAACGGTCTTCCATTATTTAATACTAAAACAATATTTTGGTTAACAGCATATACCTTTTCTAGTAATTCTTGTTGAAGACCAGGTAAATCTAATTCAGTTCTACTTCTACCTTCACCACTTTGAAATCCATGCTCTCCTAATACCATAACCACAACATCTGATTGTTTTGCAATTGTAATTGCTTTATCTATGTCTGTTTTGTTTAAGGTCTGATTTATAGTTAATGGTTGAGTAAAAGCTTCTCTTCCTGATATCAAATCTATACCTTTTTCAAAATAAAGGGTGTTTTCTTTGTATGTAGCCATTCCTTCTAAAACAGAAACAGCAGTGTTGTCATCAGATGCTAATCTCCAACTACCTAATGGACTATTTTTATCATTTGCTAAAGGTCCAATAAGCGCTATTTTCTGTCCGTTTTTCTTAAGTGGAAGTAAGTTATTTTCGTTTTTTAAAAGAACAATAGATTTTTTTGCAACATCTAAAACGGCTTCATGGTGTTTAGCATTTCCAATGTTCTCTTTTTCATTAGTAGGGTCACAATATTTAAAAGGATTATCAAATAGACCTAATTCGTATTTTACTGTTAAAATACGTCTAACGGCATCATCTAAAATACGCTCTTCTACAATTCCGCTTTTTACTAACTTGGTAAGTTCTTCGATATAAACATTTCCTTCCATATCCATATCAGAACCTGCAGTAGCAGCAATTTTAGCAGCTTCTTTTTTATCTTTCGCGTGTCCCCATGCTATCAATTCATTCATTGAAGCCCAATCAGAAACAACAAAACCGTTAAAATTCCATTTACCTTTTAAAATTTCTCGTTGAAGAAAACTACTGCCAGTAACAGGAACTCCATTCAATTCATTAAAAGAGTTCATTAATGTTTTAACATTACTGTCTACCGCTGCTTTGAAAGGAGGAAGTACAATATTATATAAAGTCGCTGTTCCAATATCAACAGTATTATATTCTTTACCCGACTCGGAAAATCCATAAGCAGCAAAATGCTTTGCACAAGCGGCTATTGTATTAGGTTTGGATAAATCGTCACCTTGAAATCCATTTACACGAGCTTTAGCAATTTTAGCTCCAAGATAAGGATCTTCACCGCCACCTTCCATAACTCTTCCCCATCTAGCATCTCTAGAGATATCTACCATAGGAGCAAAAGTCCAGTTTATTCCAGCGGCAGATGCTTCAATTGCAGCGGTTCTAGCAGATTTTTCAATCGCTTCTAAATCCCAACTTGCTGCTTCAGCAATAGGAATAGGGCTTAAAGTTTTATAACCATGAATAACATCAAAGCCAATAATTAAAGGTATGCCTAATCGTGTTTCTTCAACAGCAATGCGTTGCACTTCTCTTACGTTTTCAGTACCTCTAACATTAAGCATTGAGCCAACCCAGCCTTTACGTAAATGATCATATTTCTTTTTTGCGTTACCATTCTCTGGGACAGGTCCCGTTACATCCCAAAATCCATTATATTGATTCATTTGACCAACTTTCTCTTCAATGGTCATTTTAGAGAGTAGTTGATTAACTTTTTCATTTATAGTTTCATTTTTTGTATCTATCATCGAATTATCTTTTTTATCACCTGAGCATCCAGAAATAAATAGCGCAGTAGCATAAGTTAGTATCGTTTTTCCTAAATGACGGTTCATGAATTTTTGTTTTAGAAAAGTGATGTAAATTTAGGATAGATAGATGTAAATAAATGTGCTCAATTAATCAAAATATGGTACTTTTTTGTTTTTAAAGTGTATTTTAGTGTCTAATATGATTAAATAGTATTAAAAAGCTTTTTGTATTCCGTTAAACTCTGATCGAAACTCACTTGGGGTATTGTTTTTGATCTTTTTAAACATTCTATTGAAGTTTGCTAAGTTGTTGAATCCGCACTTGTAAGCAATCTCACCAACACTTAAATCGGTTTCAAGAAGTAACCTACTTGCATAACTGACTCTAGTACTATTTATATAAGATATAAATGTCTTTCCTGTTCTTTTTTTAATGAATCTATTAAAAGATACAGGAGTCATATTTATAAGTTCAGATATTTCATCTAGTGTAATTTTTCTTTGAAAGTTTTTTTGAACATACTCATAAACCTTTTTTATTTTATCACTGTTTTCAAAGTCGTTAAAGTTTGAAAATGAAGTTGATAATAGTTTTTGGTTTCTAGAATTTGATAAGTCGTGTAATATAGATATGAATTCTAAAAAATAATCAATTCCCGATATTTTCGGAAGTTCCATTAGTCTGGGCATGAGTTCTTTAATTGTTTTTTCGGAGAAGGAAATACCGTGTATAGATCTGTTTAACATATCTCTAATTGACTTGAAAACTCTACGAGATAGAAGTTTCTCGTCAAGCAAGTCGTTGTGTATATGAATGGTAATTTCATGGATCTCTTTGTTTTTGCAATTATGTAGTTCCCAGCAATGAGGTAAGTTAGGTCCTACTAGCACAAGTTCATAATCGCCTATCTCTCCCATGTGGTCACCAATAACTCTTCTTACTCCTTTTCCTTTATGGATAAAGTTTAATTCGTATTCAGGATGAAAATGCAAAGGAAAATCAAACTCGTCTTTTACTCTGTAGTAGACTAAAAAGCTATCTGAAGGAGATAGTTGTGTTATCTCTCTATGGATGTTTTTATTCATGATTTGTTTGTTTTGTGTTTAACAATATTAAAAAATTATTAATGATTGATAAAATTATATTAATGAATTGTTAATATTGGATATACATTTGTGTAAAACAAATCAGTTTTATGATAAAAGTGGATTTGAATTGTTTATCTAGGTTTGTTTTAATGATAAATTAGATACAGATAAATTACTTTTTAGTCAACAAAACGCCAAATTAATTATCAATATGAAAAAAAATATCTTTAAGTATTTTTTACTAATGTTAGCGCTCTCTTTCTCTTTTACAGTGAGTGCACAAGATGTAAAAGGTGTAGTCTCAGATGCTTCAGGAGAATTGCCTGGTGTAAGTGTATTAGTTAAAGGAACTTCTCGTGGTACCGAGACGGGTTTAGATGGATCGTATTCAATAAAGAACGTGAAATCTAATGATGTGTTAGTTTTTAGTTTTATTGGCTATAAAACCATAGAAGTCCCTGTTAATGGTAGAACAACAGTAAATGTAACATTAGAAGAAGATTCAGATACTTTAGAAGAAGTTGTTGTAGTAGGTTATGGTACCAAAAAGAAAAGTTTAGTAACGGGTGCTATTTCTAGTATAGATAGTAAAGAAATTAAAAGTATATCCAATCAAAGAGTAGATCAGGTGCTACAAGGTAGAGCATCGGGTGTTACTGTTTCTTCTTCATCTGGTTCACCAGGGTCTGGTACAAAAATTAGAATTAGAGGAACAGGTTCGAGTGGAAATGCTGATCCTTTATTTATAGTTGATGGAATGAAAGTTTCTACCATTGATAATATAGCTCCATCTGATATTGCAAATATAGAAGTATTAAAAGATGCTGCTTCTGCTGCAATTTATGGTACTGAAGGTGCTAATGGGGTAATTATTGTTACTACAAAAAAAGGAACCCGAGGAGGTTTGCAAGTTAATTTCAATACACAGATTGGTTTTCAATTTGTAAATACTGACATGGAATTGATGAACGCTTCTCAATTTGTAACATATTTAAATGAAGCGGGAAATGCTTCTGTAGTTGCTAATGGAGTTGATACAAACTGGATTGATGAAACTTTTGATACGGCTTTTATGCAACGTTATGATGTAAGTTTATCGGGTTCTATGAAAAATACATCATATTATTTTTCGGGTTCTCATACCAATCAAGCAGGAGTGGTAGTTGGAGACAATTCTACATTTAAAAGAAATACTTTCCGATTAAATATTCAAAGCCAAGTTACTGATTGGTTAGAAATAGGTGTAAATTCTAATACCTCTTTTATTGATAGAAAAGGGATTGTTGAAAATAGTGATACCAGAGGTGTAATTCAAAACATGTTAATCATTGATCCTTTAACACCAGTAATTTATACAAATGGTGTTCCTGCAGATGTTTTTGATCGTTCTGCGGCAAATGGTGTTCCTGTATTGAGAGATAAAGATGGTAATGTTTATGGGTATCCGGCCTATTCTACAGGAGAGGTTATAAACCCTGTTGCTTATGCAAATGCTATTCAAGAAAATCTAAATGAGAATGATCAGTTCTTAACTACTGTGTATGGTAAGTTTAATATCCTTGAAGGATTGAGTTTTACCTCTAGATATGGTTATGAGCAAAATCAGTTTTTAAATCAAAAAAACACAAATGCGTATTATGTAGCTTCTGAAGCGGCAAACACTCAGTATAACATTAATAGGTCTAAGCAACGTTTTAGAAGATGGTTATGGGAAAATTTTGCTACATATGAAAAGACTTTTGATAATCACAGTTTTAAATTGCTAGCGGGTTACTCAGCTGAACAAAGCAGAAGACCAGCATATACTAATGAAGCGTATTCTATTGCAGTAAATGATTTTAATGGATTTAATATTAATTCTCCAACTACTGTTTTTGACCCTAATTCACCAAGACAGCTAACTTTTAGAGATAACTTGGTTTCTATGTATGGTAGATTATCTTATGATTTCATGGAGAAATATCTTTTTGAAGCATCTATAAGAAGAGATAAATCAGATAAATTCCCGGCTGATAACAGAGCTGCAGTATTTCCATCGTTCTCTGCTGGTTGGGTGGTTTCTAAAGAAGATTTTTGGAAAGACAGTTCGTCAATTAATTATTTAAAAGTAAGAGGTAGTTGGGGACAAAATGGTAATAAAAATAACTTAAGAGGTAATGCAGATATTATAGCAATTACCAATCAAGTTGGTGGTTTAGAACTAAACTATTTAGGAAATGTTGGTGCGCAAATTACAGGTTTTGCTAATGAGAATTTAGTTTGGGAAACTTCTGAACAATTAGGTTTTGGTATCGATTTGCGAGCGTTCAACAGTAAATTAAATTTTACAGCCGATTATTATAAGAAAACAACAAACGATTTAGCATTTGTTGCAGGAGAGCTAATTACACCTGGTTCTGCTGGTTTTGTTTCAAATGATTTTAACGGAGGAACCGTAGTGAACCAAGGTTTTGAATTTGAAGTTGGATATTCTGATACAACAGCAGGAGATTTTAGCTATCAAATTAACGCAAATTTATCTACCTTAGATAACGAAGTAACTGAGATTCAGTTTGTGCCTGAAGGAACATCAATAGTTGGAGCTGGAGCTCCACAAAATGCTGATGGAGTTACTAGATTTACGGAAGGATTACCAGCTTGGTATTTCTATGGTTATAAAACTGATGGAATTGATCCTGCTACAGGTGAAATTAACAGAGTGGATACTAATGGAGATGGAAATATTACCAATGATGATAAAACAATGATTGGTTCTCCTCATCCTGATTTATTGTTCGGTGGTAATATTAGATTAGGGTACAAAGGTTTTGATTTTAATGTGCAATGGCAAGGAACTATTGGTAATGAAATTATGGCAACATATCATCAACCTTCTCGTCCAATTACAAACAAACCATTACACTTTTTTGAAGGAAGATGGACTGGTGCCGGTGATGCAGATGCAGTTTTTCCTGCTCCAGGAAATATAACATCTGCCTATGATACTGATTTAGTTGTGGAAGATGGTTCTTTTATGAGAATCAAGCAAATTCAATTAGGATACACGTTACCACAGAGTATTACAAATAAATTACATGTAAATAGTTTGAGAATGTATGTGTCTTTTGATGATGTTTTTACATTCACAAATTACAAAGGACTTGATCCAGAGATTGGAAATTTCGGATTTAATGATATCGGTGTTGATAGAGGATTTTACCCAACAGCTGCAAGAGCTTTATTTGGATTCTCTCTTAACTTTTAATGACTAAAAACTTATACAAAAAATGAAAAGAGCAATTTATTTTATAGCATTTATTTTGTTTCTAGGTGCTATGTCATGTAGCGAAGATTTTACCAATAATCCTCGTGAAGATGTTCAGGATATTACTACATTTTTCTTAGAAGAAGAAAATGTAGAACAAGCCGTAATTGGTGTTTATGATTTAATGCAATACAATTACAGTAGAGATTGGCACAGTGCTTTCTTTGTGAAACTATTACCAGGAGATGATGCAAACGCAGCAGGAGGTAACTCTAATGATCAACCACAATTACAAGATATTGATGATTATGCAAATGTTGCAACTTCAAACCCTTCAATAGAAAGTGTTTGGAATCTATTCTACAGAACCATTGCGATGTCAAATTTAATTATTGAAAATTTAGCAGATAGTAATGTAAGCAATAAAGATAGAGCTATAGCGGAAGCAAAGTTTTTTAGAGCTTGGTGTTATTTCGAATTAACTACCATGTTTGGAGATATTCCGCTACGTTTAACCGTACCTAAAGGAGCGCAAGATTTTGGACTAAAAAAGTCTACTAGAGCATTAGTTTATGAAGCTATTGAAGCAGATTTAAATGAAGCGATTGCAAATTTACCAGAAAAGTCGGCAATAGCTGATCCATTTAGAGTTTCAAAAGGAACTGCTCAGGCTGTTATGGGAAAAGTATTGGTTTTTCAAGAAAAATATTCAGAGGCTATTCCATTTTTTCAATCCGTTATTAACAATCCATCGCATGATTTAGAGTCTAATATAGAAGATGTTTGGTCTGTAAACAACGAGTTTGGAACAGAATCGTTATTAGAAATCGGATTTATTTCTACTTCGGGTAGAGATTGGGGGAATATTGCTTGGGGAGGAAGAAATGAGAGTAATTTACATATACAACTTATGGGACCTAGAGGTGATGGGATTTTTGGTGTCGATCCAGTTGGATTGTTAAATGGTTGGGGATTTAATTTACCTACTAGTAAGCTTGCAAATACTTTCGATGCTGCTGGTGACACACAACGTAAACGTGCAACGCTAATGACAGAATCTGAGTTAATTGCTGCTGGTGGTTCTGTTGATGCTTCTGTTGCTACCGGTGGCGTTATTTGGGATTACGAAGGTTCAATAAGAATTAAATATGCTACCAAAGCGGAAGATACTAGTTCAGATGGAGTTAGAGAATTAAATTATAGTACTAATTTCAGATTGTTAAGATATGCTGAGGTGCTTTTATTAGCGGCTGAAGCTTATAATATGTCAGGAAACGATCCTCAGGCTAGAATAGAATTAAATAAAGTAAGAAATAGAGCTGGTTTAGCAGATGTTCCAACAACAACTTCTGGTACTGATTTATTCGATGCTATCGTAAACGAGAAGTTTTTAGAGTTAGCACATGAAGGTCAGCGTTTTTGGGATTTAGTTCGTTGGGGAAGGGCAGCAACTGAATTGGCAGGAACAGGATATACAAATAAGAATAATTTGTATCCAATTCCTCAAACAGAAATCGATAAAAATTCAGAGTTAACAGCTGCGGATCAGAATCCAGGATATTAAGTTTGTAGACTTTAGATTATTTGTAGATTGTATTTGAATTAATAATCTAAATATCAGGTAAAGCAGTATGAGCATACATACTGCTTTACTAATTTAAAACCTATACTTTACGCTAAAAATGAAAAAAGTTATTTCCCTTTTTTTTCTTGCTTTTATAATAATTAGTTGTTCAGAAACTAAAAATCAAAACAAGTCTGGTAAAATTTTTTCAAAGCTTTCCTCTGAAAAATCGAATATTCATTTTGCTAACAATTTAACAGAAACAGATTCCTTAAATTATTTTAAGTATACATCAATATATATGGGAGGTGGTGTGTCTGTTGGAGATGTTAATAATGATGGATTATTAGATGTTTTCTTCACAGGTAATCAAGTTTCAAACAAATTATACTTGAATAAAGGAGATTTAACCTTTGAGGATATTTCTGAAAAAGCAAAAATTACGGGCGATTCAAGATGGTACACCGGAACAACGATGATAGATATCAATAATGATGGTTTTCTAGATATTTATTGTTCTGTTGCTGGAAAAGATGGAAATAAAAGAAATCAATTATTTATCAATAATAAAGACAACACTTTCACAGAATCAGCTGAAAAATATGGTTTAGCGGATGAGGGAAATTCTGTACAAGCTACTTTTTTTGATTATGATAATGATGGCGATTTAGACATGTATTTAGCCAATTACCCAATTTCACATCCTTCAACACCAAATATGATTTATAAACATCGAATGGTCAATGTAAAAGATGTTGAATCTGATAAATTATATGAAAATCAAGAAGGGTATTTTGTTGATGTTTCTGAAAAAGCTGGAGTGAAAAATTATAGTTTTTCACTTGGAATTACAGCTGCTGATTTAAATAATGATGGTTGGACGGATTTGTATGTGTCTAATGATTATAGCATTCCAGATTTTATGTACATTAATAATCAAGATGGTACCTTCAAAGAAGTTATTAAAGAAGCTACTTCTCAAACTGCTTTTTATGGAATGGGAATCGATATTGCAGACATCAATAACGATGGTTATTTGGATATTTTTCAGGCAGATATGGATTCTGATGATAACAGAAGACAAAAAGCAAATATGTCTAGTATGAATCCAAAGTTGTTTCATGAAACAGTGTTGTATGGGTTTCATTATCAATACATGCATAATTGTTTACAACTAAATTCTGGTTACAGTGAAAACGGTGTGCCAATATTTTCTAATATTTCTAGACTTACGGGAACTTCTTCAACAGATTGGAGTTGGGCTCCTTTGTTTGCCGATTTTGATAACGATGGTTTCAAAGATTTATATGTTACCAACGGAACTAGAAGAGAAGTAAACAATAAAGATTTTTTTAATAAGGTTGATGGAGAGGAGTTGAAAGAGGTTTCTCTTCTGGAAAAAACGAAATTAATTCCGAGTGAGAAAATTGACAACTTCATGTTTAAAAACTTAGGAGGAATAGAATTTAAAAAAGTGAATAACGATTGGGGAATTTCACATGAAGGTTTTTCTAATGGTGTGGCTTATGCGGATTTGGATAATGATGGTGATTTAGAACTTATTGTTAGTAATATCGATGAGGAAGCAGTTGTTTTTGAGAATACTTCTTCGGTAGATAGAAATTTCTTGAAAGTTAAACTAAAAGGAGATGACAAGAATACTTTCGGATTAGGAGCAAAGGTGTTCGTTTATTCAAAGGATTCAGAGCAAGTTCAGGAATTAACTTTAACCAGAGGTTTTCAATCTTCTGTTGCACCAGAGTTACTTTTTGGTCTGAACCAAAACTCAAAAGTAGATAGTGTAAAAGTTTTTTGGAATACTGAAAAAGTCCAAATAGTAAAAGAAGTTAGCTCAAATCAAACTCTAGTTTTGGATTTTAAAGATGCTAAGGAGGTTGTAAAAGAGACTAAAGTTCACGAAAAAATATTTACAGCAAATTCTAATTTCGATAATACAATCAAACATACCGAAAATATTTACGATGATTTTGATACTCAAGTGTTATTACCACATAAAATGTCAACTTTAGGTCCGGCCGTAGAAGTTGCAGATATAAATAACGATGGATTAGAGGACATCTTTGTTGGTGGAGCTTATGGAAAATCAGGTGCCATATATTTTCAAACGGCTAATGGTTTTGAAAAACAACATCAAAAAGCATTTAAGCAAAATGAATTATCAGAAGATATTGGAGCGTTGTTTTTTGATGTTGATAACGATAATGATTTAGATTTATATGTGGTAAGTGGTGGTTATGAATTTGAAGAGGATTCAAAACGATTAAAAGACCAACTATATATCAATAATGGAAAAGGTGAATTTACAGATGCTTCTAATTCTTTGCAAGAGATATATTCAAGTGGATCTAAAGCATATAACATAGATTTTAATAAAGATGGTAAACAAGATGTTTTAGTTTTAGGTAGACAGATTCCAGGTAAATATCCGTTACCAGCTTCTTCCTTTTTATTAAAAAACAATTCAGATTCAAACACTATAAATTTTGAAAATGTTACTACCGATTCTGCTCAAGGTTTACTTGGTTTAGGAATGGCTACAAGTGCTGTGGTAACTGATTTTAATAATGATTCTTGGGATGATATTATAATTGTTGGCGAGTGGATGTCAATTAAAGTCTTTAAGAACAACAAAGGAATTTTTGAAGAGGTTTCTGAAGAATTAGGTCTAACAAAAGATACAACTGGTTGGTGGTGGAGTATTCAGAAAGCAGATTTCGATAATGACGGTGATATAGATTATATGCTTGGAAACAATGGTCTCAATTATAAATACAAAGCTTCAGAAGACGCAACTTTCGATATTTATGCAAAAGACTTCGATAAAAACTTTACTTCTGATATTGTGTTAAGCTACTATAATAAAGGAAAGCAATATCCGGTAAGAGGAAAACAGTGTTCATCTGAACAAATAGCTGGAATCAAAAAGAAGTTTAAAAATTATGACGAGTTTTCAAAAGCTACTTTAATAGATGTGTATGGGAAAAAGAATTTAGAGGACGCGTTGCATTATCAAGTAAAATCATTCGCAAGTATTTACTTAGAAAATAAAGGAAATCAATTTGTTATCCATAAACTTCCAATTGAAGCGCAATTTTCTAGTATACAACAAATAATTCCAGAAGATATTGATGGCGATGGTAACATAGATGTAATAATTGCGGGGAATCTCTATAATTCTGAAGTAGAAACACCAAGAAACGATGGTAGTTACGGGTTAGTTTTAAAAGGTTTAGGTAATGGAAGTTTTAAACCTCTTACCGTAAGTGAAAGTGGTTTTTATACAAAAGGAGATGTCAAAGATTTGAAGAAAATAAAAATCGGAAAAACACCACACATCATTTCGGTTAAAAACAATGATTATTTAGAGTTTATAAAAGTCAATAAGAAGTAATGAAAAAGTTAGGATTGCTAGTATTGTTATGCTTTCTAGTTTGTTGTAAAACAAAAAGTAAGGAAGAAATTAATGTAGAAGTAGCTTATGAAACTAAAGCGATGTTAGGTGAAGGTGCATTCTGGAATTATAAATCAGAAGAGTTGTATTGGGTAGATATTGAAGGGAAAAAATTACACATATTTTCTCCTAAAAACGAAGAAAATAAAACTATAGAAATGCCTAGCCGAATTGGAACAGTTGTTCCTGTGGCTAATAAGAATAAAGCGGTGGTCGCTTTGGAAGATGGAATTTATATTGTAGATACAATTACAAAAGAATTAAGCTTACTATCTAATGTGGAATCTGATATCGTTGAGAACAGATTCAATGATGGAAAATGTGATCCTAATGGAAATTTATGGGTAGGCTCTATGCATTTAGCACAAACACATCCTAAGGCAAATTTGTATAAAATTGATGGATTTGGAAATGCAAATAAAATGCTAGATAATATTACTATTTCAAACGGAATTGTTTGGACTAGCGATAAAAAAACAATGTATTATATCGATACGCCAACAGGAAAAATTAAGGCATATGATTTTGACGATAAAAGTAATACGATAAAAAACGAACGAGTTGCTGTTGTTGTTAATCCTAAAGATGGTTTTCCAGATGGAATGACTATCGATGAAAATGACATGCTTTGGGTAGGCATGTGGAACGGAAATGCGGTGGCAAATTACAATCCTAATACAGGAGAACTGATAAAAAAAATTGAAGTTCCTGCGCATAATGTTACTTCATGTGCTTTTGGTGGAGAAAACTTAGATGTTTTATACATTACCACAGCAAGTTTAGATATGACAGAAGAGGAACAGAAAAAATATCCACTAGCGGGTTCTGTATTTAAAGTACAACTCAAAGAAAAAGGAGTGAAAGGAAGCTTTTTTAATTCACCAAACTTAAAAACAGCTCAACGTAACTAAATTGAATCAACTTAAAATGAGAAAACTAACCATTATAGCAATAGGTGTTGCAACTTTTTTGGGTGCTTGTAAAACAGACTTTAATTCTAGTGAAAGTTCAAAAGATACGGTAGTAGAGCAGCGAGTTACTGATTTGCTTTCTAAAATGACGCTTGATGAAAAAATTGGTCAACTGAATCTTAGAGGAACATCAAGTAGAGTGAAAGGAAGTTTGCCGGAAGAATTAAAACAGGCTGTAAGAGAGGGTAAAATAGGCGCTTTTTTGAATGTTATGAATACAGATTATGTTGATGAACTACAGAAAATCGCAACCGAGGAAAGTCCGAATAAAATTCCGCTAATCTTTGCAAGAGATGTCATTCATGGATTTAAAACCATTTTTCCAATTCCGTTAGGTTTAGCGGCATCTTGGGATACCGAAGTTGCTAAAATTTCTTCAAGAGTAGCAGCTATAGAGGCTTCTTCTGTTGGAATTCGTTGGACGTTTGCACCAATGTTAGATATTTCTCGTGATAGCAGATGGGGAAGAGTAGCTGAATCTCCAGGAGAAGATCCGTATTTAGCCTCTCTTTTAGGGAAGGCGTATGTAGAGGGTTTTCAAGGTGATAGTTTAAATGATCCAACTAGTTTACTTGCTTGTGCAAAACATTTTATTGGTTACGGAGCGGCAATTGGCGGAAGAGATTATAACACGGCGATAATCAATAAAGAATTATTGCATAATGTGTATTTACCGCCATTTAAAGCTGCTTTTGATGCTGGTAGTCAAACAGTAATGACTTCATTCAATGAAACTAATGGAATTCCAGCTTCTGGAGATAAACAGTTACTTCGCGATATTTTAAGAGATACATTTCAGTTTGATGGGTTTGTGGTAAGTGATTGGAATTCGGTTACAGAAATGATTCCTCATGGTTTTGCTAAAGATGAAAAACATGCGGCAGAAATTGGAATAAATGCTGGTTTAAATATGGAAATGACTAGTAAATCCTATGAAAATCATGTGAAAGAATTGTTGAGTGAAGGAAAAGTAACAGAAAAGCAAATCAACGAATTGGTTGCAGATATTTTGAGAGTAAAATTCAGAATGGGACTTTTTGAGAATCCTAATAGGGTTCAGAAGACAACCAAAGTTTTATATGCAAAAAATCATTTAGAGTTAGCTAAAGAAGCTGTTATTAAAAGTTCTGTTCTATTGAAAAATAACAACAATGTTCTTCCTCTTAATAAGAACACTAAAATTGCAGTTATTGGTCCGCTAGCTGATAAACCACGAGAGCAACTAGGAACTTGGACGTTTGATGGTGAAAAAGAACATACCATAACTCCAATTAATGCTTTTCAAAATGAAAAGGTTGATTTCAAATTTGTTGAAGGATTATCATACAGTAGAGATAAGTCAGAAGCACAGTTTCAAAAAGCTATCCAAGCTGCTAAACAATCTGATGTAATTGTTTTTATTGGAGGAGAAGAAGCAATTTTATCTGGAGAAGCGCATAGCAGAGCCGATATTAATTTACCTGGTGCTCAAGAAAAATTAATCAAAGAATTGGCTAAAACAAATAAGCCGATTGTGCTAGTGATTATGGCAGGTAGACCAATTAGCATAACAAATATTATTGATGATGTAGATGCAGTTTTAATGACTTGGCATCCTGGAACTATGGGTGGACCGGCAATTTATAATATGATTTTTGGAGATAAAGAACCAGGAGGGAGATTACCAATTACATGGCCAAAAGTCGCAGGACAATTACCGCTTTTTTACAATCATAAAAATACTGGTAGACCAGCAAGTCCTGAAGAGTTTGTTCATATGGATAGTATTCCCATCGGAGCTTGGCAAAGTTCTTTAGGAAACACTTCTCATTATTTAGATGCTGGATTTACACCGCATTTTCCTTTTGGTTATGGTTTAGGATATACAGAATTCAAGTACACTAATTTAAAACTGTCTTCAGATAAAATTTCAAAAGATCAGAGTATTAAAGTTACTGTTGATATCGAAAATACGGGAAAAAGATCAGGAGAAGAAGTTGTTCAATTGTATGTGCAAGATGTGGTAGGAAGTATCACTAGACCTGTAAAAGAGTTAAAAGGATTTGAAAGAATAGCTCTACAGCCAGGAGAAAAAAGAACTATTTCTTTTGAGATAAAACTTGAAGATTTAAAGTATTACAATAGTGAGCTAACATATGATGTTGAGAAAGGAGATTTCAATGTTTGGATAGGAAAAAACGCATCAGAAGGTTTAAAAGCTAGTTTTACATATGAATAAGCTAATAATTGTTATGGGAGTGAGTGGTTGTGGTAAATCAACCATTGGAAATTTGTTATCAAAAAGAATGGAAATCCCATTCATCGATGCTGATGATTTTCATCCAAAAACAAATATTGAGAAAATGAGTCGAGGTGAAGCGTTAACTGATGATGATCGCTTACCATGGTTACAAGCTTTAAATGCTGAGTTGAAAACGAGGGGAAAAAGCGATGGTGCTATTTTGGCTTGTTCTGCTTTAAAAGAAGAGTATAGAAAAGTTTTATCTGATTGTATAAATACCATTCAATGGGTGTTTTTAGAAGGCAATTTTGATTTGATTAAAAATAGAATTGAGAAAAGAAGTAATCATTTCATGGATGCTATATTGCTACAATCTCAATTTGATACGCTTGAAATTCCCAACTACGGAATAAAGGTGAGCTGTGAAAAATCACCAGAAGATATTACAAACGAAATTATAAGAGCAATGCAAAAATCAGCCTTTGGAATTTTTGGAATCGGAGTAATGGGGAAAAGTCTTGCGTTGAATATGCTGAATAAAGGAATTTCCGTTTCTGTGTATAATAGAGATGAAGGAGCAGAAAAAGAAATGGTAGAGAATTTTCTAAAGGAAACTGAAAATAAAAATGTAGTCGGATTTACAGAATTGAAAGATTTTGTGCATTCACTACAAACACCGCGTAAAATTTTACTGATGGTAAAAGCAGGAAATGTAGTTGATGCGGTAATTGATAGTATTGTTCCTTTTCTGGAGGAAGGAGATGTTTTAATTGACGGAGGAAATTCGCATTATAAAGATACAGAACGAAGGGTAAATGCTTTGAAAAATAAACAAATTCACTTTGTTGGCTTAGGAGTTTCTGGAGGTGAAGAAGGAGCATTGAAAGGTCCGTCTTTAATGCCTGGAGGAAGTGAAGAAGGATATAATTACGTTGCTTCCTATTTGAATCTTATTGCCGCAAAAGATGAAAATGGAAATCCATGTTGCAATTATACAGGTCCGAACGGAGCAGGACATTTTGTAAAAATGGTGCATAACGGAATTGAATATGCAGATATGCAATTACTAGCAGAATTATATGTTTTATTGTCTGTGACTAAATCATATGGAGAGATTTCTGCAATTTTTGCTAAATGGAATGAAGGTGAATTATCAAGTTACTTATTAGAAATTACTACTAAGATTCTTCTAGAAAAAGAAGGGAATTCAAATCTATTGGATTTAATTTTAGATAAAGCAGGTAACAAAGGAACTGGATCGTGGTCGAGTGTTTCAGCTTTAGAATTAGGTGTTCCAACTACTATGAAAACTGCTGCTGTATATGCTCGTTATATTTCTTCGTTTAAAGAAACGAGAATGCAATTATCAAAAAATATAAAGGATAATATTCCAAAGGAAAATTTAAATATTAACCTCTTAAAACAAGCTTATGATTTTGCTAGAACAATTAATTTACAACAAGGATTACAGTTACTTCAATCTGCATCTGATGAGTATAATTGGAATTTAAATCTTTCTGAGATTTGTAGAATTTGGTCAAGCGGTTGTATTATAAAATCTGAAAAAATTAAAGCGTTTAGTAAAATTCTAAAGACTTCTAATAATCTATTTAAAAGTGAAGAAATCCTTGAGAGTTTATATAATAAAGAGGCCACCTTACCTTATGTAATTGAGTATGCTTTAAAAGCAAGAATAAGCATTCCTTGTTTTTACGAAGCTTATAATTATTGGGTAGCGATGACAACAGCGCAATCTTCAGCAAATATGATTCAAGCACAACGAGACTTTTTTGGAGCGCACAAATTCCAACGAGTAGATGCTGAGCAAGAAAAAATGTTTCATCATAACTGGAGTTGCTAATGTTGGATTATAATTTATTGTTAGCTGTTTTTTCAGGAGTAATAATCCTTTTGGTTTTAATCCTACGATTTAAAATTCAAGCATTTATTTCCTTATTAATTGCGAGTATTGTTGTAGGTATTGTTGCAGGAATGCCTCCAAAAGAAATTATCACCACAATGCAACAAGGAATGGGAAGTACGCTCGGTTTTGTTGCACTCGTAGTAGGATTGGGAGCCATTTTTGGATCTATACTAGAACAGTCTGGTGGAGCTGAAGCGTTAGCAAATTATTTATTATCAAAATTTGGTGATAAACGTGCTTCTTGGGCGTTAATGTTAGCGGGTTTTTTTATTGCAATTCCAGTTTTTTTCGATGTTGCATTTATCATTTTAATTCCTCTAGTATATTCTTTACAAAGAAGAACTAAAAAGTCATTGTTGTTATATGCAATTCCTTTATTGGCAGGTTTAGCAATCACACATTCTTTTATTCCACCTACTCCAGGACCTGTTGCAGTTGCCGATATTTTAAAAGCAGAGTTAGGTTGGGTTATTTTATTTGGATTTATTGTTGGTGTTCCAACAGCAATTGTAAGCGGACCATTATTTGGAAATTATATTGCGAAGAAAATTTACATAGAAGCTCCAAAGATGGAGTTCAATGAAAAAGAAGCAAAAGAGTATCCCGCAGTTCGGTTGATTTTATTGATTATTGGAATTCCAATTGTACTAATTATTGCGAATACGGTTTTAAATAGTCCGTTAGTTTCTAGTGATAGTATTAGTGTTCTATTTAAAGAATGGATGGCAATGATTGGAAATCCGTTTGTTGCTCTAATTATCGCGAACTTAATTGCTTGGTATGTATTAGGAATCAAAAGAGGATTGTCTAAAGATGAATTGCTAAAAATCGCTACAAATTCTATGGGTCCGGCTGGTTTGATTATTTTGCTTACCGGTGCAGGAGGAGTTTTCAAGCAAATGTTAATCAATACTGGAACAGGAGAAATGTTGGCAAATTACTTTGCTACTATGGGAATTAGCTTGTTGTTCTTTGGTTTTTTTATCGCAGTTTTAGTAAGGGTTTTACAAGGTTCGGCAACGGTTGCAATGATAACAGCGGCTGGAGTTACAGCTCCATTATTAATCAATACAGATATTACTCAAATTGATAAAGCATTACTTGTTATTGCCATTGCCTCTGGTGCATCAATCATGTCTCATGTAAATGATAGCGGATTTTGGTTAGTAGGAAAATATCTCGGACTCAACGAGAAACAAACGTTTAAAAGTTGGACAATAATGACTACTATTTTAGCGGTAAGTAGCTTTTTTATGGTTAGCTTACTCAGTTTAATTTTATAATTAATATCGAAAAATAAAAATATAAGATGTCAGAAATAACGAAGTTGTCAATCAAAGAAAAAATAGGGTATGCATTAGGTGATACTGCCGCAAATATAGCATGGAGAACTATCGGTCCTTTTTTACCCATTTTTTATACGGATGTTTTTGGTTTAGGAACTGCTGCAGTTGCAACTTTACTTCTAGTAATTCGTTTAGGTGATGGTATTACCGATTTGATAATGGGGAATATCGCCGATAGAACAAGAACAAAATGGGGGAAATTTAGACCTTGGTTATTATGGACTGCTTTACCATTTGGAGTTGCTTTAGTATTACAGTTTACAACTCCAGACCTAGGTTTGTCAGGTAAATTGTTTTGGGCATATGCAACATCTATATTTTACACACTGGCTTATACAGCTAACAATGTTCCTTATTCTGCTTTAATGGGAGTGATGACGCCAAACGTAAAGGAGAGAACGGTCTTATCATCGTATCGATTTTTTGGAGCTTATCTTGGTGGAATTATTGCTACAATTGGTGTGATTTCTTTGGTAGATTTCCTAGGAAAAGGGAATGAAAATTTAGGATATCAATACACCATGTATGTGTTAGCGTTTATTTTAGCGGTTTTCTCTTTTATCACTTTTTATACTACAAAGGAACGTGTTAAAGCTGTAAAGACTGATGATATTTTTACAGATTATAAAGATTTATTAAAAAATAAGCCTTGGTTGATTTTGTTATTCATAGGTTTCGTTTTTGTGACTTATAACATCATAAAGCAAAGTTCAATCATGTATTATTTCACACATTATGTACAAGATGAAAACGGATTCTTTGGAGCGCTTACGGAATGGGGAGGTAAAAACGGATTAGCTGGATTGTATTTGCTATCGTTATTAGTTGTATCGATGATTTCTACAGTTTTTGCTCCGGCATTGACAAAGTATTTTGGAAAAGTAAGATTGTTTATGTTTAGTATTTTGTTTTCAGCTGGGTTTGCTGGAGCCATGTATGTATTAGAATCAAATGAAATTGGATCAATTTTTACGCTCGGAATTCTATCTGAATTTGGAGCAGGCTTAATGCCAATCTTGTTTTTTGCAATGTTGGGCGATTCAGCGGATTATTCAGAACTGAAAAATGGTAGACGAGCAACTGGATTAATTTTTTCTGCGGGTACGTTTGCTATGAAATTTGGTTCTGGAATGGCGGGTGCAATTACCTTAGCAGTATTGAATTTATATAATTATGATGGCCAAGTTTTGGTGAAAACTCCTGAAATGTTAGAAGGAATAAAATTAAATATGAGTATTGTCCCAGCTATTTTTGTGTTAATTGGGGTTGTAGCATTATTGATGTATCCATTAACTCCTGAAAAGATGAAAGAAGTAGAAGAGGAGTTGCTTATTCAACGAAGTGAGAGTGTTTCAGAATAATACAATATATTTCTTTTTACTATTTAGTTTTTTTCTGAGTAGCTGTACTAATTCTAAAATTATTTTTACGGATGATTTTGAAAATGATTACTTAGATAAGTGGAGTGAAAGTGGAGAAGGAAAAGTGTATCTAGATACTTCAAAATCTTATTCAGGAAAACAATCAATCTGTTTTGAAAGTGGGGAAGGATTTAAAAACAGAGCTTTTATTTCATTAGAAAATAATACAATAAAGTCATGTACTCAATTTTACGGTTCAATGTATATGTATGTTGAAGAAGCTTCTCCAGATGGTGTGCATTGGACAATGATTCAGGCTTCTGGTAAAACTTCTAAAGGATTTCATGCTGAAATACGTTATGGCGGGCAGCATCAAAAAAGAATCATGGCAAATTATGATACTAATCCTATAAAAACTGATTGCTGGCATCATACTCAGTTTAAAATCCCTGAAAAGAAATGGTTCTCTGTGCAATGGTTTTTCGATAGAGAATCGAATAATGCTAAACTTTGGATTGATGGTGAACTTGTACATGAACTAAACGCAAATGACATTGACAAAGGCTGTTTAGCAAATGATAACAATCAAAATTGGACTTTTCCTGTTTTTGAACAATTAACGCTGGGTTGGGTTGATTATCAGAAAGGTGGTGGTTCTAGAAAAATCTGGATTGATGATGTAATTCTTTCGCAAGAGAAGTTATAACCATTCAATTCGTTAAGCATATAGAAATTTAAACAATCATTAATTGTCAGTTCGAGTACTTTTGAGGTACGAAAAAGTGTATCGAGAACTATTTTGAAGTTAAAAATTCTTATTCTCGATATAATTTTTCTTTATTTCATTCCGAAAAATCACTCGAATTGACAGAATTTTATTTCAAGTGAACAACGAGGTTTAACAAATCAATTCTTCATAAGCTGAATAGCTCTGTCAATATCTTCTGTAGGTAATTTACATGCTTTATTTACGCAAACATAAATTAATGTTTTGTCTTGATTATATCGATTTAAAAGTAACGGTAACTCACTTTTGTTTGTACTTCCAGAAATCAACATGTTAGGAATGTACTGTTTTTGATATAACAATTTTGTCTTTAAAATAGCTTCTTCACCACAAATTACAGTTTCGTAAAAAGGAAAAACATAGTTTAAATAATTATCTAACCAGTTTGAATAAGCATGAGGATATTTCTCAATTTGAGATTGCATGTTGTGTAGCATTTTTTTGCTAAGTTTTACATATTCTTTATTGTCAAAATAATGCCCTAGGTACAATAAGTTTTTACTCATTACAGAATTAGAAGAAGGAATAACCATATCTTCTATTTCAAAATTGTTGGTAATTAAGTCAGCATTGTTCTTGTTAGAATATTTAAAAAACTCTTGATCTGAATCGTAAAAACTCTCAAGACAAGTTTTTATTAATTGGTTTGAAATAGTAAGCCATTTTTCATTAAATGTAATTTGATACAATGAAATGTACGCGTTAATCAATAAAGCATAGTCATCTAAGTAACCGTCAATTTTTTTAGTCTTATTGTTTATAGTTCTCAAAACTTTTTCATTGGTAGTAATAGCCTCTTTTTGTAGTGCTATTCCATTCTGAATTGCTTTGTCTTTAAAATTTACATCGCCGAAAACTTTAAAAGCATCAGTATAGGCTTGTAATAAAAGTGCATTCCAAGCCGTAATAATTTTAGTGTCTAAAGATGGTTTTTTCCTTTTTAATCTTGCTTCTAAAAGTTGTTTATTCCAATTTTTAACTAGCTTTTCAAGTTCTTGTATTGACAAGTTGTTTGTTTTCGCAAATACAGAATCTGTAACTCTTTTAACTAATGCTGATTTCCCTTCAACTTTTTTTACCTCATTAATTCCGTAATATGCATCAAAAAGTGTTTTGTTTTCTGTAATTAGAGATGCTAATTCTTCATTATTCCATGTATAATAGGCGCCTTCTTCTAGTTCGTTAAATTCGTTAAAACTATCGGCATTTAAAGAAGCAAAATACAGTCCGTTTTTATGAAACTCTTTCTCTATAAATTCAACGGTTTTGTAAACAGTTTCTTTATAAAATGGTTTTTTGGTAACTTGATAAGCATAGGATAATAAAGAAATTAATTGAGCATTATCGTATAGCATTTTTTCGAAATGTGGAATATGCCATTTATTATCAACAGTATATCTAGCAAAACCTCCTTCTAAGTGATCATGCAAGCCGCCCAAAACCATTTTATCTATGGTTTTCGTAACAAAGTTCAGGAGTTTATTGTTATTTGTTTGATAGGCATATCGCAATAAAAATTGATAACTATTAGGTCGTGGAAACTGATTTATACCAATTAAACCTCCATTTATAGTATCTAGTTGTTGAGACCATAATTCAAGGTTTTTATTCAAGGCTTCTTTTGAAAACGTAACCTCGGTATTGTTTTTACTTATAGCCTGAAGTGATTTTATATTGTTAGCCAGTTGTTCTGCGAAATCATCTGTTTTTTCAGGGTTTTCGATGTAAAACTGCTGAATATTTTTAAGATTTTCTAACCATTCATCTCTTTCAAAATAAGTTCCTCCCCAAACAGGTTTTCCATTAGGAAGTACAATACAATTCAATGGCCAGCCACCGTTTCCAGTCATAATTTGAACTGCATTCATGTAGGTTTTGTCAACATCTGGATGTTCTTCTCTGTCAATTTTAATGTTGATGAAGTTATCATTCATAAATTTTGCAACTTCTTCATCTTCAAAAGTTTCTTCTTCCATAACATGACACCAATGGCAAGAAGAATAACCTATAGAAAGCAATACAAGTTTGTTCTCCTTTTGTGCTTTTTCTAAATATTTTGTATCCCACGGAAACCAATTTACTGGATTATGTGCGTGTTGCAATAAATATGCACTTGATTCATGTATTAAACTATTCGTGTGTTTTTCTTTGTGTTGAGAGCAGGAGAAAATAAATAGTAAAACAAAGAGTGAAAAGATTTGATATTGAGTGAAACGCATAACTCAAATATAACGAATACGAATTCACTAAAAACAAAAAGAGATTGCCAAAATTGACAATCTCTTATATAATTTTATCAAAAGAAATATTTATTTTTTTCTAAACCAATAAGCGGTTCTTCCTAATAAAGAGAACCCAATGTATCCTCTGATTTTTAATTTATCGGCATCTACAAGCTGAATGTAGCACTTGTATTTTTTTCCGTTTTTAGGATCTAAAATTTTACCACCAGACCATTCTTCTCCATCTTTTTGCAGTCCAGTTAAAATATTCATTCCTAATATTTTTTGATCTTTATTTTTTCCGATACACTTATCACAAACAGCATCTTGTCTATTTTGATCTGTAATTTCTACAATCTTAGCATATGCTTTTCCATCTTTTTCAAATACTTCAATTACACTGTCTACTTTACCGGTTTCTTCATCACGGTTTTCCCATTTTCCAAATATTGTTTGCGCGCTAATGTTAGTTACAAATAAAGTAATCAAAAAAGTAAAAACTAGTTTTTTCATATTATGTAGTAATGTTTATTTATTATTTATAGATGTATACAAATTTCTTACCAAGATAGTATTATTAAAGTTCAAATTTAATTCTTTACTAGCAATATTAAAGAACATACAAATGAAATTGTTTCAAAAACAATTCTAATCCAGTGCCAATGTTCCCATTCTTTTAAAGAGTAATTTAATTGATTGTCATTGATGTTTCTATTAGCAAAACTTTTGTTAGCCTTTTTAAAATATAAAAAGTAGGTTGAAAAAAATGCCAATGTAAATATTCCCATACAAAAAGCTATCCATTGCATAGTGTTTGAGGTTTGAATAATAAATAGACTAGTTGTCAATGGAATTACGGTTGCTACAATAGTAATTGGAGCATAAAAGCGATGTATCTTTTTGCCATATGTTTTATGAAGCTGAAAAAAATCGTTTGGAGCTAAACTTTTCCAGTAAGGAACTATAAGTATCGCTTCAGTAATTTGCGTTCCTAAGAAAAAACCTAAGAAAGCTGAGGAAAGTACCATCAAAGTATTCATAATCGTAATTTTAATATAATTACAAAATTGACTTACAAGTCTAGCAAAATCAATTACATATGTAAACAAAAATTAAGAATGAAGAATTTTTTTTCTAACTCTACTTAATTGAGTTCTAGAGATACCTAAATAGGAAGCTATGTAGTACTGTGGAATTATAGATTCTAAACCTGGGAAGCGTTCTTTTAAAATAAAATATCTTTTATCAGCATCAAGCAAAGCCATCTCAATTTCTTTTTGTTCTTTTTCTAAAAAATAATATTCAGCAATTTTTCTACCCAACCGTTCAATTTCATGATACTCTTCATATAATTTTTCAATATTAGAATATTCTGCTACTAAAATAGAGCAGTCAGTTAAGGCCTGTTGTGCTATTTTATTAGGTTGTTTTGTTAGTAGAGACGCGTATGCTCCAATAATAGAAGGACCTGTAAAAAATTGTTTATTGTATTCTTTTCCCTCTTGGTTAAGAAAATATGCTCGAACAACACCATCTTTTAAAAATCCTATTTGCCGAGCATATTCTCCTTCTCGAACAAAGAATTCTTTCTTCTTTAATTCAAGCGGATAAAAACATTTTAGTAGTTTATTTAATGTTTCCTCCTCTAATTCAATAATGTTATTTATATATTCTTTAATAGTACTCATAGAAGAAGAAACTTAATTGTTTAATCGTATTGTGCGTCAAAATTATCTTGCCATTTGTTTTGTACACGCATCACTTGTTCTATAACATCTCTTGCGCATCCTTCACCACCATTTTTATCAGAAATATAAACAGACATAGCTTGTAACTCCCTAACGGCATCTTTTGGGCAACAAGGAATTCCTACTCTCTGCATAACAGGAACATCAGGAATGTCGTCTCCCATATATAAAACGTTCTCGTTTTTTAAATCGTATTTTTCAACTAATTCTTTGTATTGATCAATTTTGTTGTGAGCTCCTAAATAGATATCTGTAATTCCTAAACCTTCTAAACGTTTACGAACTCCTTCATTTTTTCCTCCTGAAATAACACATACTTTATATCCTGAATTTACAGCAGCTTTTAACGCATATCCGTCTTTAATATTCATCTGACGAACTAATTCTCCATTAGGAAATACTGTTACAATTCCGTTTGTTAATACACCATCAACATCAAAAATAAATGTTGTTACGTCGTTAAAAAGTTGTTTATAGCTTTTATCCATTTTGGATTGATTTTGTTATAAGTTGATAAATTTCTTGTTGTTTAGTATCTAGTAAATTCAAATGTCGCTGAATAGTTTCTTGATCGTTACGTTTTGCAGGACCAGTCTGTGCTTCATTTGGTGAAACTTCTTCAATTTTTGCTGCGGTTTCTTTAATTAAAGGAAGTAGTACTTCAAAAGGAACATCGTATTGTTTACAAATATCGTTGCCAATTTTATACATATGATTGGTGAAATTATTCACAAATACGGCAGCTACATGTAGTTTACTGCGCTGATCAGATGATATTTTATAAACTTTTGGAGAAATGTAATAAGCAAGTTTTTCCAATAATTCTAAATCTTTTGAGTTTTCTGCTTCAATACAAATAGGAATTTCACTAAAATCTACAGGCTTTGTTTTTGAAAAACTTTGCAACGGATAAAAAATACCTTTTCTTCCTTCATTTTCTAAAGAATCCATTGAAACGCTTCCAGAGGTATGAACTACTAGTTTATTACCAAATAGTTGGTGTGATAAATCACCAATAGCATCATCAGAAATAGCAATGATATACACATCTGCTTCTTCTAGTAAATTTAAGTCATCAGTTATAGAAACATCATGTTGAAATTTAGCAACAGAAGTTGCATTTCTAGCGTATAGTTGTTTCAAAATAATATCTTTAGAAGCTAAAAAAGCTTCAGCCAAATGATGAGCAACATTTCCTCCTCCAAGTAATACAGCAGTAATCATGAAAGCGAATTTATTGAATTTTATCCAAAGCGATTGGTTAATTTTTTGCATATTTGTTACATGATTGTTTAAGTCTACCCGTAGGACATATAAAAATTAAGTTACATCCTTTAGTCTTTTAAAGGATTACATTACTAATAGAATTACAATGACAACAAACAATCAAACTTCAAAACAAAATATAATTCAACTTTTTAAAGAAGCTGTTTTAGGTAAACAGCAAGATTTTACACAAGGCAGTATTAAAAAAGCAGTTTTTATGCTTTCGATTCCAATGATATTAGAAATGTTAATGGAATCTATTTTCGCCTTAGTAGATATCATTTATGTTTCAAGAGTAAGTGTTAATGCTGTAGCAACTGTTGGATTAACTGAATCTGTATTAACGTTAGTTTATGCGTTAGCTATTGGTTTAAGTATGGCGGCAACAGCTTTGGTAGCTAGGCGAGTTGGAGAAAAAAATATAGAAAAAGCTAATGAAACTGCGGTTCAAGTAATATTTCTTGGAATTCTAATATCTATAGGTATTAGTATAGTTGGTATCCTTTTTCCAAAGGAAATTCTCGGATTAATGGGAGGAGAGCCAGCATTAATAGAAGAGGGTTATGGATATACAAGAGTTTTACTAGGAGGAAATATAACAGTAATGCTACTGTTTTTAATCAATGCCATATTTAGAGGAGCGGGTGATGCATCTATAGCAATGTGGACGTTAATTTTATCAAACGGATTAAACATTATTTTAGATCCAATTTTTATTTTCGGATTAGGACCAATTCCAGCTTATGGAGTAGAAGGAGCAGCAATAGCAACTACAATTGGTAGAGGTACAGCAGTGGTAACGCAATTACTAGTTTTATTTTATGGAAGTGGAAAAATTAAACTAATGCTAAAGGATTTAGTATTAAAGTTAGCACTGATTTTTGACATTATAAAAGTTTCTTTAGGAGGAATAGGACAGTTTTTAATTGGAACATCAAGTTGGGTGTTCTTAATGCGAATCATGTCTGAGTTTGGTAGTGAAGTATTAGCTGGATACACGATTGCTATCAGAATTATGATGTTTACCTTAATGCCTGCTTGGGGAATGAGCAATGCTGCGGCAACTTTAGTCGGACAAAATTTAGGTGCAAATCAACCTGAAAGAGCTGAAAAGTCTGTTTGGATTACTGGTAAATATTGTGCGTATTTCATGGGCTTAGTTTCAATAATTTATATTGCTTTTGCACCAACTTTCTTGTCTTGGTTTTCAGAAAGTGAAAAAGTTATAACATACGGTTCTCTTTGTTTACAAATCATGGCTGCAGGTTATATAGCGTACGCATATGGTATGGTTGTGATTCAATCTTTTAACGGTTCAGGAGATACAAATACACCTACAATTATCAATTTCATTTGTTTTTGGTTAGTGCAGTTACCTTTTGCTTATATCATGGCAATAGTGTTAGATTTCGGCCCACAAGGTGTATTTTGGGCAATTACAGTAGCAGAAGTTTTAATAGCGGTAATTGGTATTTGGCAGTTTAAAAAAGGAAGGTGGAAAACAGTTATGGTATAGTTGACTTTTTGTAATTTAGCTACCAATCATTTCTTTATCTACAAACCTAAATACCGTTTATGGATTCAAAAAATAAATACGGAATTAATACTATTTGCACGCATGTTGGAGAGTTAAAAGATGAACAGTTCAAAGGAGCTGTTTCTCCAATATATTTATCTTCTTCTTATCAATTTTATGATGTTGATGTGAAAAGGTATCCGCGTTATTTCAATACGCCAAATCAAGAAGCTTTATCCAAGAAAATTGCTGCATTAGAAAAAACTGAAAATGCATTGATTTTTGGTTCAGGAATGGCAGCTATTAGTACAAGTTTGATGGCTTTTTTACATAAAGGAGACCATGTAGTGCTACAAGAAACCTTGTATGGTGGAACGTATAATTTAGTGGTTGAAGAATTCGATAAATTCGGAATTGAATATACATTTACTGATAGTTTAGAAATAGAAGACTTCAAAAAAGCTATTCGCTCAAATACAAAGGTGATTTTTATAGAAACGCCATCAAATCCGTTATTGAAGTTAGTTGATATTAAAGCGGTTGCTGATTTAGCCAAAGAACATGGAATTGTTACCATGATTGATAACACGTTTGCTTCTCCAATTAATCAAACTCCAATTGATTTTGGCATTGATATTATGATTCATTCGGCTACAAAATACATGGGAGGTCACTCTGATATTTTAGCTGGAGCAGTTGCAGCATCTAATGAACATATCGATAAGATTTGGAATATTGCTAAAAACTTCGGAGGAAGTTTAAGTGATTTTACCGTTTGGATGTTAGAAAGAAGTATTAAAACCATGAACTTACGTGTGAAATGTCAAAATGAAAACGCGTTAAAAATGGCAAACTATTTAGAGCAAAATCCGAATGTAGATAAAGTGTATTATCCTGGTTTAGTTTCTCATGAAAATTATGAACTAGCTAAAGCACAAATGAAAGGTTTTGGAGGTATGTTATCGTTCGAATTAAAAGAAGGAATCGATTCTATGGAATTCCAACGTAATTTACAGCTGATAAAACCGTCTATGAGTTTAGCTGGAGTAGAAAGTACGTTGTTAAGTCCATCGCAAACATCTCATGCTTTATTGTCTCCAGAAGAACGAGCAAAACAAGGAATTAAAGATGGTTTAATTCGTTTTTCTGTAGGAATAGAAGAGTTTGAAGATTTAATAGCGGATATTGAGCAAGCAATAGAAAAGATTTAGATTTTAATTATGTGGAAAAGAAGTATTGTTTTTTTATCGTTGGTTCTATTTTTTTCTTCGTGTAAGAATAAAAAAATAATCAATGCCCCTTTTTACTATACAGAAGGATTAACCTGTGATGATTTATTTGTAAATGGGTATAAATGGGTTCCTGGTGTAGATGTAACATTATTAGGAAAGAAAATAGGAGATACTATTATTCATTATCAAATTCACCAAAAATTAGAACCTATTAAATATGAGGATTATGATCTTGAGGAATTAAATGAAATAATAGAACCAGAAGATGATCAAGAACTGGATGTGTCTCAGTACTTAGAAAAAGATCCATTAACTCTTACTGATTCAATTTATAATTTGGTCTGGGGAGATACAAAAAAACAGCAGAAGAATTTTTGCAATAATAGCAAAGTAATATGGAGAAATTTTATTTTGAAGATTGATGACCTCGATATTGAAAAGATTATAAACGATATAATTATAAAAAAGGACAGTTTTGAAATTATCAACCATAAGGAAGATAAAAGTGATTATACTTTAGAAAATTTCGAATTAATTAATATGGTTAAAAAAGATACTTTTAATTGTTCAATTTATAAAAAAGATGGAGAGTTTTATTTTTCTTCATCAGTAAAAATTAAACAATGAAACTAGATATATTAGCGTTTGGAGCGCATCCAGATGATGTAGAATTAGGTTGTTCAGCAACTATAGCGAAAGAAATTTCTTTAGGGAAAAAAGTAGGAATTGTAGATTTAACCAGAGGAGAACTTGGAACTCGTGGTTCTGCTGAACTAAGAGATAAAGAAGCTGCTAATGCAGCAAAAATTTTGGGAGTGTCTGTACGTGAAAATTTGGGTTTTGCTGATGGTTTCTTTGTGAATGATAAAAAGCATCAGTTAGAAATCATAAAAATGATTAGAAAGTACAAACCTGAGATTGTCTTATGTAATGCAATTGATGATCGTCATATCGACCATCCAAAGGGAAGTAAAGTAGTATCTGATGCTTGTTTTTTAAGTGGATTGGTAAAGGTTGAAACAGAACTTGATGGTGTAAAACAAGAAAAATGGAGACCAAAAGTTGTGTATCATTACATTCAATGGAAAAACATTGAGCCAGATTTCGTTGTGGATGTTACAGGTTTTATGGATAAAAAAGTTGATTCAGTAATGGCGTATAGTTCTCAGTTTTTCGATCCTAAAAGTAATGAACCAGAAACACCGATTACCAGCAAGAATTTTATAGAAAGTATAGAATATAGAGCAAAAGATCTTGGAAGGCTAATAGGAGTTGAGTTTGCAGAAGGCTTTACGACAGAACGTTACGTAGCGGTAGAAAATTTAAGTAAATTAAAATAAAAAAATGTTTTGTCATATTTGATAAAAGAATTATATTTGCACCCGCTAGTTAAATGGTGATTGTAGCTCAGTTGGTTAGAGCGCCGGATTGTGGTTCCGGAGGTCGCCGGTTCGAACCCGGTCTTTCACCCTTTAAAACCCTCTCAGTCGAGAGGGTTTTTTTATATGTGAAATTTAAAGTATTAATTAAATATAGGGTGAGAAGTTTATACTGAGCGGAGACGAAGTAAATCCCGGTCTTTCACCCAGAAAAAAAAGCTTCTCATTCGAGAAGCTTTTTTTATTTTTTATACTTTTCTACCCATTCCTGGTATCTATGTCTGTGTTTAAAACGTTTGTGAGACCATAAATAAAACTCAGGTTGTTTTCTAATGTTTCGTTCTGTAATAGCTATAAATTTGTCCGAAATTTCATAATCTTTAAAATCTCTAGGAGTATCTGTAATTAACTCAAATTCGGTTTCATAATAACCGCGTTTAATTTTTCGTGTAACATAATTTACAACGGTTAAATCAAACTTTTTTGCTAACATTTCTGCTCCAGAATGCACTGGTACATTTACTCCAAAAAATTCTTGCCAGTGATGTGTTTTTTGCAAAACAGGAGATTGATCACTAAGTAAAATATAAACACCTTGAATTTTATTAGTGTAGTTATTAAGCATGGCTTTAACGGTTTCAGAAGTTTTAAATCCTACTACGCCAAATTTCATTCGAGATTCTTTAACGGTTTTTTCAAAATATTTGTTTCCTAAACGCGTGTAAGCTCCAAAAACTGTTGTGTCTAAAACCAAAGGCAAGCTAAAAGACCATTCCCAATTTGCTTGATGTGCTCCAGTTAAAGCAATGCTTTTACCTTCTTTAATGATTTCATTTACCAATTCAGGATTTTTGTATTTGTATCGCTTTAATACTTCTTTTTCGCTTATTGAGAACGATTTGATGCTTTCAACTATTAAATCAGTTAAATGCCTTAAAAACTTCTTTGATATCGACTTAATTTCATTTTCTGATTTTTCTGGAAATGCTGTTTTTAAATTCGCTACAACTACTTTTTTTCGGTAACCAAAAACATAGTATATCATAACAAATAAAAAGTCAGAAAAAAGATAGAGTACTCTCATAGGTAATCGAGACATTAACCAAATGATAGGGTACACCAATGCATAAATAAGTAAGTCCATTAAAAATGATTTTTGCAAATATCGTATTTAAATATAAAACAGCGGTACCTAAATCTTTTCATTAAGTTTGTGTTTTATATAAATAATAAATATGAATAAGATTGTTCTAGGATTAATTGTAGCGAACTTTTTAGCTACAGTTAAAGGTTTTCAAGATGATAGTTTTTTTAACAAGTACAAGTTCCAAGTGGGAAAAATTTTAAACGGAGAAAAAATCAGGATGGTAACCTCTGGATTTTTGCATGCAGATTGGCTTCATTTTGGGTTTAATATGTATACACTCTATTTGTTTGGGCGAATAGTTGCTAATAGTTTTTCGGATGTAAATTTTTTGCTTATCTATTTTGTTAGTTTATTAGCAGGAAGTATGTATTCATTATTTCAAAATAAAAATGATTATTATTATTCTGCAATTGGAGCATCAGGAGCTGTTTCAGGAATAGTTTTTTCGGGTATTATGTTGTATCCGGGTATGGAATTAATTATGTTTCCTTTACCTATTCCGCTTCCAGGTTATGTTTTTGGAATTGGTTATTTGTTGTATTCTATTTATGGAATGAAAGCTAAGATGGGAAATATAGGACACTCTGCACATCTTGGAGGCGCAATAGGAGGTTTCTTAATAACGCTTTTACTCAGGCCTTCTGTATTTAATAATAATCCCACGATGATACTTGTAATGGGAGGTATTATTGTCGCATTATTTTTGTTTGGAGATAAATTAGAAAAGTTATAAAAATAAAAAAACCGAAACAAATGTTTCGGTTTTTTTTGAGCGGGAGACCGGGTTCGAACCGGCGACATTCAGCTTGGAAGGCTGACGCTCTACCAACTGAGCTACTCCCGCGTCGGTATTGCGGGTGCAAATATAGCACCCTTTTTTAATTCTACAAACGTTTTTTTAATTTTTTTAATAAAATTTTTTGTCTTCGCGTAAAACTTTTAAAAAGTGAAAGGCGTAAATATTAAAATCTTCGTTGTAATAAAATTTATGTGACTTAGTATTAGCGGTATAGGTGTTTAGTTCTATTGCTTCACATCCTTTTCCTTTTGTATACTCATAAATCCAATTAAAAAATAATTTTCCTAAACCTTTACCTCTATACGCTTCAGATATGATTACATGATCGGGTTCCACACTCTTTCCGATGTAATGTCTAGTAGAATACCAAAGACCACAAATGCCTATTATTTTTTCATTATCAAATGCAGCTACACATTCATAATTTTGGTAATTTACCATTTCTAAAACTCGCTTTTTTAAAATGTCTGGAGGAGTTTTAGTATTTATTATAGATAGTAAAGGTAATATGTCTAAAATATCTTTACTATCAATAGTGTTAAAAGTAATATTCATTGTAATTATAATTTCAGTATAAAAATAATGGTTTCTGTAAAGAAAATTAGAGCGGAGGAAACATTTCCTTTACGATTAGAAGTATTAAGAAAGAATATTGATTTGCCTCATCAATTTGATGGCGATTTAGATGATGAAACCTTTCATTTAGGAGTTTTTGAAAATGAAAAACTTGTCTGTATTGGTACATTTGTTAAAAACGCTATTGAAGAAATTAAAGGAACTCAATACCAATTAAGAGGTATGGCAACTGCAACTGATGTTAGAGGAAAAGGTTATGGAAAGTTATTATTATCATTTGCTAGTGATGAATTGTTAAATCGTAGTATAAATTTCTTATGGTGCAATGCAAGAGAAGTTGCGGTGCAGTTTTACGAGAAAAATCACTTTCAAATTATTGGCGATTTATTTGTTAATAAGGTTGGACCACATTATAAAATGTATAAAGAAATCAAGAAAAAATAAGGCATAAAAAAACCCACTCACGAGAAACCGGAGTGGGAAAATTGCTATGAAAAAGAAAAAGTGTCTGAAACGTCTCTCAGACATTGTAAATTTAATAAAAAATTCACATCAAAAAAATAATATTTTAATTTTTTTTGGATTTTTTTTATTCTGAAAATAAAAAATCCGTAGAATCAATACTTTACGATTCTACGGATTAACAATTAACTTCACTTAGTAGCGAAGGGGGGACTTGAACCCCCGACCTCAGGGTTATGAATCCTGCGCTCTAACCACCTGAGCTACCTCGCCAATTGCGGACGCAAATATAAAGTAATTTTCAAATACAGCAACAAAAGAAGATAATTTTTTTTAAAAAGAATATTTATATATATTGTACAACAAACTTAAATATAAATGGGTAAAGTCAAATTTGAACTAGAAGTACCAGTACACGCCTCTCCAGCTTTATTATATCAATATTTTGCTACTCCATCAGGATTAGAAGAGTGGTTTGCGGATAAGGTTAATTCTAGAGGTAAAATCATCACCTTTTTTTGGGATGATAGTGAGGAAGAAGCTACAATAGTAACTAAAAAGACCGATGAAAGGATAAAATTCAAATGGACAGAGAGTGAAGATGATGATAGTTATTTTGAATTTAGAGTTCAGGTTGATCCTTTAACTAAAGATGTATCGTTAATTGTTACTGATTTTGCAGATGATGAAGATTCAGTAGAGGAGTCCAAAATGCTATGGGAAAATCAAATTGATGAACTTAGGCATTTAATTGGTGCCTAACCTAGCAAATAAATGTATCAAGAGCTCGACATAGTCGAGCTTTTTTTATGAATTATCGTTATATAATTTAGTAATTTCGCATTTCAAAATTTTCTTATGATTAATTACAATGGAAGTTTAATTTCTGAAGACGAATTACAACTTACACATCAAAATAGAGCATTTAAATACGGAGATGGAATTTTTGAAACTATAAAAGTCCAAAACAATAAAATTATTTTTTTAGAAGATCATTACTTTAGACTAATGGCTTCAATGCGTATGCTTCGTATGAAAATTCCTATGAAATTTACATTAGAATTTTTAGAAGAAGAAATAAACAAAGTAATTACTTCTTATGATTCACAATTACTAAGAGTTCGTGTGAATGTTTATAGAAAAGATGGAGGTTTGTATACTCCTGCAACAAATGAGATAGACTATTTGATAGAGGTTAAAGAAATAAAAGCCACTTCTAAAGAAACATATAAGGTTGATTTATATAAAGATTTTTACAACTATTCAGGATTGCTTTCTACTGTTAAAACAACCAATAGGATTTTAAATACTGTTGCTGCTATTTATGCTAAAGAAAATGATTTAGATAATTGCATCTTACTAAATGAAAGGAAAGGTGTAGCAGAGGTAACTAATGGGAATATATTTGTTGTAAAAGGAAATGTTATTAAAACTCCTTCTTTAAGTGAAGGATGTATAAAAGGAATTATCAGGAAAAAGGTTATAGAAATAATTGAAAAACATCCTGATTTTACTATTGAAGAAACAAATATTTCTCCTTTTGAATTACAAAAATCAGATGAGGTATTTATTACAAATGCAATAATTGGTGTTCAAGCTATTACTAATTACAGGAAAAAAGAATTTAAAACAGAAATTTCTAAAAAAATAAAGAAAAGCCTTTCTTTAATGACTATTACGTCTTAGTTTAAAAACACACTAACATTTGTTTTGTCTACAAAGAAACCTTTGTTAGAATATCTATTAACAGTTAATGTATAATCTGCTACAGGTAGGTTTATTTCAAACTCATTACCACTCGTGGTAACAAAAGTTAATTTTTTAGGGTTATTTTTCATACTCAAAACATTTATACAATACAATAGTATAGATAATAGCTCTTTCCTTACTTTTTTTTAGATGTATGGACTTGTTTTGTTGTTGAATAACCTAAGACTAAAGGTTTACAGAACTGTAAATATGGGGTTTTTAGACGAACTAAGTTTAGTTCATATTAATATCGGCAGGAGCATTTGCCCATATTTTATACTTACCACCCTTTTGAAGAAGTTTATTTTTCCAGATAGATTCCTCATCTTCACAAAAGATATTTTGAAAATCGTTTTCGGTAATAAACCAAGAATTTGTGTTTAATTCATCTTCTAATTGATTAGCTCCCCATCCTGAGTAGCCTAAGAAAAAACGAATATCTGTGGCTTGAATTAGGTTTTCTTTTAATAAGTTCTTTAAAGATTCAAAATTACCTCCCCAATAAATACCATTGGCAACTTCAATGCTATCCAATAATAAATGTGGAACACGATGAATAAAGTACAAGTTATCCTGTTCTACAGGTCCTCCTTGATACACTGTAAAGTTACAGTTAATATCAGGGATTAAGTCTTCAAGAACATATTCAAGTGGACGATTAAGAATGAATCCTACTGTACTATTCTCAGAGTGCTCTGTGAGCAAAACTGTAGTACGTTTAAAAGAATCATCATTTAAAATTGATGGTTCTGCAATTAAGAGTCTTCCTTTTTTTGGGGCTAACATTAATATATTGCTAAAATTCTATAGAAAAATAATAATATTTTTTCAAACTTTTAACTTTTCTTTAATAAAAAGTGTAGTAGCTGAAAGTTTTTTTTAGCTATTTTATAGGCTTACATAAACTTGTGATTAGTTAATTCCTTTTTTATGAATTACTTATGTTGAAAAAATAAATACTGTTAAATTTTTTCTTTAATGTATGTAGCAGTATACGATTTTTTGTTTTTAACTAATTCTTCGGGTGTGCCTTCAAAAATTAAATTACCTCCTTTTTTACCGCCTTCTAATCCTAAATCAATAATATGGTCTGCACACTTAATAAGATCTGTGTTATGTTCGATTACTATTACAGAATGTCCACGATCTATTAAAGCGTTGAAAGAGGAAAGTAATTTGTTTATATCATGAAAATGTAAACCAGTAGTAGGTTCATCAAAAATAAATAGCGCTTTGTCTTTAGTAGTTCCTTTAACTAAAAAAGAAGCTAGCTTTATACGTTGTGCTTCACCTCCAGATAACGTTGAAGAAGATTGTCCTAGAGTAACATATCCTAATCCGACATCTTGAAGCGGTTTTAATTTAGAGGCTATTTTCTTTTCTTCATTTTCAGTAAAAAACTTAATAGCATCATCAATAGTTAAATTAAGAATATCGTCAATGTTTTTACCTTGAAAAGCAACTTCTAATACATCTTTTTTGAATCGTTTTCCTTGGCAATTTTCGCACTTTAAATGTACGTCAGCCATAAACTGCATTTCAATAGTTACTTCTCCTTCACCTTTACAAACTTCACATCTACCACCATCAACATTAAAAGAGAAATGTTTTGCCTGATAGTTTCTTATTTTAGAAAGTTTTTGAGTTGCTAATAGTTTTCTAATATCATCATAGGCTTTTATATAAGTAACAGGGTTAGACCGAGAAGAACGACCGATTGGATTTTGATCTATAAACTCAATATGTTTTAAATTATCATAACTACCTTCTTCAGAACTATACTGTCCTACTTTATCTCCATAACCTATCAGTTTTTTCTGCATAACTGGATAAAGTATTTTCTTTACTAAGGTACTTTTACCGCTACCAGAAACTCCAGTTATTACAGTTAGGTTATTTAAAGGAAATGTAACATCGATGTTTTTTAAGTTGTTTTCTCTTGCGCCAATTATTTTAATATAATTTTTAGTAACACGTCTTTTAGTAGGAACTTTAATTTTTAATTTTTCTGATAAGTAGTTTGCTGTTAAGGTGTTTGATTGTAAAATTTCATCATATGTTCCTTCTGCTACAACTTGTCCTCCATAAGTACCTGCTTCTGGACCAATATCAATAATGTAATCAGCTTCTTTCATGATTTCTTCATCATGTTCAACTACAATCACAGTATTACCTAGGTCTCTTAAATTTTTTAATACTTTAATTAAACGCTCTGTGTCTTTTGGATGCAAACCGATACTTGGTTCGTCTAAAATGTACATAGACCCAACTAAAGAACTTCCCAGTGAGGTAGCTAGATTAATACGTTGACTTTCTCCTCCTGATAGGGAGTTTGAAGTTCTATTTAACGTTAAATAACTTAAACCGACATCTACTAAGAACTGTAAACGATTGTTAATTTCTGTAAGTAGTCGTTTTCCTATTTTTTCTTCATATGAGTTTAGCTTTATTGATGTAAAGAAATTTGCCAGTTCATCTAAAGGTAAATTGACTAAACTTGAAATTGTTTTTCCATTAATTTGCACATAGTTTGCTTCTTTCCTAAGTCGTTTTCCTTCACATTCACTACATTTAGTTTTTCCACGATAACGAGAAAGCATAACTCTATTTTGAATTTTATAGCTTTTTTCTTCTAATGTTTTAAAAAGATGATTGATTCCGTTAAACTTTTTAGTTCCTTTCCAAACTAAATCTTTTTGTTCTTCAGTTAATTCAAACCATGGTTTGTGAATAGGAATGTTAAATTCAGAAGCATGTAAAATTAAATCTTCTTTGTATTTTAAGAATGAATCTGTCTTAAAAGGAAAAATAGCATCTTCATAAATAGAAAAGCCAGTATTGGGAATAACTAATTCTTCATCAATACCAATAACACTTCCATATCCTTCGCAGACAGGACAAGCACCGTAAGGGTTGTTAAAACTAAATAGATGTGTATTGGGTTCTAAAAATGAAATCCCATCCAATTCAAATTTATTACTGAATTCTTCTTTGCCACCAGTATCTAAATTTTCAACATAACAAATACCTTTTCCTTCAAAAAAAGCAGTTTGAATAGCATCAGCCAATCGATTAAAAAAATCTTCTTCATGTTGAACAATTATTCTATCAACCACTAATTCTAGAATTGAACCATCATAATCATCAATTGGAAATTTATCTATCCTGTAAACTTTATTATTAAATTTTAAACGAGCATAACCTTGTTGAGTAAGAACTTGTAAAACAGTTGATAAATCCCTTCCTTCTGGAATTGTAATGGGAGCAAGTAATAAAAGTTTAGTATTTTCTGAAACTTCTTTTATATAATTGATGACGTCGGATACTGTGTGTTTTTTAACTTCGTTTCCTGAAACTGGAGAAATCGTTTTACCTATTCGTGCATACAACAGTTTTATATAATCATACACCTCTGTAGATGTTCCTACTGTTGATCTAGGATTGGTAGAATTTACTTTTTGTTCTATAGCGATGGCTGGAGCAATTCCTTTGATATAATCCACTTTAGGCTTGTGAAGCTTTCCTAAAAACTGTCGTGCATATGAGGATAAACTCTCTACATAACGTCTTTGACCTTCTGCATATAAAGTGTCAAATGCTAATGAAGATTTTCCAGAACCAGATAAACCTGTAATAACAACAAATTTATTTCTAGGAATTACAACATCAATATTTTTTAAATTATGAAGCGAAGCTCCTTTTATAATTATATTTTCTTTAGGATTTATACTAGAAATAGGTGTTTTCATTTCAATAAAAGTAAACATCAAAAATAATCATTTTACAACGGACAGTTAATGTAAATTGTATTAAAACTTATGGCTAAAAAAATATCATTACTTAATTAAAATGGAATAAAATTTGTTAATTATGATAAAAAATTACATATTTGCCTAATAAATTAATTATTAAAGCGTTACGCCTATACATTAAAACTACTTTTAAAATTATTATATAACCCCAATCGAAGAGTCATGTACTTTTCGCTAGATAAAAGTAGAATTATGTTTAGGAATCAATGTGATGATAGTGTCTTAGTGAAAGATTATATCAACGGTAAAGAGGCTGCTCTAGAGCTTCTAATCAAAAGGCATCAGCAAAGAATTTTTAGTTTTATTTACAGTAAAGTCCAAGATAGAGATGTAACTGAAGATGTGTTTCAGGATACTTTTATCAAGGTTATTAAAACCTTGAAAAGAGGTAACTATAATGAAGAAGGTAAATTTTTACCATGGGTAATGAGAATTGCACATAATTTAGTAATAGACTACTTTAGAAAGAATAATAGAATGCCTAAATTCAATAACTCTGAAGAGTTTGATATTTTTTCTATAATTAGCGATAATTCTTTAAATGCTGAGAAAAGAATAATTAAAGATCAAATATTATCTGACGTTAGAAATCTTATAGAAGAGCTTCCAGAAGAACAAAAAGAAGTTCTAAAAATGAGAATGTATATGGACATGAGCTTCAGCGAAATTTCTGAAAGTACTGGAGTAAGTATAAATACGGCATTAGGTAGAATGCGATATGCATTGATAAATTTGAGGAAGGTAATTGAGAAAAATAAAATTATTTTAGTAAATTAATACTAAATTAATAAATTGAGCGTTAGTTAGGTAAACATTTTTACCAAACAATAATCTATGGCGCACATTTACTCAAGTAAATCATCAAATTATAAGATGAATCCAAAACAAAAAACAGTGGAGTTTTTATTAAACTTCTCTAAAAGCTTCAAAACAGTTAGAACAAAGACGAACGTTCTCATTGAATTGAATTTGAATTAAGAGTGAAAAAGCTTCAGCCTAAAAACTGAAGCTTTTTTATGTATTATTTTTTCTTAGAATAATATTCATCAATTACTGTTTTTCTTCCTATTGTAGAGGTAATACTATCATTTTCTAATTTCCAACCTCTTGCAGGGCAATATTCTCTTCCATAATATATAATTTGTAGATGTAGTTTGTTCCATAGTTCTTTAGGAAACAATCTTTTAGCATCTTTCTCCGTTTGCGCTACACTTTTACCGTTTGATAAGTTCCATCTATACATCAATCTATGAATATGTGTATCTACTGGAAATGCAGGAATGTTAAAAGCTTGAGCCATAACAACACTAGCAGTTTTATGACCAACAGCAGGTAGTGCCTCCAAATCTTCAAAATTTTGTGGAACTTTGCCATCATGCTTTTCAATTAAAATCTTTGATAAGCCATGAATTCCTTTAGACTTCATAGGAGATAAACCAACTGGCTTTATAATTTCTCTAATTTCATCTACAGTTAATTTAACCATGTCATATGGATTATCTGCTTCCTTAAACAAAAGAGGTGTAATTTTATTGACACGCTCATCAGTACTTTGAGCAGACATCAACACAGCTATTAATAAAGTATAAGGATCTTTATGGTCTAATGGAATAGGTGTTTCTGGATACAATTTCTCTAAGGTATCAATTACAAACTGAACTTTTTCGGTTTTGTTCATTTTTTCAGTATTTTTACTTAACAAAAATACAAATTATGACTACACTAAAAATAGGCGATAAGGCACCAAATTTTGAAGCAAAAGATCAAGCAGGAAATACCATAAAATTATCTGATTATAGTGGTAAAAAATTGGTGTTATTTTTCTATCCAAAAGCTAGTACTCCAGGTTGTACAGCAGAGGCTTGCGATTTAAGAGATAACTATCAAACATTTTTATCTAAAGGATATGAAGTTCTTGGAGTGAGTGCAGATAGTGCAAAACGTCAACAAAACTTTATTACCAAGTACGATTTACCATTCCCATTATTAGCAGATGAAGATAAGAGTGTTATTAATGCTTTTGGAGTTTGGGGACCAAAAAAGTTTATGGGGAGAGAATTTGATGGAATTCACAGAACTACTTTTGTTATTGATGAAAATGGAGTTTTAGAAGATGTTATCACTAAAGTAAAAACGAAAGAACATGCTAATCAGATTTTAGGTTAGAAAAAAATATCTATTAAATAAAAAACACTGCTTTTTGCAGTGTTTTTTTATTATTTAATCTTTATTCGTAGTTCTTCTTGTAATTCTTTACTTGTCTGACTACTTCCATCATGACTCCAACCTGGAGGCATAAACACATATTTTAACCTTGTTCCTAGAGGTAAATCCTTTTTTCTATGAAAAAAATCTTTGTAAATTTCTTTCCATTCGTGGAAAATGATATTGATTGGTCCTTTATCTTCAAGAGGTTTAGTTAACCCAAATTTTAATTTTTCATATTCCATTTCATCCTCTTCAGCTTGAAAAGTACCAAACATTCTATCCCAAATAATTAAAAACATTCCCATGTTTTTATCTAAGTATTTGATATTTGAAGCATGATGTACTCTATGGTGAGAAGGTGTTACAAAAATGTACTCCCATATACTTAATAAAAATCCTGCGACTCCTTTACGGTTGTTCTTTTTTATAAAATTTGTGTGACACAAAGTACCGTAGTTTTGGTTCATTGCATACGCAAACATTATATGTAATGGTTGAATTCCTATCAAAATTAAAGGAATTAGGAACATAAAACGATAAAACGGTTGTAAAACAGGTGAACGGAATCCTGTAGATATATTGTAATATTCTGAATTATGATGTGTTACATGAACTGCCCAGAAAAAGCGTGAATGATGATCTACATAATGATGAATATAATACAGGAAATCTTGACCAACAAAAGCAATCACCCAATATAATACTCCAGTATTTTCCCAATTAATAAATCGGTAATCATAGAAGAAGTCCATTACTATAAATGAAACTCCATACATTAAACCGTCCAAAAGAACATTTACGATGGCAAAGTAAACGTTTGTTGATACATCTTTAAACTCATAGTTTTTAGCTTTTCGTTTGTAGCTAAAATACATCTCAATACCAATTGCTAAAGCACAAATTGGCACAAACCACTTGTAAGCGTTTTGATGAGTAAATATATCCATTTCAATAAAAAAAATTAGGTCACAAATATACTAGATATTAGAATATAATAGTGGGCTAAATTTTACTTTAACCTTTTTTCAATCCAAGCTTTAAAACTGTAAAAGTTTTGAGGAGCAACACCATGCCCAACTGGATATTCAGAGTATTCGTTTTTTAATGATAAGCTAGTTAGCTTTTCAGGCGCTTTTCTGGCCCAAGAAACAGGAATTACTTGATCTACAGAACCATGCGAGATGTAATAATCAGTAGTTATATTTTCTGAAATTTCTTGAGGTAATAATTCATCATTTAGATATCCACTTAAAGCAATAACATGTTGTACTTTGTTAGGAAAATTTAAGCTTAACGAATAACTTAAAATAGCTCCTTGACTAAAACCTAAAAGAAAAATTTTAGTTGGATGATATTGTAATTTCAATTCATCAATAAACTCAGCTATTTTTTGAACAGACTGTTTTGCTTGTCCAATATCAGAAAACTTATTTTCATCAGCATCAAAATTAATTGCATACCAAGCGTAACCTCCATACCCCATTTCGTAAGGAGCTCTAACACTTATAATTCTTAATTCATCGGGTAATTCTTCCGAAAACGAAAATAAGTCATCTTCGTTACTACCGTAACCGTGCAATAATATTAATAAACTCGAATTTTCTGAAGCAATTTTAGGTTCTCTAACCTTGTAATATAAACTCATGTATACTATAAACTTTTAAACCATTCTTGGAAGTGTTCACCAAAAACAGGTATTAATTTTTTATCACCTGATATACAACCGATAAAACTGATAATCCAAAATAAAATTAAAATAACACCGATTATCCATTTAAAGAAACCTCCAAAAAAACTATATATTAACCATCCGTTTAAGAATGCTAACAAATCCCAACCAAGCATTTGTCTTACATAAAAGCTTGTATAATCATTTTGTTTTTTCAAGTTTAAAATCCAGGCTATAACTGTTCCAATAAACCAGAAGTGAGAAATTATTGCAAGTGTTTTTCCTTCCTCTACAGATGTTAAGTTTTTCATATTTTTAGGTATTTAGTAAAAGTTGATTTTTAGCATATATACCATATGCTTTCCCTTTTAAATTATGTCCTATAAATATACTGTTTTTTGATGTTGATAGAATATCTTCTGTGGTAAATTTGTATGCTGTATCTGGATTAAAAAATGTAAGATTTGCTTCTTTATTTACATCTATATGTTGATTTTCTATTCCAAATATTCTTTTTGGATTATCGCTTAAACAAGCTACTATAGTATCTAAATCAAGTTTAGTGTGTAATGCACCAAAAGCACTTTCCATACCAATTGTTCCACTTTTTGAAATAGAAAATTCCACTTTTTTATGTTCAATATCAATTGGGTTGTGATCAGAAGTAATTATATCGATTGTTCCGTTTTTAACACCTTTTATCAACGCATCAACATCTTTCTTAGTTCTTAAAGGCGGATTCACATTGTTATTAGCTTCAAAGCCAAATAAAGCTTCATCAGTAATTAGTAAGTTATGAACGGCAACACTACAAGTTACATTTAATCCTTTTGATTTTGCTTCTTTTATTAACGCAACAGATTTAGCTGTAGATATAGTTGGTATGTGTAGTTTTCCACCAGTATATTCTAATAAGAATAAATCTCTTGCAACTTGTATTTCTTCTGCAAGATTTGGAATTCCTTTCAAACCTAGTTTAGTAGCATTTACACCTTCGTTTGCAATTCCTTCTCCAGCTATTTTCCTGTTTTTAGGAAAGCTTAGTACCAAACCATCAAAGTTTTGTGCATATAACAGCGCAATCTTCAATAGGTTTTCATTTTCAATAGGTTTTTTATAATCTCCAAAAGCAATCGCTCCAGATTGTTGCATATCGTACAACTCAGCCATTTCTATTCCTTTGCTTTGTTGGGTTAAAGCTCCGATCGGATATACACTTACGGCTTTAGCAGCAGCTTTGTTAATTAAATATTCTACAGAAGATTTATTGTCTACAATCGGATTTGTATTCGCATTAATTGCTACGCTTGTAAATCCGCTTTTAGCAGCCACATGTAAACCATTATCAATAGTTTCTCTTTCTTCAAAACCTGGTTCTCCTAAACTAACACTGGTATCGAACCATCCAGTGGAAACATGGAGATTATCTAGATCGACAATCTTGTAATCTTTTTTAGAGTTGATGTTATCGTTAATTTCAGTAATAACACCGTCAATAATTAATAAGTCTTTTGTTTGTTTGTGAAACGGACTGTTAGAGTCAATGATAGTCGCTGATTTTATAAGCGTAGTCATACTTTAAAGTATTTTAGAATCAAAATTTCTAGCAACAAAGATACAATGGCTAAACCTAAAAACCATTTCCAAAGCCAATGAACTTTATTTTTTTGAGTTATTTTTTTTACAGTTTCTTTAACTGAGTTAGATACAGTGATGTTTTGATCACTACTAAAAGCATTTTGTAAGTTTGGAAATTGTAATTTGCTTTCAGATTTTTTGGTGTTATACGCTATAGTTTGAAGAGGTGTATCTTTTTTATATACAGTATAAAACCCTCTATTTTCTGGTAACTCATTAGTAGTTAGTTGCACTTTATTCTGGTAAGTTTGTTGTAAAGGAATAAAGGAGTTTTCATTATTATTTATTGAAAGAATATCATCTTTACTTAACTGAGCATTTACTTCTATCGTATTAGTTTGCTGTAATCGATAGTATAATTTTGATAACTGTAAACTTTCTTGCCCGATATTATAAAACACAGGAACTATTAATGGAGAGTTCGTGAAATTACTTTGTGTTTTGTTAATTGGAGAAGAAAACCAATATACTTTTGAGGTGCTTAAATTTAGTTGAGAAACAAAATTCTGATTGTTTTCTAAGCCAATTACTTTACTTGCATTCGAAAAATGAGTAGCATAAAAAGTAGTTATATATGGATACTGAAAGTTGTTAACTTTTTTATCGAATACATTTTTAAAAAGAGGATGATTATAATTGATGGTAGTAATTTTTAATGAATCATTTTTCTTAGGATTGATACTACCTGTTTTGACAACATTTTTTAAAAAAACATTGTAAGAGTTACTATCTGAATTTTCGCTAGGTATAATTATTAAATGCCCTCCATTAGCAGTAAAGTTAGAAATTGATGTTACTAAACTTTGGGGAATTTTATCTATTTCATTTAAAATGATAAGTTGTTGTTGATCAATAAGATTATAATTTGTGTTTTGCAGACTATAACTGTTGAAATTAAATTCATCCTTCTGATAAATTCTAGACAAAAACTCGTTTGAATCGCCTATTGCTAATACATTTATTCTCTCATCTGCATTTAAGCTGAAATAAAATGTATTGTCGAAAGGATACGTATCATTAAAATTTATTTCTAAGAGACCTTTAAACGGACTGCTTTTTTCAATTGAAAAAGGGATAGTTTTTTCTTCGTTTTCTTGAATTGAAAAAGTTTGTTTACTCAATAATTTATTTTCGTTGTATAAAGCAACAGCAATATTTTCTTTGGGATTTCCTTGATTTTTTATGATAGCATTTACAACTAGAGAGTTAGCTTCATTTTGATTGATATATACACTATCTACAGAAAGATTGTTTCTTTTTTCTGGTATTAACTGAACTAAAGAAAGATTGGTTGCAGTACCTTCAAAAGCATCAGGTGTAATGTTTTGAAAGTCGGAAACAATAACATTTTCAGTAGTATTTTTTAAACTAGCTATTTTAAGCAATACATCTTTTGTGCTTAGTTGTTTAGAAGTATTTTTTACTTTTTTAAGATTGTTTTTTAACTCTTCAAAAGAAATATTTCTGAAGAAATTGGTATTTGTTAAAAGACTATAATCACCAGTTTCCGTTCCATGTTCAATTAATTCTTGTGAAGCTGTTTTTAACATGTTTCCAGAGCTTCCATTCGCACTTGTGCTTAAAGAATTGTCTAGATAAATAAAAGTATGCTGAATAGTCTCTTTAGATTGATTGCTAAAAAAAGGTTGTGCAAAAGCAATTACAATTCCACCAATAAGTAATAACCTACAGCATAATAGTAACCACTTTTTTATTTGTGAACTCTTACGGTTATTAATAACTAACTTTTCTAAAAAAGCTACATTGGTAAAAGGAACTTTTTTAAACTTTCTCAGTTGAAAAAGATGTACCAGAATAGGAATGATGAGTAGCGATAAGAAATATAAAAATTCTGGATGTTTAAATTGCATATTCAAGTTAATTACTCCGTAAAAATAGAGAAATAGATTAATAAAATTTTGTTAAGAAGGAATACAAGTTGTAAGCAATGGCTTAAATTTGTTACTTTACTTAAAATATTTTTGCAAATGTCGTTAACCGAATGTGATTGTAGTGCTTACATACCTTTTCAAAAAACAGGCTTCTTTTCTACAATAATGTCTGATTATCTTGAACAATCGGAAAAAATAGCACCTTTTTACGGTAATTTTCCAAGTATTGAAAACTTTGAAAATCAGATTTTATCAAAGCAACAATCCTATTCAAAAGACAATAGAGAAGTTTTAGTTTCTGTATTGAAACAACAATATGCAGAGGTTTCTACTTCTGAAAAGACATTAGAAAATATTGATCTTCTAGGTAAAGAAAACACATTTACTGTTACTACTGGACATCAGTTAAATCTTTTTACTGGACCATTGTATTTCTTGTATAAAATTATTTCTGCTATTAATTTATCAGAAGAGCTATCCGAAAATTATCCTAACTATAATTTTGTTCCAGTGTATTGGATGGCTACTGAAGATCATGATTTTGAGGAGATTAATTATTTTAATTTTAAAGGAAAGAAAGTACAGTGGACTTCAGATCAAACTGGTGCAGTTGGACGATTTTCAACCGAAGGTTTAGCTCTTGTTTTTGAAGAGTTTCAAAAGTATTTAGGAACTTCTAAAAATGCAGAGTTTTTAAAAGAATTGTTCAAACAAGGATACTTACAACATGATAATTTAGCTGCAGCAACTAGGTATATAGCAAATGAATTATTTACCGAATTTGGTTTAGTTATTATTGATGCTGATAGCAAAGAGTTAAAGCAGTTATTTATTCCTTACATAAAAGAAGATTTAATAAACAGTACTTCTTTTAAAGCAGTAACTAAGACAAATGAGTTGCTTGGTGAAATCTATAAAATTCAGGTTAATCCAAGAGAAATTAATTTATTTTATATAAAAGATACTGTTCGTGAACGTATTGTGTTTGAAGATTCAGTATTTAAAGTAATAGATACTACTATAGAGTTTACAGAGGAAGAGATTTTAAAAGAATTGCAAAATCATCCTGAACGTTTTTCTCCAAATGTAATTATGCGCCCACTATATCAAGAGGTAATTTTGCCAAATTTATGTTATATCGGTGGAGGAGGAGAGTTAGCATATTGGATGCAATTAAAAGGTTTTTTTGATACTGTATCTGTTCCTTTTCCTATATTATTGTTACGTAATTCCGTTCAAGTGGTAAGTGCAAAACAATTTGGTAAATTAGAGCGTTTGAATATTTCTTTGGAAGAATTATTTTTTAATCAACACGATTTAGTAGCTAAAAAAGTAAACGAAAATGCCGAAGTTAGTTTTGACTTTAAACAACAGAAAACTTTTTTAGAAGAACAATTCAATACTCTGAGAGAAATTGCCGCTAAAACTGATGTTTCTTACATTGGAGCAGTTAATGCTCAAGAAAAGAAACAAAAAAAGGGGTTAGAGAACCTTGAAAAGCGTTTGTTGAGAGCTGAAAAAAGACGACAATCAGATTTAGTGGATAGAATAAAAACAATCCAATCTGAAATATTACCTAATCTAAGCCTTGAAGAAAGAAAGCGCAATTTCTCTGAATATTATTTAGAGTATGGTGCTGATTTTATCACGACTTTAAAGAATAGTTTAAAGCCTTTAAAATTAGAATTTTTTGTTTTGGTTAAATAAATTAGGGTTATAAAATCAATCGCTGACCAATTTTTAACGTAGTTGTTTTCTTTATTTTATTTGCCTTACAAATTCTTCTAATAGGAACGTGGTTTTTGTAGGCAATTCCAGATAATGTATCACCGCTTTTTACGATGTAAATTTTTCGTTTTCTTTTTTTGTATGCTGTTGCTTTTTCAAAAGTATCGAGTGTTACAAGATTACTTTGGCGTGTTGAAATATGATAATAAGGTGTTGCCCAATCTTTAGTTATCCAAACATTTTTAGAGCGTATATTAGTGTTGCCTTTAAAAGTAAATACATGCTCAGGATTTATGTCGATGCCTTTATATCGAACTTCTAAATGCAAGTGACTTCCACGAGATCTTCCTGTATTTCCACCTTTTCCTATTAATTGTCCCTTTTTTACAATAGTATTTACTTTCGTGTTGTATTCAGACAAATGAGCATATACAGTTTCTAATCCGTTATAATGACGAACCACGATTGTTTTACCATGTCCTGGGTGATATCCAACATATCTTACTTTTCCATCTAAAATACTATAAACATCATCACCAGTAATTAAATCAATGTCAATTGCACGATGTGCTCTTCCTCGTCGCCATCCATATCTTGATGTAACAACATGGCTTCTGGCAATTGGTGAAGCATACGTTTTTTCTAAGAAACTGATTTCAAAAGGAAAATCAATTTTATGCTTCTTATACGGATTAAAATGAATTGTATCCCAGTTTTCATTAAAGTTTACAATACTTAAACTATCTTTTATAGCATTAATTTTTACAATATCTTCTTTATGTTTTTTTATTATTGAAGGCAATTGTAGCCAATTTTTATCTAATATTTGACTGTGTAAATTGGATAATTGAAAAGATACTATTAATAAAACAAGTATGGTTTTTCTCAAGTTTTTCATAAAATTAGTTACGTTGTAATTAGTAGTAAGTTCCAAAGTTTGTATTGTAAGATTTATTATTATGTTATTTTATGTAGTCTATTGGATTTACAAATTCATTATTCAACTTTATAGCATAATGTAAATGAGGGCCTTTTACTTTACCTGTTTCACCTGAATAACCAATAACTTCTCCTTTTTTTACTACTTGACCTTTTTTACAGTTAAAAGAATTTAAATGTGCATATAAAGTTTCAAAGCCATTTTCATGCTTAATAATTAGTAGGTTTCCCCAATTTCCTTCAGAAGAAGCACTCGCTATTACACCATCAGCAGTAGCAACAATCGTTGTACCCACAGCAGCTCTGATATCTATTCCATTATGTTGTCTTGTAGTATTTTTTAAGAAAGGATGTTTGTTTAGTCCAAATTGAGCTGTAATGTCTATTTTGGAGTCACTTTTAATAGGTGAAATAGAAGGTTTGCTTGAATAAACTACCTTTTTAATAGGAAGTATTGTAGTCGCTTTAGTAAATGAAACCATCAATAAAAAAATTACAGGAAGTATAGCTAAATATTTTATTTTCAACATGGTATTTGATTTTGATTTTGCGATCATTTTTATTCTTTTTTTAATTGTTGGATGTCCGAAGTAACTATATAAGTTAGTTTGAATTGAATTTTCTATTTCTCTTTTTAACAAGTTTAGGTAATCAATCTTATTAATATTTTGATGTGTTAGCAATTCATTATCAACTTGATATTCGTGAATCGACTTTAAGGATTTTCTATACAAGTACACAAACGGATTAAACCAAAAAACAACTATAAAAAGTTCTGTAAGAAGCAAATCAAACGTATGAAGATAATCCACATGTTTCTTTTCATGTTCAATAATTATATGCTTATCCTTATTGTTATCAGATGTAGGTAAGAATATCCAGTTAAAACAAGAAAATGTTTGTGTAACATTTGAATAAATAAGAGAGTACTTGCCTTTTTTAATACTAGTTGAATTTCTTTTTAATTGATAAAGTTTTAGAAGTGATTTAATAAACGAGAATAAAAAGAATAAAGAACCAAGTATATAAATATATAAAATCGGTGATTCACTTTTTGTACTCTTTATTTTTGTGTTTGTACTTTGTTCTATGTTCAAAAAAGTAGCCACAGTTTTAGTTCCTATCTCAGAAAAAGAAGGAATTTCAATACTTTTAGTTTCTATAGGAATTACTGCCTTTAAAGTAGCAGTATAAATAGACAGCGGGATAAATAACAACAGAACAATCCTGTTTAATTGATAAAAAGTATGATTATTAAACAATAATCTGTAAATGATATAGAGTAGGGTAAATACTATACTTACTTTACATAAAAAAAAGATGAAGCTATTCATTTTTATCCTTTATATGATCTATTTTTTCTTCAATTAACTGTTTTATTTCTTCTAACTCAGAAAGATTTAAATCTTCATTTTTAGTAAAATAAGACGCAAATTTTCCAGAGGAACCATTAAAAAAGCTGAAAATAAGATCGTTCATATATTCAGAAAAATACTTCTTCTTACTTATCAAAGGAAAGTATTCTCTTGTTTTTCCAAAAGTTGTATAATCAATAAATCCTTTTTTAACTAAAACTCTTACAACTGTTGAAATAGTTGTATAGGCTGGTTTAGGGTCAGGGAATTCTTCAACAATATCCTTCAGGAAAGCTTTTTTAAGTTTCCACAGATAATGCATTATTTGTTCTTCTGGTTTTGTGAGTTTGTTCATGAGACAAATATAGGTGTTTTCATTACTACAACTATAGTTGTAGTAATGAAATATATGTTAAAAAATAAAAATCTATTTTTAATCTTGAAAATCAACAGGTTAACTTTGTTCAAAAAAGCTAAAAACACTTCCTCCATATCTCTTTTGGTAACTTAAGTTTGGGTGAGAAGTAATATCTGTATGTTTAGAATGTTCAATAATTAATATGCCTTCTTCATTTAGCAATTCATTTTCAAATACTAAATCTGCAATTTTTAAAAATTTTGAATCTTCAAAATCATAAGGAGGGTCAGCAAAAATTATATCCGTTTTAACTGAAGTCTTTTCTAAAAATTTAAAGACATCACTTTTAAAAGTAGTAATCTCCAAATCTAATTCCTTAGCAATTTGATTGATGAATTTTATACATCCAAAATGAACATCTACAGCATAAATTGTTTCTGTACCACGTGAGGCAAATTCATAGCTAATATTACCAGTTCCAGCAAACAAATCTAAAACAGTAATAGAATCAAAATAATATAAGTTGTTTAAAATATTAAATAAAGATTCTTTAGCCATATCTGTTGTTGGACGGACAGGTAAGTTTTTTGGTGCGCTTATTCGCTTACTTTTATATTTTCCAGAAATAATTCTCATTTAGGATAGTAGAATATAATTTGAATGAGGAAAAAAATGTTCTGATTCTTCTAAGAAATCATGTTCAGGTTCTATGAAATTAACATTTTTCACGTACTCTTTAACTAATGCAAAAGTAGAAAAATCTTGATTGATATTCCCAAGGAAATGAAGTAGGAAACTCTCACTATTTAACTCCAACTGTTCAGCAACAAAGAGAATATAGTACAAGAAATCTTCTTTAGAGTTGTATTGAAAAGAATTGAATAATGTAAAATGACCTTGCTTAAAAATGATAATGTCAATACTTTTTTGAGATACATTAACATACATCGAATCTTTAGAATCTTTAGGATGATTTTTAACCAAATGCTCTAAGAGTATTGTAGAATGATGTTTGTACTCAAATTCTCCGAAGTTTTGAAACAAAAAATTGTTTACGTTCACATATGGAATATAAACATTTTTAGCGTTAAGACTTTCTAAATTGTCATAGGTAATATAATCGGTAGAGAAAGTTTTGATGTTATAATCTAAGTATGATTTTAAATTATTCTCATCAAAAAAATCCTCTGGTATTTGAGTAACCAATTGATTTTGATGAATTGCAGTAATACGATCAAATTCAACTTGTAACTCTTTATCTGTCTCAAAAATATTCTTTATTTTTTCTTCTAATAAATGAGGGTTTTCAAGTGTTTTATTGAATGTATACTCAGATAATAAAAGAGGTTCTTTAGAAGAAATATCTTTGATACAAAAAGAAAATCCATCCAAACTAAATTGGATGGATAAACTTTTATGTTTTGATGTTATTTCTTTTCTATTCTTCTGAATCAGTTTTTTCATCTTTACCATCATAGAAAGGAGGCCAGTTACCACCTGTTGAAACATCTTCTAAAGATCCTACAGAAACAAATTGACCTTTAATTTGATCAGCTTCTATAGCTTCTAATTCTTGTTTAATTAAGTGATTAGGTAATCCTTTTAAGATTTCTTTCTTTTCAGTTTTTACTTCAAAAACTGGAACAAAAAGACCTGTAATTTTTTCGATTTCACCAGTAGCCATTTCAAATTCTTTTTCAGTACCAGGAACACTAAACATTTCTTTGTATGGTTTATCTTTAAAATATTTTAAAGCAGGTTCAAAACCAGTAGTGTCAATCTTCTTTACAGAAATCTTTTTAGTAATTCCACCACCTAAAGTAATTTCTTTCTCAACGTTAATTGTTTCAGTAATTACTAATGAATCGTTTTCAATGAAATTAATTAAACTAGATTTATCTTTAGCAAATACACCTTTAGCATCTTTAAACTTTATCTGTGCATCTCTAATTATTTTTAATTGCTCAATAACTTTAGCATAACGAACCTTTTTTTCTTTATTAAATTTTATAGGTTCCATAACACCGTCGTATATTTTTACAACAAGAAATACAGCAGCAAGAAGTAATAATATAGAAACTAACCATCTTAATTTTAATGGTATATATTTTACTATTACAAAAGCTAAAAGGATTGCGACTACGACAGCTGCTATAATCGTTAATATTAAATTCATTGTATCTAGATTTTTTAATATGATATGTACGCAAATCTACAATTTTTTTTCAATCATGAAAACAAATATTTGTAAATAGACTTATCTTTGATTTTTTATTTAAAGTATGATCAAGAATCCTGCCGATTTTTACAAAGAGCTTATCCAAAAATTTTCCTATGAACCTACAGAAAAACAATTACAACTAATAAAAGAGTTATCTTATTTTGTTTTTGATAATAATAATGAGTCTTTATTCCTATTAAAAGGATATGCAGGTACTGGTAAAACAACTGTAATAAGTACCATAGTAAATAGTTTATGGAGAGCTGGAAAAAAGGCGGTGCTACTTGCACCAACAGGTAGAGCGGCTAAAGTTATTTCAGGTTATTCTAATAAGCAGGCATATACTATTCATAAGAAAATTTATTTTCCCAAGAAACAAACTAGCGGAGGAGTAAGTTTTGTAATGCAACCTAATAAGCATACCGATACGCTATTTATAATAGACGAAGCATCCATGATATCTGATCAAGTTCAAAATGCAAAGCTTTTTGAAAATGGTTCAGTTTTAGATGATTTAATCTCATTTGTGTATTCTGGTAAAAATTGTAAACTTTTGTTTATTGGAGATACAGCCCAGTTGCCTCCTGTGAAATTAGAGGTAAGTCCTGCGTTAGATGCCGATAAATTATCGTTACACTACAATAAAGATATTTCAGAAATTGAATTAGATGAAGTAGTTCGACAACAACAAGATTCTGGAATATTAGCAAATGCAACCGACTTGAGGTTATTAATTCAAAATGAAGGAGTCGATTTTAAGTTTGATGTTAATTACCCAGATGTTATCAGATTACAGGATGGATATGATATTCAAGATGCTATAACACAGGCATATGATGGAGAAATAGGTGTTGAGGATACAGCAATTATTGTTCGTTCAAATAAAAGAGCTAATCAATATAATCAGCAAATACGTACCAAAATAAGAGGACAAGAGAATGAGATTTCTGTGGGAGATTATGTTATGGTTGTAAAGAATAATTACTTCTGGTTAAAAGATTCCTCCTCTGCTGGTTTTATAGCAAACGGTGATACTTGTGAAGTAATGCGTATTAATGCCATAAATGAATTGTACGGGTTTAAGTTTGCCGATGTGATTGTTAGAATGATTGATTATCCTGATATGAAACCTTTTGAGACGGTTTTATTGTTAGACACGTTAACTAGCGAAAGTCCTTCCTTAACTTATGAAGAGTCTAATAAATTATACGAAGCTGTTAAAGAAGATTTTGCTCATGAAAAATCGAAATATAAACAATTCATGGGGGTAAAACAGAATAAATACTTCAACGCTTTGCAAGTCAAGTTTTCTTATGCAATTACTTGTCATAAATCTCAAGGAGGTCAATGGAAAACAGTATTTATAGAACAACCTTACTTATCAGATGGAATAAGTGTAGAATATTTACGATGGTTATATACAGCGGTTACTAGAGCTCAAGAAAAGTTATATTTAATAGGATTTAGAGACGATTATTTTTTAGAGTAAAGTGTTAGCATTTTGTTAAACTAAATTATTAACAGGCTAAAAATTATAAATTTGTTGGAATACTAACTTGTCACCTCGAGCGGAGTCGAGAGGAAAAACAGTTAGGTCTCGACTCCGCTCGACCTGACAATTTATTTTACATAAATGAAGAAAACGTTTTCACTATCATTCGTCTTATCATTGCTGATTTTCTCATCAGCGATTGCTCAAAAGCCACAAAAATTAACAACCAATCAGATTTACGAAAAAGTTCAGAAACTTAATTTTTTAGGTTCTGCTTTATATGTAGCCGCTCATCCAGATGATGAAAATACACGTTTAATTGCTTATTTGGCAAACAATGTAAAAGCAAGAACAGCTTATTTATCTCTAACAAGAGGTGATGGAGGTCAAAATTTAATCGGACCAGAAATTCGTGAATTATTAGGTGTAATTCGTACTCAAGAATTATTAGCAGCAAGAAGAGTAGATGGCGGTGAACAACGTTTTTCTAGAGCTAATGACTTTGGTTATTCAAAACACCCGGATGAAACCTTAGAAATTTGGAATAAAGATAAGGTGTTATCTGATGTAGTATGGGCAATACGAACATTTAAACCAGATGTAATTATTAATCGATTTAATCACAGAACACCTGGTACTACCCATGGTCATCATACATCTTCTGCAATGTTAAGTGTAGAGGCTTTTGATTTGGCGGGTGATAAATCAAAATATTCAGAGCAACTAAAATACACGGATGCTTGGCAACCTAATCGTTTGTTTTTTAATACTTCTTGGTGGTTTTATGGAAGCGAAGAAAATTTTAACAAAGCAGATAAAAGCAAAATGATAAACTTTGATATTGGAGTGTATTATCCTTTAAAAGGTTTGTCTAACAATGAATTAGCATCTATAGCTAGTAGCCAACATTTATGTCAAGGTTTTGGAAGATTAACTACTAGAGGTGCTCAAACAGAATGGGTTGAGTTTTTAAAAGGAGATTTCCCAAAAGATAAGAAAGATATATTTTCAGGTATTAATACCACATGGAATAGAGTAGAAGGAGGAGGAGCTATTGGAGATATTCTATACGAGGTTGAAAAGAATTTCGATTTTGTAAACCCATCAAAACATCTGCCAAGTTTATTGAAAGCCTATGGGTTAATCAATAAGTTGAATGATGAGCATTGGAAAGCAATAAAATTAGCTGAAATTAAAGATATTATTGAAGCTTGCGCAGGTTTGTATCTTGAAGCTTCAGCAACTACATCTAGCGCAACGCCAGATTCTTCTATTAAAGTAGATTTTGAAGTACTAAATAGAAGTGCTATTTCTATGGATTTAACTTCTATAGAATGGTTACCATCAAAGAAAAAAGTAGCTAAGGACATTGATTTATTAGCAAACAAAAAGCAAAATTTTACTGAAGAAGTTTCTTTAACTGGAATAAAGTATTCTGATCCTTATTGGTTAAAAGAACCATGGGATTTAGGAATGTATTATGTTAAAGATCAAACGTTGATTGGAAAGCCTGAAACACCAAGACCAATTCAGGTGAAATTCAATTTAATGATTGAAGATACTCCTGTTTCTTTTACCAAAAATGTTATTAGAAGGTATTCTCAAAGAGATGTAGGTGAAATATATGAGCCTTTTGAAGTGTTACCTAAAGTTACTACAAAACTAAAAGATAAGGTTATCATTTTTGCAGACAATACTTCTAAAAAGATTGTTGTAGAAGTAAGGTCTGGCGAAGCAAATGTAAAAGGAAATGTTACTTTAAAAGTGCCGACTGGCTGGAGTGTTTCACCAACAGCAATTCCTTTTTCAATTGATCAAAAAGGAGATAAAACTGTTGTTAATTTTACGGTTACTCCTTCGAAAGAACAATCAGAAGGATTTATTAATGCTGTAGCTACAGTTGATGCTAATGAATTTAATAAAGAATTAATAGAGATTACTTATAACCACATACCTAAGCAATCAATATTATTACCATCTAAAGCTAAGGTTGTTCGTTTAAATATTCGAAAGGAAGGAAAATCAATTGGTTATATTCAAGGATCGGGAGATGCAGTGCCAGAAAGTTTACGCCAGATAGGTTATTCAGTTACAGAAATAGCACCAGAGAATATTAATGAAAATACCTTAGGAGGTTTTGATGCTGTTGTGGTTGGAATTAGAGCCTATAACACAAAGAAAGAACTTCAGTTTAAACAAAAGTATTTGTTAGAATACGTAAAGAACGGAGGAAATGTAATTGTTCAATACAATACAAACAGAGGTGTAGATGTTCAAGCTCCTTATACATTACAACTTTCTAGAGATCGAGTTACCGATGAATATGCTAAAGTAACTATGTTAGCTAAAAATCACGGAGTATTAAATTATCCAAATAAAATATCAGATTCAGATTTTGATGGTTGGGTACAAGAAAGAGGGTTGTATTTTCCAAATGAATGGAGTGCAGAATATGAACCAATTTTAGCGATAAATGATAAAGGAGAAACTGCTAAAAAAGGTAGTTTACTAGTTGCTAAATATGGAAAAGGTAATTATATCTATACAGGATTAAGTTTCTTTAGAGAGTTGCCAGCGGGTGTTTCAGGCGCTTATAAACTTTTTGCAAATTTACTTTCGCTAAAAGAAAATGAAATTAAGTAACTATATTACTAGTTTATACATAAAAAACCTCGAATAATTATTCGAGGTTTTTTGTTTTGCTATATTTACTTTAAAGTTAGAAAGTATGTTTAAAAGGTTAGTATTTTTATTGTTATTGCAGTTTTTAATGAGTTGTAGCAATACTGAAAACTCAAATGAAATTGAAAAACTAAATAAGCAATTGCTTCAAAAAGAGGAATTAATTACTGATTTGAATAAAGAAATTGAAAGACTAAGGCAGCCTAAAGATTCAATTTCTAGAAGTTATTATCGTTTTGTAGAAACATTAGATTCAGAAATTAATGTCGTTGAAAAATTATTTGGTGGAGAACATAAAATTATCAATAGAAAATATTTTAATGACACCATACAAAAGGTAGACAGTATGTTTGTTTATGAACATTTTTCTACTATAACTCAAACGTCTAAATCAGATTTTGAAGCTGTACTAAAAGATTTTCATCAAGAAAAGTCTATTTACGGAGATGATTTTTTTGTAAGAGTTATGACGTTTTATAATGGAGAAAAATTACCTATTGAAACTGAAAATTCTAAAACTGATATCCATATTTTAATTCAAGCTACCGAATTAGGTTATGAAAACAAAACTTTTGTAATATCAGATTTTTATGATGTTAATATTACTTCTTTGATTAAGTTAGAGAGTAATAAAGTAGCACTGATTTTTGAGCACGGAGCTATTCCAAAAAAGAAAGAAACGATTATAATAAGTCCTGAATTGGTTAAGTTTAAGGAAGATGTAGTTGCTGTAGATTTAGGTCTTCTTTACGGAGTTTGGGCTTCAGATGTTTCTGATCCTCATGCCGAATTTATGATTAATACAGATGAGTTTTATTTAGCCGATACAGATGGGGATGCTTCGTATAAATATACCTTAGAAAATAATTTATTAAAGGTGTTTTATAAGAATGCAACTCAGTCTGGAGAAATTATCTCTGTAACCAAAGATTCTCTTAAAATTAAATGGGGAGATACCGATACTATTACAAAGTATGTTCGATTCCCAGAGAATCAAGACTAAATACTAATTGAATAAGGTTTACTTTTTTCTTAATGTAAAATTGACAGTTTTCTACATAGTAGTATTTGTATTCACGTTTTTTAAGTTAACTTTTTTTGTAGTTTAAAATGTCATTTTGACGGATTAATTACGTCAATTTCAATTGGCATAAAATTGGTGTATTCTTAAGTGAATTTGTTTTTGATGGTTTATTAATTTTTTAGATTAAAATTTTTGGATTATGAAAAAAACTAAAGTAAAATTTCTAGGTAAAGAAAACGACAACTTCAAAATTAAATTTCCTTATTTAAAAGTACCAGTGTTTGTAAATGAATATTACTACAATAAAATGCGTAGTAGTGGTGATTATATTTTTACAAACCTATAAGTTTAGTAACCAATTGTCTAACTTTTTTAAAATTTTAATTATGAGCAATTTAGCAACATTATCAAAAAATGGAAGTTTGGCGAATACTAAGACAAACTATCCTAAAAGGTCTACGTTATTTGACGATTTTTTTATGAGTGGATTTCCTTCATTTTTTTCATCAGATGTAACACCAAATAGTGCTGTTCCAAAAGTTAATATTAAAGAAACTAATGATAGTTTTATTGTGGAAATGGCGGTGCCAGGAATGAAAAAATCAGATTTTGATGTAAATGTAGATAACAACTTGTTGTCTATTTCATCGGTTGTTGAGTATGTTAATGATGAAACAGTAGAAAATTATACAAGAAAAGAATTTAGTTACTCATCTTTTGAAAGAAAATTTAAACTTCCTGATACAGTAGATGATGAAAAAATCAGAGCTAATTATACAGATGGTATACTAGAAGTAATACTTCCTAAGAGAGAAGAAGCTAAGAAAAAGCCTGTAAAAACTATAAAAATTTCATAATGGGATTTATAAGAAGCGGGAAGCTACTTTTAATTTAGTACTTCCCGCTTCAAATTACTTATTATAATATTTTATTTCGGTTTATTTAGACTTGAATAAGTTAATTGAAACCGTTGCTAAGTCTGAATTTGGAAACTTTCTGAAAGTTGAATCATCGGAAGTTAACCCGATTTCTTCCATCGCTTTCATGTACTCTTCAATTTCTATAATGTATTGGTCAGAATATCCATGAGTAGCATCGTAAGCTGTTGCAGCTGTTTTTCCGATGTTATTTTTGATTAATTCAGGTTTTGACGTGTGCAATTCAATTAACAATAAACCAAACTTACTAACAAACGGTTTCCATTTATTAAAATGTTGTTTTAATGATTCTATAACTAAATCGTTGTTTATGCGAACTCCTCTGTAAGCGTAAGCTCCAGAACAATTGGTGGCAGTAATTTTTCCATTAAGTTTAGGTTCTTCCCAAATTCTATTATGGTCTAAAAATGTTCGAACGTTTAATAAATCTGATAGATTAATACCATATTTTTCAGTTAAATCTTTAGACATTGCTTCAGGATCTCCAATATCTCCCCAAATTACCTTTGCCCAAATATCTGCCTGCACAAGGTTTTTACGAGTAATCTTTAAAGCAGCTTCGTTATAATCAACACCAATTAATAAAAGCGGATAATCTTCTAATACTTTTCCGCGTTCCGTTTGATTTTCAATAACATTAAATAAATGCTTTAAAAAAGCACCATTACCGCAACCAACATCTAAAATTCCTTTAGGCTGCTCATGAATAGGTTTATTAAAAAGTTTAATGATAATTTCATCAATTACTTTGAAATATGAGGCATGAGCACCACCACTTCCCCAAACATTCATTTCTCTATCCACATGAATTTCCTCATTTCCAATTCCTTCAGATCTGAATATTGTAGGGTCACCAAAAATAAATTTATCTAATTTTCTTAGCGTCGGAATATAAGAAACAGTTACACCATAAGCACTTGCACGACGAGAAAAAAACAACCCTTTATCTGTAAATTCATAGGAATCTCCCGTTTTTTTAAACCAACCTAAAAAGGTTAAAATATCTAGTAATCGAGCAAAGTTTTCTGGATCTCTATGGAATTCCTCAGCTTTAAACTTTGTTTGCATAAAATATTTATGAAACATTCCATTCATTCCTAATAATACTAGCGTAGGGCCCACAATGATTCCTTCAATATGGGTAAGAATTTGTTTTTGTATCGCTAACGTTTTGTGATCTGAAGAAAGTGTAATTCCAAAATTGTCTTTAAAATTAAAATACAAGCTCTCTAATTTTAAAAAAGGTGCTAGTTCAAATTTTCTAGAACTATATTGTTCTGAAAATTTAAGTAATTCTGCAGCTTCTTTGTAAAGGTTAAAGTTCTTAAACGCTATTTCAGAATATTCATTTGTATTTACTGTAACTTTATTGGTTTCGTTATTTACTTCATAAGCAAGCCAACCTTGAGAAGCCAAAGTTCTAAGGGCAACATTTAAATAACCTTCGTTTGCTTTAAAAGTCTTGGATAATTCGGTTACATCTATTTTTTTATTGTTTATAATGTGAGTTGTAATATCTTTTTTATGTAACTCATAAGCTGCTGGGCAGGTGACAATTCCATCTAAGTGACGAAATAATGTGCCTCTTAGTTCAGACTTTTCTTGTTTTGAAAGCATTTAGTGAAGTTTTATTAGGTTGATTGTTATGTCTTAAATTTATAAATTAACTCTAAAAAACACAGATTTTTTTCAAAAAAAAACTCATCTAAAAGAGATGAGTTTATTGTTTATAAAGGAATTATGATTTTTAAATCACATCCGTCTTTTTCAACCTGATGAAATTAATTGTTTCTAATAAAGAATCTAACGAATTTCTAATTTCTTTAGATTCAATCTTTTTAAGAACAGTATTTACTTTTTCCTCAACACGTTTATAATCAGCTTCTGGATGCTGCATGATAAGCTTTGTAAAGTAAGTATCTATTCCTTTGATAAAGAATTCTTTTTCATTTTCATAAAAAGCATCTTCATCTTTAATCAAATTCATGTATTTAGAAAAGTTTTTAACTAATTCAGTCATGTTTTCATTAATACGATTTATTACTTTATCTCCATTCGGATTAGCAGAAAAGGTATAAATAGCATTATTACCAATAGTAAAATATTCCATGTGAAATTCTAAACCAAAATGCCAAACTGCTAATAATTCCTTACCGTATATGTATTTATTATTAGCGTCTTTTTCTTCATAAATAGAAGTCATTTCTTTCCATTGGTCAAAAAAATCATGTGCAAATTTATTTCGCTCTTTAAGATTTATTGTAGTATCATCTAGAATAACTTTGTAGTTCTGTTTATCTAACAATTTTTCTACAATAATTCTTTTCTCAGGATTATCAAAAGTAGGTTTAGGTTCGTTGTTTAGATAACCAAATCTTAGGTCTAAAATTGCTTTATCATAATCTTTAATGTCCCAATATTGTTTTTCAAGAGGGAAATCGTGTTTGTTAGTTGTACAATTAAAAATAGAAATAGATGTGATGAATAAAAGTAATACCTTACTGATTTTCATTTGTTTAAGTTTTTTTGAATTAAGGCGCAAATCTAAGAAAACTATCTGTTTAAAAGAGTATAAATTGTATTAAATACAAATTCGTAATAATCACTGTATTCGGGAAGAAGTACATTTTTAAATTTTGAAGTGTTCTTTAAAATATCTAATTCGAACAATTGTAACTCATCAACTTCACTTTCTTGTATCACAAGTTGTTCAATAGGTACTGTTAATTCAGAAATGAAAACATGATGAAATTCGTTGTCAATAATTCCGTTTGTATGATTTACCTGATGTTTTCTAGTGCCAATTTTAATAAGATTTTCAGGAAAAATAGTAAAACCTATTTCCTCTTCAACTTCTCTTAATGCCGCAATTTCAATCTTTTCACCAGCTGCTATATGACCTGCAACAGAAATATCCCACAAACCAGGAAATACTTTTTTTGATAAAGCTCTTTTCTGTAATAATATTTTTCCATCGGAAGTATAAATCCATATATGAACAGTAGGATGGAAGTAACCATATTTGTGAGCTTGGGACTTTAAACAGGTTTTTCCAGTGTACTTGCCATTTTCATCAACAATATCTATTAATTCATCCATGGTTATTGAATTTCAGATAGAAAACACTTGGTCAATTTGTCAAAATCTTCTTTTGTATTGAATAAATGACAAGAAATTCGAACATAATTACCTCTGTAAGAAACAAATATCTGTTCTTGTTGTAAACGATTTTTTATACTCTCTATGTTAACATGATTTGGAAGTTGAATTCCAAATAAATGCTTAGCTCTAAATTCGTCTTCTTCAATAATGCAGCCAACTTCTCGAAGTTTTTTAATAAAATCTGATGTAATAGATAGACAGTATTCTTGAATTTCAACCGGATTCCATTTTAAAAGTTGCGTTAATGCTGCAATTTGCATTTCCGTATAAATAAAGCTTCCGTGTTCACCAACGCAGTATCGATTGGCAAGTGGTTTGTATTCAGTTTGATAATTGGTTAATCCGCTTAAATTTTCGCTATTGAGTCGATTCGACCAGTTCTCTTCTAGAGGAATTCCATTGTCAAAATAAGAACCGAAATATCCATAAGCACAACCATAAGGTCCAAATAGCCACTTATAACCCGCGCATATTAAAGCATCAGGTTGTAATTCTTCAACAGAGAAAGGTAATGCACCAACAGATTGACTTCCATCAATAATAAATAATGAATTATGCACTGTTGCTTTTTCTCGAATAGCTTTTAAATTGAACAAAGTTCCGTTAGCCCAATGAATATTTCCCATAGCTATCACTGCTGTTTTGTTCGATATAGCATTCAATATATTTTCGTTCCAAAGCTTTCCTTTGTTTTCAGTTGTATTTGGTTGTTTGGCAATTTTTATAGTAGCCTTGTATTTATTTGCTAATCGTTCCCACACATAATAATTACTAGGGAATTGCTCTTCAATTAGCAATATTTCATCACCTTCATTGAGTTTTATATTATTTGCTACAGTTGACAATCCATAAGAAACAGAAGGAATACATGCAATTCTATTATAATCATCTGCTTTTACAAGTTGAGCGAAAAGTTTTTTGAGTTTAACAATTGGATCAAAATAACGAGATGCAGTAATTATATAAGGTTTACTTTTTTCTTTTACGGTTTTAATTCCGGCTTCTTCCACACTTTTAAAAGAAGGAGACTGACTGGCTATATTTAAATAAGTAATCCCTTCTGGTAAATCAAATAGATGCTTTTGGTTGGTTAAACTCATATTGATGGTATTTCTTGTAAAAATAAAAAATGCTGCATAGTATTTTATTTATCAGAATAATTTTTTACGTTAAATTAAACCAATAGAGGTTGTTGTAGTCTTACTCTAAAACTAATTAATAATTTATGGTAAAGTCGATGTATTCCCTTGTGTTGTTAGTAATTGTTTTGATTTGTTTCGCTTGTAGTAGTGAAAATGAGAATTATGAACCTGTTTCTGCTAGTATTTTAAATCTACCAAACGAACCTTATGATTATATAAACCTCAACCTACCAAGTCATTTTATCAATAATGTACCAGGACAGCCTTTACCAACATCAGTTAATGGTATCGATAACACTCCAGATGATAATCCAATTACAAATGATGGAGCTACTTTAGGTCGAGTACTTTTTTATGATAAAAAATTAAGTGCAAACGGAACTATATCTTGTGCTTCTTGTCATAAACAGGACAAAGGATTTTCGGATGATGAGGTTTTAAGTATTGGTTTTGATGGAGGAACAACAGGAAGACATTCCATGACGTTGATTAATTCTAGATATTACCAAAGAGGCCGCTTTTTTTGGGATGAAAGAGCTGCTACCTTAGAGGAACAAGTGTTAATGCCGTTTCAAGATCCAGTAGAAATGGGAATGACTATAGAGCAAGTGGTTAGTACTGTGCAAGAGCAAGAGTATTATCCTGAATTGTTTGAAAAAGCGTTTGGTTCAACAGAAATTACAAGTGATAAAATTTCAAAAGCCTTGGCGCAATTTGTTAGAAGTATTGTTAGTTATTCTAGTAAATATGACCAAGGAAGAGCTTCTTCAACTTCACCAGGCGCAAACTTTGCTAATTTTACAGCGGAGGAAAATTTAGGAAAAAATTTATTTTTTCAGACAATTCCAAATGGAGGAGGAGCTTGTTTTGGGTGTCATACAACAGAAGCATTTGTGAGTGCTAATCCTGGTCCGCAAAACAACGGACTTGATTTAGTTTCTACAACCGATTTAGGAGCAGGAGCTGTATATACTAATCCGATTTTTGAGGGACGTTTTAAAACATCAACTTTACGAAACATAGAATTAACTGCACCGTATATGCACGATGGAAGATTTGCAACGTTAGAAGAAGTCGTTGAACATTATAATAGCGGTATTCAAGCGCATCCTACACTTTCTCCAGCATTAACTGATGATAATGGAAATCCTGTAAGGCTTAATTTTACAGAAGCTGAAAAGGCTGCGTTAGTCGCATTTTTAAAAACATTAACAGACAATACAGTTAGTGATGAAGTAAAATGGAGTAATCCTTTTTAAAAAACGATAATTAAATGTAATTAAATAAAAAGGCTTAAACTTTACATAAGTTTAAGCCTTTTTAGTAAGCTTTATTTGAAGTAAGAGAAATCTTCTCCGTCTTCAATTTTTAATAATGCGTGATAAATCATTCTAATAACGTTCTCCACATCTTCTCTATGCACCATTTCTACAGTGGTGTGCATATAACGTAAAGGTAAAGAGATTAAAGCAGAGGCAACACCACCATTACTGTAAGCAAAAGCATCTGTGTCTGTTCCTGTAGCTCTTGATAAAGCAGAACGTTGGAACGGAATATTATTTTCTTCTGCGCCTTCAATAATTAAATCTCTTAATTTTTGTTGAACTGCAGGTGCATAAGCAACAACAGGACCTTTTCCAATTTCTTGATGACCTTGTGTTTTCATATCAATCATTGGAGTGGTTGTATCATGAGTCACATCAGTAACAATAGCAACATTTGGTTTAATTGTATGCGTAATCATTTCGGCACCACGAAGTCCAATTTCTTCTTGAACAGAGTTTGTAATATATAATCCGAAAGGAAGTTTTTTCTTATTTTCATGTAACAAACGAGCAACTTCAGCAATCATAAATCCACCCATTCTATTATCTAAAGCACGACAAACAAATTTGTTTTCATTTAAAATATGAAACTCATCTGGGTAAGTAATAACACAACCAACATGAACACCTAGCGCTTCAACTTCTTCTTTATTTGCACAACCTACATCAATAAAAATATTATCTTGTTTAGGAGGAGTTTCGTTTCCTTTATCTCTAGTATGAATTGCTGGCCAACCAAAAACTCCTTTTACAATTCCTTTTTTTGTATGAATATTTACAACTTTACTAGGAGCTATTTGATGATCACTTCCTCCGTTTCTAATAACATAAATTAATCCTTTGTCAGAAATATAGTTTACATACCAAGAAATTTCATCAGCATGTCCTTCAATAACTACTTTGTATTTAGCATCAGGGTTTATAACACCAACAGCACTTCCGTACGTATCGGTTATAAATTCATCAACGTAAGGTTTTAGATAGTCCATCCAAATTTTTTGTCCTTCCCATTCATAACCTGTAGGAGCAGCATTGTTTAAATATTTTTCTAAAAAGTCAATTGAATCTTTAGTTAATATGGTTTCTTTGTTTGACATAATTGTAACTAAGTTTTTTATGTTTAAGAAGTATTGGTTATCCCCAAAAACTTCTACTTTCAATAAATTCTTCTTGTTCTTTAAGTTGTTGCGGAGTTAAAACCTTTAAGAAAGAAGGATGTTGTTCTATAGCAAATTGAATTTTTTCAACAATGCTATCTACACTTTCATTTTCATAATCAATTTCCAAAGGTTCTTTAATTACCATAGACTGTAATACGTTACGCTTTTTAATCATCAATCCTTTTTTATCAAAAGATCTTCTGAATCCGTCAATAACTATTGGAACTACAGTAGGCTTAAATGTTTTGATAATATGAGCTGTTCCTCTTCGAATTGGTTTAAATGGAGTAGTAGTACCTTGTGGGAAGGTAATTACCCATCCGTCTTTTAAAGCAGTTCCGATATTAGAGATATCAGACAATTTAACTTGTCTATTAATATCTTTCCCAGAACTTCTCCATGTTCTTTCTACAGAAACAGAACCAACATAGGCAAAAATTCGAGGTAATAACCCTGATTTCATAGTTTCGCCAGCAGCAACATAATAAAGGTTTAACTTAGGTTTCCAGAGGTATCCAATATTTTTAATATTGTCATCACGACCTTTTAAAGAAGCATTAAAAACATGAAACATAGCTGCTACATCAGCAAAATAGGTTTGATGATTTGAAATGAAAAGTATGTTCTTATCTGGAAGTTGTCTTAATATTTCAGAACCTTCAATTTGCAAATTATTAAAACTCCTGTACCTACTATGAGATATAAGTCCTAATATTTGAATTAGAAAGCGTTTTATAAATAGAATATGTCCAAAAGGATTCCTTTTAAATAGGGGCATAAAAACTAATTTAGTTAAACAAATTTAAAAAAACATTTTCATTCAATTTCTTTCATTAAATCTTTTATTTCAGATAACATCATTGCAGTAGCACCCCAAACAATGTGATTATAAAATTTAAAGCACGGAACCTCAATCTCTTTCATGTAAGAAGTTTCTAAAACTACAGAAGAAACATTTTCATCATTTAGTAGAGCTTTAGCTTCGATTTCAATAAGTTTTGCTACTTCTTCATTAGGTGTAAGTATAGGCTTTTCGTCTAAAAAACCTATAAAAGGAGTAACCATAAAATTACTTGGTGGGATATAAGTATCAGATAATTGTCTAATTATTTCAACTGAATTTTGAGCCACTCCAACTTCTTCTTCAAGTTCTCTTAAAGCGGTTTGTTGTAATGAATTATCAATTTTATCGTATTTCCCTCCAGGAAAACTTATCTGGGCAGAATGAGTACCATTGTAACTTGCCCTTTGTGTTAGTAAAAAAGTAGTTTTATTATTTTCATCAGGATAAAAAAGCGCCATAACTGCAGCTTTCCTTGGATTACTTTTTTTTATTTTTTCTTCAGAAATCTTAATTCGTAATTCGGGAACGAGCTTAAATTGCGATTCTAATCCGCCTAATGGAGCTGATTTTATTTGATGAATTTGATTTTTGAAATATGAAAACTTCATTAATACTGTTACTTTTATGATTTTTTGTGTCTAATAAAGTGACTTGAAAATTGGGGAGAATTGTATACTAATTATCAAAAATATGAATATAGAAAATAAATATCAAAAATTACTATTAGGAATACTATTCGATATTATTGGATATGCTTCTTTTATAATACCTGGATTAGCTGAATTAACTGATATTGTTTGGGCACCAGCTTCTGCTTATTTAATGACTAAAATGTACAAAGGAAACAAAGGGAAAATAGCAGCTGTAATTTCATTTGTTGAAGAAGCAATGCCTTGGTTAGATGTTCTTCCTACTTTTACATTTATGTGGTTGTATACTTACGTGTTTACTAATAAGAATAAGAAGGAGACTAAAAAAACGATTGATGTTTAGTTTTTTCTGTTAAATAAAAACCCAAACCCTAAACGACTTAAAAATTTCTTTTCAAACTCCCAAAAGAAATTAAATTGACCAAATAACCAACCAACAATAGGTAATGTTGTTTGATAAATAGGAAATATTAAAAGAATACGTAAAGGATAGTAAATCCATGGATTTAACGTTTCTGATGATAATCCAAGAAAACTAGTTATTGGTTTAGCTACCCAAGCAGAGAATGAACCGTTAATAGCAAAAACAATTAATACAGCAATTACATCCCAATTAGTTTTTAAACCCCAACGTTCTTTTAGTTTTTCCAAAATAAGAAGTTAAATATTTGGGGGCAAAAGTATAGAAAAGAAAAAGGGTAAGCAAATGTGCTTACCCTTTTATTGTTATGTAGATTGAATCTTATTTTTTACCAAACAAACCACCTAAAAGACCACCTAATAAGCCTCCAGATTTCTTTTGACTTCCGCCTAAAACCATACCAGCAACATCATCAATGATACTTCCATCACCATCAGCGTCTAATATTTTTTCTAAAAAACTTTGTTCGTTTTTAGTTTTGCTACCGCCTAACATTCCGCCTAATAAATCACCTAAACCACCAGCATTACTAATGCCATTTTGCCTAGATTGTTTTCCTAAAACACCCATTAATATTGGAGCTGCAGTTTTTAGAATATCAGCAACAGCACCCGTATCCATTCCAGCTTTTTGACCAATTACTTGTTGAACACCTTGCTGTTTTGAACCTAAAATATGTCCAAGTATTTTACCACCATCGTCAACAACTTCTTTATTAACACCTCCACTAAATAAATCACCTAGATTATCTAAAATTCCTCCATCGTGTTTGCTTAAAGCTCCCATTAAACCTTCTGCTCCTTGTGGCGTCGCAGCATTTCGTTCCATAGCTTTCATTAATACAGGTAAGGCCATTGTTAATACGCTTCCTGTTTTACTATTATCTTGTCCCGTTGAACCAGCTACACCGCTGATGATAGTTTTTCCGATAGGGCTGTTTAGTAAATCTAAGATTCCTTCCATTTTTCTAAAGTTTTAAAGTTTAATGATATTTTAATTGTTACTTTGACAGTTATTTGACACAAGATACAAAATCAAAGTCACAATTTTTTTAATTTTTCACCGTATAAGTATCACTTCGTTATAATTGTTATCAATTTTATATTTTTACAGCTTACACATAAACCAAAATAAACAAATGAAGAAATTAGCACTGCACTGGAAGATTATCATAGGAATGGTTCTTGGGATATTTTTCGGGTTTATAATGAATACTATAGATGGAGGTAAAGGATTTGTTACTAATTGGATTGCTCCATTTGGTAAAATCTTCATTAATCTTTTGAAATTAATAGCAGTTCCTTTAATCTTAGCTTCACTTATTAAAGGTATTTCAGATTTAAAAGATATCTCTAAAATTAAATCGATGGGGTTAAAAACCTTAGGTATTTATATTGCCACTACTTTGGTTGCCATTGTTATTGGTTTAAGTATTGTTAATACAGTTAAACCGGGTGCAGGAATGTCTCAAGAAACCATTGAGAAAATTAAAGAGAAATATGCTAATGATGCAGGTGTTGCAGATAAGCTAAAAAAAGCTTCAGATCAGAGAGGGGCAGGACCTTTACAACCACTAGTAGATATTTTTCCTAGCAATATTTTCAAATCATTTTATAATGCGTCAATGTTACAGGTTATATTTTTTGCATTATTTGTTGGGATATCTTTGCTTTTAATTGATGAGCGAAAATCAAAGCCTTTAATTGATTTCTTTGATTCCCTTAATGAAGTCGTCATGAAAATGGTAGATTTAATAATGTTATTCGCTCCTTATGCAGTTTTTGCATTATTAGCAAATGTTATTATAGCCTTTGATGATACTGAGATATTGGTAAAATTACTTTGGTATGCACTATGTGTAGTAACAGGATTAGCAATTATGATTGGTTTTTATCTTATACTTGTTAGTGTATATGCAAAAAAGTCACCAATGTGGTTTTTACAACAAATTAGTCCAGCACAATTATTAGCATTTTCAACTAGTTCAAGTGCGGCTACCTTGCCTGTAACTATGGAACGAGTTGAAGAGCATATAGGAGTAGATAAAGAAGTTTCCGGATTTGTTTTACCAGTGGGAGCTACTGTAAATATGGATGGAACAAGTTTATATCAAGGAATAGCTGCAGTATTCATTATGCAAGTTATATGGCCAGAAGGATTAACATTTTCAAATCAATTAATAATTATTGCTACTGCATTACTGGCATCTATAGGTAGTGCGGCTGTACCAAGTGCAGGGATGGTAATGTTAGTTATTGTGTTAGAATCTATAGGTTTTCCTGCTGAATTATTACCAATTGGATTGGCACTTATTTTTGCTGTGGATAGACCGTTAGATATGTGTAGAACTGTTGTTAATGTTACTGGAGATGCTACAGTTGCTACTTTAGTTGCAAAATCTGTTGGAAAGTTAGGGAATCCGAAACCAAAAAATTGGGATGATAACTACGATAAGGTAAAATAATTTTATTTACATCCTCATTATCATATAAATAAAAAAAGAGTACTTTTATAAACGCCAAAACGACAGTCGTTATTGGTGTTTTTTTACTTAAAAATTTAAAGAAAATACTAATCAAAAACTATAACTAATTAAATGAATATTTGTTTTTTAATGTACCCTTGGGAACAAATTAAGCCTGATACCGATTCTTCATTAACTTTAATTCATGAATGTGCCAAAAGAGGTCATGGAGTTGCCATTTGTACACCTTCTAACTTAACAATTAGGAATAGTGTTACGAGTGCTTTTTGCACAATTATTGAAAGAATGGATAAAGTGCCTACTTCTCCTAAAACGTACTATAAAAAAGCAAGTACTAGAGAAGAAATGCTTCCTTTAGCTGGATTTGATGCTATTTTTATGCGTGCTAATCCACCATTAGATCCTTTAATGCTTAATTTTTTAGACTCTGTTAAAGATGATGTTTTTATAATTAATTCAGTGCAGGGAATGAGAGAGGGTAATAACAAATTATATACTGCGGTTTTTGAAGACCCTAATAATGAAATTATTCCAGTTACACACGTTTCTAAAAATAAAGGGTACCTTATAAAAACAATCGAAGAATCAGATTCTGATAAAATGATTTTGAAACCTTTAAATGGTTACGGTGGTTCTGGTGTTATTTTAATTGAAAAGTCGGCAATGGGAAATATCAATTCTTTGCTAGATTTTTACATTAGTAAAAGCGATGGTTCATCAGATTATGTAATTCTTCAAGAATATATTGAAGGTGCTGATAAAGGAGATGTACGAATTTTACTATTAAACGGAATACCTATTGGTGCAATGAAAAGGATTCCAGGAGATAAAGATCACAGATCTAATATTACAGCAGGTGGAAGAGTTGAGAGACATCGATTAACTCAGGCAGAAAAAATATTATGTAAGAAAATTGGACCAAAATTAGTTCAAGACGGACTTTATTTTGTTGGTATTGATGTGATTAATGGAAAGTTGGTTGAGGTTAATGTTATGAGTCCAGGAGGAATTACCTACATCAATAAAGTTTCAAAAGTTAAACTTCAAGAAAAAGTTGTAGACTTTTTAGAGAGCAAGGTTCTTGAAAAGAATGCGGCTTTTAAAAGAATGACAGATTTAAAGAAGCAAGTAGATGACGCTTAAAATTACCTCTCCGGTTGTATCAGTCGATTGGTTATATGAAAATAGAGATGCAGATAATTTAATTATTTTAGATGCAACTATTAAAAAAGTTGGATCCTCAGATACTTCTCTTGAGAAAAAAATGCAAATACCCAAAGCTGTTTTTTTTGATTTAAAAGATGTTTTCTTAGATAAGAAAGGTGCGTTTCCAAACACAATTCCTCAAGAAGATTATTTTGAGAAGCAAGTTCAAAGTTTAGGAATTAATAATGATTTTTGTATTATTATTTATGATGATTTAGGAGTGTATTCTTCTCCTAGAGCTTGGTGGCTTTTTAAATTATTTGGTTTTGATAATGTTGCCGTTCTAAATGGTGGACTACCAAGTTGGAAAGCAAAAGGTTATAAAGTAGAAAATCAATCTGCTACCCAATTATCAAAAGGAAATTTTAAAGCTGTATTAATTGAAGATAGAGTTGTTTCGTATCATAAAGTTTTAGATGCTATTTCTTCTGATGAATATTGTATAGCCGATGCTCGATCAAATGATCGTTTTTTAGCTAAAGTTCCTGAGCCGAGAGAAGACTTAAAAGGAGGGCATATTCCAAACTCAATAAATTTGTCTTATACAGAAGTGCAGTTGAATGGTGAAATGAAATCTAAAGAAGAATTAGAGTTGTTGTTTAAAGCTATTAATTCAAATAAAAAGAAATATATTTTTACATGTGGATCGGGAATTACTGCTTGTATTTTAGCACTAGCTCTTGAAATTACTGAAAATACTAACTACTCGGTATACGATGGTTCATGGACTGAATGGGCAAGTACACCTAATCTACCTATTGCGAAATAATTATGATTATAGAATGGACAAAAACTGAATTTGAAGCCTATGTTTTGTTATATGCTGCTCAGTGTAATTTCTTAGAAACGGAAGAAGAACGCAATTATATTCTTTCTAAAGTAGATGAGAAAACTTTTAATAAAGTACATACTCAAATTGTTTTTGATAGAGAAGAAGATATTATCGAAAACATTAAGGAGTATTTGTTAATGAATAAGTATTCAGTAGAGGAAAAAAGAAGTCTTATTAATGATATTAAAGAGGTTTTTTTTGCTGATGGTACCGTTGATAAAGTAGAGAGACAAATTTTTGCTGCATTACAAAAAATTTTGAAGTAGATGGATAAATTATCGATTGAACAAATAATTCAAAAAATTAAAAACGAAGAATGTTTTGAAGCTGTTTCCTCAGACTATTCTTTTACAATAAAGATTGAAGAATATGTGCCTTATGTTTGTGCAGCTGTTCATGATGGACATCAGTTTCGAAAAGAGTTATGGCATAATTGTTTGCACACAGAATATGAGCGTTGGTACGAAGAGGATCCATGTACTAAAGAAATGATTGCAGAGCACCCTATTGTTATAACTGGTTTAGACTCAAGATTTGAATATGATTTGAATAGAGCTCCAGAATCGGCAATTTATGAGGATGCTTGGGGTAAACAACTGTGGAAGTCTCCTTTGCCATTAGAAATGAAAGAAAAAAGCTTAGCGAAGCATGATGCTTTTTATGATGTTGTTGAGGCTTTAATTCTAAAACTTGAAGAAAAATACGAAAAGTGTATAGTTTATGATATGCACAGTTATAATTGGCAACGTTGGGAGAGAGAAGTACCTACATGGAATTTAGGTACTGCAAATGTTGATAATAATAGGTTTGGAACAGATATTGAGGAATGGAGATTGATATTAGAGCAAATGCCATTACCAAACGGAATTAAATCAACTTCAAAAGTTAATGACACGTTTCAGGGTAATGGATATTTCTTAAAATTTATAACTCAAAAATTTGAAAACACCTTGGTGCTAGCTACAGAAATAGCTAAGGTGTATTGTGATGAGTTGGACCAAATTATTTATCCAGAAGTGGTAAATGCAGTAAAAGTATATTTAAATAGTAAGTTAAAAGAACACGCAAAAGATTTTTATAGAAGACATAAATCTTAAATTTGTAGCGTAGAACTTTATAATGATGATTGATACTTCGGTGAATACACAGAAACTATTTGAAATAGACGAACGAATTGATCGACTGGTAAAAGAAATAGAATTACTTAGATATGTAAATCCGGTTAATATAGAAGAAGAAAAAACAAAATTTTTTGCTTCCAAATATTTAACGGATCCTAATTTTATATATCCAGAACGCGATTTCGATAAATTTAAATTGCATAGCGAGTTTTTTGCTTTGCCGCTTGAAGATATCGAAGATGAAATGATTCGAGATTTATATGAAGAAATTATTTACTTCTATTCTGGTTTGATTCAATGCATTGAGACAATTGGTGAAGGAAAAAAGTTTTACTACAATAGTTTACGTTCTTTCGGGTCGCCTACTGAAGATGATGTAGAGAACGCTAAATTCATTCTTCATTTTGAAGACGAAGATGTAACAGCTCCAGCTTTTAAAGCCAAGTATTCTTCTAAAGACGCAGAACAAGTTTTTGTTGATTATGGAAAGAAGTACGACTTTGATTTCAGTATAAGACATTCAAAAAAGATGAGTGCTATTGCTATGGTTTTAAATAGTAAACGTGCGTTAGTCTTAAATGAAAATTATACCTATTCAGATAATGAACTGGCAATTTTAACAAACCATGAAATTGGAGTTCATATGGTTACTACTATGAATGCTTTAGAGCATCCTTTAAAAATTTTCTCACATGGTTTTCCTAATAATGAAGAAACTCAAGAAGGATTAGCTGTTTTTAGTGAGTATATGTCTGGAAATCTTACCTTAACAAGATTAAAAGAACTGGCTTATCGTGTGTTGGCTGTTAATGGTTTAGCAAAAGGATATTCTTTTTCAAGAACTTTTCGATTATTGCACAATTCTTTTGATTTAGATCGTGAGAATGCATTTTATATAACGCTAAGAGCATACCGTGGAGGAGGTTTTACTAAAGATTACTTGTATTTAACAGGACTTAAAAAAATCTATAACCATTATAAAGAAGGTAAAGATTTGAGTAATTTGCTTACCGGTAAAGTAACCTTAGAATTTGCAAATCATATTAAGTATTTAATAGAGAAGGGATATGCAGTTCCTTCAAAATATATAACTGATTCTTATTCAGTTAATAATAATACCAATGAAACAATAAATTTTATTTTAGATAACTTGAAGTAATTGCATCACTACTGACACCAGCATTTTCTAGATTTTGTAATTCAGTAACTACATTATTTTTACTTTTCACTAGAAATTCTAACCATTTTGTGAAGTTTTCTACAGTATATTCTATAGATAGATTTTTAGAATTGAAACAAGCTAAGCCCCATTCATTATTATCAAGAGATTGGTCAACAACCCAATACCAAGCAATTTCATTATTGTTCTTATTTGTTAAAGAAAGCAAAGAACTACTTTGAATTGTTTCATCTTCAGTGGATAATTCCTCTGATAAATCTTTAAACTGATTGGTAATATATGTAGCTTCTGATGTTTTCATTACTTTAACATTGTAAACTAAATCAGCACCATCACCAAAGTATTTTAAAAATAATTTATATGATTCTGGAAACGTAAGGTTTAATTTTTCTTCAATTTTTTCAATTTCAATATCAGAAAGCTTAGTGCCTACGTTTTTATGTTTGTCATAATCATCAGCTAAACTGATTATTAATTCCATCATAGTATCTTCTACAAAAGAAGATTGTTTGATAGAGTCTATCTGTTGCTTCGCATTCTTAATCAAGGTTTTATCAGAAACATTATGTTCTATGCTTTTAGAAGCGTCCTTGTTTTTTAAATACACAAACCCCATTGCTAAAATTAATAACACAGAGATTACAAAAATTTTTAACGTTGATTTTCCCATTAGCAAATTTCAATTAGTTCGTTATAACTAGAAATAACCATATTAGCGTTTTCTAATGTCTGATTCGTAACCAACGGGTTTTTATAACCCACGGCAAAAATCCCAGCATCATTAGCCGCTTTAATTCCATTATCAGAATCTTCAATAACAATACAATGAGTTCTGTCGTGTCCTCCTAAAATAGCTGCTTTTTCAAATATTTCTGGATGAGGTTTTGAAGCTTTTAAATCTGCACCACTTATTTTAGCTGTAAAGTACTTGTGCAAATCAAAACGATCAAAAACACGATTAATATTTACCATAGCAGATGATGAAGCCAAAACAAGCGTATGACCTTTTTCGAAAAAATGTTGAATAGCATCCTCAACTCCATTAATCAAACTTAGATTAGGATCGTTTTCAAAAAAGTTTACATATCTTTTTCGTTTGTTTATTACAAGTTCTTCAGGAATTTCATTCAAATTAAAATGAGAAACTAATTTTTGAAAAGCATTAAGCGTAGAAGATCCTGTCATTGATTTATATAACTCCTCAGTTACATTTATATCTAAAGACTCAAATACTTCATAATATGCTTTTCTGTGTAACTCCTCCGAATCAATTATTACACCATCCATATCAAAGATTACGCATCTTAAATTCTGTATCATTAATCTAAAAATTTTGATAGTAATTCTGGAGTAGGAATCATGCATTGATTTTTTTTACCAAACCATTTGTATCGATTCTTTGCAATAATGTCGTATACAAAATCTCTGATAAAAGAGGGGAAAAACAATAGAAACTTACTTACCTCCCAAATTCCTCCAAAGTTACCAAATATTTTTAAAGCGGCAGTAGATTTTAAATAATAAGCTTGATTTGGTTCAAATAATATAATTGAATCCACTTTTGTGGTATCAATTTTTAAATAATCAATAATTTCTTTTCCTGTTTCAGATTGTAAGGAAGTAAACCTGAAAGTATCTTTTTTATCAAGTTTAATAATTCGTAATACCGTTTGATTGCAAAGGTTACAAACACCATCAAACAAAATAATTTTTTTATTTTCAGGAAACTCAATCATACTAATTTTTATTTTTTTTCAAAATTACAATAACTTTCTGTAACATAATTTAAAAACAAGCGTCTAGTCAGTGTATGTAAATGAAGTCGATACTTTATAAGCGTACAAACCAGAAAAATTAACTAACTATATGATAAAAATAGAAGGACTACACAAATCTTATCCAATCGGGAAAGATTCTCTTCATGTTTTAAAAGGACTTGATTTACACATAAAAGAAGGAGAATTTGTATCTATTATGGGATCTTCTGGATCGGGTAAATCTACTTTGTTAAATATTGTTGGACTTTTAGATACTCATGATGAAGGAAATTATTTCTTAAATGGGCAACTAATTCAAAACTTAAACGAAAAGAAAGCAGCTGTACTTCGAAACAAGTTTTTAGGTTTTGTATTCCAATCGTTTAATTTAATATCATATAAAACAGCTTTAGAAAATGTTGCATTGCCTTTGTATTATAAAGGTATGGGTAGAAAAGAACGATTAAAGATAGCGCAAGAGTATTTAGAAAAAGTAGAGCTTGGACCTTGGGCAAATCATTTACCAAATGAACTTTCTGGAGGTCAAAAACAACGTGTAGCCATTGCACGAGCTTTAGTTACAAACCCTAAAGTTATTTTAGCTGATGAGCCTACTGGAGCATTAGATTCTAAAACTACTGATTCTGTAATGGATTTGTTAAAAGGTATTAATGATGAAGGAATGACCGTATTTGTAATTACACACGAGGAAGATGTAGCCGAGCAAACAAATAGAATTGTTAGATTAAAAGATGGTGTGATTATTAGTGATGAATATACTAAAGCAGGTAAACTTAAAACTGTAAAATAAAAGCTTCAATATGTTTGACTTAGATTCTTGGCGAGAAATATTTCAGAGTATCAATAAAAATAAGCTTAGAGCAGTACTGTCTGGTTTTACTGTTGCCTTTGCCATTTTGTTGTTTACTTTATTATTCGGAATTGTAAGTGGTTTGAAAAACACATTTGCTGAGGCTTTTGTTGATGACGCTGCAAATTCTATGTTTGTTAGAGTTTGGAAAACTTCTAAGCCATACAAAGGACTGCAATCTGGAAGAAGTATTCAGTTGAAGAACAAAGATTACGATTATGTTGAAGAGAAATACAATAATAAGATTCAGTATTTAACAGCAAGAATCTATAAAAATGTTAGTATTTCATACAAAAGTAAACAAGATTCATATAATCTAAGAGCTGTTCATCCAGATCATCAATTTTTAGAAAAAACGAATATTATTGATGGAAGATATATTAACGAGTTAGATCTTCAACAGGCATCTAAAGTTATTGTAATAGGTAGATTAGTTAAAGAAGATTTATTTGGGGAAAGACCCGCTTTAGGAAAGCAAGTTAATGTAAATGGTATTTCGTATAAAGTAATTGGTGTATTTACTGATGATGGAGGAGATAATGAGGAAAGATTAACATATATGCCAGTTACTACAGCGCAAAAACTATATGGAAATAATGACTATATCAGTCAGATTAATATAGGTTATGATCCTAAGTTAGATTTAAATCAAGCTATTGCTTTTGGAAATCAATTAGAAAGAGATTTAAGAGAGAAGTTAGATATACATCCAGATGATCAAAGTGCTTTGTCGGTTAGGAACATGGCAGAGGCTAATAAAGGTGTAAATCAATTTATGATAGCCTTATATTTTATTGTAATTTTTGTAGGTTCAGGTACTTTAATAGCAGGAATTATCGGAATTAGTAATATCATGATTTTTTCTATTAAAGAAAGAACCAAAGAGTTTGGTATTCGTAAAGCTTTAGGAGCAAAACCATCTTCTATTATTGCAATGGTAGTTAAAGAATCGTTATTAATTACGGCACTTGCAGGATATTTAGGTTTATTATTAGGAACCTATATTCTCAATCAAATAGGAGATAGTTTAGAAGAGTATTTTATTAAAAATCCAGGTGTTGATACAGGTATCGTTGTTGGAGCAACAATAACCCTAGTTATAGCTGGATTAATTGCAGGATATTTACCGGCAAAGAAAGCAGCCCAAATTAAACCAATAGTAGCCTTAAGAGCAGATTAATTATGTTTAAATTTTTATTTGATTCAGATACTTGGCAAGAAATTTACGGAGGAATTCGTAAGAACAAAACACGTACTATAATTACTATTATTGGAGTTTTATGGGGAATTTTCTTGTTAGTAGTACTTCTGGGAGCAGCCAGAGGAATGGAAAACAATTTTAAAAATTTGTTCGGAGATTTTGCAACCAATAGTGTTTTTATGTGGGCGCAAAGAACTGATAAACCATTTAAAGGTTTCCAAGAAGGACGAAGAATTCGTTTGACAACAAAAGATATTGAAGTTTTAAAAAGTGAGTTCAAAGATATTAAGTATTTAGCGCCTCGAAGCCAAACAAGTACAAACATCATCAACGGATTTAAAACTGGTGAGTTTAGTATAAGTGGAGATTATCCAGTTTTGGATAAAGTGCAAAAGAAAGATTTAATTTATGGTAGGTTTATCAATGAGAATGACATTACTAATAAATCAAAAGTCATTGTAATTGAAGAAACTGCCTATAAGCAACTGTTTGAAAAGAATGAATTTCCTATTGGTCAATATGTAATTGCAGATAATATCAATTATAAAGTAGTTGGTGTATATAAAAGAGGAAACATAGGTATAGATGGAGATGCAGCTTACATTCCGTTTACTACATTTCAACAAATATATAACAGAGGAAATTATATAGACTGGATGATGGTTACTGGGGATACAGGTGTAGATATCAAACAATTAGAGAGTGATATAAAGTTAACACTTAAAAACCTACATAAGGTTGATCCAGAAGATAATAGAGCATTTGGAAGTTTTAATTTAGCAGTACAAATAAATAAAGTAACTGGCTTTTTAACAGGAATGCAATTTTTAACCTGGTTTGTTGGAATTGCTACCTTAATCGCAGGAGTTTTTGCAATTGGTAACATTTTATTAATCACAGTTAAAGAACGAACTAAAGAAATTGGAATTAGAAGAGCATTAGGTGCTACACCAATAGAAATAAGACAGCAAGTAGTATTAGAATCAGTTTTTTTAACTACTGTTGCCGGAATGTTAGGAATTGTTTTTGGTGGACTTATACTTTTCTTAATAGATACAACATTAGGCTCAGGTCCAGATCCAACATTATTAAATCCTACAGTTAATATCCCAATAATTCTTTTCGCATTTTTTATACTTGTGGTATTGGGAACTTTAATAGGATTAATTCCGGCGTATATGGCAACATTAGTGAAACCAATTGAAGCATTAAGAGAAGAATAAAAATAATAATCAGACTATATAAATAAATACAATGAGTAAAAGAGCAAAAATTATATTAATAACTGTGTTTGTGTTGTTTGCAACCGTATTAATTTGGTTTGCGAAAAAGAACAAGAAAAGTGTTGTACAATTCGAAACTGAAAAAGCATTTAAAACAACTATTGTTAAGAAAACAGTTGCTACGGGTAAGGTAGTTCCTTTAGAAGAGGTTGAAATAAAGCCTCAAATAGCTGGAATTGTTGATAAAATAGTAGTAGAAGAAGGACAAGTAGTAAAAGCTGGAGATTTATTAGCAACAGTAAGAGTAGTACCTAATGTAGAAGCATTAAACTCAGCAAACAATGAAATTAAAAATGCACAATTAGCTTTTGATAACGCAAAAATTCAATTTGAGCGTAATAAAAGTTTATTTGAAAGAGGTGTAATTGCTCGTCAAGAGTTTGAAAACTCTCAGTTGTCTTATAATAATGCACAACAGCGTTTAGCGAATGCTCGTTCGAATATGGACATTATAAAAAGAGGTACTACAGCAGGTTTAGGAAGTGCAGCTAACACAAATATTAGAGCTACTTCTTCAGGAATGATAGTTGAAATTCCAGTTAAAAGAGGGTATCAAGTAATTCAAAGTAATAGTTTTAATGCAGGTACAACCATTGCAACTATTGCAGATATGAACAAAATGATTTTTGAAGGAAAAGTTGACGAATCTGAAGTTGGAAAACTGATAAAAGGAACAGAGTTAGAAGTTTCTTTAGGAGCAATTGAGGATAAGAAATTTCCTGCATTGTTAAATTTCATCGCACCAAAAGGAACAGAAGAAGGTGGAGCAGTTCAGTTTAAAATAAAAGCGGATGTTTCTTTAGATGATAAGTATTTCATTAGAGCTGGTTATTCGGCGAATGCAGATATTGTTTTAGAGAAAAAAGATAGTGTTTTAGCTATAAAGGAGGCCTTACTTCGTTTTGATAAAAAAACTGAAAAACCATATGTTGAAATAAAAACAGGTGAAGATTCTTTTGAAAAGAAAGAACTGGAACTTGGAATTTCTGATGGAGTTAATATTGAGGTAAAGTCTGGTATTTCTGCAGAAGATGAAATTAAAATATGGAACAAAGCATCTAAAAGCGAAAAAGATAAAGACAAAAACTAAAAAACTATAGATTAACGGTAATAAAAGCACCTCATTGAGGTGCTTTTGTATTTTTTAAACTTTTTTATCCCACAATATTTGTTGCTAAACCTCAGCTAATGGTAAGTATAATCTAATAGCGCTACTTTGAAAACTAAGCAAATTAAATTTGTAACAGAAGTTGTCACATCAATAATTAAAAAGGCTTAGTATGAAAAATAAATACATAAAATTAAAAGCGATAGTAATCTTATTATTAGTAGTTAGTATCAATTTAAATTCTCAAAGTGAGCCGTTTAATTGTGTTACCGAAGCGTATTTGTTTCAAAGTAACGATGTGTATGCACAAAACCTAGCTTCTGGTAATGCTACATTAGAAGGAATTGATATTGATCCTTCTATTATAAATGGTGTAGGTTATAATCCTAAAGATGGATACATTTGGGGATCGTTAAAGAGTCCATCAAATACTATTATTAGAATAGGTAATAATTACGAAACTACTCATTTTACACTATCTAATGCTCCTTATTCGTATGTAGGAGATGTTAATCAAGATGGAATTTATTTCTTAAAAAACGGAAGTTCTTCTTTTTATAAAATCGATTTAGATCCAAGTTCACCAAACTATCTTACCAATATTGGAACTGTAAATTTATCACAAGCGATAAGCAATCATGATTGGGCTTTTAATGCAGTAGATGATATGCTTTACACTGTTGAAAAATACACCAATATCTTATACAAAATAGATCCAGTTTCAGGTAATGTTCAGGCGCTGGGTGAAGTTCCAATTCTTTCAGGGTTAGATTATACTTATGGAGCTGTGTATTTTGATGTTGATGGTAATTTTTATATCTCAGCAAATCAAACAGGAACAGTATACGTTATTTACGGAGTTCAAAATGTTACGAGCAGTTTAGATATGCAGTCTAACTTGTTTGCTTATGGTCCGTCTAGTTCTCAAAACGACGGTGCTCGTTGTCCGACAGCACCAGTCCCACAAGAAAATTGTACAAACGGAATTGATGACGATGGAGATGGATTAATTGATTGTGACGATCCTTCATGTTCTGGGGTAGCATCTTGTCCTGAAATGTCTGCAACTTCAACCGGTAATGATGGAGGTTTAGAGAGTAACAATCGCTTATCTCAACAAATAAATCAAAGAAATTTAAACAGAGTTAAAACAAACTATAAATTTGAAGTTAGTTCGGCTAAAAAGATAATCAAAAAGGCTTCATATGGGAAAAAATCTACTACTGAAGTTACATTGTGGGATTTTATACCAATGGAAGTAATCGAAAATACATATGTGGTTGAGAGTTCACCAACAGATTTAAAAGACATTACAAATGCTGTTGATGTGTTATCAGTAGATTATATTACTACTAATAACGAAGGTCTGGGAACTATTATGGTTTTAGAAACAGAAAACTCAGTTTACGAACACACCAAACATATTTGCGATCGATTTACTGGTGCAGAATTACTTTCGGTTTCTAATATGGAAATTAACGACCAAGTGTTTATAAAATCAATCGTAAAAAGACCAGATGGAGGAATTGAATATGTTGCTAGTTTTTCTGTATCAGAGTCTCAAGATAAGAACTCTTTCATAGTTGAATCTCATTGGAATTTAGATAAATATTCTCAAAAAGGGTTTTATAATTTTCAAATATGGGCGAGCAGTATAGACCATCTTTATAAACTTTCTAAAGAAGTATTGGACTTAATTAATGTACAAAAAGAAATTTCATCTTATATAAGTTCTGAAGCGCCACCAGTTTTTATCAGAAAGGCAACTTATAATAATGGTAAGATTGATATGGAGGTTGTGAGTACTATTGGAGCAACTACAATTTCAATAGATGGTTATAAAAGAGCAACTGAAACTTCTGAAAGTGAGAATTTAAATTTTACTGTGGCATTAGAGAATTCGTTAAATACTGTTTCTTTAGAAACTGATAAATTATATGATTTTGGATTTAGATTGTCTAATGAATATGGAATGACTCCTGATGATTTATTCTTGTCTGACGGAACTTGGGGAATTGACTACAGTTCGGAATCTTTTGTAAGTGATTTTTCGATAACGCAAAACGCAACTAATTTTGGAGAAGAAGCTTATCAGGTAGAACGAAATATGGCTGCAAGCTTTTTAACAAATCAAGATGTGTCAATATACAGATCTTTAACACCAAAATTTGAAAAAGTAGATTTATCAGATTATGATATAATGTCTTTTATAGCAAAAGGGACTGGTAAGCTAAAAATCACATTGATTAAAGAAAGTATTTCATCATGGGATAATCAACCGTATATAATAATTGATTTAAAAGAAGATGAAAAAGAATACGCTTTATTACTTAGTGATTTCAATAATATGTTAGATAATGAAAGTTTAACTGATGTTAAGATGTTGTTCTTTACAATGCTCTCTGAAAGTTCAATTGCCGAAAGCAAGTTTATTGAAATGAATAGTCTTCACTTTTTGAAAGGAGCTACTGCTTCAGTAGTAGATAATGAGAGTAATAATATTATAAAGATAGTGCCAAATCCTGTTGTTAAATCATCACAGCTTAAGTTTCATACGCAAGAACTTGGTAAATATAGTTTTGAAGTGTATACTATTTTCGGTAAGCAAGTGCATAAAGAGGTTTTTGAATCGAATCTAGGTGCTAATACTCTAATTTTTAATAGAAATGACTTAGCCGCTGGGATATACTTTTTTAAGATATATTCAGGTAAAAAAGAATGGAAAGGTAAGCTGTTACTAAGGTAGTTTCTTGGGTTAAAACATAGTAAACCCGATGAATTGATATTTATTTTTTACTTATCGACAAAATAATACCACTTATCGGCTCATCGTCTACTACAAGTCTAAAATTTAAAAAGTAAAGAGGTAATGTGTTGTAATTTAGCGGTGTCAAACAAAAGGATAACCCCTTAAAACATCTTTTAATATGAACATTTTTCAACCATTAAATCAGTTAGTTAAAGTTTTATTTGGATTTTCAAATTCAGGACTTAGAGTAGAAAGAATCCCAGTATATGTAAAGAATAATAGAAGTCCCTTTAACAAGTAACATTCCCCCCAAAAAAGGTTCCCCGAAAATCGTCAAGTTTTCCCCTTAGATTACTTTATAGTAATTGATCACAATAATCCCCAATCTAAAAGAGAGCTCAATTGAGCTCTCTTTTTTTATTTTTCTTTTAGGTATCTTTTAGCTAAACATTTTAGCTACGTTCTCTGCTTTTCTGCTTTCCGAGTAATCATAGAATCCTTCACCAGATTTAACACCTAGTTTACCTGCAGTAACCATGTTTACTAATAACGGACATGGAGCGTATTTAGGATTTTTAAAACCTTCATACATTACATTTAAAATAGATAAACAAACATCTAAACCGATAAAGTCTGCTAATTGTAATGGTCCCATAGGATGTGCCATACCTAATTTCATTACAGTGTCTATTTCTTTAACACCAGCTACACCATTGTACAATGTTTCAATAGATTCATTTATCATTGGCATTAAAATACGATTAGCAACAAAACCAGGATAATCGTTTACTTCAACAGGAACTTTATTTATCTGTTTAGTTAAATCAACAATAAAATCATTTACCTGATCTGAAGTATTATACCCTCTAATAATCTCTACCAATTTCATAATTGGTACAGGATTCATAAAGTGCATTCCTATAACTTGCTGAGGTCTAGAGGTAACTGCTGCAATTTGAGTAATGGAAATAGAAGAAGTATTGGTAGCTAAAATTGTGTCTTCGGGACAAACTTCGTCTAGTTCTTTAAAAATTTTCAGTTTTAAATCGATATTTTCAGTAGCAGCTTCTACTACTAAACTAGCATATTGAACACCTTCTTTTATACTAGTGTAGGTTCTGATATTATTTAATGTAGTTGTTTTATAATCTTCAGATATTTTCTCTTTAGCTACCATACGGTCTAAATTTTTAGAAATTGTAGCTAAACCTCTATCTAAAGCAGCTTGAGAAACATCAATTAATTGTACGTTGAATCCGAATTGAGCAAAAGTATGAGCAATTCCATTTCCCATAGTTCCTGCACCAATTACTGCAATATTATTCATGAAAATTAAATTTTAGTAGTTATATATTATTTAGAAAAACAATCAATTATTTTGTGAGCTACTCTTAAAGCCTCAGTTCCTTGTGTTAAAGAAACGATAGGAGTTGTATCATTATTGATAGCATCGGCAAATGAGTTAAGCTCATCTAAAATTGCATTGTTTGGTTCTATTTTTGGATTTTCAAAGTAAATTTGTTTTTTAATGCCTTCTGCATTTTGTAAAATCATAGCGAAGTCACCAGGTATCTCAGGTGCATCTTTCATTTTAACTATTTCCGATTTTTTTTCTAGAAAATCGACAGATATATAAGCATCTCTTTGAAAAAAACGTGTTTTCCTCATGTTTTTCATAGAAATTCTACTAGCAGTTAAGTTAGCAACACAACCGTTTTCAAATACAATTCTTGCATTTGCTATATCTGGCGTTTCTGAGATAACAGAAACTCCACTAGCAGATATGCTTTTAACTTTTGATTTTACAACTGATAATATAATATCTATATCGTGAATCATTAAATCTAGCACCACAGGAACATCTGTGCCTCTAGGATTGAATTCAGCCAAACGATGTGATTCAATAAACATTGGCGTATCAATAGTGTCTTTAACAGCTGTAAATGCAGGGTTAAATCGTTCAACATGACCTACTTGTCCGCGAACGTGATTTTGACTAGCTAATGTTCTAATAGCTTCAGCTTCTTGTAATGTATTTGTAATAGGCTTTTCAATAAAAACATGTCTGCCTTTTTCAATGGCATTTTTAGCACAATCAAAGTGAGAAAGTGTAGGAGTAACAATATCTACAACATCTACAGCATCAATTAAACTATCAATAGAATCGAATAGGTGGTAACCAAATTCATCAGCCACTTTTTGAGCGTATTCCTCATTAGGATCATAAAATCCAATTAATTCATATTTATCTGACTCTTGAAGTAAACGCAGATGAATTTTACCTAAATGACCCGCTCCTAAAACTCCGGCTTTTAGCATATGTAATTAAGTTTTAAATGATTGCCAATAAAATATAATCGGCGCAAACAAAGATACACTTTTATACATTTTTTTTGGCGAATAATTACTACTTTTAAAACCCCAAAAATCAGCTTTTTTTGAGAGATACTACTAAACACCAAGGCCTTAGAAATCAATTAGCTAACGTTTTGTTAGGAAAAGGAATTACTGACCAAAAAGTACTAAATGCTGTCAGAAAAATTCCTAGACATTTATTTATTGATAGTAGTTTTGAAGATCATGCCTATCAGGATAAAGCATTTCCTATAGCTGCAAATCAAACTATTTCTCATCCTTATACAGTAGCTTTTCAGTCACAAGTTTTAGAAGTTAAGGAAGGAGAAAAAGTGCTTGAGATTGGTACTGGTTCTGGATATCAAACTGCAGTTCTTTTAGAGTTAAAAGCAGAGGTGTATACCATTGAAAGGCAGCATGAACTATTTAAGAAAACTTCGTTGTTTTTACCGAAAATAGGTTATAGACCTAAGAAGTTTATTTTTGGTGATGGGTATAAAGGATTGCCTGAAAAAGCTCCTTTTGATAAAATTATTGTAACAGCTGGAGCTCCTTTTATTCCTAAAGCGTTGTTAGGTCAATTAAAAGTAGGAGGGAAGTTGTTAATTCCTGTAGGTGATGAAACGCAAATCATGACGTTGTTGATTCGTAAGTCTGCTAAAGAATTTGAACAACACGAATTGGGTGATTTTAAGTTTGTGCCGATGCTGGAAAAGAGGAACTGATTTTTGTGTATCTTGCTGATCATTAACAATATCCCCTAGTAATTATGAAATTTCCCTTTAGTTTCACAGTAGCGTTATTTGTCAGTTTTTTAAGTTTTAAGAATTATTTCTCTATTTCTAATATTTCTTCAGAAGGTTACACTAAAGTAGCGTCAAAAAAATCCAATACAAATTTATTACCCGTAGAAGTTCTCGGTGAAGAAGGAACGATTAAAAGTCTAAACTTCAATATTACTAATGAAATAAAAAATCAAACTAGTAAAATTTGGTTATTAGTAAATAATTTAAGTTATGAAAATAAAGGATCCATTAAGATTAATGATGAGAATTGGGTTTCATTAAATCACTCAACTACACAAGTTAATCAAAAGGAATTGGCATATGGCGGTATGGTTCATGGTGGATTTAATACTATTAGACTAACAATACCTGCTACAGGTATAAAAGAAGGAGCAAATACCATTCAATTTAGATTTGATACTTCAGATGGTATTTCAATTGGGTATAGAGTTGTTAACATAAATCTTCTTGATGCCTCAAACACCAAGTTATTATCAGATTCTTTTTTTGAGGAAGATAATCCAAATACCTGGATTGCTCCTGAGAATAGTTCTGTATCTAAAGGTAAAGATATATGGTTTAATGAAAATTTATGGAATCATTATACTTTAAAAAACAACCAAGGTTTTTGGTATGGTAAAACAATTCCTAGTAGAAGAACAATTAGAGCGAAATGTGCTGATTGCCATACTCAAGATGGAAGGGATCTTGAGATTTTTAGCTATTCTAATTTATCAATTATAGAACGTTCAAAATTTCATGGGCTAACGGAACAAGATGGAAAAGACATCGCAGCATATATTAGAAGTTTATCCGATGGAAATAATATAGCTAGAGTTGGTAGACCTTGGAATCCACCTTATCAACCAGGGCCCATTCTTAAAGATAAGTCTACATTAGAATGGACAGCAGGTGCAGGTTTAGATTGGGTTTTAGAAAAGGATGCTGATATGTTTCCTTATCTTTTTCCAAATGGAACTTCAAAACAAGCAGTAAAAGACGTTTTTGACTCTAATAAAATGGAAGATCGTACGCTTTTGCCACTAGCAATTCAATTTCCAGATTGGAAACATTGGTTGCCTATTGTTCATCCAAAAGATGCCTATTCAAAGAATGAATGGTGGAACAATTTAGAGTCAACTAAAAATCCGGTTAAAAATTATGAAGCTATTAGAGCAGATTTTGTTACTAATTATAATGAAAGTAATATTAAAAGTTTCAATGTTCCTCAGAAGTTACGTTACTTAGGGGTGGGACTTGACGGGAATTCAGGATTTAGATATTTTTTTGAAATAGGTTCTACAGATAATAAACATTGGAGGTCTAAAGGAGGTCAAGCTAATGCAAATTTAAAAGAAGGAATTGATTTAGAATTAGCTAAAACTAGCTTGGCAAGGTTGATGGCAGTTAAAAATTTTGAATTTATGAATGAATTCAATTTACAAGATAAAGCCCCTTTACTTGTGCCAGATCCAGCTTTAGATCAACCAGGAGAAAGACAATGGCCTGTAAAATGGTATTCAGTTTTTGAAGTTCCAGCACATTTTACATCAGACAATAGTAGGCATTATGAAACTCAACAAGATAAAACAGGTCATTATGAAACAACTACTTGGTATAACTTACAGTTTGTTTTAAATGGAGGGAATGGATTTGTTGGAGGTACAACTCCTACAGATTTTAATTATCATACACCTTTTATGGGATTTGCTGCTCATTATTCTGGAATTAATGAGCCGCTACGATATTTTTCTGCCATTAACCACATGTATCAAATTAGAACTTGGTCTGGTAATAATGGACCTGGTAATACTGGCTTTAGAATTAGAAATCAAGGAATTTGGGAAATGATGGGAACTAGTAACAGTAATCAGGAATTTTGGAATCCTTCCTATGATATTGTTAAACAGTTAGATGCTATTGAACCTGGATTGTCCGATAAAGTTTTAGAAGCCTTATTACTACAATTTTTAACCGAGGTAGAAAAGTATGATGTAAATACTTGGCCCAGAACAATGCATGGAGGAAATTTTGAACTAGATTCGGCCTCTAAAACCACGGAAGATTTAATTAATATTCCACATTTCGGAAATCCTAATCAGGGTAGGGTCAATGAGCGATATGCTGATAAATTTTACGATATTATTCCTAGAATTCAGAATAACTTTAATGTTAGTTGTAGTATAACTAACCGAATTATTAATTGGTGTAAGGAAGCTTGGCCATTAATTGACTTTGAAAAATATTTAGAGGATAACTGTTCTGATTCTAACTGTATTTCAGCAGATATAAAATCAGGAAATACTTATAGAATAATTACTACTCATGACAAATGTTTGAATGCAGTTGAAGCAAATGGTTATAATATTACACAACAAGTTTGTAATAATTCTGATTTAGAAAAATGGGTTATTGAAGATGCTACTAATGGTTGTTATTATATAAAAAATGTAGCTAGTCAAAAATATATAAGTGCTACAGGCGATAATAATGGAGATCATGTTGAAGAGGCTAATTTTACAGGAAATGACAATCAACAATGGCAAATTATTGAAAATAGTAATTGTAAATTAAATATTACAGCTAAAACATCAGGTAAATGTTTAGACTTAAAAAGTGGAAGTAGTGCTGATGGTACTCATTTTCAGTTATGGTCTTGCGTTACAACCAATGGTGAAAACCGAGAGTTTACATTTGAGTTATTGACTGAAGGTACTTTAGGGACAGATGATGTTTTGTTAGCTAGCATCTTCGTATTTCCTAATCCTGTAAAAGATGTTATATACATTAATACTTCTGATTTAATTTCTAGGGAAGATATCGGTTTGAGTATATATGATATGTCGGGGAGATTAATTTTAAATAAAAAATCAGTTGAAAACGTTACAGAATTAAATGTAAGTGCTTTAACAACTGGGGTTTATTTTTTACATCTTTTTAATGATGGGAAGGTATTAAAGAAAATGTTTATTAAGGAATAATTTAAGTGTCAAAAAAATCCGCCTAAAAAAGCGGATTTATTGAATTTGAAAAAAGAACAATCAACTTATTCTGCTGTTGCCTCAGCAACAACAACCTCTTGTTGATAGTTTTGTTGAGTTTGCTTAGTTTTTGTGTTTTGTGATAAGCCACAAGGTGCTGTACTACCACACGAAATTAATCCTAAAGAACCAACAATACAAATTGCAATAAATACTACTCTTTTCATTTTATCTTATTTAGGCGTTAAATTTACAAATTTTTAATTAATCTATCAGAATTAATCTTCTCCGATATAACGTTAAAGCCAACCATTTTATTTTGAATACGTGTCAATAAATTTTTTGTGATTGGTTTTCCATCGTTCCATTCAGTAATTGAAAGCCATTCTTGAATATCATTAAGTTGTTGTTCATACCTTATCGATAATGTTTTATCGATATCTGGAATTTCTTTAAAGTTTTCAGTACAAGAATTAATAATATTCAAGACTGTTTTTATTTGTTCAGGATTGTTTGCTAATACTTCGTCTCTAACAGCAATCACAAAACAAGGCCATGGAGTAGGGCAATCACCAACTCTTCTAAAAATACCTTCGTCTACATAGGGTTTAGTAGTAAAATGCTCCCACATAAAATAATCGGCGTCACCATTGGTTAAAGCATCTATTCCTCCCTGAAGATTTTTAACTACTTTAAATTTTAATTTATCAATGTCCCAGCCATTATTGTAAGCATTAACAATAGCCATTAAATGCGATCCAGAACCAAATCTACTGATAGCTACAGTAGCATGTTCTAAATCTTGTATTGTTTTAAATTTTGATTTTGCCCCAACGTGAATTCCCCAAACTAAAGGACTTTGTACAAAAGTTTGTAAGATTTTTGAAGGATTTCCATCAATGATGTCTTTAATAATCCCTTCCGTTAAAACAATGGCAATATCTATTTCGCTTTCTCGTAAAGCTTTACACATGGCTCCAGTTCCACCAGAAAAATCTGTCCAACGAAGGTTGATTTTTTGTTTTGTGTACTCTTTGTTTTTAAGTGTAATGTACCAAGGGTAGTTAAAATGTTCTGGAACACCACCAACTTTTAAATCCAGCATTTATTCAACTAATTTATCTAACGTGTATATAATTAATTTTTCTACTAACTGCTTTGGATTAGCACTAAAAGTTCCTATGGCTCTATTAGCCAAAATAGCATTCATAGAGCAAGCATGATGTCCTAATAATTTTGATAATCCGTAAATAGCAGAAGTTTCCATTTCTAAATTGGTAATTCGATTACCGTTGTAGTTAAAACTATCTATTTTCTTATTGATGTTTGGGTCTTGTAAAGGCAATCTTAATACACGGCCTTGAGGTCCGTAAAAACCACCCGCAGTTGCTGTAATTCCTTTATAAGTTTGCTCTGAAAAAAGCTTTGTTTCTAGTTCTTTAGAGTTTTCAATTATAATTGGATACGCTTTTTTACTTGACCATTGCGTATGTGCTACAAATGCTTCTTCAATTTCAGGATTTGAAATGTCCTCAATTTGATAAGCGTGTAGCATTCCGTTAATGTCAAGAGAATGTGAGCTTAGTAAAAAAGAATCAACAGGAATGTCATGTTGTAAAGAACCAGAAGTTCCAATTCTTGTAATATGTAAAGCAGTATGCTTTTCCTTTACTTGTCTAGTTTCTAAATCGATATTAACTAATGCGTCTAACTCGTTTATAACAATATCTATATTATCTGGTCCAATACCAGTAGAAATTACAGATAAACGTTTTCCTTTGTAATATCCAGTTGAAGTTTTAAACTCTCTTTTTTGAGTTGTAAATTCAATAGAATCAAAGTGTTGTGTTACTTTGTCAACTCTATCTTGATCTCCAACAAAAATAATATCGGTAGCTATATGTTCGGGTCTTAAATTTAGATGATAAATACTACCATCTGGATTTAAGATTAGTTCAGAATTTTGAATATTCATTAAGATGTTAATTTCAATAACTTGTCGTTAGCATTCATATACAGATAACTGTATTTTTTTGCTCCGCCAAGATACGAAAAATCAGAACGTAATTCTCTGTAGTAGTTAATTTGATTATTCAACACCTTAATTCCGTCTTTATTTAACTTAACTGGATTAAAGGAAGAAAATAACTTTTTCAATTCTTTAATCTTGTGCGCGTACTGAAGATCTCCAAATCCGTAAATATCTTGTTCTTCTAATAACTGTTGAATCAATTTAGTTTCAGAACTTGGTTTTGAGTTATATGCAGTTTTTATAATAGTGTTTTCAATGCTGTTTAAACCGTTATTAACAGATGGAAAGCGTTTTAAGTGTGCACTTATAGCTTCAGTTAAATAAATAAAAGGAGATGAAGGGTTGAATTTATGAACTGTTTCAAGTCGTAAAGGACTGTCTGAACAATACAACTGCCAAATATAATCGGCATATTCAATATCATCTTGTGTAAGTTGAACTCTATTTTGATATAAATTGATAAGTTCTTCTTTAGTTAAATGAGCAAAACCAACCATTTTAGAACGGTTTTCAGATTTACCACTTTGTATGATGGTGATGTTTCTTCCTTTTCGGTATTTTTTTAACCAACTAACTACGGCCAACATATTTACTTGGCAAAATAAGTCGTAATCAAACCATAAAACAATTTCATCTTGATTTTGTTTACAGAGGTTTCTGTATTCTTTTAGTGTAAAATCTATAAATGTTTTTTTGGTTACTTTATAGGCATTATGTAAAAAATCAAAACGTGTTTTCCAAAAATCTTCACTTCCAACATCTCTCGTAGTTTTACCTTCACATAGCATTTCACGCCACGTGATAATTTCACCTTCTATAGAAAGGTTTTCTAAAATTTTGGTTGTAGAATCACCATTTGTGATGTGTAAAAAAGAACTCATTTGTAGGGACTTAATAAAAAAATTTATCAATATTAATAAAAAAAAACAATACTCTTAGAATATTGTTTTGTTTGTGAATTATTTTTACGATATTGATAAACTTTATGTTAAAAAAGTAAATTTTAAAAAACAGTGGTAAGGCGATTTCTAAAACCTGTTAACAGTAAAATTTAGCTAACCACCAACTCTTTTTACATTGAAACCTTTCTCTTTTAAAAGTTCCATAATTGTATCTCGATAATCACCTTGAATAATTATAGTATCATCCTTAAAGCTTCCGCCAACTGAAAGTTTTGTTTTAATTTCTTTGGCTAATTTTTTAAAATCTTCAGTAGCTCCATTGTAACCATCTATAATTGTGGTAGGTTTACCTTTACGTTTTTCATATTTACAAAGTAAAGGTTCTTCTTGTAACCAAACATCAGGTTTTTCTTCAGGAGTTGGTTCTTCAAATTGATGATCAGGAAAAAGGTTTTTAAGTTGATCTTGTAAATCCATAATTACTTAATTAACCCAAGTTCTCTTAATCTTTCGTTTAAAAATTCTCCAGCAGTAATATCTTCAAATTGCTTAGGGTTTTCAGTATCAATACAGTTGTCTAAAACATCTAATTTCATGTCAGATATTGGATGCATAAAGAAAGGAATTGAATAACGTGAAGTTCCCCATAATTCTTTAGGTGGATTTACTACTCTATGAATTGTAGACTTAAGTTTGTTGTTACTATGTCTAGATAACATATCTCCAACATTAATCATTAATTCGTCTGGTTCAGCAATGGCATCAATCCATTCTCCTTCATGATTTTGAACCTGTAAACCTTTACCATGAGCTCCCATTAAAAGAGTAATTAAATTAATATCGCCATGAGCAGCAGCTCTAACAGCCCCTTTAGGTTCCTCTTTAATTGGAGGGTAATGAATAGGTCTTAAGATACTATTCCCATTAAAAATATATTGATCAAAGTATGTTTCCTCTAAACCTAAATGTAATGCTAAAGAGCGTAATACATATTTAGCAGTTTTTTCTAACATTTTATAGGTTTGTTTTCCAACTTCATTAAACTCTGGAAGCTCTTCTACAATAACATTATCTGGATACTCTTCTTCTAACTTTGGATTATTTTCTACATACTGTCCAAAGTGCCAAAACTCTTTTAAGTCTCCTTCTTTTTTTCCTTTAGCACTTTCTTTTCCAAATGAAACATAACCACGTTGACCACCAATACCAGGAATTTCATATTTCTGTTTTGTATCAACTGGTAACTCAAAAAACTTTTTGATTTGCTCGTATAAATTCTCTACTAATTCATTGTCTAAAAAGTGTCCTTTTAAGGCAACAAATCCTATGTTTTCGTAAGCATGACCAATTTCATTAATAAATTTTTGCTTTCTACTTTCATCTCCAGACAAAAAGTCTCTTAGATCAACACTAGGTATTCTATCCATTGTTAATAAGTTTGTTTATTACTTAGTGTAAAGGTAGTAAAATAGGAGGTATGCTCTAAAATTATTTATTAACAAAAGGAATTAAGTAGGTAAGTGTATAATTAAAACCGAAACCTGTACCGCTATCTAGTACTTCATTGAATCCAGGAGCATATAAGGTTTTAAAACCTAATTGATCTTCCATAGCAGTTACAATTTTAAAAGAACCACTAAATCCGACAAACAAGTTTTTAAATGTTTCTGCTTTAATTCCAAAGACAAACTCTAACCATTGGCCTGTTAATCCTGTTTCTGTAATTGGAGTTGTAACAGGTGAAGTGGGAAAGTAAATTGGAACATTAGTACTTCCAGTAGTAACATTTGGAGTATAACTATTTAATGTATGATCAAAAATAGCAACACCATACCTTCCTCCAACATAAATTTCGTTATTCATGTCGAGCCAGTTATTATAGGTGTTATAATTAGCACCAATTCTAATATAGTTTCCTTTTGAAGATGAAGTTGTATAGTCTTCAAAAGTGATTTCTTCTTCGTAACCAATTTCAGCAGCTAAATACCAACGAGAAGAAATACGGTAATCACCTACAATTTCTAACCCATTATAACTCTTATCAAAAAAACTTAATCCTGCTTTACTAAGATCTAAACCAAGACGAAGCCCGTAACCAGTTTTGTAAACAATTGAGTCTTGTTTACTTTCTTTTTTAGCCAACAAGTTTTGCGAATTAATACAAGTAAAACTTAGAAGTAAACAAAGATTAATGAAAAATGTTAACGTGCGCATTTTGTTGTGAAGTTATAGATTCTAAAGTTGTTATAGATAAGCTGTCAATCCAGTCTGTTTTTTCAAAAGTGATGTCTTTAAATACATATCTAAATCCACAAGAACGAGATAAGTATTCTTCTTCAGGTGTATATCTTATAGTTAAAGTTGCAATTTCATTATTGGCTACATTCCCATCAACTTCATTTCTTTTAAACGTATAAATTGTTTCCGTAGCATTTGAATTTAAAGGAATAGCAATGCTATCTACTGAAATATTTCTGTATAAACTATCTGATTTACCTTGAGCAATAATAGACAAGCGTTGAACAATTTTTAATTCATCATTTTCAACTTTATCATAAAAGCGAAGTACCAAACTTGGTGTAGGTGAGCTGAATTCACAAAAATCATCTTTTTCACAGGAAATAACTGTAATCATAAGAAGTGCGAAAACAAATAACTGTTTCAAGATTTTCATAATACCTTATTTTTCAAACAATACTACGGTTTCAATATGAGCAGTATGTGGAAATTGATCAACCAAACTGATTTTCTTTAAATTATATCCAGCTTCAATTAATTGCTCTGTATCTCTTGCTTGCGTAGCTGGGTTACAAGATACATAAACCATTCTATCTGCATTTAGATTTATGATTTTTTTAAGTGTTTTTGGGGCAATTCCAGCTCTCGCAGGATCTAAAATTATAGTTCTAATTTTATTATTAAATTCAGGATGTTCTTGTAAAAATTTACCAACATCAGCAGCGTAAAACTCAACACCATCTATATTATTTCTTTTGGCATTTTTCTTTGCGTCTTGAATAGCAGAAGCAACGATGTCAACACCGATAATTTTTGTATTTGTTCCTTTAGAAGCTAAAATTTGACCAATAGTTCCCGTTCCACAGAATAAATCCATTACAACTGTATTATCAATAGCTTCTTTATTTTCTAGAGCGTATTCAATAACTTTCGAGTACAATTTCTCGGCAGATTTAGGATTGGTTTGAAAAAAGCTTTTCATACTTATTTCAAAGTTTAAGCCTAATAGTTCCTCTACAATTTTATTTTTTCCGTATACTAACTTAATTCTTCCAGAAGTAGCAATAGTTCTATCACCAGTTTCGTCATTAATGGTGTGTAATAAACCGGCAACTCTTTCTCCAAAAAGCTCAACTAAATAGTTTGCGAACTTATCTAAATTGAACTTATTTAAATCACCTGAAGTAGTAACTAAATTAAAAAGTAATTCATTGGTTTTATATGATTTTCTAATAACAAAATATCTGAAAAAACCTTCTTTTTTAGGTCCATGCCAAGGGGCTAATCCTGTATTTTCGCAATACGTTTTTATGTTTTTGATGTTGTCTTCAACAGCTTTATCAAATAAACCAGAATCTTTTTTAAGATTTTCACCCATCCACCAAACACCTCTTTTCTTAAAACCAAGTGTAAATTCATCTACATCGGTGTTTTTCTCTGTATCAAAACCAATTGCAGAGAAACTGTATTCCATTTTATTTCTATAGTGAAATAGGTTAGGAGAGCTTACAAACTCATCAAACTTCTCTTCAATAGTAGCAACTTTTCCTATTTTTTTAAATAAATCTAAGGTACTCGTGTATTTATATTGATGTTGTTTTTCAATTGGTAATTTTATGTAAGGTGCCCCAGGAATCTCTTGATAATTCATTTCAACTTCATCTTCCGAAGGTTTAAGAACTTCAATTAATTTACACTCGGCATATTTTTTTTGAGATTTTGCAACTCTAGCTTTTACTAGTTGTCCCGGTAGTGTATTTGGTACGAATACTACAAATTCACCCAATTCAGATCGAATTTTACCAATACCTTTACCGCCAAAGGCATACTCTTCAATTAGCAATTCAATTACTTCACCGCGCTTTACAAATTTATTGCGTTCTCTTCTTGGCATCTGTTATAATTTAAGGTCTGCAAAATTAGTAAAACTTAGGTGGTTATAAGTTTCTATAAAACAAAAAAATCGTCCGAAAGGACGATTTTCTATTTGATGTTAGTAAACTTTAATCTCTAGGATTAGATGTCGTACTAATAGTATTGTCGCTATTTACTGTAATAGTATAATCTTCACAATAGTCTAGTGTTACAACTTCAACGAGTTCTTCACCTCCTTTTAGTACAATAGTATATGTGATTTCTCCAGGAGCATAACTTGTTGTCGCGGAAGTTCCATTCGGAGCAATATTGTTTAGATTTTCAGTATTTCCTCCAGTCGTCTTTACTTGTACGCTTACTTCATCGGTTCCTAAATTAGAAACTTTAGCAGTTGGGTTTTCATTATCACACCCTGAACAACTTTGTAAAAATACAATTGCAGACATTAATAATAATACTGCTGTTTTCTTTAATAAATTCATAATTTGTAATTTAAAATTATTAATTGTTACTACATCTTTAGACACTTTTTGAATTATTATGTCACAAATGAAGCTATAATCTAAAAAAAAATGAACCTTTTTAATTATTTCATCGTCAATACTATGAAAGCTAACTAATGAAAAACAAGGATAAAGAAATAGATGCAAAGTTAATTTTAGACTACCAGTCTGGAGATTCTTATGCATTTGTTGCATTAGTAAATCGATGGCATGTTTGGTTTTGCAAGCTAGCGAATTGGTATGTAAAAGATACCGCAATAGCTAAAGATATAGCTCAAGATAGTTGGACAGTAATTTATCATAAACTTACTGAATTAAAAGACCCATATAAATTTAAAAGTTGGGCGATAAGCATTGTAAATCGCAAAGCAATTGATTTTTTGAGAGATCAACAGCGAACTGATAAACGAATTGAAGAATATCAATTAGCCATTTCTAAAAATAACGAAGAAAATGAAGAAGCTGATGATGAAGTAAAAGTTATTTTATTAAAAGAGATTAAGAATTTAAGTATAGATCATCAACAAGTATTACAATTGTTTTATGTGCAGAATTATTTATTAAAAGAAATAGCAGAGGTTTTGGGTATTTCTGTAGGAACAACAAAGTCGAGGCTATTTCATGCTCGAGAACAATTAAAAAAAGTAGTAATAAAATATAGAAAAAATGGAAGAATATAAAGATTTAGATGAGTTAATTAAAGAGACACTAACGAAAGAAGAAGCAAAATTTTATGATGAGTTGGAAGAACAAAATTTGTGGCAAATGATGTTTGGTGTTTTTAATGGGAAAAATAGTTGGATTACTATTGTGATGAGTATTGTTCAGGTAATTTGGTTTGGAGTGTTTGTATATTGTGCAATTCATTTTTTTAATGCTACCCAAACAAATGAACTAATTCGTTGGGCAGTAGTTGGTTCAATAAGTTTGATGGCATCTTCTATGTTGAAGTTTTACACTTGGATGCAAATGGATAAAAAGGCTTTGTTAAGAGAAATAAAACGATTGGAATTACAAGTTTCATCTTTATCAGGAAAAATATCGAAGTAACATTTTAAAGCGAAGTTAATATTTAATAAATTGCGCATCTCTTAGGGATGATTTCTCTCCCACGCTGCTTTTTCGAAGCTTTTTCGAAAGAATAAAGGTACAGTAGGAATGGTTATTTTATAAATTTTTAAAAATTAAAGAAATGGCTGTTTTAGAAAAATTAACTTCACAGCAAGCAATCGATTTAGAAAACAAGTATGGTGCCCATAACTACCATCCGTTACCTGTAGTTTTAAGTAAAGGAGAAGGCGTTTATGTGTGGGATGTAGAAGGAAAAAAATATTATGATTTCCTATCGGCGTACTCTGCAGTAAATCAAGGACATTGTCATCCAAAAATTGTGGATGCTATGGTGAATCAAGCAAAAACCTTAACCTTAACATCTCGTGCTTTTTATAACGATATGTTAGGTCAGTATGAAAAATTTGCAACTGAGTATTTTGGTTTCGATAAGTTGTTACCAATGAATACAGGAGCAGAAGCTGTTGAAACTGCATTGAAAATATGTAGAAAATGGGCTTATGAAGTAAAAGGAATCGATGAGAATGAAGCAGAAATTATTGTGTGTAAGAATAACTTTCACGGAAGAACTACCACAATTATTTCATTTTCTAATGATCCTGTAGCACGTAAGAACTTTGGTCCCTTTACAAAAGGATTTATCAAAATTGAGTACGATAACTTAACAGCTTTAGAAGATGCGTTAAAAAACAACAAAAATGTAGCAGGTTTTATGGCTGAACCAATTCAAGGTGAAGCTGGAGTTTATGTTCCGTCTGAAGGATATTTAGCAGCAGCAAAAGGATTATGTGAAAAGTATAATGTGTTATTTATAGCAGATGAAGTTCAAACGGGTATCGCAAGAACTGGACGTTTATTAGCTACTTGTGGAAACTGTTCTTGTGAAGATAAAAACTGTTCTGGAACACCAGAGGTAAAACCAGATATTTTAATCTTAGGAAAGGCGTTAAGTGGAGGTGCATATCCAGTATCTGCTGTATTAGCAAACGACGAAATTATGAATGTAATTCGTCCTGGAAATCACGGTTCGACTTTTGGAGGAAATCCAATTGCAGCGGCTGTTGCAATAGCTGCATTAGAAGTTGTAAGAGATGAAAACTTAGCCGAAAATGCAGATCGTTTAGGAAAGATTTTCCGTGAAGAAATTGGAAAGTTAGTTGACGAAACGCAGTTAGTAACGTTAGTTAGAGGTAAAGGATTGTTAAACGCCATTGTAATTAACGATACTGAAGAAAGTGATACCGCTTGGAATATCTGTATGAGATTACGTGACAACGGATTGCTAGCAAAACCAACTCATGGGAATATTATTAGATTTGCTCCGCCTTTAGTAATGAATGAAGAAGAATTAAGAGATTGTATTTCTATTATCAAGAAAACAATTTTAGAATTCGAAAAATAAAAGACATCAGGTTTTTAAAAAACTAATATCAACCATAAAAGCAAAAGATTTGGAAATTAACTTCCAAATCTTTTTGTTTTTATATTAAACTGCTAACTGCTAACTGCTAACTGCTAACTGCTAACTGCTAACTCTATGTTAATTAGCCATTTCATAGATATTTAAATGTCTTTTTAATACTCCTGATGGTGTATCTTGAGTTTCATCAAAAATTCGAGTATCTCCAAATAAAATAAAGCTATCTTTTGCTCTCGATACTGATACATTTAACATGTTAGGTTTGTTATCTTTTTCAAAAAACATAGTGCCTTCATCATTAGCTGTGTAAACGGAACTGAATAAAATGATATCTCGTTCTGCACCTTGTAAAGCATGAACTGTTCCTAATTTAATATCGTTTACTTTGTAACCAGCATCTATCAACGCTTTTGAAAGTTCTCCTTTTTGACTCGCAAAAGGCGTAATAATTCCTAATACTTCTTCAATGTTATCAACCTCGTAAGTGTCTTGAATTTTTTCTTTATTCTGTTGTAACCAAGTAATAATAGCTTTAACTTCCTGTAGGTTCTGACGGCTGTTGTATTTTTGTTCGCTAAAACCTTCTATATGATATGCCATCATTGATGGAAAAGCTTGGTCTTTTTTGGCTTTACCTTTCATAGGTTTTAAAATACCGTCATAGGCTAATTCATTACAGAAATTAATAATTTCATCATTACATCTTCTATGTTCTAGTAGGATTAACCCCTGTTCTTTTTTATCATCAATTGGAGTTTCAAACTCACAAGAATTTTGAGCCATTTTCATAATACAACCGTTTGAAGCTAAAAAACCAGATTCTTCTAAATATGGGATTTCTTGTTCGTTTTGAATGATGTTTAAACTTGATAAATTTCCTCTGTCTATTCTAGAAGGAATTGTCCAAATAGGTTCAATTTGTTTTAAATCGCCAATTACAAAAGCTTTCTTAGCTATAGAAAACACAGGAATACTTACTTCAGGGGTAACTTGGCCTGCTTCATCAATAATTAATAAATCGATAAAATTATATAATGGAAAGTATTGAAATATTGGTTTTCCATTCTCATTTTCACCTTGAAATTGACTATATAAAAAATGACTTGGAGCAGTATAAAAAGTAGATACAAAACAAGGTGTTAACATTGCTCTACGTTTCCATTTTAATATGATAGCTTGTTCACCAGTTCCTTTTTCTGTGTTTTCTTCTAGCGCTTCTTTAGTGGCTAAAATCCATCTGCCTTCCCAATAATGAGTAGCTAAAAGAAATGCTTTATGACGAAGAGAAACATCAATCTCATCATAATAAAAACGAGGTGTAAAGTTTTTAGTTTCTAGCTTTTCAAATTCAGATTCCCATAATCTTTCTTCTTTAAGAATAGGAAAACTTTCAATAGCTACTTTTTGTCGCCAATCTTTTAGCTTTAAATTTGATTGTAAGGCAACAGTTAAATTCTTAATCAGTTCTTTTATTAACTCATGAATTTTTGTTTTATCGTTGAGTATTGATTCCTTAGTTTTAAAAATACAATCATTACTTTCAGAAGTACCACTAGAGTTTGAAGTAAAGTATTGGTTGACTAATGAAAGATACTCGGGTTTTTTAAAAGCAGCTTTTAACGAGTTTAATATCGTTCGCCATTCATTAATCTTTGTGATGTTTAAAAGATCTCTATCAATGTAATCAGTTTCATTGATAAGAAATTTATTAATAAACTTAATAGATTGTAAATAGTTGTTAGGAAACGTAACGCTATCAATCAAAAGTTCTTCTATAACAACAATTTCATCTTGAATATGTTCAATAGCATCTTCAATAGATTCTAATTGATTTTCAAAATAGGCGTTGAATTGTGATAGAAAATAATATTCAGCCTCATTTAAATATTCTGGGTTTTCAAGATCACATAAAGTCCCTTCGTGTTTAAATAAATTACCTTTTAAGTAATTGACATCACCCAAATACTTCTCATTTTTTCCATTGGAAGGTAAGTAGGTAGCATATCCTTTAAAATCTGGAATCCACCTTTCTGATAGCTCACTTAAACTACTTTTAGAATTGATAAAACTATCGATAATGTTGGTTACTGCTTGGTTATTATTTGAACAAGCTAATATTAACGGAGCTTCCTCTCCAATAATTGCACTTTTTACAAGTTCTGTTGCTACTAAACTTTGTAATAATGTTGTTTTACCAGTGCCTGGAGGACCATTTACAGCTGTTACAGAACTTTCTTCAGCAGATAAATAAGAGAGTAAAGTTTTACGTTGGGTTACAGACAAAGGAAAACGGTTAGACATTTGACCAAGATGTAAGTGATTGTATCTTAAAAAATCATTGTCTGTAATTGCGTCTCTCTTTTGTACTTGTGTAGGATTAATTATTTTTGAAAGTAAAGGCAATTGCTCTTCATTCTGTAATAAATTATCATATAAGAAAACAATACTTTTTGCGGTGGATATTTTAGAACTTATCGCAAAATAGGTTAGTTGAAATTTTGTGTAATATCTATCAACTCTGTAATACGTTAAGTTCTTAAAAGTAATTGCGTAAAACACTTCGTTTATATAGTTCCAATATTCATTCCATGGAATAATTTCATCTTCATTTTCTGAAACAGGAGGCTCAATTTCTCTAGCACTTTCTACGTTATCAATTGAAGTAAAGATGAAATCATTTTTAAGATCTGCTATTGGCGTCATATAGTTTCGCACAATCAACGGAAACAAATCTCTTGGAGCAGTTAATTGTCCTAATCTATTTACGGTTGCATTCATCCAAAAAGGATAAATAGTACGTTGTTTAAATTGAGGATTATCAGTTTGATATTCTAAATGAAATGGAGCAATTAAAATTCTAATTTCTTCAATTTTTCGCCATTGACTACTCTCTTTTTTAAGAACTCCACGCAGTCTGTTAATTCTTCTCTCTTCAGCATCGATTAATTGAACTGCTTGTTTTTGGTTAATAAAAGCGTTGCTTAAGTTAGAGTCGTTTTGATGATATAGATTTTTAATTTTGGTAATGTCGATAGCTAAATTTTCACTATCAACTAAACTGTTTTTATAGTATTGCAACCATTTTTTTTCTGCCATATTAATCCCCCGATTTTTGTAGAAGTTGGCGAAAATAGAAGAATTAAAAAGTTAGGAACTCTTTTTGTGCTACTTTTTATTAACGAAAAAAAGCAGACTTTTAAAAAGTCTGCTTTTTGTATCTTGATTGTAAAACTGTTACAAAAATTAGTTTCTTAAAAAAAAGTGAATTAGTTTATTGTAATTCGTTTAGTCTTTCTTGCATTTTTTGTGGGTCACCAAAATTTTCCCATCCAATATAATTGAAAATCCAAATGTAATATAAAAGAGCAAAAATGCTTAACACAATTCCAATGATTGCTAAAATTCTTCCTGTGTTTAAATTTGAGTAATTCTCATAAACACTTGGATTTTTATCATATAATTGTTTGTCTTGCTTATATAGTACTAAGGCAATAACTCCAATAATAATTCCTAAGACACCATAACAACAGCAAGTTAGTATAGATAATATTCCTAAAACTAAAACAGGGGTTGCATTAGGTAGTTTTCGTTGTTCAAATTCAAACATAGTATATTTTTAGTTAGTTTATTAATTTATTCATTTTTAGAACGTAAGCTATAATAATAACTGAAACGTTTAGAATAGCCAAAATAATTAAAATTTTAGAAGTGATTTTTTTCTTTACTAAAAAGTGAAATATTACAGCTAATACAAATGTAATTGTTGTGTAAATTGCAGGAAACATTTCAAAAGCTTCTTTAAATTCTCCTTTAGAAACCATAACAGCAGAACGTTGAAAACCACAACCCGGACAGTCAAAACCAAATATTTTTTTATTCAGACAAGGTAACATGTAGTCTTCTGTTTTACTTTTCTTTTCAGTTTTCATTTTAAATGAATCTATCAAATTCTCCAAGGCGGGTTTAACCTGTTATCACCTCCATAAAATAGTATCAACTGATTTCCATCAAAATCTTTAAGTTTAGCTTCTCTCCATAACCAGCTTTCATCCTTTGGTTCTTGCTCAAAAAGAATACCTTGTTCTTTTAATTCTTGAACTTTATCATCCAAATTTTCACATTCAAAATAAACGTAAATTCCGTTTACTTGAGGTAATTCATCTACTAAATGAATAGAAAATGTAGAGGTTCCGTTAGGACATTCAAATCGTGCGTAATGAGGTAAAGATTTAACAATAAGTTTTAATCCTAATTTTTCGTAAAAAGGGATGGCTTTTAAAAGGTTTAAAGAAGGAACAGTAACTTGATTTAGATTCATATTATTTAAGTCTAAAGTCTAAAGTCTAAAGTCTAAAGTCTAAAGTCTAAAGTTAATCAAACTTCTAACTTCTAACTTTAAATTATTCATTTCAACTATTTAAACATATCCATTCCAGGAATATTAGGCATACCACTTTTAGCAGCAATGGCCATTTCTTGTTCGTTTATTTCTCCAGCTCTTTTTAAAGCTTTGTTTAACGTTAAAATTAAATAATCTTCTAACTCTTCAGTATCATTTAATAAGCTCTCATTTATAGAAATAGCCTTTATTTCTCTATTAGCAGTAACGGTTACTTTAATGTTTCCATCAGCGCTAGCTTCATCAATTAAAACCGTATTTAAACGTAGTTTTGTTTCTTCAACTTTTTCTTGAGCTTTTTTAAGCTTATCCATCATTCCTGATAAATCTCCAAACATAATTTAAATATTTTTTAAAATAATTGTGTTGCAAAATTACTACATTACTGAACCAAAATAAATCAAATGAAAAAAATTCTTTTATTAAGTATTAGTTTAAGTGTTATTTTTGCTTCCTGCAAAAAAGAGAAGATGAAAAATAACAGTACTCCGCCAGTAGCAGAGAAACAACCAAAAAAACTAGAAAAGCACGGAGATATTCGTATCGATGATTATTTCTGGATGCGTTTAACCGATGACCAAAAAAACGCAGAAAACAAGGATGAGCAAACTCAAAAAGTATACGATTATCTAAATGCTGAAAACAAGTATTTTGAAGATGTAATGGGGTATACCAACGATTTTCAAAAGCAATTGTTTGAGGAAATGAAGGGTAGGATTAAAGAAGACGATGAGTCAGTGCCTTATAAAAGAAACGGTTATTTTTACATAACACGTTATGAGAAAGGACAACAATATCCTATTTATTCTAGAAAGAAAAGTAATTTAGAAGCTCAAGAAGAAATCATGTTTGATGTAAATAAAGAAGCAGAAGGACATGATTATTTTCAGTTAGGAGGTTTAAATGTTTCTCCTGACAATAAATTAGCAGCTTTTGCAATAGATACTGTAAGTCGTCGTCAATATATCATTCAGGTTAAAAATTTAGAAACCAATGAGGTTTATGACGATAAAATAGAAAACACTACTGGAGGAAGTGTATGGGCTAATGACAATAAAACATTATTCTATACCAAAAAAGACCCAGTTACACTTCGTAGTTATCAAATTTACAAGCATACTTTAGGAACAGATACTTCAGAAGATGTATTGGTTTTCGAAGAAGAGGATGAAACTTTTGGAGTATTTATATCTAAAACAAAATCTAAGAAATATGTAGTTATTGGTTCTTACAGTACAGTTTCTAGTGAATACCAAGTTTTAGAAGCTGACAATCCTGATGGGACTTTTAGAGTAATTCAACCACGAGAGCGTGATTTAGAGTATGATATTGCTCACTACGAAGATCATTTCTACATAAAAACTAACAAAGATGGAGCAACTAACTTTAAGTTAATGAAGACTCCAGAAAATAATACTACTAAAGAAAATTGGGTAGATGTTATTCCGCACAGAGAAGATGTGTTTTTTGAAGATTTCTCAATTTTTAAAGATTATTTAGTTTTAGAAGAAAGAAACAACGGATTATTCAAAATAAGAATAAAACGTTGGGATGGTAAAGAAGATTATTACTTACCGTTTGATGAAGAAACCTATTCTGCTGGTGTATACTCTAATCCAGATTTTGAAACAGATGTTATTAGGTACTCTTACAATTCTATGACAACTCCTAGTTCTGTTATTGATTTTAACATGAAAGATCAGTCTAAAGAAATCAAAAAAGAGCAAGAAGTATTAGGAGGAAAGTTTAAGAAAGAGAATTATGTAAGTAAAAGAATTTGGGTAACTGCCAGAGATGGTAAAAAAGTTGCCTTATCGATTGTACATAGAAAAGATACCAAGATAGATAAAAACACTCCAGTTTTACAATATGCTTATGGTTCTTATGGGTATACCATTCCAGATGGTTTTTCAACCACTCGTTTGAGTTTATTAGATCGCGGATTTATTTTTGCATTAGCACATATTAGAGGAAGTCAGTATTTAGGTAGAGAATGGTATGACGATGGTAAAATGTTGAACAAGAAAAATACATTTACCGATTTTATCGACTGTTCTAAATATCTAATTGAAAATGGTTATACGTCTCCGGAGCATTTATATGCTATGGGAGGTTCAGCAGGAGGACTATTAATGGGAGCTGTTATTAATATGAATCCAGAACTATACAACGGAGTAATTGCAGCAGTACCATTTGTAGATGTGATTTCTACGATGTTAGACGACAGTATTCCGTTAACAACTGGAGAATATGATGAATGGGGGAATCCTAATGATAAAGAATACTACGATTATATTAAATCGTACTCGCCTTACGATCAAGTAGAAGCAAAAGAGTATCCTAATATGTTAGTTACTACAGGTTTGCATGATAGTCAAGTGCAATATTGGGAGCCTGCGAAATGGGTAGCTAAATTACGTGAATTAAAAACCGACAATAATTTATTGTTCTTACATACGAACATGGAAGCTGGACATGGTGGAGCTTCTGGAAGGTTCGATTCATTAAAAGAAACAGCAAGAGAATATAGCTTCTTTTTAGCTTTAGAGGATAAGTTAGAAAAATAATTATATTTTTGCACCGATTTAAACCTGATGGTAATCACTATCAGGTTTTTTTATGAAGCATTTTGATGGATAGAAACAAAGTAATAGTAAACTCCGTACTAGAATTAATTGGTCAAACCCCCATAGTGAAACTTCAACGTATCACTAATGACTTACCAGGGAGTTTCTATGCTAAAATAGAAGCGTTTAATCCAGGTCATTCTGCTAAAGATAGAATTGCGTTACATATAGTAGAAAGTGCTGAGAAAAAAGGAATTTTAAAACCAGGAATAAGTACTATTGTCGAAACTACCTCTGGAAATACTGGTTTTAGTTTAGCTATGATTAGCTTAATTAAAGGATACCGTTGTATTTTGGCAGTTAGTGATAAATCTTCTCAAGATAAGATTGAAGTACTTAAAGCTATGGGAGCAGAGGTACATGTTTGTCCGGCTAATGTTCCAGCTACAGATCCAAGATCATACTACGAAACAGCAAAACGATTACATAGAGAAACTCCAAAATCGATATATATCAATCAATATTTTAACGAGTTAAATATTGAAGCTCATTACACCACTACTGGTCCAGAAATATGGGAACAAACGCAAGGTAAGATCACTCATTTTATTGCTGCCAGTGGAACAGGAGGAACTATTTCAGGAACTGGAAGATATTTAAAAGAACAAAATCCAAACATTAAAGTTTTAGGTGTAGATGCTGTAGGTTCTGTGATTAAAAAATATCATGAAACTAAAGAGTTTGATCCTGATGAAATTTCTCCTTATAAAATTGAAGGTTTAGGAAAAAATTTAATTCCAACAGCTACCGATTTTGACATTGTTGATGTGTACGAAAAAATAACTGATGAAGATGCGGCATTCGCCTGTAGAGAGTTAGTTAAGCAAGAAGGATTGTTTTGTGGTTATACATCAGGCGCTGTAATTCAAGCAACAAAGCAATATGCTGAAGCAGGAATGTTTGATGAAAATAGTCTTGTGGTAATGGTGTTACCAGACCACGGAATTCGTTATATGGACAAGGTATATTCTGATGATTGGATGAAAGAACAAGGTTTTATGTAAAGTTACTTGATAAGTATTTTATATACTTGCAATAGTTATTCCGAATTTATTTCGGAATCTCATCCTCCTAAAATGTGAATTCTTTACTTTGAGAACCTGAAACAACTTCAGGTTGACGTAATAATTTATATTTAGTAAGCGATTTAAAATTTTTATATTTCTATTTGTAAAGTAGATACTTACTTCTAATCTTTCTAAATTTTTCCAATCCTTCTTTCCAAGAGTTTTTAATTTCTTTTTCTGTAAGATTATTTTCTATTTGTTGTTGTAACTGTTTAGTTCCAGCTAGTTTGACAAAAAAATCATTAAAAAATTCTTCTTTTTTTTCTGTTTGACGATACGCTTTTACTAACCATGATAAGTTTATTTCAGATAATTGATCTGTATTACTTAAATCTTCACCATAACAAGTTTTCTCTTTGTGTTTAGGATATTTAGCCCCTTCATTTGAAAAAGGAGTGAATTTATAGTCAAATCCTTTTAAAAATGGAGAACCATAAATTTGAAATTGATTTTCGGTTCCTCTTCCAGCAGAAACATTAGTTCCTTCAAAAAAACAAAGACTAGGGTAGAGGTTTATAGAAACATCATTTGGTAAGTTTGGAGAAGGTTTTACAGGTAAACTATATTTTTTATCATGCGAGTAATGCTCCATCTGGATAATTGTTAAATCACATTTCATCTTATTGTGAAGCCATCCTTCACCATTAATCATTTTTCCATACTCGCCAATCGTCATTCCATATACTACAGGAACAGGATGCATTCCCACAAAACTTTGATGCTCTTGTTCCAAAATAGGTCCGTCTATATAATGAGCATTCGGATTTGGTCTGTCTAAAAAAATCAAAGGAATATTATTTTCAGCACAAGCTTCCATTACATAATGAAGTGTAGAAATATAGGTGTAAAATCGAACACCAACATCTTGAATATCAAAAACAACCATGTCTATCCCTTTTAATTGTTCATTTGAAGGTTTTTTATTTTTTCCATACAAAGAAATAATAGGTAAACCTGTTTTGGTATCAATACCATCTTTAATGAGCTCACCAGCATCAGCCTTTCCTCTAAAACCATGTTCTGGAGCGAATACTCTTACAACTTCTATATCTTTTGAGTTATGAATGTAATCAACTAAATGGAAAGAGGTAATATCAGGATTGAATTTTGATTTCTTTTGGATAATAGAAGTTTGATTGGCAACAATAGCTACTTTTTTACCTTTTAATAGAGGAATATATTCCGACGTTCTGTCTGCACCAGTTATAATTTTTTTCTCAATTACATTTTTGGTATTATTTGCTGTTGGAGGTATTTGTTTACAAGATACCTCACAAAAAATACTGAAGATAAACAAGAATAAATATGTACTTTTGATGGTGTTATAAATCATGAATTTTTGAATTACGAATTATTTATTGCCAAACGAATTATTGCAGGTAAAGAGCATAAAAGTAGTATATCATCTCCAATAATAAAAATTGCTATTGTAGCTATTACACTTGGTATTGCTATTATGTTAGTTTCTGTGGCTGTGAGCTCTGGCTTTCAGCAAAAGATAAGAGATAAATTAGCAGGATTCAAAGGGCATATACAAATTTCAAATTACGATAATAATAATTCTGATGTTTCTACAGTACCTCTAAGTTTAGAACAAGATTTTTATCCGAGTTTTAAAAATATAGAGGGAATAAAAAAGGTACAGCCTTTTATTAATAAAGGAGGAATTTTGAGAACTCCGACCGATTTTCAGGGAATTGTTTTTAAAGGTGTAAATGCGGATTATGATTATTCTTTTTTCAATGAATTTTTAGTTGAAGGTAGATTGCCAAACTACAACCAACCTAGAAATAGAGAAGTACTAATTTCTAAATCTATTGTAGATAGATTACAACTGCATTTAAACGATACATTACAAGCATGGTTCGAGAGTGCTACTGCCACTGGTTTTAAAATGAGAAAACCGGTAATAGTGGGTATATATAACACAGGATTTGAAGAGTTTGATAATGCAATCATGGTTGGTGATTTAAAGGAAGTGCAAAGAATCAATAAGTGGAAAGAAAATGAAGTTGGTGGTTTTGAAGTAATGTTAGAGGATTTTGATGAGTTGCAAGAAAAAGGAAATCAGGTTTACAGTAATATTGGAGCTACTTTAAATGCAGTTACTATTATCGATAACTATCCAGCTATTTTTGAATGGGTAAAATTATTTGATAATAATGTCTGGTTTATTATCGCAATTATGGTCGTAATCGCGGGAATTAATATGATAACAGCTTTGTTAGTATTGATTTTAGAGCGTGTTCAAATGGTAGGAATTTTAAAAACACTGGGAAGTTCTAATTGGGAAATTCAAAAAGTGTTTTTATATAACGCTTCTTATTTAATAGTAAGAGGTTTGTTTTGGGGTAATATTATAGGGTTAGGATTGTTATTAATTCAGAAGTATTTTAAAATTATTGAATTAAACCCTGAAACATATTACGTTTCTACTGTGCCAGTTAATATTAACATACTACATTTTGTATTGTTAAACTTAGGAACCTTAGTATTGTGTTTACTGATGCTAATTATTCCTTCAAAAATAGTTTCGAAAATTCACCCATCTAGGTCAATAAAATTCGAATAAAAAAGCATCCACAAATGTGAATGCTTTCTATTATTAATAATATTTTTCAATATTATTTTTTAGAATACTTTATTGAAGCTTCAATAAAACTTAAGAATAATGGATGCGGATTTAAAACTGTACTCTTATATTCTGGATGATATTGTACTCCAACAAACCAAGGGTGAGAAGGAATTTCTACAACCTCTACCAACCCCGTTTTAGGATTTACTCCAGTAGCTAACATACCAGCTGCTTCAATTTGCTCTTTATAATCACTATTAAATTCATAGCGATGTCTATGACGCTCGCTTATAAGTGAGTTTTTATAAGCATTATAAGTTTTAGAATCTTTAACCAATTCACAATCCCAAGCTCCTAAACGCATTGTTCCTCCCATATTGGTAATTTCTTTTTGCTCTTCCATTAGGTTAATCACTGGATTAGGAGTTTCTTCGTTCATTTCAGTAGAATTTGCGTCTTTTAAACCTAAAACATTTCTTGCAAATTCAATAACAGCCATTTGCATACCTAAACAAATACCTAAAAAAGGAATGTTGTTTTCGCGAGCATACTTAACAGCATCAATTTTTCCTTCTATACCTCTTTCACCAAAACCAGGAGCTACTAAAATACCATCAACACCTTTTAATTGTTTTTCCACGCTACCAACTTCTAATTCTTCTGAATGTATCCAACGAACATTGATCTTAGTTTCATGAGTAGAACCAGCATGAATAAAAGCTTCAGTGATTGATTTGTAAGAATCATGTAATTCAACATATTTACCTATCAATCCAATTTCAATCTCTTGCTTAGGATTTTTATATTTTTTTACAAAACAATTCCATTCTTTTAAGTCTGGTTGTTTATCAGCAGGTAGGTTTAATTTCTTTAAAACAACATTGTCTAAACCTTCATCAAACATTAGGTTAGGAACATCATAAATAGTTTCAGCATCTAATGATTGAATAACATCTTGTTGTTTTACATTACAGAATAATGCTAATTTTTTCTTTATATCTTCAGAAATTTCATGCTCCGAACGGCACACTAAAATATCTGGACCAATACCACTTTGCATTAACATTTTAACAGAATGCTGAGTAGGTTTTGTTTTTAATTCTCCTGCGGCTGCTAAGTAAGGAACAAGTGTTAAATGAATTACAATTGCATTGTCTTCGCTTAATTCCCATTGTAATTGTCGAACAGCTTCTATATAAGGTAATGATTCAATATCACCAACGGTACCACCTATTTCTGTAATTACAATATCAAATTCTCCAGTATTCCCTAATAGTTTAATTCGGTGTTTAATCTCATCCGTTATATGAGGAATAACTTGTACTGTTTTCCCTAAGAACTCTCCTTTTCGCTCTTTATTTATTACAGATTGATAAATTCTTCCTGTAGTAACATTATTAGCTTGTGAAGTAGGAATGTTTAAGAAACGCTCATAGTGTCCTAAGTCTAAATCAGTTTCAGCACCATCATCAGTTACATAACATTCTCCATGTTCATAAGGATTTAAAGTACCTGGGTCTATATTAATGTATGGATCTAATTTCTGTATAGTAACGGAATATCCTCTTTCTTGTAGTAATTTTGCTAAAGAGGCAGCAATAATTCCTTTTCCTAAAGAAGAAGTAACTCCTCCAGTTACAAATACATATTTTGTGTTGTTCATGCAGTATTAGGTTTGCGCAAAAGTAATAACAATCCTACGTTCCTCAATGAAAAAATGTTGAAAAATGACAAGCTCAAGGGCTCAAAAAAAAATTATTAAAAAAAATATTCAATAGCTTGTCAGAAAGAAAAACTGTTGTATATTTGCCAACGCTTTTAGCAGTCGGAATTTCACTATTAGCAAATTTAATTTTTGAATATTTCAAGTATTATTTATAATGAGTAAAAGAACTTACCAACCATCGAAAAGAAAGAGAAGAAACAAACACGGTTTCCGAGAAAGAATGGCTTCTGCTAATGGTAGAAAAGTATTAGCTAGAAGAAGAGCAAAAGGAAGAAAGAAATTAACGGTTTCGTCTGAATCAAGACCGAAAAAATAATGATTTAGAGTTGTTTATATCAAGGTGTTACTTTTTAATAGTAACACCTTTTTTTATACCCAATCAATTTTTATATTTTTACACAACACACAAAATAACACAACACAAATGCCTAAAAGAAAAGACCTAAAATCGATTTTAATTATTGGATCAGGGCCAATTGTAATTGGACAAGCATGTGAGTTTGATTATTCTGGTTCACAAGCATTACGTTCTCTTAGAGAAGATGGAATAGAAACGATTTTAATCAATTCTAATCCAGCAACTATTATGACAGATCCATCAATGGCGGATCATGTTTACTTGTTGCCGTTAAAAACAAAGTCATTAATACAAATTCTAAAAGAGCATCCACAAATTGATGCTGTACTTCCAACAATGGGAGGACAGACTGCTTTAAACTTATGTATTGAAGCTGATGAAAAAGGTATTTGGGAAGATTTTGGCGTTGAGATTATAGGTGTTGATATTGATGCTATTAACATAACAGAAGATAGAGAAAAGTTTAGAGAGTTAATGGAGAAAATTGATGTGCCTATGGCGCCTCAAGCTACTGCAACTTCTTATTTAAAAGGAAAAGAAATAGCACAAGAATTTGGTTTTCCATTATGTATTAGAGCATCATTTACTCTAGGAGGAGCTGGAGCTTCGATTGTATATAATGAAGCTGAATTTGAAGAATCATTGACTAGAGGATTGGAAATTTCTCCTATTCACGAGGTAATGATTGATAAAGCGATGATGGGATGGAAAGAGTACGAGTTAGAGTTATTAAGAGATGATAACGATAACGTAGTAATTATCTGTTCTATTGAAAATATGGACCCGATGGGGATTCATACAGGCGACTCTATTACGGTTGCGCCAGCAATGACACTTTCTGATAGAACTTATCAGAAAATGCGTGATATGGCAATTAAAATGATGCGTAGTATTGGAGAATTCGCAGGAGGATGTAATGTGCAGTTTGCAGTTTCTCCAGATGAGAAAGAAGATATTATTGCAATTGAAATCAATCCACGTGTATCTCGTTCTTCGGCATTAGCATCTAAAGCAACTGGATATCCAATTGCAAAGATTGCAGCTAAATTAGCTATCGGATATACCTTAGATGAATTAGATAACCAAATTACTAAATCTACTTCTGCTTTATTTGAGCCAACATTGGATTATGTAATCGTAAAGATTCCTCGTTGGAATTTTGATAAATTCGAAGGTTCAGATAGAACATTAGGGTTACAAATGAAAGCTGTAGGTGAGGTAATGGGAATTGGACGTTCTTTCCAAGAAGCATTACACAAAGCTACTCAATCCTTAGAAATTAAACGAAACGGTTTAGGAGCTGATGGAAAAGGTTATAAAGATTATAATCAAGTTATTGATAAATTAACTCATGCAAGTTGGGATCGTGTATTTGCTATTTACGATGCTATTGCAATGGGAATTCCTCTAAGTAAGATTTATGATATCACTAAAATTGATATGTGGTATTTAAAGCAATATGAGGAATTATTCCACTTAGAGAAAGAAATCTCTAAGTACACAATTGATACTTTAGACCGTGAATTATTATTAGAAGCTAAACAAAAAGGTTACGGTGATCGTCAGATTGCTCATATGTTAGGATGTTTAGAAAGTGAAGTTTATAAGAAACGTGAGGAGTTAAAAATTAAGCGAGTATACAAGTTAGTTGATACTTGTGCTGCTGAATTTAAAGCACAAACTCCATATTATTATTCAACATTCGAAAATGAAGTTGAAACTGCTGATGGAAAAAAGTTACCTGCGAACGAAAGCATTGTTTCAGATAAAAAGAAAATAATAGTTTTAGGTTCTGGACCAAACAGAATTGGTCAGGGTATCGAATTTGATTATTGTTGTGTGCATGGAGTTTATGCTGCTAAAGAATGTGGTTACGAAACGATTATGATTAACTGTAACCCAGAAACTGTTTCTACAGATTTTGATACAGCTGATAAACTATACTTCGAACCAGTATTCTGGGAGCATATCTACGATATTATCAAACACGAAAAACCAGAAGGTGTTATTGTTCAGTTAGGTGGTCAAACGGCTTTAAAGTTAGCTGAAAAGTTAGATAGATATGGTATTCCAATTATCGGAACTAGCTATAAATCACTCGATTTAGCTGAAGATAGAGGAAGTTTCTCAACGTTATTAAAAGATAATAATATTCCGTATCCAAGATTTGGTGTAGCAACAAATGCAGATGAAGCTTTAGCCTTAGCTGATGAATTAGATTTTCCAATTTTAGTGCGTCCATCATACGTATTAGGAGGTCAAGGAATGAAAATTGTAATCAACAAAGAGGAATTATTAGAACACGTAGTAGATTTACTGCGTAAGATTCCAAATAATAAATTACTGTTAGATCACTACTTAGAAGGAGCAATTGAAGCTGAAGCAGATGCAATTTGTGATGGAGAAAATGTGTACATCATTGGAATTATGGAACACATAGAGCCATGTGGTATTCACTCTGGAGATTCTAACGCTACATTACCACCATTTAATTTAGGTGAATTAGTAATGGAACAAATTAGAGAATATACTAAAAAGATAGCTTTAGAATTAAATACGGTAGGTTTAATAAATATTCAATTTGCTATTAAAGATGATAAAGTATACATTATAGAAGCCAACCCAAGAGCATCTAGAACTGTACCTTTTATCGCAAAAGCATACAAAGAGCCTTATGTTAATTATGCAACTAAGGTGATGTTAGGAGAAAAGAAAGTAACTGATTTTGATTTCAATCCACAGTTAGATGGGTATGCAATCAAACAACCAGTTTTCTCTTTTAACAAGTTTCCAAACGTAAACAAAAAACTTGGGCCAGAGATGAAGAGTACTGGAGAGAGTATCTTATTCATCGATAGTTTAAGAGATGATGATTTTTATGAATTATATGCTAGAAGAAAAATGTATTTAAGCAAATAAATTCAAAATTATAGTAGTAAAACTAAAAGCCTAGAGAGATTTCTTTAGGCTTTTTTTTGTTGATTTTTTAACAGAATGTTAACTGGTTGTATATGCAACTAATTAAGGATATAGTCTTAATTTTGTTAGAATTCAATTAAATTAATGGGTTTAGATAAAACATTAGCGCCTTGGTTAGGAAAAACAATGAAAATGATAGACAATCATATTCAAGATATGTTTCATGAATTGAATGTTAGTTTAACTAAAACCCAATGGGTACTTCTTAAAAAACTTCACGAAAAAGATGGGGTTCCTCAGCAAGAACTTGCTTATTTAACAGGTAGAGACAAGACCTCGTTAACAAGATTAATCAATACGATGGAGAAAAAAGGATTAGTAGCAAGAATTCCTTCAAAAACCGATAAAAGAATCAATCATATTTTTCTTACAAAGAAAGGGATTCAGCTATATGATGAAACATTACCCATAATTGAAAACTTTGTTGAATCATTACAAGAAAATATTTCAGAAGAAGAAATTCAATCAACCATAAAAGTCATTCAAAAAGTACAAGAAAATTTAATATCAAAAACTATAAACAGTTGTAGCAACAACTAAATGTAACATATGAGAAAACTAATCATTACCGGAATTGGATTAGCTGTATTAGCTTTATCTTTTTTATTTTCAAAGTATTTAGAAAACAGTAAAGAGAAACCAAAATCAAAAGCAACAAAAATTGAAAAAACGGCTTTTGTTACTGAAGTTAAGAATAAGGAAATTCCTGTTGTTATCACTGCAAATGGAAACTTAATTGCAAAAAATAAAGTTGACATATATTCTGAGGTTCAAGGAGTATTACAAGCTACAGGAAAAGATTTTCGAGTTGGTACACCTTATAAAAAAGGACAAACCTTATTGAAAATTAATAGCCAAGAGTTTTACGCTTCAATTCAATCACAACGAAGTTCTTTGCAAAACTTAATAGCTTCGGTGATGCCAGATTTAAGATTGGATTATCCAGAGTCTTTTCAAACATGGAGTACTTACTTACAAAATTTTAATATAAACTCGAGTTTACAACCCTTACCTGAGCCTAAATCAGATAAAGAGAGATATTTTTTATCAGGAAAAAACATTTATACCTCTTTTTATAATATTAAAAATTTAGAAGTTAGACTAGGTAAGTATAATATTAGAGCTCCATTTGATGGTATTTTGACCGAAGCTTTAGTGACAAACGGTACATTAGTTCGTTCTGGACAAAAGATGGGGGAGTTTATTGATACTTCGGTATTTGAATTACCATTATCGGTTAATGCAGCTTTTGCAGATGTTTTGGTTAATGGAAAAAAAGTTACGTTACACAATCTTGAAAAAACAAAAACTTGGGATGGAGTTGTAACGAGAATCAATGGAAGAATTGATCAAGCTTCTCAAACCGTTACAATTTATATAGAAATTAAAGGAGAAGGATTAAGAGAAGGAATGTATTTAGAGGCTAATGTAGCAACTCAGCCGGTATCTGATGCTATTGAAATCAATAGAAAACTTCTGGTAGAAAATAAATCTGTTTACTTGGTAAAAGACTCTGTTTTAAGTTTGGTGGATATACAACCAGTTCATTTCAAAGAGAATACAGTTGTGGTTAAAGGACTGCTAAATGGTTCTAAATTAGTTGTTAAACCAATTGCCGGAGCTTATTCTGGAATGCCAGTAAAGATTTTTTCAGAAAACGAATCAACTGAAAAATAAATTGTTATGAAAAAAATAATAGCGTATTTTATAAAATATCCGGTTGCTGTAAATATCATAATTATTGCATTTGTAATATTAGGGTATTTTGGTTTTTCAAACTTAAAGTCTTCCTTTTTCCCGCTTACAAGAATCAAATTTATTACTATTAATGTAGTGTATCCAGGAGCGTCACCTCAAGAAATAGAAGAAGGGGTTGTGCTTAAAATAGAGGATAACTTAAAAGGATTGGTAGGAGTAGATAGAATTACATCAACTTCATCAGAAAATGCAGCAAGTATTACTGTTGAGACATTAAAAGAATACGATATTAATGTTGTATTAGCTGATGTAAAGAATGCAGTAGATAAGGTGCCTAATTTTCCAACAGGAATGGAACCGCCAGTTGTTGCAAAAGTTGAGAATATTAGAGAAACGATAAGTTTTGTAGTTACGGGTGATAATATTTCATTGAAATCATTAAAATCAATTGCAAGAGATATAGAAAATGACATACGAAGATTTGATGGAGTTTCGCAGATAGGGATTTCTGGTTATCCTGCAGAAGAAATTGAAATTGCCGTTAATGAAAATTCTTTGTTAGCGTATAATTTAACATTCAATCAAGTAGCAAATGCTGTTGCTAGTTCTAATATTTTAACTACTGGAGGTTCTGTTAAAACTGAAGCTGAAGAGTATTTAATTCGTGCTAATAATAGAGCTTATTACGGAGTGGAATTAGATAACATAGTTGTTAAAGCAGATCCGTCTGGAAGAATTATAAAATTGAAAGATGTAGCAACTGTTAGAGATATTTGGAATGAAACGCCTAACAGAAATTATTATAACGGAAACTTGGCAGTAAGAATGCAAGTTAGTAATACCAATAATGAAGATTTATTATCAACTGCTAAGAAGATTAATGAGTACATAGCTAAGTTCAACAAGGAACACGAGAATTTAAAAATAGAAATCACTAGAGATTCTTCAATTACGTTAAATCAGCGTACTGAATTGCTGTTTAAAAATGCTTGGCAAGGAATGTTACTTGTGATGTTGTTTTTATCGTTGTTTTTAAGACCAAGATTAGCATTTTGGGTAGCCGCTGGGTTACCGGTAGCATTTTTTGGGATGTTCATGTTAGCAGGATATTTTAATATTACTATTAACGTGCTTTCGTTATTTGGGATGATTATCGTTATCGGAATTTTAGTAGATGATGGTATTGTGATATCTGAAAATATTTATCATCATTTTGAAAAAGGTAAAAATCCAATTCGTGCTGCAATAGATGGTACAATGGAAGTAGTACCGCCTATTATATCAGCAATTACTACTACCGTTTTGGCGTTTTCTGTGTTCTTTTTTTTAGATGGAAATATTGGTGAATTTTTTGGAGAAGTAGCAACCGTAGTTGCCCTAACTTTAGTATTATCTTTAGTTGAAGCATTAATTATTTTACCTGCTCACGTCGCACATTCTAAATCCTTAGACAGAAATCAAAAGATTTATAAATTCAACAAATATGCTGAAGATGTAATGGATTTTATGCGTGATAAGTTATATGCTCCAGCGTTAAAATTTGTGTTGGAGTTTAAATTTATTGGTTTGGTAATTCCTATTGCTTTATTAATGATAACGATCGGAGCTTTTAAAGGAGGTATCATTAAAGGTACTTTTTTTCCGTCAATAGCGAGTGATCGTGTTTCTGTAAACCTTACAATGCCACAAGGAACAAATGAGAAAATAACGGATAGTATTATTTCTGTTGTTGAAGAAAAAGTATGGGAAGTAGGGAAGGAGTTTACTCAAAAATATGGTAAAGACGGAGAATCGGTTATTGAAAATGTACTAAAACAAATTGGTCCAGGTTCTGCTCAAGCATCTTTAAGAATTAACTTATTACCTGGTGAAGAGAGGACTTTTGGTTCTCGTGAAATAACAAATGTAATTAGAGATCGAGTAGGTAAAGTGTATGGTGTTGAGTCACTTACTTTTGGTTCTGGAGGAAACTTTGGAGGTAGTCCTGTTTCTGTATCATTGCTTAGTAATAATATCAATGAGTTGAAGGCTGCTAAAGATGAATTGAAAGATGAATTAAAGAAGAACGGAGAACTTAAGGATGTAACAGATAATGATCCTTTAGGAATTAAAGAAATAAAAATTCAATTAAAAGATAATGCCTATTTATTAGGTTTAAGTCTTAATGAAGTAATGTCGCAAGTAAGAAGTGGTTTTTTTGGTAGGCAAGCACAGCGTTTTCAACGAGGACAAGATGAAATTAAAGTTTGGGTACGTTACAATAAAAACGAACGTTCATCTATTAAAAATTTAGATGACATGAGAATAGCTACTCCTTCTGGAAGTCGTGTCCCATTCTCGGAGATTGCTACGTACGAAATAGAACGAGGTGAGATTTCTATTAATCACTTAGATGGTCAAAGAGAAATTAAGGTAGATGCTGATATGAAAGATGCTCAAGCGAGTGCTACAGATGTTTTAGTGGATATTCAAGAGCGAATTATGCCACAAATTAAAGCTAAGTATCCATCAGTTACTGCGCTGTACGAAGGTCAGAATAGAGAGGCTTCAAAGGTATCTAGCTCTGCAGCATTAGTAGGACCAGTTATTTTATTACTTATATACATTGTAATTGTGTTTACTTTCCGTTCATACGGGCAACCGTTTATGTTATTGGTAATGGTGCCTTTCAGTTTGATAGGAGTGGCTTGGGGACATTTAATACATGGTTTTGCTGTTAATATTTTATCATTATTAGGAATTATAGCATTAATTGGTATTATGGTGAATGATGGTTTAGTATTGATTAGTAAGTTTAATGGTTATTTGAAAGAAGGAATGAAGTATGAGGAAGCATTGTTTGCTGCTGGTAAATCAAGATTTAGAGCAATTTTCTTAACTACTATTACTACGGTAGCGGGTTTAGCCCCACTTATTTTTGAAACGAGTAGACAAGCTCAATTTTTAATTCCTATGGCAATATCCATCGCATACGGAATCATGGTAGCTACTCTTTTAACGTTATTAACCTTACCAGTTTTATTATCGATATCAAATTATGCGAAAGTATATTTTTATTGGTTATGGGATGGTGAAAAACCTACTCGAGAGGAAGTTGAAAGAGCAATAAAAGAATTAAAATCAGAAGAGGAAGAATTAGCATAAAAGCAAATCATATGAAAAAACAAATAGTAATTGTACTTGGACTTTTAGCATCGAATTGTACTTTTTATGCCCAAGAAATATTAAGTAAAGAAAAGGCTTTAGAACTTACTCTAGCTAATAATTACGATATACGAGTAACCAAAAATAATGTTGCTACTGCAGAAAATAATAAGAGTATTTACAATAGTGGTTATTTGCCAACCATTACTGGGAATGCAGGGGCAAGATATAGTAACAACGATACAGATATTGAATTTCAAAGCGGAACTGTAAATACTGTTACGGGTGCAGAATCAAAAACGTATAATGCTTCTATAGGTTTAAATTATACAGTTTTTAACGGATTTAATCGGCAAAATGCGTTTAAACGCTTAAAAGAGAGTTATAATTTATCTGAGTTGCAAGCTCGTCAGGTAATGGAAAATACCGTTATTACGTTGTTTATAGCGTATTATGAGGTGGCTAGATTGTCTGAAAATGTAACTACTCAAAAGCAGGCATTAGAAATTTCTAAAGAACGTTTTAAAAGAGCTAAGTATGGTTTTGAATATGGACAAAGTACAAAACTAGAATTATTGAATGCTGAAGTAGATGTTAACAATGATAGTATTACGTATATAGATGTTCGTAGACAGTTAAAAAATGCAAAGCGCGATTTAAATGTAGTCTTAGGTAGGAATGTAAATACGTCTGTAGATGTTGATACTGATGTTTTATATGATGCACAAATTAGTTTAGATAGTATTTTTAGTCAAGCAAAATCTAAAAACGCCAATTTACTTCAGTCTAAGAAAAATATTGAGCTAAGTCGTTTAGACGTTAAAATCAATCAATCGGGTTGGATGCCTAACGTAAGTTTAACAAGTTCGTATGCTTGGAATAAAAATACAGGTGATGCTACCAACGCATTTAGTCCGATTAGTAACACACAAACAGGTGTTAGCGCAGGATTAAATTTAACATGGAATCTTTTTGATGGAGGTAGAACTCAAACCAACGTTGCAAATGCTAAAATAGCGTTAGAAAATCAGGAAATTAGAAAAGAGCAATTGCAAGAACAATTAGAAAGAGATGTTGCTAATGCTTGGGAAACGTATCAGAATAGTTTATTTGCGCTTAAAGCTCAAGAAAGAAATGTAGTAACTAATAAATTAAATTTTGAGCGTTCTAATGAGCGTTATAAGTTAGGACAAATTACTTCAATTGATTTTAGACAAGCTCAAATTAATTTGATAAATGCTGAGTTGAGTAGAAATAATGCAAAATATGTTGCTAAAAATGCAGAGTTGCGTTTGTTTCAACTTTCAGGGGAGCTATTAGATAATAAGAATTTTTAGATATATCTTATAAAATATAAAAAGCCGAAGTATTTACTTCGGCTTTTCTTTTGGTGATTTAATCTATTACCCTTCAATTAAAAGAAGCCACCACCTCCTTGTTTTTCATTGTCATCTCTTCTTCTTCTAGACTTTGCTTTGTTTTTACCACCTCCAAAGTTGTAGTTAAATCCTAAGTAAGCAGTTCTACTTTCCCATTTAAATCTACCATTTTGAGTAAATGGATTGTCTGAAGCGAATTGAAATTGCATTGTGTTAAATATATCGTTAACTCTAAATGTTACGTTTCCTTTCCCATCAAATACAGAGTAGTTAGCTCCTAAGTTTACCATTTTCATTGGATCTACTTTCCACTGAATATCTTGTACAGAACCACGATACATTGCAAACAATTGTAATCTTAATTTCTTTGAAACTGTAAAGCTGTTACTAATTCTTGCGTTAAATACTTCATTTTGTACTTCTAATCTAGGCGCAGATGGATTTGATAAATCTGCTACACCAAATTGCTTTTGTGAGTAGAAATCCATACTAGCATTTGTTCTCCACCATTTTGCAATTTTATAGTTAGATGAAAGCTCAATTCCGTATGCATCTGTATCATCAAAATTTTGGAAAGTTAAAATCTGTCTAACATTATTCGGATCAGCTGGATCTCTAAATGTAACTCTAGAGATTACATCGTTAATATTTCTATAGAAAGTACCTAAAGTGATTGATCCTCCTTTAATTTTTCTTGTATAGTTTACTTCAATAGAGTTTGTAAACTGCGGTAATAAGTTTTCGTTACCTACAGATGTAATTAAAGGCGTACTCCACTCTCTAATCGGATTAACTTGTTGAATGTTTGGTCTATCTACACGTTTACTATAGCTTAACTGAAATTGATTTTTTTCAGATGGGTTATAGGTAAAGAATGCAGAAGGATAGATTGTAAAAATATCATCTGTAACTCTTTCTGTACCTACTGTCTCAACATTAAAAATTCCTTCAATATTAAATTGCTCTAATCTTGCACCTAACTGCATAGTAACTTTTCCAAATGTATGTCCATAGTTAGCGTATCCAGAGAAAATTTTTCTATCGTAGCTAAATGAAGAGTTATTAAAGTTAGTTTGGTCAGTTATGTTGGTGTTGTCAGTTCCGTCTTCGCGGTACTCAAGACCTAATTCTAATTTACCCTTTTCAGAAATAGGATTCGTATAATCTAAATTGATTAATATATTATGACGCTCGTTATTAATATCATTGAAATAATTTAACTCACCATCATTTGGATTTAACAAGTCATTGTTAACTAATAACTGCGGAGAATCATTTAAAGAGTATGTAGATTCAAACTCAATATTATGTCCTTTCTTTTCAAAATCATGCTTATAATTTACATTATACGTTTGGTTATGACTGTTGTTATCTTGTGTGTTTGGAGCGTTACTAACTAAATTGTTAGAAGCATCCGATACTAAAACACGTCCATTTGCACCATTGTCAGACCAGTTTTGAGTGGTATAAAAAGAAAAAGTGTTTTTGTCATCAATGTAAACGTCTGCTCCAATTTTAAATAAATGAGATTCATTTTCATTAATGAATAAGAAATCTTGGAAATTTACACCATCTCTATTAATGAAACCAAAGTTAAATCTGTCTCCACCATTGAAACCATAGTTACCAAAAAAGTTTACGCTTCCTGTTTTGTAGTTCATATTTGTTGAAGCATTATAACGAACGTAATGTCCAGTTTCAATACCTGTATTTAATGAACCATTAAAGCCCATATTGGCATTCTTATTCAAAATAATATTGATAATTCCGCTCATGCCTTCTGGGTTATATTTTGCAGAAGGATTAGTAATCAATTCAATACTCTTAATTGATGAAGATGGTAATTGACGTAATAACTGTGCTACAGGAATATTAGTTGGTCTTCCATCTATCAAAACACGTACATTTTCGTTTCCACGTAAGCTAATGTTTCCAGTTTGGCTATCAACACTTACAGATTGTACATTGTTTAATAGTTCAGATGCAGTTGCACCAGCAGATGTTAAATCTTTTCCAACATTGATTACTTTACGATCTACTTTTTGTACTACAGTAGAGGTTTCTGCTCTAACTTCAACTTCATCAAGTGTAGTAGCGTTTTCTTCTAATGCAATTGTTCCTAGATCAATATTTCTACTTTTATTACTAATTGTAATTTCTCTGCTGATTGTTTTGTATCCAATAAATTGAATTTCAACAAAGCTTTTTCCTTCTGGTACTTGTGTAACACTGAAATCACCTTTTTCATCAGTAATTCCTCCTGTTAATACTTTTTTAGCAGTATCTCTAATAATAATATTTACATATGGTAATGGCTTTTTTGATAGTTTGTCGATAACTTTTCCAGAAATTTTTCCTGGTCTGGGCAAGTTTTCTTTTTTCATTTGTGCGAATGTACTGGTACTTATAGCTAAAACCAGTAATAGTAAAATTCTTCTCATCTCTTATGTTGTTTATTGTAGTTCTTCAATGCATAAAAGACTACGAGAAGATACGTTTTGTTACCTCGTTTAACATTGTTTAACGAATTCTTAACTAAAAACGAATTTATAAGAAGAAAGGATTTTAAACGTGAGCAGGAATATTTGTAGTGCAAGTATAAACTTCACCAACCCTTGCCAAATCTACGTTTTCGAATACAGTTTGCGCCTCCTCTTTAAAGCATTCAACATCCGAATATCGACTAGAATAATGTCCAATAATTAATTTTCCAACATTTGCATTTTTAGCAATAGTGGCAGCTTGTTCTGCTGTAGAATGTTTTGTTTTTTCACAAAGATGTTCTAACTCTTTTAAAAAGGTAGCTTCATGATATAATACATCAACGTCTTTGATTATTGGAACAATATCTGGTTTAAACATTGTGTCGCTACAAAAAGCAAAACTTTTTGGCTTTTCTGGAGCTATAGTTAATTCTTCATTAGCAATAATTTCTCCAGAGCTTAGCATAAAATCTTTACCTGCTTTTAAATTATGATAATCACAGATTTCAATTTCATCATATTGTTTTATGTTATCAATATGTAAGTTTCTCGATTTCGGCTTTTCTTTAAAAAGATAACCATTTGTATATACTCTGTGATTCAAAGGAATAGTATAAACAGCAACTTTATCATCTTCAAAAATTAACTCACTTTTATGTGAAGTCAACTCATGAAAAACAATATTATATTTCACATGAGACATAGATAATTTTAACTGAAGTTCAGTAACCTGTTTGATACCTTTAGGTCCGAATATATGTAAATCTTTTTCTCGATTTAATATTCCGAAAGTAGAGAGTAAACCAATTAATCCAAAAAAATGATCACCATGCAAATGAGAAATAAAAATATGATTGATTTTTGAAAAACCAACTTTATACTTTCGCATTTGACGTTGTGTACCTTCTCCACAGTCTATCAAGAAATGTCTGTTATTTATTTCTAGATATTGAGATGTTGGATGTGCATTTACTCTTGGTGTTGCCGAATGACAACCTAACACTGTTAATTTTAAACTCATCTAATTACAAAACGTTTAGAAATCACTTCATTTCCAGTTTGAATTGCGTAGATGTACATGCCTGAGCTTAAATCATTTCTCTTAAAAGGAAGTTCATTAAGTCCTTTTTGAGCATTGATTTTCTTGGTAAAAACTGTTTTTCCAAGTACATTTCTAACGCTAATTAAAACTTCTTGTTGGGTAGTTGAGTTAAAAGTTATGGTTGTAGAATTAAAAAAAGGGTTTGGTGATGCCACCAATTTATTCACTGATTTTTCTTGTGAAAAAACCACTGAAGCACATAATACAGTAAGGATAAAAAGTAGTTTTTTTATCATAATAAAAGGGGATATTATTTGTTAAAAACCTAAATCTCTCTGGATATTTTCCATTTCTAACACATCTTCTGCTTCTTGTAAAGTAGGAACTATGTTAAAAGTCTCAGGGAAATTATCCACGTCAACATTCTGATATACAACTACAAAAGTTGTGCCGCTTTCCTGATGTATATCAGCACTTTCCAAAAATAACGAAATTTCTTCCTCATTTGCAAGTAGATTCGATGAAATGTTAATAATCACATTATTTTCAGTTAATTCTACATGTTTATCTGCAAATAAATTATAAAATTCTGAAAAAGAATTTTCTTCAGAACTAATGAGAACGTATCCCTCTTTGTATTCGGTTTTCATGTTTTTATCTTTTTATTTGTTGCGCTAACAAATAAATCACAGCCATTCTTACCGCCACACCATTTTCAACCTGATTAAGAATAATAGACTGCTTACTATCAGCTACATCACTTGTTAATTCTACACCTCTGTTTATAGGTCCTGGGTGCATTATAACAATATCTTTGCCAATATTATCAAGAATCTCTTGATTGATTCCAAAAAGCTGTGTGTATTCTCTTGTAGAAGGAAAGTATTTAATATCCATTCTTTCGTGTTGAACACGTAAAACATTGGCTACATCACACCATTCTAGTGCTTTTTTAAGGTTGGTTTCCACTTCAACTCCTAAACTTGAAATATACCTAGGAATTAAAGTAGTTGGTCCACATACTTTTACTTGTGCACCTTGCAATTGCAGCGCGAAAATATTTGATAAGGCAACTCTAGAATGTAAAATATCTCCTACAATCACTATTTTTTTCCCCTTTAAATCAGAATTTAATGCTTCTCGCATTGAAAAACTATCTAATAAAGCTTGAGTAGGATGTTCGTGAGTACCATCACCAGCATTGATAATTTTAGCATCTACATGTTTTGACAAGAAAACTCCTGCACCTACATTTCCATGACGCATAACAACAATATCAACTTTCATTGATAAAATGTTGTTAACCGTATCTATAAGTGTTTCACCTTTTTTAACAGAAGATTGTCCAGCCGAGAAGTTAATAACATCTGCTGATAAACGTTTTTCTGCTAACTCAAAAGATAATTTTGTACGGGTACTATTTTCAAAGAATAGATTAGCAATTGTGATATCTCTTAAAGAAGGTACCTTTTTAATTGGTCTATTGATAACTTCTTTAAAGTGAGTAGCAGTTTCAAAAATAAGATCTAAATCATTTTTGTTAAGATACTTTATGCCTAATAAATGTTCTACACTTAACTGCTTCATTATTAATCGTTCTTAGATAGTTTGGATACTAAGTATATTTGGTCTTTAGAATGTGTGTCTTTCCAGTTTACTACTACTTTTTCTTCATTGATAGCATCTACCTGTCTTCCTCTGTAGTTAGGCTGAATTGGTAAATGTCTACTAAACCTTCTGTCAATTAAAACTAATAGCTCAATACTAACAGGTCTTCCAAAAGCTTGTAAGGCTGTTAATGCAGCTCTTACACTTCTTCCTGAGTATAAAACATCATCAATAATCACAACCTTTTGATTCTCTATTAGAAAATCGATTTTTGTTGGTGTTGCTTCTAAAGGTTCATCTTTTCTTCTAAAATCGTCACGATAAAAAGTAATATCTAACAATCCTAATTTTAGATTTTTAATATTGTAATCTTCAATTAAAATCTTTTTTAAACGTTCTGCTAAAAAAGTACCACGAGGCTGTAATCCAATTAAAACGGTATTAGAAAAGTCGTTATGATTTTCGATTAACTGACAAGCTAGTCGATGCAGAATGATTTCAATTTCTTTAGACGTAAGTAGTGTTTTTCTGCTCATTTTATGCTATCAATTTACATGATAGTTCCAAAATTCAAAAGTAGTACAAAAATGATTGAAGGCAAAATTAAAGTGCTGGAAACATTCAGGTAAATGAATAAAATTATCTTTACATTTGCCATCTTTTAGAAAAGTCCGGAGTAATTATGATGAAATACATTAAAAATAAGAAGATTAACATTAAAGATGATACATTGGCAGGAATCACAGTTTCTTTAGCTATGATTCCTGAAGTAGTTGCTTTTGCCTTTGTAGCACAAATTAGTCCAATTGTAGCTTTATTCGGAGCTTTTGTAGTTGGATTGATATCTGCAATGTTTGGAGGAAGACCAGGATTGATATCTGGAGCAGCTGGTGCTGTGGCAGTAATTTTTGTAACTATGATACAAGAAGGTCATGCCAAAGGATTGCTGTTTGATCAACCTATTGAAAATATGGGATATTTCTATTTGTTAGCCGCTGTAGTTTTGATGGGAGTTATTCAAGTAGTTGCTGGGTTATTTAAACTAGGAAAGTTTGTGCGCTTGATTCCACATCCCGTAATGATGGGGTTTGTAAATGGTTTAGCCATTGTAATATTTTTGGCTCAATTAGGAATGTTCAAAGAAAACAAGAAAGATGTTTTCGGGCAGAACATGCGAAAAACAACTTCTAAAGAATTAATTTATAATGTAAATAATAATGAAGTTAAAGATCTAATTTCTGATACTGTTTTATTTACCATTGATGGCAATTCAGTTATTAATACTACGACAAATACTAAAGCTTTTACAATTTCAGAAGGACAAGTATTTGATATAAATTCAAAAAAAGTTGTTTTTAATGTTGGAGAGGAAGGTTTTTATGCGGTTAAGGATAGTGGAGTAGTAAAAACGTTAATGCAAGGAAATAGGTTATATACAATGATAGGTTTGGTATTATTAACCATGTTAATTGTTTGGGGATTACCTAAACTTACCAAAAAGGTTCCTGCAGCCTTAACAGCTATATTAATTGTAACCTTTGTTTCTATTGTTTTCGGATTAAACTCAATTAATGTTGGAGATTTTATTAGAGATGGAGGAGGAGCAGGTTTAAATGGAATTGATGAAATCTCTAAAAAATTGAATTTAGTTGATTTATGGAGCAACTTACCATTTAATTTAGACACGTTAAAGTTTATAGCACCGTACGCTTTTTTAGCAGCTTCAGTTGGATTGATAGAAACATTAATGACCATGAATTTAGTGGATGAACTGACTGATTCTAGAGGTAATGGAAATAAAGAATGTGTAGCTCAAGGAGCTGGAAATATAGTAAGTGGTTTGTTTGGAGGTACAGGAGGTTGTGGAATGATTGGACAAACGGTAATTAATATCAATGCCGGTGGAAGAGGAAGATTATCTGGAGTTACTATGGCAGTTACGTTATTAATCTTTATTCTTTTTGCAGATAAGTACATCGAGCAAGTTCCTATTGCAGCTTTAGTGGGAGTAATGTTTATGATGGTAATCGAAACTTTTGCTTGGTCTAGTTTTAGAATTATAAAAAAGATTCCTATAGCGGATGCTTGTGTATTAGTTATTGTCTCTGCAGTTACTGTATTTTTTGATTTAGCTATCGCAGTTTTTGTGGGTGTAATTATATCAGCATTGTCTTTTGCTTGGGAAAACGCTAGAATGATTAGAGCTCGTAAGCGTTTTAAACCAGATGGAACTAAAGTTTATGAGATATGGGGACCTTTATTCTTCGGAAGTATTACTGCTTTCAATGAGAAATTTGATATTAAAAATGATCCTGAAAATGTAGAAATTGATTTTGTTGAAAGTAGAATTTCAGACCATTCAGCGTTAGAAGCTTTGTTTGTATTGGTTGAGAAGTATCAAGAAGCCGGTAAATCTATCAAATTAAAACATTTAAGTGAAGATTGTAAAGTGTTGATGTATAAAGCGAGTGAGAAGTTTCATGATGTTATAGTAGAAGACGTAGATGATCCAAGATATCATTTAGCAGCAAATCCTGAAGCGTTTCCAAAACCTTTACATGAATATAAATTTTAAATAAAAACTCCTGAGAAATCAGGAGTTTTTATTTTTTGAATATCCATATATCTTGTTGTGGTTTCCCGTTTGTCGTTTCACCAGGGATGTGTTTTAAAACTTCAAAATTAGTTTGCTTAGCAATACCTGTCATAAAAGGCGTTGGTTGATAAGAGGAAAATAATCGATTTCCTTCTTTCTTAAAATCATGTACAATTAATTCTCCTAAATTGTATTTTACCAATTCTTTTTCAGTTAGTTTAAAACTATGAACATTACCATGTGTAGTTATAAATAGAATTCCATCGGGTTTTAAAACACGATATAATTCTTCAAACCATTTATAGTGCTGTTCTAGTGATAGGTGTGTGAAAATTGAAATACCATATACTACATCGAACTTTTCATTTTCGTAAATTAAAGGAGGAGTTACTTTGTTGTGTTGAAACTTAATGTTTTTTAAGTTTTCGGAACACCATTTTACATATTTTTGGTTATAGTCACACCCAAAATATTGATTGCTATTCCCAGCAATTTTAGGTAAATGTCTTAACACTCTTCCTGTACCGCAGCCCCAATCAAGAAAAGAAATATTTTCAATTTTTTTGAACTGAGAAATATGGTTGTATAACCATTTAGCTGTTGGAATTCCATTAGTATAAAACTTTTCATAATGTAATTGAAAGGTCTCATATATGTAAAAATCAGGAGGAAGTTTTACATCTGGATTCAGTTTTTTAAATACTCTATTGCTCTTTCTATTTTTAAATTTTTGTCGATAAAAGTTAATTTGCTCTACAAGCGTCAGTACATTAATTCTAGCCAAAAAACGTTTAATCACAATTTTTTTCATGATTATTTTTGAATTTTAAAAACAGGCAATCTCATATGTGCTGGTTCATAATGTGGAGTTTGCATATAGATCCAATTTAATTGCATTACAGAACTTTTAGCAAAGGTAGTATCTGTTTTAATTTTAGCTTCAAATTCAGCTTTTATTAATGGATTTTTACTTAAAAAATCTTCGGCCTTGTCTTCAAAGACATAAGGAGAAAATCCTTCTTTACGTTGTAAAATAGTATCAAAGAAATTCCAATTAAAGAAACTGTCAACAGCTTCTGCTTCTAGTGTTTCTAATAAGTATCTAATTCCATTTTGATTGGTTGGAATCAAATAATCTCCTTCTAAGAATTGTATCTCTTCTAAAGAAGATTCTATTTCTGTATTGTAGTGTAAATAATGTCCTTCAAAAGGATTACTTACAGTTTTAAACGATTTAATGTGTTGTACTTCAACAGTAATAATAGTATCGTTTTTTAAACGAGTAAATTCAATATTGTTGTTTTGTAACCTGTCAATTACTTTACACCAACCTTGAGGAATAAGATAAGCTTTTGGTATGGTAACTTCTTTTGTAGTTATAAAATTATTAAAGTAATTAACTTCTTTTTCAAATGGCTTGGTTTTGTCGTAAAACAAACGTTTTCCATTGGTCACTTTACTATCAATATAGCTTCCTTCATATCCTTTAAAATTGAATTTTGTAGGATTATCTCTGTTAACTGCAAATTGAATTGGATATGTTTTGTTTTCGACGATTTTTTCTACAGCTTTGGCTCTTAAATCTTTTATTTTCGTTGAGTTTTCTTCTGTAAAATCTAACATAGAAAAAAGTAACTCATAAGTTTGTTCAACTCTTATTTTATAGGGTTTTAACATATGTGTTTCTACCATCATTCCAAAAGTGTTGAAGAGCGTAGTGTAACCTGTAGAGTAACGTGGTGAATCCATAAATTGCGACCAACCTTTATCTGGTGTTGTTCCCCAAACATTTACATACGGAGTAATAGCAATTCCTTTTTTATTTAATGAATTTTCTAAATAAGGACGAATTTCATTTTCTAAATAAGTTCCTAAATCACCACCAAATTTGTTATGCTGCGTAAATAAATGTGTAATTGCATATTGATAATCTGCACCATTACTTACATGATTGTCAATAAAGACATCAGGATTTACAGCATGGAAAATTTCTGAAAAAGACTGTGCGTTTTTAGTGTCTTGCTTAATAAAATCTCTGTTCAAGTCAAAGTTTCTAGCATTACCTCTAAATCCATATTCTTTAGGACCATTTTGATTTGCTCTTGTATGAGAATTTCTATTCAAGGCACCTCCAATATTGTAAACTGGAATCACACAAATTAATGAGTTTTTATATACTTTTTTTAAAGAATCGCTTTGAACTATATTCCTAAGTAATAACATTGAGGCGTCAATTCCATCCGATTCTCCGGGATGAATTCCGTTGTTGATTAAAATTCTATTCTTTTTAGATGTTTTAATCTCGTTTTTATTGGTTTTTCCATCTGTGTTAAATACTATTAAGTGTAACGGATTACCACTATCAGTTTTTCCAAATTCTAACATAGAAATTTCAGAATAACTATCAGATAGATCTTTGTAATAAGAAGTTACTTCTTTATAAGTAGGAGTTTCAGTACCTTCTGATTTTTCAAATAAAGTAGTGAAATCTGTTTCTTTTTTTTGATTACAAGAAACTACTATTAAAAGTGAAAGTATTAAAAGTTTTTTCATTTATTCTATGTTATATTTTATCGGTAAAGTATAACCAACTTTAACTTTTTGTCCTCTCATTACACCAGGTCTCCATTTTTTTAAAAGTTTAACAACTCTTACAGCTTCTTTATCACAAGGTTCACAAAGTTTTTTGGTTACATTAATATCAGATATTTCTCCATTTTTATTTATTTTGAAAGAGACAAGAATTCTACCAGAAATTTTATTTTTAAAAGCATATTCAGGAACTTTAAAATGTTTAATCACATGTTTTCGGATTCCATTGTTACCATTAGGATAATATGGTGTTATAAAAGTTTCTTTATAAGTGTATTCTTTTCCTTTTTCATCCCAGCTGGTGCCTTTTTTTAATTTCCCTTTTTTGTAGTACTCTTCATAATTTTTCCTTTCATTGGTAAATTTCACGAATTTACCATGCTTTTTTCTGTTTTTGAAAAAACCTTTTTTAATAACTGAGTCGTTTTTAAATTCATAAGTTCCGTTTCCATTAGTAACGGTTTTTTTACCAGTTCTGTCCCAAAAAGATATCATTTCAGATTCTTTTCGTTTTTCAGAAACTGTCGATGGATAATAGAATTCTTCAGACATGATTTTTCCATCTTCATACCAGAAAGTCCATTTTCCAGATTTTAAACCATGTTCTAGCTTTCCTTCAGAAGATTTTTTGCCATTGGTATGAAAGAATGTTTTTAGATAATCTCCTCCTTTAATATTAGGGTATAAAGTGTGATAAACTGAATGCTTAATAAAATCTTTTTGATCTTTATTTTCTTTATACTCAATCATCTTATATAATTTTTTTCCTTCTATATAGATAGAATCAATAAAAACTGAATAAGAGTCATAATTCGATTTGAGATTCAGATTTCCTTTATTGAAATATATAGTGTCTCCAGCTTTAAAAGTTATATTTTCCTGAGCAAAAGAATTGAAAATAAATAAATAAGTTATAGTTCCGAATAAAATTGACTTTTTCATAAAATTTAGTTTGTGTTTATTTGTTAAACTCTTACAGAATCAGGAACTAAGCCAGTATAATCTCCATTATTTCTAATGACATCTCTTACTATAGAGGAAGAAATATAACTTTTACCAGAAGAAGTTAATAGGAAAACAGTTTCAATTTCAGATAGTTTACGATTAGTATGTGCAATGGCTTTTTCAAATTCGAAATCAGCTGGATTTCGTAATCCTCTTAATATAAAATCAGCACCAATTTCTTTACAAAAATTTACTGTTAACCCTTCGTACGTAACCACTTTAATTCTAGGTTCATTTTTAAAAGCTTCTTCTATAAACTGTTTTCGTTTTTCTAGAGGAAACATATATTTTTTATCTGCATTGATACCAATGGCAATAATTAGCTCGTCGAAAAGTGTAACTCCTCTTTCTATAATATCAAAATGACCTAAAGTGATTGGGTCAAAAGATCCTGGAAAAATAGCACGTCTCATGTATGTTTAGTTTAGTTGATTTTGAATTGCATTGTCGAAAAGTTCAGTTAAAGTAATTCCTGCTTCACTTGCTTGCTGAGGTAATATACTTTCTTCAGTTAGACCAGGAACAGTATTCATTTCTAAGAAATGCGGCTCTCCATTCACCAAAATATATTCCGATCTAGAAAAACCACTCATGTTTAATGCTGTGTATACTTTTTTGGCAATAGCTTTTACTTTATTTTCCTCTTCTGTAGTTATTCTAGCAGGTGTAATTTCTTGTGATTTACCTTCGTACTTTGCCTCATAATCAAAGAAATCATTTTCAGACACAATTTCAGTTATTGGTAAAACAAGTAGTTCACCTTTATATTCAATTACACCAACAGAAACTTCTGTTCCTTCTAAAAAGCTTTCAATTAAAATTTCATCATCTTCTTGGTAAGCTTTATCAATAGCATCGTATAATTTATGTGCTTCATATACTTTAGAAATACCAAAGCTTGATCCGGCATTGTTAGGTTTTACAAAACAAGGTAAGCCTACTTTTGCAACAATTTCATCAGGATTCACCGAGTTTCCTTTATTTAAATATACAGAGGTAGCGGTTGGAATCTCATATTTTTGTAAAACACTTAGCGTATCACGTTTGTTAAACGTTAATGCCATTTGATAAAATGGAGCAGAGGTGTGTTTTATTCCTAACAAATCAAAATAAGCAAGAATTACTCCGTTTTCTCCAGGAGCACCATGAATAGCATTAAAAACACAATCAAACGTAATTTTATTTCCTTCAATTTCTACAGAAAAATCGTGTTTATTTACAAGGTATTGTAGTTCATTATCATCTACATAAAACCATCCATCATTTAAAATATGTATTCTGTAAGGATTGTATTTTTCTTTGTTTAAATGTTTATAAACAACATTTCCACTTTTAATAGAAATAGCTACTTCAGATGAGTAACCTCCCATAATAATGGCGATATTTTTTTTCATTATTTTTCGTTAAGTATTACAAACTTACCAAAAAAAGTATTTTAAAAATTGATGTTTTTAATTTAGTATTATTTTTAATGTACATTTGTCTCGTCTTACAAAAAATAGATTATGAAGTTTATTCAGTTTTTAAAAAGTAAAACGTTTTTAATCCAAATAGGTTTAGCTGTTGTAGGATTATTATTGTTTATTTTCTTATTACAATGGTGGTTAGGATTTACTACAAATCATGATCAAAAAATTCAAGTGCCTGATTTAAATAAAATGGGACTGTTTGAAGTTGAAAAGAAATTAGAAGAATTGAATTTAACGTACGAGATTATAGATAGCGCTAGCTACAATCCTGATTTTCCTAAAAAATCAGTTATAGAGCAAACACCTGAAGCTGGAGATTTTGTAAAAGAAAAAAGAAAAATATATTTAACATTAAATCCGTCTAAATATAAAGACGTAGCAATACCAGATTTAAATGGTAAAACTAAAAGACAGGCGATTACTCATTTACGATCAATTGGTTTCTCTGTAGGAGAAAACTTTACTTACGTTCCAGATATAGGAAAAGATGTAGTACGAGGATTGAAACATAAAGGAAAACAAATTGGTTTAGGAGATAAATTACCTAAGAAATCGGTTATTGATTTAATATTAGGAGACGGAAACGGTAATTAAGAAGAATTTTAATTGATGCAGGAGGAAGATTACGATTTACAAGACGAAAGTTCAGAATTATTTGAACACTATAGATTTACAGCTACAGATGGACAAGATCCGTTACGAGTTGATAAATTTTTGATGAATTTTATTGAGAATGCTACAAGAAATAAAATTCAACAAGCTGCTAAGGCAGGAAATATTTTAGTAAATGATTTATCGGTTAAGTCAAATTACAAAGTAAAACCTAAGGATGTGGTTAGAGTTGTTCTGTCGCATCCACCACACGAAAACTTATTAGTAGCAGAAGATATTCCGTTGAATATTGTTTATGAAGATGATGATGTAATTGTGGTAAATAAAGAGCCAGGAATGGTAGTTCATCCAGGTCACGGGAACTATTCAGGAACTTTGGTTAACGGATTGATTCATCATATTGAAAATCTTCCTAAAAACAGTAATGAACGTCCAGGTTTAGTTCATAGAATAGATAAAGATACTAGTGGTTTATTGGTGATTGCAAAAACTGAATTTGCAATGGCACATTTATCTAAGCAGTTTTTTGATAAAACTACAGAGCGATTGTATTACGCTTTAGTTTGGGGAAATGTCGAAGAAGATTCGGGAACTATAGAAGGACATATTGGAAGAAGTATAAAAGATAGAATGCAAATGTCTGTTTTTCCTGATGGTGAATTCGGAAAACCTGCAATTACACATTATAAAGTAATTGAACGTTTTACTTATGTAACTTTAGTAGAGTGTAAACTAGAAACAGGAAGAACTCATCAAATTAGAGCGCATTTCAAATATATTGGTCATACGTTATTTAATGATGAGCGTTACGGTGGTGATATAATTTTAAAAGGAACTACGTTTACGAAGTACAAACAATTTGTTGATAATTGTTTTAAAGTATTACCAAGACAAGCATTACACGCAAAAACGTTAGGATTTGTACATCCTACTACAGGAGAATTTATGCAATTCAATTCTGAAATTCCTGAGGATATTGAGCAATGTTTAGAAAAGTGGAGAAGTTACTCTGTAAATTCAAATGAGTTTGATATCGACTAAAAAAGTCAATCGCTGAGAATCGCGTATTTAAATTTTTTAAGGTATTTGTACAGAATATTGAAATCTCAGAAAAGAGGAATAATGATTTGTTATTCCTCTTTTTTTGTAATCTTAAAAATAGTTTTAGTTCGTAGCTTTTTCTGCCAATCTATAAACTCAATCTTTTTTATCAATTCAGGATATTCAGAATAAACTTTTTCTACTGTATAATTTTCTAAAGGTATTTTAAAATCAAACTTTTCATGTAAAATATAACATTCATTAATGTCATTCTTTTGAAGATGAGTTTGAATATCTTCAGGTTTTACTACTTCGTTTTTTACATTTTCAGCGGTATAAAAAGTAGATTTCAAATTAACCAACATTGAATATATTGGTCTTTTTGTACTGATAATATACGTTGGAGTATCGTTAAAATTAGCATGTATATAATGAAATAATTTTACAGTTCCATTCATAGGTTTAAAAGTCATAATAACTAGTAATAAGACATTTAAGTACAGACTGAACTTAACTACTTTTCGCTGCCAAACTTTAATTTCTTTGTGTTCAAAGTATTTCATAATACCATATACACTGATGAAAATGAACAAATAACTTACAGGAAACATAAATCTAATTTCCTTATGAGCTATTACAGAATGTATAATGATAAAAGGAATGATTGCCCAAACAAATATGTGTTTTTTCAAAGGTTTAACACCAGCTATAAATCCTGCAAATAATACTAAACTGATAGGAGGGATGGCTTTTCCTAAGAATAAGTATAAATAGGCGAAAAATGGTGAAGTACCAAAGTTCGAAGCCTTATCGTCTAAAATATTTGCCTTTACATAATTGTAAGGAGCAATAGTGAACTCATCATAGAATAGTGTGTCTAAATAAACGCCAAAAGCAATAATTATTAAAAGGGGTATTATACTTATGAGTAATTTTAGAATTGAAGTTTTTTCAATTAAAAGTAAAAATAGATATGCTCCAAAAACACTTAATCCCAATTGATATCTAAATAAGAACGATAAACCCCAATATGTTCCTGCAATAGCAAAACTAATATTGCTTTGTTTTTTAAAGAGTTGGAGAAAACCAAGTAATAAAAATAAAGCAGCAATATTTTCTGATGAAAAACGAACAGATGTAAAAGGAATAAACCAAAGGAGTAGGGTTGAAGCGTAAAATATGTTAGCCCATTTAGTTGTTTTAAAATAGTTTTTAATTACAATTTTATTTAAAGAAATGATTACATACCAAAGTAGTAAAGCACTCATTAAACGAAAGAGTAAAGTAATCGTGAATGGATTTTTTAACCCAATAAAATCGAAAAACTTAATAAAAGTATATGCTATCCAAGGTTGTATTGAAGGACGCATTTTTTCTCCAAATTCCCAAGGTAACTCCTCTGCAGAAATTTCACCTAATTTGTATTGAGCAAACTCTAGTATTTGGAAATGTTCATCTGATTGTAAATGACCAACACTAAAAAATGCAGTAATAGTAAAAATTACAAGGGAAGCAATTTTAACCTTTTCTTGAAAATTATTATAAGCGATCATTTACAAGGCTCATTATTCTCTCAAACTGTTCATTCAATCCCATATCTGAATTATCGAATTCGATAGCATCTTCTGCTTTAACTAGAGGCGAATCTTTTCTCGAAGAATCAATTCGATCACGTTCTTGAACATTTTGAAGTATTTCATCATACTTAACATTATCTCCTCTGTCAATTAATTCTTTGTATCTTCTAACTGCTCGTTTATCAGCAGAGGCAGTCATGAATAACTTAAGTTCAGCATCAGGAAAAACAACAGTTCCAATATCTCTTCCATCCATTACAATTCCTTTGTCTTTTCCCATTTGCTGTTGTTCTTGAACCAGCTTTTTTCGAACTTCAGATATCTCTGATACCTTACTTACTAATTTAGAAACTTCTATTGATCTAATTTCTTTCTCAACATTAACACCGTTCAGGTACATTTCTGCAAAGCCTAAAGCAGGATTGAATGTAAAGCTTAATTGAATTAGGTTAAGATCGTTAATAAGTTGCTGTTTGTCAAAAGAATTTTTGTCAATTATATCGTTTAGCATAGCATACAATGTAACAGCTCTGTACATTGCTCCAGTATCTACATATATATAATTTAAATGCTTTGCAAGTTGTTTAGCAATGGTGCTTTTTCCAGTAGAAGAAAACCCGTCAATTGCTATAATTATCTTTTTATTGCTCATATCCTAGTTTGAAAGCAAAGATAAACAAGTTAATAGTTTGTAGAAATATCTCGTCTATAATCTTTATTAAAGTCAATAGTTAATCCGAAAGTACTAACACTTGAAGCTGAATGAAATCTAGAATAAGCATAATTTAGTTTTACTTTATTCATTCTCAAACCAAAACCAAAAGAAATACCACCAAAAGTTCGAACATTTTGAACTTGTAATTCTTTACCTCTTCGAAAATTATATCCTATTCTTAAATTTACAGCTCTTTTAGGAAATAGTTCAGCGCCAATAATTACATGTCTAAACGCATTGTCTAAAAATGAAATTTCTTCTTCAGTAACGTTTCCTTCTAAGTCAGATATTGAATTGGATGGGTTTGCAACACTAATATTCCATTGTTGTAAATTATCAATAGTCCCATAAAGACGAAAAGGAACATTTTCAAGCATATAAGAAGCGCCTATCGCAATTTCAAAAGGAATTTTCTCAGAGACACCATTAAATGAGGTGATTTGAGTTCCAATATTTCTTAGTACTAGCGAAAAAATATAAGGTTTTTCAATATTATAGTAAACGGCACCAAGATCAACTGTAAAAGCACTTGAAGAAAAATTAGCAATAGAAGAATAAATTAACCTCGCATTAGCACCAATACTTATACTTGAATTTGGAATTTGATAAGCATAACCGGCAGATAAAGCAACATCACTAGCGCCAAAAGTACCTGTTTCATTACCTTCTTCATCCGCTTGAATAAGAGTTCCATAGTTAACATAGGTGATGTTAGAATGAAAAGTAGGAGAGTGTCTATTAAATCGATGAGCATAAGAAACAGAACCTATCGAAATATCAGCTAAATAACTGGTGTAATTTACGGAAAGTCTGCGGTCTAAATCGATATTAATAACAGCAGGGTTCCATTTAGGTTGGTCTACGTCATCAACTAAGGTTAAGATTTTTCCTCCTAAAGCAATTTGTCTAGCATCGGTAGCCGTATTTAAAAAGGAAAAAGAACTTGTTCCTGCTACTTGTGCTATTGTATGTATTACAACGAAAAAAAATAAAATTGAGGTGATTTTTTTCAGCATTATTTTAAATAAGATATAATAACTCCGCTAAATTAACGTATTAATTACAACTATAGTGTTTTTGGATGGAATAAGCCTAAAATAAATTAGGCTTTTAACAAAAATTAAATATATTTGTATGTTAGGTATATAGTGTACCTTGTTTAATAGTCCCCGCCTATTATGTTTAAGTACTTGAAAATAAATCTCAAACCGATTCTCAAGCTGGCAATGCTATTGCTGAGCTTTACTGTTTATGGGCAAACTATAGATAAACCTGTTTTAAATTTTTCATCTGCGTGTGCTACTGATAGCTTTAATAATTTCAGTTTCAGTTTTACCTATCGAGATGGTATTTTCGACTCAGCTAATACTTTCAGGGTTTTTCTTTCTGATGAGAATGGTGATTTTTCTAGTGCTACACAAATATTAAGTGTAAATAATCAAAATTTTAGCCCACTAATACCGATTAACGGTTCGTTTAGTGTTCCGAATGGTACTTATGGTTCAGGATATAGAATAAGAGTTGTAGCAGATAATCCGTCAGTTACTAGTCCAGATTCTGATCCTTTTGGCGCTTATGATATTACTTCAGAACAATTAATATTAAACAACTTTACAGATGTTGCTTTATGTAATGGAAATCCTGAAACTATAACGTTAAATGAGATAGATTCAAATTTCAACTATAAATGGTATCGTAATAATGTTCAAATTGTTGGTCAAACAGGTCTTTCAATTACGGTTTCACAACCAGGAGAGTATTATGCAGAAGTTGATTATGGATCGTGTACAGATGCTGTTATTTCTAATAAAGTTAATGTAATAGTTGTTAATTCTTCAAGTTTAACAATTCTTGGAGATAATACTGTAGATTTATGTGCTGACCAATCTTATGATTTACAGGCAAGTATAGATGATCCAAGCTTTACGTATAAATGGTTTAAAGACGGAGTGCAAATTACAGGTTTGCCAGATTATTTGCCTATATATACTACACCAACTGCTGATCAATTTGGTGTGTATCATTTGGAAATTGAAATAGGAAACTGTTCTAGTAGATCTCAGGATGTTACGTTACAGCAAAAATCAGATGCTTCCTTTAATGTTACTATTAGTGGCAATCCATTCGATATTATTTTCCCAGGTGAAACAATTGAATTAGTAGTCACACATGATGCTTCAGGTACGGTTAATATACAATGGTTTAACGAATCGGGAGAAATACCAGGGGTGTCTGGAGATACATTAAATGTTTCAGGCCCAGGAGAATATTACGCAGTTGTAACTGAATTATCAGGAGATTGTCCAGTATCTGCTACATCTGATACTAGAACAATTTTGGGAGTTAGTGAAATGTTTGTAACTATCAGGCCTGGAACAGATTACCAAGAGTGTAATTCTGCTAATACGGAGCTTGCTTTGGTTGGAATAAGTGTTACGGCTACAGATGGGAATGATTATAATATTTCTCAAGAAAAAATAAATAAACTATTATCTCCTGATCCTGGAGGTACAGTTTTAATGAAACTTCAGTGGTTTAAAGACTCAGTTGCTATAACAGGTGCAGAGGCTCAAACCTTTAATGTTAATTCATACAACGACAATGGTGATTATTATTTAAACATAACTATTGTGACGCTTACTGCAGATTCTAATGTTGTAAATTTATTATTGGGTGTTGGAGATGTTGAGATTTCATCATCTTCTCCTTCTAATGCATTATGTCCAGGAGAATCATTGTTCTTAAGTATTGATGATTTTCCAGGTTACACCTATACTTGGTTTAAGGATGGCATTGCAATGACTGTTTCAGATCCTTTGAATGTAGAAGTATCTGAAATAGGAACTTATAATGTGACTTTAGATGGATTTGGTTGTCAAATAAATGTTACTGAGGTTGAAGTTGTAGAGTTTGATGACACTGTTTTAGAGGTAAGTCCTTCAACGAATGCAGTATTACCTGCAGGAGGTACTATTACTTTAACAGCTAGTGGAGCTGATTCTTACGAGTGGTATGATCAAGCTGGAAATTTGTTATCAACAAATGAAACACTAGACGTAGGAAATTTAGGTACCTATACTGTTATAGGTACAGTAGGAGGTTGTAATGCTCAACGAGAAGTAAATGTAGTTGAAGATGATGGGATGTTGATTATACCTAATATAATAACACCATTTAATGGAGATGGTGTTAATGATCGATGGGAATTACCGAACAGATTTGCTTTTCAGCCTAATGTTCAGATTATTATATTTAATTCAAGAGGGGAACAAGTTCTGAATACAACCGATTATCAAAATAATTGGCCTCAGGACAATAATTTAAAAGATGGAATGTTATTCTACTTTAAGGTTATTAAGGATAATAACTTAGTTAAAGCGGGAACCATTTCAGTATTACAATAATTTGTATGGTTAAAAACATTACTTTATTTGTACTATTAACATTACTTCATTTAACTTGCCTATCTCAGGTGAGTATAAGTGAAGACCAGTATAATGGATTTTCGTCAAGAAGTTTTATGCAATTTAATAACTTCATGACGGTGCCTACTTTTTCAATACTACACAGAGAAACCGCTACAATAGAGGCTATTACTAGAAGTGCAAATATAGAATTTGAAGATGCTTCACGTTTACATATTCTTAGTTATTCAGGGAAAATGCAAAGAAATGTTGGTGCTGGTATAGCTGTTTTTCAACAAGAAATAGGAGTTTTTAAAGATTTTGGTGCAGTAGCGAATTACGCGTATCAATTAAAATTAGCAGGAGATAAAAAATTAACATTTGGTTTTAACTTTTTCTACAGTAGAAGAAGTATAGATAATCCGCGTGTACTTTCAAACGGAGATGATCCTTTAATTAACAATTATCAAGACAAACCAGTAGTAGTATTTCAACCTGCAGCAACAATGTCTTTTGGAGATTTAGATGTGGGAATATTCTTTGAAAACCTAGGAGATTTTAACTTGAAATCTAGTGAATTTGTTAGTGATTTTGGTGATAAAACAATTTCTGGACATGTTGCATATACTTATAGATTTGATAATTCAAGCGGATTGTTCCAGAATATGTCTTTGAGAGGTTTAGGTGTAGCAAGAAAATTAAAAGATGATTTTTCATATGCAGGTAATGTGCTTTTAGAACTACCAAAAGCTGGCTGGGTAAAAGTAGGTTACGATAAAATATTTGGGTTAAATGCTGGGTTTGGTATAAACCTTACCAAAAACTTAGGTATAGGTTTTTCATATGAAAAGCAAGATAATTTAGGAGGAACTAACGAAGTTGGAATTTTATATCGTTTAGGAAGAAATAGAAGTAGAAGTGTTGCTAATAGAACACCTAAAGTTGATATAATTTTACCTGAGGATGAAGAACCAGAGATTTTAGATGTTAAGAAAAACGAGTATGAAGATCCTGAGCATAACGATTTATCAGATGAATTACAGGTTGCTCAAGATTCAATAAATAGCTTACATAAAAAAGTTGATGAGTTATTACGATTGGTTAAAAACCAACCTCAAACAAAAGAGATTGTAAGAGAAGTTCCTGTTGAACAGTCAAAAGAAGCTAGAGATCAATCGCTTCCTAGAAGTAAGGCTAAGCCATGGAGAGAAAGAACTGTTACTAGAACAGGAGGTGGCGCTGGTACAATGTATTATACAGCGATAGAGCAGTATAAGTCTTTAGCTAGAGCTAAATCTGAGGTTAAAAAATACAACAGAAATAAAAATAATAAATATAAAGCAAGATATGTTAGAGATCCTAAATATGATGTATATGTAGTTTATATAGATAGACATGCTAAGAAAGAAGATGCTGAGGATCAAAAACATGAAATTAATGGTACAACAAAAGGAGTTGAAGGAGAAGAAGCTAACAATGATTTAGGTATCAAAAAGAGTAAAACAGGAGCTGATAAGGTATATGTAATGAAAATTACTCTTGGAGCGGAAGGAGAATCTTATACTGAACCTAAGCCTCAACCACCTGCAAGAGTTCGTACAATGAAAAACCCTACAGGTCAAATACCTCCTGGTTATTATTTGGTTGTTAATGTATTTGGAAAGAAGGCGTATGCAGATAAATTCTTAGATGAATTAGAAAATGATGGTATAAAAGCAGACTTTTTCATCAATCCTGAAACAGGAATGAGACATGTCTACATATTAAAGACAGATAGTAGAGCTGAGACAATCAAGTTGTACAATAATAATTTAAATGGAAGCTATTATGATAGAAAGAATATAGTTGAAGTTAAATAATTGGTAAACATATGTTTAGTTTTTTTTAGTTTGAATTTGTTAAATTCTTTTCTTATATTAAATGTGCGTAAATAAATAATATTCAAATCCCCAAAAATGAATAAAAAAATACTAATCTCAATTTTATTTGTTTTAAACACTATACTCTCATTTTCTCAAATTGATGGTCAAAAAAAAGTGTTTGATAAAATACCACCTAACAGTAGCTTTAAGTCAAAGGCATACAAAGAGATTGTTGACAGATCATTATTAAAAAAACCTGATGTTGCTTTTACGCAAAGATTGGCTACAGGTGGAATTAATGTTCAAGGTAATATTACTTTTGTTGGTAATAATATTTTAAATAGAGATACTGATAATTCTGCTTTTAACTTTAATTATTACAATCCAAATACAGGTACAATTGGAGGTGATGTTACTACATCTATAACGCCCAATGATCCATACGATTCCGATTTAGTGATCGATTTCAATGGGAGTTACTTTTTTATTAATAATGGTAACTTTTTTATGGATTATATTGATATTGATGATGTAGAAGGTATTTCGGGGAATAGTACCACATTTTCATCATCAAAGTCAACATTAGCACTTCCAAATTGTTCTAGAGTTATTTATGCTGGTTTATATTGGGCTGGAGTTTATCCTTATGATACATGGGAAAATGCTGGTTCAAGGCAGGGGGATTATAGAGATATAAAGTTTAGATTACCGGGACAAAATTACCAAGATATTACTGCTGATGAAGTAATTTATGATAATGGTATAGCTACACAAAGACCTTATGTTTGTTATAAAGATGTAACTACTGATGTACAAGCACTAAGTGATCCAAATGGAGATTATTATGCAGCAAATATTAGAGCAACAACTGGATGGGATCAAAACAATGGGCTTGGTGGTTCTGGAGGTTGGGTTTTGGTTGTTATATACGAAGATTCTACGCAATCGAGTAAAAATATTTCTGTTTTTGATGGTTTTTCTACTATTGATGGATCTAACAGTACAGATATTTCTTTTTCAGGATTCACAACAATTCCTTCAGGTCCAGTAAGAACCCAATTATTAACTGCTACCCTAGAGGGAGATACCTATATTAGTGGAGATAGATTAAGAGTTGAAGATACATCAGGAACATATACAAATATATCAACACCCACTACCAATCCAGCAAATAACTTTTTTAATGGTAGTATAACTCAGTACGACAATTTTGTAACTACAAGAAACCCAAATAGTGAAAATACTTTAGGTTTTGATGTAGATTTATTTAATCTGAATAATCCTTCTAATACTTTAATTGCTAATAATCAAACTAGTTTAAACGCAAGATTTACTACTGGAGGAGATGTATATTGGCCATTCTTAATAGGAATGGCAATCGAAATTATTGAGCCAGATATTGAATTAGTGAAAACTATTGACGATGGAGCTGGAAATGATATTGCAGGAACACCAGTAGGTTTAGGTAGTGATTTATGGTATAATATTAGTTTTCAAAATAATGGTACTGATGATGCAACAAATACTGTTATCACCGATCGTTTGCCTAAGAATGTTGATTTAATACCTGCAGACATCACAGTTCCTGCGGGTGTAACTTATACGTATGATCCACCAGCTTTAGCAAATGGTTTTCAAGGTGAATTAGAATTTACAATTCCTGATAGCTTGGTAGAAGAAGGAGGTTCTATACATAATATTCGTTTACATGTACAAGTAGTTTCTGATTGTAATGAGTTAAGAGATGTTTGTTCAAATGTTATTGAGAATCAAGCTTTTGCTAGGTATGATGGTATTCAAGGAGGAGTAAGTGTTAATAATGAGCCTAGTGTTTCTGGTATAGATGCATGTGATTATGGTATAGCGGGTACCTCTAACTTTTTAGTTGATACTAGTGGGTGTAGTTTCACTCAGAATGTTACATTGTGTGGTCCTTCATTGGAGTTAATTCCTGGTTCGGGATTTGCATCGTACGAATGGAGAGATGAAAATGGTGTAATTGTTGGTACAGGACCTACACTTACTGTTACTAGTACAGGTACTTATACCGTAACAAAAGTAAATCCATCAGGAGTACCAGCAGCTTGTGTTAGCTCTGATGAAACATTTATCGTTGGTCCTTTTGGAACAGGGACTAATCCTATAGCTGCTTTTGGAGATGCGATAAGAACATGTCCAAATGACGGTTCTGAATTAGTGGAAATATATCTTTGTGGTGATACAGATTTTAGAGAAATTATAACAGGTGTTATTGCACCTACTACTGTAAGATGGCAACAATTAAGTTCAAGTTGTAGTCCAGATCCAGACCCTAGTTGTCCAAATCAAACGGCTGGTTGTTGGGAGGATGTTGCTACCGACGTAAACGCAACAACAAGAAGCTTCTCAGACGCAGGTCAATATCGTTTGGAAGTAACAGAATCAGGTGGTTGTTTTGAACGTTACTATTTTAATGTTTTCAAAGCTACTATAACACCAACTATTGTAACCGAAGATATTATATGTGGTAATGCGGGAAGTATTACTATAAATAATGTGCCTGCTGGTTATGAATATGCTATTGTTACTGCCGGTAGTGCTTCTCCACCAGATTCATCTTACCAAGCATCAAATACTTTTTCTATTTCTACAGCAGGAAATTATGATGTATATATTAAAAATGATGCAACCTCTTGTGTATATCCTTATCCTGGGTATTCAGTTAATTCAATAGACATCGATGTAGATGTAACTACTAGTCCTATTTTATGTGCTGGTGATTCGGGTAATATTAATGTTCAAATTAATAGTACTATTCCAAGTCCATACACATATACAATATTAAATGGAGCGTCCGTAGTTAGTACCTTCGGTCCTACAACAGATACTTCAAGAGATTTTCCAGTTACAGGTTCTGGAGTTTATACAGTTCAAGTAACAACAGCAGAGTGTAGTTTTTCTCAAGACACTCCTGCATTTGTTGTTCCAGCACCATTAGCCTTAACGGCTGTTATAACAAAAGACATTAATTGTACAGACGGTATAATAGATTTAACAGCTTCAGGAGGAACTACTCCTTATACTTATGCGGTTTGGTCATACACTCCTGCGGCTACAGCTACAAAAACAGCTATTTCCTACACTAATGTTACAGATATTGCTATCGGTGATTTCCAATCATCAACTACTTTTACTATAGCTAGTGGAGAGGAAGGGACATATGAATTTATTGTTGTAGATGATAACAACTGTTCACAAGTTTCAAGTCCAGTAACTATTGTTTTAGAAGATCCTTTACAATTTACAACAACTGTTACAAACCCATTATGTAGTGGTGATTCTGATGGAAGTATTACTGTTAATACAGTCTCTCCGCCAGGTTTAATAGGGTATTCGTTAGAGTACAGTATTAATGGAGGAGCAACTTATAATACATCTAATACTTTTACGGGCTTAGCAATAGGCTCTTATACTATTGATGTAAGAGCTACTAAAGGAGGATATTCATGTAGTTATACTGTCGGACCTGTAGATGTTACAGCGCCTAACCCTTTATATGCTGAAGCATCTATTGATAGAGACTTTAACTGTAACCATCCTGCAAGAATTGTTTTTAATAATGAATCAGGAGGTACACCAAGTTATAATTATAGTTTTGATGGAGGTACTACTTTTCAGTCATCAGGAGTTTTAAACACTGCTACTCCAGGTACTTATAACTTAGTAATTAGAGATTCTAATGGATGTACTTATAGTTTACCAGATCCATTAGTAGTTGAACCTATACCAAATGAACCAGTAATAAATGCAAATTTAGTTTATAATTGTGATGGTACTGCGGATGCTACTTTGTCACCGGTTAACGGTAGCTATGATTATTCATTAGATGGAGGTCCGTTCAATGGAACTAACTTTTTCCCAGATTTATCTGTAGGTTCTCATACAATTACAGTTGATTATGGAAGAAACTGTACTGTTGATGTTTCTTTTGTTGTTGAAGCGGGAAGAGAATTGTTGGGGTCTACAAATCCAACTAACACAACGTGTAATGCAGGAAGTGATGGGGCTATTGAGATTACAGCAAGTAATTTTGGAACTTCATTTGATTATAGTATTGATGGCGGAACTACATGGGTTACAGGAAATACAAGTAGTCCAGTTACAGCATCAGGTTTAACAGCAGGTAGTTACGATGTTCGTATTCGTGCAACTGTAAATGGAGACACATGTGATATTTCCTTAGGAACAGAAACGGTAAGTGAGCCTACAGTTGTAGTTGCAAGCGGAACGATTACAAAAGAGGTAACATGTAATCCAGCTACGGGAGCAACAATTGAGCCAAGTGCTACTGGAGGAAATGGTCCATATACTTATCAATTAGATGGAGTTGGAGCATTCCAAACAGGATCATTTACAGATGTTGCCGCTGGAGCACATACAATTATAGCACAAGATACTAATGGATGTTTATCAGCACCATTCAATATTACAGTAAATCCTTCAACAAACCCAACACATACAGCTATTCCAACAGCATGTTATGATGGAACAAATGGTCAGATAGTTGTTACTGCTTCCGGAGGATCAGGAAGTGATTACAATTTCAGTATTGATAATGGAGCAAGCTGGCAAGTACCAAGTCCAGTTACCGCTACAACATATACATTTACAGGATTAGCTCCTGGTACCTTTACAGTTTTAGTTCGTGATGGTTACGGATGTGTATCAGCTGCATCAACGGAAACCATCAATACACAATTAACAGGAACAGTTGCAACTACTCCTGTAACTTGTAATGATGGAAGTGTAACGGTAACAGCAAGTGGAGGAGATGGAACTTATGAGTATTCAGTTGTTCCAACAGGAAACGCTGCATCATTCCAAGCAGGTAATACATTTGCTATTTCAGTAGCAGGAGATTATGATGTTACGATTAGAGATGGATTAAATTGTACCTATACAGAAACAATTACAGTTGGATCAATTACCAA
>NZ_SLXM01000007.1 GCF_004345825.1 Tenacibaculum skagerrakense
TCGGATAATTCTAATTTTATATTAGAATGAAAAAGGGGACTTTTAGTCCCCAGTATAATAAAACCTCTGTACTTTCAGTACAGAGTGATTTAGTTTAATTTACACATCCAGCAACATTCAATTACTGAAGTTTGATTATTTGATTTTCATAAAAAAGAGAGGTATGATTTTAAGTGATATTTCTAGGTCCTTTATTAGGTCTTCTCTTAGATTTTTTTCGATTATTACGAATTGGAGCAGCTTTGTTTTCTTCGTTGTTTTTCGATCCTTTTTTGTTCCTAAAATTTCTTTTAGTTTGGTTTCCAGAAGAAGGTTTTTTGTTTTTTGAGCTTGATTTTGAAGTGCTTTCAGGTTGAGAGGGTTCAGTTGGAGTAAGGTCAAAACCTTCTAATTCAGCAATTTTTAATTTTTGTTTTAAGAGCTTTTCAATGTTTTTAACATATTCTAATTCCTCATTTGCAACTAATGAAATAGCTTCACCACTTGCTCCCGCTCTTCCTGTTCTTCCTATTCTGTGTACGTAATCTTCGGGGATATTTGGGAGTTCATAATTAATAACTTGTGGTAACAAAGGGATGTCTAATCCACGTGCAGCAATATCTGTAGCTACTAACACACGAATGGTATTTTCTTTAAATTCTTTTAATGCTTTTGTTCTAGCACCCTGACTTTTATTACCGTGTATGGCAGCTGAAGAAATATCATTCTTTTGTAATTTTTCTACCAGTCTGTTTGCTCCGTGTTTTGTTCTTGTAAATATAAGTACCTGATTCCAGTTACCATCTGAAATTAGTTGAATAACCATAGCCGCTTTTCTACTTTTAGGCGTACGATATATCTTTTGTGTAACCATTTCGGCAGTGGTATTTTCTGGAGCAGCTTCAACAAGCACAGGGTTTGATAAGATTCCTTTTGCTAATGCTTTTATCTCTTTAGAAAAAGTTGCTGAGAAAAGTAAATTCTGACGCTTTGAAGGTAGTAGTGCGATGATTTTTTTAATATCTCTTACAAATCCCATGTCTAGCATTCTGTCTGCTTCATCAAGAATTAAAATATCAATTCGTTTTAACGACAGAGCTTTTTGATCATGTAAATCTAGTAACCTTCCAGGTGTAGCTACTAAAATGTCTACACCATTCTTAATAGTTGAAATTTGCTTTTTGGGATTTACACCTCCAAATATTACGGCAGATTTAATATTAACGTATTTACTGTAATCTTTAATGTTGTCATAAATCTGAGCTGCTAATTCTCTAGTAGGTGTTAAAATTAATGCTCTTATGGGGCGAAACTTCGGGTTCTTTGTATCTGTAATTATTTGTAATATAGGTAAAGTGAAACCAGCTGTTTTACCAGTACCTGTTTGTGCAGATGCAAGAACATCGTTTCCTTCTAAAATTACTGGGATTGCTTTTTCTTGTATTGGGGATGGGGTTGTATATCCTTTTTCTTCTACTGCTTTTAAAAGCTCTTTCTTTAACCCTAATGATTCAAATGTCATAAATATATGTATAGAAATAAATTAAGTCTTATTTCTGAATAAAGGGCAAAGGTACGGTTATAGTTTTTGTAAAATAGAAAAGCGCCTAAACATTTTAGTTAGACGCTTTTAAAATTTATTAATTGAGTATGTTTATTTCTTCATTGCACCTTTAATAACTCCAATTATAGCCATAAGTACACCTCCTCCAACAGTACCTCCAGCTACAACACCTAATATACCACCTAAGTCTATACCCAACATTCCTAATAATCGTGTACCAAGTGCACCTCCTAGAATTCCAACAATAGAATTCCATAAAGTACCCATAGAGAATTTTTTTAATAATGCTCCAGCTATGTTTCCCCCCAAGGCTCCAGCAAGTAAGCTAATGATTAAGTCCATAGTTTTTTGATTTAAAATTTGTTAATTAGCTAATAAATTAACAAAAAATTAACGAATAACACAAGCATTAAGATCCAAGATGATAAAGAGGATCACCTAAGTTTACAACAGGAAAATTGTTTTTTGCTATAATATATCCATCTTTAGGAGACTTAACAGAAAATTTAGTTTCTCCATAGGTGTCCATAATAAACCCCAATATTTCACATTTTTTCACAGAAGTTCCATTTTCAACTTTAGATGTAAAGATGCCTGCAACTTTTGCTCTAACCCAACTTCTCTTTTCAATAATAATTGAAGTAGTATTATTAGAGATTTCTACGGAATCTCGTATCATTTTAAAATGTTTAAGAATTCTAAGGGTTCCGTTAATTCCTTCTTGAATGGCATGTTCATCTAATCGTAGCGATTCTCCTCCTTCATAAACTATTACAGGAATGTTATGCTTAAAACATTCGTTACGGAAGGATTTAGCAATAATTTTAGAGCCAAATTCAAAAGGTGCATTAAAAATTGATGCCAATTCTTTTCCTCTAGCATCTTGTGGAGTATATCGTATTTGAGGATAATTGCTACGTTGTGCTCCACCAGTATGGTAATCGATGGCAAAATCTACGTTCTTAGTAATTTCCTTCATTAAATAATAGGCAAGTCTACTTGCTAAAGAACCAGTTCTAGACCCAGGAAAGCTTCGGTTTACATCTTTACCATGTAATTCTCTTGAAAAATTTAAAAACCCGAAAATGTTTAACAAAGGAACAACAATTACACATCCTCTTTGAATTTTGTATGATTTGTCTATTAACATTCTCCTAACCAGTTCTATACTGTTGGTTTCGTCTCCGTGTAAACCTCCTTGAAGCAAGATAGTAGGACCTACTTCTTTTCCATTAAAAACATATACAGGAATTTCGATTAAGGTTCCTGTAGGTAATCTGTCTACTGGAATTTTAATCAATTTAGTTTCTCCTAAACCAATTTTTTCGCCTCTAATTATTACCTCTTCGTTCTTGAACTCTTTGTCGAACATTTTTTCTCTAAATATTTTATAATTCCTTCGGCAACATTAATTCTTGTGTACGCTTCTACACCTTGTAAACCTGGAGTTGAATTAACCTCTATAAGTAACGGGCCTCTTTTTGAGCGAATAAGATCTACACCAGCAATAGGTAAACCTAGATAACTTGCAGCTCTAATAGCCATTGCTTTTTCTTGTTCGGTTAACTCTACTTTAGATCCAGATCCTCCTCTATGAATATTAGATCTAAAATCATCATCTAAGCCTTTTCGTTTCATAGCGGTAATCACTTTATCTCCTGCAACAATTACTCTAATATCCTCACTATTACTTTCACTTATAAACTCCTGAAGCAAAATGCTCATATTCATTCTGTAAAAAGTATCAATAATAGATTTTGCAGATTTCTTGCTTTCTGCGAGCATTACGCCCATACCTTGTGTTCCTTCTTGAAGTTTAATAATTACAGGAGCACCTCCAAGTAATTCTATTTGTTCTTTTATATTTTCTGGATTTACCGAAAACAGAGTATCAGGAATGGGAATTCCTTTCCGATTCATAATTTGAAGTGTTCTTACTTTATTTTGAGCTCTTATTATTCCCAAAGATCTAGCGGCACTTAAAACACCATGCATTTCAAATTCTTTAACAACAGCAGCTCCATGTCTTGTTGCTGAGGCACCAATTCTAGGAATAATTACATCCGGCTCGTCTATAATGTTTTCACCAAAATATATAATTTCTCTTTTTCCTTCGCTAAGTTTTATGGAACATTTCAGGTGATTTATGATGCTAACATCATGACCTCTTTTGACGGCTTCATCATATAAACGTTTTGTAGAATAAACATGTTCACCAACAGAAAGAATAAAAATGTTCATATGACTTTTTTTACAAATCTAACTAAAATATAAAACGGAATGAACATGTTAAAAATAAATATTCATAGATGTCCTCCTGATTATTTTTTATTTTTAAGGTCTTAAACTCAAACCAAATGAAAAAAACACTTTCCTTTTTATTGCTTTTAGGTGCAACAGTTTATGGTCAGCAGAACGCAACTTCTGCGGAAGTTGTAAAAGACGCTTTAGCAAAGAAGCGAACAATGACTAAAAACTCGCTAGTTAAAAATATTCCATTTACAAATATTGGTCCTACAATTATGAGTGGAAGAGTGGTGGATATTGATGTAAATCCAAACAAAACAAATGAGTTTTATGTAGGATATGCTTCAGGAGGTTTGTGGCACACTAACAATAACGGAAATACATTTACTCCAGTTATGGATAATTCCGATACTCAGAATATTGGTGATATTGCGGTTGATTGGAAAACTAACACAATTTGGGTTGGAACAGGAGAAAACAATTCTTCTCGATCTTCTTATGCGGGAATTGGAATTTTGAAATCTACTGATGGAGGAAAGAACTGGGAAAATGTTGGTTTGTTCGATTCTCATCATATTGGTAGATTACTAATTAATCCAAATAACCCGAACGAGGTTGTGATTGGTGTTTTAGGACATTTATACTCGTCAAACACCGAAAGAGGAATTTATAAAACAACCGATGGAGGTAAAACGTGGAAAAGAACATTATTTATTAACGAGGATACTGGAATTATAGACGTGCAACAAGCTCCTAATAATTTCAATGTATTATATGCGGCTTCTTGGGAAAGAGAACGTAAAGCTTGGAACTTTGAAGGAAATGGGAAAAACTCAGCTATTTATAAATCTGAAGATGGAGGGAACACATGGATGAAAATTTCTGAGAATAATGGATTTCCAAATGGAGAAGGAGTTGGAAGAATTGGATTAGCTGTTTTTGATGAAAATACAGTCTATGCATCACATGATAGCCAGTTTAGAAGAAAAGAGGAAAAAGATAAAAAGACAACAACGAATGCCTTAACAAAAGAAGATTTCAAAACAATGTCTGTTGAATCGTTTTTAGCATTGTCTGACAAAAAATTGAATTCATATTTAAAAATGAATGGTTTCCAAGAAAAGTATCGTGCCGAAAATGTAAAACAAATGGTACGAGCTGGTTCTGTAAAACCAATAGATTTAGCTAAATATCTAGAAGATGCAAACTCTTTATTGTTTGATACTCCTGTTATTGGAGCCGAAGTTTTTAAAACTACAAACGGAGGAAAATCTTGGAAAAAAACACACGAAGGATATTTAGATGATTTGTATTATTCATATGGGTATTATTTTGGTGAAATTAGAGTAGACCCACAAGATAAAGATGGAATTTACATCTTAGGAGTACCAATTTTAAAGTCTAAAGATGGTGGTAAAACATTTACATCAATTAGCAGAGAGAATGTACATGCCGATCATCAAGCATTATGGGTAAATTCGAAAGTTCAAGGTCATTTAATTGATGGAAATGATGGTGGTTTGAATGTTTCTTACGATGATGGAAAGAGTTGGTTAAAATTAAACACACCGCCTGTTGGGCAGTTTTATGCAATTCATGCAGACAATCAAAAACAATATAATGTGTATGGTGGCTTACAGGACAACGGAGTTTGGACCGCGATCAATAATGCAAAAATTGACAAGTCTTGGTTGCAATCTGGAAAAAACCCGTATGAATCTATTATGGGTGGAGACGGAATGCAAGTTCAGGTTGATGATAGAAATCCTAATATTGTGTACACCGGTTATCAATTTGGAAATTACTTCAGAATTGACAGAGCATCTGGTAAGCAAACGTATATTCAGCCAAAGCATATTTTAGGAGAAAGTCCTTACCGATTCAATTGGCAAACACCTATTCATTTATCAAATCACAACCAAGATATTTTATACTTAGGGGGAAATAAATTACATCGTTCTTTAAACCAAGGAAATGATTGGGAGACTATTTCTGATGATTTAACTAAAGGAGGGAAAAAAGGAAATGTTGCATACGGAACCTTAACAACAATCAGTGAAAGTCCTTTTCAATTTGGATTAATTTATACAGGTTCTGATGACGGTTTAGTTCATGTAACAAAAAACGGAGGAGGTAGTTGGGAAGTAATTTCAAATTCGTTACCTAAAGATTTATGGGTAACTAGAGTAATTGCTTCTAAACATAAAAAAGAACGAGTTTATGTAACGTTAAACGGATATAGATGGGATGATTTTAATACATATGTATTTGTGTCTAATGATTACGGTAAAACTTGGGAAAACATAGGGAATTCGATTCCTGCTTCTCCAGTAAACGTAATTAAGGAAGATCCAGAAAAAGAAAACTTGTTATATGTTGGAACAGATAATGGTTTGTATGTTTCTTTTGATGGAGGTATCTCTTGGGAAGTTTTCCATAAGAATTTACCAAATGTAGCAGTACATGATGTGGTTATTCAGCCAGAAGCAAAAGAGCTAATTGTTGGTACTCACGGAAGAAGTTTATACAAAGCCAACATACAATCGTTACAAGAATATTCTAAAGAATTTAGCACTAAAGAAAATCATATTTTTACGATTGGAAATATTCGTAAAGGAAGATTTTGGGGTAATTCTTGGAGTAAATGGTTAGAGCCAAACACACCAGAATTAAAAATTCCATTTTATGCAAATAAAAACGGAAATGTTACGATTGATATTTACAACGATGATATCAAAGTAAATGAGTTAACGGTAAATGCAGAGAGAGGATTCAATGAAGCAATGTTTGATGTATCGTTTAATGAAAAAGGATTAAAAGAATTTAAAAAAGCTAAGAAAGAGACGATTATATCTGAAGCTAAAAATGGCGTAACGTATTTACCAAAAGGAAAATATACTGTTAAAATAGGACAAGAAAAGCAAACGTTTGAAATTAAATAATTGAATGGGAATTATTAGAGTTACCGACATTAGATTGTTTACCAATCATGGATGTTTAGATGAAGAGGCTAAAATTGGCTCAGAATATAGAGTAGATATCGAAGTGAAAGCTAATTTAAGTACATCTGCTGAGAGTGATGAATTAATTGATACGGTTGATTATGTTCACTTGAATAAAATAGCAAAAGAGGAAATGGCAGTTCGCTCAAAACTACTCGAACATGTTGCTAAAAGAATGATTGACAGAATTTTTAATGAAATTAGTTTAGTAGAAGAAGCAACGGTAAGTGTCTCAAAACTAAACCCTCCGATTGGTGGAAACGTGGGAGAAGTGACCATAGTTTTGTCAAAAAAACGTAAAAATTAAAAAATACTTGCCGTAACTAAGAAAAGTATTAAATTTGCACACTCACTTAAGGTGTCGTGGCCGAGTGGCTAGGCAGTGGTCTGCAACACCATCTACAGCGGTTCGAATCCGCTCGACACCTCAAAAAAGCTTTTACAATCGGTAAAAGCTTTTTTATTTCCTATTATCAAATTATTAACTTTAAGTTTCGTTAAAATTTCAGATATTTGTTTTCTATGCAAATATATCCAATAGAAACAGGAAACTTTAAACTAGATGGAGGAGCAATGTTCGGTGTAGTTCCAAAGTCTTTATGGGAAAGAACAAATCCAGCAGATTCCAATAACATGATTGAAATGGGGATGCGTTGCATGCTCATTGAATACGGTGATCGATTAACGTTAATTGACACAGGAATTGGAAATAAACAGTCCGATAAATTTTTTGGATATTACTACTTGTATGGAGATTTTTCATTAGATACTTCTCTGGCTAAATATGGTTTTCATCGTGATGATATTACCGATGTGTTTTTAACACATTTACATTTCGATCATTGTGGTGGTGCAATACAATGGAATAAAGATAGAACAGGTTTTGAACCTGCTTTTAAAAATGCCAGGTTTTGGAGTAATAGTAGGCATTGGGATTGGGCGGTTAATCCAAATCCTAGAGAGAAAGCATCGTTTTTAAAAGAAAACATTTTACCAATAGAAGAAAGTGGTCAACTTAACTTTCTGCATTTAAATGCAAAAGACTATGTTGGTTTTGATGTTATTTTTAAAGATGGGCATACAGAAAAACAAATGTTGCCTAAAATAGAATACCAAGGTAAAACCTTAGTGTTTATGGCAGATTTGTTGCCTACTGCGGGTCACATACCATTGCCTTATGTAATGGGATATGATACTAGACCTTTGTTAACACTTAAAGAGAAAGAAGCTTTCTTAACAGAGGCTGCAGATAAAGAATATTTCCTTTTCCTTGAGCATGATGCTTACAATGAAATTATAACAGTAAAACATACAGAAAAAGGAGTACGATTAAAAGAAACTTACAAATTTACAGACATATTTAATTAATAAACATGAAATTAATAAAACCAATTTTATATTCAACTGTGGCAATTGCGTTAGCAAGTTGTTCTACAGCGAATAATGTTGCAAAGAAGGAAGTACCACAAGGGCCAAATGCAGTAATCGACATTCCAGCTAAAAAAGCTGAATTAACTGACGTAGAAGGAAAGAATTGGCAACATTACGATCTTGCTACTGATACTATTCCTGGAATGAGTGTATACAAGGCGTATGAGTTCTTAAAAGGAAAAAAAGGAGTTCAAGTTATTGTTGGTGTTGTTGATAGCGGTACCGATTTAAAACACGAAGATCTTAAAGATGTTGCTTGGGTAAATGAAGACGAAATTCCTGGAAATGGAATTGATGATGATAAAAACGGTTATGTTGATGATATCAACGGATGGAACTTTTTAGGAGACACTTACAAAGAATTGTTAGAGTACCAAAGAATTATGCAAAACCCATCTATTGCTGATGCTGAAACTGCTGCTGAAGTAAAAGAATTCTATAACAAAGAACTTGAAAAGGCTAAAAAAGGAATTCAAAGAATCGAGCAAAACAGCATGGTCTATGGTAAAATGTTAGAAAGTGTTATTGAAGCTGATAAAAAGTTCACTAAACATTTTGGTACAGCTGATTATACGAGTCAAGATGTTTTAGGGATAAAAAATAATGCTGATTTAGAAGCTTCTGTAGCAGTAGCAAAACAAATTTTCGGATTTGGAATGGCATCTCTTTCTGAAGCAAAATCTGAACTTGAAGGAGCTGTTAGCTATTTCAAAGGAAAGTTAGAGTCTGACAAGGCTATGATTTCTGGAGAGCTATTAAAGCAGAACTATCGTAAAGTGATTGGAGATAATCCAGAAGATATTAATGATAGCCCTGGATATGGTAATGGTAATTCAGGACATTCAGCTAAAGATGAGTCTCATGGAACACACGTTTCTGGTATCATTGGTGCTACTAGAGGTAACGAAAAAGGAATGGATGGTGTTGCTAATAATGTAAAAATTATGGCTGTTCGTTCGGTACCAGATGGTGATGAGTACGATAAAGATGTAGCTTTAGGAATTCGTTATGCAGTAGATAACGGAGCGAAAGTAATCAATACAAGTTTTGGTAAAGGATATTCTCCTCATAAAAATTGGGTTTACGATGCTATCAAGTACGCAGCTGAAAAAGATGTATTAATTGTTAATGCAGCTGGAAATTCAAGTGATGATATTGATGTAGATAAAACATTCCCTAATGATGCTCCTGATCAAGTAAATGAAGTTGCAGATAACTTTATTACAATTGGAGCAATGAGTGCTAACTACAATGAGAAATTACCAGCAAGTTTTACAAACTATGGTAAAATTAATGTTGACGTATTTGCTCCTGGTGTTGCAGTATATTCTACTACTCCAGAAGATGAGTATGGTAAAAAAAGTGGAACATCAATGGCTTCTCCTGCAACTGCTGGTGTAGCTGCATTAATCCGTTCTTACTACCCACAGTTATCTGCAAGTCAAGTTAAAAGAATTTTAATGAATTCTGGAACTAAAATTGACTTAAAGGTAATCAAGCCAGGAACGAAAGATGAATTAGTACCGTTTTCTGACTTATCTGTTTCAGGACGTGTTGTAAATGCTTATAACGCATTACGTATGGCAGATAGAATGGTGAATGGAAAATAACGTATGTTGAAAACAATAAAAAAAGAGCATTTAATAATGCTCTTTTTTTTGATTAAATTATAAATAATGAAAAAAGTATTTTTTTTACTAAGTAGTGCTCTTTTATTCGCTTGCGGAAGTGTAGCTCAAAATTCTGGTAACCAAAAGAATTATTGGCAACAAAAAGTAGATTACACTATGGATATTGATATGGATGTAAACACCTATCAATACAAGGGAAAACAAAAACTGGTTTATACTAATAATTCACCAGACGAATTAAACAAGGTATTTTATCATTTGTATTTTAATGCATTTCAACCGAATTCTCAAATGGATGCTCGTTTGCACACAATTGAAGATCCAGACGGTAGAATGGTAACTAAAACAGGAACTTCAGATAATCCTGTTGTTGAAAGTAGAATTGCAAAACTAAGTCCTTCTGAAATTGGTTATATTAAGGTTACTTCACTTACACAAGACGGAGAAAAAGTATCATACGAAACAGTAGGAACTATTTTAGAGGTTACCTTAAACAAACCTATTAAGTCAGGTAAAAAAGTAACTTTTGAAATGGAGTTCGATGCGCAAGTTCCTTTACAAATTAGACGTTCAGGGAGAAATAGTAAAGAAGGTGTTGCTTTGTCAATGACACAATGGTATCCAAAAATGGCAGAGTACGATTTTGAAGGATGGCATACACCACCTTATATCGCTAGAGAGTTTCATGGTGTTTGGGGTAATTTTGATGTTACCTTACACATCGATAAAAACTACGTCGTAGGTGGTACAGGTACTTTACAAAACCCGCAAGAAGTTGGTCACGGGTATGAGAATAAAGATAAGGGGTTAAAACTTCCTAAAGGAAATAAATTAACTTGGAATTTCGTTGGAATAAACATTCACGATTTTACTTGGGCTGCCGACCCAGAGTATCAACATGATACTTTTACAATGGATAATGGAGTAAACCTGCATTTCTTCTATAAAAAAACATTAGAAGAAAAGTATATTGAGAGTTGGAAGAAACTTCAACCAAAAACAGCTGAGTTAATGAAATATTTTAGTGAAAATATTGGTCCTTATCCATACAAACAATACAGTGTTATTCAAGGTGGAGATGGAGGAATGGAATACGCACAATGTACTTTAGTTACGGGTAAGCGTAGCTGGGGAAGCTTATTTGGGGTTACTGCACATGAGTTAGCTCACACATGGTTTCAGTTTTTATTAGCAACTAATGAGAGTAAACACCCATGGATGGATGAAGGTTTTACAACGTATATTTCTAACAAAGCAGAAGATACTATTTTAGAGAAAGGAAGTCAAAATCCACATGCAGGTTCTTACAGAAATTACGCTTATTTAGCTAAATCTGGTAAGGAAAAACCATTATCAACACATGCTGATAGGTATGAAACTAATTTAGCTTATGGTATTGGTAGTTATAGCAAAGGAAATATATTTTTAAGCCAGTTAGAATATATTATTGGCTCAGATAATGTAGCTAAAACATTAAAAAAGTATTATAACGATTTTGCTTTTAAACATCCAACGCCAAATGACATTAAAAGAAGTGCAGAAAAAGTATCTGGGATTCATTTAGACTGGTATTTGAATGAATGGACTCAAACAACACACTTTATTGATTACGGTGTTAAACAAGTTAAGGATAAAGAAATTACTTTAGAAAGAATAGGAGCAATACCAATGCCAATTGATCTTGAAGTTGAATATACTGATGGCTCAAAAGAATCTTTTTATATTCCTTTAGAAATTATGAGAGGAGCAAAATCAACAACTGCTAAGTTGCTTAAAGATTGGGGATGGGCTTATCCAACATATACATTTACGGCTAATAAACCAGTAAAATCTGTGCAAATAGATACTAGTGGATTAATGGCAGATGTAAACCCATTAAACAATACTTTTTCTATAGAATAGTAGTTTTTATAACTAATAGAAAAAGCAGTGAAAACAACTCGTTTTTCACTGCTTTTTTCTTTATAAATAATTACTTTTGTGGGTAAATTAAAAGTGAACATGTCAGAAGAAAAAAAATCACTAAACTTCATAGAGCAAATTATTGAAGAAGATTTAGCAAATGGAATGAAAAATGAAAATTTACGTTTTCGTTTTCCGCCAGAACCTAATGGATATCTTCATATTGGTCATACTAAAGCTATTGGAATTAGCTTTGGTTTAGGAGAAAAATATAATGCTCCAGTAAATTTACGTTTCGATGATACAAACCCAGCAAAAGAAGAGCAAGAGTATGTAGATGCTATTAAAAAAGATGTTGCTTGGTTAGGATATCAATGGGAAAACGAGTGTTATTCTTCTGATTATTTTCAACAATTATATGATTGGGCTGTACAACTTATTAAAGATGGAAAAGCATATGTAGATAGCCAATCTTCCGAGGCTATGGCTGAACAAAAAGGAACTCCAACCGAACCTGGTGTTGCGAGTCCGTTTAGAGATAGAAGCGTTGAAGAAAACCTTGATTTGTTCACTCGAATGAAAGAAGGAGAGTTTGACGAAGGAGCACATGTGTTACGTGCTAAAATAGATATGACTTCGCCAAACATGTTATTACGTGATCCAATCATGTACCGAATTTTGAAAAAAGCTCATCATAGAACAGGAAATGATTGGGTTATTTATCCTATGTACGACTGGACACATGGTGAGAGTGATTATATCGAACAAATTTCTCATTCGTTATGTTCTTTAGAGTTTAAACCACACCGTGATTTATACAATTGGTTTAGAGATAACGTATATGAATACAGTAAAAATGAGTATCCTTTAATGCCAAAGCAAAGAGAGTTTTCTCGTTTAAACTTGAGTTATACCATCATGAGTAAACGAAAACTTTTAAAGTTGGTAGAAGAAGGTATTGTTTCAGGTTGGGACGATCCAAGAATGCCTACTATTTCTGGCTTAAGAAGAAGAGGATATACTCCAGCATCTATCAGAAGCTTTGTTGAAACCGTTGGTGTTTCGAAAAGAGAGAATGTTATTGATGTAGCGTTATTAGAGTTTAAAATACGTGAAGATTTAAATAAAACAGCCAATAGAGTTATGGCAGTTTTGGATCCTGTTAAATTAGTAATTACCAATTATCCAGAAGGTGAAGAAGAATGGTTAATTGCTGAAAATAATCCTGAAATGGATGCAGGTACTCGAGAAGTTCCTTTTTCACGAGAATTATACATCGAAAGAGACGATTTTAAAGAAGAAGCGAACAAAAAGTACTTTAGGTTAAGTTTAGGAAAAGAAGTTCGTTTGAAGAACGCATACATTATTAAAGGAGAGAGTTGTGTAAAGGATGCTGATGGAAACATCACTGAAATTCATTGTACTTATGATCCTTTAAGTAAATCTGGCAGCGGAACCGAAGAAAGTAAGCGAAAAGTTAAAGGTACATTACATTGGGTTTCTAAAATGCATGCTGTTGAAGCAGAGGTTAGAATATACGATCGATTATTTTCTGATGAAGCTCCAGATTCTCACAAGGATCAAGATTTTATGGAGTTTTTAAACCCTAATTCTTTGGAAAAAATTGTAGCACATGTTGAACCGAGTTTAACTAGTTCTAAGATTGGAGATCGTTTCCAGTTCCAGCGATTAGGATATTTTAATGTTGATGATGATAGTACAAGTGAAAAACTAGTTTTTAACAAAACAGTTGGTTTAAGAGATACATGGGCTAAAGTGAACAAGTGATTATTACTGGGTTTTCTTTAGTCTTCATCTATGATGTTGATTTTTAAACAATAAAAATGTTAAAATTTTATTTTTTTATACTATCTTAGTATTCCCAATATTATTATTGACCAGAACTTTAAATCCCCTCATTATGAAAAAAGTTACTTGGTTGCTCTTTAGTTTGTTTATGATTAATTCGGCTTTTAGCCAGAGTGACAACGACCATACTGTTAAAATTAAAAAGAACAATAATTCTTCAAAGAATATTGAAGTAGAAATTGTATACAAAAAGAAAACAGAGGTTAAGCCAACTACAATTAAAGAAGAAAATTCTACTACAGACAAAACACGATTCTTAATCAAAAGAAAAGATAAGAGCGTTGAAAAAAGTGAAACTCCGGTAGAAAAAGAGGTAACAAAAAATACAACTGATTTTAATTCAATTTTCACCTTTGATAAGGTAGATAGAGCACCAATTTTTACATCTTGTAAAGTTAACGGAATTACATCTTCAATTAAATGTTTTAAATCAGGTATTACTCAATTTATTAAAGAAAACTTTGAGTATCCAGAAGAGGCAATTGAAGACGGAACTACTGGAAAAGTAACCATTAAATTTACCATAAATAAAGAAGGTAAAGTAGTTGATGTAGTTGCTACCGATGAAAACGACGTTGAAACACTTACTCAGTATAGTGTTGAGTTACTGTCTAAGTTACCTAAACTTGAGGCAGGAGTAAAAGAAGGTAAGCCAGTTGCTACCTCTTATGAATTTCAATTAGATTTTTCTCTTTAACTAAATTAATTTAATGATGATTATGTAACACCACTACATTTTAAATACATATTCAGTATTTACCAAATAAATAATAAACAACAATTTAATATCCCCCCGATAATGAAAACCCCCCTAAGATTGTTAGTTTACTTGTTTTTAGTAAACGTTATTACCGCACAAACTAATAAACTTTGCACTTCTAAAGTAGTTGTAGTAGAAGACTTAAACACCATTGATAAATGCAAAGTAATCAATAGTAAACTTGATACTAAAGATAAGCCTGAGCGTCAGATATTCCTTAGATTAAGTCATGTTAACAGAAGATTTCTTCGTGTAAGAAAACCGGTCGATGACGCTTCAATAATAGAAGCTAAAGAAGCTGTTAAAGCCATTAGCGAACTTGATGCTAACGGTTTAAAAATTACTACAAAACCTACTGTTTCAAATAACAAAATTGTTGCAAAAAAACTTAGCACATCAGTCTTTAAACTTACTGAAGTAGATTTTATTCCAGTATTTGAATCATGTGAAGGAATAAAAGATATTTCAATTCTAATATGCTTTAAAACTCAAATAGGAAAGCATATTCAAGATAATTTTGAGTATCCTTTAGAAGCTCTTGATAATAATATTACTGGTAAAGTTACTGTACAGTTCCTTTTTGATAAAAACGGAACTATTAAAGTTGAAAAAGTTATTGACGAAAACCAGGAAAAAATATTAGGAGACTATTCAAAAGAATTAATATTGAGGTTACCAAAATTTACACCTGCAAAGAAAAATGGAATTTCTGTTCCGTTATCATATGAGCTTTCTTTAGATTTCTCCCTTTAACTATTTAGAGAAAAAAATGAGGAAGTATTAAAAAGAGAGTTTAGGGACTCTCTTTTTTTATGCGCATAACTTCGTTTAAAATCCAATTAGCTCTTAACTCTAACTCCTGAGGAAAATAAATGATTTCCTCTGGCTGTCTTTTTAATAAATAATCTCCTGTATCCCAAACGCCATTTTCATTTTCGTCAACTATTGCTTTTATGGTGTATTTTTTGGGGTCTAAGAGCGTAAATTCGACTTTTTGAGAAGAAGTTAAGTATACTCTTTGTTCCACCTTATCATTAGCTAATAATTCAATGATAACAGGTTTCTCAACTTCTTTTTGAATATCCATTATAATAGAACCATAATCTTCTACTTGTTTGGTGATAAAAAGATAATTCAAAGTATCTTTTGTTTGTGTATTATAAAGGTCTTTTATAGCCTTAGGAAGAAGTTTTAATCGATATTTAGATTGTGTTTTCATATCAAAGAAAACACCGAGTTTATCAAAAGCTAATTTTTTAACTTCAAAATCTAAATCAATTGAGTCGGAAACGGTAAGATTAAACTTCTCTAAATCATAATCTATAATCGGAGTATTAGTAGATATTGTAAGCGTATCCTTAAAATGCAGGCTTCTACTTTTAATATTTGTTGAAACCGACAGAGAGTCAATTTGTTTTTTTCTTAAAAAGACTTTAGTAGTATCAATATTGTCTTTATTCGTTACAATAAAATTTAGAGAGTCTAAGTCAACAGGTGTGTGCCAAAAATTTAAAGAATCTTTTTCCTTATTTAGTTTATAGTAAGATTTAAAGTCTGAAGGAACAGATGAAAGCATTTCCACTTTTATATCTTCTTGTTTTCCGGTAAAACCAAATTGAATTTTTCCTTTTTTAATTTCTTTTCCTCTTTTAAACTCATAAGGTTGATCTTCACTAAATAATGTTATTGGAGAATCAATAATACTATCTTTAGGTAAAGTAATCTCTTTATCGAAAAAACCAATTCTATCCGTTTTAGAATTAAATAGATAATTAGAAGTTTCTTCTTCTAGAGCAAAAACTCTATATTTTCCTTCACTAATGTTAGAGAAGTTAAAATTTACAGAATCTAAAGTTTTAGTAACATAATCTGGTTTTTTCTTATAAATAATTGAATCATTATAGGTCGAATCAATTTTATATAAAAGCACATTATAGTTTTTCTCTTTCTTTTTTGCTAAAACATCAATTACTGAACCTTTTAAAGTCAATGAATCTATAAAGTTTCCTGTAGAAAAAACATATTTAAAATTCTCAAGTTTATTATTCTCGTTATTATCTTGAATAGCATCACCAAAGTTAAAAGTATAGGTTGTGTTCTCTTTTAAAGTATCTAGAATTTTTATGTTTATATACTTACTTGGTGTTCCTTGCGGTGTAATTAAAGCAGGATTTTTAAAAGGAGGAGATATAATTAACTTTTTATTTAAATCCTTAAGCACAATATATTCGTCAAAATAAATACGAATAGAATTTCCTTTAAAGTTTATACTTTCATAAGCAGGTTTTGCTACTACCATAATAGGAGCATCTTCATCTTTGGGTCCACCACCAGGCGTTCCTTTTCTTGCACAACTTTGAAGGATGAAGATATAAGAAATGAAAAAAAGCAAGTATTTAAAAAACTTCACAAGAAAATGTATTTAAGTAAGTTCAAAAGTAGTAAAAAACAAGCTATGTATTTTCTGTAAACGCAATACTTAAAACACTTATTTTTAAATTCTCTGTTTTTAACAATTCTTTACAACAAGCTTCAATAGTTGCTCCAGTAGTTATAACATCGTCAACAAGCAAAACATGTTTGTTTTTTAATAGATTTTTATCCAACAACATAAAGTCTTTGCGAATCGTTTCCGCTCTTTCAAATCTAGTTTTAGAGGTTTGCGAATTGGTGTTTGTACTTCTTATCAATATATCTTGATGAATGGCGGCACCAAATTTTTCACTAATACTTTCACAGAAACTCAAAACCTGATTATAGCCTCTCTTTTTTAATTTTTTAGGATGAATAGGAACAGGAATAATACAATCTATATCATTCATAAAAGAAGAGGAGTTAATTCGCTCTGCATACCATGTGCCTAATACAGTTCCAATATCTGTTCTTCCTTTATATTTTAGTTGATGGAGAAGTTTTTGAGTGATATTTTTCTTATTGAAGTATAGAAAAGAAGCTCCTTTTTCTAAGTGTATTCGACCGTAAAAAACTTGAGTTATAAAATTGGTATTATAACTTTTAATAGGAATAATCGGAAGTTCATTAGCACAGAGTGTACACAAAATTTTTTCTGAATGAACCAATTGATTAGAACAATTAACACAGAAATTAGGAAAAAATACCCTTAAAAAGTCTTTAAAAAAACGCATATTTGCGAAGCAATTTTTTTATAAATATACAAATAGATCATTTTTTTTGGGGAAAAAGTTTAATTTTTTTAAAGAAGCCATTGCCACAGCAAAAACATCTGGGACCATAGCACCAAGCTCTAGGTTTTTAGCTGACAGGATGTTAAAGGGTATAGATTTCGAGTCTGCTGAGCTTATTATTGAACTTGGTCCGGGTAATGGTGCAATTACAAAACATTTACTTCAAAGAATAGGTCCAAACACTACTTTGATTTGTTTTGAAATCAATGAAAACTTTTATAATGAATTGCAAAAAATCAACAATCCGCAACTTATAGTTTTAAAAGAATCTGCTGAAAATGTAAAGAAGCAAATACAGAAATTGTCATTTACAGAGTCGGATTATATAGTTTCTAGTTTACCGCTTTCTATAATTCCGAAAGAAATTTCCATGAGTATCTTAAAAAAATCTCATGAAGTTCTTAAAGAAGGTGGAAAATATATACAATTTCAATACTCTCTTAATTATTTAAAAAAGTTAAAGCAGGTCTTTGGAAAGAAAAATATTTCTATTCAATTTGAAGCTATTAATATACCACCCGCATTCGTCTATCAATGCACCAAGAATTAATTGTGTAAAGTAACAATTAACCGTATTTCGATTTCTTATAATTCGTATTTTTGTGCCTTATGATAGAAACAAGAGAAGCAATTTCCGAAAAGGCAGTTTTGATTGGAGTAATTACTCAATTACAAAATGAAGATAAAGCATTAGAGTACCTAGATGAGCTAGAGTTTTTAACGATTACTGCTGGAGGTGTACCTGTAAAAAGGTTTTTGCAAAAATTAGACAGACCGAATCCTAAAACGTTTTTAGGAACAGGAAAGTTAGATGAAGTAAAAGAATACATAGACGCTCACAATGTTGGGACGGCTATTTTTGATGATGAATTATCTCCTGCTCAATTACGAAATATTGAGCGAATATTGGATTGTAAAATATTAGATAGAACAAACTTAATTCTTGACATATTTGCTGGTAGAGCTCAAACTAGTTCAGCAAAAACTCAAGTAGAATTAGCTCAATATCAGTATTTATTACCTCGATTAACAAGAATGTGGACACACCTTGATAAACAAAAAGGAGGTATTGGTATGAGAGGTCCTGGTGAAACGGAGATAGAAACGGATAGACGTATTATTCGTGATAAAATAACATTGTTAAAAAAGAAACTGGAGACTATTGACAGACAGATGTCTGTTCAAAGAAAAAACAGAGGTAAAATGGTTAGAGTAGCATTAGTTGGATACACTAATGTTGGTAAATCTACACTAATGAACTTAATAAGTAAAAGTGAGGTTTTTGCTGAAAACAAATTGTTTGCAACCTTAGATACCACTGTTCGAAAAGTAGTTGTTAAAAACATCCCTTTCTTACTAACTGATACGGTTGGTTTTATAAGAAAACTTCCTACACAACTGGTAGAATCTTTCAAATCTACCCTCGATGAAGTTAGAGAAGCAGACTTGATTTTACACGTTGTAGACATCTCACATCCTAATTTTGAAGACCATATATCGTCAGTAAATGATATTTTGGTCGAAATAAATAGTGCTAATAAGCCTACAATAATGGTATTCAACAAAATCGACGCCTATATTTGTGAAACAATAGATGAAGACGATTTAGTTACAGAAAAAACGAAAGCTCATTACACATTAGAAGATTGGAAGAATAAATGGGTTAACGATTTAAGTGAGGAAGTATGTTTTATTTCGGCAGAAGAAAAAACAAATATTGAAGAGTTCAAAGAAAAAGTGTATGATGAGGTAATGAAAATTCATACTAAAATCTTCCCATATAACAACTTTTTATACTAAAACTAATTTCCTGACACTAGAATTGTCAAAAATTCATCAAGAACGATTTAAAAAGGCAAAAACTTAGCAATCAAAAATAGAAGTTATTCTCTTTGCTAGTTTTGAAATGGAACATATTTAGTGTAAAGTTGATGTTTAATTACCTTGTTTATAGATTGTTATACAAGGAGTCATTCCCCAAATTATGAAAAAATTAGTAGTTTTTGCATTAATCACTTTTTCGATTAATGTTTTTGCACAAAAGGATACTTGTGAAACACCCGATGAAGCAGTAGAAGATTTAAACAGTATAACTAAGTGTACAATTAAACCTTCTAAGGATTCTAAAGATAAAAGAGCGAGACAAATTTCTGTTAGAGTTTCTGCACCAAAAAGACGTTTTTTAAAGAAAAGAAAGAGTTTAGTAGCAGGCGCTAGCAATTTAAGTTCTTCAGGACTAACTGAAACAAACCATTCAGATGGTATTTCTAAAACTGTTGCACTAAAAACAAATTTAGCTGCACTAACAAATACATTGTCTAAAGAAGAAGTTAGAAGCGCTGAAAAGTTTAGTACAGTAAATGATATTCCATTATTTGCTTCTTGTAAAGGAGAACAAGGAGATGCTCAGTTAGATTGTTTTAACAATGAGATGATGAAACATATACAAGAGCATTTTAGATATCCAGATGATGCATTAGTGAATAAGGTACAAGGTGAGGTTTGGGTACGATTTATTATAGATAAAGACGGAAATGTTACCAACATAAAAGCGCTAGGTCCAAAAGGTGCTAAAATTTTAAATGATGAAGCCATTCGTGTAGTTTCAAACCTACCTAAATTTATTCCTGGAGTTAAAGATGGTAAGACTACTTCTGTAAAATATGGCTTCCCAATAAACTTCTCTTTGGAGGATAACTAAATTTTTCTTACTTTAAGAAAGCAAAAAATCAATGTAATCAAACTATTAATTATGGTCAGAAAAGTACTTCTACTGTTATTTTGTGCAGTAAATTTTACACTCTTGGCACAGAACAAACTGTCAGGGTTAGTATTTGATGAATATTTGGAACCATTTCCTGGTGCCACAATTACATCAAGTGAAGGAACATCGGTAATTTCTAATATAGATGGAGAGTTTACCATCAATGTTAAGAAATTTCCTGTAACGTTAAACGTAACTTCTGTTGGATTTCAAAGCGAAATTGTCGAAGTAACAAGTATGTCTGATGACTTAAATGTTATTTTAAAAGAAGCATTTGTTTTAGACCAAGTAGTTATCTCTGCTTCTAGAACTCCTGAACGAGTAATGGAATCACCTGTAACTATTGAGAGAATTGATGGTAAGTATATTAAAAGAACTGCATCTCCAAATTTTTATGAAAGTTTAAGTAATTTAAAAGGAATCAACATCTTAGGTAATAGTTTTTCCATTAAAATTATAACTTCAAATAGAGGTTTTGGAAACACATTAAACAACCGATTTGTTCAGTTAGTTGACGGTGTAGATCAGGCAGTTCCAATTTTTGATTATTCGTTAGGTAACATTATAGGTTTAAATGAATTAGATGTTAAAAACGTCGAGATTCTGCCAGGTGCAGCTTCAGCATTATATGGGGCTAACGCCTTCAATGGTATCTTATTAATGACAAGTAAAAATCCATTTGATGATCATGGGGTAAGTACTTACTTTAAGTCAGGTGTTACTACTCAAGAAGATAGAGGGGCTTATGCGTTTTATGATGTAGGAGCTAGAATGGCATACAAATTCAGTGAACATTTTGCTGCAAAAGCAAATATCGTTTACACTAAAGGTGAAGAATGGCATGCAAGAGATTATAGAAACACCTCTGGTCAAGGAGGTAGAATTATCTCTGGAACAAGTCATGCTGACGATGTAGGATATGATGGTGTAAATATATATGGTGATGAAATAGGATTTAATTTACGAGACATTATTAGAAGTCTTGAAAATAGAGGTCAGTTACTACCTAACGGACAACCAATACCTGCTGGAAGTTGGTTAAATGTTGATAACGTTAATGTGTCTAGAGTAGGTTACCGAGAAGAAAATCTATTAGATTTAGATACCAAAACTTTGAATTTTAGTACCGATTTACATTTTAGACCATGGGGTAAAAATTCAGCTGAAATTATATTAGGTTCTAAACTAAGTTTATCTGATAACTTAATTCATGCTAGTAACAGATATAGCCAGCGTCAAGGATTTATGGAGCAGTATAAGCTAGAGGTAAAAGGTAAAAATTACTTTGTAAGAGGGTATTATACTGAAAATGATGCGGGAAATACTATGGATGGAAGACTTGCAGGTATTTTTATAGCTAATGAATGGAAAGATCATGCAACGTATTTTGGAGAGTATGGAGTTGCTTACTTAGCTTCAATCTTTACTGGAGCTACGAACGACCAAGCTCATGCTTTTGCAAGACAAGTTTCTGAAAGTGGAAGATTAGAGCCTGGAACACCAGAATATATTGCAAGTTTAAATAGAGCTAAAAATACTCCAATTAGTGAAGGAGGAGCAAAATTAATTGATCAAACTGGGTATTACCACGCTGATGCAAATTGGAATTTATCAGATTATTTTGATTTCGCTAATATTCAAGTTGGAGGTAGTTTTAGAAGTTACGCACTAGACTCTCAAGGACAGGTTTATACTGATGATGATGGAGTTTTAAGACATCGTTTATATGGGGTTTATGCTCAAGTTCAGAAAAAGTTTAAAGATGATAGATTAAAACTTACTGCTACAGCTCGTTTTGATAAAGCAAGAAACTTTGAAGGAAAATTTTCTCCTAGAGCAACACTTTCATACGCTGTTGGTGAGAGAAGAGATCATAACTTTAGAATTGGTTTCCAAACAGCCTTCCGTAACCCAACATCTCAAGATCAGTATTTAGGATTACAATTAGGAGATAGAGTGTTTTTAGGTACGGTTGAGGAAAACTTAACCAGAGAGGTAACAGTTACTCCATATCGTTCAAATCCAGCTATTTTAGCAACATTAACAGGTGAAAATGCATTTAATAATTCATTTACAGCAGAATCTGTTGATGCTTTTTTAGCGGATGTAAGACTAGGAAATACACCAGACGTAAGCTTATTAGAAAAAGCAGAATTAGAAACAATACGCCCTGAAACAGTGCAATCTTTTGAATTAGGATACAGGGGAGCAGTTGATTTAGCAGGAAAGCTTTTCGAATTTGACCTTGTTGGATACTATAACTTCCATGAAGATTTCTTAACAACTAAAGAGGTATTTGCTCCTTTTTATGGAGATGTAAATAACCCTTCAACTCCAGATTCAACTCCAGGTACAGAAGCAGGAACTGCAGTTGTTAGAAATGACATGTTACGTTATGTTTTAAGAACAAATACAAATTCTAAAATAGATACTTACGGGTTTGCAGCTGGATTCTCAACAAAAATTTTAGGAGGATTTGATTTTGGTGGAAGTTATACGTTTTCAGATTTTAAAGTAGACGCAGATAATATTGATTTTAGACCTTCTTTTAACACACCTAAACATCAGGTTAAATTACAGTTAGGTCATGAAAGATTATTTAAAAATTTTGGTTTTGGTGTAAATGCTAGATGGCAAGATGAATTCTTATATCAGTCAAGATTTATAGAAGCATTGGTGGAAGATAGATTAGTGTTAGATGCACAATTAAGTTTAGGATTTCCTAAGTTAAAATCACAAATTAAAGTTGGAGGTACAAACTTAACAGGAGAAAATTACACTACTGTTCCTGGTGCAGGTATTATTGGATCTCAGTATTATATCTCTTGGACAATAAATAATTAATAGTCAAAAACATAGATAGAATAAAGGTTGGCAATTTTGTCAGCCTTTTTTTTGTTAAAAAAAGCATAAAATTTAAAAGATATTCAAAAAAACTGTATTTTTGCATCCCAAATTTAAACCAAAAACTAACAACTACGTAATTAATTTTGAATATATGAAAATAAAAGTACTAGTAGTCGTATTGTTAGCCTCCCTTAACCTATTTGGTCAAGAATCTTGTGAAACTCCCAAAGAAAACGATATTCAAGACCTTAACAGCATTAGTGTAACTAAATGCTCAATCAAACCTTCTGAAAAAGGAAAAAGCAAAAGAACCCGACAAATTACTGTAAGGGTATCTGCTTCTAAAAGATTCCTGAAAAAGAGACAAGTAGCAAAAAAGCAAGCAGTTGCAAGTACTACTTCTCTTAATACATCAGGAGTTTCAGAAATTGCTACAACTCCTAGCATTTCAAGCTCACTTTCTTTAAAGAAAAAAAGTGCTGCAACAGATATCGCAGCTTTAACAAATAGCTTATCTGAGGAAGAAGTAAGAAAAGCTGAAAGATTTACAACAGTAGATGAATTACCATTGTTTGCGGGTTGTAAAAAAGCAAAAAAAGGAGACATGATTGATTGTTTCAACGAAGAAATGATTAAGCATATCAACAAACATTTCAGATACCCAGCCGAAGCTGTATCCAATATGGTGCAAGGTGAAGTGTGGGTTCGTTTTATTATTGACTCTAATGGTGATGTTAGAAACATTAAAACATTAGGACCAGATAATGCTGAAATTTTAGATGAAGAAGCAAAAAGAGTAGTGTCACAATTAACAGCATTTGTTCCAGCTCAAAAGGATGGAAAACCTGTTGCTGTTAAATATGGTTTCCCTATTAACTTTTCATTAGAAGAATAATAATTTACAATCCCTAAACAACAATCCCAATGTTTAAAAAGCAATTATTAGTAATTGTTTTTACCTTAAGTGCTATTGCAAATTTTGCACAGGTAAAAATTAATGGTGTAGTTTACAATGAATATTTAGAGCCTTTTTATGGAGCTAAAATTGTAAGTGGTTCAGAAACTACAGCATCAAACGACAACGGAGAATTTACCATTACTGTTAAAGGTAGTTTTCCTCAAACAATAACTGTTTCGGCTTTCGGTCATCAAACAGAAATTGTAGAAATCACAAGAGCAAACCAAAAAGTAAATGTAATTTTAAAAGAAAATTTACTTTTAGATCAGGTAGTAATCTCGGCATCGAGAGTTCCTGAAAGAATCATCGAATCTCCAGTAACTATCGAGAGATTTGGATTAACTGATATTAGAAAAACATCATCTAACTCTTTTTACGATGGATTAACAAACCTTAAAGGTGTGCAATCAAGAGAATTAGGTTACGGATTTAAGTCTATCAACACTAGAGGTTTTTCTGATTTTTCAAACTCTAGGTTCGTACAAATGGTAGACGGAATGGATACTGCTGCTCCAGCATTAAACTTTAGTGCGGGTAACTTATCAGGAGTATCTGAGTTAGATATTAATAATGTTGAAATCCTACCGGGTGCATCATCTGCATTATATGGGGCGAACGCCTATAATGGTGTGTTATTAATGAACACAAAAAACCCATTCGACTTTACTGGAATCAGTACAATGTTTAAGTCAGGATTTACAAATCAAGAGTTAGCTGGAACTAACAAGTTTTATGACTTTGCTGCTAGAATGGCGTACAGATTTAGTGATGCTTTCGCTGCTAAAGTTAACTTTTCATATTTCCAAGCGCACGAATGGTTAGCTAACGATACTAGAAATAAATTAATTGATACAGGCGAAATTGCTGAAGGAAGCATTAACAATCCATTAAATTACAATGGAATTAATTTGTATGGAGACGAATTTAACAACAGTATCAGTGTTCAAAATATAGGAATCAATTTCTTTAACGTTTTGTTACCGCAGGATGCTAGAGTTTATCGTACTGGATATGCAGAAAGAGATATATTAGTTGACGAAAAAGCAAATAACTTAAGATTCTCTGCGTCTTTTCACTACAGACCATTTGAAGATAATAGATTAGAATTAATCTTCTCTACTAGAATGGCAAGAGGGAATGGTTTATTACAAGGAAACGATTCAAGATATTCTCAGAGAGAGTATTCTATTGGACAATCTAAGTTTGAAGTGAAAGGTGAAAACTTTTATGTTAGAGCATATCATACAAGAAATGATGCAGGAAACAGTTATAGTTTAGATGCTACAGGTGCGGTACTTACTGCAAGATCTCAAGCTAACAACTTAGTTGGTAGTTGGGGAGTTGATTACTTACTTGGTTTAAGTAATAACGGTGTAGATTGGAATAACTTAACTGCTGATATTTCTATTTTAGAAGCAGCAAGAGAATATGCAGATAGCTTTGGTTTGCAACCAGGAACACCTGAATTTAAACAAGCATTTGATGATGTTAGATCTACGTTAATTACTGAAGGAGGTAGTAGAATTTTTGATAGAAGTTCTTATGTACATGCTGATGGTAATTATAACTTTAAGAGTTTATTAAATGATTGGGCTGATGTTCAAGTAGGAGGATCTTTCAGACAATATAATCCAGATTCTAGAGGAACAATCTTTAATGATGCAGATCAAACAATTCGAGTAGAAGAGTATGGTTTTTATTCTCAGATTCAAAAGAAGTTCTTTGACGAAAGATTAAAGTTAACAGCATCTGTTCGTTATGATAAATCTCAAAACTTTGATGGGAATTATTCACCTCGTTTTGCTGTAAACTATGCATTAGGAGAAGATAAGAACCATATTGTTAGAGCTTCTTACCAAACAGGTTTTAGAAACCCAACTATTCAGGAGCAATATTTATTTAACCAACCAGGAAGAAAAATCAATTTAGGTACTTCATGGGCTAACTTAAATACGTTAGATGTTCAAGGAATTACTGGAGACGATATTATTAATAATTCATTATTAACGCGTACTGTATTCCCAGATGATACTAATTATCAAGGACCACTTTATCAAAAGTCTACTTATACAGCTATTGTACCTGAAGAAGTAAAAACTATTGAATTAGGATATAGAAGTATGTTCCCTATTACAGATACAAACAATATTAGTATCGATGTAAACGGATTCTACAGTATTCATAATGATTTTGTATTCTTCCAAGATATCTTAACTCCTACTGCAGGAAAGGTACTTCCTTTCGGAAATACTCCAGTAACAGCAACTCAGTTACAAGATCCTAACGTCGCTAACGGATTTATTGATCCAGCTACTAATGTTTTAGTTTTAGATGCAGAAGCATTAAACTCTAACTTACAAGAATTTAATATTGTAACTAATAGTAAATCTGTAGTTAATTCTTACGGAGCAAGTATTGCAGTAAACACAAAAGTATTTAATCGTTTTGACTTAGGTTTAAGCTACGATTACATTAATTTCTCTTTTGATGATAAGGATTTAGGTCTTTTCGAACCAAACTTTAACACGCCAAAGCATACATTCAAAGCACAATTAGGAAATGAAAACCTATTTAAAAACTTTGGATTTAATGTAAGCGGAAGATGGTTAGATGAGTACAGATGGGTATCTACATTTGTAAAAGGAAATGTTGATGCAAGAACTGTAATTGACGCACAGTTAAATTATAGAATTCCATCAATCAAATCTAGATTCAAAATTGGAGGAACTAACTTATTTGGAGACGAGTATTTTGTTGCTCCTGGTACAGGACAAATTGGACAGACATATTACATTTCTTGGACAATTAACGACTAAGAAAATAGTAAATAGCATAAAACAAATAACCCAGAGAAATTTCTCTGGGTTATTTGTTTTTATATGATGGATGATATAAAAAGCTATTCTATTATTCCTAAACGTTTAGCACGTTGTTCCCAGCTTTTTCTAGCTAAATTTTGTAAATCAGCTACATTATCACTTTCATCCATTATTTCTAAACCTAATAATGTTTCAATGGCATCTTCTTGCGTAACAATTCCACTTACAGAACCAAACTCATCAACTACTAAAGCAATATGTTCTCTTTGTTCAATTAGTTTTTCAAATAGTTCTGGTATTGGTAATTCTCTATTGGTAACAATAATATCACGTTTAATTGTTTCTAGTTTTTCATCTCCTTTACCTCTTATAATAGCTTCTAAGAGCTGATCTTTTAAAAAATACCCGATTATATGGTCAGGTGTTTCTGAGTACAAAGGAATACGCGAAAAACGCAATGTAGGGTTTTCGTCAAAGAATGATTGAATTGTTTGAGAAGCATCAGCCGTTTTTAGCACCGTGCGAGGTGTCATAATATGTTTTGCCCAAACCTCTTTAAAACCTAACATGTTTCTAATAACCTTACTTTCGTTTTTATGGAAAACACCCTCCTTTTCAGCAATTTCAGTCATAGCTGAAAAATCTTCCCTACTCAACACACTTTCTCCATGTCCTCCTTTACCAAACATTTTGGTAAAAAGTTGAAGCACCCAAATGATACCGGTGTATTTAAAGAAGAAAATTAAAATATTTAAAGCTGAAGTGGTAATACCCGCTAGAGATTTCCAATACGTAGCACCAATGGTTTTTGGAATAATTTCAGATGCAACTAAAATAAGAATTGTCATGATCGCCGAAACAATAAAGACACCACTAAAAATTCCATTTCCTGAATCTTCAGCAAAAACATTTTCGGCTTCAGAACCAACTAAAATAGCGCCAACTGTATGGGCAATAGTATTTAGAGTTAATATTGCAATTAAAGGTTTGTCTACATCTTTCTTTAAGATTTCTAATCCTTTTGCATACGATTTACCTTCTTTCTTTTTTACATTGATAAAAGTAGGTGTAACACTCAATAAAACAGCTTCAAGAATTGAGCATAAGAAAGAAAAGAGTATCGATATAACACCATAAAAAATAAGTAGTCCCATTTATGTAATTTTTTGTAAAAATAAAAAAACCCCAAGACTATTTCTTGGGGTTTGTAATGTTTTATGAAATTGATCTAAAAAACGTAATTAACTCCTAAACCAAATACTTCTCTTGTTTGAAATCCTTTGAAAGCATTATCATCATAAATAGTTTGTAATGCTAAGTTAGCCGATAAATACTTGTTGATTTTCATTACAATATTTACCGTGTAATCTAAATCTACGTTTTGAGGATCTTCTAAATAGTTGCTGTATAGGTTTAAAATGTTTTCTACAGATACATTTTCCATTAAGTTAAATTTGTAGTAAGCACCTACAGCAGCACCTAACTCGTAACGAGTAGTTTCACCAGCATCAACACCAAAAGCAGGAGCTAAATCTTCCGATAAAACAACTAATTTAGATGTACCTGGAGCAATGTTTACTTTTAAATTATCACTCTTTTTCCATAACATACCTGGTCCAAATTGGAAATAAGCAGGTGAGAAAAAGTGAGATTGTTGTACTCCGTTAACATCCGTTGAAGACATTTGAGTTTTAAAGTTAAAAAATGCAGAATAAAACCAATATCCGTCTGCTTTTTTACCTAATAACGAGTTTAGTTCAAAACGATCATCCGTTTTTTGTAAACTCTGTCCTTTTAACTTTGTTAAACCGTAAGAAGCTATAATTTTATTATCCCAGTTCCAGTCTCCTCTTAAATAATTAAAATCGTAGTTTAAGCTTAAGTTACCAGCGATACTGTTTGTTCCCCCAGCTAACCAATTGTTAAAAGCTGACTGATTGAATAGAAAAGACAAAGTACCTTCTTTTTTCCATCCTTCTTTTGGTTCTTCTTTTTTTTCCTCTTGAGCAGAAAGAGTTAATCCTCCTAATACGATAGCAATAGCTAATAATTTTTTCATTATTTAAATTATAATTTATTAAGTATTAATTTTTGCGCAAAATTACGCTTTCTTCAGCTATTTAGACTACGGAGAGTAGAAAAAGTCACATTTTAAAGAAAAACATAATTAACACCCAAACCAAATAGCTGTCTGAACTGTATTCTACTGGAAGCGTTATCATCAATAATGGTATGAAAACCAAGGTTCGTAGAAAAATAATCACTAATTTTCACTAAAAAGTTAACTTGATAATCTACATCTATATTTTGAGGTTTGTCCAGATAATCAGCATATAAAGCCAAGATGTTTTCCATTGTTAACGTTTCTGTTATCGAAAACTTGTAGTAAGAAGATAAGTTAAATCCTAAACCAAAACTAGTTGTCTCACCTTCATCAACCCCATATTTACCTGAAAACTCTTCTGAAACAAAAGTAAACCTTGATGAAGAAGGAGCAATATTAACAAACTCATTATCTGATTTTTTCCAAAGCATACCTGGTCCAAAACTTAGGTAAGCAGGTGAAAATAAATCTGAAATTGCTAATACAGGAGTTTTTTTGTAGTCATAACCTCTAGTATACTGAGTTTTTAAATTGTTGTAAAATGAAAAAAACCAGTCCTTTTTTGATTTATAACCTAGTAAAGAATTGTATTCTAATCGATCATCAGTTTTTCTAACTCCTTGTTTATCTATATAACTTAAACCGTAGGCAGACGTAATTTTATTATCCCAATTCCAATTCTTCTTTTTGTAATTAAACTCGTAGTTTATATTTACATTTCCAGCAACGGTATTGGTACCACCAGCAACCCAATTTGAAAAGGTAGATTGGTTTAAAATAAATGTTAACTTGGTAATAGTATTCCATTTTTTGGGGATACTATCTGTTTTCTTACTTTCTTGTTTTTTTGTTTCTTGAGAAAAAGCGATTTGACTTAATAATAGAATAAAGAAACATAGTTTTTTTATCGTACTAAAAAACATGGGGATTATTTTTTCTTGTATAATGGAACTGTTGAGCAAGCTTCACCAAACATAATTGATTTAGTTACAGCTTGTACTTTACTTATTAATAATGTGTAGGCAGTTTCAGGAATTGGTTTGTTGGAACAGCCTTTTATAATAACGGGTTTATCTTTAAACGAGGTAACATCTATGTTATTAATGATGTCTACATATAAAATTGTTTCTAGCAGGTCTAAATTACCAATAACTACTTTTTTAGCAAAGGGATTAAGTTGTGTTGTTAACAACAAATAAGCCCAAGAAGGAATGATTGCATCCGTTGAACAACATAAAGCAACATAAGCATCTTGGTATTGAGACCAATCGTGGTTTTTAACCTGTTCTCTAAAATCTTTTTCTCTTAACAATAAACCTTCAAACAACCAATCTGAAACATCAAATACAGTTCTAGGTCCAGAAAGATAGAAATCTTCTAAATCAATGGTTACTAATTTACTGTTTGCTACTCTATTTATAATTTCTTCTACCATAGAAACTGTTTTATAACATTCCTAATTCAAGCTTTGCTTCTTCACTCATCATATCTTGTGTCCAAGTAGGATCAAAAGTAATTTCAACCTCACAATCGTTAATCTCTTTTAAGGTTTTTACTTTTTCCTCTACTTCTACAGGTAAAGTTTCAGCTACAGGACAGTTTGGAGATGTTAATGTCATTAATATTTTTGCATCGTTCTCTTCCGAAATAAAAACATCGTAAATCAACCCTAATTCATAAATATCAACTGGAATTTCAGGATCGTATATGGTTTTTAACACACGTACAATTTTATCTCCTAATTCTTCTAATTTATCTTCTGTCATGATCAAATATTAACTTGTTAATTTAGATTGTTGCGCAATGGCATACATTTTAATTTGCTTCACCATAGAAACCAAACCATTTGCTCTTGTCGGACTTAAATGTTCTTTTAAACCAATTTCATCAATAAAATTAGTATCGGCATCTAAAATATCCTGTGGCTTTTGGTCGGAAAAAACACGTAACAATAACGCTACGATTCCTTTAGTTAAAATGGCATCGCTATCTGCTGTAAACTTAATGATATCACCATCAATCTCAGAATGCATCCATACTTTTGATTGGCAACCTTTAATTAGATTTTCATCTAATTTGTATTGCTCATCAATGATAGGTAACGATTTTCCTAACTCAATTATATATTCATAACGCTCCATCCAGTCTTCAAACATTGAAAACTCATCGATAATTTCTTCTTGTATTTCTTTGATAGTCATTTTTTAGAACTATTTTTGCACTTTACAAATTGTTTTGTGCATTCGTTGTGCAAAATTACTGATAAAAATTAATAAATGAGTAAACTATTAGCAGTAGGAACGGTTGCTTTTGATGCAATTGAAACACCATTCGGTAAAACTGATAAAATATTAGGAGGGTCTGGAACCTTTGTAGGGTTAGCAGCTTCTCAATTTGGAGTAAAAACAGGAGTAGTTTCTGTAGTAGGAGGAGATTTTCCACAATCGTATTTAGATATGATGGAAGAAAAAGGAATTGATACCACAGGAATTGAAATCGTAAAAGATGGAAAAACATTCTTTTGGAGTGGAAAGTATCATAACGATATGAACTCAAGAGATACCTTAGTTACTGAATTAAATGTTTTAGAAACGTTTACACCGGTAGTTCCTGAAGAATTTAAAGATGCTCCAGTAGTAATGTTAGGAAATTTGCATCCTTTAACACAGGCTTCGGTTTTAGATCAAATGAATGAAAGACCTAAGTTAGTAGTTTTAGACACGATGAACTTTTGGATGGACATTGCGTTGAATGATTTACACGAGGTGCTAAAGAGAATTGATGTTATTACGATTAATGATGAAGAAGCACGTCAATTAAGTGGAGAGTATTCTTTAGTAAATGCAGCGAAGAAAATTCATGAAATGGGTCCAAAATATGTGGTTATTAAAAAAGGAGAGCACGGAGCTTTATTATTTAATGAAGAGAATATGTTCTTCGCACCGGCATTACCGTTAGCAGAAGTTTTTGATCCAACAGGAGCAGGAGATACATTTGCAGGAGGATTCTGTGGGTATATTGCAAGAACAGAAGATTACTCGTTTGAGAACATGAAAAATGCCATTATTTATGGATCAAACTTAGCCTCTTTCTGTGTAGAAAAGTTTGGTACGGAACGAATGGAAGAGTTATCGAAAGAAGAAGTTCAAACTCGTTTACATGCATTTAAACAGCTAACACAGTTTGATATCGAATTAGTTTAATACCTATCCGCGCCTTGTTGCGCGGTTTTTTATTTTATATAACACACAACAACACAACATAAAGAATAATTAATGAGTGATTTTTTAAAGCACGAATGTGGAATTGCCTTAGTTAGATTATTAAAGCCCCTTGAATATTATAAAGAGAAGTACGGTACAGCTTTTTATGGTTTGAACAAGTTGTATCTTCTTATGGAGAAGCAACATAATAGAGGACAAGACGGTGCTGGTTTGGCAAGTATAAAGTTCAATGTAGATCCTGGTACGAGATACATTAGTAGAATTCGTTCGAACAAAACACAACCAATTCAAGATATTTTCGGACAAATCAATAATAGAATTAATGATATTTTTGAGAAAGATCCGTCAAAATTAGACGATGTAAAGTGGCAAGAAGAAAACATGCCTTATATCGGAAATTTATTTTTAGGACATGTTCGTTATGGAACATTTGGAGGAAATAGCATTGAAAATGTACATCCTTTTTTACGTCAAAGTAACTGGAAGCACAAAAATTTAATTGTAGCAGGTAACTTTAACATGACTAATTCTGGAGAATTAATGAAAGAACTAGTCAGTTTAGGACAACATCCAAAAGAAGCTACGGATACGGTTACGGTAATGGAAAAAATAGGTCACTTTTTAGAAGATGAAGTTTCTCAGACCTATAAAAAAGCAAAAGCAGCGGGCTTTAATAAAAGACAAGCATCACCATTTATTGAAGAAAATTTAGATATACAACGTATTTTAAAAAGATCTTCAAAGAACTGGGATGGTGGATATGCAATGGCTGGTTTATTAGGACACGGAGATGCATTTGTACTTAGAGATCCATCAGGAATCCGTCCAGCTTTCTGGTATCAAGATGACGAAGTAGTTGTAGTTGCTTCGGAAAGACCAGTTATTCAAACAACTTTTAACGTACCAATAGAGGAAGTAAATGAATTACCTCGTGGTAAAGCATTAATTATAAAGAAAAACGGAAGTACTTCTTTAGAAAGAGTATTGAAAAAGAGAGATAAATTATCATGTTCTTTTGAACGAATTTATTTTTCTAGGGGAAGTGATGCAGACATCTATCAAGAGCGTAAAAACTTAGGGAAATTTGTGTTTCCAGAAGTATTGAAATCAATTGATAATGATATTTCAAACACAGTATTTACCTACATTCCAAATACAGCAGAAACGTCATTTTACGGAATGATGGAAGCTGCAGAAGATGTACTAAATCAACAGAAAACAGCTGAAATCTTAGCTGGAGGAGGAAAGTTATCAGCAGAACGAGTTACTGAAATTTTATCGGAAAGACCTCGTTTTGAAAAAATAGCAATAAAGGATGCTAAATTAAGAACCTTTATTACCGATGACAGTAGTAGAGACGATTTAGTAGCTCATGTATATGATGTTACGTATGGAGTAGTAAAACCTACGGATAACTTAGTTATTATTGATGATAGTATTGTTAGAGGAACAACCTTAAAGAAGAGTATTATAAAAATCTTAGATCGTTTATCTCCTAAGAAAATTATAGTAGTTTCTTCTGCTCCACAAATTCGTTACCCAGATTGTTACGGAATAGATATGGCAAGAATTGGCGATTTTATTGCGTTTAAAGCTGCGTTAGAATTACTAAAAGAGAACAATAAGTATCATATTGTTGATGAAGTATATGAGAAGTGTAAAGAGCAACAATCTAAAGAAGACTCTGAACACATTGTAAATTTTGTAAAAGAAATTTATGCGCCATTTACACATGAAGAAATTTCTGCAAAGATTGCTGAGATGTTAAAAACGGAAGAGGTAAATGCAGATGTAGAAATTATTTACCAAACAGTGGAAGGATTACACAATTCTTGTCCAGATCATAAAGGAGATTGGTATTTCACAGGAGATTATCCAACACCAGGAGGTCATCGAGTAGTAAACCAGGCCTTTATTAATTTTTATGAAGGAAATAATAAAAGAGCGTACTAATTAGGTATGTTATCATAGAAAAAAGACTGCTTTTTATTAGCGGTCTTTTTTGTTTTTGGCTGTATTGATAAAGTACGAAAACCCAAATAATTTGTTTTACATTGCCTTTTATTAGTTCATAAGTAATAGAACATGAATTCAGCAGAAAAAACAATCGATTATAAAGCGATTATAGAAAGTATATATAACACTATTGCCTCAGAGGAAAACAAAGGCACAATTGCTACTTATATCCCTGAATTAGCCAAAGTTGATGCCGCTAATTTTGGAGTTTGTTTATTAACTCGAAATAATGAGGAATATGGAGTAGGAAATTGGCAAACAAAATTTTCAATTCAAAGTATTTCAAAAGTGCTGTCTTTAAGTTTAGCATATCAGATTTTTGGAGATAAAATTTGGGACCGAGTAGATGTTGAACCTTCAGGAACTGCGTTTAATTCGCTAGTGCAATTAGAGTCAGATATGGGAATTCCAAGAAATCCATTTATGAATAGTGGAGCTATGGTAATTTGCGATATGCTGGTGAGTTATTATGAAAATCCGAAGGAAGATTTTTTAAAAGCAATTAGAGAATTATGTCATTCTAGTGAAATTAATTACTCTGAAACTGTAGCAATATCTGAAGCTTCAGTTGGTTATAGAAACAAGGCTTTGTGTAATTTTATCAAGTCTTTTGGAAATATTGAAAATGAACCAGAAGAAGTATTGGATTTTTATTTTCATATGTGTTCTATCGAAATGAGCTGTCAAGAATTATCTCGAGTATTCATGTTTTTGGCAAATCCTAACTTCACTACTTCAAAAGGAAAAAAGGTATTAAACCTAAGTAAAACTAAAAGAGTAAATGCCATTATGCAAACTTGTGGATTTTATGATGAATCTGGTGAGTTTTCTTTTCGCGTAGGATTGCCTGGGAAGAGTGGAGTTGGTGGTGGTATTGTAGCCATTCATCCAGAAAAATATTGCATTACAGTTTGGAGTCCGAAATTAAATGAAAAAGGAAATTCCTATCGAGGAATGAAATTTTTGGAAGCATTTACTACGGAAACTGAACAATCGATTTTTTAAAAACACATTACAAACTGTTTAAAATAAATGCTTAAAAAAGCGATGAACATTTAATGGAATCTTAAAATTACCTTTCTCCTTTTTTATATACTTTTACTAGAAATAGTTAGTATGAGAAGTCTTATTTTGGTTATTATTATTCTCTTTTTAGAGAGTTGTCAAACCACTTCAAAACAAAGTATTAAAAGTAAAGTTATGGATTCAAAAACGGTTGTAGCTCATCGAGGAGCTTCTGGGTATTTACCTGAACATACTATGGAAGCTAAAGCAATGGCGTATGCAATGCATCCAGATTTTATTGAGCAAGATTTGGTGTTGAGTAAAGATGATGTTCCTGTAGTAATTCATGATATTTATTTAGATGACGTTACCGATGTAGCAACCAAATTTCCTGAAAGAAAACGAGAAGATGGACGCTATTATGTAATCGATTTTACCTTTGAAGAATTACAAGAATTACAGGTTACAGAACGTTTTGATCCGAAGACAGGAAAACAATTTTATCCTAATCGATTTCCAAAAGGGAAAGGCAATTTTAAACTTCATTCACTATCTCAAGAAATAGAATTAATTCAGGGTTTAAATAAAAGCACAGGAAACACTATTGGTATTTATCCAGAAATTAAAAATCCTGAATTCCATCATAAAAATGGAAAAGACATTGCAAAAATAACCTTAGCAATTTTAACAGAATACGGTTATACATCTAAAACCGATAATTGTATTTTTCAATGTTTTGATGCTAAAGAATTAGAGAGAGTTCGAAAAGAGTTACACTCTGATTTGTTTTTAATTCAGTTAATAGAGTTTCCTGAAGAAACCAAAGAATTAACTCATTTTGCAACTTATGCCGACGGAATTGGTCCGTGGTACAAACAAATTCTAGATAAAAAGATTGATGGAAAATGGCAGTTTACTTCTTTAGTAGAAGAAGCTCATTCGTTAGGATTGAAAGTTCATACTTATACGTTGAGAGCAGATCAATTAGGTGATTTTACATCTTTTGAAGAACATGTAAATACCTTACTTTTTGAGGCAAAAGTAGATGGTTGTTTTACCGATTTTCCAGATAAAGTAGTTGCACTCTTACGTCAATAATTTTAAAATCTACAAAGACGTTTATTCATCAAAATACTTTTAAAAAAGGGTTTGTTCATAAAAATTACAGCCCTTTTTTTCCTTTTTAAAGACTATTTTTCCCTTTCACACAACTTTACTTTTACATAAGAGAAAGCTGGAAGTTATTTGTAGTGTTATTAGAAAATAACAACAACATTTTTATCAACCACTATAAATACCTTCTATTATGATTTTAAAGAGAATACTACTTCTGAGTTTTGTTTTTATTTCGAGTTCAACACTTATTAGTCAAAATAATGTTTGTGTTAGTTCTTCATCATCTGACGATCTTTTAATGGAATTGAATACTATTGACAAATGCTTAAATGAAAAGGAAGATACAAAAGAGGAACTTCCAAAAGTGCAAAGCAACAGGTACCTTAGAAATAGAAAAAATAGTTATTATAGCTCACTAAGAAAGAATTTAAAAACTATCAGTGTAACTAAAACTAAAATACTTCCAAAGAAAGTAAAAGATGTATATCTGGGAGAGGTTACACAAGAGCCAACTTTTTTAGAAGCTAATGATAATTTGCAATACAAAGGAAGTTTGAAAGAAGTTTTGGAAGCGTATGTAAATGATCATTTAGAGTATCCATCTGCTCTAGAACATAATGGTATTGAAGGAATTGTATGGACAAGTTTTGTTATTGATAGTAACGGAGATGTGAAAAATATTGTAACCTTAGGTCCAATTAACGGAGAATTATTTGAAATTGAAGCTGCTAAAGTCATTAAGAGCTTACCTAAGTTTAAGCCTGGAAAAATGGATGACGAATTAGTAAATGTAAAACACTTAATGGCTATAAAGTTTGAAATAAATAAGTAATTGTTTAATGTTTCTAAGATGTAAACTGAAGGAGTTTGGTTCTGTAGGCAGATAACAATTTAGATTTTGATATAAAACCGATATACGTTCCATCCTCTTTAACTATTGGTAAATTCCAAGCACCACTTTCTTTGAATTTTTGCATTATTTGTTCAATGCTATCGGTGTCAAAAATTACAGCAGGAGCACTTTTCATAAAATCGGAAACAGTCAATTCATCATACAACTTTTGATCAAACATTATCGGACGGATATCATCTAGTAAAACAATACCTAAAAACTCCTTTTTTTCATTTAAAACAGGAAAGATATTTCTTTTAGATTTTGTTACTGCAGAAACAAGCATCTGACGCAAACTCATGTCTAATGAAATACGAACGAAGTTTTTTTCAATAATTTTTTTGATATCCATCATCATCATTACGTTTTTGTCTTTGTCGTGTGTGATTAGCTCTCCTTTTTCCGCCAGCTCTACGGTGTAAATAGAGTTTGAAACAAAATAGGTAGTAATTGAATAAGACACTGCCGCAACAAGCATTAGAGGAACAAATAGTTCATAGCCTCCGGTAATTTCAGCGATTAAGAATATAGCTGTTAAAGGAGCATGTAAAACACCAGCCATTAGTCCGCTCATACCTATTAAGGTGAAGTTAGTTTCGGAAACAGAAAAACCTAAGGCATTAATAGTTTTTGCAATTACATTTCCTAGTATACTTCCCATTACTAATGTTGGAATAAAAATACCACCAACACCTCCAGCAGCAAAAGTTGTTGTCATTGCTACAACTTTAAAAACACCAATGAGTAATAAAAAAATAATGATGGTCCATACATTCGTTTTATCAAATTCATAAGGAAGATCTTTTAAAGCTTCAGGAGCATTGTTAAGCAGTAAATTATTAATAATCGAATATCCTTCACCATATAAAGGCGGAATTAATAAAAGCAACAAACCAATAGTAATTAAACTCCAAAAGAGTTTATGAGATGTTTTTTTAAAACGATTAAAAAAATTGATGATAATAAAGTAAATTTTTGAAAAATATACTGAGGCAAATCCAGTTACAATGGCCAGTACTATGTAAAAAGCAAGATCTCTTATTTCAAATACTTCTTTAATTTTTACTGAAAAAAGTACATCGTGACCAAGAAAAAAGTACGATGTAATAATTGCAGAAACTGAGGCTAATAGTAACGGAATTAAGGAAACAAACGCCATGTCTAAACTAAAAACTTCAATAGCAAAAATAATAGCTGCAATTGGAGCTTGGAACATTGACGCCATTGCACCTGCAGCTGCACAACCAATTAACAACATCCTAGTTTTGGTATTCATATGAAAAAGTTGCGCAATACCAGAACCAAGTGCGGCTCCTGTACTTACTGCCGGACCTTGCAATCCCACAGAACCTCCAAAACCTACTGTTATTGGAGCCGTAATTATGGAAGCATAAATTTTATACTGTTTTATAATTCCATTTTTTTTAGAAATCGCTTCTAGCGTAGTAGAAATTCCGTGCCCTATTTCTCTTTTAAGCACATATTTTTTAATCCCATTTACTATTAGTAAACCAATTATTGGAAATAAAAAATACAATGAATAATGATAATCTTCGATTAAATTACCTTCCAAAACCCAATGAAAAAAATACGTTAAGTTTTTAAGAACAAGTGTACCTAAACCTGCTAAAAAACCTACTAAAAGACTTAAAATATAAATGAACTGGCGTTCCGAAACATTTTTGTAACGCCATATTAAAATTCGCTTTAATGTATTTTTGGAAAGTAGCATTGCTAGTTTATTTTACAAGTGTATCTGTTCCTAAATACCCATCATTTTTGTTGTAATACCAAGCTCTTACTTTTGGCATCTTAATCCCATTGATGGTTGTTTCATCAGATAGTAAAATATATTCACCACTATCTTTTGCTTCTTTAAAAAACTGATACACTTCCATAGCATACGTTTTTGGGTTAAAGTAAAAATACCAAGTATCTTTACCAACGCTTTCATCATAGGTTACTTTCAACACTAAATATTCCTTTCCTTTAAACGTTCTCTTTTCTACTTTCTCATGAATATTTGTTCCGTTGTCTTTTAACTTCATTGGAAGACCGTACAAATACGTGTAATAATTTTTAAACAAATTAGCTCTGTCACAACTTAGTTTATGTTCTTTTAAAATAGCTTCTGATGGATTTTCAACACCGTTAAAAGTAATTTTACAGACACCTCTATCAACTGTGTATTCTGTAGTGTTTTCCCCTCGTGTAGCCTTTACGTAAAAATACTCGTTTGGCAAATCAATCTTAATTTCACTATTTCTGTTTGGTTTCTCAGGAATGGTCATGGTTACCTTTAAAGTTCCTTTAAAAGTTTCCCAATTTCCATTTGGATCATGATATTGAATTGCGTTAGCTAGTAATTGTTTGCCTGTTAATTCTTGAGCATACGAGAAACTAAGAAATAAAGAAGCAACGAGTAGAAGAATTATTTTATTCATAATATGAAGTTCAGTTAAGATAAAAATAATAAAAAATCCCGCTCTAAGCGGGATTGTATTTTTAAGCTTCTTTTTGAATATGCAGCTTGATACTTAATTCCGTTAATTGTTCCTCATCAATTGTGGCAGGAGCATCAATCATTACATCTCTACCAGAATTATTTTTAGGGAAGGCAATAAAATCACGAATTGTTTCTTGACCACCTAAAATGGCAACCAATCTATCTAAACCAAAAGCTAATCCACCATGAGGCGGAGCACCATATTCAAAGGCATCCATTAAGAAACCAAACTGAGCTTTTGCTTCTTCAGGTGTAAATCCTAAGTGTTTAAACATAATTGCTTGAGTTTCTTTATCATGAATTCTTATAGAACCACCTCCGATTTCATTTCCGTTTAATACCAAATCGTATGCATTGGCTTTAATAGCTCCTGGATTGGTATCTAGTAATTCTAACTGACCAGGTTTTGGTGAGGTAAATGGATGGTGCATTGCATGATAATGTCCAGTTTCTTCATCTAATTCTAATAATGGGAAATCTACAACCCACAACGGAGCAAATTCGTTTGGTTTACGCAAGCCTAAACGTTCTGCCAATTCCATACGTAACGCAGATAATTGCGCACGTACTTTTGAGGTATTACCAGATAGAATACAGATTAAATCCCCTGCTTTTGCACCTGTAGTTTCAGCCCATTTTGCTAAATCTTCTTGGTCGTAAAACTTATCTACAGATGATTTATAACTTCCATCTTCGTTACACTTTACATATACCATTCCTAAAGCACCCACTTGAGGACGTTTTACCCAATCAATCAAGGCATCTATCTCTTTTCTTGTATAAGAAGCAGCACCTGGAACAGCAATTCCAACTACTAACTCAGCATCGTTAAATACTTTGAAATCTTTATGTTGTGCTACTTCGTTTAACTCTCCAAACTGCATTCCAAAACGAATATCTGGCTTGTCGTTACCATACAAACGCATCGCATCATCGTATTGCATTCTTGGGAATTTATCTACATCTACACCATTAATCTCCTTCAATAAATGACGAGTCATTCCTTCGAAAATCTCTAAAATATCTTCTTGCTCAACAAACGCCATTTCACAGTCTATTTGTGTAAACTCTGGTTGACGATCGGCACGTAAATCTTCATCTCTGAAACACTTTACAATCTGGAAGTATTTATCCATTCCTCCAACCATTAATAATTGCTTGAAAGTTTGTGGCGATTGCGGTAATGCGTAAAACTGACCAGCATTCATTCTTGAAGGAACCAAGAAATCACGCGCTCCTTCTGGAGTAGATTTGATTAAATATGGAGTTTCAACATCAATAAATCCTTTGTCTGAAAGATATTTACGAACTTCCATTGAAACTTTATGACGGAAAATTAAGCTGTTTTTTACCGGATTACGACGAATATCTAAATAGCGATATTTCATTCGAATATCTTCTCCACCATCCGTTTCATCTTCAATGGTAAATGGTGGTAATTTTGCTTCATTTAAAATAGTTAATTCAGAAACTAAAACTTCTATATCTCCAGTTGCAATATTTGGATTTTTAGAAGCTCTTTCAATAACAGTTCCTTTTACTTGAATCACAAACTCTCTACCTAATGTTTTTGCTTTTTCCATTAAGTCTTTAGAAGTTCTCTCTTCATCAAAAATCAACTGAGTAATTCCGTAACGATCTCGTAAATCAACCCAAATCATGAAACCTTTATCTCTTGATTTTTGAACCCATCCTGCTAGGGTAACTTCTGTATTAATATGCGATGCTCTTAACTCACCGCAAGAATGCGATCTGTACATTTTCTATAATTTTAGATGCGCAAATTTAACTATAAATGTTGTATGGAAAAAGGATTAAGAAGTTTAGTCTTATTATCTAAAAAATTAGTAATATTTTAGATCATCCTATTAAATAAAACGTCTATGATTTTAATGTTCCAAGAGAAAGATAGTATTAGTTTTCCATCAGAATTACAAAACCCTACCTTCTATATTAATGAAGAAAATGAAGAGTTTCTCAAGAAGGAGTTGACAACAGAAGGAGAGAAAATATCTTGTCAATTAGAGATAGGTCAAGTCAATTTTTTCATTGGAGCAAATAATTCAGGGAAAAGCAGATTTATGAGAGGTTTATTAAAATCTCATCATACTTTTCTTTCTAATGAATTTTCTTATTTAGAATTGTCAAAAGAAATTAAAAATAAACAGACTAATGCTTTAAGTCAAGATAATAAAAATATATTGTTTGGATTTTTTAAATACTTACAAGAAAATGATAGTTTAATTTCTACAGACTTCATATCAAATAGAAGTTTTTCTGAGACTGAAAAAAAAGAATTTGCTAAAAAGATGAAATTTTTAAAAGAAAGTCTTTCGAAGACGAGAAATATTGATTTAGAATTTTTAGTTAAGGATTATATTGAAAGAGTTGAATTATATTACAGAGAACTAGTTTTTTCTGAACAAAATAAAATATATAAGAAAAATTATACTCCTATTATAAGAAGTTTATTGAACGATATAGGGCTATCAGATTATGTTTTTAGTGAGGTAGTTGAAAAAAGGTATTTTGGAGCAGTAGGAAATTTTACAGAAAAAAATGATATACATACAGGTTTAGAACTTTGGACTAAAATTGACGCAGTAATTGGATCTGAAAAGACAAAGGATATAAGAGATTTTGAGGAGTTTTTAAGTGTTAATTTTTTTGAAGGAGAAAAAATAATTCTATCACCACACAAAAAAGAAAGAATAATTCATATAAACTTTGAAAAACAAGGATACAAGGGTATACATGAAATAGGTGATGGAATACAAACGTTGATTCTCTTATTGTTTCCAATTTTTACTGCAAAAAGAAATGAAATATTTTTTATTGAAGAACCAGAAATTAACTTACATCCTGGCTTTCAAAGAATATTTATAGAGACATTATTGAATAATGAATTTTTACAAGCTAAAAATTTAAAGTATTTCTTTACAACACACTCCAATCATTTTTTAGATTTAACCTTAAAAAATGATAAAGTTTCTTTTTTTCAGTTTCAAAAATTAGAAGAAGGAAAGCATCTAATAAAAACCAATATTAAACCAAGTAAAGAGACTCTAGATGAGTTAGGGGTAAATACATCTTCTGTTTTATTAGCTAATTGTTCAATTTGGGTTGAAGGACCAACGGATAGAAAATATTTGTCTAAATTTTTGAAGTTATATTGCGAATACAATAAAAAACAATTTTTAAAAGAAGATATTGATTATGCTTTTTTTGAATATGGTGGTAATTTAATTGAGCATTATTTGTTTAATGAGAATGAAGAATTTAATGATGACGAAATAAGAGAAAAAATAAACTCATTTGCGTTATCTAACAAGATATTCTTATTAGCAGATAATGATAATGCGTTAGAAGGATCAAAAAAAGACTTGAGAAGAAGAAACTTCGAGAGTCTATCAAAAGATAATAATAATTTTCATTACGAGAATACTAAGGTTGTTGAAATTGAAAATCTTTTACCTAAAAGTATAATTCAAGGCTTTATGAGCCAACTTTTGTTATCAGAAAAATATCAAGAGAAGTCAAAGAGCTTCAGATTTAATGAAAAAGATTATTGTATTAAAAATTTAGGAGAATTTTATGAGCAGGTGTTTTCAGCTAATAAAGTCCCTAAAAAGGAAATAAAAAAAATCAAATCTAGTTCTGGAACTTTAAATAATATTTACAAGATTAAATTAGCTAATTATTTAATGGAAGGAGATTTCACTTACAAAGATTTAATTGAAGAGAATACTATATTGGATGAATTAGTGTCAAAACTTTATAATTTTATCGTCTAAAAACTTAATTGATGTACAGCATCCCAACATATAAAATAGAAAGAGAAGAAGAACTTAGTCAGTTTATCGAGCAATATCCTTTAGCTTTTATAACAGGTTTAGACGAGAACGGAAACTTTGTCGGAACTCACATTCCTTTAGTAGTTGAAAACAGAAAAAATGAAATGTTTTTGGTCGGACATATGATGAAACAAACCGATCATTATCTGGCATTAATGAAAAGTAATACTGTTTTGGTTGTTTTCAACGGGCCAAACGGTTATGTTAGTGCTTCTTGGGGAACAAATAAAAGCAAGGGTTCTACTTGGAATTATATGACAGTTCATGTAAATGGAAGTATTTCTTTTTTTGAAGGAGATAAACTTATTGATTTAATGAGAGCGTTTACTCTAGAGCATGAAGATGGGAATTCAGATTCTCCAACAATTTATGATAATTTGCCTGAAAATTATAAACAACGATTAATGCCTCATATAGCAGGTTTTGAAATAAAAGTTGAAAAAATGGAAGGTGTTTTTAAGCTGAGTCAAGATGTTGATGAAGAGACTTTCTCCAAAATTATCAAACAACTAGAACAAAAAGAAGGGTTTGACAAATTGTTAGGAGAAGAAATGAAAAAAAGAAAGGATAAATTCTTTTCATAATTGCCATTTTTATGGAAAAAGTGATTTCTAAAAAGACAGATTATACCGTGTTATTAGTTTCTGTGGCAATTTTTTTATTGTTGCAGCTTCCCTACTTTGTAAAAATACAATATCCATTTAGATTGTTAGGAACTTGGTTTCATGAAATGGGACATGGTTTAACAGCTTTACTTGTTGGAGGCAAGTTTCATTATTTAGAAATTTATGCTAACGGAGGAGGAGTTGCTTATTCAACGGTTACAAACAAGTTTTTTTCGATTCAGACAGCAAGAGCGTTAACGGCAGCTGGAGGTTTATTAGGACCAGCTATTTCTGGAAGTTTGTTGATTATTGCTGCACGTTCGCAAAAACACGCTGCAATATTGTTCAGAATCTTAACGGTTGTTATGGTTTTATCGCTATTAATCTGGATTCGTTCGTATTGGGGAATTATTGTTCTTGGAGGTTTTGCTGTAGCCTTTCTAATAATTATGTTTTTAAAAAATAAAAAGATTGAAACTATAACAGTTCTTTTTTTAGGATTGCAATGTGTGTTAAGTACGTACCTTCAGTTAAACTATTTATTTACAAAACAATTTGAAAGAAATGGTCAAGTTATGACCTCAGATACGCAAAACATAGCTATAAATACCTTTGGAACCTATTGGATGTGGGGAATCTTACTTTTAATAGTAAGTTGCTTTTTACTTTGGAAAAGTATACGCTACTATTTGAAGAGGTAATTTTGTTATCAGTTATCAGTTATCAGTTATCAGTTATCAGTTGATAAAAGTATTTTTGCCTACTGTCTACTGCCTACTGCCTACTGCCTACTGCCTACTGCTAACTTCTTAAAATATTCGTTTGCGGCCTTCTTTACTTTTGGAGCTAAAATTAAAGTAGAAATTACTGTAGGAATAGCCATTAAGGCATAACCACTATCTATCAAATTAATAACAAAATCGAGCTTAGTAATTGAAGCAATAACAATTGTTATAATATAGATGTAGTTGTAATACTTACCGGTTTTAGTATTCGTTAAAAAACTCAAACAAGAATACCCATAGAAAGAATAGGTAAAAAGAGTAGAAAAAGCAAAAATTAGCACACAAATAGTTAAAATAACACTACCCAAACCATAAGGTAAAACTGCATCAAAAGAGGAAAGTGTTAACGAGATTCCATTTCCATCAAAGTTTTTCCAAATTCCAGCAGCTAAAATTGCCAAAGCTGTAAGCGTACAAACTAACAGCGTGTCAATCGCTGGGCCTAGCATGGCAACTAATCCTTCTCTAATTGGTTCATTGGTTTTAGCAGTTCCGTGCATTATCGGAGCGGTTCCAATACCAGCTTCGTTAGAAAAAGCGGCTCTTTTTACTCCAGTAACAATTAAAGCTCCTAAAGCACCACCCATTACAGCATTTCCAGAAAAGGCATCAGTAAAAATTAGTGAGAATATTTCAGGAATAGTGTCAAATCTTAAAATTAAAATAGTTAAGACTGTAATCAGATAGATAACAACCATTACAGGTACCAATTTCCCAGCAACTTTTCCAATTCGTTTAATTCCTCCAAAAATTACTAAAGAAGTTATAATTGCTATTGTGATTCCTAACAAAAACTTAGCAGTTTTCTCATTCGATGAATTTACTTCAAAAACATCAACTAACGTTTGTGTTAATTGATTAGCCTGAAAAGCTGGAAGTGTTCCAATCAATCCAGCCAAAGAGAAGAATACAGCTAAAGGTTTCCAACGTTTTCCTAAACCTTCAGTAATTACATACATTGGCCCACCTTTTACATTTCCCGCTTCATCTTTTCCACGATACATTATGGATAAACTACAGGTAAAAAACTTAGTAGCCATTCCTACAAATGCACTTACCCACATCCAAAAAATTGCTCCTGGTCCACCAGTAGCAATAGCAATTGCAACACCGCTTATATTCCCCATTCCAACGGTTGCAGCAATAGCAGAAGATAATGCTTCATAATGTGATAAATCTCCAGGAGAGGTGTCTTTGTCATATTTACCGCGTAATATATTTACTGCGTGTCCTAAATAACGGAAGGGAATTAATTTTGAATATAATAAAAGAAAACTTCCTCCTCCAATTAATAAAATCAATTGGACAATTTCTAAAGCTGTAGTATTTTTAAAAACTTCTTGAAGACTTAAAAACATTTTTTGTTTTTTCAACGAAAGTAATATAATTAAAGGATTCTTTTACAGTGTTTTATTTTTTTAATTAAAACACTCCATTCAAGGAGTTTATAAAACCTTTCATCGAAAAAAGGGAATATAAAATGCTAAAAGCAAAAGATTTTTCATAATTTTAACACAATAACTTCAATTTCCCCCTTACGATGACAAAGATTAGTAAAGCCACGGTGAACAAATTTTTGAAGTATTCACCTATTGTACTTTTAATATCATTAGTAGTATATTCTTTTAAAACTCATGAGAGTCAAACTAAACTTGATGAGGAGTTTAGAAAAGAAAAACTCATTTTACAAAAAGAACTTGATCAAATCGTTGCCGACTACAAAAAGATGTCGACAAAAAAGAAAGGTTTATCAAGAAGAATAATTACCAGTATCAATAAAATTATCGCCCTTAAAGATTCTATCAAGGATGTTAAAAAAGGGAATTACGATTTGTTAGTTAAGTATAGCGTAAAGGCAGCTAAGTTAGAACGTGAAAACAGAGCATTACTACTGCAAGCTGATAACCTTCAGCAAAAAAACGAACTATTACAGCAAGAAAATAATTCGGCAAAACTTAAATTAAGAGCTCATAAAAAATCACAAGAGTCCTTAGCTAAGATGAATGAAGAGCTGGAAAACCAAGAAAAAGCATTAAAAGAGAAAATAGGTACCGCTGCTAATGTAAAAATTGGTAAAGTTTCTGTGTTTTCTTACAAAGAAAGAAGCAATGGTAAGTATACTGGTACTTCTAGATCTAACAGAACTGATGCGTTTAAAATTAAATTTGATTTATTAGAAAACAAATTAGCAGAGGTTGGTGTAAGAGATATCCTTATTCAAATTAAAGATAAAGACAACAACGTTATTTTATCTGAAAAGAATAGAGGAGAAGATAATGGTTCAAAACCGTATAACGATTTTATCAAAGTAAATTACGAGAACCAGAAAATTGGAATAGTTTCTCTTATATCTGTTGATAGAAATTTTATGCAATCCGGTAATTATATTGTTGATGTATATATTGATGATATCAAGGCAGGAGAAGGAAAAGTTACGTTACGATAAATTCAAAACCTTATTATAAATAAAACCGTTTAAAGATTCTTTAAGCGGTTTTTTTATACGTTAAATTCACTAAATATTTGTTAAGACTTGTAAGATGTTAAAAAAAATAGGACATATTTACATAAACAAATCAAGCTACAATGAAGACCATTTTGAAATCTACGTTTGCAACGTTATGTATATTCTTATTTCTTTCATGTAAATCAGAAAAAAAAGAAACAACTAAAGAAGTAAAAGAGGAACTAATAGTAACTCCAAAAAATAAAGCAGAAGCTATTATAAACTCGTCAATTAAAGCTCATGGAGGAGATTTATTCGAAGAGGCCTCTTATTCGTTTACATTTAGAAATAAACAATACAGTTTTACAAATAATAATGATTCGTATACGTATTCTGTAATTAAAGAGAATGATAAAAAAGAAGCGGTTATTGATGTATTAGAAAACGGAAGTTTCAATAGAACTGTTAATGGTAATAAGGTTGAATTGAGTAACGAAGATGCTTCTCGCTTTGGTGAATCTCTAAATTCGGTTATTTATTTTGCTACACTTCCACATAAGTTAAGTGATGCAGCTGTAAACAAAACGTACAAAGGAGAAATTCAAATAAAAGGTAAGAACTATGATGTAATTCAAGTTACTTTCAAACAAGAAGGCGGAGGTAAAGATTTTGAAGATCAATATTACTATTGGATTAACAAGGATACTAATACTATGGATTATTTGGCTTACAATTACAAAGTAAATGGTGGAGGAGTTCGTTTTAGAAGTAGTTATAATCGAAGAAATATAGACGGTGTTTTATTCCAAGATTATATCAATTATAAAGCAGAAGTAGGAACGCCTTTATCAGAATTACCAGCGCTTTTTGAAAAAAATGAATTGAAAGAAGTATCAAGAATCGATACAGAAAATGTAAAAAACCTAAAAAGTAATTAGTATATGTCATCAGTAATTAACATCAAGGAAAAGTTCAATTTATTTACAGACCAATGGTCTCCTAAAAAAGTTGCAGAATTAAATGGTCAACAAGTTTTATTAGCTAAAATACAAGGTGAATTTGTATTTCATAAACACGATGATGAAGATGAATTGTTTATGGTTATAAAAGGACAACTACAAATAGATTTAGAAGATGATTCTGTTATCATAAATGAAGGTGAATTTTATATAGTTCCAAAAGGAGTTTTACATAAACCAATTGCAAGAGAAGAAGTTCATGTGTTGCTTTTTGAACCGTTATCTACTAAACACACAGGAGATGTTCTTGCTGACATAACTGTAGAGACTTACGAATCTATTTAATTGATTTTTCCATTCAACGAGAAATAGCATCCATTCACCTAAAGATGGAGGTAATAAAACTAAAAGTTATGCTGTCAGCTTCTTTTTGGTTGTACTTTTGGAGTGTTAATAGTAGTAAAGAAAATTTAAAAAGTAATAATCCCCAAAACAAAATACTTTTTCATTTTTTTGAGTTAAAAAAATAATCTCTTACAAGCCCCAAATGTAAGAGATTTCTTTTTTTATAAGTTATCTTAACTCTTGCTATGTCTTCTTCAAACAAAAGTAAATTTCATTAGTCTACAGATAACAACAACTTATCTACAGTAAGAATTAGCACATCGAATTTTGGTAAAATAATTTGGTAATGCTAAGTACTTTTGAAGTGTTAATAGTAGTAAAGAAAATTTAAAAAGTAAAATCCCTAAAAAAAAATATACTTTTTCATTTTTTTGAGTTAAAAAGCCCGCCTCTTACAAGCCCCAAATGTAAGAGGTTTTTCTTTTTTACAAACTTCATAAATCGGGTTTAAATCCTAATTTAAAAAGCTAAATTTTATTAATCTATAAATAGTAACTGTTTATCTATAGTAAAAAAAGGAAACGTCGAATACTTGATTAACAGAAAGTTAAATAGATATATCTTTGAAGTGTAAATAGAAAATAAAGTAATCCCTATTAAGTTTTATTTTTCATTTTGAGTTTGAATTAAAGTTTTGTGATTGATTAAATCATGTCAGCTCTCTTACTAGCCCCTACTGTAAGAGAGTTTTTTGTTTTTATAAGAATTGTGTAATTCAAAGAGAGAGAAAAAAACAAACAACTTAACTAATCGAGTAAATTAAACAGTTAATCTACAGTAAGCAATTCGAACATCGATTTGCAACAAGTTTAAAAGAAAACCAGTACTATCTTTGAAGTGTAAATAAGAATATTATAAAGTATTTATCCCCTTAAAATACAATTATTCATTATTTGAATTAAAAGTTTTTATATTTATTTGGTTAACTATTCAAAGTCCTTTTACAAGCCCCAAATGTAAAGGGATTTTTCTTTTTATATAAACTTAGTTAGTGTTAAAAGGATAAATAGTATGTAGATATAACTGAGTACTTTCAAGTAATTATTCTATAATAAATTCTATTCAAGTTATTTTACTACAATACCTCTTTTATTTAAAAGTGAAATCATACGTAAATTTCCTTCTTTAATAGTGTTTTTATCAAATTGGAAGGTTTTTTCAAAGATTTGATTTCCTTCAAAAAAAGAAACTTGAAATCGATTATCTAATGAAAAAACATCAGGATGAATCATTTCCACTTTAACAAAAGAGTTTGTAGGAAGTTTATCAATTTTCTTTCTAAATACAGTAGTGGTTTTTGTTTCAGAAAATCCTTGAGAAACAATAATTACCATATCTAAATCAACATTCTTTTTATTGATTAAATACACATACCAATCATCAGAATCATGCGTTTCATTTGGTTCCAAAACAACAGCCATTTCTAGGTCAGTCACTTCAGAAATTTCAATATCTTTTCTCATGAAATTAAATCACAGATTTAAATTGCTCTAAGAAACGAACATCATTTTCATAAAACATTCTAATATCAGGAATTTGATATAACAACATGGCAATACGCTCTATACCCATTCCAAAAGCATAACCGGAATATTTCGTTGGATCTATATTACAGTTCTTTAAAACATTAGGGTCAACCATTCCACATCCCATAATTTCTAACCAACCAGTTCCCTTGGTAATTCTGTAATCAGTTTCCGTTTCTAGTCCCCAATAAATATCTACTTCAGCACTTGGCTCTGTAAATGGGAAGTAAGACGGACGCAAACGAATCTTAGATTTACCAAACATTTCTTTTGTAAAGTATAATAGCACTTGTTTTAAATCAGCAAAAGAAACATCAGTATCAATATACAAACCTTCAACTTGGTGAAAAATACAATGCGCACGAGCAGAAATATCTTCATTTCTAAAAACTCTACCTGGAGAAATAGTTCTAATAGGAGGTTCATTATTCTCCATATAGCGAACTTGTACAGAAGAAGTGTGCGTTCTTAATAAAGTGTCTGGATTTTTTTCAATAAAGAAAGTATCTTGCATATCTCTTGCTGGATGATATTCAGGCAAGTTTAAAGCTGTAAAGTTGTGCCAGTCATCTTCAATTTCTGGTCCTTCAGAAACTGTAAACCCAATTCTATTAAAAACTTCAATAATTCTATTTTTAACAATAGATATTGGATGACGAGAACCCAATTCGATAGGCTCAGAAGGTCTAGTTAAATCACCATAAACACCTTTTTCTTCTACAGTATTTTCAAGAGCTTCTTTTAACTCAGCTACTTTACCTTCTGCAGCATTTCTTAAATTGTTTAGGGCTTGTCCAAAATCTTTTTTCAACTCATCATCTACATTTCTAAATTCAGCAAATAAACCTTTAAGCAAACCTTTGCTTCCTAAGTATTTTATTCTGAAAGCTTCAACCTCTTCTTTGGTAGTTGCCTGAAATGTTTGTACGTCTCCAATAAGTTCTTTTACTTTATCTAACATAATCCTTCAAAAAAATGAGTGGCAAATTTACGTTTTTTTACTGAATTAGCCTTTTTCTTTCTTGAGTTTACTATAACGTTTTCGTTTCAACAAAAAAAGAACTTTTTTAAATCGTCAGATTAGTTATTTAACTATATTTGTGCTTTATTTTTATTAAAAAAACATTTTTCGAATAACTAAATTATGGAATCTAAAATAAAGGCTTTTATGGAACTGGTTGAAAAGCGTAATGGCCACGAACCAGAATTTTTACAAGCAGTTCAAGAAGTAGCTGAGACAGTTATCCCTTATATTGCAGAGCATGATATTTATAATGGGAAAAACATTTTATTAAGAATGGTTGAGCCTGAGCGTTTAATTTCATTCAGAGTTTCATGGGTTGATGATAAAGGAGAAATTCAAGTAAACAGAGGTTATAGAATTCAAATGAATTCAGCTATCGGTCCTTATAAAGGAGGTTTACGTTTTCATCCAACGGTAAATGCAAGTATTTTAAAATTCTTAGCATTTGAACAAGTATTTAAAAACTCTCTTACTACATTACCAATGGGTGGTGGAAAAGGAGGTTCTGATTTTGATCCAAAAGGAAAATCAGATAACGAAATCATGCGTTTTTGTCATGCATTCATGAGTGAATTATTTAGACATATTGGTCCAAATACAGATGTGCCAGCTGGAGATATAGGTGTTGGAGGACGTGAGATTGGATACATGTTCGGAATGTATAAAAAACTTAGAAATGAGTTTACTGGAGTTTTAACTGGAAAAGGACAATCTTGGGGAGGATCGCTAATTCGTCCTGAAGCAACAGGTTATGGAGCAGTTTATTTTGCTGAAAACATGTTAGCTACTAAAGGAGATTCTTTTAAAGGTAAAACTGTAACGATTTCTGGTTCAGGAAATGTGGCTCAATATGCTTGTGAAAAAGCTACTGAGTTAGGAGCTAAAGTAGTTACGCTTTCTGATTCTTCAGGTTATATTTATGATGAAGCAGGAATTGACGCTGATAAGTTAGCTTTTATAATGGAGCTAAAGAATGTTAAGCGTGGACGTATCAATGAATATGTAGAAAAATATCCATCTGCTAAGTTCTTTAAAGGTGAGCGCCCTTGGTCTGTAAAAAGTGATATCGCTTTACCATGTGCTACTCAAAACGAGTTAAATGGAGAAGAGGCAGAAACGTTAATTAAAAATGGATGTATCTGTGTAAGTGAAGGAGCAAATATGCCATCAACTCCTGAGGCAATTGCAGCATTCCACGAACACAAAATCTTATTTGCGCCAGGAAAAGCTTCAAATGCTGGAGGTGTGGCAACTTCTGGATTAGAAATGAGCCAAAACTCATTACGTTTAAGCTGGACTCGTGAGGAGGTTGACGAAAGATTAAAAGGAATTATGAAGAATATTCATGAAGCATGTGTGCAATATGGAACTGATGAATCAGGATATGTAGACTACGTAAAAGGAGCAAACATAGCTGGATTTGTGAAAGTTGCAGATGCAATGTTAGCACAAGGAATTATCTAATAAGATTCAATATATTTTTTAAAAAGCTCATCAGTTACTGATGAGCTTTTTTATTTTTATACCTATGGAAAAAATCAAGAATATTATTATCGAAGGTAAACATGGTAAACCAATTGTTTTAGATGCTTTTTTTAGTAGGAATGAGCAGCCAAAACCAACCCTAATCTTCTGTCATGGCTACAAAGGGTTTAAAGATTGGGGTGCTTGGAATTTAATGGCAGAAGCGTTAGCGGAAGATGCTTTTTTTATCAAGTTTAATTTTTCACACAATGGAGGAACTGTTGAGCAACCTATTGATTTTCCAGATTTAGAGGCTTTTGGGAATAACAACTACACAAAAGAGTTAGACGATTTAAAAACTGTTATTGATTGGTGCTGTTCAAATAATCAATTTAAAAATGAAATAAACTCAGACTCTATTTCGTTAATCGGACATAGTAGAGGAGGCGGAATTGTATGTATAAAAGCAGCGGAAGATGCGAGAATAAAACAAGTTATTACGTTGGGCGGTGTTTCAAATTTTGGAAAAAGGTCTTCAACAATTGGAGATTTAGAACAATGGAGAAGAGATGGTGTGAAATATGTTTTAAATGGAAGAACGAAACAACAAATGCCACATTATTATCAGTTTTATCAAGATTTTAAAGCAAACGAAGAACGTTTTAGTATTGAACGCGCGGTAAAAAAGTTAGAAATACCATTTTGTATTATTCATGGAAATGCAGATACTTCAATTCTGATTAACGAAGCTGAAAACTTACATTCTTGGGGTTTACATAGTGAGCTTCATGTTATTGATGAAGCAGATCATGTTTTTGGAGCAAAACATCCATGGGATAAAGACGAATTACCTTCGCATTTAGAGGATGTAGTTTCAATTTGTAAATCATTTTTAGGTAACTAAGCATTTCAGTGAGTAAAGGGGTTTTTACATTCCATAGGAATGAGTATATTTACGAATTGATAGAAAAGAAAATGCTTTTTTTTATCTAATTATAAATCAAACAATTACAATTAGCGTCTTGATGCTGAAACACAATCAGATTTAAGAAGTTATTAAAACAATATATAAATTATGGGTTGTAGCAGTTGCTCAACTAACAAAAGCGGCGTTCCTAATGGATGTAAGAGCAATGGAAATTGTGGAACGGGTTCATGTGGAAGTGGAAATAAATTAGCTGTTTTTGATTGGTTATCGAATATGACTTTACCTACCGGTGAAGCTCCGTTTAATATATATGAAGTTCGTTTTAAAAACGGAAGAAAACATTTTTTCAAAAGCACGGATAAAACACACACTATAGTAATGGGTGATGTTGTTGCTGTTGAAGGAAATCCAGGACATGATATTGGTGTGGTTTCTCTAGCTGGAGAACTTGTTAAAGTGCAAATGAAAAAAAGAAAAGTTGCACTTGATAGCCCTGATGTAAAAAAAATCTATCGAAAAGCAACGCAAAAAGACATTGATGTCTGGAACGAAGCAAGAGATAGAGAACTCGAAACACAAAGAAAAGGACGAGAAATTATTAGCCGCCTTGGTTTAAAAATGAAACTTTCTGATGTAGAGTTTCAAGGTGATGGAAATAAAGCTACGTTCTATTATACAGCAGATGATCGCGTTGATTTTAGACAATTAATTAGAGATTTAGCAAGTGCTTTTTCTATTCGTGTTGAAATGAAACAAGTAGGAATGCGACAAGAAGCTGCACGTTTAGGAGGAATAGGTTCTTGTGGTAGAGAGTTGTGTTGTTCAACTTGGTTGACCGATTTTAGAAAAGTAAACACAGCTGCGGCTCGTTATCAGCAGTTATCTTTAAATCCATTAAAACTTGCGGGTCAGTGTGGTAAATTAAAATGTTGTTTAAATTTCGAGTTAGATTCTTACCTAGATGCTTTAAGTGCATTTCCTAAGCAAGATGTTGTGCTAAAAACAGAAAAAGGAGAGGCGATTTTTGTAAAAATGGATATTTTCAAAAAGCTAATCTGGTATACCTATAAAGAAGAAAAGTTCAAATGGTATAAGTTATCATTGGATCAGGTACAAGAAATTATAGAGTTAAATGAAAGCGATGAGCTAGGTTCTCCCCTAGAGGATTACGAAGCTGAAATTACAGAAGAAACTAAAATTGATTTTGAGAACGTTGTCGGTCAAGATAGTTTAACTCGTTTTGATACTCCTAAAAAGCCAAAGAGAAATAGAAATAAAAACCGCAACAAAAGTTCTAACCAAAAAAGAACAGATACACCACCTTCTAATAAATCAAAAAAAGGAGAACAAAAAAGTACACCAAAGAATAGTACAGTAAAGAAGGTGAATAAACAATCAGGTCAAAACCAAAATCAAGACAAGAAAAATAATAACCGACAAAACCAAAATAATTCTCCTTCAAACAAAAAAACAAATAACAATCAGAGAAGAAATAAACGTCGAAATTCTGGAAACAATAATAATGCTAAAAAAAATCAGCAATAACATAGTTTTAAGGCTTACAGCACTTTTATTAATTCTGGTTTCTTGTGATTCCAAAAGAGTTTATGATGAGTACACTTCAATAAATGATGGGAGATGGGAAATAAACACACCTATATCCTACAAATTTGAAGTAACAGATACTTTAGCAAAAAGAAATCTGTTTATTAGTATTAGAAATAATAATGATTACCAATACAGCAACTTATTTTTAATAACAAAAATGAGTTTTCCTGATGGGTATCAGATTATAGACACCTTAGAATATGATATGGCTGACAAGAACGGTCAGTTTTTAGGAAAAGGCTTTTCAGAATTAAAAGAGAATAAATTATTTTACAAAGAACAAATTCTATTTCCGATTCAAGGAACCTACACTTTAGACATCTTTCAAGCTATGAGAAAAGGTGGAGAAGTTGAAGGAATCAATGAATTAGAAGGCATCGTAAATGTTGGATTTAGAATTGAGAAAATACATTAAAAAATGACAAAAAAGGAAACTATGAACTTTACAAAATATATAAAATGGTTTTGGGGAATCGTTTTAGGAGGTTTGTTTGCATTATGCTTTGTTTTTCTTCTAGCTTCATGGGGAGCATTTGGAAAGCTTCCTACGTTTGAAGAGCTAGAAAACCCTAAAAATGATTTAGCAACTGAAATCATTTCTTCTGATGGAAAAACTTTAGGGAAATATTATTTAAAAGCTAATAGAACCCCTATTCAATTCAAAGATTTGCCAGACAATTTGGTTAAAGCTTTAGTAGCAACGGAAGATGAACGTTTTTATAGTCATTCAGGTATAGATTTTAGAGGTTTAGCTAGAGCTATTGCTAAACTTGGTAGAAATGGAGGAGCAAGTACTATTACGCAACAGTTAGCAAAAAATCTATTTCATAAAAGAGAAAATGCATCACTGGTAACAAAACTTACTCAAAAAATTAAAGAGTGGGTAATAGCTGTTAGACTAGAACGCCAATATACTAAACAAGAAATCATTACAATGTATTTAAATACACAAGGCTTCTTGTTTAATGCAACAGGTATTCGTTCTGCTGCGAGAATTTACTTTGGTAAAGAACCTAAAGATTTAGATATACAAGAGTCTGCAATTATTGTTGCAATGCTTAAAAATCCGCGTCAGTTTAATCCGCATAGAGAAGTATCTAAAAACAAGTCATTAGAAAGAAGAAATGTAGTTTTTTCTCAAATGGAAAAGAATAGCTTCATTTCAGAAAAACAAAGAGACTCATTACAAAAGCTACCATTAAAAATTAATTTTACACCGGAAAGTCATAGTGATGGATTAGCAACTTACTTTAGAGAATATCTAAAGCAGTTTATGAAAGATTGGGCGAAAAAGAACCCAAAAGCAGATGGTGAGTTTTATGATATTTATAAAGATGGTCTTAAAATTTATGTTACTATAGATTCTAGAATGCAGCAATATGCAGAAGAAGCAGTAACCGAGCACATGTCTAACCTTCAGAAATACTTTTTTGAAGAACAAAAAAGAAATAAAACAGCTCCTTTTTACGACATTGATAAAAGTGAGATCCGTAAAATATTAGACCGAGCTAAAAAAAATTCAGATCGTTATAAACGAATGAAAGCGGATGGTAAATCTGATAAGGAAATAGAAAAAGCATTTCAAACTAAAACCGATATGCGAGTTTTTACTTGGAAAGGAGATAGGGATACCGTAATGAGTCCTTATGATTCTATTCGCTATTATAAGTATTTCTTGCGCTCAGGTTTAGTATCAATTGAACCACAAACAGGTCATATCAAAGCTTGGGTTGGAGGTATTAATAACAAGCATTTTAAATACGATGCAGTTGAACAACAAAAACGTCAAGTAGGTTCTACTTTTAAACCGTTTGTATACGCAACCGCAATTAATCAATTAAAAAGATCTCCTTGTGATAAGTTACCAAATACACCATATACTATTCCAAAAGAAAAATATGGAATGCAAGATGATTGGACACCTAAAAATGCAGGAGAAAAGTATGGAGGAGAATTAACGTTGAAAGAAGCGTTGGCAAACTCTATAAATGTTATTACAGCTCGATTAATCGACGAGGTTTCACCAGTTAATGTAGCCAGATTGGCAAAATCTGCTGGAATAGATACTGAGTTCCAAGCCAATCCGTCAATCGCATTAGGTGCAATCGATTTAACGCTACTAGAGATGGCTAGTGCCTATTCAACATTTGCAAACAAAGGAATGCGAGTTTCTCCGATGTTTATTACACAAATTGAAGATAAAAACGGAACGGTTTTAGACACATTTGTTCCAGAAACTAAAGAGGTACTTAGTGAAGAATCGGCTTATGTAATCTTAAATTTAATGGAAGGTGTTACGCAAGCTGGATCTGGTGTACGTTTAAGAACTACCTATAATCGACCTAAGTATATCACGGGCTATCCTTATGGATTTAGCAATCCAATAGCAGGAAAAACAGGAACTACACAAAATCATACAGATGGTTGGTTTATGGGGATGGTACCAAATTTAATGACAGGAGTATGGACTGGTGGTGAAGATCGTTCTATTCACTTTGCAGGAATAGATAAAGGTCAGGGTGCAGCGATGTCTTTACCAACTTGGGCAATTTATATGAGAAAGTGTTATGAAGATAAAACATTAGATATTAGTAAAGAGGCTTTTGATAAACCTTCTGATTTATCAATTAATACCGATTGCGATAAGTATGAAGATGATAAAAAACAAGTTAAAGAAGGAGAGCAGAAAGAAGAGCAAAAAAAAGAAGATGATTTTTAATTAAACCTTTGGAATAAAACTTAGCAAACAACTAAATAATGATTAATAAAAAAGTAAATAATGTACAAGAAGCATTAGAAGGTGTTTCGAGTGGAATGACCTTAATGCTTGGAGGTTTCGGATTGTGCGGTATTCCTGAGAATGCTATTGCCGAACTTGTAAAATTAGGAGTTAATAACCTTACATGTATTTCAAACAATGCGGGTGTTGATGATTTTGGGTTAGGTTTATTATTACAAAATCGTCAAATTAAAAAAATGATTTCTTCTTATGTTGGAGAAAATGATGAGTTCGAACGCCAAATGTTATCGGGTGAATTAGAAGTTGAATTAACTCCTCAAGGTACTTTAGCAGAAAAATGTAGAGCTGCTCAAGCTGGTTTTCCTGCATTTTATACTCCAGCAGGATACGGTACAGAAGTAGCAGAAGGTAAAGAAACAAGAGAGTTTGACGGAAAAATGTATGTGTTAGAGCCAGCCTTTAAAGCAGATTTTGGGTTTGTTAAAGCTTGGAAAGGAGATGCTGCAGGAAATTTAATTTTTAAAGGAACGTCTAGAAACTTCAACCCAAATATGTGTGGTGCAGCTAAAATTACCGTTGCAGAAGTTGAAGAATTAGTGCCAGTTGGTGAATTAGATCCAAATCAAATTCACATCCCTGGGATTTTTGTACAACGTATTTTTCAAGGTGAAAAATATGAGAAAAGAATTGAGCAACGTACAGTTCGTTCAAAAATTAACTAATTTGTAGATTTGATAATGCTTCAATGAGAAATGATAAAGAAAACATAATTTTGAAATTAACTTTAGAGTTTTCTTTAAAGATTATTAAATTCTCAGAGGAAATTAGAAGTTTAAATAGATTTGAAATGGCTTCACAAATTTTCAGAAGCGGAACATCTATTGGAGCAAATATCCGTGAAGCACAAAATGCTGAAAGTAAAGCAGATTTTATACATAAATTCAAGATTTCAGCAAAAGAAGCAGATGAATTGTCATACTGGTTAGAATTGTGTGACAGGTCTGAAGTTTATCCTAAACCAAATATAGAACTTAAAGAAGATTTGAATTCAATAATGAAGATTATTAATAAAATAATAGCTACATCTAAACGAAAGTAATTTTCAAATTTTCAAATTAACACATCAGAAAATTATGCTGGATAAAAACGGAATCGCAAAACGTATTGCAAAAGAAGTAAAAGACGGATACTACGTAAACTTAGGAATTGGTATACCAACATTGGTTGCTAACTTTGTAAGAGATGATATAGAAGTTGAATTTCAAAGTGAAAATGGCGTATTAGGAATGGGGCCTTTCCCTTTCGAAGGAGAAGAAGATGCAGATATTATTAATGCAGGAAAACAAACCATAACTACTTTACCAGGGGCTAGTTTTTTTGATTCTGCAACTAGTTTTTCTATGATTCGTGGAAAGCATGTTGATTTAACCATTTTAGGAGCTATGGAGGTTGCCGAGAACGGTGACATTGCGAATTGGAAAATCCCAGGAAAAATGGTTAAGGGAATGGGAGGAGCTATGGATTTAGTTGCTTCTGCTGAAAATATTATTGTAGCAATGATGCATACCAATAAAATTGGAGAATCTAAATTGTTACAACGATGTACTTTACCACTAACTGGAGTTGGTTGTGTAACTAAAATAGTTACCAATCTTGCAGTATTAGAAATTAAAGACAATAAATTTCACTTATTAGAAAGAGCACCAGGAGTTTCTGTAGAAGAAATTAAAACGGCTACAGAAGGAACTTTAGTAATAAATGGTGAAATACCAGAAATGAGTTTATAATGAAAGTAATCTCATATAACGTAAACGGAATACGAGCTGCTTTAAAAAAAGGATTTCTTGAGTGGTTGCAAGCTGCTAGTCCAGATGTAATTTGTATTCAAGAAACCAAAGCGCAACAAGAACAGTTAAACGCAATGGATTTTGAATTAGCAGGATATCCTTATCAATATTGGTTTTCTGCTGAAAAAAAAGGATATTCTGGTGTTGCAGTATTCTGTAAAAAAGAACCAAACCATGTTGAGTTCGGAACGGGTATTGAATCAATGGATAATGAAGGAAGAAATATTCGTGTAGATTATGATGATGTTTCTATTATGAGTATGTATTTGCCTTCAGGAACTAATGATGATCGACTAGGGTTTAAATTCAACTATATGGATGAAATCCTAGAGTACGCTAAAGAGTTACGAAAAACAATACCAAATCTTGTTATCTGTGGAGATTATAACATTTGTCATGAAGAAATAGATATTCACAATCCAAAAATGAAAGGTGTTTCAGGATTTCTTCCTGAAGAAAGAGAATGGTTAGGTAAGTTTATAGATAGTGGTTTTATAGATAGTTTTCGTTTTAAAAATCCGGATAGACAAGAGTATTCATGGTGGAGTTACCGAGCAAATGCTAGGGCAAACAATAAAGGTTGGCGTTTAGATTATTGTATGGTTACGGAGCCATTAAAAGATAATATTTCTAGAGCTTATATTCTACCTGAAGCGAAACATTCTGATCATTGTCCTGTTGCAGTAGAATTTAGTTTTTAGAAATTGAAATTAGTTGAGTATATGCAGAAGGCTTTTTTATTTGTTGTGATTGTTTTTTTGAGTATAAATTCTTTGGCTCAAAAAGATATTATAGTAACTTTAGATTCAATACCTAAAATAGGAATCAATTCTGTTCCTGTAGCTGAACTAAAAACGGTTAAATATTCAGATGATGATTTAAAAAGAATAGACAGTTTACTAGTCGAAGCAAAATTTGATTCACCATTATTTGATAGCTTTGAATATGTATTGGATGATAAAGATATCACTACAACAACCACACAGTTTGTTAGTCCAGAATTATTAAAGTCTAGATTAGCAGAAATTAACTCAACTACACCGTTTAACTTAGCTTTTAATCCTGCTTTAGAAAAAGTAATAAATAGTTATTTAAAACACAGAAAAAAATACTACCCAGCCTTAATGGCGCGTGCTAAGTATTACTTTCCTTTATTTGAGCAATATTTAGATCAATATGACATTCCTCTTGAAATGAAATACCTAGCTATAGTTGAATCTTCACTATATCCTAGAGCAAAATCAAGAGTGGGAGCAACTGGGTTATGGCAATTTATGTACGGAACAGGAAAGCAATATAAACTAGCTGTAAATTCTTATGTTGATGAAAGACAAGATCCGGTAAAATCAACGATAGCAGCGTGTAAATATTTATCTTTTTTAAACAATCTTTTTAATGATTGGGATCTGGCGCTTGCTGCTTATAATTCGGGTCCTGGAAACGTATTAAAAGCAATCAAACGCTCAGGCGGCTATCGTAATTACTGGAATATTCGTCCGTTTTTACCTATGGAAACAGCGGGTTATGTTCCTGCATTTTATGCTACAATGTATATTTTTAAGTATAATGATGAATTAGGAATTTATCCTGATACGCCAAGTATATATAACTTTCAAACAGATACTGTTCAGGTTAAAAGAACGATTACTTTCGATCAAATTACTGAGAAAATAGGAGTTGATGGAGAAACACTTTCATTCTTAAATCCGAAATATAAGATTGATGTAATTCCCTATGTAAAGAAGAAAAATTTTAGTGTTCGATTGCCAAAAAATAAAATCATTGATTTTCTAGATAAAGAGCGTGAAATCTATGAACTGGCTGCGGTAGAAGATTCTTTAAGAGAGAAACCATTACCAAAGTATTTTGAGATGGATAAAAGAATCCGTTACAAAGTAAAGTCTGGAGATTATTTAGGTAAAATTGCTAGAAAATTTGGAGTCAAAATTAAAGACATCAAACGCTGGAATAACATGCGTGGAACTAATCTAAAAATTGGACAAGGCTTATATATTTATCCTCGTAGAATGTAAATGGAATAATTTTTGCCACACTTAAAAAAATCAAACAAAATACTACCATGAGAAAAATAATAGCAATTTTAACAGTAAGTTTTTTACTAGTTAATTGTAAGAATGGAAAAGGAGAAGTTATTCTTCCTTCTTCAACAGGTAATATAAATAGAGTACTTGTAGTAATGAAAGCGCTAGATTGGTCTGGAAAACCTGGAGATGAAATTCGAAAGGTGTTTGGGGAACATCAAGTTGGGTTACCACAACCAGAAACATTATTATCAGTTTCTCAAATTGATCCATCAGGATTTAGTTCATTTATCAGACAAAATAAAGCAGTATTGCTATTTCAAAAAGCAGATTCGGCTAATATTTCTATTGTAAAAAATAAATATGCTGCACCTCAGGTTATAGTTGTTGCTACTGCTAAGAATAAAGAAGAAATGATCAATCTAATCCAAACAAGAGGAAAAGAAATCATTGAAATTTTTAAAGAGGCAGATGTTGAGTTTGTTCAGAATATTTTTAACAGAGAAAAATTAGATCATAATCAATTTCCAACAATCAAAAATTTAGGAATAGATATCACCATTCCTAACAAATATCGTCTAGTACAAGATACATTGAACAATTTTTTATGGATGCGTCAGCATTTACAAAACGGTATAGCTAGAGGAGATGGAACTAATAATATTTTAATTTATAGTTTACCATTAGAAGATGAAACCACGATTGTAGATAACATCACTAATGTTAGAGATAGTATCGGAGAGAAATTTATTCCAGGTAGTCGAGAAGGAATGTATATGATTACTGAGAAAGCATACACACCATTTACGTATGAAACTCAAATAGACAATAAAAAAGCCTACGAAACTAGAGGGAAATGGGAAGTAAAAAACGATTTTATGGCAGGGCCTTTTTTAAATTATACTATAGTAGATAAAACGAACAATAGGTTAATTGTTTTTGAAGGGTTTACTTATGCACCAGCAATTAATAAGAGAGATTTAGTTTTTGAGCTTGAAGCTATAGGAAAATCCATAAAAATCAAAGAATAAACAAAGTAGTACAATACATTGATAGTTAAAGCGGTAAAATTTATTTACTGCTTTTTTTTTATATTTGATAGAATCAACATTTAACTTTACAACATCATGGATTTCAATTTTTTAATTTTATTTGCTTCAGCATTAATTCCTTTAATTACTGGATTTGTTTGGTACGGACCTTTATTTCAAAAAGCATGGATGAAGGAGATGAATTTTACTGAAGAAAGTTTAAAAGGAGGTAATATGGCTCTTATATTCGGATTAAGCTATGTTTTAGGTCTTGTGATATCGGCTGGATTAATGCCGGTTGTTGTTCATCAAATGGGTATATTTTCAACCTTAGCTGGAGAACCTGGATTTAATGAACAAACAGGGGAAGCATTTAGCACATTTAGATCGCTAATGGAAACATATGGTGATCGTTTTAGAACGTTTAAACACGGTGCGTTACATGGCGCATTAACAGGGTTCTTTATAGCAATGCCTATATTAGCCATTCAAGCGATGTTCGAAAGGAAAAGTTTTAAATATATAGCTATAAATGCAGGTTATTGGATAGTAACATTAGCAATTATGGGAGGTGTTATTTGCCAGTGGTTATAATTTTAAAAGAGTAAAAAGATACTAAGCACCAAATCTATGGTGCTTTTTTTATGTAACAAATTATGTGTTTTGCTTACTAATTAAACAACTATTAATTCAAACTATATGATATCACGCTTTTTAAGTTTAGAGTGGAAACAATTCTTTCGTTCTATGTTTTGGCAAAAAAGTATTGCTGTAAACATACTCATGGGGGTTTTTGCGTTGTATTTTGTTATTGTTTTTTCTTTTTTAGGTTTTCAATCCTTTTACATACTAAAGAAAGAATTACCTAACCAAGATCCACTTAAAATTGTAAACGGAATTTTATTGTTTTATGTAATTGGAGATTTAATCTTTAGGTATATAATGCAAAAACTACCTGTAATGAATGTAAAACCACTTTTGGTTTTAAATATTAGAAAAAGCAAGTTAGTTAACTATGTATTAAGCAAATCTATATTTTCATTTTTTAATGTTGTTGGGTTATTTTTCTACATTCCTTTTTCATTGATTTTAATTAAGGAAGGATATCCTGCTTCAAATGTATTAAGTTGGTTAACAGCAATGTTGCTAATTATAGTAACAGCTAATTTTTTAAACTTCTTAACCAATAAAAGTAATATTGCTTTCGGAGTTCTTTTGGTAATCTTAGGAAGTATAATAGCTTTACAACAGTTTGATATTTATAATTTTAGACAAGATAGTGTTGCTATTTTTACTAGCTTTTATAACAATTGGTTATTTGTTTTAGTTCCTGCTGTAGTATTAGTAGTTTCTTATTACTTAAATTACAAAACGTTACAAACACAATTGTATTTAGATGATGCGGTTCAGGTTAAAACTAAAGAAGCAACTACAGCAGATTTATCATTTGTTGATAAATTAGGAGATTTAGCTCCGTTCATAAAAAACGATATGCGTTTAATCTGGAGAAATAAGAGAACTAAAACAGTATTTTTAATGTCGTTTTTAATGTTGTTTTATGCTATCATATTTTTTGGAAACAAAACGTATGAAGAGAAAATGCCTGCATTTCTAATTTTTGCTTCATTATTTGTTACAGGAGGTTTCGCTATTAATTTCGGACAGTTTATTCCTGCTTGGGATAGCGAATATTATAAGATGATTATGAGTCAAAATATTCGTTACCGAAAGTTTTTAGAAAGCAAATGGTTATTAATGTGTGTTATGACTTTTGTGTTATATGTGCTTAGTATACCATATATCTATTATGGAATCGATAAGTTTTTAATGATTACCGCTGGGGCTATTTTTAACATAGGTTTTAATACATTGTTCTTGCTTTTTGCTGGTTCTTTTAACAGAAAGAGAATAGATCTTCAAGCGAGTGGTTTTGGCAATACACAAGGAACAAGTGCAACTCAGTTTTTAATTATTTTACCATTAATGGGATTGCCAATGTTGCTTTTTTGGGTGTTTAATAAATTCATCGGATTCAACGCTGGAATTATCGCAATAGCTGCTGTTGGTGTTCTAGGACTGATTTTAAAAGATTACTTAATGAATTTAATAGAGAAGAAGTATATCAAAGACAAGTACGCTACAATTCACGCTTTTAATCAAAAGAAGTAACAACAAAAAAATAGAAAATGATACAAGTAAAAAATATTTCAAAAAAATACGGATCAACAGAAGTTTTAAACATTCCATCTTTAGATATCCCAACAGGAGAATCATTTGGATTAGTTGGAAATAATGGTGCAGGTAAAACAACGTTGTTTAACATCCTTTTAGATTTAATAAGACCTACAACAGGTTCAATAGAGAATAATAATATTACTGTAAATAGAAGTGAAGAATGGAAAACTTTTACAGGCTCTTTTATTGATGAAAGTTTCTTGATAGGTTACTTAACGCCTAATGAATATTTTGATTTTATTGGTGAAATAAGAGGAATGAATCCTGCAGATATCAAAAACTTTTTAAGTCAGTTTGAAGAGTTCTTTAATGGAGAAATCCTTGGTAAGAAGAAGTTTTTGAGAGATTTAAGTAAAGGAAATCAGAAGAAAGTTGGAATTGTTGCTGCTTTAATGGGAAATCCAAAAGTTGTAATTTTAGACGAGCCATTTGCTAATCTAGATCCAACAACACAAATTCGATTAAAGAATATTATCAAGAAATTAACACAAGAAAAGGAAACTACAGTCTTAGTTTCTAGTCACGATTTAAGTCACGTAACAGAAGTTTGTGAACGAATTGTAGTGCTTGAAAAAGGAAACGTGGTAAAGGATATTCAGACTGCTCCAGTTACATTACAAGAATTAGAAAGCTATTTTGCTTCGTAGTTAGAATATTAGCTTTTTATTTCTATTTTTACGCTCACCAGTACAATAGATGGTGTTTTTATCTGTTGTACTTGTAGAGCGTTTTTTCATGAAAAAATCTTATAACTTACTCGTATATATAGTTGTAGTTGGTATTATAATGTCTTGTAGTACTAAGAAAGATTCTGTGATAAACAGAAACTTTCACTCTTTAACTACAAAATACAATGTGCTATTTAATGGTGAACAAGCCTTTGAGAAAGGTTTGAAGGATATTGAAAATAATTATACCGATAACTTTTGGAAACGATTACCGATTGAACCTATAAAGTTTGATGAAAAAAGTGCGGTAGTTATTAAATTCAGTTCGCCTGGTGCTGGTTTTGATGATAAAGGAGAAAAAACTGCTCCAGCAACACCTTTTGACAGAGCCGAAGAAAAAGCGGCTAAAGCTATTCAAAAACATTCCATGAATATTAATGGATATGAAAAGAATAGACAAATTGATGATGCGTATCTTTTGTTAGGAAAATCACGTTATTACACACAACGTTTTATTCCAGCAATAGAAGCTTTCAACTATATAATTGCCAATTATCCAAAAGCTAGTTTAATTTACGACACTAAAGTATGGCGGGCTAAATCTAACATTCGATTAGAAAACGAAAAACTAGCAATAGAATCTTTAAAATTGTTGATTGAGTTAGATAGAAACGAGAAAAACTTAACACCATTGCAAAGACAACAAGCTTATACTGCTATGGCAATGGCGTATGAAAAAACAGATACCATTCAAAAAGTAATAGACAATCTTGCTATTTCTACGTCTTTCCTTAAAAATCATCAATCGGCAAGAAATGCATTTGTGCTTGGTCAGATTTATAGCGAATTAAATCGTAAAGACTCAGCTAGAATGGTTTTTCGAAAGCTAGCTAATGAAAGATGGGTGCCAGAAAAGTACCGTATCCATGCTAGTATTGAAATGGTAAAGAACATTGAAGCGAAAGATTCATCAAATGTTTTATTAGTTGATCGAATAAGAAAACTTATTAGAAATACCGATAATAGAAAATACTTAAATGAATTGTATTATCAGGCAGGAGTATTACAGGAAGACAGAGGAAATACTGAAAAAGCAATTGAGTATTATTTAAAATCTTTAGAAGTCCCAAGTACAGATGTCTATCAAAAAACATATACTTACGAAAGGCTAGGAAATATATACTTTGAAAAACAAGAATATTTATTGGCAGGTACTTTTTATGATAGTGTTTTAAGTGTTACTACTGAAGAATTTGAAACGGAAAAGAGAATACGTAGAATTAAGCGTAAAAATAAAGGATTAACTAAATTAAGATCTTACGAAGAAACCGTTAAAAACAACGATAGTATTCTTAAGTTAGTTGCTATGACTGCTGAAGAACGTACTGCTTTTTTTGAAAGTTACATTGAAAAAATTAAAGAAGAAGACGAGAAGAAACGTCAACGCTTATTAAATGCACAAGACTTCGGAAGTCAATTTGGAGGAGCTTCTAGTTTTGGTGGAAGTAATAATCAAGGTAAATGGTATTTTTACAATACGCAATCAGTAGGTTTTGGTAAAGTAGCTTTCCGAAAAACATGGGGAAGTCGTCAATTAGAGGATAATTGGAGATGGTCCGATAAAAATGAAATAGTTCAAGAAACAGCAACAGAAGAAGTAACCAAAACAGAAACAACAGATAGTAGGTATGAGGTAGCTTCGTATCTTAAAAAAATACCATCAGACCCATTGGTTATTGATACCATGAAAAAAGAAAGAAACGAAGCATTGTATCAGTTGGGACTTATCTATAAAGAACAGTTTAAGAATTCGAAGTTAGCAATTGATAATTTTGAAAAATTATATACAATCAATCAAAATCCAGCGTTAATTCTACCAATTAACTATCATTTGTACCAATTATATACTGAAATAGGAGAAAGCGAAAAGGCTGAAGAAAAGAAAGGAATTATCCTTGAAAAATATTCAGATTCTAAATTCGCAGAGATTATTAGAAAGCCAGATAGTAAGATTACCGAAGAAGTAAAAGTTGATGAAATCGACAAAAAATATCGATTGGTTTATAGTTTATATAAGTTTAATCAATTTGAAGATGTTGTAGACCAAGTAGATAAATTAAGCGATGCAGAGAGAAATTCAGAATTAATTGCTAAATTTGTGTTACTTCGAGCCTTAGCCATAGGAAAGTACAAGAGTAAAGAAGAATACAAAAAGGAACTTGAATTTGTTGCGTTAACTTATGGCAACAGAATCGAAGGTAAAAAAGCAGCCGAAATAATTAAACTTTTAAAATAATCCTCATGTTAAGTAAAAAAAACAAAAAAGAATCTATTGTAGATAGAAATTCAAGCAATAGAAACGTAATTGGTAAAGGAACTAAAATTACTGGAGATTTAATTTCAGAAGGAGACTTTAGGATTGATGGTGAATTTGAAGGTACATTAAATACTAAAGGAAGAGTAATTATTGGTAAAGATGGTTTTATTAACGGAACTGTTCAATGTACCAATGCAGATGTAGAAGGTAAATTCTCTGGAGAGTTTAATGTTTCTGATACCTTAACTGCAAAATCATCTTGTTACATTACTGGAAATGTAATTGTAGGTCAATTAGCTACAGAACCTGGAGCTTCATTTAATGCAACTTGTAACATGAAAGGAGCTATCAAAGAATTAGCTAAAGGTAGTTCAGATGACAAAAAAGGAAAACAAGCCTCAGCTTAATAAATATGTTCGGTTTAGTGGTATTGCCATTCAAATGGGAGGCACTATTTACTTAGGTAGTATCTTGGGTGAATGGTTAGACGGAAAATACCCAAACCCAAATCAAATGTATGTGAAAATTTGTACTTTAGCCGCTGTGTTTATTGCGATGTATTCAGTAATAAGGCAAGTAACAAATCTTTCAAATAATGATTAAGAGAATTTTACTTTTTTTACTGGCTTTAGTTTTACTTTTTATTGTAAGCTATTTCCTAAATAGTTATTTAGTTATAGAAGAGAACTTTTCGTTTTCGTTACTAAGCGTATATTTATTTCACACTATCGCAGCACTAATAGTGTATGCTGTTGTTGAGTTTGTGGCAGATAAAATGCCAAACCAAGCAGGATACGCTTACCTAGCATCAATATTTATAAAAATAGGTTTTTTTGTACTTATTTTTAACACTACAGTTTTTGCAAATCCAAACTTAACCAAACCAGAAAGAATTTCTTTAGTAGCCCCTTTGTTTCTGTTTTTAATAACAGAAGCAGTAGTAGTTTCTAAACTCCTAAATAGTAAGTAGTTCGCTTTATTTTTGTTTTAATTTTATCAGGCGTCAAACTATAACTAAAAAAGAGTTTGTAGTTTTAATTAAATGTGTACCTTTGCACGGAAATTTAGAGACCATAAATTCTATATTTAGTAAAGGTATGATGATAGCAAAAAAATCTATCAAATGTTTAGCAGTACTAGCAATAGTATTTTCTTCATTTAACGTTTTCGCTGGAGGCGGAGGAACTTCTGAAAAAGGAGGGCAAATCAATACTCCTGAAGATATCAAAGGATATATCAAACATCACTTAGCAGATTCTCACGATTTTACGTTGTATTCGTATACAAACGATGCAGGTGAAAGAAAACATGTTGGTTTTCCATTACCAGTAATAGTTTGGACAAGCAAAGGTTTAAAGACTTTTATGTCTTCTAAATTTCATCATAATGATGATGGTCATGTAGTTGTTGATGCAGATGGCGTTAAGTTAGCTAAAATTCACAGCAAAATATACGAGTTAGATGCAGATGCTGAGCACGTTTCTTTTGATGAAACTCATCATGCTACAAATGCACACAGAGTAATGGATTTTTCTATTACTAAAAGTGTGTTCGGAATGTTAATAGCTGGGTTATTATTATTCTTAGGATTTACTTCATTAGCTAAAGGGTACAAAAAGGGAGCAATTCCAACAGGAGTAGGTCGTGTTTTAGAGCCTTTAGTTTTGTATGTTAGAGATGAGATCGCAAGACCAAATATTGGAGAGAAGAAGTACAAGAAGTTTATGCCATATTTATTAACTGTATTCTTCTTTATATGGATATTAAACTTGTTAGGATTAACTCCTATAGGTTTCAACGTAACAGGTCAAATTGCAGTAACAATGTGTTTAGCGTTATTTACAGCAGTTATTTATTTAACTAACGGATCGAAAGATTTCTGGGCGCACACTTTATGGATGCCAGGAGTTCCTGTAATATTAAGACCAGTATTAGCAGTTATCGAATTAGTAGGTTTTGTACTTATTAAACCTTTCTCTTTATTGGTGCGTTTGTTTGCAAACATTACGGCAGGTCACTTTGTTGTAATGAGCTTAATTGCATTAATGATTGTGTTAAAGAAAGATTTTGGTGCAGTAGCATCAACCGGAATGTCGGTTGTGTTAGCAACATTCATTATGGTAATTGAAATTTTAGTTGCCTTTTTACAAGCATTTATCTTCACTATGTTATCAGCGTTATTTATTGGTATGGCAGTAGAAGAGCATGACCACGATCATGCACATAATGAAGATGGTACAGGGTATGAAGATACCACGTTTATTTAAGAATAAGAATTTGTTTAATTTAATATAAATCAATTAGTATGTACAATTTAATTGGAGCAGGATTAATCGTAATCGGTGGAGGAATCGGATTAGGTCAAATTGGTGGAAAAGCAATGGAAGGAATTGCTCGTCAACCTGAGGCTGCTGGTAAAATCCAAACAGCGATGATCATCATCGGAGCATTATTAGAAGGATTAGCATTTGGTGCTTTAATCTTAGGGAAATAATTTCCGAAAAAAACAAGAAATAAAACATTTTCCTGTAACGGTTGGTTGCAGGAAATGTTTTCAAATTAAACAAAAGAATTTTAAAAAGAATAAATTAGATATATAATGGATCAGTTATTAAATGATTTTTCTCCAGGGTTGTTTTTCATGCAAATGATAATCCTTATCGTATTAATAGTATTATTAGCAAAGTTTGCTTGGAAACCAATTTTAAGCTCTTTAGATGAAAGAGAAGAAGGAATCCAAAATGCTTTAGATGAGGCTGAGAGAGCTCGTAAAGAAATGCAAAATTTACAAGCTGATAACGATAGATTATTAAAAGAAGCTAGAGCTGAAAGAGACGCAATGATGAAAGAAGCTCGTGAGATTAAAGATAAGATTATTGCTGATGCTAAAGAAGAAGCAAGTCAAGAAGCTTCTAAAATGATTGAAAACGCTAAAGCAACAATCAAACAAGAGCAACAAGCTGCAATTGCAGAATTAAAAAAGAACGTTGCTGAATTGTCAATCGGTATCGCTCAAACTGTAGTTAAAAAAGAATTAGCTTCACAAGAAGATCAATTAAAGCTTGTTGAAGGAATGTTACAAGACGTTACTTTAAACTAATTAAGTACACATGAAAGAATCAAGACCAGCATTACGTTACGCAAAAGCAATTTTAAACCTAGCAAAAGAGCAAGGTGTTGATGAGGCAGTTAATAATGACATGAAGCTTATTATTGATACAATTGCTGGGAGTGACGATTTAGAAGTAATGCTTAAAAGTCCTGTAATTAAAGCTTCTGATAAAAAGAAAGTATTAGACGCTCTATTTGGAAATAAAGTAAATAATATTGCTAAAGGATTATTTAATCTTTTAGCGGAGAATAAAAGAATGTTAATGCTAAATCAAGTAGCTAAGCAATATTCTATTATTTACGATTATTATAAAAATATGCAAGTTGCAACTGTAACTACCGCTGTTGAATTATCTAGTGAGTTAGAAGCTAAAATTCAACAGAAGGTAATTGAGATTACAGGTAATAGCGCAACAATCAATAATATTGTAAATCCAGAGATTATAGGTGGATTTATTTTACGCGTAGGTGACGTGCAGTATGATGCAAGCATCTCAAACCAATTTAACGAATTAAGAAGAGAATTTGACAATAGTCATTACATTCCAAAAATTTAATTATACATCAAAAGATTTAAGATGGCAGCAATTAAACCAGCTGAAGTATCAGCAATTTTAAAGGAACAATTAACAAATTTCGAGTCAAAAGCTACGTTAAACGAAGTAGGAACTGTATTACAAGTTGGTGATGGTATCGCACGTGTTTACGGTTTATCTAACGTACAATATGGAGAATTAGTAGATTTCGGAAACGGATTAGAAGGAATCGTATTAAACTTAGAGGAAGATAACGTTGGGGTTGTATTATTAGGCCCATCTAAAGGAATCAGTGAAGGTTCTACTGTAAAACGTACTGAAAGAATTGCTTCTTTAAAAGTTGGAGAAGGAATTGTTGGTCGTGTAGTAGACACTTTAGGTAACCCAATAGATGGTAAAGGACCAATCGAAGGAGAAACTTTCGAAATGCCTTTAGAGCGTAAAGCACCAGGAGTTATTTATCGTCAACCAGTAACTGAGCCATTACAAACAGGTATTAAGTCTGTTGATGCAATGATTCCAATCGGTAGAGGTCAACGTGAGTTAATCATTGGAGACCGTCAAACTGGTAAGTCAACAGTTGCTATTGATACTATCTTAAATCAAAAAGAATTTTACGATGCAGGTGAGCCAGTATATTGTATCTACGTTGCAGTAGGTCAAAAAGGTTCTACAGTAGCTGCTATCGCAAATATGTTAGAAGAAAAAGGAGCTTTAGCGTATACAACTATCGTAGCTGCTAACGCTTCAGATCCTGCAGCAATGCAAGTATATGCACCATTCGCTGGAGCTTCAATTGGAGAATATTTTAGAGATACAGGTAGACCAGCTTTAATTGTTTATGATGATTTATCTAAGCAGGCGGTTGCTTACCGTGAGATTTCTTTATTATTACGTCGTCCTCCAGGACGTGAGGCATATCCTGGTGATGTATTCTACTTACACTCAAGATTATTAGAAAGAGCTGCAAAAGTTATCAATGATGATAAAATTGCAAGTGAGATGAATGATTTACCAGATTCTTTAAAAGGTAAAGTAAAAGGTGGAGGATCTTTAACAGCTTTACCAATTATTGAAACACAAGCTGGTGACGTTTCTGCATATATTCCAACAAACGTAATTTCGATTACTGATGGACAGATTTTCTTAGAGTCTGATTTATTCAACTCAGGAGTTCGTCCAGCAATTAACGTAGGTATTTCTGTATCTCGTGTAGGAGGTTCTGCTCAGATTAAATCAATGAAGAAAGTATCAGGTACATTAAAGTTAGATCAAGCTCAGTACCGTGAATTAGAAGCATTCGCTAAGTTTGGTTCTGATTTAGATGCTGCTACTATGAATGTGATTTCGAAAGGTAAACGTAACGTTGAAATCTTAAAGCAAAACCAAGGAGATCCTTTTACTGTTGAAGATCAGATTGCAATTATCTACGCAGGTTCTAAGAACTTATTAAGGGAAGTTCCTGTTAATAAAGTAAAAGAATTCGAAGCAGATTATATCGAGTACTTAAACGCTAAGCACAGAGATGCTTTAGATACGTTAAAAGCAGGAAAATTAACTGACGAAGTTACAGATATCTTAACTGAAGTAGCTAAAGAGATTTCAGCTAAGTATTCAGCATAATTATAAAACAACATTTCCTCATCTTAACAGGTGAGGAAATTCAACTAATTTTAAGTTCATATAAATGGCAAACTTAAAAGAAATACGTAACAGAATTACTTCTATTAAATCAACAATGCAGATTACATCTGCCATGAAAATGGTATCTGCTGCTAAGTTAAAAAAAGCTCAAGATGCTATTACAGCAATGCGTCCATATGCATCTAAATTAACAGAGCTTTTGCAAAGTATTAGTGCTACTCTAGACGGAAACGTTGGAGGAGCTTATTCTGAGCAAAGAGAGGTAAATAAGGTTTTACTAGTTGCTGTTACTTCTAACAGAGGTTTATGTGGAGGATTTAACTCTTCTATCATTAAAAAGACAGTTAGTACTATAAACGAAAAGTACAATGGAGCAGATGTTGATGTGTTTACAATCGGTAAGAAAGGAAACGACATCTTATCAAAAGAATACAATGTTGTTGAAAATAACAATGCTATTTTTGATGATTTAACTTTTGATAATACTGCTGCTATTGCTCAACATTTAATGGATGTTTTCGTAGCGGGTTCTTACGATAAAATTGAACTTATCTACAACCGTTTCAAAAATGCTGCTACTCAAGTTGCAATGGTAGAACAATTTTTACCAATTAAGCCAGTAGAGAGCGATTCTAATGTTAGCTTAGATTATATTTTCGAGCCATCTAAAGAAGAAATCATTTTAGAGTTAATTCCTAAGTCATTAAAAACTCAGTTATACAAAGCAATACGTGATTCATTTGCTGCCGAACACGGAGCGCGTATGACTGCGATGCACAAAGCTACAGATAATGCTACGGAATTAAGAGATGAGTTATTATTAACATATAACAAAGCTCGTCAAGCTGCAATTACTAACGAAATCTTAGAAATTGTTGGTGGTGCAGAAGCATTGAATAACTAGAAGATATTTAATTATCAATATATTTAAAGCGAATCTTATAATTAAGATTCGCTTTTTTAATCTAAAAATTGAAATTAAAACCTATGAAAAAATTATATATACTTATAATCCTTCTTTTTACTATATCAATATATTCTCAGGAAAATGAAAACACTAAAGAGAATCAATTAAAGGAGATAGAAACTATTGATAATATAGATAAAACCAAACAAGTTTCTTTTAAAGTAATAGAGATTGCTCCTATCCATCCTGATTGTAAAAATTTTAATACAGAATCAGAAAGAAGAAAGTGTTTGCATATTTCTATGAGGAAACACGTTCAAAAGTATTTTAATGCTGAATTAGCAAATTGTATTGAAAAGCGAGTTTTATATAACTATAAAAAGAAAAAAGATGAGGAAGTATGTATAGGAATGGCAAAAGGAAAAAAAAGAATCTACATACAATTCAAAATAAATTATACAGGAGAAATTATTGATATAAAAGTAAGAGCCCCACATCCTAAATTAAAGGAAGAAGGAATTAGAATAGCAAAACTATTACCAAAAATGGAGCCTGGAAAACAAGATGGTGTTCCTGTTAGAGTTGGATATACATTACCTATAACGTTTAATGTAGATTAAAATAAAAAAACGAATCCATTAGGATTCGTTTTTTTATTTTATTGCTATCGTAAGATTATTATTCAAGAATAGTAAACTCAATACTTGAATCAGTAAAGACAGAGTGAGTTTGTGTTTTAAAATCTTTTTCTTCTGCTTTGTAAATATTATCTACATACGTTTGCGGATTCAAATCAATTAAAGGGAACCAAGTACTCTGAATTTGAATTTGAAGTTTATGTCCTTTCTTAATTGTGTGAAAAACGTCTTGTAGCTTTATATGAACGCTTGTTTTCTTATTTGGAGTAAATGGCTCAGGGTTTGAAAAACTATTCCTAAAACGTCCTCTCATAACCTCACTACGCACCATCATATGATAATTACTTAGCTTCATGTGAGATTGCATATCTTCATTGTCGTTTTTAAGATCGCTTGGATGAACATCTATTACCTTAACAATCCAATCTGCCGCAGTACCTGTTGTTGCCACATTCAACTTAGCTAAAATATCTCCAGTTAAAGTCATGTCCTCTTGCATTACTTCCGTTTCAAACACTAACACATCTGGTCTTCTTGCAGCAAAACGTTGATCATCCGTCATGTATTTTCTTGGAGTGAATACCGTTTTAATATCTTCAGAATAAGGAACAGGACGTTTAATATCGCTTACAAACGAAATTTTAGCAGGACTTGACTTTTCCTTTGATAATGTTTGATTCTCGGATAAAAACAATGATTGCTTCTGAGCATTTTTAGGAGGCCAAACATTATATGACTTCCATTCTTTTTTACCAGTATCAAAAACATAAGCTTCTGGTAATCCAGTGTCTTTTGATCCGTTTCCTTTTAAGAAGTGATTAAAGAACTTCGCTTCGATATTTTTTTGAAAATTCAACGAAATAGAATCTCCGAAATAATAATTACCAACCGTATTTTTTACTTTATTTCTAGACCATCCACCATGATCCCAAGGACCAAAAACAAGTGTATTATAATTATTTGGCTGATGTTTTTCTATTGCTTTATAAGTCTCTAATGGACCGTATAAGTCTTCTGCATCAAACCATCCACCAACAATCATTGTTGCTACTGTTGAAGGAACTTTATTTAAATGTTGAATAATACCTTTGCTTTGCCAAATAGAGTCATAATTTGGATGCTCAACAATTTCCTTCCAGAAGAAATCATCAATAACATTCTTAGAAGCAATGTTCTTAGAATCAGGTTTATCATATTGGAAATATTCGTTTAAATTCTTCAACGGGCCTTTATCTAAAAAGAATTGATACTGATCTTCTGTATTCATTTTTGGAAAAGAATACCAAGCGCTATCAGTTGGTTGATCTTTATAAGTTCCAAATAGAGAAATTGCTCTAAAGTAACTCAATAAGAAAGCGCCATTATGATGAAAATCGTCAAAGAAAAAATCTCCGATACAAGCTTGTGGTGAAGCAGCTTTTAAAGCAGGATGTGCATCAATAGTTGAAACAGTTGCGTAATGTCCAGGATATGATATTCCCCATGTACCCACTTTTCCATTGTTTTGAGCTATGTTTTTAACTAACCAGTCTATAGTATCATAGGTATCTGAAGTTTCATCAGCTTGTTTTGCTGTTTTATTCGGAATATAAGCACGCATATTGTCATAAACGCCCTCACTCATCCAACGACCTCTAACATCTTGGTAAACTATAATATTTCCTTCTTTCATTAAGATTTCATTAGGACCAATTTTAGATCGCATTTCATCTTCACCATAAGGTTGGCAGCTATACGGAGTTCGCTGTAATAAAATAGGATATGTTTTAGAAGTATCTTTTGGACTATAGATGGTTGTGTGTAATTTAATACCATCTCGCATGGTAATTTGTACTTCTTTTTTAGTGTAGTTTTCTTTCACATAATTTACAGGTTCAGCTTCTTTTTTGGGTGTTGTTTTACAACTAAAAGAAACTACCAACAATAGTAAAAGTGATAATTTGGTAAGTTTTGTTCTCATTTTTAAAAGATAAGTTCCTGTAAATATAACCAATGCTAGTTTCACGTCATGTTAAAATCGAAAGTTAGCTTGATAATTTTCTAGGCTCTTACCCTAAGAATGTCTTAATTTCATTAAGAATGGAAGTTGTATCTATCTTGCATAATTGCTGAAGTTCTTCCACAGAACCATGATGTATAAAAGTGTCTGGAATCCCTAAAATTTTAATAGTGTTAGTGTAGTTGTTCGCTGAGGCAAACTCTAAAACCGCAGATCCGAAACCACCTTTAACAGTTCCATCTTCAATGGTAATGATTTTATCAAATTTTTGAAAAACGGAGTGCAATAATTTCTCATCTAAAGGTTTCACAAAACGCAAATCGAAGTGTGCAATTGAAAAATTACTATCAACTGAATTTATTGCATTGGTAACATTTTTTGCAATAGTTCCTATTGATAATACAGCCACATCTTTTCCTTCTTGTAAGCATTGTCCTTTACCTATTTCTATTGCTTCAAAAGGTTGTTGCCAATTTAACGTAATTCCTCTTCCTCTAGGATAACGAATTGCAATAGGATGATCTAATCCAAGTTGAGCGGTGTACATGATATTTCGTAACTCAACTTCATTTCGTGGAGCGAATATGATCATATTCGGAATACAGCGTAAATAGGCTAAATCAAAAACTCCGTGATGCGTCGCCCCATCTTCACCAACCAAACCAGCTCTGTCTAAACAAAAAATAACTGGAAGGTTTTGAGTGGCTACATCATGAATAACTTGATCGTATGCACGCTGTAAGAATGTTGAGTAAATATTACAAAATGGAATAATTCCTTGAGTTGCCATACCAGCTGCCAAGGTAACAGCATGTTGTTCGGCAATTCCAACATCAAAAGTTCTGTCAGGAAATGCATCCAACATAAACTTTAAAGAACTCCCAGTTAACATAGCAGGAGTAATTCCAACAATCTTCTCGTTATGTTTTGCTAACTCAACTATGGTTTTTCCAAAAACATCTTGATATTTTGGTGGTTGCGAAACACTAGGATTTGGTAATAAATCACCAGAAACTTTATCGAATTTTCCTGGAGCGTGGTATTTTACTTGATCTTCTTCAGCCTGTTTTAATCCTTTTCCTTTGGTTGTAGTAACATGCAAGAATTTAGGCCCATCAATTTCTTTGAGACGTTGTAACTCTGAAATTAATTCCTCTAAATTATGGCCGTCTATAGGACCAGAATAGTCAAAATTTAAAGCTTCTATAATATTGTGTTGTTCAATATCACTTCGTTTGGATTTCATTCGTGTTAAATACTCTTTCAAAGCACCAACTGAAGGATCAATTCCAATAGCATTATCATTTAAAATAACTAATAAATTCGCATCAGTAACTCCAGCATGATTTAAAGCTTCAAAAGCCATTCCGCTTGCAATAGAAGCATCGCCAATAACAGCAATATGATGTTTGTTTTCGTTGTTGATTTTAGAAGCAATAGCCATTCCTAATGCAGCAGAAATAGAAGTAGACGAGTGTCCTACTCCAAAAGTATCATATTCGCTTTCACTTCGCTTCGGAAAACCAGAAATTCCGTTTAATTGACGATTGGTATGAAATATATCCTTTCTACCAGTTAAAATTTTATGTCCGTACGCCTGATGACCAACATCCCAAACAAGTAAATCTTTAGGTGTGTTAAATACATAATGCAATGCAATGGTAAGTTCTACAACACCCAAACTAGCACCTAAATGTCCTTCTTTTGTTGCTACAATATCAATAATAAAACGACGTAATTCTTGGGCTAATTGTGGTAATTGCTCAGTCTGTAAACTCCTTATATCATCAGGAAAATTAATATGTTCTAACAACTTTTTAGACATGAGACAAATGTAATAATAAGTTAGAAGTGTGTAGTTGGAAGTTTGCTTTTATTTAACAAAACAAACTGTGATAATAACTATTTACTACAAACTTCAGACTTCGAACATACAGTTTTGCTAACTTTGCATTATGAGTAAACTGTATTTGGTACCGACACCTATTGGAAATTTAGAAGACATTACTTTTAGAGCAATAAAGGTTTTAAAAGAAGTTGATTATATTTTAGCAGAAGATACTAGAACAAGTGGAAAACTTCTAAAACACTTTGATATTAGTACACCAATGCAATCGCATCATATGCATAACGAGCATAAAACAGTTGAAAATATTGTAAAACGAATTCAGGCCGGAGAAACATTTGCTTTAATTTCTGATGCAGGTACTCCTGCAATTTCTGATCCTGGATTTTTACTCACGCGAGCTTGTATTCAAAATGGAGTAGAAGTTGAGTGCTTGCCAGGAGCTACAGCCTTTGTTCCTGCTTTGGTTAATTCGGGTTTACCAAATGATAAGTTTGTATTTGAAGGATTTTTACCTGTTAAGAAAGGACGACAAACTCGTTTAAAACTTTTAGCAGAAGAAAGCCGAACCATGATTTTTTATGAAAGTCCACATAAGTTATTAAAAACACTCGCAAATTTTGTTGAATACTTTGGTGAAGACCGACAAATTTCTGTTTCTCGTGAACTTACCAAAATGTTTGAAGAAACCAAACGAGGAAGTGTAAAAGGAGTGTTATCATATTATACTGAAAAACCTGCTAAAGGTGAAATTGTTATTATAGTTGAAGGAAAAAATTAAACTAATTTGTATTCAGGATATTGTTCTTCTAATAGTTTTTCAGATTTGTTAGGAATTACAACCAAAGTAATATAGCCTACGAGTAATAGCAGCACTAAAAAAACGGCAACTAAAAAAGCATACTGCATTTTTTGAAGTAATTCACTTAATCGGAAAATATTAAACATGTTACTAAACAGGATTAAAAAATTTGAAGAAGCTAGTTTAAAAATAATGTCTTCCAACAACCAATTTTTCCCTGTTTCTTTTACCTTTCTTTTATGTTTTACAATAAGTATTCTACATCTGGTAAAAAAGTAAATAAGGTAAATTCCTATAATAGTGTAATAAAAATAAACTCCAATGCTTGGCAATCTTAATAGAGTGTAAAAAAGGAAAATTAAAGAAAGAGTAGTAGCAAGTTTAGGTAGCTGAAACCATTCTTTAAATATATCCCATAAAACCTTTCTATATCTTTTTCCAACTTGTTTACTTTTTTGTTCAACAACATCCATAAACCCAAAAACACCAAATTTCTTGAAAGAAATATCCCTAGCTTGTTCAAAACTCAGATTAGGATTTTTATCACAAATAGCTTCAATATCATTTGCTAAATGATCGACCAATTCGGTTTGTACATCATAATGTTCAACATAATGTTGACGTGTAAATATGTAAAGCTCTTCTATATTTTTATCAGTTAATTTCATAGCGTCATTAATTTTTTATAAACATCATTTGCCTTTTTAAATTCTTTATAAAAGAATTTAAATCCGAGATATGAGTATACTATTGTTATACTCATAACCAGTGATATTGTTAATGGAAAATCGAAAATATTAACAGAAAGAAATACTTTTGGGATATAAATGAACATATTTAATAAACTTAATCCCAAAAACGCCCAAGTAGAGGCATGAGTCAATTGTAATAATTTGTAATATTTTTTTCTAGTTAGTAAATACACTATTGGAGTTATATAAGCTATATACAATCCAGTAAAAATATATTTAAAAGGTATTTTATAATGAGCGAGCTGATAAATTAGATAAAAACATAGGATAAAAGCACCAATAATTACAGGATTAGTTAAAGCTTTTTTGTTATAGGTATTGAAGTTTGTCCTCATTTTTCTTGAAACAAGATCATGTTGTTGTTTAAGTAGTTCTTCAAAATTACTACCGTTAAAATTTTCTTTCCAACCCATTTTTTTGAAGACTTCAAATACCGATGTTTTAAAGTTTAAGTTTGAATTTGGTTGCTGTTCAAGTTCAGAGACCACATGATCTAACATTTCGATTCGTATATCCCAGAATTTAATACCGCTTTCGTATAATAAATCGTCGATATATGTTATTTGTTCTTTTGTCAATTCCATAGTAATTAAAGTAAATGCTGATACTTAGTTTTAATTACTTCTTTCTTCCTCTTTATATATGAAGCGGCCGATAAGTTGATTATAAAAGCTACAAACCAAAATAGAATATACAATGTTTTATGAGTTAGTAAGAAATTGTAAAACTCTTTAGGGAGATATATAAATGATGATGGTAACCAAATGATAGAAGTTAAGGCAACCATTGATGTGGTTTTGCGAATAAACTTCTTCGTGAAAAAAACAATCGAATAGATATATGCTAGTACGCATGCAAAACTAATTATTGTAATTATTAAAGTAACCTTAGAGTTAAAGTTTGTAGTAACAAAATACATTACTAATAGGCTAATAAGTGTAATAGGTATTTTGTCCAAATTCAAAAAATACTTTTTAAACTCACCAATAAGTTCTCTCTTGTAAACTAGAGATATTATATTTTGATGTTTTTGTTTATAGCTACGGATAAATTCTAACTTATGCGATAGGAATTCAGATAAATTTCCATTACCTTTCTCTTCGAATTCACAAATTAAATGATCCATTAACTCTAATTTTGTTTCATCATTTTCATATCCTTTGCGATTTAAAAATTCTGACAAAAATTTTAGTTGCTTTTCTGTTATTTTCTTTTCCATAATTTTATTCTAAACTAAATTTTGGGTTTACTAAATGTTGCATAGTGCTTAAAAACTCTTGCATTTGTGCTAACCGGTTTACAGTTTCTTTAGTTCCTACTTCTGTAAGTTTATAATACTTTCTTAGCCGGTTCCCAATCTTAGCAACTTCTACATCTAATAATCCATCAGCCTCTAATTTATGTAGCGCAGGATACAAAGCACCTTCCGTAATTTGCAATTCTCCTTTTGTTAATTCTTTTACTTTTTGAGTGATTTCATAACCATACATTTTATCATTTTCAGCTAATAGCTTTAAAATGATAGTTTGTAACGAACCCTTGTATAATTTTTGATTTCCCATGCAAAAATTCTTTATACCTAAGTTTTTTAGGTATAGCAAATATACATAAATTTCTTATACATAAAAATCTTATGTATTTTTAACATTCTATATTCAACTAAATTCTTCTTTAGTTTCCTTATTTTTGTGTCCAAATTTTTACGAATGAGTCAATTTTACACACTAAAAATAAAAGAAGTTATTAGAGAAACTGTAGCAGCAGTTTCTTTAGTTTTTGATATACCAGCAAATTTAAAGTCTGAATTTACTTTTGTTGCAGGACAGTACATTACTTTAAAAACTACGATTAATGGAGAAGAAGTAAGACGTGCTTATTCTTTGTGTTCTTCACCAAATAGTACTGAAGTAAAAGTAACAGTTAAAGCTGTTGAAAATGGAACATTTTCGGTGTTTGCTAATGAGACGTTACGAGCAGGAGATGAATTAGAAGTTTCTAAACCAGAAGGAAAATTTGTGTTACAACCTGAAGCTAACAAAAATTATATAGGTTTTGCTGCTGGAAGCGGAATTACACCGGTTTTATCGATGATTAAGTCGGTATTAGAAACAGAACCAAGTGCTAGTTTCACGTTAGTTTATGGGAACAAATCGGTAAATGATACTATTTTTTACGAGGAACTAAATAGCTTGAAAGATAAGTATGCTCCTAAATTTAATTTAAATTTTGTTTTTAGTAGAGAAAGCAAAGAGGGTAGTGTATTTGGAAGAATAGATAAAGCGCATGTTAATTACTTTTTGAAGAATATTTATAAAGAAATTAACTTTGATAAAGCTTTCTTGTGTGGACCAGAAGAGATGATAACTACGGTTTCGGAAACCTTAACTGAAAATGGGTTTGCTAAGGACGCAATTTTATTCGAATTGTTTACGGCTTCAATTGATGAAGCAGCAGCTAGCCAAGTAAAAGATGGGCAAACGCAAGTAGATGTAATGTTGGATGGTGAAACTATTTCTTTTACTATGTCTCAAGATAAAGACATATTATCGGAGAGCTTACGAAATAATGTAGATGCACCATATTCTTGTCAAGGCGGTGTTTGTAGTAGTTGTATTGCAAAAATTACAGAAGGTAAAGCCGTAATGGTAAAAAATCAAATTTTAACGGATGCAGAATTAGAAGAAGGGTTTATTTTAACGTGTCAAGCACATCCAACAACTTCTAAAATCACAGTAGATTTTGATGATGTATAACAGTAATAACATTTTAGGTTCATTAGATTATAGTAACGCTTATGCAGTTGGAGCTTTTATGGCTTTAATGATAGGGCCTGTGTTTTTTATGTTGTTAAAAACTAGTGCCTTAAAAGGATTTAGAGCTGCAATTGCTTTTGATGTTGGTGTTATTTTGGGTGATATTGTTTTTATTTCTATTGCTTACTACGGAAGTAGAAGTTTATTAGAAAAAATAAAAGACGATCCTAGATTGTTTTTTATAGGAGGATTAATTCTAATAGTATATGGACTAATCACGTATTTAGACAAAACCAATAAAAAAGAAATAGATGAATCTACTATAGACATTCCAAAAAGTAATAACTACTTCAAACTCTTTTTTCATGGTTTCTTTTTAAACTTTATCAATATTGGGGTTTTAGCGGGATGGCTAGGTATTATGGTTGTGGTTGGTCCTATGTTAGGAATGGATCCCGATTTAATTTTTTGGTACTTCGTGAAGGTTATTATGGGATACTTTATTTTAGACATCATAAAAATCCTATTAGCTAAACAACTTAGAAATAAATTAACGCCATTAGTAATTTATCGTGTAAAACGAGGAATGGGTGTGTTATTAATTGCCTTTGGAGCTTTAATGATGTTGAAAGGCTTTGTTCCAAAAGAAAAGATTGATGAATTTATGGACAAAGTAGAAATGAATCGAAAAAAATAAGCACTGTAAACACTGTTATTTCTTAGGTCATTTTGGATTTAATTGGGCATTAATTTGTTCTTGATACGCTGAATAATCACCATAATCTGTATGCTTTATAATTTTATTACCCTGAAATTCTAGGATAGTTACAAAAGGCATCGACACAAATAGTTTTTCACTACTATCTTTTTTAAACCAAGAAATAGGTAAAATACATTCAAAAGTAGTATTGAAAATTACAAAATTGTTTGACTGAAAACTTTTTTCCACCTTAAACTTTACATAAGGCGGCTTGTCATTTTCAAACTGACCTTTAAAGATGTTTTTGAAGAAGTTATAAACCTTTTCTTTTCCCTTTGCACTAAACTCAGTTTTAAAGGCACTGCTGGCTGTGGGATCACTGAAAAAAACTTCGTCATCATAGAAGTCTTTCATTGCATCAAAATCCCAATCTCCGTATGCTTCAATATATTTGGTTGCTATTTGTTTGATAGAATTTTGAGATGTTTGAGCAGAAACTATATTAAAAGTTAGCAAAAACATTAAAGAGCTCAGTAAAGTTTTCATAATAAAGTAGATGTATATTCAGTTAGTTTCCTTATTATCTGAAACTAAATGTATAGATTATCAAGTAAACTTTCGGAAAGCTACTAATAGTTTGGGAAAACTTTAAGTATTATAGTACTGTTGTGTTAACTTAAAATTTCTTGTTCGGATTTTTAATTCCCTTTTCAAGATAAGTATGCATGATTCTTTTTAAAATATTTCTCCCAGAAAAACCTTTTTTAGAAAGTATAGGAAAGCGCTTATTCAAAGGCTCATTATCTATATATAACTCACATGGAGGAGTGGTTTTGGCAAAATCCTCAACGCTATCAAAGTTTTTAGCAGCATCTTTGAAAGCTAAGAAATGTTTGTATTTCCAAACACCACTATTATACGCTTGATACTGATATTTTCCCGACTTACTATTTTCGAGTTGCTTTTTAGTTCTTCTTCCAAAGAAATTCGAAATTCGACTTATAAAAACACCTGGATAATAAGAACGATGCATCAATTTTATAGAAGGATATACATTATCTGAAATATCTTTTAATAGCACAGTGTTAAAACCAACATTTTTAACATCTTTTAAAAAGCTATCTTCATAGATAAAGTCATCAATAGCCCAAGAATCTGCCCACTTTCTTAAAACTGTTTTTTCTTCATTATTTTTAGGCTCTCTTAAGAAATAGTCAGAGATTAAAAGCCATCCTCCTGGTTTTAAAAGTCTAAATGCTTCTTTCAAGAAATCAACTTTATTTTCGGCATGCACAACGCTTTCAATTCCAAAAATTACATCGAAACTATTATCAGGAAATGAAGTATGGCAAAAGTTTTGGCAAGAAAAATTCACTAAGTCGTTAGCGTCATTTTCTTTTTTGTATTCTAACGCTCTTTCAATATGAGCTGCTGAGAGAGAAATACCTTCTACTTTACAGCCTATATTATTGGCGAGGAAAAAAGAAGTTCCACCAACTCCACAACCAGCGTCTAACACATAATCAGTTTCTTTTATTTGAGCATTTTTTGCAATTTGGTAATTCATAGTCCAAAGTGCTTGTCTATGTGTATTTACTTGATCATCCCAATACCCGTAGTGTAATGCCATAGATTGCTTAAGCTGCCAAACAATTTCGTAATCTCTTAAGGATTCATGATAATACGACTTGATTTCTTGATGATATGTTTCAGACATTTCAGGAGATTTGTTATATGTATTTGTAATCATATTTTTAAAAACTGATTACGATTTTTTAAACGGTAAATTTAATTAAAAAGATGAGATACGATGGTTTAAGTGTTTTACCTGAATTTTATTATATAAAGACTAAATTTTAATCTAAAAAAAGTAACTAAACCCCTAGAATTAATTTAGCAATGGTAAAATAAATTAGAATACCAAAAATATCATTACTTGTGGTAATAAAAGGCCCTGTAGCTATCGCCGGATCGATGCCTCTTTTATCTAAAAATAAAGGGATAAAAGTGCCAATTAAACCTGCTACAATAATAACTACAACTAACGATACAGAAACAGCAAAAGAGGTCTGTATATCTTTATTGTAAAACCATATGAAAATAAATAGAACGATGGCCAATGCTAGACCGTTTAATGCGGCTAATAGCATTTCTTTAACTAGACGTTTATTAATACTTCCTTTTACATCGTCATTAGCTAAACCTTGTACAATAATTGCAGAAGATTGAACTCCAACATTTCCCGCCATTGCGGCAATTAATGGTGTAAAAAAGAATAATACAGCATTTTCTTTGAATGAGTCTTCAAAACCACCCATAATTAAAAAAGCTCCAATTCCTCCGATTAACCCTAAAAATAACCAAGGTAAACGAGCACGTGTAAGTTCCAAAATCGTATCATCTGCTTCTACATCTTGGGTAATACCCGCTGCTAACTGGTAATCTTTATCAGCTTCTTCTTTAATTACATCAACAATATCATCAATAGTAATACGTCCCACTAAAATTCCTAATTCATCAACTACAGGAATAGCTTCTAAGTCGTATTTACGCATTTTATTAGCAACATCTTCTGCACTATCATGAACGTTTACAGAATCAACTCTAGGAATATAAACATCGGCAACTTTAGATTTTGTAGAGGCCATTAGCAAGTCTTTTAAAGACAATCTACCTGTTAATCTACCACTATCGTCAACCACATAAATAGAATGTACTCTGGTAACTTCTGCAGCTTGTTCTCGCATCCTAGTTACACAGCCTAAAACCGACCAGTTTTCGTTAACTTTTACTAATTCTTTGGCCATTAAACCTCCAGCAGAATTTTCATCGAAACGAAGTAGTTCAACAATTTCTTTAGCATGCTCCTCATCCACTATTTGTTGCATTACTTCTTCCTTCCTTTCTTCAGGAAGTTCAGCAATAACGTCAGCAGCATCATCAGTATCTAATTCTTCTATTTCCTCTGCGATTTCTTTAGCAGAAAGTTGTTCTAGAATTTTTTCACGAACATCAGTATCAACATCCATTAATACTCCAGAAGTAGTCTCACTATTTAGTAAACGGATAATATAAACAGCATCATCAAAAGAAAGTTCATCTAAAACTTCAGCGATATCAGCATGATGCACATCATGAAACAGTTCAGAAAGGTCATTATCCTTTTGATCTGCTATTAAATTAGAAACGTTTTCAAGAAGTTCTGTTGTGATTTCTATCGCCATGACTTGCAATTTTATCTGTGAGTTCTATAAATTCCTGTACCGATAATTGTTCGGGACGCATCGCAAATATAGGGTCTTCTTTTAAGGTTTCCGAAAGATTCATAGATTTTAAACTGCTTCGCAACATTTTTCTGCGTTGATTAAAAGCTGTTTTTACCACAGTAAAAAATAATTTTTCATCGACAGGTAATGTGTAATTTTCTTTTCGGATCATTCGCATTACACCCGAATCAACTTTAGGAGGAGGATTAAATACCGAAGGAGGAACAGTAAATAAATATTCTACCTCATAAAAAGCTTGTGCTATTACAGATAAAATTCCATAGGTTTTACTTCCTTTTTTTTCAGCAATTCGTTGTGCTACTTCTTTTTGAAACATTCCCGAAAATTCAGGAACCATATCTCTATTTTCAATAGCTTTAAATACAATTTGACTTGAAATATTATAGGGAAAATTACCAATGATAGCTATCGGTTCCCCATTAAAAAGTTGTGGCAAATTTTGTTTTAGAAAATCACCTTCTATAATCTGAAATTTATCAGTAGAAGTATCCAGTTTAAAATGCTCAAGAGGAAATGTTTCTTTTAGGTAGGTTACAGACTCTGAATCGAGTTCGAGCACAGTAACTTTAGGCTTCTTCTCTAATAAATATTTGGTAAGCACCCCCATACCTGGACCGATTTCTAATACATTATTGTAATTGTTTTCGGTTAAGGTATCTGCTATTTTTTTTGCAATATTTTCATCGGTTAAAAAATGCTGACCTAAATGTTTTTTTGCTCGTACACTCATAGTGCAAAGATAGCAAGTTATAAAGAGCTTTCTTGAAATAGTTGTTGTGTATATTCTAATAATTCAGAATCTCCTGATTTTCCATGCCCAGGAATTACGATTTCTATTTGAGGATATGTGTTTTTTATTTTTTGAATGGTATTAGACCATTCTTTCACATTAGCATCTCCAAGATATCCTTTTGAAGCTTTCAAACTTTTTAACAAACAGCCACCAAAAAGTGCTTTATCTTCAGGAAAATATGCAACAATATTATCTTTTGTATGTCCTTCACCCAAAAAAGAAACAATTACTTTTTTATTTCCTAATTGAAATTCTTTAGAAGATGAAAATTCGTTTTTAGGTAAGGTTTTTATATTTTGACTTTTTGCAAGTTCCATCGTTACATCTAAAGCATAAGATTCGACATTAGCAGTATGGAATTGATGTAAACCTCCTAAACAATCTTCGTGAAAATGCGTAGGAACAATGGCTATAATTTCAGACTTTAACTCAGATTGAATCCATTCAATTAGCTGTTTTGAAGCTTTATCATTAGTCGGAGTGTCAAAAACAATGGCTTTTCCATCATTTACAATAATTGCTCCATTACATGGTACATTCCCAAAAGTTTCTGTTTGTAAAAAGGAAGTGTGTTGCCAAACATGAGTAGAAACCTGAGTAATATTAATAGTGTCGGATTTATAATCTTTTACTTTAAATCTACAACTATTTAATAAAGAAACAAGTACAACAAAGAACAATATTTTTTTACTCTCCATATTTAGAGCCATTTAAAAAGTAGACGTCTTCACGTATGTCATTTCTCCATTTATCACCATATTTTTTATCAAAGAAGTTAAAAATAGTTTGATTGTATTGTTTCATACATTCAAAATCTTCGATTATACAACCCAAAAAGTGATACTTGAAGTTAAATTTCTTTTCATCAACCTTATCATCATTATGATAATAAAGAGCAATTCCACTAATAACAATTAATCTTATATTATTGTTTTTTATGTCTTCTAATGCTTTTTTTCTATTAAACTGACAATTAGAATTGTAGATTATACTGAAATTTTTAACAGATTTGTTTTCAATATTAATATTAAACTCATTGTTTTTACTACCATCATAAATATACTTTAATATATAGATGCCTTTTTTTAAATCTTTAAATTCAAAAAAACCTAAACTGTCTGTTTCAATAATATGATAACCAGGTTTTAGTTCTAGAATTAAATCTTTACTAGGTAATGTATCATCAGCAACAATAATTTTAGCATAACCAGATATAGAATACATTTCTTTATGTTGAGAAAATAATACTAAGCAGTTAATGAAAAATAATAAATAAAGAAATCGATTTGTATACATTCTAGTTACTCGCAACTATAGGAAAAAACTCTTCAACGACTTTTAGCTCAGTTCTAAAAGCAACCATTTTATCAGCAAAGCGTTTCATACCATCTGAACGAAGTTTTTCTGCGTCGTACTTATAATAATTATCTAAATCTTCTCTAGTTTTTGCAGTGTATTGAATAGAATAAGTAACTCCACCCATTTCTTCTTCTACCAAAACTTGAGTCATTTTAGCACTTACAAATCTTCCAGTAGCCAATACTTCTGGAATATGAGATTGCATCCATGTTAACCATTCTCTTTCTACACTCTCGTCAATATTAATTGTTACGTTGTATATATACATTCTTTTGTTTTATTCAATTTTATATAGAATCCCCTCTTAATCTTCTAAACTTTTTTCTAGCATCAACCAAGTAAATACTAGACGGATAGTCAAAAATAATTTTTTGATAATATTCTTTCGCTTTTTCAATGTCTTTTAGTTCGTTTTCATACAATTCAGCCATTAAATAAAAAGCATCATCAGCTAAAATACCTTCTTTATTGATGTTGATAATAGCATTGTAATTTTCAATTGCTTTAGGCACTTGTTTTGTTTTAACAAATAAATGAGCTTGTTTAAATAAAGCTTCATCTTCAATTGGCTGACCTTTGTAATCGGCTAGAATATTGTTTAAAATAGATAAAGCTTCTTGGTCTTTGTTTTGAAATGCAAGTAAGTCTGCTTTTGCATATTCTTTTAACCCAGAAGGAACACTATCTTTAGGTTGATTATCTGAAATAATTAAAAATAAATCGGCAGCATCATTAGCAATTAGTTGTGTGGCAGATCCTTTTAGAACTTTTAATTGTGCCTTAGCCCATTTAAAATCGTTTTTAAAGTATGATGTTTGTGCAACTTTATATCGAGCTAATTGTCCTAACTCATGATTTTCAAATTGTGTTTGTACTTGAGAATAATAAATTAAAGCTTTATTAAACAAACTTTGATACACATGAACATCTGCTAGTTTTAATTTAACTCTTGCCTTTTGAAATTTATTTTCAGAAAAAGGAAGGGCAGTTTCTAGTATTTTTTTAGCTTCTTCAGGTTGATTTTTCGTAAACGTTACATAATCTGCATAAGTAACTTGAATGGAAAAAGTACTTTTATTGATGCCAAACTCTTGAAAAACAGCTTTGAACTTTTGTTCTACTTCTGGATCATTGGTTTTTACTGCAATTTGAAGATTCATTTGAATTGCATTAAACTTATCTCTAAGATAGCTTGTGTTTTCAATAGTAAAATCAAAACATTTTTTAGCCGTTTCGTAATCTTTGTTATCAAAAGCTATTTCACCTAATTGATAGATACTAACTAAACGATCATTGTTTCTTGCATACAAAGCTTTGTTTTGAACAAGTGCCTTTCCGTAATCTTTTTGTTTGATAAATAGCCAACGTAATAAATCATTCCAAACATCTTTAGGATTACTGGCAGATTTACGTAATAGCGCTTTTTTAAATAAAATATTATTCGAATCTTCAGAATCATCAGTGATATATCTAGCACAATAGCGCTTAACGATATTTATATAATTATCGTTTTTATCGAGATATTCAACATATTCATTAAACATAAATTCGAAGTCTCCTTTTTCACCATAAATTTGAGCAATTTGAAATCCATAGTGAGCATTTGGATTATGTAAAGAGGTTTCTTTGTAAGCTTTTATTGCTAAGTCTAGCTTATTGTAATCTTTAAATAGATTGGCAATAGTACCTCCATAACCTGGTTCATCTTTAATAGAGGTCAGAGCTCTTTGGTAATATTTTTCAGCTTCTTTACTTTTTTGTTCCCTTTCGTAGTTATAACCTAACATTACATTCAAGAGAGTAAGTTTTGGTCTTGATTTTATTTTTTGTTCAAGTAATGTTTTTGAATTTTCAAACTGATTGGTTTCTTGATAACAGCTAATTAAACGTTGTAAATAAGTGGTGTTGTATGGGCTTCTATTTACTAAGTCTTTGTAAAGTTGAGCAGCTTTTTCATATTCACTATTTCTAAAATAATTTTCAGCTAAAGCAAAAGTACTCGATTGTGCTTGGGAAAAAATACTGAAAACCAGTAGGGTTAAGAAAATTATTCGAAATCTCATCAATCAAAAATAAGGAAGATAAATGTTAAAATTTAATTAAATGTGTGGCTTTTTTTTGAAGTAGGTGTAATGTTTTGGCACGGAATTTGTCTTATTGATAGAAACTAATACAAATTTATTATGAAAAACGTAACGAAACAATACGAACTATCTAGTAGAAAAGCAAAGGAGTTTATGAAAAACGGTCAAATATCTCAATATTTTGAAGCTTTGCTTGAAATGAATAAATATAAAAGATTAATGGTAGCTATTGCAGCGAATTAATATATACATTGTTTGAAGAAATCCAGTAACCAGCGGCGCGCACTGATTACTGACTTCTAAAACTTTTTTTAATTTATAATATCAAACCCACAATAAGGAACCAATACTTCAGGTATTTTAATTCCTTCGTCTGTTTGATAATTTTCAATAATACCAGCTAGTACACGAGGTAATGCTAATGAACTACCGTTTAATGTATGTACTAATTGATTTTTACCTTCACTATTCTTGTAACGTAACTTTAAACGATTTGCTTGAAATGTTTCAAAGTTAGATGCTGAACTTATCTCTAGCCATCTTTGTTGAGCAGTTGAATATAATTCAAAATCAAAAGTTAAGGCAGAAGTAAATCCAATATCACCACCACATAAACGTAAAATACGATAAGGTAATTTTAATTCGCGTAAAATTCCTTTGATATGCTCAACCATCCCGTTTAATGCTTCATATGAATTTTCTGGTCGCTCTATTCGAACAATTTCCACTTTGTCAAATTGATGCAAACGATTCAATCCGCGTACATGTGCACCATAACTACCAGCCTCTCTTCTAAAACATGGAGTATATCCTGTTAAAGCAATTGGTAATTCATCTTCTTTTAACAAGTCACCACGAAATAAATTCGTAACAGGAACTTCAGCTGTAGGAATTAAATATAAATCGTCTCCAGTAACATGGTACATTTGACCTTCTTTATCAGGTAATTGTCCTGTTCCAAAACCAGAAGCTTCATTAACTAAATGAGGAACTTGAACCTCATTATATCCGGCAGAGGTGTTTTTATCTAAAAAATAATTGATTAAAGCACGTTGTAAACGAGCACCTTTACCTTTATATACAGGAAAACCAGCACCTGTAATTTTAGCACCTAAATCAAAATCTATAATATCATATTTTTTAACTAATTCCCAGTGAGGTAAGGCATTTTCACCTAAATCTGGAATAGTACCCTCTCTAAAAACCTCTTCATTATCTTCTTCGTTAGATCCAGCAGGAACTGATGTATGAGGAACATTAGGAAGTTGATATAAAAGTTCTTGTAACTTATCAGTAACGACATTTAAATCATCAGTTAAAGTTTTAGACTGTTCTTTTAATTGAGCAGTTTTTTCTTTAAGAAGATTTGCTTTTTGAACTTCACCCGATTTAAAAAACGCGCCTATTTCCTTGGATAATTTATTCGATTCTGCAAGTGTTTCGTCTAATGAAACTTGAGTAGCTCTTCTAGTTTCATCGGCTTCTAATACTTGGTCAAGAATTTCCTCAGCATTCGCAAAATTTCTTTTTGCCAATCCTTCCAAAACAGACTGTTTGTTTTCTCGAATAAATTGAACTTGTAACATGTTTTTAAAATTTAAGCGACAAAGATAAAAGAAGCGCTACATTTAAACAACGTGAAGTTACATATTATTATTAATGAAAGTCAAAGAAGCTAATTTATCTTGTTTTAATTGGTCCGTAAGAGCTTCTATTGAATCAAATTTTACTTCTTCTCTTAGGAAAAAAAGCAATTCAATTTTTAGTGTCTCTCCGTAAAGATTTTCTGAAAAATCGAAAAAATTCACCTCAATGGTTTGGTTGTTACCATTTAATGTAGGTCGATTACCAATGTTCATCATACCATAGAAAAGTCTGTTTTGTATGGTAGATTGTACAACATACACACCAGCTTTAGGAATTAATTTGTAATCCTCTTCAATTTCTATGTTAGCAGTAGGAAACCCTATTGTATTACCAACTTTTTTCCCGTCTACTACCTTTCCTTTTAACGTATAATTATAACCTAAATATTTATTGGCAGTTTTTAGAGCACCTTCTTTTAAAGCTCTTCTTATTTTGGTAGAACTAACAGCAACAGAATCGATGTCCTGAGCAGGAATTTCCTGTACTTTAAAATTATATATGTGAGAATATTCGGTAAGTTGTTCGATGTTTCCTTCTCTGTTTTTTCCAAAATGATGGTCATAACCAATAATTAACTTTGAAACCTTTAATTGATTTACAAGAAGATCTCTAACAAAATCTCTGGCAGATAGTCTCGAGAACTCTCTGCTAAATGGATGGATAATTAAATAATCTAGCCCAGTTTTTTCCAGCAAATCAATTCGTTCATCTATGGTATTTATAAGCTCTATAGATGCGTCTTTTTGAAGAACCATACGAGGATGAGGAAAAAAAGTAAGTAAAGCAGATTTTTTGTTGTTGTCGTGAGCTTGTTTTACTAAGTCATGAACTATTTTTTGATGTCCTATGTGAACTCCATCAAAAGTTCCAATAGTAACATAGGTTTCATGTGTTGGTGTAAAATCAAAAATAGAATGGACTGTCTCCAAGTTAACTTAATTTTTAGGCAAATTTACAAGTTAAATTATCAAAACGATATTTTCGATAATAAAATATGATAATGATAAAAAAAAGGGTGCTTTAATGTGTGAATAGTAATAAAAACTGACAAAATATTTTATGAATGAAAAAAAATTGTATTTTGCGATATAGTTAACAAATTATTTACATTATGATAAAAAAGTTATTATTGGCTGCGTTTACATTGTTTTGTAGCTCATTAATGATGGGGCAAACTACTGTTACTGGAACAGTAAACGATGCGACACTCGGAGGTCCTCTACCTGGGGCCGACATTAAAGTTTCTAGAAAGTCCGTTGGTACAAACACTGACTTTGATGGAAAATTTACTTTAACTGTTACTGATACACCACCTTTTACTATTGAAATTTCTTCGTTAGGGTATCAAACAGTTACTGTGGAAATTACCCAAAACAACCAAGTTGTAGAGGTTTCTTTAAAAGAAAATGCTACTGCGTTAGATGAAGTGGTAATTTCAGCTTCTAGAACACCTGAACGAGTTATGGAATCTCCTGTAACTATTGAAAGGTTTGATTCGAGAGCTATTAAAAATACATCTGCACCTTCTTTCTATGATGGATTAGAAAACTTAAAAGGGGTAGATATTAACACAAACAGTTTAACATTTAAATCTGTAAACACAAGAGGTTTTGCAACATTTGCTAACACGCGTTTCATGCAGTTAGTTGATGGTATGGATAACTCTTCACCAGCGTTAAACTTTGCTTTAGGAAACTTATTAGGTTTGTCTGAACTTGATGTTAAGAGTGTTGAATTATTACCTGGTGCTTCATCTGCATTATATGGAGCTAATGCTTTCAACGGAATCATGTTCATGAGAAGTAAAAATCCTTTTAACGATCAAGGTGTTAGCTTTGTTTTTAAGACAGGGTTAACAAACCAAGAAGCTGCAGGAAGCAATGAGTTTTATGATACTAGTATTCGTTTGGCTCATACTTTTGACGATTATTTTGCTGCAAAAGCAACGTTATCTTATTTAAAAGGAACTGAATGGTTTGCTACAGACTACAGAAACACTTCTAATGGTGATTATATAGCTGGAGATAGAGATTCAGATATTAACTACGATGGATTAAACGTTTATGGAGATGAGGTTTCTACCAATATTAGAGGTGTAGCTCAAATTTTAGAGAGCAGAGGATTAATTCCTGCAGGAGCATCATCTTTAGTGCCAAGCGTTAATGTAAGTAGAAATGGATATAATGAAAGAGATTTAATGGATTACGATGCAAGAAGTATGAAATTTGGAGCTTCTATGCACTATCGTCCATGGGGTAATGATCGTTTAGAAATTATTTGGAATTCTAAATTCGGTAGAGGAAACACTATCTATCAAGGAGCTAACCGTTACTACATTAAGAATTTCTTTATGGAGCAACATAAGTTAGAGTTTAGAGGTAAATATTTCTTCGTTAGAGGATATATGACAGCAGAAGATGCTGGAGATTCTTACGATAGTAGATTTACAGCGATCAACATTAACAGAAGCTGGAAAGACGATAATACATGGTTTGGACAGTATGTTGGTGGATATTTAGGAGCTGTATTAGGAGGTGCTACAAATGACGCTGCTCACGATGCTGGTCGTAATGCTGCACAACAAGGAGCTTTAGTTCCTGGTACTGCAGCTTTCCAAGAAGCATTTAATCAAGTAACTAATGACCCAGATTTAAGTACTGGTTCTAAGTTCCAAGATCAGTCTCAAATTCGTCACGTTGATGCAAACTTAAATTTAAGTCCTTACATTGATTTTGCTGAATTCCAAGTTGGAGGATCTTACAGAGAGTACTCATTACGTTCTAGAGGAACTATCTATACTGATTACGATGGACCAATCGATTATGACGAATATGGTTTATATACCCAAATGCAAAAGAAGTTTTTAGATGATAGATTAAAGTTTACAGGATCTGTTCGTTATGATAAAGCTCAAAACTTTGATGGTAACTTCTCACCAAGAGTATCGTTAGCATATGCTGCTGGAGAAGATAAAAACCATAACTTCAGAGCTTCTTTCCAAACTGGATTTAGAAACCCAACTACTCAAGATCAATACATTGGTTTAGATGTAGGTAGAGCTTTCTTAGTAGGTTCTGCTCCAGATAACTTAGATAGATATAATACACCAAGTATTACGTTAAGTGGTAATGGAGCTGCATTAGCAGGAGCTCCTTCGGTATCTTTATCTGGTAGGTCAGCATATGAGAACGCTTTCTCTTCAAGTTCTGTTCAAAATTTTATAGCAGGAAATATAGCTGCTCCAGTAAAGGCTGATGTTGGTTTTGTAAAACCTGAAAAAGTTACAGCTTATGAAGTAGGATATCGTGGTGCTATACCAACAGGAGAAAATAAATTAAGTGTAGACTTAAGTGTTTATTATAACGATTATGAAGATTTTATAGCGAACGAGATTGTTGTTGCTCCTTTATATGGACAAGCAGATTTATCTGATACAGCACCAATTGGGCCAGGAGGTTCTCAAGTACCAGTGGCATTAGCTGCATTAGGAAATGGAGATTTCAAGACATTTAATACGTACACAAATTCAAGTGCTGATATCAGTTCTTATGGTGCAACTATAGGATTAAACACAAAAGTATTTAATGGTTTCAATGTTGGGTTAAACTATACATGGTCTAAATTTGATTTTGATCAAGCTTCTGACCCTGATTTTGAGGCAGGATTCAACACACCAGAACATAAAGTTAAGTTCCAGTTTGGTCATACAGATCTTTTTGAAAACTTTGGTTTCAACGTAAACGTAAGATGGCAAGATGAGTACTTATGGGAATCAACATTCCATGACGCTGTAATTGATGCAAGAACAGTTTTAGATGCTCAAATCAATTATAAAATACCATCTATTAAATCTGTATTTAAAGTTGGAGGAGCTAACTTAACAGGTCAAGAATATTTAAGTGCGCCTGGAGTTGGTGCTATTGGTTCTCAATACTACATTTCTTGGACAATTAATAACTAAAAGATGAAAAAAATGAAATTTAAATATAGCTGGTTGCCAATTGCATTATTGAGTTTAACAGCATGTGATATAAATAATGAACTAGAAGCAATTCCTGAAGTTGAAACACCTGTTGTACAGGTTGATGCTACTGGATTAGATTTGTCTAACTATGTTGCTGTTGGAGCGTCATTTAGTGCTGGATTTACGGATAATGCATTGTTTATTGCAGCACAGGAAAATTCGTTTCCAAATATCATTAGCAAAAAGTTTCAATTAGCTGGTGGAGGTGACTTTGTTCAACCATTAATGAATGATAACATTGGAGGTCTTTTATTTGGAGGAAACATGATCCAAGGACCAAGATTATTTTTTAATGGTAGTGGACCAGCTTCGTTATCAACATTAGGAGCTGTACCTACTACAGAGGTTACTACAAAATTACCAAGCACTAATAATAACTATGGTGTTCCTGGGGCTAAAAGTTACCATTTTGTATTTGGCGGTTACGGTAGTGTTAATGCTGTACCGTTAGGTCAAGCAAACCCGTATTTTGCTAGATTTTCTTCTAGTGAAACTGCATCTATTTTAGGAGATGCAATGGCTAACCAACCAACATTCTTTACACTTTCTGAAATAGGAGGTAACGATGTATTAGGTTATGCTTTAGGAGGAGGAGCTGGAGTAGACCAGACAGGTAATCCAAACGCAAACTCTTATGGTTCTGCGGATATTACTGACCCAGGTCTTTTCAAGCAAATCTTTGATACAATGGTTGCTACTTTAACGTCAAACGGAGCAAAAGGTGTTGTTGGAAACATTCCTTACATCACATCATTAGCTCATTTTACAACTGTGCCTTATAATCCATTGGACCCAACAACTAATTCTGATTTAGCTGGACAAATTCCGTTATTAAATAGCGTGTATGGAGCAATTAATCAAATTTATGCTGGAGCTGGACAACCTGAAAGATCTATTGTTTTTTCAGCTGATGGACCAAACGCGATGGTTATTTATGATGAGGATGCTACAGATTTATCTGCTGCTATTACCGCTACGTTAGGAGCTAGCCCAACATTTGTACCTTTTGTACAATCGTTAGGTTTACCGGCTGCTGCTGCACCGTTAGTGGCTCAATTATTAGGACAACAATATGGTAAGGCAAGATCGGCTACTGAGAATGATTTATTTGTGTTAACAAGTAGTTCAATTATTGGTACTGTTGATACCACAGCGGCTGCTAATTTAGTAGCTCAAAGTGGAGGTTTATTACCAGCTACTTTAGCAGGTCAATTTTCTGCACAGGGTATTACTTTACCATTAGCTGATAAGTGGGTGTTAACTCCTCAAGAGCAAAACAATATTAAAGTAGCTACAGACGCTTATAACGTTACAATTAAAGCTGCTGCAGATGCTAATGGTTTAGGGTTTGTAGACTTTAACGCTATATTACAAGAAGCTGCAACAAGTGGATTAAACTTTGGAGATTTTACAATGACTACTAACTTAGTTACTGGAGGTTTAGTAAGTTTAGATGGAGTTCACTTAACTGCTAGAGGTTATGGGTTAATGGCTAATGAGTTTTTAAAGGCTACTGATGTTACTTATGGAAGTAACTTCACTTTAGCTACAGACGGTTTAGCTAATCCGAATGATTTACCTACAAACTATTCACCAATGTTGTGGTAAATAGTTTATACTATCATAATGTAAAAAGGTTGGGAATTTCCCAACCTTTTTATTTTTTGTCTTTATTCTCAATGATATACTTTTTATACTTTCCATCTTTATACCTGTAGTATATAAAAATGGGCATCAATATAAATGACATATACATTACTCCAAGCCCCATTACAATTTGAGCTTTTTCGTGTTCAATATTCAGTAGATATATACCGGTAGCCATCCAAACTAAAAAGAGGATAAATAATATTTTAAGAAGTGTTTTCATCAATTAGGTATTTAATACAAAAATAAAAATCCTGTTAATAGGTTACTAACAGGATTTAAAAGTTTATTTAGGGTTGTTTCTTACATTTTCATCAACCAAGCACGCATATCAACTTCTTCTTTGATAATTGCTCTTAAATCGGCTATTTTTACTCGTTTTTGTTCCATAGTATCTCTGTGACGGATTGTAACAGTATTGTCTTCTAATGAATCATGATCTACAGTAACACAGAAAGGTGTACCAGCAGCATCTTGTCTACGGTATCTTTTTCCAACAGAATCTTTATCTTCATACATTACTGTAAAATCCCATTTTAAATCATCAACAATTTCACGAGCTAATTCAGGTAAACCAGAATTATTTACCAATGGGAAAACTGCTACTTTAGTTGGCGCTAATACGGCAGGTAATTTTAAAACCGTTCTAGAAGTTCCGTTCTCTAATTCCTCTTCTTGTAATGAGTTAGAGAAAACAGCTAAAAACATTCTATCTAAACCAATAGAAGTTTCTAATACATAAGGAACATAACTTTTATTTTCATCAGAATCGAAATATTGTAATTTCTTTCCTGAATACTCTTCATGAGCCTTTAAGTCGAAATCAGTACGAGAATGTATTCCTTCTAGTTCTTTAAATCCAAAAGGAAACTTAAACTCAATATCAGCAGCTGCATCAGCATAATGCGCTAATTTCTCATGGTCATGGAAACGATAATTATCTTCTCCCATTCCTAGAGATAAATGCCACTTTAAACGTGTTTCTTTCCAGTGTTGGTACCATTCTTTTTGAGTACCTGGTTTAATGAAAAATTGCATTTCCATTTGTTCGAATTCACGCATTCTAAAAATAAATTGTCGTGCTACAATTTCGTTTCTAAATGCTTTTCCAGTTTGTGCAATTCCAAAAGGAATTTTCATTCTACCAGTTTTCTGAACATTCAAGAAGTTTACAAAAATACCTTGAGCGGTTTCTGGTCTTAAATACACCTTCATTGAGCTATCAGCAGAAGCACCTAATTGAGTTCCGAACATTAAGTTAAACTGTTTAACATCTGTCCAGTTTTTAGATCCGGTTAATGGATCAGCAATTTCTAACTCTTCAATTAAGGCTTTTACATCTGCTAAATCTTCATTTTCTAAAGACCTTGCAAGACGAGACAAAATAGTATTTATCTTTTCTTGATATCCTAAAACTCTTGGGTTTGTAGACAAAAACTGATCTTTATCAAAAGATTCACCAAATCGTTTAGCTGCTTTGGTAACTTCTTTATCGATTTTAGCTTCTATTTTAGCGCAATAATCTTCTACTAAAACATCAGCTCTATATCTTTTTTTAGAATCTTTATTATCAATCAATGGATCATTAAATGCATCAACATGCCCAGAAGCTTTCCAAGTAGTTGGGTGCATTAAAATGGCAGCATCAATTCCTACGATATTCTCGTTCATTTGCACCATTGCTTTCCACCAGTATTCTCTAATATTCTTTTTTAGCTCAACTCCATTTTGAGCATAATCATAAACAGCGCTAAGACCATCATAAATTTCAGATGATTGAAAAATATAACCGTACTCTTTAGCGTGTGAAATAACCTTTTTAAATTGATCTTCTTGTTTTGCCATAATACTGCAAAAATATAATATGGTTTGAATTAATAATAGTCTAAAAACAAAAAAGTGAAGAAATTACATTCTTCACTTTTTTTTAGGTTGTTTTTTGTGAATTTTATCTAAGAGTCACTTCTGTTTTAGCAGAAAACACTCCATCAACATAGGCACTTACTGTGTAGGTTCCTTTTTTTATGTCATCTCTGTTAACAAGTATTAAAGAAACTACACCTAATCTGTTGTTGTCATAATTTGCTAGCATGCTATCACTAAAAAAGACTTCAGAGCCATCTTTTAATTTTTCACTTCCCTTTGAAGCAACAACTTTTTTCTCCTCGTCTAAAATTTGAATTAATATTTCTTTTTTCCCTGGAGTTGTAACAGGGTTTGCAAGTAAATCAAATTTAACTCTAAAAGCATCTGTTCTTCTAGATCTTGAAGTATTGGTTAATTTCCCACTACTTCTTTCTTTCATTGCTTCAGCAACAATATTACTTACTTTTATTACTCCAGCAATATCAACTTTAGCTTTCAGTTGAGCTTGTCTTTTTTGAAGCGAAATATTCTGTTGTTGAAGATTTCTTTGTGATTCTACATTTTCATCAAGTTGTTGTTTTACAACGATGTTTTCTTGTAGTAATTCATAATTTTGTTTGTTCAAAGAATCAACTTGAATAAATAATCGTCTATTTTCTCTTTCAAGCTTTACAATTTTTCTAGAATATTTTACAATTAAGTTATAATTAGCTTTTTCTAAGTTCTTAATAGAATCACGAAGTAAAATAATCTTGTTAATTTCTTTGACTAGTCTTTGCGAAAGATCTTTATTTTTAACATTAACATTTTTGTAGTCTTCGATTATTTCATCAAGTTCAGCTTGAAGTTCAATTTTTTGGTCAGAAAAAGCGTCTTCTAACTTTTTATAATCGTTATTTAATTTAAAAGAGTAAACAATTAATAATATGACTAATGCTGCAATCAAATATTTAAAACCGCTAGGTTTAATGGTAATTTTTGAGCTCATTATATTGCTAATATGGGGTTTAACTTTATATGTATTTACCTAATAATTTCTTATTAGTGTAGGGGAAAACTTAGCTGGCTAAGTTACAATTTGTTGAATTAATTCAACAAAATTGGTTTCCAAAGATAGCATATTATTGTAATAGTTAACAAAAACTTAAAAGAATATACAAATCAAGCTATTTTTATTAATAACTTAATGATGTGTAAATTATTATAGTTAAGTAGTTGTAGATTTTAGATATTTAGTAATAAAACTAATGAAGTTAATTTATTTATCACCTTCACTAAGGTTCATAAAAGATGAAATTTCAATTACTTTTTGAGCATTTGATGTAGAATAAAATAAAGATAATTTTCCGTTTTTTGTTGAATTACAATTGATTACTGTGTCTTCGTTTCCTTTAAATAGTAATTCAACAGTATATCTTTTTTGTAGTGCTGTTTTTTCAGAAATAGTACTTACTGGATTTATTTTATAACACGTGTTATTATCAATTATTTGAGCGCTATCTATTGAAATTGTTTCATTTGCTTCCATTGTAACTATAAATTTCACATGAGGTTTTTCCATGGTAACATTAGAATACATGATTTTTCTCTTAGCACTAATTACTTTTAAGTTGCTCTGACAACCTATAAGTAACACGAAACAAAAAAAGATGAAATTGGAGGCCTTCATTTTAAGTGTATTTTTTGAGAAACCTAAGAAGCTGGAGTTATTAACGTAGAGTGGCAGCTCCTTAGGTTAGGATTATTTATATAAGAGCGAATTGATTCATGTCATTAATGCACTGTTGAAGTATTTTAACTATTCCATGTATGAGGGTAATTACTTCGCTTTATATGGCTATGAAACAGACTTCCAAAAAAATACCCTACTTTTTAATAAAAAAAAATTAAGTTTGCTTTCTATGAAGCATGAAGAATCAATATGCAAACCTAAAGTGTTTGAAGACATTTTTGATAATCATTCTGAGGGGCTTAGAAATTACTTGTATTATAAATCTGGAGATATGCATTTAGCAGAAGATTTAGTACAAGAAAGTTTTGTGAAGCTTTGGAATAGTTGTGCTAAAGTTACAGTTGCAAAAGCAAAATCTTTTTTGTTTACTGTAGCTAGTAATTTATTTTTGAATGTGGTAGCACATAAAAAAGTTGTGTTAAATCATCAAAAACAAACACCAAAGCAGTACACAAAAGAAACGCCAGAATTTATTTTAGAAGAGAAAGAGTTTATGGATAAATTGCAAAATGCTATTGCCGATTTATCTGAAAAGCAACGAGAGGTATTTTTGTTGAATAGAATTGACAAAAAAACATATACAGAAATATCCGAAATTGTTGGTATATCTGTAAAAGCTGTAGAAAAGAGAATGTCGTTAGCTCTAAAAAGCCTTAGAGAGAAAATAGAATTACTTTAAAAGTAGGGTAATTTGGTAGTTAACTGTTTTTTAAGTAAAAGTAGAATTCACAATCATGAAGGAAGCACACGATGATACTTTTTTAGCTCGATGGTTGAATAACCAACTGAGCAACTCTGAACTTGATGAATTTAAAAGGCATCCAGACTTTTCGTTATATGAAAAAATAGCCTCTAAATCTTTGGAGTTAAGAACTCCTGAATACAATAAGAGTGCTTTATTTTCTAAAGTTCAAGATAAAATTAACGTGCCGAAAAGAGGTAAGTTAAGATCTATTTACGCTACTGTTTCTGTAGTAGTGGCTGCTTCAATTGTAATTATTTTCGGGCTTATACAGTTTTATAATTCATCAACAACTTACAGTACTGATTTTGGAGAGCAAATGGCGGTTCATCTTCCGGATGGATCTGAAGTGATGTTAAACTCTAAGTCAGAAATTGTTTTCAATGAGAAAAATTGGGCTCAAAATAGAGTTGTTAAATTAAAAGGAGAAGCTTATTTTAAAGTTAATAAAGGAAGTAAATTTATTGTTAACTCAGATAGAGGAGAGGTATCAGTTTTAGGTACTCAATTCAATGTAACAACTCACAACGATTTAATAGAAGTTAGTTGTTATGAAGGAAAGGTAAAGGTTTCTTCTGATGATAAAGAAGTATTTTTAACACAAGGAAAAGCTTTTAGAAATCTAAAAGGTGTTTCTGAGGAATGGGAATTTAAAAATCAAGAACCAAGCTGGAAAAATGGAGAGAGTTCTTTTACAAGTATCCCTTTAAAATATGTTATAAAAGCAATTGAAAATCAATATAATGTTCAAATTAATGCAACTAATATTGATGTTTACAATAAATTTACAGGTGCATTTACACACGAGAATTTAAACATTGCTTTAGAAACAGTTTTTAGGCCACTACAAATTAATGCTAACGTTTTAGATAAAAACAATATTACATTGACGAAAGAATAAATGAGATGTAAGCAACTTTCAATAGTTATTTTTCTCTTCATCCTGTCGTCAATTTGTAATCTTTATTCTCAAACAAATCAAGATACAGTTTTATTAAAACAGCTTTTAGTAAAAATCGAAGAGATTCATCAGGTTAAGTTTTCTTACTCTGATGAGGTAATTCATGAAAAGAAAGTTGATGAAATTTCTCTAGAACTACCATTAGAAGAACTACTGAAAGTTTTAGCGCAACAAACTAATTTGTTGTTTAAGCAAACTACCAATCGTTATATCTTAATTCTTGAAAAAAACACTACGTCTAATAAGTACGTGTGTGGTTTTGTGACCGATAAATATTCTAAACAGAGAATTGAAGGGGCAAGTGTTTATATCAAAGAAAAAAGTATTGGAACTATTACCGATAAGGAGGGTTATTTCGAATTAAGAGGAGCTAAAAAGAACGATGTATTATCAATAACATATTCAGGATATACAACTATTCGAGAGGTTGTAGATTCTTTATCAATTCCATGTAAAACCTATGAAATAGAAGAGCATTCATCTAAGTTAGATGAAGTGCTTATTACAAGTTATTTAGTAAATGGTATAACAAAAAACAAAGATGGTTCTATTGCTATAAAACCGCAACAAAGAGAAATATTACCCGGATTAACAGAACCAGACGTATTACAAAGTATTCAATTGCTTCCGGGAGTCTTAAGTCCAAATGAAACGTCTTCAGGATTACATATTAGAGGAGGAACTCCCGATCAAAATTTAGTGTTGTTTGACGGAATTAGAGTGTACAATCCAGCGCATTTTTTTGGAATGATATCCGCTTTTAATCCTTACATAATTGAAGAAGTAAATGTGTTAAGTGAAGGTGTTGGAGCTCAATATGGAAATCACGTTTCTGGAGTTATAGATATTAGAACCAAATCTAAAGTTGCTGATAAAACCTCTGCCAGTGTTGGATCAAATTTAACGCACGCAGATGCTTTTTTAGAAATGCCTTTAGGTAAAAAAGCATCAATACTAATTTCTGGAAGACGATCATTATCTGATATTTTTGAAACCTCTACTTTTCAAAGTTTAGCAAAAAAAGTATTTCAAAACACCATAATAGATCAAAACGAGAAAAACGATGTAAATCAGGTTTTTGATAAGAACAATAATTTCTATTTTCTAGATTTCAATACAAAACTTATAGTTGATGTTAGTGAAAAAGATCAGTTGATGATGCATCAGCTTTTCGTTAGTAATAAGCTAGATTATCGATTTGGATTAAGCGACGGAACATTTTTACAGAACGACAAATTAAATGTTGAAAATTTTGGACTAGGTGCGAATTGGACAAGAAAATGGAATGCGAATGTATCTCAAGAAACAAGCCTGTACTTCTCTGATTATGAGCTAGACTATAATTTTATTGGAGAGCAAACTGTAGATCCTGTGTTTACGCAATCTTCTATCAAAAAAAATTCTATAAAAGAGTTTAATTTTAAAACAGGTATAAACACTAATCTTAATAAGTATAATCAGTTAGGATTTGGTTTTGAGCTAATAAATAATGATGTTAGCTATAATTTAGGGAGAACTTATTCTTTTTCACCTGATAGTGATTATGAAATTGAAGAAGCTAGCTCTAGTACAATTTATGCGCTTTATGGAAATTATAACTACGAAAAGGAGGATAAAGTAAATATTAATATTGGACTTAGAAACACGTATTTTTCATTAGAAAACACATTTTTTGTGGAACCAAGATTATATACACAGGTAAAGTTATTTCCTTCTTTATGGGTTAATTTTTCGTATGAAAAAAAACAGCAAAATATCAGTCAGTTAATTGAGTTTTCAACCAATGATTTTGGGTTAGAAAATTATGTTTGGAGTTTATCTAATAAAAATGAAATTCCAATTTTAAATTCAGATCAAGTTTCGGGTGGGTTTGTCTTCAAAAAAAATAGCTGGATGTTGGATGTAAACACCTTTTATAAAACGATAGATGGTTTGACTTCGCTTGGAAAAGGTATTGCTACAAATGCTAATATTACGGCAAACGGAAGTAGTGTGTCAAAAGGAATTAATGTGTTGCTTAAAAAACAATTTACCAATTATACTTCATGGATTAGCTATAGTTTTGGTGATACAACATTTGAGTTCCCACAAACAAATGACGGAAAACCTTTTTCTGGAAGTAACGACATAACGCATCGTTTTAGATGGTCAAATAGTTATAAAATAGGAAATTTTGATTTTTCTCTAGGTTGGGTATATCGAACAGGAATACCTTTTACAGAAGTTGTAGAAACCAATAACAATGGAACACAACAGTTTTCTTTTGGCGATGTGAATGCAAGGCGTTTAGATAGTTATCAACGACTGGATTTTTCTTCTACGTATAAATTTAATATTTCTAGAGATAAAAAATGGAAAGCGAAACTAGGTGTTTCTTTTTTAAACATTACCGATAGAAGTAATACTTTACAAAGAAACTTTTTCTTGACCAGAGATCAAGACTCTAATATCATTATAGGAACTACAGATACCGTTTCTCTCGGTTTTACACCAAACGTAATGTTTCGAGTTATTTATAATTAAAAAAGTCTCTATCATATAATGATAAAGACTTTTGTGACCTCGGCAGGATTCAAACCTGCAACCTCTTGAGCCGTAATCAAGTGCACTATTCAGTTATGCTACGAGGCCGTTTTTGCGGATGCAAATATAAGTGATTTTTCTTAACTGTAAAACTATTTAGAAATTTCTTTCTGAAAAATATCTAATGAGTCTTTTGCCTTTTCATAATCTTCTTCATTAATTAATAAATCAACCGATTGTCCTAAGGTTCCAAAACCAGCTAATCTACCTGACTCTTTGTTATCTTTTATGATAGATGAAACTCCAATTTCGTCTAACATATAAGCTAATCTATTCACTAAAATAGAAGTTCCTGAATATAATTTAATATGATTACTCATAACATAGTACATTTTAATTAATCTAAAGAATTCATTGTTACAAAAGCTCTCCAGCCAATTATGGCTAATTGGAATTTGGAGGCTTTAGAGATATCTAACTGTTTTTTTGTAAAAGATGGTAAAACAGTTTTATTGATCTTGGCTAATGCCTTAAAAATTAGTTTTTTCATTATTGTTGATATACTCAAATATAATGAAAATTGAGTAAAAGTGGTGAGATAGCAACCCACCACTTTGTGTTTCTTTTTCTACTGTTTCTTTTCAATCATTTTTTTGGCTAACTCAGCGCCAATTAACGATTGTAGCAAATTCCCACTGTCTTTGTTTCCTGTACTTCCTTCAATATAGGTTGTCGGAAGTTTTAACTCTTTCAATTCTTTAGCAACTCCCACTGCGGTTTTAAATTCCCATTCTGCTTTTTCTTGAGGTGTAAGTCCAGCACTTACTAATTTCTGATTTTCATAAGCTTGCGCGTCCGCAGCTAATTTTTTACTCTTTGCTTTAAATTGCTCAACCTCATATTGTTTCTTTTCCTTGATTAAATTGAACTCAGCAACTTTTGCTTCTGTTTCGGCAGCAATGGTTTGTTGTATTTGGGCTTTTTCTAACCTAGCTCTTTCTTTTGCTTTTTCTGCTTCTCCTTTTGCTTTTTCTTTTTGTGCACGGTAAAATTCTCTTTCAGCTTGTTGTTTTTCTAATTGCGTTTGAGCAACTTCTTCTTTTTGCAATTGTAAACGGTTATCAAAAGTTTCTTCCCAGTCAATTTCTGTAACAACAGCTTGTACTACTGTTAAACCATATGATTTAAGTGAGTTCCCTTTTACTCTTACTGGTTCTCCGTTTTCCATTTTTATTCTAAATCTTTTTTGACGTGATTCTTTGTTTGGAATAGTTCTGGTTACGGTACTGTCTCCAATAATTTCTGGTTTTTGATTTTCTACATACTCTTCTAGTACATACATTCCGTTTTCTAACTGATCTTGAAAATACCTGTCAAAATCTGCAGCTTGACCCGAGATGTAATCTTGAGCAGCCATTAACTTACAAGTGTTTTTTATAGATTGATCAATGTTTGGAATAATTCTCGATCTGATTAAATTCTTTTCTGTTTTATTCCTGTCTGCAACCGATAAGAATTGCTTTTCATCCGATATATCAATACTAATTACAATAGACGTTGCAATCTTTCCTTTTACAGCATCGTTAAATTCCCACTGTCTAGATTTATCTACATAGGCATACTGACTTTGATCTCCTAATTGTCCTTTTTGGTTTGGAATTACATATTTTACAGGAATCTCAAACTGAATTGGGATTAATCGTCCCCACATTTTAGTTTTTAAACCTTGTTGAAAAACTGCTTTTTGTCCACCCCACGGATATTGAACTGCATAAGCGGTACCGGGTTCTGCATAAAAAAACACTCCCGAGGCAATACTCATTAAAACACCAACAATAATTGCAGTTACACTCTTTTGAGTTGTTAACCAATCTAGGTTTTTTGTTTTCGCTAGAAAAGGTTTGCTAATGATTGATGCAAATCCTAATAGGATTAATAAAATTCCAAAAAATGTTAGCATATATATAGTTATTAAAAGTTGATATTAAAATATTGTTTGAATTAAACTGGATATTAATTCAGTTAAAGCAACAGTTAGTTTTAATAGAAATACAATCATTTTTTATAGTCGTTTTTGATGTTAGTAAATAGTTCAATTTCGAAATTGTTTTTCGAATATATGAGGAAAGAAATCCTTGCTCCAAACTTTTTGGAACGAATTAATCAAACTGAATTTACATATGAAGCTAAAAAAGTTAAAATTGTTTTAATATATAACCTTTTAATCTTGTTTCGTGTTTTAATATGTAGTTATAAAATGTTGTTTAATATTAATAGTGTAATAAAACAAAGGGTGTTTTTTAGAGTTTTTTAAAAAGCAAAGGAAAAGTAGTTTTCAGTTTAGGGTGTTTTTGATGGTTTGATTTTTTGGAGTAATAAAAAACAAGAATTTATAGACTGCTAAAATCACGTCATTTTTATTGCCTTTTTCTTTAAAGTTCGTCAGTTGTCACAGTATTAAATATTCCTATATTCGTAAAAAATTTTATTTATGAGTATTGTCTATATTCTTTTAGGATTAGTGTTGTTGGTATTTGGGGGAGAGTTTTTGGTTAGAGCCTCAGTAGGTCTTTCTTTTAAACTAAATATTTCTAAAATGGTTATAGGAATGACGGTAGTTTCATTTGCAACATCTGCTCCTGAACTGTTAGTTAGTTTGCAAGCAGCTATGGATGGATCACCTGCCATTGCGCTCAACAATGTTATCGGTTCTAATATTGCGAATATAGGCTTGGTACTAGGTATAACTGCCATTATTGGTCCTATTACAGTAAGTAAAGATTTTTATAAGCTAAATTGGCCTGTAATGATGGTTTTTTCATTGGTGCTTTATTACTTTTTGAAAAACGATGAATTGTTAAATAGAATAGAAGGGTTGTCTTTATTTCTAGGATTAATCATTTTCCTTGTTGTGCTTATTAAATCAACAAAAGAAGAAGAAGATAGTGATGAAGTTGATGATAAATTAGCAACTGTAGGTTACCCTAAAATTACTGGATGGTTACTAATTGGAGGTTTAGCACTGTATTTTGGTTCCGAATTTTTAGTGGATGGTGCAAAAACATTAGCTAAAAGTGTAGGAGTTAGTGAAGGAGTAATTTCTATTACTATGATTGCTATTGGAACTAGTGTTCCTGAGTTAGCTGCCTCAGTTATTGCAGCTTTAAAAGGAGAGAAAGCAATTTCATTGGGGAACTTAATTGGATCTAATATTTTTAATATTGCTTCAGTTTTAGGGTTAACTGCACTAATAAAAGACATTCCTGTAACAGAACCACAAATATTGTCTAGAGATATTTTCTGGATGTTAGCTTTTGCATTTATAATTTTGCCACTGGTGCTTGTTCCTAAAAATTTTGTTTTAGGAAGGTTTAAGGGCATATTATTGTTTTTAGGGTACGCTGTTTTTATTTACATAGTGTCATTTTTATAAAATAAAAAAGCTCACTTTAAAGTGAGCTTAATAAAATTCATTAAATCTTAAGATTTAAATTTTTGCATTTTTTACTGTTTGAACAATTCTTCCAGCAACTTTATATGGGTCTGCATTTGAAGCTGGACGACGATCTTCTAACCATCCTTTCCAACCTTTTTCTACAGTAATAATTGGAATTCTTATTGAAGCACCTCTGTCTGAAACTCCGTAGCTGAAATCGTTAATAGAAGCAGTTTCGTGCTTTCCAGTTAAACGTTGATCGTTATATTCTCCGTAAACTGCTATATGTTCTTTAGTTACAGGTCTAAACGCCTCACATACTTTTTCATAAACCTCTTTGCTTCCGCAAGTTCTTAATAAAGTGTTAGAGAAGTTTGCATGCATTCCAGATCCGTTCCAATCTCCTTTAATTGGTTTTGGGTGATATTCAATGTAGTAACCATACTTTTCAGTTAATCTATCTAATAAATAACGAGCAACCCAAATTTCATCACCAGCTTTTTTAGCACCTTTTGCAAATAATTGGAATTCCCATTGTCCAGAAGCAACCTCTTGGTTAATTCCTTCAAAATTTAATCCAGCAGCAATACATAAGTCTGCGTGTTCTTCAACGAAATCACGACCGTGAGTGTTTTTACCACCTACAGAACAGTAGTACATACCTTGTGGGCCAGGATAACCACCAATAGGGAATCCTAGAGGTAATTGTGTATGTGTGTCCATAATAAAATACTCTTGCTCAAATCCAAACCAAAAATCATTATCATCATCATCAATACCAGCTCTTCCATTTGATTCGTGTGGAGTACCATCAGCATTTAAAACCTCTGTCATAACTAAAAATCCATTCTCACGTGCAGGATCTGGATAAATAGCAACAGGTTTTAACAAACAATCAGAATCTCCTCCTTCAGCTTGTTTTGTTGAAGATCCATCAAAAGACCAAATTGGACAGTCTTCTAATTTCCCACTAAAGTCATCTATAACTTTAGTTTTACTACGCATGTTTTGTGTTGGATAATATCCATCTAACCAAATGTATTCTAATTTTGACTTAGCCATGATTTTTTTATCGTTAATTAGTTTAATGATGCAAAAATGAATATTTTTTTAATTACCCCCAAATTTTTAGGGGTAAAAGTATAAATTTTAATATAAAATTATTTTCAACCCTATTTTTTTAGGGGATTAATATTATTTTTGTTTAAAATTTCGAAAATGGCTACATTAAGATTTAATGCACTTCAGGAAACATTAAATAGAAAACCTATTCAAATAGAGGAATATAAAAAGCGTTCTGAATTGTTTGCTCAACATGTTTTTAGCGATAAAGCAATGTTACAGTATATGACTAAAGAAGCTTACAAGAGTGTAAAGGACGCAGCAGAGTTTGGTCATAAAATAGATAGAAGTATAGCAGATCAGATAGCGGTGAGTATGAAAAATTGGGCCTTGTCTAAAGGAGCAACTCATTATACCCATTGGTTTCAACCACTAACTGGAGCTACCGCAGAAAAGCACGATGCTTTTTTTGAAACCTTAGCAGACGGTAATGCAATGGAACTTTTTGATGGTGGTAAATTAGTACAACAAGAACCTGATGCTTCTTCTTTTCCTAATGGAGGGATTCGAAATACTTTTGAGGCTCGTGGATATACCGCTTGGGATCCTACATCAGCAGCTTTTATTTATGGGACTACCTTGTGTATTCCAACTGTTTTTGTTGCGTATACTGGTGAAGCTTTAGATAATAAAGCGCCTCTTTTAAGAGCATTACAAGCTATAGACGAATCGGCTACTGCTGTTTGTAAATATTTTGATAAAAATGTAACGAAGGTTACGGCTACTCTAGGTTGGGAGCAAGAATATTTTTTGATAGACAAAGCATTGGCAGCATCGAGACCAGATATTATGATGACTGGTAGAACTCTATTGGGTCATTCTTCAGCAAAAGGACAACAGTTAGAAGATCATTATTTTGGTTCGATTCCGACTAGAGTTATGAATTTTATGCGTGATTTAGAGCAAGAGTGTATGTTGTTAGGAATTCCTGTAAAAACAAGGCACAATGAAGTTGCACCGAATCAGTTTGAAGTTGCACCAATTTTTGAAGAAGCAAATTTAGCGGTAGATCATAATTCCTTATTAATGGATGTGATGGAAAAAGTTTCTCAACGTCATAATTTTAAAGTTTTGTTTCATGAGAAGCCTTTCAAAGGTATTAATGGATCTGGAAAACATAACAATTGGAGTTTAAGCACAAATACAGGTGTTAACTTATTAAGTCCGGGAAAAACTCCAATGAAGAATCTTCAGTTCCTAACCTTTTTTGTAAACACAATTAAGGCTGTTCACGACTATGAAGAGTTAATTAGAGCATCGATTGCTAGTGCTAGTAACGATCATCGTTTAGGAGCAAATGAAGCTCCGCCTGCAATTATTTCGGTTTTTATAGGTTCACAATTATCTGAGGTATTGGATGAGTTAGAGAATGTAACGAAGGGAAAATTATCACCTCAAGAAAAAACAGATTTAAAATTAAATATAGTTGGTAAGATTCCCGAAATTCTATTAGACAATACAGATAGAAATAGAACATCTCCTTTTGCTTTCACAGGAAATAAATTCGAATTAAGAGCAGTAGGTTCTTGGTCTAATTGTGCGGGGCCGATGACTGTTTTAAATACCATTATTGCGAAACAATTAAAAGACTTTAAGAAGGAAGTCGATGTTTTGATTGACACTAAAGGACTTAAAAAAGATGAGGCTGTTTTTAATGTATTAAGAGAATACATAAAAGCATCTAAGAAAATACGATTTGAAGGAGACGGTTACGGAGAAGCTTGGGAAAAGGAAGCAAAAAAACGAGGTTTAAGTAACCACAAAACTACGCCAGAGGCATTAAAGGCTAAGATTTCTAAAAAGAACATTATTCTTTTCGAAGAAATGGGAGTGATGAATAAAATTGAAGTTGAAGCACGTCATGAAATTGAATTAGAAGAGTATGCAAAACGTATCCAAATAGAAAGTCGTGTTTTAGGTGATATCTCAAGAAATCATGTAATTCCGATTGTTATTCAATATCAAAATACATTAATAGAAAATGTAAAAGGATTAAAAGAAATTTTCGGAAAAGATTTTGAACAATACGCATCTGAACAAATCGATTTAATCAAACGTATTTCTAATCATATTGCAGAAATTAATTCCAAAATTGAGCAAATGACAGAAAAACGTAAGGAAGCCAATAAATTCAAAGGGCAAAAAAATGCAGAAATGTATTGTAACGTAGTAAAACCTTTTTTAGAGGAAATTAGATATCACGTAGATAAACTTGAGTTGTTGGTTGATGATAATTTATGGCCTTTAACAAAGTACCGAGAATTGTTATTTACTAGATAATATGTCTTTGAAAATCTTACCTTTAACAGAAATACATTGGTTACAAGTAGCTAAAATTTACGAAGAAGGTATAAAAACGGGTAATGCTACTTTTAGAACTCAGGTTCCTGATTGGGAAACATGGAATTCCAATTGTCATAAACACAGTAGATTTGTGATAGTTAATAGTGAAGAAGAAGTTTTAGGTTGGTGCGCACTAGCACCCGTTTCTTCTAGGTTTGAATATAGAGGTGTAGCTGAGGTAAGTGTTTATATTAAATTATCTGCAATAGGAAATGGTATAGGTTCTTTACTGATGAAAAGTTTAATTCAGTCTTCTGAGGAAAACGGAATTTGGACTCTTTATTCGAGTATGTTTCCGGAAAATATTGGAAGTGTTCGACTTCATGAGAAGTTCGGATTTAGAAAAGTTGGTTATAGAGAAAGAATTGCCGAGTTAAATGGGATTTGGAGAGATACAATAATATACGAACGAAGAAGTAAATAACAGAAAATTACTTTGGTAGTCTTACGTTTTAAAGTAATTTTGTGACCAACAACAACACAACACAATGAGTCAAGAAGTATCTAAAAGATATGCACAACGAGGAGTTTCAGCTTCTAAAGAAGACGTGCATAATGCAATTAAAAATATTGACAAAGGTTTGTTTCCAAAAGCCTTTTGTAAAATAGTTCCAGATTATTTAACTAACAGCGAAGAGCATTGTTTAATAATGCATGCTGATGGAGCTGGCACAAAATCATCTTTAGCATACATGTATTGGAAAGAAACTGGAGATGTTTCTGTGTGGAAAGGTATTGCACAAGATGCATTAATCATGAATATTGATGATTTATTATGTGTTGGAGCTACCGATAATATTATGCTATCTTCTACAATAGGTAGAAATAAAAATTTAATTCCTGGTGAAGTTATTTCAGCAATAATTAACGGTACAGAAGAATTGATTTCTGAATTAAAAGATTTTGGAGTAACTATTCATTCTACTGGAGGAGAAACAGCTGATGTTGGCGATTTAGTCAAAACTATTATCGTTGATTCTACAGTAACAGCTAGAATGAAGCGAGCTGATGTTATTGATAATGCTAATATTAAACCAGGTAATGTAATTGTAGGTTTAGCTTCATTTGGTCAAGCTTCTTATGAAAAGGAATATAATGGAGGTATGGGAAGTAATGGTTTAACTTCAGCACGCCATGATGTATTCAATAAATATTTAGCTGAAAAATATCCTGAAAGTTTTGATGCAGCTGTGCCTTCTGACTTAGTGTATTCTGGAAATGTAAAGTTAACAGATGAAGTTGAAAACTCTCCAATCGATGCTGGGAAGTTAGTGTTATCTCCAACAAGAACTTATGCGCCAATAATAAAAGCTATTTTATCTAAATATACTTCTGATAATATTCACGGAATGGTTCATTGTTCTGGTGGTGCGCAAACAAAAATTTTACACTTTGTGGATAATGTTCATGTGATTAAAGATAACATGTTTGAAATTCCACCTCTTTTTAAATTGATACAAGAGCAATCTAAAACAGATTGGAAAGAGATGTACCAAGTGTTTAACTGTGGACATAGAATGGAATTATATGTTTCTCCTGAAGTTGCAGAAGATATTATTGCAATTTCAAAGTCGTTTAATGTTGATGCTCAAATTGTTGGTAGAGTTGAAGAGAGCGCAGATAAAAAACTTACCATAAAGAGCGAGTACGGAGTTTTTGAATATTAAGACATAGTGATTATACAAGCAAAAAAGTCTCGAATTTTCGAGACTTTTTTGTTATTGTTTTTTAGTAAGTTCAATTTCAGCTAACATTTCCCACGTTTTATGTCCAAATTTTTTTGGTGAAAATTTAAAATGGATGATGCTTTGTTTTTCTTTAGAATTATAACACACATCTATTAAAACATTTAATATCAATTTTTTATTTGTAGCGAAGCGATCATAGGTTTTAATATTTCCAATAAATAATGTGTTGTTTTTTAGTGACTTAATTTTAATAATGCTTGCTACTGCTTTGTGCTGCTGTAACTCTTTATTTTGATTGATTTTGTTTAAACCATCAAAATATAGTTCTAAGTTATTTGCCAGTTCTACAGCATTAATTTCTTTTTCTATATTAATTTTCCAAGCATAGGTGTAAGACCAAAAATTAGGATGCTCTGGATTTATCCAACCTTTAGGGAATCGTACTTCGGCAATACCTTGATAATTAATTTCTGGAGCGAAACTGATAGGAAATTCAAAAGTCTCATTTGTCCAAGATATATCTAAATTAATTATAGTTTGATTTTCCTGTCTTAGTTGTACTTCATTCAAACTATTCCATATGTTATCACTAAAATCTCTTGGAGATATTCGAAATGTAATTATTGAGTTATTATCCTTTTGAGAAAAATGTTGTTGTCCTTTAACATGTACTGTAATTACTTTTCCTGTATGAAATCCATCAAAGAATGTCATTATTCCAACAAATCCATTTTCAGCTTTTTTAAAATCAACAACAGGTTTAGGGAATTTTTTTGCCCAATGATTGGGTATCATGAGTCCATCAAAATAAGCTTTGAAATTAGCTTCAATTTTTTTTAAGTCTAAAGTTTTTGAAGTTTCTATTTTCCATCCAATAACTAACGACCAAAATTCGTTGCTTTTCGAATCTGACCATTTTGGAGTAAAAAGAAGTTCTTCAAAACCATTAATGTCAAGTTTTGGTGCCCAATTAACAGGAAACTTTATCACTTCTCTTTTCCAGTTTTTTGAGTTTTCAAAGATTGATAACTCCTTGTCTTCTTGAGTAAAGGCAGTTAAAGTTAATAAGAGCATAAATACTATTGCTAAAATTTGCTTCATCATTATAATTTAACTGTTACTTCAAAACCTAATGCATCAGAAATTGCATAGTCTTTAACTTTACTTGTATAATATACATTCCACTTTCTTCTATCTATTTTAAAACGAGTTAACATTGTTTTGTCTTGATAGTTAAATTCTGCATTAAAATTTATTGGTTTGGTAATTCCTTTAAGAGTTAAATTGGCTTCGATTCTTGCATGTGTTTCGTCCGAATATGTAACTTTTGTTATAACCAGTTTTGTTAGAGGATGCTTTTTAACATCAAAAAAATCATGATCTTTTAAATGATCAATTAGATTCTTCTTTCCTTCCTCTTGTTTAATATCTGTATTGGTCATAGAATTCATATCAATGGTAAATTCACCACCTGTAATTTTATCATCCGTTTTTACAAGGTGACCTTCTTTAAATTGTATAAAGCCATCATGACCTCCAAAATGAAAAGTCAATTCACCAATCCATTTAATGGTACTTTTCTCAACATTTATAGGAAGCTTTTCTTGTGAGTTGCTAATTAAAATTGAAGATGCAGTAAGAATAAGAGTAATAATTTTTCTCATGAATATATTTTTTAGAATTCAGAGTAAAACTATTCCAGTGATTGGTTAAAAATGTCAAATCAATTTAAAAGAAGTGTCAAATTATTTTAAAACTCTTGATTACCATAGCAATTTATTATGGTTTTTATTCAATTCTCTCAAATACAAAATCTATAGAAAAATCATCGTTAGCAACTTTAGCTTTTAAGTTGTCTTTTTCAAGCCAGTAAGATATTTCTTTAGGAAATTCATTTTTTTTGTTTTCACAAACTAACATATCCTTGGTTAGTTTAGTTATTTCAAATAAAGTTGGCTCTTGATTTACGCCAGTAACTTGAAAATATTGCTTTCCTTCCGAAGAAATTATGTTCAATATCTCTTTAAAAACCGTGTCTTTATTTTGTAGCGTGTAACCAATTCCAGAAAAATTAGCGTTCCAAATTTCATAAGTAGTTTTCGTAGAATCTTCATTAATTCGTTTCCACTTCCCAATCATGAAATCAGGGTTTTTGGGTTGTTTATTACAAGAGAAACAGATAGAAGCAAAAAAAATAAGAAAAAGGTAACGCATATATAAGGATTTTAGGTCAATGACTGATTTTCAATTCAACAAATTTAAAGAAAAGTCGTAAATTCGCACACCAACGAAGAAAACAATGCTAGATAAATTACAGATAGTAAAACAACGTTTTGATGAGGTTTCTGATTTAATCATTCAACCGGATGTTATTTCGGATCAAAAGCGTTACGTGCAACTTAATAAAGAGTATAAAGACTTAGGTAAAGTTGTAAAAAAAGCGAACGAATACGAAACGTTATTAAATAATATAGAAGAAGCGAAAGAGATTATTGCTGATGGTAGTGATGCCGAAATGGTTGATATGGCAAAAATGGAGATGGATGAAGCCAAAGAACGTATTCCTACCTTAGAAGAAGAAATTAAGTATTTATTGATTCCTAAAGACCCTGAAGATGGCAAAAATGCCGTTGTTGAATTGCGTGCGGGTACTGGAGGAGATGAAGCAAGTATTTTTGCTGGAGATTTATTTAGAATGTATTCTAAGTATTGTGAAAGTAAAGGATGGAATGTTTCTATTGTAGATTACAGTGAAGGAACAAACGGAGGTTTCAAAGAAATACAATTTGAAGTAACTGGAGAAGATGTTTATGGTACGCTAAAGTTTGAAGCGGGAGTACATCGTGTTCAACGTGTTCCGCAAACAGAAACTCAGGGTCGTGTGCATACTTCGGCAGCAACTTGTATGGTGTTTCCAGAAGCAGAAGAGTTTGATGTTGAAATAAACCCAAAAGATGTTAGAATTGATTATTTCTGTTCGTCTGGACCAGGGGGACAGTCTGTAAACACAACCTATTCTGCGGTACGTCTAACTCACATTCCAACTGGATTAGTAGCACAGTGTCAAGATCAAAAATCACAGCACAAGAACAAAGAAAAAGCCTTCAGAGTATTACGTTCTAGATTATATGATTTAGAATTGGCTAAAAAGCAAGCTGAAGATGCAGCTAAAAGAGGTTCTATGGTAACATCTGGAGATCGTTCTGCAAAAATTAGAACGTATAACTATCCACAAGGACGTGTTACAGATCATAGAATTGGTTTAACGTTATACGATTTGCAAAATATTGTGAATGGTGATATTCAGAAAATTATTGATGAATTAATGTTAGCAGAAAACACTTCAAAGTTAAAGGAACTTGGAGAAACTATATAAAAATAAACGCAACCATTGGTTGCGTTTTTAGTTCCTATATTTAAGCCTTATGAATTATAGCAGAGATGAAATTCTAACTGTAGCATTTTATAATGTTGAAAATTTGTTTGACACTATAGATGATCCAACTACTAATGATGATAAGTACACACCTACAGGTGAAAGAAACTGGACATATAAACGCTATTACAGAAAGCTTAATAGAATAAGTTATGTTATTTCTCAAATAGGAAAAACAAGTTCCTCTGAAACACCTATTTTAGTTGGGTTAGCTGAAGTAGAAAACACTAAAGTATTAGATGATTTAGTAAATCAGAAGAGTTTGCATAAATGTGGTTACAGGTATGTTCACTATGAATCTAATGATGAAAGAGGAATAGATACTGCTTTGTTATATCGTGATAGGCATTTTAGCCCTGTTTCTTCGGAAAGAATGCAGTTTAGTTTTTTAGATGAAGAAGGAAATTTTGATCATACGAGAGATGTATTACTTGTTTCAGGTTTTATGAATGATGAATTAATTCATGTTATAGTGAATCATTGGCCGTCAAGAAGAGAAGGAGAAGAGGAGTCAAAATCAAAACGGATAAAGGCTGCAGATGTAGTTAAAGAGGCCATCGATAAAATAACGAGTAAAGACCCTAATGCTAAAATTATCATTATGGGTGATTTTAATGATAATCCTACTTCAGAGAGTGTAAAAAACCATTTAGTAAGTCATGATTTTTTTAATCCTATGCTACCATTATATCAAAAAGGTCTAGGAACCTCAACATTTCAAAAAGAGTGGCATTTATTTGATCAAATTATTTTGTCTAATAATTTTAAAGATATAGAAACTAACCATCAATTTATGTCAGCCAACATTTTTAATAAAAAATGGTTAAAAACACATAAAGGGAAGCATAAAGGGAGTCCGTTCAGAACGTATATTGGACCTTGGTATAAAGGAGGTTTTTCGGATCATTTTCCTGTGTATGTTTCTTTTGTAAAAAAATAAAAACCAGCTTTAAAAGCTGGTTTTTTAATATCATCTATTTTTTACTTGATTATTCTACAGTAACAGACTTTGCCAAGTTTCTTGGTTGATCTACATTTTTCCCTAACATAACAGCAATATGATAAGAAAGTAGTTGTAATGGAATAGTAGTCAACAATGGAGTTAAAGCCTCTTCAGTTTCAGGGATTTCAATTACGTGGTCCGCAATTTCTTTTACAGTTTCATCTCCTTCAGTAACAATCGCTATGATCTTTCCACTTCTAGATTTAATTTCTTGAATGTTACTAACAACTTTTTCATAATGTCCTTTTCTGGTTGCAATTACAAAAACAGGCATGTTCTCGTCAATAAGTGCAATAGGACCATGTTTCATTTCAGCTGCAGGATATCCTTCTGCATGTATATAAGAAATCTCTTTTAACTTTAAAGCTCCTTCTAAAGCTACTGGAAAGTTAAATCCTCTACCTAAATACAAACAGTTTGTTGCTTCCTTGTAATGATCCGCAATATCCTTAACAATTGGATCAATTTTTAGTAACTGTTCCACTTGCGCAGGAATTTGCTGCATTGTTTGTAAATACTTATTTACAGCTGTTTTAGATAATGTTCCTTTAGCTTGAGCTAGTTTTAAAGATAATAATGTTAAAATTGTTATTTGCGTAGTGAAAGCTTTAGTTGAAGCAACACCAATTTCTGGTCCAGCATGAGTATAAGCTCCTGCATGAGTTTCTCTTGCAATAGAAGACCCTACTACATTACAAATACCAAACACGAATGCTCCTTTAGATTTAGCTAATTTAATAGCTGCTAAGGTATCCGCAGTTTCTCCTGATTGAGAAATAGCAATTACAACATCTTTTGGAGTAATAATTGGGTTTCTATACCTGAACTCAGAAGCATATTCTACCTCTACAGGAATTCTAGCCATATCTTCGATAAGATATTCTCCAACTAATCCTGCATGCCATGAAGTTCCACAAGCTATTACGATAATTCTATCAGCATTTAAGAATTTACTCATGTTATCATCAACACCAGCCATTCTTATAATACCTTCATCAGCTAACATTCTTCCTCTGTAAGTATCAATAATTGCTTTTGGTTGTTCGTAAATCTCTTTTAGCATAAAGTGATCGTAACCACCTTTTTCTATTTGATCTAAACTTAACTTTAATTCTTGTATTTGAGGGTCAACAGGTTTGTCACTATCAATTTTTCTAACTTTAATACCTCTATCTTTTTTGATAATTGCTAATTCACCATCTTCAAGATATAAAGCATCTTTTGTATATTCTATAAAAGGTGAGGCATCAGAAGCTACAAAAAACTCTTCATTATTTTTTCCAACGCCAATAGCAATAGGACTACCTAAACGAGCTACTACTAATTCATTAGGTTTGGTTTTATCAAAAACAGCTATTGCATAAGCTCCGATTACATTTGTTAAAGCTAATTGAACAGCCTTTCCTAGCTTACAATTCTCACGCTTTTTTACTTCTTCTATAAGATTTACTAGAACTTCAGTATCTGTATCACTTTGAAAAGTATATCCGCGACCTATTAATTCTTTTTTAATAGTATCATAGTTTTCAATAATTCCATTGTGTACAATTACTAGTTCTCCTGATTCTGAAAAATGAGGATGTGAATTTACATTATTTGGAACTCCATGTGTAGCCCATCTAGTATGCCCAATACCAATTTTACCTACCTTTCTGTTTTCTTCATTGTTAGTAATAACCTCTAAATCTGAAACTTTACCTTTGGTTTTTGAAAGATTCATCTTATCTCCATCGTACATCATAATACCAGCACTGTCGTAACCTCTATATTCAAGTCTTTTAAGACCGTTGATTACGATTGGATATGCATCTCTATCACCAATATAGCCTGTAATTCCACACATAATAATTTTTTAAAAGTTTTTTAGTTAGTTATCTTTTTCTTCTGAATAGGAAATAATCAATTTTGCTCTAAGTTCCCCATTCGTTGATGAATGATTGAGTAGCGTAACTCCCCTCGGATTCCAGTTATAATTTGTAACAGGTATAACAAGATTGTTTATTACAGAAACATCGGTACCTTGGTTGTATACTTTTAGCACTAAAGGCACATTTTCATCTGATTCTCCTGAAACTAATTCAGCTACATGATCAGTAATTCTTATATTGTAGTCTTTTGGTTTTCCTTGGTCATCATCACCTAGGAACCCGCCAAAAAATTGTGGTAGTTCATAGCTGTCCTTAATATGTTCGCCGTCTCCATTTCCAGTATCTTTAAACAATAAAAGTCTTAACGGAACTTTTGTAGTATCACGTGAGGTATCGATATTAAAAACTAAAGATGCATCGTTTATTAAGATATTTTGAGATCTCAAATCTTGTAATTCAGTTCCATTTAAAATTTTAACAGTAGCCATACTACCAGCAGTTCCTTGAATAGCTACACTATTAGAAGGTGCTGGATTTTGAGGAGCAGTCATTTTGTATTTACTATTGGTTACCCCAGTAAAACTAAAAGTATAATTACCAACAATAGTGTCTTTTACAACACCTTCATCAAGTGTGGTTATTGTATAGTAAAATTTTACACGCGGAGCGTTAGTTCCTAAAGACAAAGGAACCATTGATCCATCTGTACCCTCAGCTTTAAGAATTAGACCTCTGAAATAATTATTGAAATCATTTTGAGTAGTAAATTCTGCATCTCCAAATTTATCCCAAAATAACTCTTTCATTCTAGCTTTGTTAAGTGGAACAGTTAAAAAAGGAATACTATTAGCAAGTTTGGTAGTATCATTATATTTTGCACCAGTACTTAGCTCTCTTTCAAAAACAAATAACGTATCGGTTGGGTCTGGTGTATACGTAAAACTAGGATCGTCATTTAACAGTTCAGATTCAACATATTCATGATCCGACATGTAACTGAAACGTTGAGTTGGATTTCCAGGGTCTAACGTATTTAAAAATGTACCGTTTCTATATATTTTTAAAGCCATAGGTATAGAAGAGTTGCCTAATAAAGAATCCAATCTAAATTTTGGCTTTCCATCTGCTTCATTATCAAGTTTAGTTGAAGTATAAGGAATCTCTAAAACAGCTTCATTAAAAACGTAAATAGAATCTAAATCTTCATCCTTTCCACTTTCTGCTTTAGTAGTATTTTGCTCTGTTTGAGGATTTATAGAAAGACCTAGTTGACTAATAATAGAAGCCTCTATTCTTTCATAATCTGAGTTGTTGTAAACACCTAGTAAATATTCTCCTAAACTTCCAATAGCAATATTGTCTGCTCTTACTGCATCTACTATACTATCTTTAACAATAACTTCTAGTGTAAGTTGCTTTGTATTGAACACGTTATTACTAATAACATTTCCTTCTATTTCACGGAAGTCTTTTTCACATGAAATCACAAATAAAAGTGAGACAACAGCTACACTTAAATAAACAATTTTTTTAGTCATATTTGTTTGAAAAATTAAGAATCTTGAAGCTCTAGTACATTCTCTTTATAGAAATCTAGATATGCTTCTGTTAAATACTCCTCAGATTGGTAATCTAAAACTGTAACGTTATTATCCTTTATGAATTGTTCTAAATCTTCAGAATAACTATCACTTCCTTTAATTATTGCATCAGAATTTAAAATAGCATTTTTCAAGATATTCTCTTGAGTAGGATTTTCTAAAATAGGAACACTATCGTTATCTATTTTGTCAAATTTAACTTTGTTAATAAGTCCTTTGTTTAATTCACCTTCAAATTCATTGTTGTATAATGAAGTGACTACTTTGCTATCAGCAAAAATAGGTTCTTCTTTATAGTATTCTTTAAGGTAAATAGGCAATAAAGAAGCCATCCAACCATGAACATGAATAATATCAGGAGCCCAATTTAATTTTTTCACTGTTTCAACAACTCCTTTTGCAAAGAAAATCATTCTTTCGTCGTTGTCAGGGAAAAGCTGATCATCTTCATCAGTATAAATTGCTTTCCTTTTGAAGTATTCATCATTATCGATAAAATAAACTTGCATTCTCTCTTTTGGAATAGAAGCAACTTTTATAATCAACGGCATGTCCATATCATCGATAATTAAGTTCATACCAGACAAACGAATAACTTCGTGTAATTGATGTCTTCTTTCATTAATTACACCAAATCGAGGCATAAAGATTCTGGTTTGAACTCCCTTTGAATGTGCAAATTTAGCAACATTAAATGCGGTAGATGATAATTCTGTTTCTGGTAAGTATGGAATTACTTCCGATGAAACATACAATATTCTCTTATCCTTCATTAAATCTAACTCTTTTAAAGAGTGCAAAACTACGAAATTTTATGCTAAAATCCTGTTAAATTGCTAATTTTGCCTACATCGTAACATATATTTAATGAAAATATTCACATTAAAATCTGATTTAAAAAACTATTTGGCAGCTGAAAAAAAGAAGGGAAATAGTATCGGATTTGTACCTACCATGGGAGCTTTGCACAAAGGACATCTTTCTTTAGTGGAAAAAGCGTTAAGTAAAACAAACATTACAGTAGTTAGCATATTTGTAAATCCTACACAGTTTGATAATAAAGAAGACTTAGATAAATATCCAAAAACACTAGAGAATGATATAAAATTACTCGAAAGTGTTGATTGTGATGTTTTATTTGCTCCTTCCGTTGAAGAAATTTATGATGAAAATGTTGTTGCTGAAAGATTCGATTTTGATGGGCTAGAACACCAGATGGAAGGAAAGTTTAGAGATGGTCATTTTGATGGTGTTGGAACTATAGTAAAAGCCTTGTTTGAAATTGTTGAGCCAGATGTAGCTTATTTCGGAAAAAAGGATTTTCAGCAATTACAAATTATAAAAAAGTTAGTAGAGAAGCATAATATTCCAGTAAAAATTAAAGGAATGCCCATCTTTAGAGAGAAAGATGGATTGGCCATGAGTTCACGTAATACAAGACTAACTAAAGAACATAGGGAAGCTGCACCTTTTATTCATAGAATACTAAAAAAGGCACGTAAAAAAACTGGCACAAAAAATGCTAAGGAGATTACGGAATGGGTAAAAAATCAATTTGAAAACCACCCTCTTTTAGAACTTGAATATTTTACAATTGCTGAAGAAAAAACCTTAATTTCAGTAGATAAGTTCGAGGAATATAAAAGATACAGAGCATTTATTGCTGTATTTGCCGGTGAAATTCGTTTAATTGACAATGTCCGTTTCTAAAACAATTAACAAATTATAAAAGATAGATTCTTTAAAAACAGTATTTTTGCAGAATGTTAGTACAAGTAGTAAAATCAAAAATTCACCGAGTAAAGGTTACAGGTGCAGATTTAAATTATATAGGAAGTATTACCATTGATGAAGATTTAATGGATGCAGCCGGGATTATTGAAGGAGAGCGAGTTCAAATTGTAAATAACAACAATGGAGAACGTTTAGAAACGTATGCAATTCCAGGCCCTAGAAAAAGTGGGGAGATTACCTTGAATGGAGCAGCGGCAAGAAGAGTTCAAAAAGGAGATGTATTGATTTTAATCGTTTATGGATTTTTGGATATTGAAGAAGCAAGAAAATTTAAGCCTCAGTTGGTATTTCCAAATGAAGAAACTAATTTATTAGAATAAATCACTCATTTTGTCTTTAAAGAAAATTATAAAAATAACATTACCTCTCGCTTTGGGAGGTTTTTTAGTTTGGTATTCTTTATCAAAAGTATCTTTAGATACATTATTGCAATATTTTAAAAATGCCAATTATTGGTGGATTGCTTTAGGATTATTTTTCGGAGTTCTAAGCCATTTATCACGTGCCTATCGATGGAAATTCTTGTTAGAACCTTTAGGCTATAAACCAGATTTCGGTAACAGTACAATGGCTGTTTTAGTAGCTTATTTAGTGAACTTAACAATACCTAGAGCTGGTGAAGTTTTTAGAGCTACTGTAATGACAAGCTATGAAGATATTCCTTTTGAAAAGGGTTTTGGTACTATTGTAGCAGAACGAATTGCTGATTTAATAATGATGTTGTTAATCATTTTTATCACATTGTTTGTTCAGTTTGATTTCATATATGAGTTAGTAACCAAAAACTTTTCTCCTAGCAAGATTTTAATTTTAATAGTAGGTTTAGGGTTAGGATTTTTAATTTTTATACGGTTTGTTAAAAAAGCAACAAACGGATTTGGCTTGAAAATAAAGAACTTCATTACAGGTCTTGTGGAAGGTGCCATGAGTATTTTCAAGATGAAAAATAAATGGGCATTCATATTTCATACTGTTTTTATTTGGGTGATGTATGTTGCTATGTTCTGGGCTACGGTTCCAGCAATTGAAAATTTTAATGTTCCTTTTGGAGCTGTTTTAGTTGGTTTTATTGCAGGTGGATTTAGTATTGCTGCTACCAATGGAGGTATCGGATTGTATCCAGTTGCTGTCGCAGGAGCTTTTGCATTGTTTTCAATTCCTGAAGAGCCAGCTAATGCTTTTGGTTGGATTATGTGGACCGCTCAAACTGCGATGATTATTATTTTTGGAGGATTGTCATTTCTATTTTTACCAATCTACAATAGAAGTAAATCATAATTTAATAAGCGGTGACTAAAAGCGTAAACAATTTTTAAAATCAAATAAATAAGTATATTTGATTTTAAAAATATGTTATGCTAATATTCTTCGGAATCAGGTCACCTTTTATAGGATCTGCCTTACTTAAAGAAAATGTTTCTTGTAATTACTGTAATGTTGAGAACAATTTGCGGATAAGTGTTTTCGGTTCTTATTTTCATGTTTTTTGGATTCCTATAATGTCTTTTGGAAGGACTATCGAGGTAACCTGTTTACATTGTAAAAAGACGTATAATGAAAAAGAAATACCAAACAATTTAAAACCGACTGTTGATGCCATTCTACGAGCAAAAACAATGAAATCACCTAAGTGGCATTCATTGGGTTGTTTTACAATTTTAACTTTAGTAGCATTAACACTAATTCTTGCTTTTTTTGCTTTCGTTGGAAATCTTTTTAGAACTTCTCATTATGAAAAAGAAGTAGATACTACTAAAACAGAGACGATTGAAATTTATAAAGACGAGGAAAAAGTATATAGAGAAAAGGTAAAAGCTTTTCCAGAGTGGAAAAAAGATTTAAGAGAAATAATGTTTTCTTCACTAACTGAACCAAGTATTGTAAAAGATCCTGTGTCATATAACTTAAAAAGCTGTTTAGAACCTAAATTACCTTTTATAGAAGAGTATAGTTTGAGTTATATCACGCATTTCAATAACGACAAAATTCTACTTCTTATTGAAGCTGGAGATTATAATGATTATACAGTAAATCAAAAAAACGAGTTTTATAAAGAACTTGATTTTTGTGTGAAAAACGTATTAAAAGGAGAATCGTATAAAACATATGTTGGAGTTTATAAAAGCACTAAGTTGTTAATGCAAAAAACACCAAATCAAATCATTAAAGATAGTATTTCCTTGGAATCGAATTTATTGAAAGAGTTTTTTGACTAATCAATTTTACTAAGTTTGAAACTTAGATTTAAATGGTCAATAGTTATAAATTTCTTTTCTTTGTGGATAGCTAAAACAGTACTTCATGTCAAAAACTAAAACAACGTATTTCTGTCAGAATTGTGGAACTCAACATGCAAAATGGGTTGGTCAATGTTCTAATTGTAAAGAATGGAATACCGTTGTGGAAGAGGTTGTTCAAAAAGAAGAAAAACGAAATTGGAAATCACCCTCTAACGCTCAGAAAATTGTAGCGAAACCATTAAAAATTCAAGAAATTGAATTAAACACTGAAGAGAGAATTATAACAAAAAACAACGAGTTAGATACTGTTTTAGGTGGTGGTTTGGTAAAAGGTTCTGTTGTTTTATTAGGAGGAGAACCTGGAATTGGAAAATCAACATTATTACTTCAAATAGCACTTCAAATAACAGAGAAAGTATTGTATGTTTCTGGAGAAGAAAGTCAATCGCAAATTAAAATGCGTGCAGAACGTTTAGCTAATATAAACTCCAATTGTTTGGTTTTAACAGAAACCAATACACAGCAAATATTTAGAAATGTTGAAGAAGTTGAACCGGAAGTTTTAGTGATTGATTCTATTCAAACATTATATACGAATAACATAGAAGCTTCACCTGGAAGTATCTCTCAGATAAAAGAAACTTCTGCTGAATTGATAAAATTTGCCAAAGAAACTAACACACCAGTTTTATTAATTGGACACATCAATAAAGAAGGAAATATTGCTGGACCGAAAATTTTAGAGCACATGGTAGATGTTGTGCTTCAGTTTGAAGGAGATAGAAATCATACGTATAGAATATTACGTTCTCAAAAAAATAGATTTGGTTCTACAGCAGAACTAGGAATTTACGAAATGCTATCGGATGGTTTACGAGAAGTTACGAATCCGTCAGAAATTTTAATCTCAAAGAAAGACACCGATTTAAGTGGAACAGCCATTGCCTCAACTTTAGAAGGTGTTCGCCCGTTAATGATAGAAATTCAGGCTTTAGTTAGTACTGCGGTGTATGGTACACCACAGCGTTCTACAACGGGGTATAACCTTAAACGTTTGCACATGATTTTAGCTGTTTTAGAAAAACGAGCAGGTTTTAAATTAGGAGCTAAAGATGTATTTTTAAATGTCACAGGAGGTATTTATATAGACGATCCTGCAATTGATTTGGCTGTGGTAGCAGCTATTTTATCTTCTAATCAAGATATTGCAATTAATCCAGATGTTTGTTTTGCAGCAGAAGTAGGTTTAGCTGGTGAAATCCGTCCAGTACCAAAAATTGACCAACGAATAGTAGAGGCTGAAAAACTAGGGTATAAAACTTTTGTTACTTCAAAGTACAATAAGATTACTTCAAAAAAACATTCGATCAAACTAATTTTAGTAGGAAAGATTGAGGAGGCATTTGCTACATTATTTGCATAAAAAAAAACTATTTTACTTCGATGCAGTTATTGCATACAAAAGTAAAATAGTTATTCATTTTAAAATGATTTCTTTGTTTTTAATAAGGAATACCACACGGTATTTCATTCATGCAGATATAACCACGAGGTAATGGTTCATAGCAATGAATTTCACTACACATAATGTAAGTCCATCCTCCATTAATGTTTTTTTGTTCGTTTTTACTTAGAGTTGTTCCTAAGTTTGAAATGTTTTTTAACATGATTATTATTTTAATAAGGTTAACATTCTAAATATAGGAATTTTTTCAAAAAAATATTTAAAAAACTGTTTTTCAGGAGTTTAAATCTTATTGTAAAATCTGAACTTTACTTTAAACAATACCAAACTGGTCTTTTGTTAAAAACAACAGTTAAACGAGGTTAGTTTTTTAAAAGATAGTTCGTATTGTTTTCTGCCTTAATCCATTCTTTATTCTCCATATCTAAAGACCACGAAAAAGAAGCCATGACATTATTTTCGGTTTGCTCAAAACCATAATGAGTACTGTAATTAGATAAACTAATAAATCTGTTTTCTGATATAGGAAAAATTTCCACTTTAGGTAAATTATCTCTTTTATAAAACAAACGGTTGTCTTTTACCCAAAACTTTCGATTGCCATAGGTACCAGTAATTTTTTTGTATTGATCAATTAAAGCTTGATTACTTTGCTTTTTCCTATATAAAACATGTGATAAAGCATCTTTTAAAAACCAGTGATCTGGATGTTTAGCAATTAACTTTTCGAAAGTCTTGTCTAAGTTTTCAAACTCGTGACTCTTGAATAAATTATAAGCAGCTCTTATTTCATCCGTTTCTCTGTAGTAATAAAATTTTGATAATTTATTTCGATTAAATTGATCAACTTCAACTCTTGATGCAGTACTTAAGCTGTCTTTTTCGAAAACATGTTTTGTGCCTGAAACCCAGCCTGCATCAAAAGATAAAAGTATATTGTTATCACTAGGAATTCCTTTATTTAATAATTGGTTTTTGTAATGGACAAAATATGCTTTGTTCTTTTCAAAGTAGTTGATTTGTTGCTCAGAAGCAATTGATCTATAAATTCCAGCATAAGATGTAAAATCAAAGGTGACTGTTTCCTTTTCTTTCTTCTGTATATAAGCGTCTATAATGTTTTGATAGATGGATTCCTCTGGCCAAGTTAACTTGATTTTTGAATAGATTTTTTTAGCTTCATCAAGTTTTCCTGCCGCTAGATATGAATAGGCTTTGATTCTTTGAACTTCTTCTGTGTTTGGAGATAGTAATTCGTAAGCTTTTATTAAGTTGATAGCTTCGTCGTAGTTACCATTCAAAATTAAAGACATGTAATACCTACGAGCATTGTCTTCATTTTGAGCTTTATTAAACCTTTTTAGAGCATGCTTGTAATACCCTTCAATATTTTGGGTTTCACTAAATACCATTTCTAACAGTCTGTTATAGTCTTCGTTGTTAGGTTCAATTTCTAATTGATATTTTAACAGCTTTTCTGCATCAGCCCATCTATTGTAAATAATATGTTTGTACATTAAAATTTCAAACTGACTTTGAATTGGTAAGTTGTTTTTTAAATCGTATGCCTTATCGATGAGGTATTTCTCTTCTAATTCGCCATGACTAAATCTATTCCTGCGGATAGCATTATAAAAGTAAGCCAAGGTAAAAGCACTGTCTATTTTAACAGCTTCATCGTAATCTTTATTAGACCAAGCTTTTAATGCTTCCATAGATTCTGTAGTCATTTCGCGAATGCTCAAATCTATATATCGGTCTCGCATTTCTTCTACAATACCAAGATTATCTTTTATGTAAATACTTATTTCATCAATAAGTTCAAAAAAATCTGAGCCAGTAAATGTTTTTTTAGAAATTTCTTTTCCATTTTTACTATTATGCACAATAGGAGTAATAGCATATACACCATTATTTACTTCATAAAAACCGTCAACATAATACTTGTTAAACACAGCACTAGATTTAATTTTATCAATGGTATTTTCAGCATAACATGCCTCAGTGGAAATGTTTTTATCTTGTTTTAAATCTAATTCTAAAAGTTTGTTAATGGTGTTTCCTAACCAAGAGTTAATGGAGTCTTTATTTTTTTGTTGAAAATTAAATACAGGAGCACCAATTCTAAATTCTTCTTTAGTAATAGTCTCGGTTAGTAACTCCCCAAGGTCATTTTTATAGCTTATTTCTTTAGTGGTTGAACCTAAATCACTGTTTCCAAAGCCAAAAAATAAAACTAAAGCGATAATTAATCCGTTTAAAGGGAAAATAATTTTCTCTCTAAGTTTTAGAATCTTTTTGTTGATTCTATCTTTATTGTACAAATAAATTGAAAGAGAAGGAAGTATACCTATAAAAATCCACAGGAGCATATCTACCCAGTAAGGAGAAATGTTATAACGCACCAATGCCCAATCTATAAATTGTAAAAAAGTCCAAGCTGCAACTAGGTAAGCCGCTAAAAACTTTAAAACTTTTTGCCCTTTTTTCTCGTCGATGTTTTCCTCTGCAGTCATACTAAATGAAGCGAAATTAGTGTCTATTAAGTTGGTAAGCTAATTTAGATAAAAACTATAAAAAACAAAAACCTCGCAAATAGCGAGGTTTTTGTTTTATGATAAGAAATATTATTTCTTGTTAACTTCTTTAATGTATTTTTCTAAAGCCATAGTCATAGATGGAGTTTCAGGAGTAGGTGCAGCAATATCTACACGTAATCCTCTTTCTTCAACAGCTTTAATTGTTGAGTTTCCAAATACTGCTATTCTAGTGTTATTTTGTTTGAAATCGGGGAAGTTTTCAAATAAACTATCAATACCAGAAGGACTGAAGAAAACTAAAACATCATAAAAAACATTTTCTAAATCAGATAAATCACTTACCACAGTTCTGTATAAATCGGCTCTTTTCCAATTTACACCTAACTTATCTAATTCTTCAGGAATTAATGGTTTTAATTTATCAGAAGAAGGCAATAAAAACTTCTCGTCTTTATGTTTCTTAATCAATTTTGTTAACTCTGGAAAAGTACGAGTACCTACATAAATTTTACGTTTTCTATACACTACGTACTTTTGCAAGTAATAAGCAACAGCTTCAGACTGACAGAAATATTTCATGTCATCTGGAACTGTAAAACGCATTTCTTGAGCTATTCTAAAAAAATGATCTACAGCATTTCTACTTGTTAAAATAATTGCTGAGAAATTATTTAGGTCAATCTTTTGCGCTCTAACTTCTTTTGTTGGAATTCCTTCGACATGAATAAAAGACCTAAAATCAACTTTTACTTTTTGCTTTTCAGCTAAATCAAAGTAAGGTGAAGTTTCTGTTTTTGGTGCTGGTTGAGACACTAAAATGGTTTTCACTTTCATAAAACTTTCTCTTTACGACGTTGTTGTTTTATATATGATTAGCAAAGGAGCTAATTCGAGGCTGCAAAAGTACAAAATAAAATAAAAGAAGTTATTAAAAATCAGCTTTTTGTTATTCCTTAAAATTAAAAAACCTCTAAAAACCAACAGTATACAAATAAAAAAAAGCAAAAAAACACTATTAGTGTAGCAGTAATTGAACAAAATTAATATCGGAAAAAGCCATAAACTGATAGAATACATATATCCCGATTGTAAAAAAATAAGATATCTTGTTTGCTCTTTAAGATCAAGCGTGTTTACAATCAATCGTACAAATAAAAATTTTATAATTAGAAAACCTAATAAGCTTATCAATATATCAATGTAATTAAACCTTTCAATTGACAACCAACTTTCAACAAAAAAATAAATTGCTAGAGAAAAAATAAGTGTTGAAAAAGTAAATATCAATACATGAAAGGTAGAGAAAATAGAAGGATTTTTTTCTGCTCTATTTTCAATGAATCCCTGAGAAAACATAGCAATAGTATACCCTAGTAATAGTTGTGGTTTATAAAGTTTCATCAATGCTATTAAAACTAAGGCGATGACAAAAACTAAGGTAATCCAATCGTTTGAAGCTAAATTACGGCTAATTACTTCCATGAAGGGTTTTGCTAGTCAGAGAATAATTCAATTAACGCAAAATTAGGAATAAATTAGTTTATCTTTGCGCTAATTTTTAACGAAAATCAAATTAATGTCTGATACTTTAGTCATTATCCCTACCTATAACGAAAAAGAAAATATTGAAGCCATTATTCGAGCAACGTTCGATCAAGAAAAGGCTTTTGATATTTTAATTGTTGATGATAATTCTCCAGATGGTACTGCAAATATTGTTGAAAAATTACAATTAGAGTTCCCCAACCAATTACATTTAGAGAAGAGAACTGGTAAGAACGGATTAGGAACCGCGTATATACATGGTTTTAAATGGGGGCTTGACAGAGAATACGAGTACATAATTGAGATGGATGCAGATTTCTCTCATAACCCAAATGATTTGATACGATTGTATAATGCTTGTGCCAATGAAGGTGCTGATGTTTCTGTTGGATCACGTTATTCTGTGGGAGTAAATGTGGTTAACTGGCCTATGCATCGAGTTCTACTTTCCTATTTTGCTTCAAAGTATGTTCGATTTATAACAGGAATACCAGTAAATGATACTACTGCAGGATTTGTTTGTTGGAGTAGAGAAGTATTAGAAACTATTAAACTTGATAAAATTCGATTTGTTGGGTATGCATTTCAAATTGAAATGAAATACAAAGCATGGAAGCATGGTTTCTCTATCAAAGAAGTATCTGTGATTTTTACTGATAGAACTTTGGGAGAGTCTAAAATGAGTGGAGGAATAGTTTATGAAGCATTGTTCGGAGTTATAAAAATGAGATTAAAAGGTTTACCAAAATAAAATGAGCACATCGTATTTAATAAAAAACGCACAAATTGTAAATGAGAATACCGTTTTTAACGGAGATGTTTTAATTAAAGATGAATTTATAGCAAAAATAGCGGCAGAGATTACTCCTTCTCCTGAAGATGTTGTTATTGATGCTAAAGGAAAGTATTTAATTCCAGGAATGATAGATGATCAGGTTCATTTTAGAGAACCTGGCTTAACTCACAAAGCAAATATTGCTACCGAGAGTAAAGCTGCTATCGCAGGAGGAATTACTACCTTTATAGAAATGCCAAATACAGTTCCTCAAGCTACCACTCAAGAATTGTTAGAAGATAAATTTGAAATAGCAAGTAAAACTTCCTATGCTAACTATTCTTTCATGTTTGGAGGAACTAATGATAATTTAGAAGAACTTTTAAAAACAAATCCTAAGAATGTAGCTGGAATTAAATTGTTTTTAGGCTCTTCAACAGGAAATATGTTAGTTGATAATGAAGAGGTTTTAGAGAAGATATTTTCGTCGACTAAAATGATTATTTCTGTGCATTGTGAAGATGAGCAAACTATTCGTGAAAATACAGCTAAGTTTAAAGAAGAGTACGGAGAAGATATCCCTATCAAATATCACCCAATTATAAGAAGTGAAGAAGCTTGTTATTTATCTTCATCTAAAGCAATTGAATTAGCTAAGAAAACTGGAGCTAGATTGCATGTTTTCCATTTATCAACTGCTAAAGAAATGGAGTTGTTTAGAAATGACATTCCATTGGAAGAAAAACAAATAACTGCTGAGGTTTGTATTCACCATTTATGGTTTTCTGATGCTGATTATGATAAAAAAGGTACGCATATTAAATGGAATCCGGCGGTGAAAACGGCTAACGATCGTGCTGCACTATGGGAAGCTTTATTAGATGATCGAATTGATGTAATTGCAACAGACCATGCACCACATACTATAGAAGAAAAAGCTAATGTGTATACAAATGCTCCAAGTGGAGGGCCGTTAGTTCAACATGCAGTAATTGCACTTTTTGAAAAAGTAAAAGAAGGAGTAATTTCTGTAGAAAAGGTAGTTGAAAAAATGGCTCATAATCCAGCAAAACTTTTCCAAGTTTCAAAAAGAGGTTTTATAAAGGAAGGATATTATGCAGACGTTGTTCTTGTAGATTCAGAATCTAATTGGGAAGTTTCTAAAGACAACATTTTATACAAATGCGGTTGGTCTCCTTTTGAAGGAGAAACTTTTTCTTCTAAAATTACACACACTTTTGTAAATGGTGTTTTAATGTACGATAATGGTACTTTTAACGAAGAAGTAAAAGGAAAGCGTTTATTGTTTGATAGATAATAATTGCTAAAATGAAAAGGTTACAGTTTATCATAGCATCACTTATTCTGTTTGTTTCCTGTACAGGAAATACTATTTATAAGAAACCAAAAGATCTTATTCCTAGAGACTCTATGGTTTTATTATTGACTGATATGCATATAGCGGCGGCAGCCAGACAAACAAAAAATAAGTTTAATGGTAAAGATGTTAATTATATGTATTTGATATATGAGAAGTATAAAATTGATAGCACCCGATTTGAGAATAGCAATACCTACTATACTTCGATGATAGATAATTATGATAAACTTTTAAATGAGGTAAAAGAGCACTTACAACAAAAAGGAGTTGATATTCAAAAGGAGATCAATGCTTCAGATTCTATTACCAAAGACAAGAAAAAAGAAGTTAAACTCGAGATTGACTCCTTAATTACTGATGTAGAAAAGAAACGTACAAAGAAGCTTCAACAGACTACTAAAGAAGAGGAATAAATTATTTTAAAAAGTCATTGCAAACTTCACTAATTACAGAGTCAATAGGTTCAAATTTAAAGTCTATTGCATTTTCAATTTTATCAGTTTCGTAGTACTCTTTGTTATGCGAAGATTTTGCAGAATTCTTTGTCATTAGCGGCTTTTTACCAGTAAGCTTAGTAAGAAACCAATCTAACCTCCAGAATATAGAAGTCATCAATGGAGTGGCTTTAATCGAAGGTTTTGTAACAGAGAAGCATTCTGCTATATTTGATAATACTTCTTTAAAAGAGTTGTTTTCAGAAACTAAAATAAATCGTTCATTAGAAATAGATGAATTTGTTAATTGAACCATTGCTTTTACAACGTCTTTTACAGAAACAAAGCCAGTAATACCTTCTGTATAAAATTTAAATCCGTTGTAAACTTGACTAAACATTTTTCCTGACCCTTCATTAAAAAAGCCGCTTCCTAAAATCACACCCGGATTTACAATAACAATATTTAAACCTTCTTGACTTCCTCTCCAAACTTCCATTTCTGCACCATATTTTGTGATAGCATACCCGTGTTTATTACCATTATCATTCCAATCATTTTCTTCATTAACAAACTCGCCATTTACAGCATCACCAATTGCTGCTATGGAACTAACAAAACAAAATTTTTCAACCTTATAGTCTATTGAAAAGTTCACCATATTAGCCGTACCTTCTATGTTTGTCTTTCGCATTTTATAGTAATCTTTAGGATCAAAAGAAACTAAGGCAGCACAGTGATAAACTTTAGAAATAGTATTTTCAAAAACTTTTTTTAAAGAAGGAATATCAGTTATGTCGGCTTTAATCCAGTTAATTTTAGAAAATAGATTAGCATAATCTTCTGTATAGTAAGAAAACACTTTTTTTACTATTTCTATTTTTTCCTCGGTTCTAAAAATTGCAATTACAGCATCATTTTCAATGCTTAAGCGATATAATAAATGCGCTCCAACTAATCCTGTTCCTCCAGTTACTAAAATCATACTTCAAAAATAGTCATAAAAAAAGGTTGCTTTAAAGCAACCTTTGTTTTTTTTATAATCTTTATTTATTACTGAATTACAGGTACATTGTTAATTTGAATCTTAACATCAAATTCAATTTGACCACTTTGTCCATCACCTTCAACAATATTAGTAACTTTAATTAATCCTTTATTTCCTAATTCATCTTGAAATTCAATAATATCATTTACAGCTATTTGAGTAACTATTTGAGATGTAGGCTTTGAAATACTGTTTAATTCTGATTCTAGCGTAATTGCATTAAAATCAGTTACAGAGTAGTTTGTAGATTTTTTAAAGAAACATTCATTTTTGTTAGCATCAGAAATAGCCGTTAAATTAAAAACATCTGACGGATAATTTTTTACAGAAGCAAAAGAAGCTTTGTTGGTAGCTCCGTAATAGTATCCAAAATCCCAAGAACTTCCTGTATTAGATGCATCACTAATTTTATGAATTGTATTGTTGTAAAAAGTCATAAAAGTAGACGAACTTTCATCAGCTAAAGGAGCTGCTAATAATTTTGCTGAATATGTAGTAACCGCTACCGGATCAGTTATGTCCCCAGGAATTTCATCATCATCGCTACAGCTTGTTAACACAAATAAGTTAGTTATTAACGCTAATACGATCGGAAATTTTAAATAATTTTTCATTTTTCTAAGTTTTTACATTCTTAGTATTTAAGACACTACTTATTCAGTTAAAGTCACTAATTAGCTAGATTTTTTGTTTTCGTATTGTAATTCATTAAAAATTAATAAATGAAGAAGAATGTAAAAAGTATCTAAATAGTATATTTGCGATTCATTCACTATAAGTAAATTTAAAATGGCTAAAAATTTAGTAGAAGAACTTAGATGGCGAGGAATGGTTCATGATATAATGCCAGGAACCGAAGAACAATTAGAAAAAGAAATGACAAGCGCTTATATTGGTTTTGATCCTACTTCGGATTCGTTACATATAGGTAGTTTAGTTCCGATTATTTTATTGGTTCACTTAGAAAAAGCTGGTCATAAGCCAATCGCTTTAGTTGGTGGAGCTACGGGTATGATTGGAGATCCATCAGGTAAATCTGATGAGAGAAATTTATTGAATGAAGAAACGTTAGCTAAAAATGTTGATGGTATCAAAAGAACATTAGCTCGTTTTTTAAATTTTGATAGTAAACAAGCCAATGCCCCAATTTTAGTGAATAATTACGATTGGATGAAGGATTTTTCTTTCATTGAATTTGCTAGAGATGTAGGTAAGCGTATTACCGTAAATTATATGATGGCAAAAGATTCTGTAAAGAAGAGAATTTCTGGAGAGTCTGGGAGTGGAATGTCGTTTACAGAATTTACGTACCAATTAATTCAAGGGTACGATTTTTACCATTTACATAAAACCCATAATTGTATGTTGCAAATGGGAGGTTCTGATCAATGGGGAAATATTACCACGGGTACAGAGCTTGTAAGAAGAATGAATCCTGGAGTAGATGCAAAAGCATTTGCTATGACCTGTCCTTTAATAACTAAAGCAGATGGATCTAAATTTGGAAAATCAGAAGGAGGAAATGTATGGTTAGATGCAGATAAAACTTCGGTATATAAATTTTACCAGTTTTGGTTAAATTCTTCAGATGAAGATGCTGAAAAATACATTAAGATTTTTACATTTTTAGATAAAGAAACGATAGACACTTTAATTGAAGAGCATAGAGAAGCACCACATGCTCGTTTGTTACAGAAAAAGTTAGCAGAAGAGGTTACAACATTTGTGCATTCTAAAGAGGAGTTAGATAAAGCGATTACTGCCTCTAATATTTTATTTGGAAAATCAACCGCTGATGACTTAAAGAGTTTAGATGAAATAACTTTTTTAGACGTTTTTGAAGGTGTTCCTAAAGCTGTTGTTGATAAAGCCGAATTTGAAGCTGGCTTAGATATGATTGCTGCCTTATCGGCAAAAACACAATTTTTAAAATCGAACGGAGATGCAAGAAGAGCTTTAAAAGAAAACTCTATTTCTGTTAATAAAGAAAAGATAAATGAAGATTATACCATTACATCTTCAGATTTAATTGCTAACAAGTATGTGTTACTACAAAGAGGGAAAAAGAATTACTTTTTACTAAAAGTAGAATAAATTAGGAAGCAATTTTTACATCAATAGTTAAAGGGCATCGCTTACAGTTGATGCCTTTTTTCTTATACTTATTACAACACTTGCTTTTCGGTTTTAAACAAGAAGCAGCACAAGCGCTATCACAAGTGTTTAAGCTGTGTAATTTTGTAATTGTTTCTTTTTTAGGGGTATAAAATACAATCATCTAGTATAAAATTCTGCACAAATATAAATATTTATTTAGAATAAATAAAAATAAAATTTGTAATTGTAACTAATTCAGAATTTTGTTCACCAATAATCATAAAAATTAACTATGCAAAACGAAATCATATTAGAAAGTAAATTAACAGCACATCAAAAAACACATGTTGCTATGGTAATTGGGTTGCCAGTTATTATCGTGGCGTTACAGTCCTAAACGATCACCTTTCAATTTACGGAATGAAACAGTGGTCATTAGTTACTCCTAAGCTTCTTTTTCTTTTTAGTATACTACTATTGGGAGTCTTTTCACTGTTTTTGAAATCTGGAGTACTAAAAGTTAATAGCGACTTATATTTAGGTACTTATATTTTTGGGAAGTTGATTTTCAAAAAGAAAATTATTATAACACAAAAATCCAAAGTAGCAGTTTTAAAGCTGAGTAAGCGTCAAAAAATGGCTTGGTTTTCTGTAGCTAGTCCAGACCAATCATTGTCTTATCACAAGAATGATGTCACTTTATTAAATGATAAACACACTCATAAAGAATTGCTTATTTCATTAAATGATGAGGTTTTAGCCAAGAAGGTAATTACCTTTCTTGAGGAGAACTTTGGGTTTATTCACGAAGTTTATAGTCCTGATTTTAGTTAGAAATTTAAATAAGGAATTGAATAAGTATAAACAAACTTTTGGAGTTAGTGAAATTGGAAAATTTCAGTTTTATAGTGGAATATTAATTGGTTTAGGTTATGCTTTTACATTAAACTATCTCTTTAGGCTTACTCTTAGACTATGTAATTTAGGAATGTATATTGATGATTGGAGTTTAAATTATGAGATTAATCCTTTCTATTACTTATTGATAGCTTTTAGTTCTGTTTGTTTTGCTTTTTGTTTTACTACCAATTTATGGATGAGTAAAGTATATGTAAAAGATAAGAGAAGAAAATTAAAGATTAGAAAAGCACAATTTAATTCTATTTGGATTCTTTTTGGGACTTTAATGTTTCTATTAAGATTATTTTGGTATTTAGCAGGAGTAGAAATAACAATTGAAAATGATTTTCCTTTGTTATGATTTGGTATTCCTTTCTTAATCTATATATATTGTTGGAATTTAATTTTAGATGTATTTAAATCAACGAAAGCACAGCTGATTTCACTTCCTATAATCTTACTTTTTAGCGTTGTTCTAAGTTTAATATAAAATGAAATCAATTTGTTAAAGTTTTCAAACAAAAAAATTAAGGAAACACTTTTTTTTACCTGAACAAGCACTATAAAATCTACAATTTCTGAGTTAATTAAGTTAAAAGAAATCTATCTTTGCAAACTGTAAATGTAGCTTCGTTTTTTGAAAATAAAACTTACTTCATATCTATTTGTTTTCTTGTATATAATTGCAATGTTGCGACCAATAGCCCCTTTTGTAGAATATGCTATTAATTACGATTATATTGCTAAAGTTTTGTGTATTAATAAAGACAATCCAGAACTGAATTGTAATGGAAAATGTCAATTAATGGAAAAACTTAAACAACAAGAAGAAGACGATTTCAATTCGTTACGAATTCATATGGAGGAATATCCTATAGGATTTGTACGAGTTTTAAAACTGGAAAATGAACCTGTAACCACTTCAATTCAAAAAAACAAATTTCATTACAAAGTAGATTACAGCTATCTATTTTATCAAAGCGTTTTTCATCCACCTTCAGTATAAATTTTACATATCAATTTTTTTAAAAGCTAAAGCTGTTTTCATATAAAATAGCTTTTATAGCAACACCTATGTAAAATTTCAAATCTAAAAAAGATGAAAAAAATATGTATGATGCTAATTAGCATTGTATTTGTAAATGTGCAAGCACAAACACAAAAAGATACTACAACAGTTAAAAGAGTTAAGCTTAATGAAGTTCTAATTCATAGTAATCCTAAGAATAACTATGTGCACACTTTAGTAAATAACCAGTATCAAAAAAAGGTAATTCAACCTAAAAATGTTGCCGATTTATTTTCAGAAATAAATGGTTTTTCACTAGTAAAAAGAGGAAATTACGCTATCGATCCAACTTTTAGAGCCTCTTTATATGAGCAATTAAATGTAATGTACGATGGAGCTACAAAAGCTATGCATGCATGTCCAAACCGAATGGATCCAATTACAACACATGTAATTCCAGAAGAAGTTTCGAAAATTGAAGTAATAAAAGGTCCCTATACAGTTCGTTATGGAGCAACATTCGGAGGAATTGTTAATATGGTAACCGAAGATTATCAAAATTTAGAAAAAGGCTTTCATGGAAAGCTTTCTAGTGCTTATGAAACAAATGGAAATTCTTATGTAACCATGCTTCAACTAAAAGAAGTTACAGATACATATGATATTATTGGGAATGTTGGCTATCGCAATTTTAATGATTATGAAGATGGAAATGGAAACGAAATTCCATCAGCATTTAAAAGTACTGATTATGGTGTAAAAGTTGGTTACAACATAACAGATAGTCAACGTTTGCAAGCACATTGGCGTCAGTCTTTTGGTAGAGATGTAAAACATGCTGCATTACCAATGGATACCGAATTTGATAACAGTTCGATTTTATCGTTAGATTATAATATTCAAAATATTGGAAACATTTTAACATCTGTCACAGCAAAAGGATATTACAGTTACGTTGATCATTTGATGACAAATGCTAATCGCCCAAATTTCCCAATGATGTTTGCTTCTTCACCAGTAAATTCAACAACTATTGGTGGTAAATTAGAATTGAATCTACAGTTAGATAAGTCACTTAATCTTTTTATCGGTACAGATGCAATGCATATTGCAAGAGAAGGAAATAGAACACGAACTGTAAAAATGATGAATGGAACTATGTTACCAATGCCTATGGTTTTTGTAGACAAAATTTGGCAAGATGCTTATATAAATGATTTTGGAGTATTCACGGAATCAATTTATAGTTTTGGAAAACAAACATTCTTAACAACTGGAGTTCGTGTGGATTTCATAGATGCTGATGCAAAGGATTTAGAAACAGATTTTGCATCAAGATATCCTATTACTAAAACAAGTGAAGTTAATGTAAGTGGAACAATTTCATTAAAACATAAGTTCTCAAGAAAGGCAATTCTTGAGGTAGCTTTTGGAAGAGGTGTTAGAACTGCTAATATGGCTGAGCGTTTTATTAATCATTTTACGGTAGGACAAGATTCATACGAATACTTAGGAAATCCGTTATTGAATCCTGAAGTAAATAATCAGTTTGAAATTGGTTTCAAAGGGAGTTTCGATGTCAATAATAACTTGTCATTAGTATACGAAACATCTGTATATCATTCAATTTTTGAAAATTATATTTCTGCTGTGGTAGATCCAACAATTCCTAGAAAATTTATGCCTATGGCAATGCCTCAGTTCACAAAAGTATTTACAAATATAGAAGATGCATCAAAAACTGGATTTGAAGTTGCTGCTAGACTTACTATGCTACAAAACTATTTTATAAAAGGAGAAATGGCTTATGTAAAAACCAACAATAAAGACTTTAATGAGTCATTACCTTTAAATCCGCCTTTGACTGTAAGAATATCTGCTGGTATAGAAAAAAACAAATATTGGGTTAACACACAGTATAATATTGTTTCTACACAGAATAATATTGCGCAATCTTTTGGAGAAACAACAACTCTAGGTTATCAAACCATAGATATAAAAGGAGGTTTCAAGTTTTTAGATAATTTAACCTTTGGAGCGGCATGTTTAAATGTATTTAATAAAGCATATACCAATCACTTAAATTTTTCATATAGAAATCAGGCTGGTTTTTCTATGGCACCAATTACAGAACCTGGTAGGAATTTTACATTCTTTTTACAGTATAAGTTTTAAAAATACTTAAGCAGCTCGTTAAATGCGAGCTGTTTATTTTTTTCACAAAAATTTAATAGTAATTGATAGTAAGGTTAGTTAATTTTATAGACTAATTCCTTAATATCATAATTTAAAACAATCAATCATGAAAAAATCAATTTTATCCATAGTAGTTTTTGTAGTTGCATTAGTATTTTCTGATAATGCTTTTGCACAGAAATTTTCTGACTTAGACAAAAGCCCTATGGATGCCGCTGCATATCCTGCAAGTTATAGAGTTTCGGATAAGTTAGTAAAAGTTATTTATAGCCGTCCTCAGTTAAAAGGAAGAGGTTTAGATAAATTAGCTCCAAATGGAAAAGTATGGAGAACTGGTGCTAACGAAGCAGCTGAAATTACTTTCTATAAAGACGTTACTTTTGGTGACAAAGCTGTAAAAGCAGGTACATATACCTTATTTACAATTCCTGGAGATAAAGAGTGGACTGTAATTTTAAGTACTGCTAAAAATGTTTGGGGAGCTTATTTTTACAACGAAAGCGAAGATGTGGCTAGAGCTACTGCGAAAGTTTCAAAAGGGAAAAATTCTGTAGAAGCTTTTTCAATCGTTTTTGAAGGAAAAGATAATGAAGCAACAATGTACATGGGATGGGGAGATGTAGTAGTTTCTCTTCCTGTAAAAGGATAAAAAACTATTAAACATAAAAAAAGCCTGAGTATTTTATTTGCTCAGGCTTTTTTTATTGTGATATAATTCTATTTTACAGTTTGTTTTTATTAGTATGAAGTACAAACGTTGCATTAAATCCGAAATGGAAATTTCCATCATGGAAATTAAAATTATTGGCAGTTTGTGTAATAAATGAATCCTCAGCAAAAGTTCTAGCATTTGTCATTTGGAATTGAAGCATTAAATGACTTAATTCCCAATTTACCCCTATCATAAACGGATTATAGGTTTTAACTGATTTCAACGGGTTGAAAACAGAAAAATATTCAGAAACAATAGAAACGTGTCCACCTACTTTATATCGTGCACCAAACCCTAAACCATATTGATTTTTTGGATCTTCAACATTCATTGAGCCGTTACTCCTAGAAATAAAAAATGGACTTATTTGCGCAGAAAATTTTGGATTAAATTTTCTAGCAATTAAAAGTTGTGTGGTAAAACTATAATTAGTAACATCAGGATTTCCGCCGTACAATCCAGTTGAAATATCATTTTTAGTCATAGATAAAGTTTGTAAAGCTACCATGCTAACTATATTTCCTTTTTTGTTTTTTGTCTGTTTTAGAAATTTATATTTAAGATATCCATCAGTAACTTCATCCCAAGTACTATAACCAACACCAATTGCGAAATTATTAGAAAGCGCATAATCTAATCCAAAACGCATATTTACTTCGTCTGCTAAAAAAAACTGTGTCTCACCATATGGTCTATTCCAATACCTGTTGTACCATGAAATTTCTAAAGCACCTTTTTTTCTAGTTTCAACAGAATGTCCCAAACCAAGTCGTGTAGTTTTAAAAGTCGCCATTTCATAAATAGGTTTATCTGGAAACTCATTATTTAATTTATCCAACAAATTTTGTCCTTTACTTGTAAAAGGGAAAAAAGCGATAGCTGCTAATATGTATACTATTTTATTCATTTTCATAAGGCTCATATTGGAAATTAAATTTTACAAGTACAACTTTTGCAATGTTGTTTGAGAGTATTGGAGGTATTTTAATGTTAAAATCTTTTACAGTTAAATTAAATTCTCCAGACATTGTATACCTATCATTAGTTTTTTGAATGGTTGTTTTTATTTCTATTTCTTTCGTAATTCCATGAATGGTTACTTTCCCTTTAATGAATTGAACTTGTGGACCAGCATTTTCTAAACCTTCTAACAAAAAACCTTCAAATGTGGCTTTTGGGTATAAATCCGACTCAATATAGCTTTCATTAAAGTGCTCGTGCATTAAATTCTTTTTAAAAACAAAAGCACGCATTAGCATACTTGCTGCAATTTCCTTTTTATCAAAATCAAGAATACTCAATACTTGATTATTTTTTGCTTCAATATCTTCTACCGTTGCATATGAGAAAAAAGTAACTTGTCCTTGTCTCGCAATAAATTGCTGTCCAAATACAGTTCCGAGTTTTAAAAACAATAAGAGTAGTAAAAGTCGTAGTTTATTCATGTTGATTCGTTATATCTATAAAACAGTTCAAAAGAATTACATCTTTTAAATATCCTTTACAAATTCCTTTTATATGTATAAGTTGATTTTTCTTTAAATCATTTACCAGTTTTAGATCACTATCGTTTACATCACAAATAATTCCTGAATTGGTATTTGTTTGTAAAATAATAGTTTTTCTATTGTTTAAAGAGGTTACTTCTTTGATTTTGCCAACCACTTCAATTACCTTATGAATATATTTTGTATTGGCTGTTTCTTCATTTGTTGTAAATTCAAGTAAAATAGTATCAGCGGAAACAATGTATTTTGGTACTGTTTCTTTGATGTTATTTTGGTTGGAACAGGCAACTATAAAATAGTTGATACAAACTATAGAAAAAACCAACATACATCCCTTAAAAAAAGAATGTTTTTTTATCATAGTGGTATATTTACAATGATTCAAAGTAAACTATTTATTTTTATAATCGAAGTACAATTTATGCTGAAAAGGAAAATAAAAGAATAAAAAGGAAAAAAACCTGGTTTAATTATTTGTAGTTTTATCCAATGAGAAAAGATGCTTTATACTTATTTACAGTGTTGTCAATAACACTAGTTTTCTTAGTAATTTCATTATTTAGTGCAAATTATTTTATCAAAGCAAGTGCTAATCAATTAATAGAGGTTCAGGTTGAAACTAGTAAAAGAGAAGCTAATGAAATAGCAAGTATCATAAATTTTCAACTTTCAAAAGATTCAGATAAAGAAGAAGTGCTAAAGAATCTTCAGGAAACTATTTTAGGAACCAATACAAATGCTTGGTTTATTTCTGTTTTAGATTGGTCGGGAAAGAAAGTTTGCTATCCTGATAAAACTAAGTTGGGTGAAATTGAAAGTTCAAATGCAGCACTGTTAGAATCATTAAAAGAAAAGAATAATTCTGAAGATTTATATGATCTTTTAGTGGCAAATAAGTCTTCGAAAGGTGAGAATGTTGAGGTAATTCATACAGCGCCAGTTAAGAGTACAGATTTATTGGTAGCAGCAAATGTTAATATAAGTAGCATTGATAAGCAACTTCAACAACTAAAAAGAAATTTCTACATGATTTTTCTAATCATGGGAATTTTAGTAATCATACTTTCTTCTTTAGCTGTTAGAATTATTGGAAGTAACTATGAAAAACATCTTGAACTGAAGTATACTTCCTTAGAATCTGAAGTGATTAATTTATCAAAATTAAATACCGATTTGGTGAATTATAAAGAGAGAAAAGAAAAAGAGTTGATTGAACTTAGAAAGAAAGCAGTAGAAGAACTTCAAAAAAATGAGGAACCAATAGAAGCGTTACCTAAAGAAGAAGAAATTGAAATAATTACAGAAACGAATGAGTTTAACAGAAAAAGAATATTAACATACATGCGTAATGAATTGGTTCCTGTATTAATTAGTGATATTGCTTATATTTATACAGAAAACACAATTACCTATGTTATGAGTTTTGATGGTAAAAAATCTACTTCAAATGCTAGCTTAGATGATATGTATTCTAATTTTGATCCTACGTTGTTCTTTAGAGCGAACAGACAATATATTATCAGTATTTCAGCCATAGATAAAATTATAAAGTATGGTAAAAGTCAGCTTAAAATTGTTTTAAACTCTAAGGTAAACGAAGAAATAATTATTAGTAAAAACAAAGCTGCAGAATTTAAGCAATGGCTAAATATGTAAAAGCTTAAAAATTAAAACGGTCTTTTTTTAAACATCATTTTTTCCTTTTTAACCACTTTTTTGAATGTTTCATAAAGGTTTATGATTGATAAACTAGTTGTGTTATAGTTATTTGCTGTAATAACAATAATTACTATAACACAAAACTTGAAAACAATGACAAAGAGACTATTATACCGGTTAAAAGCATTAGCAAAATTAAGTTATACCATCTTGATAGATTGCGCAAGAGCTGCCAGTTATGCAAGACAGCGTTAAAACTTCAAGTGGTTTTTTTCCTTTTTAACCCTTTTTTTAACTGTTTCGCTTAGTTTATTAGTATAAAATCTAAAGGTTATAAGGATGTTTGTACAGAAATCAAAAATACCTAACAATTATGAAAAATTTAAAAAATCAAATTTTAAGAGGATTAGCAATTTTAACACTAACTTTTGTTGTTAGTTGCGCCAAATCTGAGGATGAATTACCACAAGAGTTAACCATAGAAGATAAAGTAGCAATTCTAGAAAATGGAGAGTGGTTGTTAAAAGATTTTGAAGATGCGGTTATGTACACCTTTAAAAACGGAGAACGATCAACATATTACGGAACAGAAGGTAAATTTACAGAACCAATTCCAGGAAAACATAGCTATAAAATTATTGATTCAAAACTAATGATTGATTTCAACCATGGAAATACAAAATCATACGAGTTAAAAGTAACTTGTAATAAAAATATTATAGAAATGTATGAAGATGACAACCTAATTAGTACTTTATACAGAAAAGATTCTAATTATAAGGATTGTTTAAATTGAACCAAGTAAACAATTTTTGCTCTAAAGGATGATACTTTGCTCGGTATCATCCTTTTTATTTATACAATCAATTATGGTGTTTGACTTTTTTAATCCTGAAATAACTGTAAATTTGCAGCTTTAAAATCACGCCGTTACGAACAACAGGAACCTTTTTAAAAGATTCACATGTAATTTTAGTTATCGTAACGACCGAACAATTATAAAAGATGCAATACAATCACCAAGAAATAGAGAAGAAGTGGCAAGAGTATTGGGCAAAAAACCAAACTTTTAAAGCAGATAATCCTGTCCTGAGCGGAGTCGAAGGGAGTTCAGATAAACCTAAGTATTATGTGTTAGATATGTTTCCTTATCCATCTGGAGCAGGATTACATGTTGGACATCCGTTAGGTTATATTGCTAGTGATATTTATGCTCGTTACAAGCGTCACAAAGGATTTAATGTATTGCATCCTCAAGGATATGATAGTTTTGGATTACCAGCAGAGCAATATGCAATTCAAACTGGTCAGCATCCAGCTATTACAACCGAAACGAATATTCAAACATATCGTAAACAGTTAGATAAAATCGGGTTTTCATTTGATTGGTCTCGTGAAGTTCGTACTTCGAATCCCGAGTATTATAAATGGACACAGTGGATTTTTATTCAATTGTTCAATTCTTGGTATAATAAAGATACCGATAAAGCAGAAGATGTTAGCACGTTAGTTGCAAAATTTGAAGCGGAAGGAAACACAACTGTAAATGCAGTTTGTGATGAAGATATCGTAACATTTACTGCGGATGAGTGGAAAGGATTTTCATCAACAAAACAACAAGAAATATTATTACAATATCGTTTAACTTTTTTATCAGATACAGAAGTAAACTGGTGTCCAGCTTTAGGAACAGTTTTAGCAAATGATGAAATTGTAAACGGAGTTTCAGAACGAGGTGGACATACTGTTGTTCGTAAAAAAATGACACAATGGTCTATGCGAATTTCTGCCTACGCGCAACGTTTGTTAGATGGTTTAAATGGAATTGACTGGCCACAACCGTTAAAAGATATTCAAACGAACTGGATTGGAAGATCTCAGGGAGCAATGGTTTCTTTTAATGTTGATGGACATGATGCAAAGATTGATGTATTCACAACACGTCCTGATACTATTTACGGAGTAAGTTTTATGACATTAGCTCCGGAACATGAATTAGTAGCAAAAATTACAACTGCTGATCAAAAGGAAGCAGTAGAAGCTTATGTTGAAGCCACAGCAAAACGCTCTGAGCGCGATAGAATGGCCGATGTAAAAACAATTTCGGGTGTGTTTACAGGAGCCTATGCAATTCACCCATTCTCAGGAAAACAAGTTCCAATTTGGATTGGAGATTATGTGTTAGCGAGCTATGGAACGGGAGCTGTTATGGCAGTTCCTTGTGGAGATCAACGTGATTATGATTTCGCTAAGCATTTCGGATTAGAAATTCCAAATATTTTTGAAGGTGTAGATATTTCTGAGGAGGCGTTTGCTGATAAAGAAAAAACAGTAATCGCAAATTCTGATTTCTTAAACGGTTTATCGTATAAAAAAGCGATGAAAACGGTTATTTATGAAATGGAGCAACGTGGTTTCGGTTACGGAAAAATCAATTATCGTTTACGTGATGCTGTATTTAGTCGTCAACGTTATTGGGGAGAACCATTCCCAGTATATTACAAAGACGGAATGCCGCAAATGATTGCTTCAGAACATTTACCAATTGTGTTACCAGAAGTAGAAAAGTATTTACCAACAGAAGATGGAAAACCTCCGTTAGGAAATGCTGATGTTTGGGCGTGGTGTACTGAAACAAATTCAGTGGTTAGTAATGAAAAAATAAATCACACTAGTGTTTTCCCATTAGAACTAAACACAATGCCAGGTTGGGCAGGAAGTTCTTGGTATTTTAACCGTTACATGGATGCAGATAACGAAGGTGAGTTTGTAAGTAAAGAAGCGGTTGAGTATTGGAAAGAAGTTGATTTATATATTGGTGGTTCTGAGCATGCAACAGGACACTTACTATATGCACGTTTTTGGCAAAAATTCTTATTTGATAGAGGATATTTACCTGTAGATGAATTTGTTAAGAAGTTAATCAACCAAGGAATGATTTTAGGTACTTCTGCAATTGTTTACAGAGTTTCTGGAACGAATAAATATGTCTCTCTAGGTTTAAAAGATCAATATGAAACAGAAGAATTACGTGTAGATGTTAAGTTGATTAATTCTTCGGATGAATTAGATATTGAAAGTTTAAAAAATTGGCAACCACAATTTACAGACGCAGAGTTTGAATTAGAGAATGGAAAGTATATCGTTGGTCGTGAAGTAGAAAAAATGTCTAAGCGTTGGTTTAACGTTGTTAATCCTGATGATATTTGTGCAGAATATGGAGCAGATAGTTTACGTTTATTCGAAATGTTCTTAGGTCCGTTAGAGCAATTTAAACCTTGGAAAACTTCTGGTATTTCTGGTGTATATTCTTTCTTAAAAAAATTATGGAAGTTATTCTATAACGGAGAAAATTTTGAAGTTTCTGAAGGAGAACCAAGTAAAGACAGTTTAAAAACATTGCATAAAACCATCAAAAAAGTAGAAGAAGATATCGAGAATTTCTCGTTCAACACGTCGGTTTCTACCTTTATGATTGCTGTAAATGAGTTAACCACTCAGAAATGTAATAACAAATCAGTTTTAGAGCAGTTATTAATCTTAATTTCTCCCTATGCGCCGCATATCACAGAAGAGTTGTGGAGTAAATTAGGAAATTCAGATTCTATCTCAACTGCACCTTTCCCTAAATTTGAGGAGAAGTATTTAGTAGAATCAGAGAAAGAATATCCAGTTTCTTTTAACGGTAAAATGCGTTTCAAATTAAACTTGCCTTTAGATATGAACAAAGATGAGATTGAAAAGGTGGTAATGGCGCATGAGAAAACACAAGAACAATTACAAGGTCGTTCACCAAAGAAAGTAATTATTGTGCCAGGTAAGATTATTAACATCGTAGGATAACGATAAAATTATAGTAGATAAGGTTGTTTTGATACTACTAATCAAAGCAACCTTTTTTTATTTTTCAACCTGAATTTATTTCAGATAAAAATTTTAACGACGTTAATCTGTTTCAAAGCATCGGGACGGAATGACAATAAGAATTAAATAAGATTTAAAGATGGAATTTCAAGAAGTTTTAGGATATTTAGCAGCCTTTTTAACAACGGCTTCCTTTTTACCACAAGTATATAAATCTTGGAAAACAAAGTCTACGGAAGGATTATCATTAACCATGTACACCGTATTTTTTTTAGGAATTGTTTGTTGGTTGATTTACGGTATCTTCTTAAATAGTTTGCCTATAATTTTAGCAAATACCATTACAGGAGTTAGTGCATTTTCACTTATACTAATGAAGTTAAAGTATAAATAATAGAAGTGGTTGAATATTTTTTTTGTAACATTTTCCCCATTTCTATTACAAATCAAATAGCATCTATTAAATAGCTCTATGAAAAAGATATCTATTAACCATGTTTGGTTATTTTGGCTTGTTCCGCTATGCATGTTTATTTTTGTTGGATATCCACAACTCAAAAAATCGTATGGTCTTTACGAGAATAGAGTTCAAAAATATGAGAAAGAAAAAATAGAATTAGATTCTTTACGTAATATAAACCAACCTTCAGCAAAGGCAAATCATCGATTAAAGACTTTAGAAATAACTGTTCCAATAACAGAGAAAGTTATTTTGAAGGAACAATATACCTATTACAAAACAGGAGGAATGTTGTTTATGCTAGCAGTATTATTTGTGGCTATTTTTGGTTCTAGTTATTTAGCAAGTAAGAAAAAAAACGCGCCTACTAATAAGCGTATTGATTTTGTCTTTGAAGACCCTGCTCAAGATGCAATTGGACAATCTGTTTCTTGGGAAGCTACTAAAAATTCAGGAAGTAATTTTTATAGTCAACAATTAAAAAAAACAAATTTTGGATATAAAATTAGTAATACTACAACGCTAAAAGCAGTACCGTTAGCTTTCTTTTTTATAGGACTTAATTATGTTGTCTGGAGTTTTATTGAGTACTTTCAATTATCAAATATTCCACTTACATTTATGAAAGCGGGTAATTTATTTTTTACTTCAGGAGGTGTATTTATGTTAGTAGGAATAATCTTGACTTTTGTGTTTTCTTCTACCACACAATTGCACAAATATAAACGAAGTGTTATTATTAACGGAACTTTAATTCCTTTTCAAAATATATACGCGTTACAATTATTACAAAAGTATGTTTCTAGTAATAATAGTGGTGGATATGTATGTTATGAGTTAAATTTAGTGACAAATTCTGGAGATAGAATAAATTTGTTAAATCATGGTGATAAGGAGTATATGTTAAGTGATATGATGAAGGTTAGTCAGTTTTTTAAAGTACCAGTTTGGAACCACGGCGTGGTTTAATTGTCTCTTTTAGTTTAATTTATTATTTTGGAAAATGATACTTCATCAGTGTAAGGTTAAAAATTCAGATTATAAAGCTCAGTTTTTTAGAGCTGTAGAAGCTATTCCTGCCAAAATTTTCCAAGAATTACACTGTACTGATAACCTGTATTTTAATCCAAAGTATCTAATATCGCTAGCTGAGAATCACCCAAACATAGATTTTTGGTATGTAATTTTGTACGATGTACATGATAGTCCAATTGCTTTTGCTACTATTCAGATAGTCGATTTTTTTCTTGAGAATGTGCAGAATGATTTAAAGGGTATTGCTGAAAAAATTCAAAAAATTGGAAGACGTTTAGGGTTAATTACAAACAGAAAACCTTTTAAGATTCTTACTTGTGGTAATACTTTTGTAAGTGGTGAACATGGAATCTTTATTAAAAGTAATCAAAACAAACAGCAGGTAATTAAAGAGTTAGCAAAATCTGTTGTTCAGTTAGTTAATGACGAAAAACAGTTTAGTTATAAAATAAGTGGTTTCATGTTAAAAGATTTTATACATGAATCACTTTTTGTATCTGACGAATTGCTAGAATACAATTATCATTCGTTTAATGTAGAGCCTAATATGCTAATGCAAATCGACAAAGATTGGCATAATTTTTCCGATTATTTAGGGGCTATGAAAACTAAGTTTCGTGTAAAAGCTAAAAAAGCTATGGAACTAAGTTTTCCTCTTGACATAGTAGAGATAGATGAAAGTAATCTGCAAAAGTATTTACCAGAAATGGAAGTGCTTTATAAAAGTGTTTCTTCTAAAGCTGAATTTAATTTAGGTTCTTTTAATTTAGAATCTTACGGAGATTTAAAGAAAAATTTAGGAGAAAACTACCTTATAAAAGGATATGTTTTAAATGGTAGATTAGTCGGGTTTTTATCAGCAATGATAAACGAAGCTAATTTAGATGCTCATTTTGTGGGTATTGATTATGAATATAATAGAGAGTATGCTGTATATCAACGAATGTTATACGATTATATTCAGATTGCCATTGAAAACAAATTAAAGCAAATTAATTTTGGAAGAACTGCAAGTGAAATTAAAAGTTCAGTAGGAGCAGAGCCACAAAACTTAACAATTTATTTTAGGCATAAAAATCATATACCAAATAAGATTTTAAGGTTCTTTATTAATAAAATTCAGCCTACGCCTTTCAGTCAAAAATTCCCTTTTAAAGTTAAAACACTTGTTGCTCAAAACTAAAAAGAGTACTTTTATTTTGTAAATTTTAACCAAATGAAAGATACTAATGACTTGCTAAATATTCTTAGTCTCACCGACGAAGGAAATAACAATTTTAGCGGAATTAGCAGAGATATAGGAAGCCCAAATGTTTTTGGCGGACAAGTATTAGCCCAGGCATTACACGCGGCTTACAAGACAATAAGCAACAAAAGAATTTTACATTCACTACATTCTTATTTTTTAGAAGCTGGAGATTTAGAGTTGCCAATAATTTATAATGTACAAACAATTAGAGATGGAGGTAGTTTTTCTACAAGGAGAGTAACAGCTCATCAAAACGATAAAACTATTTTTATTTTGGCGTGTTCTTTTCATAAAGAAGAAGAAGGATATGAACATCAAATGCCAATGAAAAAAGACTTAACTCCACCAGAGGATTTGTTAAGTTGGAATGATGTTCTTGATCAGTTCGGGGATTTTCTGCCTAAAAAAATGAAAGAATTTTTAAGTATTGAACGTCCTATCAGTTTTAAACCAGTACAAGTTATAAATCCATTTGAACAAAAAAATTTACCGCCAATTGTTGATGTTTGGTTTAAATTAAAAGGAGATAGTACCGATGTAAACTTGCAAATGAAGCAGCAAATTTTAACCTACATTTCTGATTATAATATTTTAACAGCGTGTTTATATCCAAATGCAAGTAAAGCACATTTTGGAAACACACAAATGGCAAGTTTAGATCATTCGATGTGGTTTTACAGAGATTTTGACTTTTCAGATTGGATGCTGTTTTCAATTGAAAGTCCAAATACATTTGGAGCAAGAGGTTTTGCTTGCGGAAACATTTATACAAGAGATGGTAAATTAGTAGCTTCAGTAGCCCAAGAAGGATTAATGAGACCTTCATCAAAATAAAGAATTATGAGTCCATTTTATTACGTACTTTCTGTTAACGGATTGGTTTTTTTACTAAGCCTTGTTTTTTATTTCTATCCGCCTAAAAAAGTTAATAATTTTTATGGGTATAGAACCCCAAGATCTATGGCGAATCAAAACGTTTGGGAGGTAGCAAATTCGCTTTTTAATAAGTTTTTACTTCAGTATTCTGCAATAGCTTTAGCAGCTGCATTAGTGTTTGCTTTTATTGCTAAAGACACTTCTTGGCAACCGATTGCAATTATGGTATTAACGCTTGGTGTGTGTGTTGTTAAAACAGAACAAGAATTGAATAAACACTTTGATAAGGAAGGAAATAAACTGAAGAAATAGCTTATTTATACTCTTCTTTTAGTAGTAAAATATCATCAATTATTTTCTGCATATTTTCAAACTTTGTACCGTCGTACATTCCACGAATTCGTTTGTCTTTATCAATTAGGATAAAGTTTTCGGTATGAATAAAATCTTGCGCACCACCATCTCCTTCATCTAAAACGGCAAAATAACTCTTACGAGCTAATTCGTAAATATGTTTTTTATCTCCAGTAGTAACATTCCATTTTCCATTAATAATTCCTTTTCTTTCAGCATAAGCTTTTAAAACAGGTACGCTGTCTAACTCTGGAGTTACAGAATGTGATAAGAACATAACATCATTATCATCTTTAAAACGTTCTTGTAATTCAAGCATGTTGTTAGACATAGGAACGCAAATTCCTTTACAGGTAACAAAAAAGAAATCTGCCACATAAATTTTCCCTTCATAATCTTTTTGTGTAATCTTTTTTCCATCTTGATTAATCAATTCAAAATCGGCAATAGTATGGTTTTTAGTAAACATTCTTATCGAACGGTCTACTAATTTCGGATTTACATCTGCAGGATTATAAATAGGTAGCTTTTGATCTACTTTCACTAAAAAATAGTATGCAGGTAACGCAATAAGAGTAAATAAGATTAAAAAAAGAAAAGTATACTTCGATTTTTTGAAAAACTGTACGTTCATTTTTAGCAAGATTCTAATGCAAAAATACAGCTTAAAAAGGCAGTTTCCTAAAATCTTTGTTAAAACAGAAATAAGTGTTAAGACTGCGTTTTTACAACTCTTTATAAAAACGTACATTTGCTGAATTCAAAAAAGACACTAAATACCATTTATGGAAATTTTAATAAAGGCATCACAATTCATTTTAAGTTTATCGTTACTAATTGTTTTACACGAATTAGGACATTTTATACCTGCTAAATTATTTAAAACTAAGGTTGAAAAATTCTACTTATTCTTCGATTATAAGTTCTCATTATTTAAAAAGAAGATTGGAGAAACGGTATATGGAATTGGTTGGATACCGTTAGGAGGCTATGTAAAAATTGCCGGAATGATTGATGAAAGTATGGATACTGAACAGATGAAAGAAGAACCAAAACCATGGGAGTTTCGTTCTAAACCAGCATGGCAACGTTTAATAATCATGTTAGGAGGAGTAATTGTAAACTTTGTTTTAGGTATTCTAATTTACATTGCTTTAATGTGGGGATATGGTGAGAAATATTTGCCAAATGAGAATGTAAAAGATGGTATTTGGGCTCAAGATGAATTGGCACAAACTTTAGGGTTAGAAACTGGAGATAAGATTATTTCTGTGGATGGTAAAGTTATTGAAAAATTTAATGAGATTCCTGTAGAGTTTATCAATGGTAATAATTTTGTAATTGAAAGAAATGGAGAGCAAATAGCAAAAGAAATTCCAGTTGATTTTATTTCAAAATTAGTTGATAGAGATAAGGATGCAGGAAATTTTATTCAATATCGTTATCCTTTTGTGGTTGGAAAAGTTCCAGAGACATCTATAAATTTAGCTTCAGGTTTACAATCTAAAGATATTGTAATGAGTGTTGCTGGAAAAGAAGTAAAATATTTTGATGAAGTAGCTTCGATTTTAGAAACATTAAAAAATAAAAGCACAGAACTAGTCGTAAAAAGAGGCGACGAAACTAAAGGAATTAATGTGAAAGTAAATGAAGAAGGAAAATTAATGGTTCAACCTGCTTTTTTAAACTTACTTGATTTAGAAAAGTTAGGATATTATACCTTGGCGGATAAGAAATATACCTTTATGGAATCAATTCCTGCGGGTCTTAATAAATCTTGGACAACCTTAACCAATTACGTAAAGCAATTAAAAAAGATATTTAATCCGAGTACTGGTGCTTATAAAGGATTAGGAGGATTTATTTCTATCGGAAGTATTTTCCCTTCAGAATGGAGTGCATATAGTTTCTGGAGTATCACAGCGTTTTTATCAATTATGCTAGGTTTTATGAACTTGTTACCAATTCCAGCTTTAGATGGAGGACATGTTGTGTTTACTTTATGGGAAATGATTACAGGTAAGAAGCCAAGTGATAAATTCTTAGAATATGCACAGGTAGTTGGATTTGTATTGTTATTAGCATTATTAATATTCGCCAACGGTAATGATGTAGTGAAGCTATTTAAATAAGCTTGTAAGAGGATAGAGGATAAAAACTGTATTTGCAAGTAATTCTAACTCTTAGGATTCATTATTGATATTGGTCTATTATGTAAAGAAAAAATTCATTATTTTGGAAGTGCCTTATTGTAGATTTAGATGATAAGGAGAATCTAACCTTATTTAGAATGAATTTAATTACCAAAATATTTAACCTGCTTTCTGAGCCTAATGATTTTAAAGATAATCCTTACGGATGGTTGACTAATCAGGTTGGTCATTTATCCTTAAGTTTTGTATTAACTTTGTATTTAAGCTTGCTAATTGGAGATTTATATGCTCCTATTAGTATTGGGGCTTTATGGTTGATATGGGAGATTAGTCAATACAAAAAGTCTAATAATTTTATAGATGTTATAGAAGATTTAATCTTTGAGATAGGTGGTGTATTAATATTTATTAATTGGAATATATTCTTGCCATTAAGCATTTTAGTATTGATTTTATGCTTAATAAGAAGGCTTTAAATAAGTACTGAAATAAACAATATAAGTAATAAAGTAAAAGCTACTTCTTTTTTAAGAAGTAGCTTTTACTTTTAAAGGGAAGTTAAATAAACTTACCCAATAATAATGTTGTCGGCAATCGAGACAATTGTAAAATTTAATAAAGTTAATAAACTTTACAAATCCCCTTCTTTTTCTGCGTACTCTATTAGAAGAGCCACAGTGTGGACATGTTTTCATCTTTCTTTTCTTTCTTCTTTGGTTAGAGTATTAAAAGTAAAGATTAAAAACGTACTTTATGTAAAAAAAATAAGGGGAAAATTCCCCTTTATTTTATTTTTTCGTTAAGAAACACGATTAGTTTTATTAGTTCGAACAATAGCTTGCTCGTTTTTCCAGTCAATCCATTTTTGACCTTTTATTCTTCGCATTAAATTATCAATAGAACGCATAATAAAAACATTATAAATAGCTTTTCCTAAGTTCTTAGGATTTCTAGCAATAGCGCGTAAACTCATAGAAAAACCTGGAGTTACATAGCGCATATAATGCCAATAACCTTCTGGCATGTATAAAACATTTCCGTGTTCTAATTCAGCTATATGACCTTTAGCGTTTTTAAGTGCTGGCCATTTTTCAAAATCAGGATCATTAAAATCGATATCCTCTCTCGTAATTAAAGAATGAGGTATTTTATATAAGTATTTATTCTGTTTTTGGTCAAACAAAATACATTTCTTTTTTCCTTCAAAATGGAAATGAAAAATATTGGCTAAATCAATATCATAGTGCATAAAAGTGTAAGAATCTCTACCGCCAAAGAAAAGCATTGGTAATCCTTTCATTAAACTCAAACCAAAGTCTGGATAAGAGAAATCTTTTTGAAGCATAGGAACTTCTTTTAAGATGTTCCATAAAAATATTCTAAACTTTGTAGGTTCTCTTTTTAATAAATCAACATACTCGCTCATTTTCATTTTAGCATGTGGCTCATTAAAACCGTCTTTATAATCTACAGGTCTATCATCATAAAGAGGAACTATTTTATCTCCAGCAACTTCCTTCATATATTCTAATGACCACTTGTTGTAAGCAGGCCAATCTTCTATGAATTTCTCAATTACCACTGGCTTTTGTGGTTTAAAATAATTCTTGATAAAGTCTTCTTTCGTAATGGTTTCGACTCTATCTATTTGTTCCAACTGTAACCCCATGAATAAAAATTTGATAAACGCAAAGTTAAGAAAACGTTACAAAATCTTTTTTTAATGAAATTGAAAAAATAAATTAATCTATTAATACAATCTATTTAGGCTTTCAACTCCTTTGCTTCTTGCTTTTTTTCCTCGTTTCTTTCGATTTTATGACTAGGTCTGCTCCACTTTGGTTTTTCTCCTAAATCTTGATATTGAGAATCTTCTGCTTCTACAGTTTTAGGTTGCATTTTCTTTATAAATGGCTTTTGCGGATTTAAACCTAATAATTCAAACAACTTCATATCTTCATTTACATCTGGATTTGGAGTTGTTAATAACTTATCTCCAGCAAAAATTGAATTTGCACCAGCAAAGAAACACATTGCTTGTCCCTCTTGAGTCATTTGAGTTCTACCTGCCGATAAACGAACTTGCGTTTCAGGCATTACAATTCTTGTTGTAGCTACCATTCTCACCATTTCCCATATAGAAACTGGTTGTTGGTCTTCTAATGGAGTTCCATCAACAGCTACCAAAGCATTAATTGGTACCGATTCTGGTTGTGGGTTTAGTGTAGATAAAGCTACTAACATTCCTGCTCTATCTTCAATTGCTTCTCCCATACCAATAATTCCTCCAGAACAAACTGTAACGTTTGTTTTACGAACATTATCGATTGTTTCTAAACGGTCTTCAAATCCTCTTGTAGAAATTACTTCTTTGTAATATTCTTCTGAAGAATCTAAATTATGATTGTACGCATATAAACCTGCTTCTGCTAAACGATGAGCTTGATTTTCGGTAATCATACCTAATGTACAGCAAACTTCCATGTCAAGTTTATTAATAGTACGCACCATCTCTAAAACTTGATCAAACTCAGGTCCGTCTTTTACATTTCTCCATGCAGCTCCCATACAAACTCTTGAGCTTCCCGAAGCTTTTGCACGTAAAGCTTGAGCTTTCACCTGATTTACTGTCATTAAATCATTTCCTTCAACATTGGTGTGATATCTTGCCGCTTGCGGACAATATCCACAGTCTTCTGGACATCCTCCGGTTTTTATAGATAATAAGGTTGATACTTGAACCGTATTTGGATCATGGTGTTTACGATGAATTGTAGCTGCATCATATAACAGTTCCATCATCGGCTTATTATAAATCTCTAAAATTTCTTCTTTACTCCAATTGTGTCTAGTCTCACTCATATAGTCGTCATTGTTTGCATTACCAAAAGTAGGAAAAGTAATTGTATTATTATATTATTTTGAAATTAAAACTGATACGGCGTTTCCTCCAAATCCTACAGCATTTACAAGTATTTTATTAAGTTGTTTCGGTTGATTTTGTTTCTCTGCAAAAGGAACTTCAATGGCTTTTTGATGTTGTAACATTAACAGACCAAGTTCTAAATTTAGCAATCCAGAAGCACCAAAAGTGTGTCCTATTTTCCATTTATTGGTAGTCAAAAATGGAGTTTTTTCACCAAAGACTTTTTTTATAGCGTTTACTTCTGATGAATCACCTTTTATAGTTCCGGGAGCATGCATTACAACAGCATCAACATCTTCTAGATTGATATGCTTACAGGCCATCTTCATTGACTTTTGAAAGCATTCAGCATCTGCTGTAACCGATGTATTATGTTTTAAAACTTCTGTAGCATACCCAATACCTTCCACTTTTGCTATGGTTCTTTCAGAAATATCTTTTTCTAAGCAAACAACGGCAGCTCCTTCACCTAAAACCATGGTGTTTTTAGTTTTTTCTAAATCAAAAGCTTTACATGGATTACCTTCTGTTTCTTTTGAGTACACTTTTAAGGCTTTCATTTGAGCTATTGTAAAATCAGTAAGAGGTGCTTCACTTCCTCCAACTAAAAACTTATCACACATTCCAGCTTGAATCCATGCAACACCATTTAATAACGAGTGTAATGCTGTAGAACAGGTTATAGAATGAGAAATTTCGGGTCCAGAACTTTTTAAATCATGCGCAATCCAAGAAGAAATATTTCCTAAAGTTGTTGTTGGAGAACTTAAGGTAGAAGAGATTCCTGTTTGTAAAAATTCTTGATGATATTTTTCAAAAAGAGCTGTAGCTCCTCTCGATGAACCAATGTTGATTCCAAAATCATCACCTTCTTTCCAGTTAGCATCTAACATAGCTTTTCTAGAAGCGTAAATAGCAAACAATACAGTGTCGTCTAAATTCTTGTATTTATTGTCTGAATTTCGAATGTCCTCAATATGTTTTTTATCTTCATCAGAAATATTAGCAGTCCATTCAGAAAAATTTTTAAAGTCTCTTTTTGTAATTCTATGCTCATTATCTAAATAGCTATTCCAAACTTCTTCAGAAGTTTTTCCTAATGGAGATATTGATGCAAAGGCTGATATTGATATTGGTTTCAAAACAGAAAAATTTCAGCAAAATTAAGGCTAAATCTTTAAACTAAATAAGTATTGGGAAGCTAAAGAATTATAATTTTTTTTCTTGATTGAAACAGTATAGCGGTTAATGCTTCATATATTTGTAAGAGGCACAAATAGTATTAAATTTTTGAACCAAATGAATATTGAAAATCAAAAAAGTTGGCTAGGAAGAAATTGGCCTTGGGCATTACCAGTTGGTTGTTGTTCAGGTTGCCTTATTTTCATCATCATTTTAATTGTTGGTTTTGGCGCTACTGTTTTAAGTGTAGTAGATAGTTTAGGGGGATTGTCGCCAATTGAGGAAGCTATTGAGAGAGCAGAAAAGAACGAGCGTGTAGTTCAACTTTTAGGTGAAGATATTGAATCTGATGGTTTTCCTAACGGTACTATTTCTATTTCAGATGCTGATGGAGAAGTTGATTTTACCATTCCAATTAAAGGAGATAAAGGAGAAGGATTATTAGTTGTTAAGGGAATCCGAAAAGATAAAAAGTGGATTTATGAGGATTTATATGTTACCATTAAAGAAACTAACGAACGAATCAATTTATTAGAAAAAGAAAAGGTCTTAGAGAGTATCTAAAACCTTTTCAATAGTAGTATATATTTTTTCTAGTTGCGTATCAGTAATTACATAAGGAACTTGTATGTAAATGGTGTTTCCAAGAGGTCTTAAAAATACACCTTCTTTCATAAAAGAAGATAATAATAAATCTCTTAAAGTACCGTATCGTTCCATATTTGTATCTAGATCTAAAGCAAAGATAACTCCGATGTTTCGTGTAGATTTCACTTTCGGATGTTTCTTGATTTTTTCTGAAAACTGTTCGTGACGTTTCGCTATTTTTTGAATACTCCCCTGAATTTTATCTGATGTTAGTAAATCAATACTTGCAATGGCAGCCGCACAACCAATTGGATTAGCAGAGTAGGTATGACAGTGGAAATATCCTTTGGTAATATCATTACTTAAAAAAGCATCGTAAATTTCTTGTGTACAAGAGGTAATAGCCATGGGAACTAAACCACCTGTTAAAGCTTTACTCAAACAAATAATATCTGGTTTATTTTGTATATGATCTGAAGCAAAGTTTTTTCCAGTTTTACCAAAGCCAGTCATTACTTCATCTGCAATAGTCAACACATTTTTAGATTTACAAAATCCGATGATTTCGTTTAATCCATTCATGTCATGAATTTTCATTCCAGCGGCTCCTTGAACAATAGGTTCGTACACAAATGCAGCCACTTTATGATTAGAAATAATAGTTTCTAATTGTGCTAGAATTGCTGAATGATTAGTTCCGTCTGGAACCGGAATTCTATGAATATTAATCAAAAAATCTTCAAATGGCCCGTTGTAAACAGATAATCCTGAAGCAGACATTGCACCGAACGTGTCTCCATGAAAACCATTTTCAAAAGCGATTAAAGTGGTTCGTTGATCTTCTTTATTAAAATAATATTGCAGCGCCATTTTTATGGCAGACTCAACCGCAGTTGAACCATTATCATTAAAAAATATTTTAGCCTGATTTTCAGGTAAAATAGCAATCAACTTTTCAGATAATTCCACAGCAGCAGGATGTGTAAAATCACTAAACATTATTTGATCTAACTGTTGCATTTGTTCATAAACTCGATTATTGATATAATCATTACAGTGACCAAACATGCAAGTGTACCAAGAAGAAATAGCATCGATATATTCGTAGCCATGTTCATCGGTAAGAATACATCCTTTAGCTTTTACAATTCCTAAACTATTTGGATGTGTTTGATGTTGCTTTAACGGATGCCAAATGTGTTTCTTATCGCGTTCTTGTAGTGTCATGCTTATAATTTATCTCTGAATTTCTCGGCATACTCTTTAATCACATTTTGATCAAAATAAGGCTCCTCTTCAATTCTTCCAATTACATTTACACCACTCATTTTTTCAATAATTTCCTCAGTAGTTTTGTGTTCGTTTCCACTATAGACTAACGAAACATCAAATCCTTTTTCTTTTAAAAAGTTTATAGTCAATAAAGTATGGTTAATACTTCCTAAGTAATGACGAGAAACAACAATTACTTTATAATCGGGCTTTATAAGATCTAAAATAGTGTGTTTATCATTTAGTGGAACTAATAATCCACCAGCACCTTCAATCACTAAATTGTTTTTGGTAGCAGGTTCTATTACTTTATTAATATCAATGGTAATTCCGTCGATAGTAGCAGAAGCATGTGGACTCATTGGTGTTTGTAAAGCATAGCTATTTTCGTGAAAAACAGACTTTTTATTACTAATCAAGTTTTTTACTTTATGGGTATCAGAGTATTCTAAATCACCAGATTGAATAGGTTTCCAATAATCTGCCTCTAAAGCTTCGGTAATAATTGCTGAAGCAACTGTTTTACCTACTTCAGTTGAGATTCCTGTGATAAAATATTTTTTCATTTAAAGATTGTTTTGCAATCGTTACAAATTAATTTTCTTGATTCAAAAAAGGGAAAAAGCATGAAAAAGAAGTTTTTTCGTTGGGCATCTGCTACTAAAATACGATTAGAACTGCATTGTGGACAGCTAATATCATTCCCGTCACGATCTTTTTCGTAGGTTCTTATTTCGTTATATATTGCTGATGCTTTCTCTAAATCTTCATTATGAACTAGTAGTTTTACACCTCCAATTGCCTGACTTATCATAGGGTCAGTATCGATTGTTTTTTCATCCATCAACATAGTTTTAATGTCTTCTGCGTCTAATTTAGATTTAAACACCAAAGCTTCAGTTGAATATTCAAAAACTGCTAAAATTGTATAATCGTCCCTCATTTAAATTTTTTAAACAAAGGTAGTGAGATGCTCTAAAATAGCAGTAATTTCTTCGTTAGAATTAAAGCTGTGCAAACAAATACGTAAACGTTCCTGTCCGATAGGAACAGTAGGAGAGAGGATTGGTTTTATATTAAATCCTTTTTGTTGTAATTGTTTAGCTGTTTCTTTTGTTTTTTCTGTTCCTGAAATTACGCAACAATGAATTGCAGAATCACTTTTGATAAATTTAGCAGTAAGGTCTAATCGTACAAGTTCAGATTTAAAATGTTGTATTCTTTCAGAGAGAACAGTTATTGTTGTTGAGTTTAAATGTTGATAGGCTACATTGATGGTTGCAATAGCATGAGGAGGTAATCCTGTAGTATAAATAAAACTTCTTGAGAAATTAACGAGATACTTATAAAGATTTTCACTTCCTAAGATCGCTGCTCCGTGACAACCCAATCCTTTTCCATAAGTCATAATCCTAGCAAAAACATCTTTCTCTACTCCTAATTGTTGAACCATTCCGGCACCATTTTCACCAAAAACACCTAATGCATGCGCTTCGTCAACAATTAAATAGGCGTTGTTTTGTTTACAAACAGCAACAAGATTTTTTAAGTTTGGTGAATCACCGTCCATAGAAAATACAGATTCGGTAACTACATAAATAGTGTCATGCTGAATTCGTTGTAGTATCTCGTTAAGGTTTTCTAAATCGTTGTGCTTAAACTTGTAGGCTTTAGCATTTGAAAGTTGAATTCCATCGCGAATAGATGCGTGAATCAATTCATCATACACAATAACATCTCCTCGTTGAGGAATTGAAGAGAAAAAACCAACATTTGCATCATAACCAGAGTTAAAAAGTAATGCTTTTTCTGAGTTGTGAAATACAGCTATAACATCTTCAGTTTCTTGATATAATTGGTGATTTCCAGAAATTAATCGAGAACCCGTAGCACCATTCATTTTGAGGTTTTTATCAACAAGAAGTTGATGAGCTTGATTAAAAACAACTTCAGATTGTGCAAAACCAAGATAGTCATTCGAATAAAAATCGATTAAATTCGTCTGAGAATTTAAACTTCGTAAAGCATTCGATTCTTTTCTAAGGAGTAATTTTTGATGTAATTTATCTGGAAAACTCATTACAAACGTTTAATAACATTTGTTACAATTCCCCAAATAACAAAATCATTTTCTTCAGTAATCCTAATAATAGGATAATCAGGGTTTTCAGGTTGCAACCACACATCGTTGCCATCTACACGAAGTCGTTTTACGGTAAATTCGCCGTCTAAAAAACACACCGCAATTTTATTGTTTGTTGGAGCGATACTTCTATCAATCACTAATAAATCATTATCATCCAAACCAGCACCAATCATCGACTGCCCGCTTACACGAGCAAAAAAAGTTGCTTCTTTATTTTTGATTAACTCTTCATCTAATGAAATTCTTGATTCTTTAAAATCATCAGCAGGAGAAGGAAATCCAGCAGAAATACCTGTATCGATAAAAATAGCGCCTTCACTATTTGTATTTTTCGGACTAAAAAATGTTAACTTCAAACTCATTTTACAACAATAATATCATTAATGTTTGTCGTGTATTTCGGGGTTAAACGTTCTTGACGCATTTTCCAAGTTCGTTCTAAATCTTGATTAGCTAATTTAATACTATTTGATCTATATTTTTTATTAATTTGATCGATAGCCAACATTAAAGGTTTGTGCTTTGGGTTTTCCTTAGAAAATAGATCTAGTTGAAAATTATTTTCAGGAACCAATCCAGTTACTATAACGCCGGCTTTTTTATAACGTATTCCAGGTTTAAAAATCGTTTTTACTGCTTCAACGGCACATTTGCTAATTACTAAAGACGAGTTAGTTGGATAAGGAAGAATTACTGTTTTACTCACTCGATGTTGCTCAAGATCTTTTTTATGTCGATCGCTCCTAAGGAGTACAATAATCATGTGGCAACTACTTTTTTGTTTTCTTAGTTTTTCAGCACAGTTTGTCGCAAATGTTGAGATTCGTTCCTTAATGTTTTCAATATCCGAATAGGTATATTCAAAACTACGCGTAGTAGCAATGGCTTTTTTATCTTTTTCTTCATCGAGTTCCATAGTAGGTTTCCCCAATAAATCTTGTTGAAGTCTCCATGCTGTAATCGAATATTTTTTACGAACCATTTCACTGTTTAATTGCGTAAAATCATAGGCTTTAACACAACCTTCTGCAGTTAGTTTTTTGTGAAGTCCACGACCAATTCCCCACACGTTATCAAGAGGCATCCACTTAAGCGCTTTAATTCTTTTCTCTTCAGAATCGATAACATATACGCCATTAGTTTCGTCTAAAAATTTCCTGGCAATTTTATTAGCTACTTTACTCAACGCCTTAGTAGGTGCTATGCCTACACAAGTAGGAATACCTGTCCACTGTAAAATACGATTTTTAATATCCTTACCATAAGAATTGAGTTCGTAATTTTCAAAACCTTTAAACTGGAGAAAAGCCTCGTCTATTGAGTAAATTTCAATATCAGGAGTAAATTGAGATAAAATTTTCATTACCCGATCACTCATATCTCCGTACAATGGATAATTTGAAGAAATAACCTTAATGTTGTGCTGTTTGCAATAGTTGTCCCATTTAAATATAGGAGCTCCCATTGGCAATCCTATGTTTTTAGCTTCATCACTTCTAGAAATAACACAGCCATCATTATTACTAAGAATAGCAACAGGTTTATTGCGCAAATTCGGATTAAAAACCCGTTCGCAAGAGGCATAAAAGTTATTACAATCTACTAAAGCATACATGGCTGTAAAGTTACTTAATCTCTTTTATTTTTTGATTATATTGTGCTACCGTAAGAGAGACAACCCAATACTTACCTTAATCCCTATGTCAAAAAAATTAAAAATTGATGGAATTGATAAGATTATCATCAAACGATTGGTAAATGATGCGCGTACCCCCATTTTAAGTATCGCTAGAGAAGTTGGAATTTCAGGTGCTGCAATACACCAACGATTACGAAAATTAGACGAATCGAGCCTTATTGAAGGTTATAAAATGGTGTTAAACCCCAAAGCCCTAGGATACACTACTACAGCCTTTGTTGGGGTGTTTTTAGATTCTGCTAGCTTGTATTCTTCAGCCATTAAAAGATTAAAAGATATACCAGAAGTAGTTGAAAGTCATTATACTACTGGAAACTATGCAATTTTCATTAAAATTATGTGTAAAAACAACGAGGACTTAATGCATTTGTTAAATAAAGATATCCAGAGTATAAAAGGAGTTTCAAGAACAGAAACATTCATATCTTTGGATCAACAAATAGACAGACAGATAAAAATTTAAACCTCTTATGAACGATTTTATATTGTATTTTAAAATGGGCTTATTTCATGTATTGGATATTAAAGCCTATGACCATATTTTATTTTTAATTGTTTTAGCTGTTGTATATCAATTTAAACAATGGAAAAAAGTTGTTTGGTTGATTACGTTATTTACTATTGGACATTCGATTACATTAGCGTTATCTGCTTATAATATTTTAAAAGTTAGAGCAGATTTAGTTGAGTTTTTAATTCCGTTGACAATTTTCATCACAGGATTAATGAATGTGTTAACAGCAAGAAAGGCATCAGTAGGTAAAGAAAATCAGAATTTATTTTTTGCCTTGTTTTTTGGATTGATTCACGGATTAGGTTTTTCTAACTACTTTAAAGCTATGATTGGTAGATCGGAAGACAAGTTGTTCCCGCTTATAGAATTTGCTTTAGGTGTTGAAGTAGCTCAAATAATTATTGTGGGATTAATCTTATTAATAGGAGGATTAGTACAATCTGTATTTGGAGTTAATAGACGTGATTGGATTTTGGTAGCATCATCAATTGTTATAGGATTTGCTGTTCAAATGATGATAAATCGTGTTTTTTGGTAAAAATTAACTTCTTTAACATTAATTTCTAGTTATTTTAGCTATTCTATGTCTTTAACAACAAAAGAATTAACTTACGCTCGTGCTTATTTAAAAATGGCAAAAGAATGGGCGAAACTATCATATTGTAAGCGCAAACAAGTAGGAGCCTTAATTGTAAAAGGCAGAATGATTATTTCTGACGGTTATAATGGAACTCCAACTGGTTTTGAAAATATCTGCGAAGATAAAGAAGGTGATACAAAATGGTATGTGTTGCATGCAGAGGCTAATGCAATTTTAAAAGTAGCAGCATCTACCCAATCTTGTATGGGAGCAACATTGTATATTACATTATCTCCTTGTCAGCAATGTAGTAAACTTATTCATCAGTCAGGGATAACAAGAGTTGTGTATTCAAACGAGTATAAAGATAAAAGTGGTCTTGAGTTTTTAGAAAAGGCAGGAGTTGAACTGATTTATTTACCCGATGAACAAGAATAATTTACCTATATTTTTTGCCATTGCTATGGCGTTTGGAGTTTTAATTGGCGCTTTTTTTACAGGGCAGTCAACTTCTTTAAGTAAAACTTCGTTGAAAGAGCAAAAAATAAAACGACTAATCAATTTTATTCAACAAGATTATGTTGATGATGTAGATACGGATGAATTATTAGATGGAGCCATTGCTCAAATGTTAACAAAATTAGATCCTCATTCAGTATATATTCCAAAAGAAAACTTACAAGCAGTAACTGAAAATATGCAGGGTAATTTTGTAGGAATTGGTGTTCAGTTTAGAATAATTGAAGACAGTATTACTGTAGTACATCCAATGACAGGAGGTCCAAGTATTAAAAAAGGTATTAAAGCAGGAGATCGAATTTTGATTGCTGATGCTGATACTTTATATGGAAAAGGAATTCAAAATGAACAGGTTTTAGAAAAACTAAAGGGAGCTCCGAATACAGAGGTAGAACTTCAAGTATACAGAAAATCTAATGACAGCACATTTAATGTAACGGTAAAAAGAGGAAAGGTAAATATTAAAAGTGTTGATATTGCTTATATGCTGAATGATAGTATTGGCTACATAAAACTAGATCGTTTTGCTAGAAATACGTACAAAGAGTTTAAAGAGTCGTTAACTATTCTTAAAGGTTTAGGAATGAAAGATTTGATTTTAGACTTAAGAGGAAATGGTGGTGGATTTATTGATATAGCGAATAGTATTGTAGATGAATTTTTAGAGGAAGACAAACTTATTGTTTTCACCAAAAATAATGGAGGTGAAATCTCCGAATCTTATGCAACAGATCAAGGAGATTTTGAGCAAGGTGGATTGTATGTTCTTATTGATGAAAATTCAGCTTCAGCTTCAGAAATTGTGGCTGGTGCCTTACAAGATAATGACAAAGGAATTATAGTAGGTAGACGTTCTTTTGGAAAAGGATTGGTACAAGAAGAAATGGAGTTAGGAGATGGTTCTGCTGTACGTTTAACTACTGCTCGTTATTATACTCCAACAGGTAGATCTATTCAAAAGCCATACAAGAGAAATCCAAATGGAGAAGAAAGCGAATCGCCTGATAACCCAAACTCAGTTGAATTAAGTTATGGAGATGAAGTTGAAAGCAGGTATAGAAACGGAGAATTATTAAATAGAGATAGCATCAAAATAGTTGATAGTTTAAAGTATACTACACCAAAAGGAAAAGTAGTTTATGGAGGCGGAGGAATTATACCTGACGTTTTTGTTCCTATAGATACTTCCGCATATATTTCTCCTTACTATTATGCGTACTTGAATGACTTTGCATTTAAGTATGTAGATAATAACCGCACAAAATTATCTGATTTAAAAATAGATGAGTATATCAAAAGTTTTGATGCAGATAATGAAGTGTCAAATATGTTTTTTGATAAAATTAAAGACTTAAAGCCTTCGGCATTAACCCAAGAAAAATTACGCAAGTTTCTAAAAGCTACAATTGCAAGAGAATTATTTAATGATCAAGGATTGTATCGAATGAATCATCTAGATGATAAAATGATTTTAAAAGTATTAGAATTAGAAAAGGAATAATTTTTTAATTTTTTTAAAAAATTTGTCCCCATGTGTAGCTTCTAAAACGTCTTACAGATAAATAACTTTAAATCTTATACATTATGAAAGAATTTATGATGATTTTTATCGGTGCCGATTACGGCGATTTAGGACTATCTCCAGAAGAAATTCAAGGAAGAATGGGCAAATGGTTTGCTTGGAGTCAAAAAATGGAAGCGCAAGGTATTGTTAGAGGCGGAAATGCTTTAACTGCCGACATTAGAAGAATTGTTGGTAAAGATCGAACGGTTTCTGATGTCAATTCTGCTGAAGTTAAAGAAATTGTTGGAGGTTATTACATTATTACGGCGAAAGATTTTGATGCTGTGGAAGAAATCGCACAAGATTTTCCTGATTATGATTTAGGAAGTACTGTAGAAATTAGAGAGATAATGGTTTTCGATGAATAATGGAAACTCAACTTATTGACCATCTTTTTCGCCATCATAGTGGAAAGATGGTTGCTGTTTTAACACGAATTTTCGGACTTTCAAATCTTGAAATTATTGAAGATGCTGTTCAAGATACCTTTATAAAAGCTACATTAAGTTGGCGAAATCAACTTCCCGATAATCCTGAAGCTTGGCTCATTAAGGCCTCTAAAAATCGAGTGTTAGATATTTTCAGAAAGTTGCAATCTGAAAAGAAAAATGTACCTGAATTTTCTAAAGGAATTGACGCAGTAGCTATTAATGAACTCTTTTTAGATGCGGAAATAGAAGACGCGCAATTACGAATGATTTTTACTGCTTGTCATCCTAAATTAGATCCTAAAGATAGAATTGCTTTTGCCTTAAAAACGGTGTCGGGTTTTAGTGGAAAAGAAATTGCTTCAGCACTTCTGCTAAAAGAAGAAACCGTAAAAAAACGATTAGTAAGAGCAAGGAAAGTAATTCAACAATCAAACATTTCTTTTTCCATTCCACAAGGATTAGAATTACCTAAAAGAATAGAAAGTGTATTAGAGGTTTTATATCTCATTTTTAATGAAGGATTTCATTCTAATAACAAAGAGCAACTCATAAGAAAAGAGCTTTGTGGAGAAGCAATGCGATTATGTAAGTTGGTTATTAAAAATAAACATACATCGATTTCAGCAACTTATGCGTTGTTTGCGTTAATGTGTTTTCATTCAGCTAGATTAGATACTAAAGTAACTACCGAAAATGAAGTGTTAGATTTAAAAAGTCAAGATCGTTCTAAATGGTATTTCCCGTTGATTCAACTAGGAAATACTATGATGAATAAAGCTGTTGAAAACAATGAATTTTCTAGCTATCATTACGAAGCAGCTATTATAGCAGAGCATTTAAAAGCAGCAACATTTGACGATACTAATTGGGAACAGATTTTGTATTGGTACGAGTCGCTATACGAATTACAACCAATGCCATCTCATTTGTTGACTATGGCAGTAGTTTGTTTGCAAATGTATAATTATGTAAAGGCTAGTTTCTATTTTGATAAAGTTAATCCGCATGAGTTAGAGCAAAGAGCTTATTTATACTACGCGGCAAAATCAGATTATTATCATCAAATAGGCGATACTAATAAAGCTATTGAATTTATAGATGTAGCTTTAGAAAAAGTAACCAATCAATTAGAAAAAGAGTATTTGGAGAGGAAGAAATTTAGTCTTTCTAATATTTAATACTTAAAATGTATTTGTACCTAGTTTTTTTCTAAAGTCAACATCCCTTTGATCATATTAATAATAACCAAATCTTTGACTTTATTTTTCTTTTTATTAAAAACCGAAAGAGTTTTTGATTTTGAATCATATGTCCAAGTACCTTTTCTCATATAATGCCCGTCGTTTTCGGCCATTTCTAGCCATTGAAATTCACCATTTTTCTTTATTTCAAATCTATAGCGAAATCGTGCAGGTGGAATTTTGTCATAATTGCAAGGTCTAAATACTTTAAAATTAGATTCATTACTATATTCTTCAAAAGAGTCTGTCCAGCAGCCGTATATGTCTGATTTGTTAATAGTTTTCTTCTGGCTAATTACAGATAAAGTAGTAAAGAATAAAAAAGTTAAAATTTTATATTTCATAGTATTAATTTTTATTAAGCACAATAGAAAGATATTTTTTTCAACATGATTTTCCAGCTAAAATATAGATAGTATGTAATAATAAACAATCTGTTTTAGCAAACCGTAATACTTATTGAGGCTGTATATCGTTTGATTTAGTTAATGTAGTAAAAACCCTTCCAACACATCAGCAATTTTACGATTATCGGATAATTGCGGAATTTTATTTTGTCCACCAAACTTACCAATCGATTTCATATACTCATGAAAGCCACCTTTTTTCACCTTTCGAATAACTAATGGGCGCAACACTTTTCCTTCAATTAAATCTTGATAGTAAATGTTTTGAGCTTGCATAGAAGCATCCATTTTTGCTGCCATTTCTTCTAGGTTTTCTGGTTCGTTTTCAAACTCAATAAACCATTCGTGATAAGGTAATCCACTTTCTGGATTTACTTGTGGTGCTACTGTAAATTCACTCACATTTACATCAGTTCCAACAATGGCGTCATTTAATGCTTTTTCTACTTCTTTACCAATTACATGTTCTCCAAAAGCAGAAATAAAATGCTTAATTCTTCCGGTAACTTTTATACGATATGGTTGTAAAGAAGTAAATTCAACGGTATCACCAATATTATAACCCCAAAGTCCGGCAGTAGTATTTAAAATGATTACATAATTTACACCAAGTTTAACATCTTTTAAAGAAATACGTGTTGGATTTTCATCAAAGAATTCTGTAGCAGGAATAAACTCGTAAAAGATTCCAGAATCTAATTGTAGTAGCATTCCTTTTTCTTGTTGTGAATCTTGAAAAGCAATAAATCCTTCAGATGCAGGATACAATTCGATGTAATCTATTTTTTTACCAATTAAAGCTTCGAACTTGTTTTTGTATGGCTCAAAATTAACGCCACCATAAATAAAGAAGTTAAAGTTAGGAAACAGTTCTGAAACAGTTTTGCCAGTCTTCTCAATCAGTTTTTCAAAATACATTTGAACCCAAGAGGGAATCCCGCTAATCACAGTCATGTTTTCTGGTAAGGTTTCCTCTACAATTTTATCAACTTTTGTATCCCAATCTTCAATACAGTTGGTTTCCCAGCTTGGCAATCTGTTTTTTAATAAATAATTCGGAACATAATGCGCAACAATACCACTTAATCGTCCTAATTTAATTCCGTTTTTATCATTTAAAACTGGACTACCTTGTAGGAAAATCATTTTTCCATTTACAAAAGAAGCATCTTTTGTCTCGTTAATATAAAACAATAAAGCATTTCGAGCCGATTTAATGTGTGTAGGCATCGATTCTTTTGTAATGGGTATGTATTTAGCTCCTGATGTAGTTCCCGAGGTTTTAGCGAAGTAAATTGGTTTTCCTTTCCACAACACATTTTCTTCTCCTTCAACAATACGATCTACATAAGAACGTAATCCTTCATAATCATTAACAGGAACACGTTTTTTAAAATCTTCATAAGAATTGATAGACACAAAATCATGATCTTTACCAAAAGCGGTTTTACATCCTTCAGAAACTAAATATTGAAATACTTTTTCTTGCGTTTCTAGTGGTTTGTTAGCCCATTTCCGAACACTTTTTACGGCACGTTTTGCAAAAGGAATCGCTAAAAAAGATTTTAAAGACATATAATTTATTTTTGTTTGGAGTTAGAAGCTTGGAAGTTTTTATACTTCTGACTTATAATAGTTACTGAAAGTCAATATAATTTGTTGGATTTGTTGGATATCCATTATTCCATAATTCGAAATGTAAATGTGGACCAGTAGTTAACTCTCCAGTAGAACCTACACCTGCTATTACCTCACCAGATTTTACAAAATCTCCCTGTTGTTTTAATAACTCACCATTATGCTTGTATACAGATACGAAATTGTTACTATGTTGAATAGTAATGGTATATCCAGTTTCAGCAGTCCACCCAGATAATATCACAGTACCATCAGCAACAGCTTTAACCGGAGTTCCTGTTTTAGCTACAATATCTATGGCGAAATGTTTGTTAGCAGCATTAAAAGATTGAGAAATGTTTCCTGTTATAGGCGCAAAGAATATGATTTTTGCTTTATCAGCAGAACCCGCAGACAGCGCATATCGATCTTTATTTTCAATCTCTTCTCTAAATTGTAAATCTAGTTCAGTTGCAGATAGTTTTTTATAATCTACCACTACCTTTTTTGATTCGTTTCTTATAGAATCTATAGCTTCAGGTTCAATTTCACCAGTAAGCACAGGTCTAATAGCTTTTGTAAACTTTTCCAAAACTGCAATTTTCATTTTTAAAGAATCTGCCTCGTAAGTAAGTTGTGTTGCTTTTTTCTTTAGCTGTGTAGATGAATATCCTGGTATGTATTCCTTTAAAGAAGTAAAAGCAATTAAAAATACAGTAAGAGTGATGATAAAAATTGAGAAAACACCACCTACAACAAATACATTTAAACGAGAAAGCTTTAATGAAAAACGCTCTTGAAAGGTATCTTCATTTAAAACAACTAAACGATACTTATCGGTTAGCTTTTGTTTTAATTTACTAGGTTTTTTCTTTTTTTTTGTCACTGTACTAGGTTTGGAATATCAAATATACAACGAAAAAATAGGAAGACTATTTTTTATAGAAGTTCATTTCATCAATATAGTTCCAAACGCTTGTTGATAAAAGAGGTTTGATATTTTTACCTTCTTTGATAGCATTACGAATCATCGTTGAAGAAATCTCTACAATAGGAGCATTTACACGATGGATTTTTGGGTGCTGATCGAATTGTGTTTCTACTATTCCTTCAGAAATTCTAGGATACACATATACGTGATGATGCTCTAAAATTGTTTCATAGTTTTTCCATTTATGAAGACTTTTCAAATTGTCTTCTCCCATTATTAAACTGAATGTATACGTAGGATATTTTTCTGAAATATGAGCTAATGTATGAACAGTGTAATTCGGTTGAGGTAATTTAAATTCGATATCTGAAGGAGCAATCTTATCGTAGTCTTCAGTAGCTCGATACACCATTTCATAACGATGATGATTGTCTAAAAGCGTACTCTTTTTCTTAAAAGGATTATGCGGAGTTACCACCATCCAAATTTCATCTAAATTTGAATTCTCAACCATGTGGTTGGCAATGATTAAATGACCAATATGAATAGGATTAAACGTACCAAAATATAACCCGATGTTTTTCATTATTCGTCTTTATTTTTCTAGTCCGATAAAATCACCAACTAATTCCTCAGCTTCTTTAAGAGCAACCTCTAGTTCATAGTTTTTAATGATTCTATCAAATTGAGGAGCGGTTGCTAGCTCTACAGAAGCTTTTGCAATTCTCATGTTAATTTTGTCTTCGCTCTCGGTTTTACGTTTTTTCAAACGTCTTTTTAATTCATCAACACTTGGAGGTTTTACAAAAACAGCTAAAGTTTCTTCAGGGAATTTCTTTTTGATTCGTAAACCACCTGCAACATCAATATCAAAAATAACGTGTTTTCCTTTAGCCCAAATACGTTCTACTTCTGTTTTTAAAGTACCGTAGAAATTCTCAGTGTAAACTTCTTCCCATTCTAAAAACTCATCATTTTTTATTTTATTAATGAATTCATCTCTAGAGATAAAATAATAATCAACACCGTCTTTTTCTTCTCCTCTAGGCTCACGAGAAGTAGCAGAGATAGAAAATTCTAAACCAAATTTTTCTTGCGCTAATAAATGACGAACAATTGTAGTTTTTCCAGATCCTGAGGGAGCTGAGAATACAAATAATTTACCTTTAAAGTCTTTCGTCATTATAATACGTTTAATATTTGTTCTTTAATTTTTTCCAATTCGTCTTTCATTTGAATCACCACTTTCTGCATAGGTGCATAATTCGCTTTGGATCCTGTGGTATTAATTTCTCTACCAATTTCTTGAATAATAAAACCTAATTTTTTACCATTAGAGTCGTCACTATCCAATGCTTGCAAAAAGTAATCCAAATGATTTGCTAAACGAACCTTTTCTTCGTTGATATCTAGTTTTTCAAGGTAATATATCAACTCTTGCTCAAAACGGTTTTCATCAACTTCAACTTTTAACTCATCTAACGCTTTAGCAAGACGCTGTTTTACATTATCAATTCGATCACCGTCCATTTCTTTTACTTCTTCTAAACAAGATTTAATGTTAGCGATACGTTCTTTAAAATCGATTTCAAGAGAAGCTGCTTCATCTGTTCTATACTGAACAATTTCTTTCAAAGCATTAGTAATATGTTTGTCAATTTCTGACCATTCATTTTCGTCTAACTCCTCTCGTTCAGTTTTAAGAGCATCTGGCATTCTAACAGCCATTTTTAATAACTCAACCTGATCATTCACATCAATGTACACCACATCACGAAGTTGTTTCATGTATTCTGTAACAACACCTTTGTTAACAGAAGTAGAAGTTTCATCTGCAGTCATTTCAACATAAATGGAAAAATCTACTTTACCTCTAACTAAGATATCTGCTAATTTTTTACGAATAGTAAGCTCCTTTTCTTTGTAAAAAGAAGGAATACGAGTATTTATATCTAAGTTTTTGCTATTTAAAGATTTAACTTCGATTGTTATCTTCTTAGTGGGTAATTGTAATACGGATTTACCGTATCCTGTCATAGATTGAATCATACCTTGATTTTAATAGGCCGTAAAGATACATTATTTGCTTGTACTAGCAGAAGCCTGTTTGGAAACTAAATAAACACCAACAAAAATTAAAATAGTAGCAAAGATTTTGATAATATCTAAAGAATCGCTTCCAACTAGTAACGCATAGATACTTGCAACTACAGGTTGTAAATAAATAAATACACTTACGGTAGTAGGTTTTAACTTTGATAAAGCATATAAGTTAAAAAGATAGGTAATGCAAGAGGCAAAAACAACAACAAATCCTATTCTTAAGTATCCTGATAGCGGAATAATTTGCCAGTTAATTTCAGTAAACTCAGAAATTCCAAAAGGAAACATAAAAATAAATCCGAATAAATACAACCAACGAATAAAGGTAATAGGTTTATATTTTGCGACTATTTTTTTGGCAACGACTAAATACATTCCGTAGGATGCAGCGTTTATAAATACTAAAAAGTTGCCTAACATCATGTTTGATGCATTGGCAGATGATTTACCACCGTAAAGTATTAAAACAACAGCACCGATAAGTCCGATAAAAACACCTATTATTTTAATAGCGGTAGGTCGTTCTTTTATTAATATGCTAGAAAAAATTAGCACCAAAATAGGTGAGGTAACCATCATTACAGAAGCATTGATAGGAGTTGTGTAGTTTAAACCTTTAAAAAAGGTAAGCATATTAAAAGCGATACCAAAGAAAGCAGCTAAAGCAATTATTTTATAATCGCCTTTTTTAATTTTATCATTTTTAATAAAAATACTAGCAAACCAAAACAGTAACATTGCTGAAGTGATGCGAATAAAAATAAAACCAAAAGGTTTTACATAATGTGGCATTACCTCTTTTGCTACGGTAAAAGTAACTCCGTATATAATAGTAACAATAGATACAGCCGTTAGTGCAAGTACTCTTGTATTCATTTTATGATGAATTTCTAGAATTTAGCGGCAAATGTCGTTATAAATATTCTATTAAAATGTTTCAATAGAGAATTAATACATTTAGAATAATAAAAAGAAACTTATTTATTTTAATTGATAATCGGGATGCCCAGTTTGCCAAAGACCAAAAGAAAGTAGATCTGTTAAATCTTCTATTCTTTTAGCATTAGTTCTGTCGAAACCATGCCCGCCTTCAGTATCTATCTTCAATAAAGTTAGATTAGGATTATCATTAAATGCTAGAAGTTTGGCAGCAAATTTTCCAGATTCAAAAGCCCCAACTCTACCATCGTTTAAACCAGCAGTTAAAAACATTGATGGATACTTAACTCCTTCTTTAATATGTTGATATGCATCCATTTCAAGAAGATACTCAAATTCTAAACTATCTTTTACGGTACCAAATTCAGTAATATTGTTTGGACCAGCAGGACCAAATTCTGCTCTTGTAGCATTTAACATTCCAGCTCTAACAGCAATGGCTTTATATAAATCGGGTCTTTCGGTAACAGCTCTTCCAATCAAAACGCCTCCAGCACTTGCGCTCCAAGCAAAAATTTTATCAGATGAAGTATACTTTTTTTCAATTAAATATTCTGTACAAGCAATAAAATCTTTCCATGTATTAGGTTTTGTTTTCTTCATACCACCTAAATGCCAAGTATCTCCTTTTTCACCCCCTCCTCTAACATGAGCAACTGCATACACACCATTGTTTTGTGTCCAACCTTTAATATAATCATCCATTAGAGGCGTGTCCGAATAACCATAAGCTCCATAACCTGTTATCATGACTCTATTTTTTGAGTTGAGTTTAGTCCCTTTTTTATAAATTATAGATAAAGGAACCATAACGCCATCATGAGATTTCACTTCAACTTCTTCAACAACTAAATCAACTCGTTCTGATTTAGTTGAAGGGACAAGGCTTTCTTTGACAAAAGTGTTAGAGTCAGTATCAAGTTTATATCTTACGTTATCACTTATCCATCCTTTAGTTACAATCCATAAATCATTGTTTTGTATTCCTAATGAGTATAAATTAATATGGCCTGATTGTGGAATATCTAGTTTCTGAGATGAAGCATCTTCAAAACCTTTTTTATGAAGACTAGCATTAATACCATTTTTATTGGTAACGTAAAATAGACCATCTTTAGTTATGGCCATGCTTGTTATCACTTCAGACGTGTTTTCTGGAACAAATGTTTTAGATTTTTCAATATCGATAGTTGAAAGCTTATCTTTCAATATTTTAAAATTTGAAGCATTGTGTGCAGATAATAAGTAGATCGAATCGTTCTTTAGATAAAAATCTTTTACTTTATCGGTACTTCTGTAAAGAGGTTTCCAATTTATTTTCTTGTTTTTTAATTCTTCTATAGGTGCAAAGTAATAATCTACAAATTCACTTACATTGTATATACCAGCAAAAATATATCTATCATCTTTTAAGTGAACAATAGGAAAGTCTTCTTCTTTAATTTTAAAGTCACTTCCTTTTTTGCTAGATAAAATAATATTTAAATCGGCTGGATCTGTACCTAATTTATAAAGCACAGAGCTTGTATTTAAAGCAAATTCCTCAGAGTTTTTATCGGTTACAGGAATATGCATATAAAAAAAACCTGAATCATCAGGAAGCCAGCTAATACCTCCTAGTGCAGATGGCCAACATTTTTCTATTATTTGAGGAGAAATTTCTTTAGATGCTACATCAACAATAATCATTTTAGAAATTTCTTCATCATTTTCGGTAAGACTAATTACTATTTTTGTTCCATTAGGACTAGGTTTTATGTAGTTAATTACATGATTTTTAAACTTTTCTGATTCAGAAGGAGAGAATAATAGAATCTCATTTCCATTATTGGTTTTCTTGTAAAATAAGTCTTTAGTATTTTTTGTATTAGAGGCTTTTAAATAGAAGTATAGTTGATTTACTATGGAAAGACTAGATAATTTCTCTTTTGATTCTTCGTTACTGATTTTTTCGAAATAACTAGATATAGCACTTCTATTAACAATATTTTCTAGAGTTTTTTGAGCAAATTCTGTTTGACTTTTATACCAATTAGTAACCGTAGAGTCACTTTCATTTTCAAGATACCTAAAATGGTCGGTTAATTCTTTACCATGATGGTTTTCAATAACGATTTTAGGTGTTAATAGTTCTTGATTCAACTTGTTATAATCTTTACACTGAAAAAAAAGGATTATTAATAGGAAGGGGAATTTTTTTAGCATTATTTGATGTTAATTTGGTAAAAATAAAAAAAAGAGATTATTAAGTTTATTTTAATAATCTCTTTTTTCAAAGACTAAACTATATTATTTGATTTCCTTTGTCTTTGTTTTTAGTAGTAGTTGTAAGTTTAGAAAGTGAGCATTCTGGATTTTCCCCTCCTGCTGTACTTCCTCCAAAAATTTGATTAGAGTTTTTAATTTCAGTAACTCTAAACTTTTCTAACTGTAGTTTGTTTTTTTGATTTCCCATTATACTTTATTTTAGATTTATTTCTGTTGCTAAACTATAGAATAGAAACCTTTAATAAAAACGATATTAGTGTAGATTTATAAATCTAAAGCTTTAAATTCATAAATTAATAACTTATAAAACATTGCTATTCAGAATTTTGTTTTTTTTCTAGTTGTTTTATAAAATAGGAAGGTTGCAACTTAGTTTTCTTAACAAATGCTATAGAAAATGTCTGTTGACTATTAAATCCAGACTCCTCTGAAATAGCTTTTACAGTATATGATCTAAACTTTTTGTCGTTTGTTAAGCGGTTTATCGCATAATCAATTTTCAAATTGTTTAAATAATTGGCAAAATTGGTTCCCTTTTTATAATTGATTACTTTAGATAAATAGGAACTATTCGTTTTAATCTCTTTTGCCAAAGAAGAAAGTGTATATTTTTTCTTTAAGAATTGTTGCGTGTCTTCAAACTTTTTTAAATCAATAAGGATTTTTTGTGTAATCTCTTCCGAAACACCAACTTTCTCTAATTCATCGTTTTCATCGTTTTCAATTTGCTCATCAATATTATCATCTACCTTATTTTCTTGATTTTTAATTGCTTTTTTTGTAGTGTTTTCGTTCAATATCAATGCAAATCGTTTTTTCAAAATATAATTTCTTCTAAACAACAATGTAATACCAATTACAGCAACAAAGCTTAGTATTAGAAATACTAGTTTTAAATTATTATTGTTGTCTTCATTTTGTTGGAGTGTCGAGATTAATTTTTCTTTTTCAGATAGTAAATAAGGTATTTCATAATTTTTTGTAATCTGTTGAGAAACTCTTCGGGATTTTGAATTGTAAACAGAATCGAATTTCATTAAAGCGTTTATGTATAACAGCTGTTTATCATATTCTTTTTCAGTTTTATAATGATTGATTAAATACTGGTATCCGTCTAAAATTTCAAGAGCTACATCATTAGTTTCTTGTAAAAATAAGTGTGCTTTGTTAAGATATGTGATGGCGCTATCTTTTTTACCTAATTCATAATAGGTTTTACCAATGTACGATTGATTAATGGCCGTTGTTAATTCATCATTTTGTTTTTTAATACTTTGTATACTCTCTAAAAGTGCTTTTAATGCTTTGTTATATTCTTTTTTGTAATAGGAATTTATACCGTTATTTAATATAAATCTTGTTTTAAGAATTTCATCAGTACTATATAGGGTTCTTTTAATTCCCTCATCAATCATAATTTGAGCTGAATCTAATTTTTTAGTGTAAATCAAAGCATCGCAATAGGCATAAATACCTATGTTATAATAATAACCTTTGTTGGGAAAATCAAGCTTGTCTAATTCATTTAAATAACTTTTAAATAATTGTTTTGCTTCTTCTCTAAATCCTAATCTATATTTTAAAGAAGCAATATCAAATTTTACACTGGCATGTTGGAAGCTGTCATTTTTTGTATGTTTTAATGCTAAGACATAAAATTTTAAAGCATTATCAAAATCTCCTTTTTGGTGAAATATTAATCCTTTACTCTCATATGCAATGGCTGGATATTTCGAGTGTTTTTTTAATTTCTTTGAAAGACTAATAACACTATCTAAATATTGTAAAGAAAGTTCATCATTATATATACGTGATAAAAAGTAATAGCCATCAGCGATCCTTACAAGATTGTTTTCTTTTTTAGCCTTTCTTAAGTACGCTTGAGTATGATTAAATTCAGTTATTGAATCAACCTCTATTTTTTGTAAACCTACTTTTAAATTCTCATAGTCTTCATTTACTAAAGAATCTATCACAGCGTTTTGAGTAAATATCGACTGAATAATTAGTAGGAACAGGAAGGTTAACTTTTTATTCATTGGTGCTGATTTTTAATTGATAATATTTATAAAGACAATTGTAACAAACTAATTCATGTAAGCGTTGCTTGTCTCTGAATAGTCTATTCACAGTCATGTGTATGTAGCTAGATAGTAAATCATCTAACTTAATGTTTTCATTAGTTAGATTTGTTACTATTACATCTGATGTTTTTTTAATTTTTGTAACATCAATTAGATCAATATAGCCTTGTATAACATCATTACTAGGATTAAGAAATGATACAATAGCCTGTCTTAATTTTTGATATTTGACATTTAATTGTTTGTTTAAGTGTTTATCTGCATTGAATTCATGTTTAAAGGATTCTAGATGTTCTTTAGCAAATTGTAATTTTTTTTCTAAAGTATATTCAAAACTATCAAGGATTGTATCTATATATCTCAACGAAAACAAGAACTGCGTTTCATCGTTTTGAATACTAGATAAAGCTTGTAAGCAAAGTTGGCTATCTAAAAAGAAAAAATCTTCCGTCAGGCTAATAGTAGAGTATCCATACCTTTCTAGCTCTCTATTATATACATCTGATTGAACACTCCAAATAAATCCATTTTCAAAATATTCTTGGAGTTGCCTATTTACTAACTGAATAATTTTTCCGTTGTGATTATTATTAGTAGATAAAAATCGAACTCTTAAGTGATTTTGTGGATCTTCATATCGAATAAAAAACCACTTTTCAATTAAATTCTCATGTAAGAGTTTATTAGATAACGGTTGAATTAGTTCAGTAAGGATTGCGTCGGAAGTTTTTTTACCACAATAAATTTTATAGTACAACCACTGATCACCAAATAAAAATTTTCGTTGTACCATTAGTTTTTATTTAGTTTGGATTGGTTGTAAAAAGTGAATAAACATTCATTAGTAAAGTATTCATTTTTGGTATTACTAACAAAGGTATTGCTTGTTTGTAAAAACTCTTCTAATGTTATCTTCCCCTTTTTTCTGAGTGTATCTTTTAAAATTAAAACACTATCAAGATGGTTTAAATTAATTAACAACGTATTATCATTATTAACTATTTGAATAAAATCTGGCACATTGTTTTCTTCTTGCCAGTTTTTTATAATTAAAAGCGTATTGTCATTATCAGATTCTAAAAATTCTGGTATACTATCTTTATTCAATTTCCATTTAGCCTTAGACAATATAATGTTCTTATATACAACTCTTGGTAAAAAACTGTAGTGAGCAATAGTAGAAGGCCATGAAAAACCTAAACTATCTCTTTGATTTTGTAATTCTAAATCAGCCAAAAATTCATATACAGGTAGTGCATTATATGAGTAATTATGTGCGTTTGTAAGTTTAGGAATTATTTCTTTTTGTAGTTTTTTAGATCTTAGAACAACTTTATTATTTCTTACAGATACTAATAGATCGTTTAAATTAAGTTGATTTTCCTGTTGTAAAGTAGATTTTGAGATGTAAGGAATTTCAAAATCTCGTAAGTGGTTTCTTCTTAAAATATTACCAACTCTAGATTCTGGAAGATGAACAATTTCAGCTAAAATTTTATCTGGATGCATTTGTTGTTCAATTGCAGTAATTTTCTTTACAATTTCTTCAACCTTTTTTGAGTGTGTAAAACGTCCTAATAATTTTCCTGCACTAGCACTTAAAGTATACAAGACAATTAAGTTGTCATTTTCATTTTGAATAACTTCTGTAAAAGCAGATAAAGTATCTGGTAAGTAATTATTTTCCGGTAGTATACTGTCAAAATCTTCTTCTTTTAAAACTAAAACAGTTTCCTTATTTTGTTGAGATGCTAAATATTTATTGACAATAATTTTTTCTGCTTCATTTAACTCGTATTGTGATGTTAACTGTTTCTTTTTAGTGGGTGTAATATTCTTTAAAAAAGGAGTGGTATCAGAAACTAATGAATTCTGAATATACCCTATTCCACTTTCAACATCTAAAACTTCATTAAGTAATACCTCTTGGTCTTCATATCTTTGGATAAACCTATTTTTAAAATGAACTAGATTTTTGTTTTCTTGATATTTATTAATTTTTAATAATAAAGGAATCACTTTTTGTAGTTGATAAACCACTTTTTGATTTATCTCATTAGCTGTAGTTGTTAACTCTAAATCTGTTTGAAATAAATAGTTCGGATTATAATCAATATCTAATTCTTTTACAACCTCTATGATTTTATTATAATTAGAAATATTATTTCCAATTTTTTTATCTAAATCACTTAAGGACTTTTGGAAAGAATATAAATTTTCAAGATTATAGCTTGAGTCTTTACAGTCTTCTAACTCACTTAGTAAAGTGTCGAAAGTATCGCCTCCAGTTACAGCAACTTCTACGTTATTGACTAATATTTTATTATAAATTAATGAATCAATAAAATCAGATGCTTCCTCTTTTGAAATTTCATTGGAACTTAATGAGTCAACTAACTCGTTGTAACTAGCTCCTTTTTCACTTTGTTTAATTATCGAATCTAAATACTCATTTTTGTAAACAGCTTCTATGCTATAACTTCTTTGATTCTTTTCCGATTGATAATCTACATATCGATACTGATTGTAAAAAGGATACAAAGAGGAGTTTGGAAAATAAACAGCATTCTTTTTTATGGCTTCTTTTTTGGAGTAGCTGGTAGCTAAATTGAATAAGAAGTCTGTATCAAAACTTGTTTTTCTTTTGAAGAAATCAATTGTATTTAATTCTATCGCAGTTTTATCTGTAATTTTCCCTACACTCATTCCAGAAAATAAACCGAAAGGAGTGCATCTTGTGGAAGCTCTAAAAAGATATTTTAAGAAAGACAGCTTTAATTTCTCAGTATTTTTTGGATTGTTAACATCTATATTTTTATCTATTTCATCGTGCAAAGATTTTGAAGCTAAAAAAATAGCTTCTTTTATTGTAGGATCTCCCCATAACTTTTTTAAATCATCCAACCCAAATGAAGATTTTTTAGTAAGATCTTCATAAAAGTTTAACGACAAAATGGGAGTTCTAAAACAAAAATCTCTTAAAAAAATATAAGGATTTGTAGTTTTTTTCATTTGGTTTCTTGAGACTAGTTGCAAAAATAGGTTTTTTCTATAAACAAAAAAGTTAAAAGACTTAAAACCCTAAAAAACAGAATTTTAATTTATCGTTATTAGTGTTTTTGATTTATAAATCTAGCCTTTAGATTTATAAATCTGGAGTGAGAAGACTTTTTTTCAGCTGATTTCTGTAGTTGATTTGTAAGTGTGTTTGTATCGAAGAAGATTACAAAAATTCTTTCCGATTTAATTCACATCAACCAAAATTCAAAGCGAGTATTTGAAATCTAAAAACAGAAAAGTATTATGAATTTGAGTCTACAGAATACAGATGGCTTAGCTAACTCGGATATGTTGTCTAAGTTATTGAGAGAAATAGAATCTCCGTTAGCATCTATTATCGAAGAATTTACTAAGTCTGAAAATAAAGAAGTTAAAGAAGTTGCTAAAAATCAAATGATTTTTACGCACAGTTTAGAAATCAAAAGAATTGTGGATGAAGTAGTAAAAAAAGCTAACGGGACTACTTACGAGGATTTAGTTTTTTTTCAAGTATATAACTCAAATGAGCGAGTACAGTCTATGTGTAAAGAAGAAGTAAATACTCAAAAAATTTCAAAGCAAGATATTTCTTGGTTACAAAGTATGGAGCAAGAAGTTTATAAAAATATTAAGCATAAAGATTTAAATCTTTACGACTTATCATTCAAGTTATCTGTAAGTGAAAGACAACTTCACAGAAAGATTAAAAATTTAGTAAAACTAACACCTAACAAGTATATTAGAATACTAAAATTGCATAAAGCCAAAGATTTAATAGATAGTTACCTGTACGATACAGTGTCACAAATTTCGTACGCAGTAGGATATTATGACACGCATTATTTTTCGAAATTGTTTAATCAACAATACGGAATGTATCCTAAGGAACTATTAAAATCTAGGGAATTATAGTTTAAGCTAGAGGTGGTGTATTTTTATTTCTATTTATTTCTCATTATACAATTATGTTAACTACTTTCTAGCTTTTTTTCATTTGTGTTATGAACAAAGAAACCCCCGGTTTAGATAATTATTAGGCACATTAAAAAATGTGTAAGGGCGCAAAAAAGGACTAATTTTATTTAAACTTTAATTGTTAACAATTGAGAAATTTACCATGGCGGTCTTAAATTTTAAGACCGCTTTTTTTTTGTCCTTTTTGTCAGGGTTACTTTCAGTTTTACATATACAAATTATTGGTTCTTTGAGTAATTATACCAAAGCCTGTTTCTATAGGTATTTGGCAGTTATCGCAGATTTCTTGTCCTTTTTCTAATAGTCAACAAAGCTAATTTAGCTAGCATAAATAGATAACAGAAAAAATATAATTATGAAACGAGTACTTTTCTTATTAGGACATCTTGATGACATTGACATCGAATGGATGATTAATAACGGATACAAAGAAGAATTAGAAGTAGGAGATAGATTGATAGAAAAAGGTAAAACAATAGATAGTTTGTATATCGTTTTATCAGGAAAATTATCAATTACTGATGGTGAAAACAGTAAGCTAATCGCAGAAATTGGTGCAGGAGAAATTGTAGGAGAAATGTCGTTTTTAGAGTCGCGTCCACCTTCAGTGTCTGTTATTGCTACTGAAGAAACTAGCGTATATGCAATATCAAGAGAATTAATGAATAGCAGATTAGCTTCTAATCTTGAGTTTAAAGCAAATTTCTATTATGCTTTAGCATTATTCTTATCAAACAGATTACGAAAAACAACAAGTCAATTAGGTTACGGAAACCCAAGTGAAGAAGATTTAATAGATGAATCTGTTCTAGATGGAGTTTCTATGGGGGGATCTAGATTTGGGCAAATTTTACAAAAATTTTCAGAAGTATAATTAGGGGGGAACATGGGGAATCGATTTCAAATCACAATTTTATTATTTTCATTTCTACAATTAATTAATGCTCAAGAGTTAACGCAAGGAAATATAGTAAATCTTGCACAGTTAACTTTAGACAAAAGTCCAATTGTTCAAACGAATCAATTGTCAATTTTAAATGCAGAAGGAGATTATCAGATACAAAAAAGTTTGTTTGATTATCAACTAACATCAGGAATTACTACAGATAGAACAGTTTCTAATTTATATTCTTTTGATCCAAGAACTAATGATCTTTCTGGAGATTTAAAAGCTAACCGTTTTATAACTTCTTTAGGTTTACAAAAAAGGTTTAGAATAGGATTAATTGCTGACTGGTCTGTTAACTATTCTATGTCGAATGACAACTATCAATTGGATAGATTTTTTAGAGATGTTGGAGCTAATATTCAAGAGCATTCAATGTCGAGTTCATTCTCTTTAACGCAACCATTATTAAGAGGGAGTGCAGATGTTGCTTCAGCATTAGAGAATTCATCATTACTTGATTTAGAGAGTGAAAAAACTAATTTGAACTTTAGAAATTCGTTTGAATTGTTACAATTAGCCGATGCCTATTGGCAATATGTAGCTGCTTTTAAAAGCCTGGAAATTTATAAAGAGAATGAGTTACGAGTTCAAAAAGTCTTAGAAATTACCGAGGAATTAGTTAAAGCAGATAAAAAGCCAGCGGGTGATCTTGCACAAATTCAAGCTGATTTAGCAAATCAAGTACGACAAACAAAAGCAGCTGAACAACAGTATTATAGTGCAAAGTTAAATTTAGGAAGAGTTATTGGTTTAAGCGAATTAGAAAGTAAAGCTATAAAAGATCCTATTGATGATTTCCCGCAGGTGTTAACATCGGGTTATACTAATAATCTTAATGTTCAAGATTATATCGCTTTAGCAAATGAAAACAGAAGTGATATTGAAGCATCATTACAAACAGAAGAAGCAATTAGAACTAGGTTAAGTTTTGCAGAGAATAGCAAAAAGCCTGAGTTAAACTTATCAGGATTTGTAAACTATGGAGGGTTAAATTTTGGTAACGGACTTACAAATGCGTTGTCAACTTTTACGCAAAGCGAAGGCAGAAATGTAGGTTTTGGAGTTCGACTAAATTTTGCATTTGCCTTAAACAATAACAATGCACGTGGTAGCTATTTAAAGAATAAGACACTTTTTGAAAACCAACAAATTTCAAACGAAAATTTAAAAAGAAACGTATCTCTTAATGTTTCTATAGCTGTAAATAATTTACAGAATAGTGTTTTAATCCTTGAAAAGGCGGAGGAATCTTTACGTTATTATCGACAGGTTTTTGACAACGAAAAGGAAAAGTTTCAAAATGGTTTAACTACGTTATTAAACCTAATCTTATTCCAAGAGCGATTAACATTTGCACAGCTAGAATATTTACAGGCTAACCAACAATTCGCGTCAGCAATTGTAAGTCTTAGATATCAAACAGGCACACTTCTTAAACAAACAAACTCAGAAATCACCAAGGAATTATTTTATACGATTCCAAAAAAATAAAAACTAAATAAAATGGCAGCAGGATTTTTTAGAAAAGCAGCGTTGGAAAAGCTTTCAACACCAGAAAAACTTGATCAGTTAATCAAAGTTACAAGTCCAAAAGGATGGATAGCACTGGCAACTGTAGTTATCGCATTAACAACAGGAATTATGTGGTCTTTCTTCGGAAATATTAAAACAAAATTAAATGTTGTAGGAGTTTTATTAGGCGGAGAAATTCATGAAGTTGTTTCTACATCTCAAGGACAATTAATTCAATTAAATATTAACATTGGAGATACTATTGAAAAAGGGCAAGTAGTAGGATTAATAGAACAACCAGAATTGTTTCAACAAATCGAAGAGGTAAAGGCTTCGTTAAAAGAACGTGAATTCGAATTACAAAGATTGTTGTCTTTTGGAAGTGAGGATACGAAACTTCAAGGTGAGCTAATTGTTCAGCAAAGAAATAGTATAGAGTTGCAAATTAAATCTGATCAAAAGAGATTAGACTTCTTGAGAAATCAACTTGAGACGGAGAACGATTTATATAAAAAAGGATTAATCACTAGATCGCAAGTAGTTAATACAGAACAACAAATCGAAGGAGCGAAAAACTCAATCGAACAATTGAAAGCTAATTTAGTTCAAACGTCTAGTCAAAAGTTAAATCTAGGTTTTGATTTACAACAAAAAATAAACTTAAGTAAGCAACGTATTTCTGAAACAGAAATCAGGTTAAAGCACTTAGAGGAGAGATATGCGAAACAAACAAAAATTACGAGTTCTTATTCTGGTGAAGTTGTAGAAGTGTTATCAGATATCGGGGTAATAGTTGCGCAAGGAACGCCTTTGTTTAAACTAAAAAACCAACATCAAAGTAAAGACGATAGCAAATTAAGAGGTGTGTTATACATTCCTTCTCAAGATGGTAAAAAAATTAAAGAAGGAATGCAAGCTTTAGTTGTACCATCAACAGTTCAACCGCAAGAGTTTGGTTTCATGAAAGGAAAAGTTACTTATGTTTCAGACTTTCCAATAACTCAAAAAGGAATGATGATGACTGTAAAAAATGACCAGCTTGTTCGTGGTTTATTGCAACAGGGAGCATTATTTGAAGTGTATGTAGAATTTGAAAAAGATAAAGATGCTTATAGTGGATTTAAGTGGACTTCTGCACAAGGACCTAAAATTCTAATTAACGAAGGAACTTCTTGTATGGGAAAAATAACTGTAAAGTCAGAGCCTCCAATTGCATTGGTAATACCAGCATTTAAGAAGTTCTTTGATCTTTACTAATACCTCCTGAATTATGTTTACTAAAAAAGACAATACAAAAAAGAAACTTCCCAAAAGGGTTACTACTCCTACTGTTTTACAGATGGAAGGCGTAGAATGTGGGGCAGCAGCTTTAAGCATTATTCTAGGATATTACGGTAAGTTTGTTCCGTTAGAAAAATTAAGAATTTCTTGTGGAGTTTCTAGAGATGGTTTAAAAGCTACAAATATTTTAAAAGCCGCTAGGCAATACGGTTTAGAAGGAAAAGGGTATGCTAAATCTATTGAAAAATTAAAAGATTTAGAAATGCCAGCAATTATTTTCTGGAATTTTAATCACTTTTTAGTTATTGAAGGGTTTACCAAAGATAGAGTGTACTTAAGTGATCCAGCTCAAGGAAGATATTATGTTAGCCATCAAGAGTTTGATGATGCCTATACAGGAGTTGTGCTTACTTTTAAACCTTCAGAGAATTTTGAAAAAGGAAATGAGAAAAAAGGCTTACTAAATGCATTAGCCTCTAGAGTTTCAAATTCTAAATTAAGCTTAACTTATATCATTTTAGCAAGCCTATTTCTTGTAATTCCAGGATTAGTAATACCATCATTTACCAAAATTTTTATTGATAAATATCTAATCAATGGAGTTTCTGATTTTGTGATGCCACTTCTGTTAATAATGGGAGGAATGTTAGCGGTAAATTCGTTACTAGTTTATATTCAACAATATTACTTATTGCGACTGGAAACAAAATTAGCTCTTAGTACTTCTAGTAAATTTTTATGGCATGTTTTTCACTTACCAATCGCTTTTTTTACACAACGTTACAGTGGAGAGATAGGAAACAGAGTATCTCTAAATGATAAAGTTGCAAGATTGTTGAGTGGAGACCTAGCTAACTCAGCACTTAACGTTATTATGGTAGTTTTCTATGCTTTATTAATGTTTTCGTATGATGTTGTGTTAACTGTAATTGGAATTTTTATGGCCAGTTTAAACATTGTAATTCTTAGATATGTTTCAAGAGCTAGAAAAGATGGGAATAGAAGATTGTCAAGTGAAAACGGGAAGCTATTAGGAACAACAACATCAGGAATTAGCATGATTGAAACACTAAAGGCTTCTGGAAGAGAAAACGATTTCTTTACAAATTGGACAGGTTATTTAGCGAAAGTAACTAATGCTCAACAAGAGTTAGGCTGGTTAACTACAAGGTTAAATACTGTTCCACCTTTATTAATGTCGTTAAACAGTGCCATTATTTTAGGAGTTGGAGCAACTAGAGTTATGAATGGGGAAATGACTTTAGGTATGTTGGTTGCTTTCCTTTATCTGATGAATAATTTTATAGGACCAGTAAACCAATTAGTGAGTGTTGGAAGTCTTTTACAAGAAACTGAAAGTGATATGACTCGAATTGACGACGTTCTTAACTATGAGATTTCAAGTGAATTTACTGAAGATGAAAACACTACAAAACAAACAGATAAGTTTTTCAATAAACTAACGGGTCACTTCGAAATGAAGAATGTAACATTTGGTTACAATACTACAATGGATCCTTTAATTGAAGATTTTAACCTAACGCTAAAACCTGGAAGTAGAGTTGCATTAGTTGGAGGTTCAGGAAGTGGTAAATCTACAGTGGCAAGATTAGCATCAGGACTTTATGATCCATGGAAAGGAGATATCTTATTTGATGGTACATCAAGAAGAGAAATTCCTAGACATATTGTTAATGAATCAGTAGCGGTTATAGACCAAGAGGTGTTAATGTTTAAAGGAACTATTCACGAGAACATTGCTTTTTGGGATCATAAAATTCCAGAGAAAAGTATCATACAATCAGCTAAAGATGCAGCTATTCATGATGTTATTGCTGCACGAACTGAAGCTTATGAAAGTGAAGTAATAGAAAGAGGTTCTAACTTTAGTGGAGGTCAACGTCAACGTTTAGAAATAGCTAGAGCGTTAGCATTAAATCCTTCTATTTTGGTAATGGATGAAGCAACGAGTGCCTTAGATCCAAAATCTGAAAAGATTGTGATGGACAATATTAAACGAAGAGGTTGTACTTGTTTAATTGTAGCACATAGGTTGAGTACTATCATGGATTGTGATGAGATTATTGTAATGGAGTACGGTAAGATAGTTGAAAGAGGTACACATAAAGAATTAATGGAAAAGTCAGGAGCATATGCTCGTTTAATTGACGCAAAATAATCATCGAAATGTTTGAAAATAAAAGAATAAAATTAGCATCGAATGAGTCACTTATTTTAAGTGAACATGATAGGTTTTGGATGATTACTTCTGGGGAAGTTGATATATTTTATGCTAGTGTAGATGAAAATGGAGTATACAAAAGCAGTTTAAATTACTTATATACAGCACAACAAGGAGAGCTTCTATTTAGCTTAATTACATCAAAAGAGTATAAGCAAGATGTTCAGCTTTTAGTAGTTAGTAAAGGAGCCTCATTAGTAGCTATCAATAAAAATAGGTTGTTAAATATTGATCATTTTCTTCTTGAAAATATGATTGATAAGTGGATTTTGAAACAAGTTCATTTAATTCATAAGAATTTGTCACCTAGAGTTCATACAGCTCTTGATGATTATACAGTAACTGCTTTAAAGAAGGGAAGCGTTGCATATCCATCAAGAAAATTAGTTTGGGCCGAATTATTACAAGGAGAGATTAAAGCTTACGCAGGAACTCAGACGATAAAGACTAATGATGAATTTAAATTTCCAGTTCCAGTATCAAGTAATTTCTGGATTTCTGTTGAGGAGAATAGAACAGAGGTAGCAGTTAAGTCTACCATCGAAATGTTAAATGATGAGATTTATTTTATGTTGTCAATGAATGATTTGCAAAATCATTTATACACTAAACTTATCTCTAACTTTAATGAAGCAAAAGAGGAAGAACGAAAAAGAATTGCAGATAAAGTTGAAACTGAACAAAGTAATTTAACAGCTACTTTAGAGAAGTTAAAATCTATTATCTCAGGAACAAAAAAGGTTATTGATGATGATTCTGATACTAATTTAGATAACAATTTATTTCAAACTTGTAAGCTTATTGGAGATGAAATAGGCTTCAAATTTGAAGTTCCTAAATACTTAGAATCTTATAAAAACAATACTACAAACCAATTACAGGCAATCGCTCAGGCTTCAAAAGTTAGAGTACGAAAAATAATCTTAAGAGGTACTTGGTGGAAAGAAGAAAATGGACATCTTTTAGCTTTTAAGAAAAAAGAAAAAACTCCAGTAGCTTTAATTCAAAAGACATCTACATCATATGTGTTGAAAGATGTAGTTACAGGAGAAGAGCAAAAAGTTGATTATAAAATTGCAGAGGATTTGGAACCAATTTGTTACATGTTTTTTTACGGATTCGAGGGTACTATGAAATCTGTAAAAGAAATAGGTAAGTTTGCAATTCAAGGAGTAAAGAAAGATGCTAAATACTTGATGTTAGCTGCTTTTATTGGTAGTATAGTAGGACTTTTAGTTCCAGTTCTTTCAGGAATTATGTTTGATGATGTAATACCTACAGCAGACACTTCTTTACATGTAGAGGTGTTAATCATAATGATTATGCTAGCTTTAGTAACGGCAGGAATGCAATTAATTCAAGGAGTTTTACAATTACGTGTTGAAACTAAGTCAAGTATCAATCTTCAGGCGGGTGTAATGGATCATCTACTAAGGCTACCGGTTACATTTTACAAGAAGTTTTCAGCAGGAGATTTAACAAACAGAGCATTAAGTATTAACGGAATCAGACAAGTGCTTTCTAATACAGTAATGACAGCTGTGTTGAGTGGAGCTTTCTCTTTTGTAAACTTGTTCTTATTGTTCTATTACGAGTCTAGTTTAGCTTGGATTGGTGTTGGATTAGCAGTTGCTGCGATAGTATTTATGACAGGTATTGGTATGTTAAAGTTAAGGTACGACAGACAAATATCAGATACTCAAGGTGAGCTACAAGGATTTTTATTTGAGTTCTTGTCTGGAATAACTAAAATTAGAATTACCGGTGGAGAAAGAAGAATTTTTGCACTATGGGCAAACAAGTTTGCAAATCTTAAAAAATTAGGTTTCACTTCAGGAAGTTATCAAAACTATGTTGAAACTTTCAACGCTTCTTATCCTTTATTAACCAATATGTTCTTCTTTGGTTTTATTTATTATTCAGTAAATAATGCAGCGAATGTAGGAGCAATGATTTCAGTAGGAGCATTTATGGCATTCATCAGCGCATTCAACCAATTCTTAAGAGATTGCTTAAAAATGAGTATGGCGTTAATTACTTCTCTTAACATTATTACTTTATATGAAAGAGTGAAGCCAATCTTAGAGGAAAAGCCAGAATCAGAAGGGGAAAGTTTAGATCCAGGAGAGTTAGAAGGAGAGATCGAATTGAATTCAATTTCATTTAGATATCATGAAGATCAGCCATTAATTCTTAACGATTTATCGTTTAAAATTAACTCTGGTGAAATGGTAGCTTTTGTAGGAACTTCAGGTTCAGGAAAATCAACTATTATGAGATTGCTTTTAGGTTTTGAAGAGCCAGAAGCTGGATCTATTTATTATGATGGAAATTCTTACGATTCTATGAATAAGGATTTGGTAAGACGTCAAATCGGTGTTGTGCTTCAAAACGGAGCATTAATGTCTGGAAGTATTTATAAAAATATTGTTGGTAACTCAGAATTAACGCTAGATGATGCTTGGGAGGCTGCTAGAATGGCGGGGATGGAAGAAGATATTAAACAAATGCCAATGGGAATGCATACTGTAATTAGTGAGGGAGCAGGAACATTTTCTGGTGGACAAAGACAGCGTTTAATGATTGCTAGAGCTATTGTACATAAACCAAGATTATTATTTATGGATGAAGCTACGAGTGCACTAGATAATAAAACACAAAATATTGTATCTGAAAGTTTAGATAAATTACAAGCTACAAGAATTGTAATTGCACATAGATTAAGTACGGTGAAAAATGCAGATAGGATTTATGTGTTAGATAAAGGACAAATAGTAGAGTATGGTTCGTATGATGAGTTAATGAAACTAGACGGAGTATTCTCAAAATTAGCGAAAAGACAAATCGCATAAATGGAAGACCTAAAAAAAAATCAATTTTTAAAAAGCTTTATTAATGACGATAAAGTAGTTGAAGAACTTATAAAGTATACAAAAAGTAAGTTCGAGAAAACTAAAAAAGCGTCTAATAAAAGAATTGATGAGCCTTATATTAAAGCATGGGAAAAATATAAAGAAGAATCACTAAAAGCTGGAGTTTTTCAAACATTAAAAAAGTATCTAGTTCAACTTAATTTCCCTGTTAAACAAAACATTTCTGCTACAGAAATGTATAAGAATGCAACCTTAAGAGGGAAAAAAGAATTTCCCTCTGAGGGAATTCAACTGAATAATCCAGAACAATTGGATTTAACTATTTACGATAGTGAATTAGTAGGAAAAGTTCCTGTTTTGGTAGTGCCAAATCCAGACGATTTTAAATCAGTTATAAGAGCAATTTGTTATAAAAATGAGCCGCAACCAATGTCGGATTCTATGGGAGCTATTTTTATCAATGGAATCAATAATTGGAATAGAATAGAGGACTTAAAAGAGTATTGGAAAGAAAAATCACCGCTAGAAAATTGGGGAAGTATATTCAAAAACCATGTTTTGCCGAACCCTGAATTGTATAAAGATAAGCTCATTATTTTAAGCACAAAACCATATAGTGGTGTTAAAGCAACAACTGTTAATATTCCTGAAAATAAATGGAACGATAAATCAGTTTCAATTCGAAAAGAACACGAATGTGCGCATGTTTTTACATTGAATAACTATAGTTCAATTTCAAAAAATATATACGATGAATTGATTGCGGATTACGCCGGGATTGTAAGTGCTCTTAAAAAGTTTGATAAAGAGTGGATGCTTGCTTTTTTAGGATTAGAAAAGTATCCGGAATACAGAGAAGGCGGACGATTTCAAAATTATTTAGATGAGGAATTATCAGAGAAAGCTATTAATCATTTACAATACATTACTGTAAGAGCCATAGATAGCGTAGCCAAGTTTGATACAACTCTTGGAGAAGTAACCTCATCAAATGATTATGTAAGTAGAATTAAAAGTTTGTGTGAAACTGATTTATTGACAATGGCAATGGATCATGGAGAAGAAGAACTGTTGAAAAACTATCATAAACAATTAGAAGAAGAATTGATATAATGAAGAAACACGAAAAAACATTATTTGAAGTTAATACGATCTTAGAGAAAGTTTCAACAATTCTAGATGCTGAAAGAAGCACCTTGTTTTTATTGAATGAGAAAGAATCTACCTTAGATAGTATTGTAGCACAAGGAGTTGAAAACGTTATTATTTCTGTTCCTAAAAACTCAGGTATCGTTTGGGATTCTTTTAATAAAGCTGCGCCTGTAATAGAAAATAATGTTCAAACCAATAAACACTTCAATAATAAATTCGATAATAAGTTACAGTTTTTAACAAAATCGGTAGTATGTGTTCCTGTGTTTAACGATAAAGAGGAAGTTGTAGGAATTTTACAATGCTTAAATAAAAAAACAGGTGAGTTTAAGCCTAAAGACATTAGAGTATTAAATAGTTTTTCTGCAGCAATTCAGTTAATTATTAAGAATAGTGAATTGTATTATGCTAGTGAACATTTAAAGAATAACTTTTCTTCACTATTAGAAGTTTTCAAGGTAGTTTCTTCAGAGCTTAATTTGAATAAGCTTATTCCGCTTATTATGAATAAGGCTGCTGAAATTACAAATGCAGATAGAAGTTCTTTATTCTTAGTAGATGAAGAAACGGATGAATTATGGACAATATTTGCTAAAGGCCTAGAAAATAATGTAGTTCGAACAAATAAGGGAATAGTTGCTAGCGTTGCAAAAAGTAAAAAAGCACTAATTGTTAACGATCCTTACAGTCACCCAGATTTTAATCCAGCAGTAGATAAAAAAACGGGTTATACTACACGATCTATTTTAAGTGTACCTGTATTCAATTCTGAAAATGAAGTTTTAGGAGTTATTCAGTCTATCAATAAACACAAAGGAGCTTTTGATCAAGAGGATTTAGATATTCTAACAGGATTTGCAAGTCAGATTAAAATAGCCATCGAAAATGCTAAGCTATTTGACCAAATTCAAGGGATGAAAAACTACTTAAACATTTTAGTTCAAAACCTTGATAACGGTATTATTACCATCGATAATTCTTTAAAGATTAAAACGGCTAACAATCAGTTTTATAAGATTTTTGATGTAAATGAAGCATCAAGTATTATCGATAAAAAAATCAATGAAATAGCATTCTTCGATAATGCAATAAAAGAGTTATGCTTGGAAACTTTAATCTCAGGCAAAAAATCGTATCAGGAGAATTTTGAACTGCATATATCTGAAACTAAATCAATCACGTTCAATATTAGTATTCTTCCAATGAAGGATGTTAAAGATAATAATGTTGGCGTAATTTTAGTTTTTAACGATTTAACAAAAGAAAAAAGAATCCAATCTAACTTAAGTAGATACATACCTCAACACTTGGTAAATGAAGTGATGAACAGAGATAATTTATCTGCTTTAAAAGGTAAATATTCAAAGTGTAGTATTCTGTTTTCTGATATCAGAAACTTTACCACGTTAACAGAGAAAATTGGTGCCATAGAAATTGTAAAGCTGTTGAATAATTACTTTGAAGCAATGATTTCTCTAGTGTATAAATATGATGGTATTTTAGATAAATTCATCGGAGATGCAATCATGTCTGTTTTTGGAATTCCGTACGCAAACATTTCTGACAGTAAAAATGCAGTAAACTGTGCTTTAGAAATGTTAGGAATACTAAAAAACCTGAATGAAGAAAATAAACTTTCTCCAAACATTCATATAGGTTTAGGAATTAGTACAGGAAATGTAGTTTCAGGAAATATTGGTTCTGAAAAAAGATTTGAATATACGGTTATTGGAGACTCGGTAAACTTAGCTGCTAGATTAGAAAGTGCTACCAAAACGTACAATATAGATTTGTTAATTTGCGAACAAACCTATGATGAAATTAAGGATGAGTTTTATTGTAGACAAATAGATACTATTTACGTTAAAGGAAAGCAATTTCCAGTAAATATCTTTACTGTAATTAAGAGTAAAAAAGAAAAACTTACTGAAGAAGAAATAACTTTTAACACTGCATTCTCAAAAGGTTTAGCTTGCTATAAACAAGAAGATTACAAAACTGCTACTACGTATTTTTTAACGGCAAAAAAAATCAATCAAGAAGATGGTCCTACCTCTGTTTTTATTGAAAAATGTACTAGTTTTTTAGTAGAACCAGGAAACGTTCAATGTTAAATTATTGTAGAACTCTAGTGTTGCTTTTGTCAGTGTTTTTGGCATTTTTATCGTAAGCGTTTTTAGGAACTTTAAAATGTATAATGAGGGTAATTCTAAACGTAAAACAATGGAGCCAACAGAAGAACAAAAAGTATTCAAACAGATAATTGTTGAAGCATGGGAGAATCCTGACTTCAAAGAAGAGCTAATGAACTCGCCTTTGGAAGCTATCCAACAATTAACCGGAAAAACATTAATTATCCCAGAAGGAAAAACCTTTGTAGTAAAAGATCAATCAAATGAATCTATTATATATTTTAATATTCCTGCTAAACCTAATATGGAAGATGTTGAGTTAGACGATGATCAACTAGATATTGTAGCAGGTGGTGGTGGTGAAACATTAGATCCACCAATCATTCTTTCACAGGAAAGTACAGGGATAACAGTTTCTGATGGAGGGAGTTAATAAAAAAGATTTTAAAGTGTGTGTTAAAGGGAAACATATAAAAATCAATTATGGGAAGTATTTTAAAAGAGTACTTCCTTTTTTTATTTTGATCGTAAATTCAATTTACGCTCAAGATAATGCTGTTGCTATAAATTCCATTGCTGATAGCTTGTATAAATCAGGAAATCAGAAAATAAAGAAAGGAATATTTAAAGAGGCATTACAAGATTTCACAAAGAGTTTAGAGCTCTCAAAAAAAGAAAATAACAACGCTTTAGTTGGAGATTGCTTTAGTAAAATTGCAATATCTTATTATTACCAGGGAAAATATAATGATGCTTTTGAAGCTTTTGATGAAAGTATAACATACTACCAATTAACCGATAATAAAAAAGGGTTAGCTTCTTCTTTTAATAACCAAGGAGCTATTTACTATTATTTAGGGAATTATCCTAAAGCGCTAGATCAATATAAAAAAGCACTTCAAATTCAAGAAAAGTTAGAGGATACTTCACAAATTGCAGGGACTACCAAAAACATTGGAAGTATTTATATGGAGTTACAAGATTATGAAAGCGCAAAATCACATTTCGAATTATCAAAAAAATTATACACTTCTGTAGCTAACGAGAAACCGTTAATTCAGGTTTTAAATGGTTTGGGAGAAATGTATTTAAGAGATTCTAAATTTGAAGAAGCTCAAGAAAATTTTGAAACAGCTCTAGAATTGACAAAAAAATTTAATGATGAAAGAAGAGAAGTAGAAGTGTTATTTAATCTTGGAAAATTATATTACAAAAAACAAGATTATACAAAGGCATTATCGTTTTACAATGAGTCATTAACAAAAGCGTCAATCCAAAATAACGCACTATATGAAAGTAGTGCTATAATAGCTATTGGAACTTTACAAGAGCAAAAAGGAGAAGTATATGCAGCGATGCAAAAATGTAAAGAAGGCTTACAAATAGCAACAAAACTTAAAGTAATATCTATTCAAGAAGAAGCTTGTAAATGTCTGTACAACGCATACAAATCTGCTAATAAAAATAAAGATGCACTACTATATTTAGAAAAAATGCACCTTCTAAAAGATAGTCTAAACTTAAAGCAAACTTCCGATAAAATTTTAAAAATGAAGTTTGAAAAGGAAATGCTATTAGATAGTATTGCCAATGTTGAAAAAGAAAGAATAATTCAGTTAGCTCATAAAGAAGAAGTTGCGAAAAAGGAAAAGCAAAGAAACATGCTATTGGTAACAGGAGCCTTTATCATTTTAATAGCAGTTGCTTTGTGGAGCAGGCTTAATTTTACTAAAAAAGCCAAAGCTAGGTTGCAAGTAGAAAAAGATCGCTCTGAACATTTACTCCATAATATTTTGCCAGAAGAGGTTGCAGATGAATTAAAAGAAAATGGGTATGTAAAAGCGCAGGATTTTGAAAAAGCATCCATATTATTTACTGATTTTAAATCGTTCACACAAACAGCTTCACTATTAACTCCTCAAGAATTAGTTGAAGAAATTAACGAATGTTTCAAAGCCTTCGATTTAATAATGGGGAAATATGGGCTTGAAAAGATAAAAACTATTGGAGATGCGTACATGGCAGCTGGAGGATTGCCAAAACCAGATGCTAATGCAGTTAAGAAAATGATTTTAGCTGGATTAGAAATGCAAGATTTTATCAAAGTAAGAAAAAGAGAAAATCAACAAAAAGGTAAGCCAGCCTTTGATATGAGAGTAGGAATTCATGTTGGCCCAATTGTAGCAGGAGTTGTAGGGGTAAAAAAGTTCCAGTATGATATTTGGGGAGACACGGTAAACACGGCTAGCCGAATGGAAAGCAATGGAGCTATTGAAAAAGTTAACATTAGTAGTGCAACTTATGAACTTGTTAAGCATGACGAAGAATTGACTTTTGAATACCGAGGAGCAATAGAAGCTAAAGGAAAAGGAGCGCTAGAAATGTATTTTGTTTCTTTAAAATCAAGTAAATCAGTAAAAAAAATCCAAAAAAATAACGAATTGCAGTTTTCTCAGTCTCTTTGACATTTTTGTGCTAATTCCATAAAATATATTTACAACATAAAATAAAAACATAAATGTATTATGGAATCTACTAAAGAAAATCAATTATTTAACACAATAGTTAAAAAGGCTTGGGAAGATGCAAACTTCAAGAATGAATTAATTCAAAATCCAGTTGAAGCGATCGAAAAACTAACTGGAGAAAAATTGGATTTACCTGAAGGTAAACAGGTGGTTGTAAATGACCAAACGAACACTTCTTATGTATACATCAATATACCAGCTAAACCTGAAATGGATGATTTACAATTAAGTGAAGAGCAATTAGAAGCTGTAGCAGGAGGTACTAGTATAGGTGATATTATTGATATTATTAGTGATATCTTAAAACCTTCATTACCAACGATTCCAAAAATTTTATAGATAAAAAGCAAATTAGAATTTAAACAAATTCTTAAAAAATAAATATTAACAACTTTAAATTTTTAAAAAGATGAAATCAAATCAGCAAGAAGAATTATTTCAAAAAGTGATTAGCGAAGCTTGGGAAAATGAAACTTTCAAGAAAGAATTATTAGAAAATCCAGTTGAAGCAATTGAAAAACTTACAGGTAAAACTTTACAAATTCCTGAAGGTAAGAAGTTTCTAGTAAGAGATCAAAGTGATGAATTAAATGTTTACATCAATATTCCAGCTAACAGAACAGTGGAAGATGCAGAATTAAATGAAGAGCAATTAGAGCTAGTAGCTGGAGGTATTACAGGAGATGGTTGTGTTATCGGATTCCCAAATCCATTTGATATTATTTTCCCATTACCATCACCAACATTTCCAACAAAACCAATTGAATACTAAAAAATAAGTTATTAAAATAATACATTGAAAAGATGAAATTAACATTAGAACAACAACAAAAAGGACAAGAAATTTATAGTGAGTTAGTGCAAAAATCTTGGGATAGTGCAGAATTCAAAAATGAATTAATTAATAATCCAGAAGCTACTATTTCAGAAGTAATCGGAAAAGAATTTAAAGGAAATGTAGTAGTATGTGATCAAACAGATCCAGAAACTATTTACATTAATATACCTAGAAAAGTTAGTACTGATGATTTGGAATTATCTGATGAGCAATTAGAAATGGTATCTGGAGGAGATATATTAATAGCAGCAGGAATTGGATTTATGGCAGGAGTTGCATTTATGGGAGCTGCTGCAGCTGTTAAAGCAATTTTATAATAAAAAATAGTAAACTAAATAAGGATAAAGATGAAAGTTACAGTAGAAGAAAATAAAATGGGTCAACAGTTGTACTCAGATTTAGTACAAAAAGCTTGGGATAGCGCTTCTTTTAAAGAACAGTTAATAGCTAATCCAAGAGCAACAATAGCGGCACACTTAGGAAAAGAAAACACACCTTCTAGACCAGGTGAAAAAAACTTGATTGTAGAAGATCAAACAGATACTTCAATCATTTATTTAAACATTCCAGCCAAGCCAAGTTTAGATGATTTAGAATTATCAGACGAAGAGTTACAAATGATATCAGGAGGTGATATAACTCTTGCTGTTGGAGCTGCTTATGTTGTAGGTTTTGCTGTTGGAGCTGCGGCTACTTATCTTACAGCTAAATATATATTATAAAAAATAAAAAGCCAAAATTTTAATTATTATTTTGGCTTTTTAAAAAGATAATTTTTCATGAAATTTAAATTACAGACAGAGCCAGTAATGATTATTATGATGATGGTAATAATATTAGCATCCTTATATAGAAACTTTAATTTTAAAACTTCAAAATTCGAGCCATTTTGGCAAAGTATGATTTACATACTAGCGTTAGTTATTGGTGTTTTATTGTTACTTCGTAAAAAGAGTTAAAAGTAACAGGTTATAAGAATCTTATAAGTACAGTTATTCAATTTCAGTAGCATAATTTTTATAAGCTTAATCGTCTTAAATTAAGTATTTCTAGTTTTATATAAATGTGTTATAAGTGTAAGAAAATAGTATTCTCTATTTCTTTAAACATCTATAATATCATGAACCGAATTAATATTAAATCATGCAAAGTGTTTAATATCAATTCGGTTATTTTTTTTAAAAATATAATTTAAAAGATGAAAATTTTAAGTATTCCTTATATAAATGGTGGGTTGTCTCACTTTTTACCGCTGTATGTTTTGAACAATAAGTTGATAAAGGGTATGGAGGTAACTAATTCTTTTTTAGTTAATAAAGGAGTTCAGAGGTTTCTGGAAATCAAAAAGATTCCTTTTGTTTCTACTAATTATATGTTAGATGAAAGGTTGATTAATAATTTAGACATAGCTAGAATTAATCAACGAATTTTTGAAATGGAAACAGAGGCTTTTGATATTACAAAACCCGATATAGTTATAGAAGATGGCTCTTTCATCACCCCAATAATTGCTGAACAGAGAAGTATACCCAGGATTTCAATACAACGCACAGGGATTTTTAGATCTATTGATACAAAATATAGAATTAGTAGCCATGTACATTCAATGCAGCAAAGGAAGGATAAAAAAAAGGTAAATGATTCTGATATCAGTTTTCTAGAACAATATTCTAATTCAAAAGCTAAAATTATTCCTGGTATCCCATCAATAGAGTGTTTACCCGATAATATCAAAAATAAAGAATCCTATTTCTATTCAGGACCATTAATTATAAAGGATAAACCTTCACAAAATTTGTTAGATCGATTAAACAAGTTTTTAGATAGAAATAATAAAAAACGTATTGTTTTTATTACTACAGGGACTATTGATAGGACTCCAATAAATCAATATATAGAGTATTTTTTAAAGAAAAACTATGCCGTAATTACCACATGCAATTGTAAAATTGATGAAGTATATAAAGAATCTGTTTTTTACAATCAATTACTTCCGTTACATCATGTTTGTAGTATTTCGAGCTTGGTAATTCATCAATGTGGATCAGGGATGTATCATTACCCTATAATGAATAAAGTACCGTCCATAACAGTTGGGACTAGGTGCTACGATAGAGAAGATATAGCACAAAGACTGCAGAATTTAAAAGTTTCAGGTCATATTCCTCATCCAGATGATAATGCTAACTATTGGAATATTTTTAAAGAAAAGGTTGATAAGTTTGAAAAAAATGAATTAGTTGATTTTAACAAATTAAAAGAACTAAAAGAGGAAATTAATAATACTAGCTTAAATTTTCAAATAGATAAAGTTATTCAATTTACTCTCAGCTAAGCCATAATAGACCCCAAATAAAAAGATTATTTTTTAGAATACTTATACTATTAAAATCTCTAGTTAATTGCCTGTTATAGCTATATAGCATTTAAAGACAGTTTTATCAGTTTTTTATGCATTTATATAGTCTTTTATGAAAGTAACTTTACTGAAAATAAAAGAAATATGAGTATAATGACAACCGAAACTATAACGAGTAATTTTAATTTTGCAGAAATATTATATCCAAGATCATCTAGTGATTTTGTTGCTAATTTTTGGGAAAGTAATTTTCTACATATTAAAAGAGAAAGTCCGTACTACTTTAAAAATTTATTTTCAATCGAAAATTTCGATGGAATACTTGAATATGGAAAACCTAGAGGTAAAAGTTTACGAGTGGTTAAAAACCAAGATCCGTTGTTGCCTACTAGATATGAAAATCCTGATGGAACATTAAACTTAAATCAATTATATGCTGCTTATGCGGATGGGTATACTCTAGTTGTTAACGAAATTAATAGATACAGCGAACCTATTAACGCGTTGGTTCATAATTTGAGACAAGAATTAAGTCATGATGTAAAAGTAAATGCTTATTTAACACCAGCAAATCAAAAAGCATTATCTCCTCATTACGATACACATGATGTTTTTGTTTTACAGATTTCAGGTAAAAAACACTGGAATTTTTATGACGATACTAACTTTAAAACGCCATTATTAAAAAGCTTTCAGCCTATTTTTCAAGAAGGACAGTTGTCAGGTAAAAAAGAGGTTACAATAGAAGCTGGTGATTTTATGTATGTGCCTAGAGGTTTACCACATGAAGCTTATACAACAGACGAGTCATCATTACATTTAACAGTTGGTGTTTATTCAACACAGCACATAGATTTAATCTCAAAAGCGTTACAGTCCATTTCTCAACATGATATAGATTTTAGAAAAGCATTACCAGTTGGTTTTTTAAATTATACGCAAGAACAAAAGGATAAATTTAAAGAGGAGTTAACTTTAAAGTTTAAAGATAAGCTGGAGAAAATTTTTGAGAGTAATAATTTGGAAAGCACATTGTTTTTAATCAACGAAGAGTTTAGAACTGATTTACCACCAATGTCTGATGGTCATTTTGCTCAATTAGATAAAATTGATTCTCTAACATTAGAATCTAAACTTACTAAAAGAGACAATATGCAAGCAAAGGTTATGCAGATTGGAGGTTTCAGTAGAATTATGTTCCCAGGAAATGTTATTAAAGGACCTGCACAAATAGCATCTGTTTTTCAATTTATTGCAGAGTCAGATACTTTTGAAGTTCAAGAGATACCAAGAGTTAATGATGATAATAAATTAAAACTAGCCAAAAGATTAATTAGGGGAGGATTATTGAAGATAAATCAAATTTAATCATCAATTTAAAAAGCATTCAAAAAATTGAATGCTTTTTTTTATCACCAAACGCTAAGCATATGTTGCTTCTTAAGCTACATTTTTCACTACAATTTTAATAGGGGGATTTCCCCCTTTTTATTTCAAAAAACACCTTAAAAAATTAAAGGAAAAGAACACTAGTAAAACAGTTTTTTAATTGGAAAAAATTGTTATAAGCAGTAGTAGTTTTGGGTTATCTACCGAACCAAATAAACTACCGCTACTAATGATTTATGAAATACTACAAATTATTTCTGAAGAATTAAATGATTACCTCGAAGAAAATTCAGTTGCACTAGCCAATATAGCAGATGCAGAAGTTGAAGGAAATTCACCAGGTAATTTTCCAGATATCGCATTGTCGTTAATTAATTTGCAAGAAGAGTTTGCCTTAAAAAACACACGTAACGATTATGTTAGTGGTAATACGGTTACGTACAAAAACCCAAAAGTCTACCTAAATCTTTTCATCCTTTTTAGTATTGATAAATCTAGTTACACAGAGTCTTTAAAAAGTCTTACTAAAATCATTGAATTCTTCCAAGGAAAAAAAGTGTTTACTCAAGCCAATTCTAACTATCAAAATGTAGATGGAATTGAAAACATTAAGAGCTTCAAGTTTATAACAGAATTATATACTCCAAGTTTTGAAGAACTCAACTTTATATGGGGAACCTTAGGAGGTAAGCAAAAACCATCAGTTCTCTATAAAATCACACTTCTTGAAATAGAAAGAGATCTTGTAGCTAAAGAAGGTGCAGTAATCTCAGAAATGAATAGAAACTCTTTAATCAATAATTAATAAGATGGTATACAAAGCACTTTTTAATATCGATTTATTACATGCCTATTTTCTTGATCAAGGAGAAAAAAAGTATCATGCAAACAATGCCAATGATGAATTATCTGAAGAAGAGAAACAAGACTCTTTAAGAAGCTATAATCTTTTTGATTTTATGGAAGTAATTCCGAATAAAAAAACAAGAAGCATAGCTAAAAATCATAGAATTTTAATTAGAAATCATTCAAAAGGCATTAGGGTATTAACTAGTTCGTTACAGGTTAATTCTGAAGAAGGAAATGACGTAGTAGTACGATATAGTCCTGTTATCAATTTATCTAATGATGTGGTTTTTACTTTTTTTATCAAAGCAAAAGACCGATTTTTTCTTAACTATTCAGATGTTACTGAGAAAACAAATAATAAACTTTATTATCTATCAAATCTTAGTTCCTCGGCAACTAATGTCTTCGATTCAAATTCTTCTATTGAAAAATGGGAAGACTTTGTAATCACAGAAAGAGAATCTAGAAAACTCGTGTATGAGTTAGAAAAAGAACAAGAGTTTGATACGAACACACCAAAGCTAGTTACTATTTCTAGTATTGATGAGTCATTAATAGAAAGCATCGAAGATAAAGTTGATAATGATACTGCTTTAACGGATGATGAAACCGAAATTTTCAACTACCTAAATACATCAGTTAAACAACTAAAAAATAGTGGAGTTATCGGGGTTTTTCAAATAAAAGTTTCAGGTGATGACAACTCCAATTTAACCGAATTGGTTGACACCGAAGATGAACAAACAGGAAACTTTGATATAGAGAAGCAATGTTTGTTAAAAGACACTGTCGATTTTCAAATTTATATAGAAAACAAGAAAACATTTTGGAGATACAGGCAAAGATCTGAAAACCAAATTATGGTAACCAAACAAGAACATCCACTTACTAAAAATGGTAAAGTGGAAATCGAAAAAACAGATGTAACACCACAACCCTCTGGAAACCTATTTTTTCCTAATCCTACAATAGATAGTGTTACTAAAGAAGAACAAGATTACTATTCAGAAATATTCATTTAATAAAAACTAAAATTAATAATTATGTCAGCTTACAAAACACCAGGAGTTTACGTAGAAGAGATCGTAAAATTTCCACCATCGGTGGCTCAAGTAGAAACAGCGATACCAGCATTTATTGGGTTTACCGAAAAAGCAAAAAAGAAGATTAGTGGCGATTTAGCCAATAAACCAACACGCATTACTTCTTTATTAGAGTATGAAACGTACTTTGGGTTCGCAAGAAAGGAAACCGGAATTACTGTTACTGTTGAGGATACACATGTTGATGGTCAACAAGATCGTACATTAAAAGTAGAAGCACCAACAAACCCAAAGCCATATTTAATGTATTATGCAATGCAAATGTATTTTGCAAATGGAGGAGGTCCATGTTATGTAGTATCTGTAGATACTTATGTAAATGGAAGTGGTGTAGAAAACAGTATTACATTTGATAAGTTAAATGATGGTTTAGATACTTTACGAAAAGAAGATGAACCAACTTTAATTGTATTTCCAGATGCAAAAAAGTTAAGCGAAGTAGATTTTTATACGCTATATAACAATGCATTGATTCAATGTAATGAAATGCAAGACCGTTTTGCGATTATAGATACGCATACTTCTTCTGATTCAGTAGCGGATGCTTTAGCTGCAAGAAACAGATTGAATTTAGAGAAAGACTATTTAAAGTATGGGGCTGTTTACTACCCTCATTTAAAAACAATTTTAGATTATCGTTATGACGAGGAATCTATTACTATTACACACACTACCGATTTACCATCAGCAATTTCTGAGGCTGTAGCACAACTAGAAGCTTATAAAGTAGATTTTGCTGCTGAAAATGACTTATTAAGAGATACTACAGATGCAGATGCTGGATACATTGGAGTAGCAAAGAAGAAAATTTCAGATGATTTAGATGCAGCAGATTTTTCTGGTGAAACATATGCTACTTTAAAAACAAGAGTTTCTGAATTATCAACCACTGTTGGTAAAATTATAGGCTCTTTAAACAACCTAACTTCTATTGCAGGTTTAATTGAAGATTCAGGAAATGCAGCAGCAGCATCCGTAGAGGAAGCTCCTTTAACAGATCACGATGCTAATGCAGCTACTCCAGATGTAAACGCGATTGCCTTAGCTATCACAGATCAGGTAACAGCAATAAACGATGTATTTGTTGGAACAAACAAAATAAATGAAGTAAGTGAAGCACTACAATTAGCTTTAGATAATATCGAAAAGGCAAATTCAAAAGCAAAATTAGAAACGCAAGTAAATACGATTTCTGCTGAATTAGATAAAGTATATGTGCATGCAACTACAGATGTACTTTCTGATGCAGAAGGTGAATTAGATACTTTAATTGCCAATGTAAAAGCGGGTGATGATACAGACGTCAATAATGGAGAATTAAATGGTAGAACATTAAAGAGTATTGAAAGTATTTACAGTCAAGTTTATAATGAAATTAAAATTGAAATTGGAGCATTACCAGTTGTGTTGCCACCAAGTAGTACAATGGCAGGTATTTATGCAAGAGTTGATTCTGATAGAGGTGTTTGGAAAGCACCAGCAAATGTAGGTGTTAATTATGTGTTAGAACCATCATTACAAATTTCTAGTGATGAGCAAAGAGATTTAAATGTGGATGCAGTTGCTGGAAAATCTATTAACGCAATTAGAACTTTTGTAGGTAAAGGAAACTTAGTTTGGGGAGCAAGAACCTTAGCTGGAAACGATAATGAGTGGAGATATGTATCTGTGAGACGTTTCTTTAATATGGCTGAAGAATCGATTAAAAAAGCTACTGAGCAATTTGTTTTTGAACCAAATGATAAAAATACTTGGGTTCGCGTAAAAGCAATGATTGATAATTTTTTAACAACGCAATGGAGAGTTGGAGCATTAGCAGGTCCAACACCAGATAAAGCATTTTATGTAAGTGTAGGTTTAGGTGAAACAATGACCGCTCAAGATATCCTAGAAGGAAATATGATTATCGAAATAGGAATGGCTGTAGTTCGTCCTGCAGAATTTATCATTCTTAAGTTCTCACATAAAATGCAAGAAGCATAATTAAAAAGTCAAGTAAAATTAAAAACATAAAATAAAGAAATCATGGCACAATTATATCCACTTCCAAAGTTTTCGTTCGAGGTAACTTTTGGAGATACAAAGTTTAACTGTACAGAAGTTTCTGGGTTAACCTTTGAAAATAAAATGATTGAGTATCGTGGTGGAGCAGATAGCGAATACCACAAGTCGAAACAACCTGGAATGTTTGAATATCCAAACGTAACAGTAAAAAGAGGAACATTTGCAGACAAAAGCAAACAGTTTTATGAGCAATGGGCTAAAACTGTTTATTTCCAAGAAGGAGGTGAGCAATTTAGAGGAGATTTAACAATAAGCTTGTTAGATGAAAATGGTGATGCAACAGTAACATGGAAATGTCAAAATGCATATATCACTAAAGTAACACCAACCGATTTAAAAGCAGACGGTAATGAAATAGCTATCGAAACTGCCGAGTTCGTTCATGAAAAACTAACAATGATTTAATGGAAATTTATTATCCACCAGTTGGCTTTAGCTTTATGGTTGAATTTCAAGGGCTATCCACAGAAAATACAGACATTTCATTTCAATCAGTTTCAGGTCTAACCGTAGACCTTGAAACTGAAGAAATTGCTGAAGGTGGAGAAAATAGATTTAAGCATAAAATTCCAGTTCGTTCTAAATTTCCAAACCTAGTATTAAAACGTGGAATGCTACTAAATTCTGAGGTTATAAAATGGTGTAAAAAAGCACTTGAAAACTTTGAGATAGAACCCGTAGACATCACAGTAAAGCTTTTGGGTGAGGACGGAAAACCTTTGCAAACTTGGAATATTGTTAGAGCTTATCCTATAAAATGGAGTGTGGGCGACTTTAATGCAGAGGAGAGTAAACTAGTTATTGAAACTATCGAATTAACCTATCAGTACTTTAACATTGTATAACATGCCAATTACAATCAAAGAATTACATATCAAAATTAATGTTGATGAAAAATCCCAAGGAAGTTCTAATTCAGGAAGTGCAAAAGGGGGAGGCAAAGATGAAATAGTTGCTGCTTGTGTAGAAGAAGTAATGGATATTCTACAAAGACAAAAAGAACGATAACACACTTATCAATAAATAATTATCAGTTCTACTAATTGGTAACTGATAACAGATAATTGAAAATATGAGTCAAGGAGAATTAAAAAAATTAGTCATAAAAGCATACAAAGACGAAAAGTTTAATGATGCTGTAGGTGACGGTGAGTTTACAACACTTGTAAATCCAGAAAAGTATATGGTTGCGTATAAACCAGAGTACGAGGAGCAACAAGGACAAGGTACTAGTGGAACTCAACCAAAGTTTACAAAAATAGCTCCACAAGAGTTAGATCTTGATTTATTGTTTGATAGTTCTGGAGTTATCGATGGTGAAGCTAACCATACAGATGGAATTATAGATAAGATAGAAGCTTTCAAAAGAATCGTTTTTGATTACAACGGAGAGGAACATAAACCATATTACCTGATGGTAAAATGGGGAGCGTTGCTTTTTAAAGGCTCATTAGTCGATTTATCAATAGAATACCGATTATTTGCTCCAGATGGAACTCCATTAAGAGCCAATGCAAAGCTTAAAATAAAAGGAACTGTTGATGATGATTTACGAGTAGCTAGAGAGAATAATCAATCTCCTGATTTAACACATTATCGAAAAGTTAAAGCGGGTGAAACATTACCGCTCATGTGTCATCGAATTTATGGAGATCCAAAGTACTATTTGGAAATAGCTAAAGTGAATAACATTACGCAATTCAGAAAATTAAAACCAGGTCAGGAATTATTTTTTCCACCATTACAAAAGTTTGCTTAAATGAATAATACCGGAGTCATACAAACTTCTAAAAGTGCTGATTTAATCACTTTTAAAATCTTAATTGAAGGAGAAGAACTTTCAAAAGTGTACGAGGTTAAAAATATTACGGTTTCAAAAGAAGTCAATAGAATACCTACCGCACAAATTATTTTGATAGATGGAGATCCTTCTGCAAGAGATTTTCAATTGAGTAATGAAGACTTATTAATTCCTGGAAAGGAAATAGAAATTACTGCCGGATATCATTCAGATGAAGAAACCATTTTCAAAGGAATTGTTATTAAACATAATCTTAGAATTCGAGCAAACTCTGCTCAACTAATTATTGAATGCAAGGATGAAGCTGTAAAAATGACCGTAGGAAGAAAAAGCAAGTATTTTTATGAAAGCTCAGATAGCGACATTTTTGAAGAGATTATTCGAGAGTATGGTTTGTCTAGTGATGTAGAAAGCACTAACCATACACATGCAGAGTTAGTTCAATACAATGCCTCTGATTGGGATTTTTTAGTATCAAGAGCACAAGCAAATGGCAAGTTATGTTTTGTAGATGATGGAACAATTAAAATAGCAAAGCCAGATGTGAGTCAGTCAGAAGTAGAAACGGTAACGTTTGGAGGCTCTTTATTAGACTTTGATGCAGAAATTGATGCGCGTCATCAGGTTTCTAAAGTGGCTGCTTATGGTTGGAATCATGCCGATCAAGAATTAGTAGAAGTAGAAGGTAAAGATCCAGGTGTAAGCTTAAATGGGAATTTAAGTTCTAGTGATTTAAGTGATGTAATCGGATTAGAAAATTTAGAGCTTCGTCATGGAGGCGTAGTTACCGATACAGAATTACAAGATTGGGCTGATGCTAAATGGTTATTTCAACAATTAGCTAAAGTTCGAGGAAGAATTAAATTCCAAGGAATACCTTCTGTAAAACCAAATACTGTTTTAAAGTTAGAAGGTGTAGGTGACCGATTCAACGGAAACGTTTATGTTTCAGCAGTTCAGCATGAAATTAGTAATGGAAATTGGGTTGTAAATGCTCAATTCGGACTCACTACAGAATGGTTTTCGGAAACTTTTGAAATATCAGCTAAACCAGCTTCAGGATTATTACCGGCTATTCAAGGATTACAAGTAGGAATCGTTTCTCAATTAGAAGAAGATCCTGATGGTGAGGATAGAATTCTAGTACAAATTCCAATAATCAACAATGAAGAAGAAGGAATTTGGTGTAGAGTGGCTTCACCAGATGCAGGTGAAAATAGAGGAATTTATTTCCGCCCCGAAATTGGCGATGAAGTTATTGTTGGTTTTATCAACCAAGATCCAAATGATGCAATTGTCTTAGGAATGCTCCACAGTAGTGCAAAGCCTTCTCCAATTACAGCTGCTGATGATAATCATGAAAAAGGCATTATCACACGAAGTGAAATGAAAGTGTTATTTGATGATGAAAAAAAGATCATCACTATTGAAACTCCTGCAGGAAAAATCATATCTCTCGATGAAGATGAAGGTGCAATTACTATAGAAGATGATAACTCAAATGTCATAGTCATAAATAGTGATGGTATTTCTATGGAAAGTGCTGGAGATATTTCAATAAAAGCTTCAGGAGATGTTAACATAGAAGGAACTAATGTAAGTATTGCAGCGAATGCAGAGTTTAAAGCTGAGGGTAGTGCAGGAGCAGAAGTTTCTACAAGTGCTATTGCGGTTTTAAAAGGATCGTTAGTTCAAATTAACTAGAGTTATTAAGATTACGAGGTCCTTGAACGGAGCAGAAAGGATCGTAAAAACAAAAAATAAAAAAAATGGGAAATCCAGCAGCAAGAGTAACCGATATGCACGTTTGTCCGATGGTAACAGGAACTGTACCTCATGTTGGAGGGCCAATTTTACCAGCAGGAGAACCAACGGTTTTAATTGGAGGTATGCCTGCCGCTAGAGTTGGAGATATGGCAACTTGTACTGGTCCGCCAGACACAATAGTTGCAGGATCAGGAACTGTATTGATAGGAGGGATGCCCGCAGCAAGAATGGGAGACAGTACCTCACATGGAGGAACAATCGTTTTAGGTGAATTCACAGTACTAATAGGATAAACAAATGGAAAACAAAAAAGCTTTTTTAGGAATAGGTTGGGGATTTCCACCTGAGTTTTCGGAAGATTTGAACGAAGTTGTGATGATATCTGAAGAAGAAGATATAAAAAGTAGCCTAGAGATATTGTTGAATACTCGATTAGGAGAGCGTGTAATGTTGCCTAATTATGGCTGTAATCTTCAAGAATTATTATTCGAAAAGTTAGACCGTACTTTAATTACCTATGCCAAAGAACTCATTGAAACAGCAATTCTATATCACGAACCAAGAATAGATGTTATCAAAATAGATGTCTCTGAAACTGATCCTTTAGAAGGACAATTAATTATCAAAATTGAATATAGAATACGAGCTACCAACAGTAGAACTAATGTTGTTTTTCCTTTTTATAAAGGTGAAGGAACAGATATAAATTAAAAGGAATCATGAGTAAAATCATACCAAATATATTAACCCGTAACGGAACAGGACAAGAGCAACGTTTTATTCAAGCTCTAGATCCTGAGAATTTCGAATTACACGATTTTACAATTGAAGATTGGATTTTATTCGCTTACAATTTTTCAAAGAATGTAAATTACTTTTCAACCAAAGATTATGAAGTAGTTGCAGGAGATTGGAAAAACTTTTTCAAACAACTTACCACAGAGGAAATTCCGTACAGAGGAACCCGAGAATATGATAAATTAAAAGAGTCTGTAGCTAAGAATTTAGCAGAAATGTCTAAAGATGCTAAAGTTACTGCGCATCTAACATTATTTATCTGTTTTTTAAACCTATTAGAATTATCTAAAGAAAGATTTAATCAACTAACCAAACGTCATTTAGATTTTTATTATAAAGAAATTTTACAAGTAGATAAAAGAGAACCTATTGCAGATCAAGCGCATGTGCTTTTTGAATTGGCAAAAAAAGTTACCGACCAGCAAATAGTTGAAGGTACTGCTTTAGATGCTAAAAAAGATGCTTTAGGAAATCCGCTTGTGTATAAAACTACCGAAGAGCTAATTGCTAACAAAACAACTGTTAGTCAATTAAAAACATTGTATAACAGCAACACAGAAGAGGTAAAGAAAATTAAAGTTAGTAACAATGTAAAAACCAAAGATGGATTAGAAGAGCCATTAGAAGAAGGTAAACCTTACTGGTATCCTTTTGGTTATCCTGAAACTGCAAAAAATGTTGATGAACTGCCTGATGCAAAGCTTGGTTTTTCAATTGCTTCACCGATGTTGTTCTTGAAGGAAGGTTTACGAACAGTTACAATTACGTTTAACTTCGATGATAATTTTAGTAGTAAAACAGTAAATATTGATGAAGTAATTAAAAGCATCTCATTGTTTGCTAGTGGTCAAGAAAATTGGATAGAACCAGAATTAACGTTAATTGACAATGCCAATGATGGCGAATTCAATACAAATAAAAAGGAAGTACAATTTACGTTTCAATTAGATTATGATGCGGATGCTTTAGTAAATTATAATCAAGAATTTTTGCTTACAAAATACAATACAACGCATCCGTTAGTTCGTTTCGAATTTGATGTGTCTAATGAAACTGGTTATGAGTTTTATAAGCTTTTAGCAGAAAATACCTTAAATGAAATTACAATAAACACAGATGTACAAGGTATCACCTCTGTAGCTATTGAAAACGATAATGGAAGCTTAAAATCAAACAAGCCATTTACTCCTTTTACAACTAGACCAATCATAGGAAGCAATTTTACTATAAACTATGAAGAGGCTTTTTCAAAAGAGTGGACTGAATTCACAGTAAATCTTAGATGGAAAAATGTACCAGAGGATTTAAAAACTTGGTATGCAGCTTATATGAAGTCTACCTCTTATTCATCAATAAATGGTTATGCTAGTTTACTAGGGAAAACTATTTCAGAGAATGAAGACAACTTGATTGTATCTGGCCCAGAGTATTTTAAAATTGAAAAAAGATTATTGCATGCTGGAGGTGTTAGCAAAGAAACAGAAGGAGCAATTATTAATCTTTTTGAAAGAGAAACAATTATAGATGGAGAAAATGTAGAAATAACATATTCTTCTATTATAACTACTCAAAACGTCGCAAATTCTTATGGAATAGATAAAGCAGGACCTTTACAATTGTCTTTAGAACAATCTTTTTTACATGAATTGTATCCAAAGTTATATGCATTGGCTGTTAGTTCTCAAAGTAAGACAATTAATTTGCCTAACGAACCTTATACACCTCTTATTGAAGGAATTTCTGTTGGTTATGTAGCAGAAGAATCATTAGTAATGTCTGAAGCAGCTAAATCAGATAATAGAATTCAATTATTTCACGAGCATGCTTTTGGTCAAAGCGAAGAAAACTATGCGATAAAGAAATATTTACAGGAAGAGAAAAACATTATTGACGTATTTGATAAAGACACTATTCAAACAGTATTAGTACCAAGATATTGTCTTGGAGGACACTTATATATTGGGCTTGAAGAGGTTGTAAATCAACAAAGTGTTGCATTATTAATTCAAGTGTTAGAGGGAAGTGAAAATCCTCTTACAGATAGTTTTACTGATACCGAAAAAGTACTTTGGTCAGTATTGTGTAATAATAAATGGAAGAGTTTAGAAGATAGTATTATTTCAAACGACGCTGATAATTTTTTAAAGTCAGGAATTTTCAAATTTACGATTCCAAGAGAAGCAACATCCGATAATACGTTACTACCAGAAGGCTATGTTTGGATTAAAGCACAAATGAATAAATCATTCGATGCTGTTTGTCAGGCTATCGATATACATGCGCAAGCTGTATTAGCAAGTTTCGAAAATAATAATAACGAAGTAAGTCATTTAAAAGACGGATTACCGGCAGGAACTATCAAAAAGATGGTGACTAGAATTCCGCAAGTAAAAGGTATTTCACAACCTTATAATGCATTTGGAGGAAGTCCCGAAGAAACGGATGAAAAGTTCTACAGAAGAATAAGCGAACGTCTACGTCACAAAAACAGAGCAATTACACTTTGGGACTATGAACATATCATTTTACAAGAATTTCCAGAAATTTATAAAGTAAAATGTCTAAATCATACATCAGAAACAAGTTTTACTTCGGCTGGAAATGTTACCATAGTTGTAGTTCCTGATACCGTAAATAAAAATGTATTCGATATCTATCAGCCTCGTGTTAGCATGGCTTTATTAAACAAAATTAAAGCTCATGTAAATGCATTAAATACACTTCATGTAGAGGCAAACATTATCAACCCAAATTACGAAGAGGTAGCAATTGGTTTAGAAGCAAAATTCTATGATGGATATGATGAGAATTTTTATAAAGAACAGTTAAAAACTGATATTACAAAGTTCTTATCACCGTGGGCTTTTGACGATACAAAAGAAGTCACTTTCGGAATTGCGCTTCACAAAAGTGTATTAATAGATTATATAGAGAAACTTCCTTATGTAGATTATCTACAAAATGTAACGATGAATGGTGATGCTAACATTTACAAGATTGTTCCAAGCGATCCAAAATCAATTTTAGTATCCGCTAAAGAGCATTCAGTAAGTACGGTATTAACTACTTGTAAAGGAACCAAAACAATCATTGAACCAGTATGTCAACTATAAATCAACATATCACAATTCCTAAAAATGTTAGTTCTAATAACGATTTAGATTTTCATTTTTTACGTAAAGAAGGAATTGCTTATTTAGAGCAGCTTGGAGGTAAATTATGGACCGATTTCAACTCACACGATCCTGGAATTACCATCTTAGAAATGTTATGTTATGCGATTACGGATTTAGGAATGCGAATCGATATTCCGCTTGAGAATTTATTAGCATCAAAAGATCCAAAAAAAGCTATCCAAACACAGTTTTATAAAGCTTCAGAAATTTTTCCATCTAAACCTGTAAATGAGTTTGACTATAGAAAGTTGTTTATTGATTTAGAGGGTGTGAAAAATTGTTGGTTACGAAAATTTGACAAAACGGTATATGTAGATTGTAAAAACAGTTTGCTGTCGTATGCTGAGTTTACTGATATTCCAGATGAATTTCAGAAAGATTTTAAACTGAAAGGATTGTATACGTTATTAGTCGATTTTGAAGATAAAGTTGATAAAGTATTGGTTATAAATAAGATTAAAAAGACCTACCATAGCAATCGAAATTTATGTGAAGATTTAATTGAAGTAAAACAAGTTGAATCGCAACCAATATCGGTTTGTGCAAATATTGATGTCTTTTCTGAAGTTGATGAAGAGTGGGTGTATGCCAATATTTTATATCAAATAGAAAATTACTTATCGCCTTCTCTGCAATTCTATTCTTTAGAAGGAATGCAAGATAAAGGATATTCAACTGATGAAATCTTTGAAGGTCCGGTTTTATCAAATGGTTTTATAGATACTGAAGAGTTAAAAGAAGCAGAGCTTCGCACAGAAGTCCGTCTTTCAGATATCATGAAAATTATCATGAATGTGGAAGGTGTAAAACTGATTAAAGATATTTCGGTTGGTTTTTGTGATGATACTATTGTACAGGAAAACAAATGGGTAGTATGTATTGATAAAGACAAAAAACCTGTTTTATGTAGCAAAAGTACCTTCAATTTTACTAAAGGATTTTTACCACTGAATTTAAATTTAGAGAGGGTTGAAACTTATAAAGCTCAGATTAAAGAAGATGCAATAGCTGCTCAAGAAATTTCGAAGGAAGATTTAATTTTAGATTTACCAAAAGGAGTTGCTTTAGAATCTGAGGAATACACAACAATTCAAAACGATTTTCCAGATGCTTATGGAATCGGACAAGAAGGTTTAGGAATACATGTAACCAATTCAAGAAGAGCAAAAGCCAAACAATTAAAGGGATATTTAACTTTTTTCGACCAAATTTTAGCAACCTATTTCAAGCATTTGTCAGAAGTAAGTACGTTGTTATCAGTATCAGGAACTGAAACACGTTCTTTCTTTACGCAAGCTGTTAAAGATATTAAAGACTTCGACGATTTAGTAAGTGAATATCCTCAATCTAATGATGATGAATTGACAGAACTTTTACTAAGTCAATTCGATAATAATATCGAAAGAAGAAACTCAATTTTAGATCATCTTATTGCCCGTTTTGCGGAACGTTTCGGAGAGTATACTTTTTTAATGAAGGCACTTTACGGTACGGCAACTGATGAAATAGTTTTAGCGAATAAAGAGGCTTTCCTAAAAGATTATAAAGTAATTAGTTCACATCGTGGATTGGCATTTAATTATTACAATCAACCTAAAACAAACCTTTGGGATACGCTAAACATATCAGGTTTTCAAAAACGAATTGCTCGTTTAATGGGAATTACCAATGAAAAAAGAAGACATCTAACGAATTCAAATGTTGAGGTATATGATTTAGTAAGTGGCGGAAACACTGTATATCGTTGGAGAATTAAAGATAATGATGGGAATATTTTAGTGTCTGCCACAGATGATTATCCAACTACAGCATTTGCAGTAGAAGAATTATATTTTGCGGCTTTACAAATTGTTCAAACTACAGAAAGAGCAGTAGAAAATGCATTTGAAAAAAGCAATTTAGATGATGTACAAATCGGAAACTTAAAGATTCACGCAAGTACGCCTTCAAACCCAAGTATTCCAGTAAAATATTCATTTGATGTAATTAATCCTGAAGAATCTGAAAGTAGTTCAGACTACATTATTGCGAAGCAGTTTAAATATTATGAGGATACAAATGAGTTAAAAGAAGCAATTCTGTACCTCATTAATTTCATGAAAAATGAGTTTACGGAAGAAGGAATTTTTCTAGTAGAACATATGTTGCTTCGTCCAGATGTTACCACAAATACAACTAAAGGATTTCTACCAATTTGTGCTGATAATTGTGATGACTGTGGAACGATCGATCCGTATTCATACAGAGTTAGTATTGTACTTCCTGGATTTACCTATCGTTTTTCTAATCCAGATTTTAGAAGATACATAGAAGATGTTATCAGAGAAGAATTACCATCACATATACTTCCAAGAATTTGTTGGGTAGGAGCAAGAAAAGGAATTACAGAAGACAATGATCTTTTCAGATTTGAAAAAGCATACAAAGAATACTTATTCAAAAGAACCAACTCAGCACAAGAGCAACCGCAACCAGAATTGAAGAATTTAATGTTTGCTATGCGTGAACTAAATACAGTATATCCTGTTGGTAGATTAACAGATTGCGACGCAGAAGATGAGGCATTAGATGGAAGAGTAATTCTAGGACAATCGAGCATTGGAATGATTGAAGAAGATAAAGAAGAGAATACAAATAACAACTAAATAACGTAAAAAACATAGTGTTTTATAACACAGCCAAAACACATTCGGTATGGAAACTAAACTAAAAGATATCACTACAGAGTACAGCAGGTTTAATACCAATCAGGTATTAACAGCTAAGCAATTAAATTCTTTCATCGATTATTTTGATGATCAAGATCGTTTGTCAAGAATAGGATTAAGTGGTGTTGGAATTGCATGTGGATTTCACCTTAGTCCTGAGTTTACAGTAGATAAATCGGCAATAAATAGTTTAACAATTACACAAGGAGCCGGAGTTACAACGGATGGTGATTTAGTTCAGTTTCATGATTTAATAGAGAAGAATTTAAAGTCTAAGAAGTTCAAGTTTTTCAAGAAGTTTGAAGACAATGATGCTAAATATCCGAAGTTTTTAAACAGTCAAAACAATCAGTATAACTTATGGGAAGTGTATACTGAAAGTGATAGTTCTTATACCAATTTAGTTGAGTTTACCGATATCAATAAAATGGCTGTGCTATTGTATTTAGAGCAATATCCAAATGAAGATGCGCTGTGTAATAAACTGAATTGTGATAATCAAGGAATTGAGCAAATTAACAACTTACGTGTTTTATTAATTAGTTGCGAAGATATAGAAGCAATAGCTGCTAAAGACGATATTTTTACACAACACGATTGGTTTAAGATTAACGATTCTTTACCAGTTGTTGAGGCTAAAAGAGTAGTACTAAATGAAAATAATACAGAAACATTTTCTTCTTTAAAAGGCTTGTACAATTCAGCTGTTAAAGATGAAAGCATTGCTACGGATTTAATCTTAGGATACGAAGTAATTTTAAATAAGTTCGGATTACCGCTTATCAGTAACAAAATAAAATCATTATTCAGTTTTAGTCCCTTAAGTGTTCCGTTAGATTTTCAGTATCGATATGACACCTTAAAAGATTTAATTGATACCTATAATGAAATCAAGCAATTATTATTACACATCAATGTAAATTGTTGTCCAAATATCGGAGCATTTCCAAAGCATTTAATGTTAGGAAAAATAGCTGCAACTGAAATCCCGGAATTAAGACACCGATTTTATAACTCTCCAATTGTTAGTACAGAAGATGATAATCTTAGTAAGATTCAATTGTTGTTAAACAGAGCTATTTCAATTGCAAACAGTTATATAGGAACTACACAAACCAAGGAAATAGAAATCACGCCTTCAATGGCACATACTAATTTAAGTGATAAAGCTGTTCCTTTTTACTACAATGTATCTAATAACTTATTACAAAACTGGAATTTTCAAAAGACGGTAAATTATAAAGCAAATCAGAATTTAAGTTACCATAAAACGAATCTTGATGCATCATTACCGATTCAAAATCCTTTAGCCTATAATATCGATAAAAATGATTTCTATCGAATTGAAGGACATCAAGGAAAAATGTATGGAGAAGCGTTAGCAAAGATTCAAAAGCTTAAGAAAGATTATGGATTAAGTTTCGATGTAAAAACACTTTCAATCAATGCAACTACTCAAACTATTAATATCAATGATTATGAGTGCGAGTTTGAAGATTTGAAAATGCTATTAAACGCATGGAAAGCAGAACAAAATTGTATTCTTTCTGAAGTAAGTAAAACCTTTTCTGCATTTAAATTAACAGAGCCAAAAGTAAATACTGTTGCGGATAAGTATAAAAATGTAAGAGATGCAGTAAAAGATTCTGCAGGAGATGAAGTAGTAATGACTAGAGATGTAATGACGTCGAAAGAAACATTATTCAAAACAGATTTTGTAAGTAAAGAATATGCATTTAATGATGGATTACTAGAGGATCAAAAGTTTTTATCCGATCAAGAAATGTTGTACAAATCGTATGATAAAAACATCATTGAGGAAAACTTAACGAAAGAGCAAGATACGCTAGGAGTTATTATAGCAGACATTTTTGATAAAAATAAGGGCGGTTCTTCAAGTGATATTCTTGTAGAGCTTGAAAAAGAAATTGCGCCAATAAGAGAGAGTGAAGTTTGGGTAAAAGAACCAGAATTATCGGATTTTATTTTAACTGATATCACAGAAACGTTAGTACACGCTTTTGTTTTAGATACTAAGGTTCCATTAGATATTAGAGATATTAACGATAGTATTTTAGTAAGTTATAAATTAACTATCGAAAAATTATGTCAGCAAGTAAAAAAATTACAGGCAAGATACAATGCAACTACGTTAGCATTAACAACGAAACAAATACTTGGATTGTTAATTAATCAATTGTCAATTGTTTGTTGCTCAGGTAAAAAATTAGAAACCTTACTTGCAGAAATTGAAAAAAGAAAACGTAAAATATTAGAAAGAATACAACTTTCAGAATTTGTAAAACATCATCCAGGTTTAGAGCATAAAGCTGGAGTTATTCCAGGAGGAACTTTTGTAATGGTGTATGTTACTGAAAATGCTTCTGATACCAATACGTTTAACGATGTAATTTTAGATGTAATTTTTAGAAATCAACCAACTGACGAAAAACCAATAGATACAATTTTCGATAGGACTAGAGATACTGCGTTTCCTGTTAAAAATGAATTTTTAGAAAAAGAAGGTTTATTTAGCTTTAAAAACGGAGGAGTTATAAATCTTTGGGATAAAAGCTCCACTATTAACTTTTCATTTGTAGATACTAAGTCAACAGATTTTACCAAGCGTTTGTTCTTAGATGATGATGTGGTATTAGTGGGAAAAACATTAGGAGATACCGTTGTAAACTTTACAGCATTTTTAAATAGAGCTTGGTCTAGAGCAGGATTATCAGAAGTTATTTCTGCGGAAGGAACATTAATGTATAGGGATGGTTCTGTAGGAATGAGAATTACGATTAAAGATCGTTTAGTGCCAAAAGATCAATACTACTTCCAAATTTACAACCCAGCGGTAGTAGGAACCAATAACAGATTGTATTTCGACGAAAACGAAGTAATTCGTGAAAATGAAACGTTGAGAAATACAGTAGTAGCAGATTTTTCATTGCCATACATGTGTTGTTCAGATTGTGCGCCAATTAACTTCATCGTGCCTAAAGAACCTGTTTTCTTAAGCTTACCGGTAAGTTATGTTTGTTTAGATAACAGTACAACTATTGATCCATTAGTATTTAATAAACTACCAATAGATGGTGTTGTAAAATCTGATATTCCAGAAGATTTTGAGTCAGGTATTTTCATCGATCCAACAGATAATAAAACTAAACTTGATGTTACTAAAATTGATAAAAATTATTTAGGAAAAACAATCAACTTTACAGTAAATGATGAACCTACAGATTGCCAAATTATAGTGTATCCAGATGTAGATTTAAGTGTTACAGTGGAACCAATTACCTATAATGATGATAAAACGGAAGCAAATGTTGTATTCACTCTAAACTGGGGAGATGATATTTTTATCACGTCTAACTTTATCAATAAAGTAAAATATAACTTCGACTTTTTAGGTAACGGAGTAAAAGTTGAAGAAACTCCGGTTAACAATCAGTTTACACATACTTATACGTTGCCAATTAACGATTTAAATATCATTACACCTTCGTTAGAGGTATCATTAGGACCTTGTAGTAAAACCATTACTATAGAAACTATCATTTTTGATAGCGAAACACCATCAGAATTAGCAATTATTCCTTCATATTGTTTAGATACGGAAACAGAACCAACCGCAAGAATTTCATTCACCAATGTTGGAGGTGAAATTACTATTGAAGGAGCTCCAATTGCAGGGTTGTCTATTGAAGGAAGTGAATTGGTTGTTGATTCATCATTATTCACTGAATTTGAAAGAATTATCCGATTCTTTGAGGATGGTCAATCTACCAATGCTAGAATTATCATTCATGAAGTAAAACAAATATCAATTGTAGAAGGAAAAACAGCAGGTTTCGTTTGGGAAGAAGAGAAGTTAATTTATGTAGGAGACTTTACTGTTCAATTACCTGATGGAATTGATCCAAGTTCATTAAATATCAAATGGGAATCTGAAGGACAAACTAGCGAAGTAGAAATGTTTACTCCAAAGTATCTAATAGAACCGGGCTCTGTAAATACATTCAAAATTAATGTTAGAGTTGAAGGTAAAAATGGATGTTCTTCAGAAGCGAGTATTGAAGTTAATGTTTCGTATCCAGATTTCGTAATTGAGGTACCTGATGCAATCTTTTGTTTAGAAGATAAAACAGCGCATGTCATTGGAATAAGTCCTCAAATAGATGGAATGAAGTTAGATGGTAATGGAATTTCGTTTAACGAAGATAGAGGTGTTTGGGAATTTGTTGGAGCAAACTCAGGATTAACGAGTGCTGGCTCAGTTACTGTAAACTTAGTAGGTACATCTGTTTCTGCAACAATAGAAGTTACAGAAAGATCTAGAGCAAACTTTACAAGTAGTTTTGATGCTGAAACTAGAATCTTAACATTAACCAATACTTCTGAGATTGGTAACGAATATATCTGGAATATAAACGGAGAAGAAAGAGATCCTCAAACTACGAGAAGAACCATTACTGTCGATTTATCTAATTATGATGGAGAGTCAGTTAGAGTTTCTTTAACTACAGTTAGCGATTGTGGAACAAATACGTATTCAGATGTTGTTGAAACTCCTTTTATTGTCATAAGGACTTGTACTGATGATGTTAGAGATATCTTAGATGCTGAATTAAAATTATTAACTGAGCCTATTGATAAAGAAGGTTCTATAATTGATAGAACTCAAAAGATGTATGAAGGAGTATTTAAAGCTTTACCGGCCTATACTATTGGAGCTAATAATTCAGCTATCGAAAAACCATTTTTACAACTAATAAACGATACTTCTGAGGCACTTAAAAAAGAACCAAATAACGAAATCTTAAAGAAATATTACCGAGCTCAAATTAAACTGTATTTCTCAATTCTACATTGTCAAAGCCCAGAAACACTTGAAACAAAAGGAGATGGAGATAATACTATTGCTTTAGAAATTCAAAGAGTTTTAGGAGCAATTGATTTAGACTTACGAGAGTTTTTAGAGCGACAAATTAATGTAGATACTGAAAGTAAAGTGCTATTAAGTTTCTTAGAAAAATGTGCTGAAGTAATAACTTCACAAATAATTATAGATGTTATCCAATTAAAATTAATAAAAACACTTACAGAAACTGTAGGCTAAAAATTTGGGAGAAGATTCAAATGAGGATTCAAGAACACATAATTAATAAAGTCTCTATAGACATTAATACCAATTCTAAAAAGATAGCAGAAGAATTGAAAAACTCTATTGATACTTTTTTAAAAGAGGAAATATTTCCTCTTATTGAATCCTTTTTTGAATCTATTTCTTCTGAAGATTCTATAAAACTAATACCAGAATTAACGTTGGATATTGATGTTAGCAATCAAAATTTTTCAATTACATCAGAAGCTTCTAGAAGAGAATTAAAAAAGCAACTCTCTGATACCTTAACCAAAATTGTTAACCAACCAGAAGTACATAACGTTAAAATAGAAGAGAAATCGTATTTAAACTCTAAAACAGATACATTCTTTTCTTTTCTAGAAAATGGTACTTTTTCTTGGTGGAATAATCATACAAAGAGCTTTAATTTTGATCAAAAAGATCTTTATGAAATAACGGAAACGTCAAGTTTTAGTGCACGTTTTTTAAAAGTGCTAGATACTCCATCACAAAAACTTCGATTGTTGCATCAGTTTTTAAGTAATGAGTTACAAATATTGTTTATAGGAATTGAAAAAAAACCATTGTTTTTAAAGCAACTGCTAACTGAAATTAAAACGCTTGATAGTACTGTTGTTACTTCCGAGAGTAGAAAAGAAGTTTGGAATGCGCTTGCTCATTACGTTGTTCAGGGAGATTTAATGGTTTTTATCATGTATATGCTGAATATCATTGAATTAGCTAAACATCAAAAGAGCAAACAATCAGCAGCAAGTTTACAAACGTTTTTAAAACAAATTTTTGTCAAACACTCTGAAATTAGTAAGATTCTTCCAAAGGAAATAGTAACTAAAATTGAAAGTAGTGGGTTTTCAGAAATTGAACTTATAGAAAGAACAAAGGAGTTAGAAAATCAGTTTACTTCAACTGATACTAAAGAAACGAAAGATATTGTTTCAGAAAGCATAAAAGATAATATCGAGGCGGAGATTACTACAAAAGTATTGAAAGACTCAAGAGAAGTAAAAACAGAGTTTACACAAGAAAACGAACAGCATATCGAAGTTTTAAATGAAGAAAAATTAGTAGGGGATGAGAAATTATTAGAAAACAAATTAGAGTGTAATCTAACTACTAACAACAACCTGTTTAAAAATCAAGAATCTTCTCAATTAGAAACAACTTCAACCACTCAAAGTTCAGAGAAACAAATCCAAGAGTCTAATAGCATAGAGGAAACAGATTCTTCAGATCAGATTCAACTTCAGCGTCAAAATCTTAATCAGAAAAATGACATTAATGATAAAAATAGTGAAGATAGAATCGATTCTGAATCAGGTATAAACAAAAAAGAAAGTAAAGATAATTCGTCTTTATCAAAAGGAAATGTAACAAACCAAGAAGTACAGGAAACCACTACAGATAGTTCAAATCAAGCAATAGTAATACATCCAAATAATAGCTCAAATGAAGAGTTGAAAATTAGTGATGCTAAAGTTCTAAACGATTTGAAAACTGATGAGCAACAACCTATAACACCATTGAAAACGATAAAAGAACTATTCAAAGGATTCAATAAACCGAAATCGTATATAATTAATAATGCCGGACTTATTCTAATCCATCCTTTTCTAAAGCAGTTTTTTACTTCATGTAATTTACTAGATGAAAATAATCAAATTATTAACCCATCTGAAGCTGTACACTTATTACATTATGTAGCTACTAAACAAGAAAAACAGTTAGAAAGTAATTTGATATTTGAAAAGTTCTTATGTAATGTTCCCATCCATCAAACTATAGAAAGAGATGTAACGCTTTCAGATGAAATGAAAGAGAATACAGAAAACTTACTAAAATCGGTAGTTCAGAATTGGGAGATATTAAAAAACTCATCGCCAGATTTAATTCGAAATGAATTTATTCAACGACAAGGTAAACTGGATTTAACTAAGGACAATCCACAACTTACTATTGAAAGAAGAACACAAGATATATTATTAGACAAACTACCATGGAGTTACGGATTGTGTAAACTACCATGGATGAATACATTACTATTTACAGATTGGTAAATAGTGTGCTAAGCATAATAAATTATAATTAGCTTTTTAAAAAATGAAAACAAAACTAGCTTACTTGATTCCTATAGCAATTACAGCTGTAGTACTTTTTAATATCGATTTAGAATTAATTCATTTAAAATCTATATCAGATATTGAGCTCAGTACACTATTCATGTCATTTCCAGTAATACTAGCATTAACTGAAAGATTTAATGAGGTTTTTATTGTTTCCAAAACAGCAACCAAAGAAGGAAATATTCATAAAACAACATTGGCTTCTTTTAGTGTTGGGATTGTATTAGCCATTGCCGGGTTTAGAATTTTAGAAACGTTTATGGAAGTTCCATCTGAAGCTTTTACAATTCAAGCAATAGTTTTCAAGTTTGTTGATACAGTTTTAACTGCAGTTGTTATTGCAGGTGGTACCGATGGATGGCATCAAATTATCGGTTTGATACAAGACATTACGAAGTCAAAAAGAGAGGAAGCTAAATCAACAAAAACTGAGTGAATCATGTTCAAAAGAGATAAAAAACATAAACAAGGGAATACTAATAAAGAACAAGAAAGAGCATTTATTCAGCCAAAGTTAAAAATGGGTAAGGCTGGCGATAAGTACGAGGTAGAGGCAGATAAAATGGCAGACAAGGTTGTTAACAATTCGTCTTCTGATGCTACCGTACAACGTAAAGGAAATGAAGAAGAAGTACAACAAAAACCGTTAGCGTCAGAGGTTACTCCTTTAGTTCAAAGAAAGGAAACAGCAGACGAGGAGCAACCTGTTCAAAAAATGGAAGAAGAGGAGGCTGTTCAGAGTAAAGCGGAAGAGGAAGTTCAGAAACAAGAAGAAGAGGAGGCTGTTCAGAGTAAGGAGGAAGAGGAAGTTCAGAAGGCGGAAGAAGAGGAAACGGTTCAGAGCAAAGAGGACGAGGAAGTTCAAACTAAAACAATTAATGGGAAAGTAACTAAAACATCATCAATAGAATCAAAATTAAGGAAAGGTTCGGGAGGACAACGATTAGATCAAAATACAAAGCAAGAAATGGAGCATGGTTTTGGTGCTGACTTTTCGAATGTTAGAATTCATACTGATTTTGAAGCTGCTCAAATGAGTTCAGATATTGGAGCTAAAGCTTTTACGAATGGTAATGATATTTACTTTAATCAAAATCAATATAATCCAAATTCAAAAGAAGGGAAACACTTATTAGCTCATGAGTTAACCCATACCATTCAACAAAAGGGAGGGATAGAAAAATTGGTTCAAAAAAAATCTGTAGTTCCTGGAACCGAGGATAAAGACAAAAATAAACTCAAAAAATATAAAACAGCATTTCCATATTTCTACAAGTATATGACTAGTCATTTTGGAGATTATTTAACAGGTAGTGATAAAATAAAACAAGCATTATTAAAAAATTCAGTAGGAATTTTAACTGAAGAAAAAATAAAGGAAACTACAGATTTTGAAAAAGGAAATGGACCTACTATTGAACTTGTAGAATTTTCAAACCCTGATCAGCATGGGGAATATTTTAATCAAGGAAATACTATCAAGTTAGATTATCGATTGGTTGAGAAATATGAAGAAATTATGTCTAATCCAAATGCAACAGCAGAACAAAAAAATGCCATTAGTATTAGTTTAAATCAAGTTCTAATTAACGAATTTACTCATTATGGAGATGCGTTAGATGGAATCGATGCTATTAAAGATGATCAGGGGAATGTGGTAAATAATATGGATCCGGGCGAAGGAGCCGAAGGAAATTTTACTTCAGAGTATGATGAAGGAAATGAAGCTGTTGCCGAGATTTTTGAGTTTTATGGAAGTTCTATGATAGACGGATTACAGAACTACGCTGCACATGCAAAAGGAATCTACCTAGATCCTAATACATTAAAAGAACTAGAAAAGAACCCTTCTCTAATAGATGAAAGTTTAATTCCACCTATACCTAAGATAGATAAATAGAAAATGGAACACACAACAAATACCAAATTTTCAACTTCAGTAATAGCCATTACAGGGCTAATTACTGCCATTGGTAGTATAATAACTATACTATTTAATGTTGGTATTATAGGAAATAAAGAACAAAAAAAAGATCATAAAAAAGAGGAACAAAAAAAGGAAGTAATAATAGATAAATCTGAACTTCCGAAAGATATAAAAGCAAAAGAAGTAAAAGTAATTCCAACTGTTAAACCAGAAACACTTACTGTGGTTAAAAAAACGTACAATTTAACTGGGAAATGGGTTGATATTAATAATTCTAATGGGAGGTATCAAATTAACCATGAAGATTCTGGAACAATAAATTTTACAGAATATTCATTTGTGTTTGGAGAATGGGTAACTACAGCCACAGGAATTGGAAATGTAAATGTAAATGGAACTAATGTAATCATTCCTTATACAACCTATTTAGGAACTAGTGGGAAATTCACAGGAAAAATAACCAACAGAGGGAAAAAAATAGAAGGGAAAATCCAAGATTTTGATGCAGGTATTACTGCCGAATTAAACATAAAAAAGCAATAAAGGATGTTTGTATCAAAAGCGCAACATACTAAACCTAGTTCTCAGAATCAAAAACCTAGTGATTCTTTTATTCAGCCTAAAATGAAGGCTGAAAAACCTGATACAAATAAAGAGGATGTTGCTGTAAAAGGTACTACTAAAGAAACAACAAGTGAAGTATTTGCTGCTCTAAAAAAAGAAGTACCTACTTTTTTTGCGCCTAAACAAAATAACAGCCCGAATCAGAAATTACAAAGAGCTACACAAGAAAAAGAAAGAGATGCAAATGATTCGCTAATTTCAGATAATCCTCAAACAGAGGTAACTTCTAAAGTAAATGGAGCAGCTACCAATGCTGGTGGAGGTTCATCTGAAGCTATAAGCAATGCTGTACCAGCTACAAAGGAAGCAACAGCAATGCCTAACCCGAATGCGAAGCCTGCAGTTCCTGAAGCAAAAGAAGGAGATAAAGAAAAAGACAAAAAAGAAGAGAAAGAATCAAAAGAGAAAGGAAAAGGAGATAAAGAAAATAAAACACCTAAAGCTCCTACGAAACCAGAAGATGATCCTGAATTTCAAGCTCAAATAAAAACAACTGAAGCAGTAAAAGAAGAAAAATCTCAACACCCAGATCCGGACACTAAGGTAACTGAACAGCAAGAAGCAGGACATGCTTCACCTGCTGCGCAAACAACTAAAAACAATCAACAGGCTCATGCGACATCTATGGAAGCTACTTCTGAGGAAGAAAAGAAAAGAGAGCCTTTTACACCAGCATCGTTTAAAAAGTTACTTGAAAAAAACCTTGATGATTTAGAAAATCAATTACCTAGAAATTCAGATGAAGCTCAAGACTTTAGAGATGATAAGCCAATTGAAGGAATCAAAGAAAATATATCGGGGCAAGTAACTTCAGAAAGTGATAAACTAGCTGGACCAATGAAACAGGAAGCAGATAAACCTGCTCCAGACAGTGGTCAGCCAACTTTAGAAGCTAAGCCTTTACCAGTAGCAGATCCTGGAGCACCACCAAAGCCATTGAATGCTCAGGCAGCAATTCCAAAACCAAAAACCAATCAAGAAATTTCGATGGAAAAAGAAAGTCAATCTCTTGATGATTACATGAGTGAAAATGAGGTAACGGAAGATCAATTGGCTAAATCAAATGAACCTAAATTTACGGGCGCATTAGATGAAAAGAATAACGCACAAAAAGAAGCTAAATTAGCTCCTGTTAGATATAGAAAAAAAGAACAAGCTCAGTTAGGAGCGGCACAAAAAACAGCTGCAACTACAAGTCAAGAAGGATTAGATCAAATACAGGCAGCAAAAGTGTTGTCGGAAAATACAGTTCTTACTAATCAAACTACGAATAAAACGAGCGATAAAACTGAGCAAGAGAAAATTTATGCTGAGTTTGAAGCTATTTACAATGAAACTAAACAAAAAGTAACAGATAGTTTAGAGAAATTATCAGAGGATGTTGATAAGAAATTCAGTGAAGAAGCTGAAAGTGCTCAGAAAACGTTTGAGAAAAATGTAGAAGATGGTTTAGGGGAAATTTATGGTTGGACTGTAGTTGATGATTGGATTTTTGGTGAAGATACAGAAGCTATTGACAGACTATTTAGATCAGAAAAAAGAAAGTTCGTATCTAAAATGAATACCGTTTTAGATGATATTTCTGTAATTATAGCCGATGGTTTAAATGGAGCTTTGCAAGCCATTGAAGATGGTAAGAAAAAATCAAAAGAAAAGTTTGATAGCTTAGATGATTCTCAAAAGAAACTTGCTGAAGATGCGTATAACGATTTTAATGATCAATATGCTGATTTAGAAGATAGTGTTTATGAGAAACAAGAAGAACTTGCATCAGACTTGGCACAGTCATATAAAGAAAATGTTGATGTACTTCAAGAGAAGTTTGATGAGATAAAGGAAAAAGTAAGTGCAGGTTGGATAGGAGCTGCCTTTAATGCTTTAGCAGGTGTTATCAAAACAATTCTTAAAATAAAAGACTTACTACTGAATTTATTGTCTGCTGCTGTAAGTGCTATCGGAGCGATTATTTCCGATCCAATAGGATTCTTAGGTAATTTAATTAGCGGTATAAAACAAGGTTTTGTTGATTTTGGTAGCAATATCAAACAGCACATGATTAAAGGATTAATCGAATGGTTAACAGGTTCTTTAGGTAATGTGGGTATTACTATGCCAGATAATCTATTTAGTCTTTCAGGAATTTTCAGTTTGGTTACGCAAATGCTTGGTTTAACTTGGGATTATTTCAGAAGTAAAGCAGTTAAATTATTAGGAGAACCTGTGGTTAATGGAATGGAAAAAGCTGTAGAGGTTTTCCAAATCGTTAAAAAAGACGGAGTAACAGGTTTATGGGAATACATTAAAGACCAGTTTACGAACTTAAAAGAAATGGTTATGGATGCCATTCGAGATATGATAATCACCAAAGTTATTGAAGCTGGAATTAAATGGATTATGGGATTATTAAGTCCGGCTGGAGCTTTTGTAAAAGCAGCTATGATGATTATTGATATCGTGAAGTTCTTTGTAGAACGAGCAGCACAAATTTTTGAGTTGGTAACTGCATTTATCAATAGTATTAAGGCTTTAGCGGCAGGAAATGTAAAAGCTGTTGCCAAAGGAATAGAAACAGCATTAGCAAAAGCATTACCTGTATTAATTAGCTTCTTAGCCGCATTGGTAGGAGTTACAGGCTTAACAGGGAAGATTCAAAAAATTATCAAGAAAGTTCGCAAGAAGATTGATAAGGCTATCAATAAAATTATTCTAAAAGCAAAGAAAACGTTTAAGAACTTAGTTAAGAAAGGGAAGGTTAAGGTTAAAGGGGCGGTTAATAAAATGTTAGATTGGCTAGGAATTAAGAAAAAGTTTAAAGATAAAGATGGTAATAAGCATACGCTTTTTTATAAAGGTACAGAAAAAAGGCCTAAACTAATGATCGCAAGTGCTGGAACTGAAATAGAAGAGTATTTAGGACAAAAAAGAGAAGAGTTTAAAACCGATAACCAAAAGTTAGAAAAAGTTGATGAAGCACAGAGGTTAGTTAATACTATAGTAGTATTACAGCGTAAAGATTTTGGAAAAAATACAAATAAAAAATTAACAGAGATAACAGGGAAAATTAACGATCTAAGTAAGTTATTAATGGAAATTGGCGGTGCGCCAGATGACTTTGAGTTACCTAGTAATAAGGATGTAGATTGGAAGGCTACAGATGGAGCAAACAAAAGCTCTAAAGTCGATTTACTTTCTTCAAAAACAAGTAAAAGAGGCCAAAAAAGGACAGATAGAAAATTACCTAATGGATTTGGGTTAATTGATAAATATAACCTTACATCACCTGCAAAAGGTCATTGGTCTAGGATGCACATGATTACTCATCAAGTAGGAGGGAATAATGAGGAGTCTAACTTAATTCCAGCACCACAAACTATAAATGAGGGACCTAATGTTAGGTTTTTTGAAGGAGCATTAATAAAATTACTCGGAGAACAGAATGATACAACTAAGCGACCGAATGTTATTTGGATTGATGTTTCCGTAGATAGTTATCATCCTGCAAGTACAACTACTCCAGTTTATAGTAATACCGATTTTGTTGAATATTTATCAATGAAAGCAGGAATATATTTTTATACAAATAACAATTGGAAAAAAGATTCTAAAGAGAGGATAAAAGAGAAAATATGGATCAATAAACCAGATTTTAGTAGTGGCCCTCCAATGATCTATATCTCCACCAGCCCAAGAGATAAAATTAGAAGAGAAACATCAATAGGTAAAGGATTTGCCGATCATATTTTAGTGGAGAGAGCTAATGGACCCTTTTTAGATGCTTCGGACTTTGAAGATAGGATGAGAGAATACTATGAAAGAAATGGAATTAAAATGACTACTCCTTCCGAAGATAATCTAAGACAAACTATTGCGGCAGTAAATAATAACTCAAAAAATGTAGAATGGTAATTAAAAAAAATAATTTAATATATAGATTTAAGGATTGTATTAACGAAACTTTGAATAATCCCAAACTGAAAGTCACTAATGTTCAAAATGACTTTCTTGAAAATTATGATGATGAGTATATAAATTCTGAAGCCGAGCTTTTTTTTGAAGATAATGGTTTTAAACTCTCAGAAGAAGTAAAAGAGTTTTGTTGTTTTCCAGCAAATCCTTTAACATTAAGTTGGGTTGTTGAAGATGATTTTTTTGATTATGAGGTAGCTGGAGGTTTCAGTTTAAGGGAGTTGGATGCGTGCTTGAATTTTGATGAGAATAAATATATAATACACAACCCCGATCTTAGTGAGGGTATAAAAAAAATATTATCAAATTCATATTATTTCGATATACAACCAGATGTTTTTCACGAACTGGCAACTTTATTAAAGAGAATAAATGAAGAATTAAATTTCTGGTATATAGAATTTCAAAGTGTGTATAAATTAGATTTAGACTTAAAAATATATTTAGAGGCATTGTTAATTACAAGGGGTATAACAAATTGGCAGTTATTTTTTTGTGAGAAAATTCACAACAAGAATAAAAATAATATTCTCAAAGAAAAATTGGATAGAATTTTATTCTGTTTAAAGTATTTATTTCCCAATACAAATTTTAAAATTTTAGAAGAGAGGTATGCTTTTCATTTTAACATAGAAAATATCTAAAAGAAGAAAAAAATAATTTAGTTACGATGGTTTACTAAATCGATTGCAAATTAACACACTCATAACATTCATAAAAAATGTTTTCACCAAAAACCCAACATACGAAACCAAGCGCTGCTAAACATTCTTCTCAGAATTCTTTCATTCAACCAAAGTTGAATGTAGGAAAACCTGGAGATAAATATGAAGTAGAAGCGGATCGTGCAGCTGATCAAATTGTAGCTGGTGGAAAAGAAAATAAAACATCTTCATTTTTTGCGCCATCAGTTCAAAAGAAAAACGAGGATGAGGTTCAAAAGCAAGAATCAAATGAAAATGAGATTCAGCAAAAACCTTTAGTCGATCCAATTACACCTGGAGTTCAACTCAAGTCAGAATCGATATTACAAAAGCAAGAAGAGGAAATTCAACAGAAAGAGGATGAAGAAGTACAAACTAAAAAAGAATCAACTGAAACTTCTTTAGGAGGAGATATAATCCAACAACAAGCAGAAGAAGATATTCAAGAAAAAGAAGACGAAGACATACAAGAGAAAGAAGATGAAGAAGTTCAGCAATTACAAATGTCGGGAGGAGATAATAATTCGTCTTTAGAAAATAATCTAAGCAGTTCAAAAGGAGGAGGAAATCCGTTACCAAGTAACACTCAAAACGAAATGGAATCTGGTTTCGGAGCAGATTTCAGTGGAGTAAGAGTCCATAATGATAACAATGCCGTACAAATGAATCAAGAGTTAGGTTCACAAGCATTTACCAATGGAAACGATATTTATTTTAACGAAGGAAAATACAATCCTGAAAGTGATTCAGGAAAACATTTATTAGCTCACGAGCTTACACATACCGTTCAACAAGGAGCTTCTCCAACAAATACCGTTCAAAAATCAGAAGGAGAAACAGAAAGTACAACGTTAGTTGCACCAACACAACCTCAAGATATTACCAATGGATTACAGCTATCAGATGATTGGCTAAATTATATAGAACAAGAATCTAGTACTAGAGATTTTGATGTTGCCGTTAAAATTGGAGAACGTTTTACGGGTACTATAAAAATTAGAAAATTAGGTAGACCTGCTGAAGGAGAAAGCCAGAAATTTGAACTTGCTAGTACAAGAAGTAATAATTCCTTAGATGTAGGAGGTATGGAATTTTTAAATCCACTTCGTAATGCAGGAATTTTCCCAGTACTGGTATTGAATAGGTTTGGTGAAGAACAAAATACTACAGGTTTTTTAAGTGTTAGAGTTGGAGAAGATGTAGTTCCGGATGTATTAGGAATTATTCATAAGATAAATGAAAATCTAGAAGCAATGAGTTTCCTTGGATTAAGTCCTATTGAAGTTGCGGAAGGATTAGAAAACCGATTTGAAAGTGGAGGACTAAACTTTAGAGCGAATAATTTATCCGCAAATATTGATGGATATATTGAAGCTACGGGAAGTTTGGGTATTACAGATTCTACTATGACTTTTGAATTAAATTCTACAGTGGATGTTGCTGGTTTAGCATCGGGTGAGTTTAATGTAGCTCGTGGTGCAGACGGAAAGTTAAGTGGTCAAGCAAGTATAGCGGCAGATATAGCTAATGTAAGCGCATCGTTAAATGTAGAATACGATGACGGAGCTGTTACCATTCAAGGTACAGGACGAATGAATTCAGATAAATTCTCTGGTGAAATTACACTTTTAGTTACCGATGCGGCAAGATCAACTCAAATGATGCATGCTGCTTTAGGTGTTGAGTCTATGGAACAAGAGGCAGATGCGCCAGCTCAGGAGCAAACTGCAGTTCCTAAAACAAAAGGCAATCAAGTTTTGGCAGGTTGGGGAGAAGTTACGGCTTCAATTACTCCTTGGTTAGAAGGAACTGCTAAAATAGGAATCGATAATGAAGGTCATGTAACCATTGTAGGTGAAATCATTGTTCCTGATGAAATCGAATTGATGGAGCAACGCGGTAAAAAGGTTGATATCTTTCAAGTAGAAATCAGAGCAGGATACGGAATTCCTTTGGTTGGACAAGTATTCTTATTTGCAAGTATTGGGATGTTTGCTAATGCAGGTTTTGGCCCGTTAGTGCTTAAAAACGTTGGGTTTACAGGAACGTATTCTACTGATCCAAATGTATTACAAGAGTTTAGTATTACGGGTACTTTAGGAATTAACGCGTTTGCCGTTCTAGGTTTAGAGGCTGAAGCAGGAGTTGGAGTTACCATAATTGGGCACGATGTGAAAGCGGGTGTAAATGTTACAGCAGCTGCTGGTTTAAGAGCGTATGCAGAAGCTACACCAACATTTGAATATAAAGAAGAGCAATCTCCTGAAGGAGGAAAAGTTGGAGAGTCTCGATTAAAAGGACATTTTGAAGCTGCGGCACAATTGTTTTTACAGCTTTCAGGAGCTTTATTTTATGAGTTAGATAGTCCTTGGTGGTCGCCAGCTCCAGACGGAAGAGAAGAATTCCCATTAGGAGAAGTACAATATCCAATTGGAGATAGTTTAGGAATTGGAGCAGATGTTGATTGGTTAGTTGGAGGAGAAGAGCCGCCAGAACTAACATTCTCACCAGTAGAATTTGATCCAGATAAGTTTACTGCCGATGTAATGGCGGATCCACCTCCAAGAAGTATGGGAGATAGTGAATCCAATCCAGCAGGAGAATGGCAAGGAGAAAACGCGCCTGGAGATCAAAATGAAAATCCAGAAATTACAGGTGAAGGAGAAGGATTGCCTCCTGGAAGGAGAGAAGAAGATTTACAAAACCTTCCTGATGAGCAAAAGTACATGAGAGCTTTAGATGAGCTTTCACAAATGGAAAATGCCAATCCAAAACCAACTATCGGAGATGTTGAGGATAAAATTAACATAGTAAAGCGCAGATATGGAATTCGAAGAATTGACACTAGAAATGAAGAAGCAGAACGTGTAGCAATTTTTGTTCAGCATGGAGAGCAAGATAATGGTAGACATCTATTAGAAATCCCATTAATTAGTGCCGCAGAAAAACAACGTTTAATAGACGAAGGTTTGAGAGCTCTTCATGAAAAAGAAGTGCAACGCGCCGAAGATGGGAAAATTAATAGAAGTGACGCAGAAGATGTAGCTAGAGAAATTAACAATGAGTTTGATGTATTTACATCAGTAAGAATTACAGACGGAGATGATAGTTGGGATTATATCTATACAGCAAGTCCACCTGTAACAGAAGAGTCTGATGTTACTAAAGAAGAAAATGAAGAGGCTAGCAATTCTCCGTTTTTTGAAAAATGGATTAATCAAAAAACAACAAAGAAGAATGGTGAATTCTTGAAGAGATTCTTAGATGATTTTGATAAAGACATTAATAAAGATGATGGTAAAAAAGTATACGTATTAAGACAAGAGGGAGATGAATTTACAATTGCAAGAGGAAGTGGTTTTGCAGATACATATCCTAGTGTTTATGTGGTAAAACGAAATGAGGATGGTAGTAATGAGGCAGAAGTAGGTTTCTTAAAAGAAGGCTCGGAAAGATCGTATAAACCAACGCATAAAAATTTTATACCACAACAGATTAAAATAAGACAACAAAACGGAATTTATACAGCTACTTATGAAACGTTGAGTTCAGATGGTTCTGATACAGCAAACTTTACAATACAAATTTCTTTTGAGGAAGCAGTTCAAGGTGTTAGCAATAAAAAAGAAAGAAGAGTAGTTGAAGGAGAAAACTTGTCTAACAAGGCAAAAGGAGCAGGAAGAGGGGCTTGGGATAGCGCTAGTCATGGTTTTCATAACGCCCACATTATTGGTGATCAATTTGGTGGATCTGGAAAAAATGCAGCCTTAAATATACATCCTTCTTCACCTGATTATAATACAGAAGACATGGCAAATGTGGAAAATACAATTGCTTCATTCTTTAGGCAAAGCGATCAAAATTATAATATGAAAGTAACGGCTGAACTTACTGATGATGACCACACTAAAACTGATTTAAGAAATATTTTAGACCAGCAATTTGAAGGAGATAGTCAACAAGTAATTGATGAATCTGGAGCTTCTGAAGAATTAATCGCTACAGCTGAAAATAAATTAATTAGAAGCTTACAAAGCGCTATTACTAAGGATCTTGAAAATTTGCCTGCTCAATTTACAAAAGTAGATTATGAGTCAGAATCTTTAACATCAGATTTTAATATGAGTGATAGAGAAGCCACGGAAGATAGAACAACAAGAACGGTAACAGAACAGGGCTCAAATGAAAAGAAAACTAAAAAAATTAGTATTGGAGCAGATCCTGGATTTGAAGCATTGAAAGATAATTTTGAAAGTACTGAAGTAAATGAAGGAGAAACAACAGAGTCAGCTTAATAATTAATAAACAAATAAATTCAGTCATTTCACCCTTTTAATAACCATAAATATCCTGATTGTTATACAAGCTTATTCGTTAAATTTAATTTCCCAAAAAAATAAAAACCACTACAAATGAAAAAAAACTGGTATCAGAAAGAATTGGTGATTAAAGACACCCAAAGAAGAAATGGAGATCATAATAATCGAAAAGACACTCGAAAAATCCAATCTTGGTTAACATTATATAGTATTCAAAACCCACATAGTGGTACAGCAACTGATGTGGATGGAGATTTTGGCCCAGCAACAGAAAAAGCAGTTAAGAACTTTCAAAAAGAAAAAGGATTGTTTGAAAACGGTATTGTAACACAAGAAACTTTTGATGTGCTTTGTGCAAATCTTAAAGATGCTTTTGACAAACCTTTAACTGCAACTAATTTAAGAGACTTAGTTATAGAAGCGGCTGAGAATCATTTGAGAAATCATCCTTATGAACTAATTATCGATGGTCAATCTAATAGCGGGCCTTGGGTACGATCTTATATGGATGGAAATGATGGTTCTCCATGGTATTGGTGTATGGGGTTTGTGCAAGCTATTATAGATCAGGCAGCTAGTGCTTTAGATAAAAATTTTAGAAACCTAATGCCACAAACGTATAGTTGCGATACTGTTGGAACAACAGGGTTAAATAAAGGAATTTTAACACGTTATACTGCATTACGTAATGATTCATCATTAATCAAACCTGGTGATATTTTTTTAATTCAAAGGTCTTCATTTGATTGGACACATACAGGAATCATAACGTCAGTGAATAATGGCGTAATAGAAACTATTGAAGGAAATACAAACATAGCTGGTTCTAGAAATGGGGTTGCTGTATTAAAGAGAACAAGAAACTTCTTAAAATCTAAAATAGATGTTTTTTCTATTGAACCATTAGTGTAATAAATAAATGAAACAACAAGAACAATCTGCCTTAATTCAAACATCACATTTTGATGAGAAATTTTCTTATTTAAAAGAGTTAATTTTTTATCGATTAAAAAAAGAATTTACAAACGAAGAACCTCCATTTCCAATATTCAACAACATTGTAAATGATGATTCTGAGTTTTCACAATTCGCAAAAAGTCATCAGTTAGATTATGATGAGATTTTGGTTTTATTAATTGCGCTTGTTCCACACATTTCACCAAATTTTTATACAGATATTATTACCGATTTTTTTCCTAACGGAGGCGAATTTCCAGGTTTTGGTGGGGTAAAGGGAAAAAACCATAGAGGAATTATTCCTACAGGTGAAACCTTACTTTACATCTTGGCAGGAAAAGAAACTACAAGTAGAACACTTGTGTTGGATAGAATGTTACACAATAGTGTATTGTTTAAAAATTCGATTCTTGAATTAGAAAGTGTTCCTTATGGAGAACCTTTTATGAGTGGGAAAATAATTTTAAACAGAGAGTTTGTTCATCTGTTTTTAACGGGTAAAGAACTAAAACCTCAATTAAGTCAAGAGTTTCCAGCTAGTTTAATTACAACTAAATTAAATTGGGAAGACTTAGTTTTAAATACAAAAACACTAACTGAAGTAAGAGAAATCGAAAACTGGTTAGCGTATAATGATATTCTTTTGAACGATTGGGGAATGCATTCTAAAATTAAACCAGGATATCGAGTATTGTTTTGTGGAGTTCCAGGTACTGGAAAAACATTGACAGCAAGTTTACTTGGAAAATATACTGGTAAGGATGTTTACAGAGTAGATTTATCTATGGTTGTTTCTAAATATATTGGAGAAACAGAAAAAAATCTTTCTAAACTTTTTGATAAATCTATTAATAAAGATTGGATTTTGTTTTTTGATGAGGCAGATTCTATTTTCGGAAAAAGAACCAATGTTAGAGATGCACATGATAAATATGCAAACCAAGAAGTTTCTTATTTGTTGCAAAGAATTGAAGCACATCCAGGGTTGATTATTTTGGCTTCGAATTTTAAAAATAATATTGATGCCGCTTTTACACGTCGTTTTCATAATATAGTTGAATTTGAAGCTCCAAGTTATGAAGAACGAGCTGTTTTATGGAGAAATAATCTACCAAAAGGAATACAGCTTGAGGATTCTTTAACAGTGGAAGAACTGGCAAAAAAGTTTAGCATTACGGGTTCAAATATTGTAAATATTATTCACTATGCGTGTTTGAAAACGTTGGCGAATAATCAACAAGAAATTCAAAGACAGTACATCTTAGAAGGTGTAAAAAGAGAATATTCTAAAGAAGGAAAAACCATTAATATTTAATTAATCGTTCGAGTATTTATATAAAAAAACATCGCTATTTAATAGCGATGTTTTTTTGATTTTAAATTTAAAAATAGAGTGTAAAAACTTGTTTTAAAATAGACGCAAACCTACTCTTGGTATACTTATTCTCATATTAGTATTTATTGTACTATCAGTTTCGTATCTAACTAATTGTCATCTACTTTTAATGCTTTGTTAGATTTATCTCAAGTTGAAACTATTTTTAATCGGTCGAATACAAGGATGTTGATACGATTGAATTTAATTTTCCTATTCAGGTAACTAAATACGATTATACAACTCAAGAGGTATTAGATCAGAATGGTTTGAATGATTTGATTGCAGAATGTAATCAGTTAATGCTGAATAATGATGATCCGATTACTTGTGTAGATTTTTGAATATCCACTTCAGTTTTCTATTTACAATTCAAATTTAAACTTATTTGATGTTACTTCTGATGTAGCTCTTTTTCTTTTATAGAGAACATACTATCCGACAATATTTATTCAGTAAAATATCCTCTTTCTGTTTTTTAAAGCGGGACCAATAAATTCAGTTCTTAACTCAGATTTAGAATTGGAGAATATTATAAGTAATTGTATAAATTAATTTTAACACTCTTATTCAGTGCTGAAATAAGGCAATAAAAGATTTCCTTGCATTGCAAGTATATAGAATTACTGAGGTGTAGGTAAGAAAAACAGCTTAATGATTGCTTCTTTTCTTTGAATACTTGTTTGATGAAACGTTTGGTTCTACTTGAATTTTATCACTATCCTGAGAAGATTTAGCAACAGAAGTAGAACTAGCACAAGCACCTAAAAACAGTAAACCGATAAGTAAGTAAAATATTTTCTTCATAATCACAAATATACAAATAAATCAAATTTATACAGGTCTAATTGTGAATGATATAATTTTCTGTTGTTAAAATTGAAGAATAAAAAAAGTCCAACAATTATTGTTGGACTTTTTTTGCTCCCCCTCTTGGGCTCGAACCAAGGACCCTCTGATTAACAGTCAGATGCTCTAACCAACTGAGCTAAGGAGGAGTTTGCGACACATTTTGTGTTTTGCGAGTGCAAATATAACACCGTTTTTTTAATGCGCAAACTTTTTTTTAAAAAAAATGATTTTTTTTATTTTTCATCATAAGAATTAAAATTTTAAAAAAGGAATGCTATTGTCCTAAAAGTTGTACTTTTGTATTCGTTATTTTTAATACAGAAAAGTACAATTGTATATATGGACAAGTTTTCGTTCTTAAATGCAGCACATGTAGGTTTTATAAGTGAGCTGTATGAACAATACCAAAAAAACCCAGATGCAGTAGAACCAAGTTGGAGAAGTTTTTTCCAAGGTTACGATTTGGCTAATGAGAATTTTTCGTTAACCGATGAAGAACAAGAAGTTTTAATTCCAGAGGAAGTTCGCAAAGAGTTTTTAGTATTAGACTTAATTAACGGATATCGTACTAGAGGTCACTTGTTTACTAAAACTAATCCAGTAAGAGAACGTAGAAAGTACACACCAACACTTGATTTAGAAAATTTCGGATTATCTGAAGATGATTTGTCTACAGTTTTTAATGCAGGTCAAATGCTAGGTATTGGTCCAAAACCATTATCTGAAATTGTTAGACACCTTAAGGCTATTTATTGTGATAGTATTGGGGTAGAGTACATGTATATTAGAAATCCTGAGGAGATTAAATGGTGGCAGAATCGTTTAAACCAAAACGATAACCATCCAAGTTATAATCTTGAAGAGAAAAAATATATCCTATCAAAGTTAAATCAAGCTTCTACTTTTGAAAGTTTTTTACAAACTAAGTATGTTGGTCAAAAACGTTTCTCTGTAGAAGGAGGTGAAACATTAATTCCTGGAATTAGTGTAGCATTAAGAGATGCTGCTGAAAAATATGGTGTTGAAGAGTGTGTATTAGGTATGGCACACCGTGGACGTTTAAATACATTAGTAAATATCTTTAAAAAACCAGTTCGCGATTTATTCAGTGAATTTGAAGGAAAAGATTTTGAAGATGAGACTATTGATGGAGACGTAAAATACCATTTAGGGCTTACACTAAGCAAGTCATATAGAGGAGGGCAATCAATGAAAATGAATTTGGTTCCAAACCCTTCTCACTTAGAAACTGTTGATGCAGTTGCTGAAGGTATTGTAAGAGCTAAAGTCGATTTAGATTACGATGGTGATAATGCCAAAATTCTTCCAGTATTAGTTCATGGTGATGCTGCTATTGCAGGTCAAGGAATTGTGTATGAAGTAGTGCAAATGGCACAATTGAATGGATATAAAACAGGAGGAACAATTCACGTAGTAGTTAACAACCAAGTAGGTTTTACAACTAACTATCTAGATGCAAGGTCTAGTACGTATTGTACTGATGTAGCTAAAGTTACGTTATCTCCTGTGTTACATGTTAATGCAGATGATGCAGAAGCCGTTTGTCATGCAATGCAAATTGCTGTAGAATATAGAGCTAAATTCAAGAAAGATATTTTTATTGATTTGTTAGGATATCGTAAATATGGTCATAACGAAGGTGATGAACCAACATTTACACAGCCAGAACTATATAAACTTATCAAAAAGCATAAGAATGCTAAAGAAATTTACGTAGCTAAGTTACTAGAAGAAGGAGCAATAACCAAAGATTACGTACATCAAATTACTGAAGAATTTAAAGATTTCCTAGAAGTTGAATTTACTGAGTCGAAGAAAAAAACAACATCTAAGATTCAGGATTTTATGCCTGATGTTTGGGAAGGATTTATAAGAAAGCAACTAGAAGATATGTTGCGTCCAGTGGATACAAGTTATTCAGTGGAAGCATTAAAAGATATTGCTAAAGTTATTTCATCAACACCAGAAGGACATAAATTTGTCCGTAAGGCAGAACGTATTTTACAAGGACGTGAGAAGATGGTGTTTGAGGATAATAAGTTAGATTGGGGTACGGCAGAGAATTTAGCATACGGTACACTATTAGAAGAAGGATTTAACATTCGTATTTCTGGAGAAGATGTAGAGAGAGGAACTTTCTCACACCGTCATGCAATTATGCGAGATGAAACTACTGCAGAACGCGTAAACTTATTAAATACAAATCCTAAGAATAAAGGTGAATTAACAATTTATAATTCACACTTATCAGAATATGGAGTATTAGGTTTCGATTACGGATATGCAATGGCTGCTCCTAATACGCTTACTATTTGGGAAGCTCAATTTGGAGATTTTGCTAACGGTGCACAAATCGTTTTCGATCAATATATTTCTTCAGCAGAAGATAAATGGAAGTTGCAAAACGGATTGGTTATGTTATTGCCTCATGGATATGAAGGTCAAGGTCCAGAGCATTCTTCTGCTAGAGTTGAACGTTTTTTACAGTCTTGTTCTACAGATAACTGGACAATTGCGAATTGTACAACTCCTGCTAACATGTATCACATTTTGCGTCGTCAAATGAAGCGTGATTTCAGAAAACCTTTAGTGGTTTTTACTCCAAAGAGTTTATTGCGTTTACCTGCAGCTGTAAGTACCATTGAAGAATTAGCTGAAGGAACATTCCAAGAAGTAATTGATGATACTATCGATACAGCTGGAGTAAAAAAGATGGTATTCTGTACGGGTAAATTTTATTATGATTTATTAGCAGAACGCGAAAAATTAGAAAGAAACGATGTTGCTTTAGTTAGAATAGAGCAATTATTCCCGTTACATAATGATAAGATTAAAGCAGTTATGGATAGGTATCCTAATGTTGAACGTTATGTTTGGGCTCAGGAAGAACCTAAGAATATGGGAGCTTGGTCTTTCATGTTAGAGCGTTTTGAATTGGCTCGTTTAGAATGTGCTTCGGAAGCATATAGAGCTGCTCCTGCTGCGGGATCTAGTACACGTTTTAAAGAGCGTCATCAAGCAATTATTGATAAAGTTTTTGATAAATAAAAAGAATAGAATAAATTTCAGATATAAAAATTAATACTGATGGTTTTAGAAATGAAAGTTCCTTCTCCGGGGGAATCAATTACAGAGGTAGAAATAGCAACTTGGTTAGTAGAAGATGGTGATTATGTAGAAAAAGACCAACCAATTGCCGAAGTTGATTCTGACAAAGCTACGTTAGAATTACCTGCGGAAGAAAGCGGAATTATCACTTTAAAAGCAGAAGAAGGAGATGCAGTTGCAGTTGGTGCTGTAGTATGTCATATCGATATGAGTGCTGCTAAACCTGAAGGAGGAGAAAAGAAAGAAGCTCCAAAAACTGAAGAGAAGAAAGAAGCTCCAAAAGCAGAACCAGCAAAAGAAACGTATGCTACTGGAACAGCTTCACCTGCAGCTAAGAAAGTATTAGCTGAAAAAGGAATGAGTGCTTCTGATGTTAAAGGAACTGGAAAAGATGGTAGAATTACTAAAGATGATGCTGTAAATGCTGTTCCTTCTATGGGAACGCCAGGAAATGGATCTCGTGGTGTTGAGCGTACAAAACTTTCTATGTTACGTAGAAAAGTTGCTGAGCGTTTAGTTTCTGTAAAAAATGAAACTGCTATGTTAACTACGTTTAACGAGGTTAATATGCAGCCGATTTTTGATTTACGTAATGAGTATAAAGAAGAATTTAAAGCTAAACACGGTGTTGGTTTAGGTTTTATGAGTTTCTTTACATTAGCTTGTGTACGTGCATTACAAATGTATCCTGCTGTAAATTCTATGATAGACGGTAAAGAAATGGTATCGTATGACTTCCAAGATATTTCAATAGCAGTTTCTGGGCCTAAAGGATTAATGGTTCCAGTAATTAGAAATGCAGAAAACTTATCGTTTAGAGGTGTTGAAAGCGAAGTAAAGCGTTTAGCAATTAGAGCTCGTGAAGGTCAAATTACTGTTGATGAAATGACTGGAGGTACATTTACAATTACCAATGGTGGAGTTTTTGGGTCAATGTTATCAACTCCAATTATCAACCCTCCTCAAAGTGCAATTTTAGGAATGCATAATATTGTAAATCGTCCTGTTGCAGAAAATGGAGAAGTGGTTATTCGTCCAATTATGTACGTAGCATTATCTTACGATCATAGAATTATTGATGGTAAAGAATCTGTTGGTTTCTTAGTAGCTGTTAAAGAAGCTTTAGAAAATCCAGCTGAATTGTTAATGGATAATAACATTAAGAAAGCGTTAGAAATGTAGTCTTTTATGTACAAAAGACTGATAAATAGATTAAATCCTACACTCGTTAGTGTAGGATTTTTTTATAGCAATAGTATTTAACTAATGAAATCAAATAACGAAACCATAACAACTACTTCAAAAAGAATAGAGTTATTAGATGTCTATAGAGGTTTTGCCATTTTAGGAATTTTTGTGGTAAATATTGTGATTATGAATTCCACGTTTTTGAACCAAGATGAGTTTGCAAAGCAGTGGACCTCAAATGTAGATATAGCAGTTCAAAAGGTGCTACAATTATTTTTTTACACTAAATTCTTTCCAATTTTTTCTTTATTATTTGGATTAGGAATTTCCATGCAAGCCATGAAATTATCTGAAAAAGGAAAACTTAGTAAAGCTTTCTTTTTCAGAAGAATGTTTTTCTTGTTTGTATTTGGTGTTCTGCATATTGTATTACTTTGGTCTGGAGATGTGTTGAATATGTATGCGCTTTTAGGTTTACTTACAGTTTTCTTCATTTCTAAATCAAATAGGTTAATACTGGGTTTATCAGTTTTCTTTTTACTATTTCCTTTTTATGATTTCTTATTTGAGCAGTTATTCATGCTTTTGGGTTATGATCCAGGAATCTTTCTTAAAGAGTACACTGGTGAAAGTGTTAACCAAATAATTGCTAATGGAACTTACCTTGAAGGAATTCAACTAAGAATTTTGGAGTACTTTTCTAACTTACCTATGTTGATAGGTTTCTTGGCTCCAATAGCATTATCTATGTTTTTACTAGGAATGTATTTAGGAAAAAATAAGGTATATGAATCGTTAGACGTGTTTATTTTAAAAATTAAAAAGCCAGTACTAATAGTTACCGTGTTATCTAATGTTTATAGAATTCTATTCTTGTATGTAATTGTAAAGTTAGATGTATATAAAATTGCTATAGCTCGTCAATTTTTTATTAAACTGATGGTTGTTTCTGATGTAATAATGGGACTTTTCTATTTGTGGATAATTGGTTGGTTATGGTATAATGCATCAGTCAAAACTATATTTAAACCACTTAAATATGTAGGGAAAATGGCTTTAACAAATTATATAATGCAGAGTTTTATTGGTTTGATTTTATTTTCTTCTATTGGTTTTGGTTTGTATGAAATGATGAGTCCATCTCAAACATTTATAGCTGCGATTTCTGTATTTATATTTCAAGTGATTGTAAGTAAAGCATGGTTAACATATTTTCAGTTTGGACCTCTAGAATGGCTGTGGAGATGTTTAACCTATAAGAAGTTATTTACGCTAAAAAGGAACTAAAGAAGGTTATTCTTTGTCAAATTTAATTTCAAATGATTTCATTGAATAACCATCTACTGTAATTTCAGTAGTTGTTTTATAGGCGTAGATCGAGTCTTTAATAACACTATCTTTATTAATAATATCATAAGTTATTTTAATCTTTTCTGTAGAATCGGATAACACTAGAATGCTGTCTGAAACTTTTATATTTTCTAAAGAACTAGCTTCTAAGTTTTTAATTTCAATAATTTTATTCTGAGATAGCTTTTGTAATTGTGATACTAGATCGGTTTCAAAATCTGGATGATTTACTTTTAATTTTAGTAAGTCAAAATACCTTGTCAATTTCTCTTTTAAGATTGTATTTTCGTTATCCTCAGAATTGGCAGCTTCAAAAAGAGCTTCTTCAATTGAAATTTCTTTGTTCATTGATGGTCGATTTGCACAAGAAGCAATAAGTAAAACCAATAGTATGTAGATAAACTTTTTCATTTCACAATAAATTTAAGTTTCACAATCTTTCCGTTTCTAATAGACTTATCTAATATTTTAATGCGCTCTAAGCTCTTAGCTGGAGTTGAAATAAGTTGGATAAAACTTGTCTTAGAATATATCTCAACACCTAATCTATTTCCATAGAAACGATAAATTTCAGCGTTAGCATCAATTAAGTTTTCAAGTTTTGTTTTGTGTGCTTTCCAATCTTTAACATTATTATTTACATAATAATCAAGCATCAAAGAGTAATCATCAGAAGCAATTCTTACTGTATTATTATTATTAGAAGAGAATGAACGTCTTATAGTATCTGTTTTATGATAGGGAGACGATACCACAAAAGTTAGTTGTTTTTCGGTTGTAGAATATCGAAAGCAGCCAGTATTATCTGTTTTAAAATAAAGAGGAGATTCATTTAACGGAAGCACTTTAATATCTAAACTTGTTTTTGTGATAGGAGCATCAGTAATTTGATCAACAAAACAAAAAACGTATGCATTTTTTCTGGATTTAAATAAACTCCAACCAACCAACCCAACAGCAAGCATCAAGATTATAATTTTCATATAGCTTCTTTTCTTAGGAAGAGGTTGATGATGTTGATTTACAAAATCATTCCAGTTTTTATAACCAACATACTTACTTAATAAATTTAGAATATCAATTCGAGGTAATTTGTCTATTGAGTTTTTACAATACGTATAAAACCATTTCTCACTTACCTTTCCTTTTACCTTATCAAATAAATCTTCTTGAAAAAGAACGATTTCTTCTCCTTTCCATTCTTCAATAGTTTTTGGAGCACTATGAGTTTTTAAAAAAGCAGTAACAATCTCTTTTTTAAGTAATTCAAAATAAAAAATATCGGTTTTTCCCAAAGATAATTTGATAATTTTTTTCTGTAAAACGTTTTACAAAGCTTTTACAAATGTTTTACAAACCTATGTTTTGGTGTAAAAATAAGTTTGTAACTGTAATTCTTAAACATAAAATTATGAAAGTTTATTTAAAGGAAATTGAATTTAGAAAGTTAATTGCATCAATACTATTTTTAACTATAGTATCGTGTAGTAATTCGTCAGCTTATAAAGAAAACATTCCTATCTCGGAAGTTTATGAAGTTCCCGATGGTTTACCAAGTAAAGAAACATCTAAAGAATCTAAAAAATCAGTAATCAACTCAGGTCAAAAGTTTAATCAATTAAAAATAATTAAAACAGGAACTTTAAAACTAAAGGTCAAAAATGTAAAAGAAACTACCAAAAGAATTAAAGGAATTACTGAGGGTTTTAATGCATACATTGCTAATCTAAAGTATGTGAATACTTCGTATCAGAAAGAGAATACGTTTAAAATTAAAGTTCCAAAAGAGTATTTTGATGTTTTGTTAGATAGTATCAGTAATTATGCTGATATAATTGATCAGGAAACAATTAATACGCAAGACGTGACAGAACAATTTGTTGATGTAACTTCTAGGCTAGAAACAAAATTACAAGTAAAAGAACGTTATGAAAGTGTTTTGCGTAAACAGGCAAAAACAGTGGAAGAAATTATATATGCAGAAGAAAAGTTAGGAAGCATTCAAGAAGAAATAGAAGCAGCTCAAGGTAAGTTGAAATACTTATCAGACCGTGTAGCTTTTAGTTCTATTAATGTAATATTGTATGAAGAGATTCCTTATAAAGAAGTAAAGATTCAACAAAAAACGTTTTGGTCTAAAAGCAAAAAAGGTTTTTCATTTGGATGGAATTTATTGGAAAGTATAGTATTAGTTTTTGTGCATTCTTGGTCAATATTATTATTAGTTATCGTGGGAATTTTGCTATATAGAAATAGAAAAAGAGTATAGAGTAAAAGGATAAAAGAAGAAGTTAAAAAAGAATCTTACATATCATCATGTAGGATTTTTTATATATTTACCCATCACCCTAATAATACCCCTTTTCAATGCGTTTAAAGCATTTGTTTATTACTCTGTTTATTGTATTTAGTATTGTTGATATTTCAATGATTTTTTACAATTTAAAAGAAGTATTATGGATACCTAGACTTATTAGTCTATCTTCTATTGTTTTATATGGCTACTTTTCAGTGAAAGATGTTCCTAAAAGCTTTTGGATATTATCTTTTTTTATTGTTCTTACTGGATTTTTCTTTTCTCTAGATGATTACACTCTAATAGGAATGTGTAGTTTAATTTGTTTACGATTTTCTTGGTTAAAATTGATTTTTGATATCAATACTAAAATTGATAAGGTAATCCTTTTTATTGCATTTTCTATAACGGCGGTATTATTTGGAATGATTTTATATCTAATTTATACAGACTCAATTTTTTACTATTTGTCAATAGTTACCACCATTGGTTTGGTATTACTGTTATCTACATCTTTTTCTTTATTAACAACCAAAGGAGTAAAACTAGGTAATAGAGAAATGTTTATATCAATTGCAATTTTTATCCTTTCAGATGCCTTATCTGGTTCTAAAAAAATTACAGGAACTTCCATGTTTTATATTATGTTAAGTGTTGTGTTGTACAATACAGCCTACTTTTTTTTAATGAATGCGATTATAAAAAACAGAACAAAATAGTTTTTTGGCTTTAAAATGGTAACTTAGAAGAGTTAACCAAACTGTAATATCTATGAAGCTAGGAGCTTTTTCAATAAGTTTAGCAGTAAAGAGTTTACAAAAATCTAAAGAGTTTTACGAAACTTTGGGGTTTTCTGTATTTGCAGGAGAAATGGAACGTAATTACTTAATTATGAAAAATGGTAATTCGTTAATTGGACTATTTCAAGGAATGTTTGAAAATAATATTCTAACGTTTAATCCAGGTTGGGATGAAAGTGCGAATGCTTTAGAAGAATTTGATGATGTTAGAGCCATTCAAAAGCATTTAAAGGAAAATCATATCAAGTTAGAGAAAGAAGCTGATGAGACAACGACTGGACCAGCAAGTATGGTTTTCTTTGATCCTGATGGAAATACCATTTTAATTGACCAACATGTTTAAAATAACAACGCCTCCCAATTTGAGAGGCGTTTTGTTTACTTACTTTTTAATGATCTTTTTAACAGTGGTTTTTCCATTCATAGTTATACGAACAAAATAGATTCCATTGGTTAATTGGTTTTGAATTTTATTAAGTTTAAATTCATGCATTCCTGAATTGATTTTAGTATTTACTAAAGTTTGGGAAGTACCATAAACACTTATTACCTCAATTTTTAAATCTGTTTTACCATTCGAATTACCAATTCTTACTTTTGAATTCTCATTAATTGAATTGGGATAAATTGATATGAGATCTGGATAGTTAGAAGTACTAGTGTTTGTACTATTTCTAGCTTGTGAATTATCTGGATTGGAATCATACCAAGTTCCGTTGTAATACCAACCTTCAGAACATCTGTTTAAATCAGCAGTTTGAGAACTTCCATTATTACTGAATATAATATTCGCACAATCTGTATTACTAAAAGTGTATTTGTACCAACCATTACTTTGTAGCGTCATAGTTTCACCAGGCCAAGTTGTGGTTAGGTTAGAAGGTGTGACATTCCAAAAATATATTTCAGGATTACTATAAGAATCAGACTTAAAATAGATGTTTAAGTCGTTTCCAGTAGGTTGTTCTTCTGGATTGGAGTCATGCCAAGTTCCATTGAAATACCAACCATCTCCACATCGTTGTAAATCATCAGTTTGATTATTTCCGTTACTACTGAATATTAAATTGGTGCAATTAACATTGCTAAATGTATAAGAAAACCAGCCATTTCCGATATCAGTCATATTTTCACCAGGCCAAGAAGTTGTGGAAGTTTCAGGACTTGTATTCCAATAATAGATGTTTGGATTCGAAATGTTTCCTTTGTAATAAATCGTTATTCCGTCAACAGGATTTGGATTGGTGTTGTCTCTAGGATCCGTATCGAACCATTGATTATCTTGAAACCATCCGTCTTTATTTCTCGTTAAATCATCCGTTTTTGCGTTCCCATTATCATTAAATAGTAAGTTGGTACTGGTTACACCGTTAAAGACATATTCGTACCAATCTGTATTTCCAATTTGACTCATTTCTGGTCCTGGCCAATTACTAGTAGGTAACACATCTGGAGATTCATTCCAATAGTGAACATTTACTTGCGACCAAGAGGATGGTTTTTTAAAATATACATGTAATCCTTCAATGGGTCCGATAGTATAGTTTTGAGTTACGATTTCTGATGCTATTCCATTACTATCATATGCAATTGCTTTTATCGTAGTAGAGTTATTTATGGTAAATGAACTTGTGTATTTGTTACTAGATTGATTTGGATTTGAATTATCTGTAGTATAGAAAATTTCTAAACTTCCAGAACCACCAAATGCTTCTAAAGAAACTTGTATCGGATTTTCTGATTGCGTTGCATTCGAGTTGATATTTACTATTGGTTTACTTGGTCCGTTAACACAATTCTCAAAATATCCACCACCACAAGGTCCGATTAGTCCAGGACCGTTTAATACATAAACTCCAACCGAACCAGAAGTAACTGAGAAATTAATTCTACCTCCAGAAGCAAAAGTTTCTCGTCCAGTTACAGCATCTCTATAAACGCCATCAGTAACACCAGATATTGAAAATGATGCACCTCCATCTTTTGTTAAACCAACAACAACTTCGCTGTTTCCATAAATTCTTTTATAAGAAACAGCATTTCCAGGCGCTTCTTTCCATTCCCAATTTCCTTTTTGTAAAGCAGGAATGGCACGTCTCATAGCGTTTAGTTTTTTAATCTGTTGATAGATTTTATGGTTTGGAGCCTGATCCATTACATCACCATAATAAGCTCTACCTGTATTGTCAATAGATTCTTGAATTCCAGCTGCATTATGTATATCTGCGAATTCACCAGCTTTAAAGCGCATTTCGGTTCCGTAATATACTGTTGGAATTCCACGCCAAGTGAACATAAAATTCATACAAGCGGCTAAGTTTTCATCGCTTCCTCCATAACGTCTGTTCCAATCGTTATTTGGACCAAAATCATGATTATCTAACCAAGTAACTAGCGTAGAAGGGTCGCTATATAAATGATCATAACGCGCGGCTGCCTTTACCGTTGGAAATGATTGTCCTTCCTCAAAAGTCCCATGAAAAGTTGCTTCTCCGTAAAAATCAATTACAGCTAAATCTAACGGAGCAGAATTGTTTACCGCGCCGCGCCAAGTATAATAATGAGGATTAATTTCTTCAACAGGATGTAGTTCGTGTCGTTTTTGTGCAACTTCTCCGAAAATAAAAAGGTTCGGATTGATGGCTTTAAAAGCATCAAAGAAATACAAAACATCTTCTTTGCTCATATGTTTTAAGGTATCCCAACGAAAAGCATCTACACCCATTTCGATGTATTTGCGATAGGCATTTACTAAGTATTCTCTAACTTTTGGACTACTTGTATTCAAATCGGGCGTATCACCTGCAAGCGCTCTATTATGTAAGTTTTCGATATCATCAAAACCTTGAGCAAATCCGTTACCTGAATGATGATACCAATTTGGATCACTTGTGTCAATATAACTTTCTTTTCCAGGGAAATTGTAAGCTGCTAAATTTTGATTATAAGGAGCTGGCATTTTAGCTAAGTTCGCTCTGCTCCATAGTAATCCATCATCTGGATTTGGTGTAATTCCATCGTATTCCCAATTTGGATTATCAATTGCGGCCCAAGGTTTAGTAGGGTCTGTGTTGTACTTTATTTCTGCAACATCTTTTATACCAAAACGGCCTGCATGATTGGTTACAATATCAAGCACAATTTTCATTCCTCTAGCATGAACTTCATTAATTAAATCTTGAAAAGTTGCACCTGGTGATTCTAATCTAGGATCTACTCGGGTAAAATCCCAAGCATGATAACCATGATAATCTAATGGACTTCTGTTATGAACAATCGGTGTAATCCAAATGGCAGTGAAGCCCATGTCTTTTATGTAATCTAACTTTTGAATTAAACCTTTAAAATCTCCTCTCCATGTTACATCATTAGGATCTGTAATACTTGGATTGATATTTGGGTCTGGATTGTAGGAAGACCATTCTGTAGATGCATTGTTATTTGGGTCTCCATCATTAAATCTACTTGTTAGTAGAAAGTAAATTGTTTCTTCTCGAAAATCATTTTGAGAGAAAACGTTTTCGTAAGTTAACATGGTAATAAGTAAAACCACGAAACTTAATCTTGAAAAATAAGTTTTCATGAATAATAGGTTTGTTATTGATTAATATGAGGTTGAAAAAAATGTAATATAAGGGTGGGAGAATTACATTTTCACCGAATTTACCTATTATTATTTGGTTAATTTACAGTAGTTTGAATCGAAATCGTTTTCGTGTTGATAAGTTTTTCACTCAATAAGATTTACGCAATTGTGAAAAAATAAGCTGTCCTAAGTACATAGAACAGCTTTTTTTATATGAGAGAATTATTTTGGTTAAATGGGATTATTGTTTTTCGTTTAAAGTCCAATCATAAACTAGATAAGAGACTTCTGCATTATCATTTACTTTCGTGTTTGAATATTTGTTAATATAATCAACCAATGAATTTACAGAAGTAAAATCTTCTTGATACCACTCAAAAATTTTAGAAACTTCAACTTTTGTTAGCGTAATTTTATTTTTACTCGAGTCGTTGATAAAATCTTTCATCAAGTTCTCTAGCTTAATTTCTATATTTCCTTCAGTAAAAGCATAATTAGGAAACCTTGGTCCTGAAATTGACCCAGCATTAATTCCCACATGAATTCTTTGGTCATCATGCCATCTTCTTAAGATCTTATGCTCTATATAATCTAATGAATATGTTTTTTTACCAACTTTAGCAAAAGGTATTTTCCAAGCGTTTTTACCTTTAATTTTTATATCGGTTAATTTTTTAAGCGGATAGCTATCAATTATTAATTTAATAGAATATGCATTGTAGGCATTCATCCAAAATGCTTTTGCTTTTTTTGAAGACCAATTTTTTAATGGAATTGTTTCTTCAAGTTGATTTAAATAGATATCTAAAATTGCTTTGTTTTTTCTTAAGCCTTTATAATCCAGTTTTCCATCGCGAGTTACGTATGTTTTAAGTAAAGCATCAAACACTTCATTGGTTTGAGCTTCTATTTGTGTGCTTGTAAATACAGTTAGTAAAATGATTAATAGTTTTTTCATTGTTTTTTAGTTTTTGTCCTCTCTCGGGGTTTTACTCCAATTTGGACGGTGTTAAAAAAGAATCATTACATAGCAGTTCAAAAAAAAAGTTGTAAAGACACATGTTTACTACAAGTTTTATGCTTAATAAGCAGGAATTTTATAGTTGTTAATAATATAAAAAATTAAATAAATATCAATTTATTAAATAATAAATTAACAATAATTTTGATTTTTGTTAATAATAATTCTATTTTTAGAAAAGTAATTAACCAAACATAAACCCTTTCAAATCATGAAAAAAAATTTTTTCATAATGGCTGTTTTTGCCATTTTTTTCCTTTCATTTTTTAGTTTACACGGACAAAAAGTTCTAAAAATCGGAGAGGAATTCGACACTCAAATAAGTAGTAGAAGTACTTATCGTAATCAAAAAAGTAAGTTTAATCATCAATTTAATGTAGTTTTTAAAGAACAATTTGTCTCAAAAAACGCTGCATATGTTAAATTGTTTTTTGAAGATTTTGATTTAGCGCCTGAGGATTATGTAAAAATTATTGGTAAAAAAACTAATGAGACATTAATCTATGGAGGTGCAGGAAAAGTAATAAATGAAAAAGGTGAGACCATACGCAATTTTTGGTCCGGAGCTATTTTTGAAGAAGCCGTTGAAGTCATTTTATACTCTAAAGGAAATGTGAACAGTCATACTGGTTTTTCTATTTCAAAAGTAGCCTATGGTTTTTCTCCTGAAAAAATAAATAAAATTTTTGCTCAAGAAGAGAGTCAACAACGAGCCGTTTGTGGTACTAATGACAGAGAACGTATAGCATGTTATAAAGGAACAAAAATGTTTGAAAAATCTAAAGCTGTATGTAGAATGTTAGTTGGAGGAATTTCAGCTTGTACTGGTTGGCTTTTAGGAAGTGATGGCCATTTAATGACGAATAACCATTGTATAAGTTCAGATACTGGCGCTAATGGAACAGACTTTATATTTAATTATCAGTATGAAAACTGTACTGGTTCCACTTCAGCAAAACAAAAAATATATCGTGGTGGTACAGTTGTAAAAACGAATAAAGACCTTGACTATACACTTGTAAAACTAAAAGATAATCCAACTACCGACTTTGGGTATTTAAGTTTAAGTCCTAACAAACCTACTGTAGGAGATCGAATTTATATTCCACAACACCCTAGAGGAGCTAGAAAGGAAATCTCAGTAAATTCCGATACCGATAATGGTTTTGCAGTGGTAGAATGTGTGGGCGATTGTGCTACACCTAATGCACCTCTTAAGTCGATTCGCTATAATGCCGACACACAAGGAGGAAGTTCAGGTTCACCAGTGATAGATTACAATACAAATTTAGTGATTGCCATACATAATACTGGTGAATGTCCTAATGGTTCGTATGGAAGATGTGATCAATTAATTGTTGATATAGGAATGGATATGCCTACTAATGGAATTGGTGGAGGTTCAAATCCTGACCCTGATCCAGATCCAGATCCAACACCAATTTGTAATTCAGTTATAAATACGTTTCCATATTCCGAGGGGTTTGAAATAAATGATGGATGGACGCAAATTACCAATGATGATGGTAATTGGTTACGAAATTCTTCAGGAACGCCTTCTTCAAGTACGGGACCAAGAAGTTCCAATGAAGGTAATTTTTATATGTATTTAGAAGCATCAACTTCTGGAACAGGTCAGATTGGAAGTAACGCTACCGCTATTCTTGAGAGTTCTTGTTTTGATCTTTCTGGAATGACTACTGCTGAGTTTTCTTTTGACTATCATATGTACGGTAGTAGAATGGGATCGCTTTCGGCAGAAGTTTCTATCGATGGAGTTAATTGGACAGCTATTTGGAATGCATCAGGAGATCAAGGAAATCAATGGAATTCTGTAGCAATTGATTTGAATGCCTATTTAGGAGAAACACAAGTTAAGTTCCGATTTGTTGGTGTAACTGGCTCTACATATTTAAGTGATATGGCTATTGACAATATTTTGGTGCAATCACCAACTGATAATCCAGGTCCGGATCCAGAACCATCTTGTAATACTGTTGTAAATAGTTTTCCTTATTCAGAAAGTTTTGAGACAAATGATAGTTGGACACAAGTTGATACAGATGAAGGAAATTGGTTAAGAGATGCTTCTGGCACTCCTTCTTCAAACACTGGCCCAAACTCTGCTACTAATGGAACATATTATATGTATTTAGAAGCTTCTACTTCTGGAACTGGTCAAATTGGAAGCAATGCTACAGCGATATTAGAAAGTCCTTGTTTTAATCTTTCTGAAATGACTTCAGCTGTATTTACATTTGATAATCACATGTATGGAACTGGAATGGGGAATCTTGAGTTACAATTAACTATTGATGGAGTCAATTGGACAACTATTTGGAGTATGTCGGGAAATCAAGGAAATCAATGGAATTCTGTAACCGTTAATTTGGATGCTTATTTGGAGGAAACTCAGCTTAAACTTCGTTTTGTTGGAACTACAGGAGGAACTTATTTAAGTGATATGGCAATCGATAATATAATGTTGTTTACTCCAAGTTCAAATCCAGATCCTAGTCCAAATTGTGATATATTAAACTTTAACGATTTTTCAATTTCATCTTTTGCAGATCAAGATTCTTCAGGAGATTATTCGGTTGTAAATAATGGTTCAACTTTAGAATTATCAAATAATACCTGGAAATTTATTGACATGTATTATACGGTTACTAGTAATACGGTTATAGAGTTTGAGTTTAGTAGTTCATCACAAGGAGAAATCCATGGAGTAGGATTTGAAAACGACAATAGTTTAACATCTTCTAGATATTTTAAAGTACATGGAACACAAAGTTATGGTATTACAAATTTTGACAATTATACTAGCGGAACAGTTAGCTATATAATTCCAGTTGGAAACTCATATACAGGCAGCATGAGTCGTTTAGTTTTTATTAACGATAATGATGCTGGTTCAGGAAACAATTCAATATTTTCAAATGTAAGAATATACGAAGGCTCTTGTGAAAATCCTACAGTACAAGTTGCAGAAGTTTTTAACTTAGAATCTACTGTTTTAGGACATGAAAACGAAGAGGAGGTTACTTCTTTTATAGTAGCACCAAATCCAGTTAAAAAAGGAGGTTTACTGCAAATTAATGGATATCTCACCCAAAACAAGAATGCAAATTACAGAATACTTAATTTTCTTGGGCAAGTTGTTAAAAAAGGTAAGTTGCCGGAATCTAATAGTATAACATTGGATAATTTAGATTTAGGAGTTTATATATTGCATTTAGAAAATGGAATTTATAACGAAAGTAAAAGATTCATTATAGAATAAATTCGGACTATAAAAAGATATAAAATTGAATTGAAACCCTCAAAATAGAGGGTTTTATTTATGCTAAATACTTAAAAGCTAGTATTTATCACTACGCCGAGTGATTTTATGTTTTTTAACATTTATCTTGTGTTTTTTAGGTTATATTAATAGATTTGTTGCAATTAATTAACCAAAAACCCTTCTAAAATGAAAAATCAATTTTTCAAGATGGCTTCCTATGCCATCATGTTTTTGTGTTGCACCAATTTAACAGCACAAAAAAAGTTTAAAATCGGAGATGAATTTGATGCAAACATCAAAGTAACTAAAGAGTATCAACAGTTTTCTCAATCCGGTAGTCAAAAAACAAACCAACCACAATTAGTATTTCAAAAAGAATTCTACTCAAAAAATTCGACTTATGTTAAGTTGTATTTTGAGAATTTCGATTTAGCTCCAGATGATTACGTTGAAATTACTGGAGTTAAAAGTGGAGAAAAAATCATCTACGGAGGTCAAGGAAAAATAGTGGATGATAAAATGACGATGATTAGTAACTTTTGGTCTCAAGTAATTTTTGATGATAAAGTAGAGGTAAAATTATACGCTACTGGTTCAACTAGTAATTACAATGGATTTGAAATTTCTAAAGTTGCTTACGGATTTACAAAGGAGAAAATTGTAAAACAATATGAAAAAAATGATCCACAACAGAAATCAATTTGTTCAAGTGATAACAAAGAGAGAATTGCTTGTTATGAAGGAACAGATATGTTTGAAAAAGCAAAAGCTGTTTGTAGATTAATTATTGGTGGTAGCTCTAGCTGTACAGGTTGGTTGTTAGGAAGCGAAGGTCACTTAATGACGAATAATCATTGTATTGGTTCTTCTTCAGATGCTCAAAACACAGATTTTATCTTTAATTATCAATATGCTAGTTGTACAGGTTCTACTTCAGCAACTTCTCAAACGGTAGCTTCATCATCTACTTTTATCAAAACGAATTCAAGTTTAGATTATACTTTAGTAAAATTACCAACGAATCCAACCGGTACGTATGGATATTTAAGTTTAAGCTCTACAGTTGCTTCATCGGGAGATAGAATTTATATTCCACAACATCCAGGAGGTAGAAGAAAGGAAATATCAGTAAATACTGATAGTGGATTTTCTTCTGTAAACTGTGTTGGAAATTGTGGTACAGCAAACGCGCCAGGTAAAACAATAAATTATTTTGCAGACACAGAAGGTGGAAGTTCAGGTTCTCCTGTTATTGATTATAATTCTAATTTAGTATTAGCAATTCACAATACAGGGCAATGTCCTAATGGTTCTTATGGTAGAAGTGATGATTTAATTGCCTCTATTGGTAACGATATGCCAGCAAATGGTGTTGATGGAAATGGGGGAGGAAATCCAGATCCGGATCCAGATCCAAGTTGTACTTCAACAGTTACTTCTTTTCCTTATAGTGAAAGTTTTGAATCAAATGATGGATGGACACAAGTTACAGGAGATGATGGAAACTGGGTAAGAGATGCTTCGGGAACTCCTTCTTCTGGAACTGGACCAAGCTCAGGAGCAAATGGTTCTTTCTATATGTTTTTAGAAGCTTCTACAAATGGAAGTACAGGACAAATTGGTTCTAATGCAACGGCAATTTTACAAAGTCCATGTTTTGATTTATCAGGTTTGTCTTCAGCTTCATTCTCTTTTAGTAATCATATGTATGGAACATCTGTTGGTTCATTAAGTTTAGAGGCTTCTACAAATGGAACAACTTGGACAAGTTTATGGAGTGACTCTGGAAATAAAGGTAATCAGTGGAATGTAGTAACAGTAAATTTAAGTGCTTATTTAGGACAAAGTCAGGTTAGACTACGTTTTGTGGGAACTACAGGAACTAGCTGGTCTAGTGATATTGCTATAGATAATTTGTCATTAACTTCTGGTGGAGGAAATCCAAATCCTACATGTCCTACGCTTAATTTTAATGACTTCACTATAACTTCTTTTTCAAATCAAGATGCATCTGGTAATTTCTCTGTAGGAAGCGGAGGAAATTCGTTAACGTTAACAAATAATACTTGGAAATATATACCAATGAATTATACAGTTACGGCTAATACAGTTATAGAGTTTGAATTTAGTAGTACTTCTCAGGGTGAAATCCATGGAGTTGCATTTGAGAATGATAATACTTTAACGGCAGCAAGATGTTTCAAGGTACATGGTACTCAAAATTATGGAATTACTAACTACGACAATTACACAAGTGGAACCATTAAGTATACAATTCCTGTAGGTAGTTCTTATACAGGAAGTATGGATAGGTTAGTTTTTATTAATGATAATGATGCTGGTTCTGGAAACAATTCAACATTCTCTAACGTAAGAATATATGAAGGTTCTTGTGAAAGTGCTAACGTAAGTGTTGCTGAAGTTTTTGATACAAGAGTAGATATTATGGGTGATGAGGATGAAGATATGTTAACTAGTATTCAAGTGGCTCCTAACCCTATTAAAAAAGGAACTTTATTAAAGTTAGTAGGTCCAAATAAAAGTTTAGAAAGTGCGAATTACTCGGTAATAAATATGTTAGGTCAAATTGTTAAAAAAGGAAATGTAAATGATTCAAGAACTATTAGTATAGATCAGTTCAATTCTGGTGTTTATATATTAAAAATTGAAAACAAATTTACAAACACTAGTAAGCGATTTATCATAGAATAATTTTAGTTGTATCATTTAAATAGTTAAATGAATTAATTAGAAAAGCCCTCTTATTTTTAAGAGGGCTTTTACATTTTTTCAATATAATTGAAATAATAAATTTTATAATTCAAAACCAATATTGACGCCTAACTTTTCGGCAATTAAATTGGTGATTCGTTGTTTTACTTCAGGTATTTTAACGCTCTCTAAAACTGTATTAGCAAAAGCATACATTAATAACGCATTTGCTTCTTTCTTAGGAATACCTCTTTGTTGCATGTAAAATAAAGCTTGTTGATCTAATTGACCAATCGTGCATCCGTGAGAACATTTTACATCGTCAGCAAAAATCTCTAACTGAGGTTTAGCATTAATAGTTGCCTTATCGCTAATTAATACATTGTTGTTTTGTTGATAAGCATTTGTTTTTTGAGCTTCCTTTTCAACAATTACTTTACCATTAAAAACTCCAGTAGAACGATCTCCAAAAATACCCTTATAATCTTGGTGACTTTCACAGTTTGGCTCAATATGATGCACTAATGTATGATGATCTACGTGTTGTCTTCCTTCAATAATAGTAACTCCTTTAAGGATAGAATTGATATGTTCTCCTTTCTGAAAGAAGTTTAAGTTATTTCGGGTAATATTTCCTCCAAAAGAAAACGTGTGAACAGAACAAGTACTTTCTTTTTGTTGTTCAATGAACGTATTGTCAACTAATGAAGCATTAGTATTATCGTTTTGTATTTTGTAATAATCAACAGAGGCATGAGTATCAACAAAGATTTCAGTAACTGCGTTTGTTAAAATAGCATTGTCAGTTAAACTTTGATGACGTTCGATAATTTGAACATGAGAATTTCTTTCAGCAACAATTAAGTTACGAGGCTGAATCATTGTTGCATTTTCAGCACCTGTAGTAAAATTGATAATCTGAATTGGCTTCTCTACTTCAACATTTTGAGGGATAAAGATGTAGGCTCCTTCGTTAGCAAAAGCTGTATTTAAAGAAGTTAAATTATCTTGTTTAGCAGTTTTATTGAAAAAATTTTCAATAATAGCCTTGTATTTAGGTTTTGTAAGTGCAGATGATAATAAACAAATATCCATATTATCATGGGTAGTGTTTGATAAAAAAGAACTGTATTTACCATCTATAAATACAACTTTATACGTATCAATATCATGAATGAAATATTTCTTTACATCTGCTAATTCAACTGCTGTTTCAGCTTTAGGAAAAATACTATAATCTTCTTTTAAAATTGAATTTAAAGAAGTGTATTTCCAAGCTTCTAACTTTTTAGTTGGAAAACCTAACTTTTCAAAATTTTGTAGTGCTTTTGATCGAATATCATGAACATCACTATTGATGTCTTTGCCATTTTCAAAAGCTAAATATGATGATAATAATTTATCTTTTAATTCCTCCATTCTTTTCTCGTCTGTCATTTCGTGTTGAACACGAAATTTTGTTTGTTGAAACCGCTAACTTTAATGAGATTCCCGCTTTTATGGGAACGATAATCTTATGGTAGTTTATACTAATTCGTTTTTAATCCAGTCATAACCCTTAGCTTCTAATTCAAGAGCTAAAGAAGCATCACCAGTTTTTACGATTTTTCCATCGTGTAAAACATGTACATAATCTGGAACGATATAATCTAATAAACGTTGGTAGTGTGTAATAACTATAACAGCGTTGTCTTCCGATTTTAATTTGTTTACACCGTTAGCAACAATTCTAAGAGCATCAATATCTAAACCAGAATCAGTTTCGTCTAAGATGGCTAATTTTGGTTCTAACATTGCCATTTGAAAGATCTCATTACGTTTCTTTTCACCTCCAGAAAATCCTTCATTTAAAGAACGTGATAAAAATTTGCGATCAATTTCTAATAGTTCAGACTTCTCGCGAATTTTTTGTAACATTTCTTTAGCAGGCATCTCTTCTAAACCTTGTGCTTTACGAGATTCATTGATAGCCGTTTTGATAAAGTTAGTAACAGTAACACCAGGAATTTCTACAGGATACTGGAATGATAAAAACACACCAGCCTGTGCTCTTTCTTCTGGAGCTAACTCACTTATATCTTCTCCGTCTAACTCAATAGAACCTGAAGTAACTTCGTATTCTTCTTTACCTGCTATTACAGAAGCCATCGTACTTTTTCCAGCTCCGTTTGGTCCCATAATTGCGTGCACTTCTCCTGCTTTAACCTCTAAATTCAATCCTTTTAAGATTGATTTTTCTTCTATTGCTGCGTGTAAGTTTTGAATCTTTAACATTATAAACTTAGTTTAAAGTCTTAAGACTAAAGTTAAAAGTATAACGAATAGTCTAAATTTACTTTTTTAAATATTTTATTAATCCACTTATTATTTTCGAAACTTCAATGATTTTAAATTTCAAATCACTAAAACTTTCATTTGATAAATAATTTAAATCATGACTTAAATATAATTGCGATCTAACTTCACCTGCTGATGCCTTCGCTACATATAAAAAATGAATAAATTCTTTATCCGTATTTCTCTCAAAACCTTCGGCAATATTTGAGCTTATAGAAACCGAGGCTCTTCTTAACTGTCGTTTTAAGTCAAAATCGTTATCAAAACTTGAAGAGTTAGTTGCTAGATAAATTGATTTATTAAATTCTCTAGCTTTTTTCCAACCTTCAAGGTTTTCAAAAGATTTATACCTTTCCATTTCTTTTTCATTTTAGTTTTTTCTCTTTTTCAACTTAAGTTTAAACATTAGCATTGTTTAAACTTTATATCTTTAGACTTTAGTCTTTGAACTAAAAAATTATCCGACACTTCCTTCTAAGGAAATTTCTAGTAATTTTTGTGCTTCAACCGCAAACTCCATTGGTAATTTGTTTAATACTTCTTTACTAAAACCATTAACGATTAATGCTATAGCTTTTTCAGTATCAATACCTCTTTGGTTACAGTAGAATAATTGGTCTTCTCCAATTTTACTTGTAGTAGCTTCATGCTCTACTTGTGCAGATTTGTTTTTTGTTTCAATGTAAGGGAACGTGTGTGCTCCACATTCATTACCCATCAATAAACTATCACATTGAGAGAAGTTACGAGCATTTTCTGCTCTTGAACCAATTTGCACTAAACCACGGTAACTGTTTTGTGATTTACCAGCGGAAATACCTTTTGAAATAATGGTAGACTTAGTGTTTTTCCCTAAGTGAATCATTTTAGTTCCAGTATCTGCTTGTTGGAAATTATTAGTTACAGCAATCGAGTAAAATTCTCCAACAGAATTATTTCCTTTAAGGATACAACTCGGATATTTCCATGTTACAGCAGAACCAGTTTCTACTTGAGTCCAAGAGATTTTTGCATTGGTTTCACATATACCACGTTTAGTAACGAAGTTAAACACACCACCTTTTCCTTTTGAATCTCCTGGGAACCAGTTTTGTACGGTTGAGTATTTTATTTCAGCGTCATCTAAAGCGATTAACTCTACAACTGCTGCGTGTAATTGATTTTCATCACGTTGCGGTGCTGTACATCCTTCTAAGTAAGAAACATAACTACCTTCATCGGCAATTACTAAAGTTCTTTCAAATTGTCCAGTTCCTCCTTCATTAATTCTGAAGTAAGTAGATAATTCCATAGGACAACGAACTCCTTTAGGTATGTAACAGAAAGATCCGTCAGAAAAAACAGCAGAATTTAATGCTGCATAGAAGTTATCTGTTGTAGGAACTACAGAACCAATATATTTCTTTACTAATTCTGGATATTCTTGGATTGCCTCAGAAATAGGCATGAAAATAATCCCTTTTTCAGCTAAGGTTTCTTTAAATGTAGTAGCAACAGAAACAGAATCCATTACAATATCTACAGCAACATTAGCTAGTCTTTTTTGTTCCTCTAAAGAAATTCCTAATTTTTCAAATGTAGCTAACATCTCTGGGTCAACTTCATCTAAACTATTTAATTTAGGCTTCTTTTTTGGAGCAGAATAGTAAGAAATATCTTGAAAGTTAGGTTTAGCATACGTAACGTTAGCCCATTCTGGTTCTTCCATTTGCTGCCAAACTCTAAAAGCTTCTAACCTCCATTCTGTCATCCATTCTGGTTCGTTTTTCTTTTTTGAAATAGCACGAACGATGTCTTCATTTAATCCTTTCGGAAATTTTTCACTTTCAATATCAGTATAAAAACCGTACTCGTATTCTTTGGTTTTTAACTCTTCTCTTAAATCGTCTTCAGTATATTTGCTCATTGAAGCTGTTTTCGGTTAATGATAGTAATTACAGAGAAAAACTTTCTCCACATCCACATGTTCTGTTGGCATTTGGATTGTTGAATACAAAACCTTTACCATTTAAACCACCAGAATATTCCAGTGTAGTTCCAACCAAATACAAGAAACTTTTCTTGTCAACAATAATTTTTACACCATTGTCTTCAAAAATCTTGTCAGTTTCTGTTTGTGAATTGTCAAAATGTAAATCGTAAGAAAGTCCTGAACAACCACCACTTTTTACGCCAACACGAACAAAATCTTTCGTAGCATCAAAGCCGTCATCAGTCATTAACTCAACAACTTTCTTTTTAGCTGTGTCTGAAACTTTTATCATATAACTAGATTAAATCTAAATTGGACTGCAAATATACGACATAACAATCATTCTGCCATGTTTTGTTGAGTGTTTAAAATAATATGGTAATCAAAAAAACTTATGGTAGTTGAAAAGCAGGATTATTTGTGAAATCAGAATCGGTAAGAGTCAATAAAAAAGCTTTCAAATCAGCCTTATCTAGATCGGTTAATTGAACACCGCCTTGATTTACTTTTTTCATTAGAGGATCTATTGTAGAAGAGTTTTTTAATCCTTCTGAATAATGATTAATTACTTCTTCTATAGTTGCAAAACGACCGTCGTGCATGAATGGGGCAGTGAACGCTAAATTTCGTAAAGAAGGTGTTTTAAACTTTCCATTATCATTTGCATCTCCGGTTACGGCACCTAAACCTAAATCGGTAAAAGTTGCATCTAAACCGTTATTATGGAATTTATTGTCTGTCCAAAGTGGATTGTTATTACTTCCATGACAATGAAAACAATCACCTCTGCTTTCATCCATAAAAACATCAAAACCATTTTGTTCCTCAGAAGTTAATGTCGTTTCTCCTCTTAAGAATTTATCAAATTTTGAATTTCCAGAAATCAGTGTTCTTTCAAATTGAGCTAGTGCTTTTACAACCAAATTAGAATCTATTGGAGTATCACCAAAAGCTTTTTTAAATAATTCTGGGTAATCAGTATGATTTTTAAGACGGTTTGCTACTTCTTTCCAATCATTATTCATTTCCACATGATTGGTAACTGGTTCAAAAGCTTGTCTTTCTATACTTAGTTGTTTTCCATCCCAAGTAAATCTATCATCAAAATTCCACGCTAAATTAAAAAGAGGCATTGAATTTCGAGTGCCTATCCCATCATTTACACCTTTGCTAAATTGTAGATTATCGGTAAATGCTTTTTGTGGGTCATGACAAGTTGCGCAAGAAATAGTTTTATCTGAAGAAAGAATAGGGTCGAAAAATAGCTTTTTTCCTAACTGGATTCCTTCTTGTGTTTGAGGATTGCTTGTTGGAATATTTGGGGCTAAAAGTTTGTCTTTAAATAATTGTGGAATTTCTAATTCTATTTGTACTGGTGTATAACCATTGTCAACTCCAAGTTCAACAGCTTCTTCAGAAGAACATGAAATCAAAATAAAAATTAGAAAACTATATATCCACGCATTTTTCATTTACAAACTAAAAACTGATTTTCCATTGCCATTCATTAAAACCTGAGCATCAAAATTAGGCATTAGCATTTGATGTAATTCGTCTAATTTCCATGTATTAGGATTTTTAAACCATTCAGCAATATTTACCTTAACATTAATAGTTTCGGTAGTGTTTTTTAACCAAATATCTGCTAAGTTTACTGTAAAAGAAGTGTCTTGAAAGACTAAATTATTAGGATCTGTATTATCAACAGCACGAATTACATGATAATTAAATCCAGTAGGTGTGGTGGTAGTTTCAGTTTTGAATTTACCATCAAATTGCATATAGTGGTAACCACCTCCAAGTCCAGGTGAAACATTAAAACTAGCAGTGTTTAAATCTAAGTAAACACCATCTTGGTTTTTTTCATCTGTAAATCCAAAAGTGAACCTTAATGTGTAAGTTCTATCTAAAATTAACTCTTCAAGACTGTATGATAAATTTTGTTCTTCGCCTAAATCAATGAATAAGTAGTCTTTTAAAGGAGTTTCAAAACCAGAAGGATCTACTAATTTGATATCAGATAGAACATATCGATACTTTTCAATACTTAATGAGTCTCCGTTTTCATTTTTGAATTTAATATCATTAAAATCATCTTTGGTAACAAGCGTTCCGTCCCATTCATGTATAAAATTTATAGTGATTTTTTTATTTTGAAGCGTTTCGTCACTATCACTAGAACAAGACCAGATAGTTACAGCAAGCATTAAAATATATACTAGTTTTTTTATCATTACTGAATTTTAATAATTAATACATCAGAAAACCCTTTGTTTTCTTTAATGTCTTCATTGTTACTTGTAGATTCTCCAACTGCGATAAAAGCTCCATTGTTAATTTCAACCACATCATACAAAATATCGATGTCTGTTCCACCAACAAATTGTTGCCATTCGGTAGAACCAGTGGTAGATATTTTTATAACCCAAGCATCATTTTGTCCTTTATTGATAAAATCTCTATCAGAACTTCTTGAGCTACCGCAGATAATAAAACCACCATCTGATGTGTTTTTTATAGCTCTTCCAGCATCAAAATTACTTCCCCCAAAATTCTTCTGCCAAATTAAATCTCCATCAGGAGTAATTTTAATAACCCACAAATCAGCCCCTCCATTGTTTCTAGATACATCGACATCAGAACTTCTAGTATCTCCAACAATTATTATATTACCATCTGTGGTTTTTTTGATGTCATACGATTCGTCAATTTCAGTACCTCCAAAATTTTTCCTCCAAATTAATGATCCTGTACTATTAATTTTGATTACCCAAAAGTCATAAGAACCTTTATTGTCAGTAATATCAACATCACTACTGTCCGAAAACCCAGAGATTATATAACTACCATCATCTAATTGTACTACACCTTGAGGAGTATCAGAAAAAGTTCCTCCATAATACTTACTCCATTCTTTGGTACCGTTAGCATCTATTTTGATGGCCCAAAAATCACCACCAGCGTGTTGCCTAGCGGCTGGTGAATTTCCTTGTCCACCCGATGCGGTAACGTCTAATTCACCTAACAATAAAAAGCCACCATCAGAAGTTAAGGTAAGTGAGGTTCCATAATCTCTTCCCGAAAAACCAAATGATTTTTCCCATTGGATAGTTCCTGAAGCATCTAATTTAGAAACCCAAAAATCTGAATTTCCATTATTTTCAGTAACATCATTATCGCTACTATTGCTAAACCCAAAAACTATAAATCCACTATCAGAAGTTGCTAAAATTTGATTACCTCTGTCGTCATTCGATCCACCATATAATTTACTCCATTGTAATTCATCTTGACTATCATACTTTAATAACATAAAGTCTGCGTCGTCAGTGGTTTTTGAAGTAATATCTCCATCAGTACTGCTAGTGTATCCTAAGATAGCATACCCACCATCATTGGTAGCAATTACAGAATTTCCTATATCATTTCCATTTCCACCGAAAGTTTTTACAAAATCAACTTCAATACCGGCACTAGGATTTAAGCTGTCGTTTAAATTGATGTCTGCTTCTCCACATGCAATAGTAGCAAGTAATAGTAAGAGTAAAGTATAGTGTTTCACGAATTAGTTTAAACTTATTTAATAATTAATTTTTTACCAATAATTCCGTTTATTTTAAGAAGGTATATGCCTTTAGCATAACTATTTATTGGTAAAACGAAATCGGTACGATTAATATTTTCTTTCTGATATACTTTTTTACCAAGAATAGTAAATACCTCAATTGATTCAATTGAAGTATTAGAAGAAATTATTGGCGCTCTATCAGTTGGATTAGGGTAAATCGTAATTTTTTTAGAATTAACTTGTTGATCAGGAATAGATAATGTTCCGCTTTTGCGAACAATGAATAACCCTTGTTCAATATCACTAATAATAATATTTCCGCTAGCAAAGTAAGGGTAAATACTCCAAACCCCATTAAAACCAGCACTGTTGTTTACGGTGTACGTGTCAAAATAACCAACTTCGGTCATAGGGTTCGATGTATTAGAAATGTTTGAGATGTCAAAAACTCTCATCCCAGCTCGATAATTCGCTAAGAAATATTCATTTCCTTTTACATATCCATTGTGGTCTATTGCTTGATGTGTAGCTGTAAAGGTCGAAGATAACACAGGTATGTCTAAGTCTAAAAGATCAAAAATGATAGTTCTTGTATTTGTCCCTGTTCGCTGTTCATCTAACTCATCACCTAAAATAAAATATCGATGATCTTCAGTAAACCACCCTTGGTGAGTGTATTCTGCATTCGGATACGAAATTTTAGAAATAAATTGAGGGTTAGATTTATTGGTAACATCCAGAATCATAACATCATTAGACCCACCATTATTTCCATTACTCGCAATTAAGATTTCTTTTCCAATATGAGCAGCATCAGGTCCGTTATAGGTAATTACTTGAGCATCATGAGTGTAACCTTCAGCAGAATAACCACCAGCAGCAACTGGATTTTTAGGATCAGAAATATCAACAAAAGTAGGCCCACCACTAAAGGTGTTACAACCAACTAAATAAGCATAACTTGAACTTTCATTAATAACAATATTATGACAACTATTGACTCCTGTGTACACAGTATCAGCAGTAAAAATTTGAGGAGGAGAAGTAACATTTCGCAATCTAGTTAAATCAAAAACTTGCATACCATGTGCGCCAACATTATCTCCTACAATAAAAGCATGGTTATTATACACTTTAACATCTCTCCAAGCATTATTTGATGTATTTGTGTTTAATCTTCCTAAAAAAATTGGATTCACAGGATCGCTAATATCCACAAAAGCGGTTCCATTAGTCATCGCTACAAGCGCATACTCTTTATTGGTTGTTGGGTCTGTCCAACCCCAAATATCGCTACCTTCAGCAGTGCCAGATCCAGATAATGTGGCAATATCAATAATAGACATTAAGTCGTAATTATTGCAAGGATACGACCCAGCAAAACCAGTTCCATCACATGGAGTTTGTGAGTTGATATTCACTTGTGGAATAAAAGTAAATAAGATAACTAATTGTAGTAGTTTTTTCATGAGATAGTTTTAAAGGGCTCCTAACAACAAAAGTATGAAATTAATAGCTTTATTCGATTGTATAACAGTTCTGAAAATAAAAACCCTAATTTTTAGAAATTTACATGCAAGTAAATATATAATTCTGTTAATTTTTCCAATCTAATAGTATCTTTGCAACATGTTAGAAGATAAAAATAGACAAAGGACCTCTTTAGCTGAGTTAGGGGAGTTTGGTTTGATTGAACATTTGACCGAAAATTTTAAAATTCATCATTCTACAACTGAGAAAGGAATTGGAGATGATTGTGCAGTACTATCAAGTTCAGACAAGCAAACGTTAGTTACTACTGATTTGTTAATTGAAGGTGTGCATTTTGATTTAAGCTATATGCCATTGAAGCATTTAGGATATAAATCGGTAATGGTAAATCTTTCTGATGTATATGCAATGAATGCAGAGGCAGAACAAATTACCGTTTCTATTGCTGTTTCCAATCGTTTTCCATTAGAGGCTATAGAAGAATTATATGCTGGTATTCAATTAGCTTGTGAAACTTATAAAGTTGATTTAATAGGTGGTGATACTACTTCTTCAACAAAAGGAATGTTGATTTCTATTACTGCTATTGGAAAAGCAAATAAAGATGAAGTGGTTTATAGAAATGGGGCAAAACCGACTGATTTAATAGTAGTTACAGGGGATTTAGGTGCTGCATATCTTGGCTTGCAAGTATTGGAAAGAGAAAAACAGGTTTTTAAAGTTAATCCTCAAAATCAACCTGATTTAGAAGGCTACTCCTATTTAATAGAACGCCAATTAAAGCCAGAAGCGCGAAAAGATATTCCAAGATTATTGAAAGATTTAGAGGTAAAGCCAACCGCTATGATTGATATTTCTGACGGGTTGTCTTCTGAAATTATACATATTTGTAAGCAAAGCAAAGTAGGTTGTAATATATATGAGGAAAAGTTTCCATTAGATCCTCAGGTAATATCAACTTGTGAAGAGTTTAATATCGATTCAACAATGGTTGCTTTAAGTGGAGGTGAAGATTATGAATTGTTATTTACCATTTCAATTAATGATTTTGAGAAGATAAAGGCAAATCCTAATTTAACAGTAATAGGCCACATTACAGAAGAAAATCAAGGAATGAATCTGGTAACTCGTGCGAACCAATCTATAAAACTAAAAGCGCAAGGATGGAATTCTTTTAATGAAGAAAACGACTAATAATTATGGTATAAAATTTGTATATTGCTGATACGAATAAATAATTATTAATAACAAAAAATTAAAAGAAATGGGTTTATTTTCATTTATTAAAAATGCTGGAGCAAAAGTTTTTGGAATCGGAAAAACAACTGAGGAAGAAGCTGCTGAAAAGGCTGCAAAATTAGTTGATGCTGTTAATGCATTAGAATTATCTGTTACTGACTTAAATGTTAGTGTTGATGATGATAAAGCAACTATTACAGGAGAAGCTGCAGATTTAGCAACAAAAGAAAAAGTTGTTTTGGTTGTAGGTAATACTGCTGGTATTGCTACTGTTGAAGATAACATGACAGTTGCTGAAGTAGAAGAAATAGCTGAAGAAGAAATGGCACAATTCCATACGGTTGTTAGTGGTGATTCTTTAAGTAAAATTGCTAAAGAATTTTATGGTGACGCTATGAAGTATCCTGTTATTTTTGAAGCGAACAAACCAATGTTAACGCATCCGGATAAAATTTATCCAGGTCAGGTTTTAAGAATTCCACCATTAGTAGACTAACATAAATGATATAAAAACTTACTATATACTATCATAAGGCATCACGAAAGTGATGCTTTATTTTTTAGATTACCTCTTTAATTTTTTGAACAACAGTAGTAGGTAAAATACTTCTCATTGCATTTTCATAGCCAGGTAAAACTTTATTACCATATATAGAAGAAGGCAAAGCAGGATACTTTTCCAAATCAGGAAGTATACAAAAATCATTAGGTTGATTAAAAGGTGCAAAACCTGCATAAGGATGTGTGCTTCCCCAAAGTGTAATTGTTTTAACACCTAAAATCGCTGCAAAATGAGCATTTCCACTATCCATAGAAAGCATTACATCAAGATTTGAAATTAAATTTAACTCTTCATTCAAACCACTCAGTTTTCCGGCTACTGAAATAACATTTTTAAATTGATTTTCAATTGATTCTAGCTTTTTAATATCAGCTTTTCCTCCAAATATAAACAATTTTACATTTTCTTTTGATAGCCCTTCAATAACTTTAAGCATTAAATCTTCAGGATATGTTTTAGAAGGAAATGCAGCAAAAGGTGCAATTCCAATCCATTTGGAGTTCTTCTTTCCAAAAAGTTCACTATTCTTTTTACTTAATTGTTGTTTGTTAGTTGAAAGGTTTTTGTCAATTTTTGTGTCAAAACCTAGTTCTATTAAAACATCAGCATAGCGCTGGTGGCTTGTTTTAAGTTGTTTAAAAACCTTGTTTTTCTCTCGAGTTAATGCTCTCTTTTCTGCTCTTCCTTTGTCTATTACGGCAATTTTCACACTAGTAAAAACAGAGAATAATAATCGAATAACTTTAGAACGCAGTACATTATGAAAATCAGCAAAATGAGTTGGTTGTAAAGATTTTAATTCTTTAAATAATCGAATTAAGCCAAAGAAACCTTTATGAGTTTTAGTAGTATCAACTGAAAAAAAAGAAACGTTTTCAATATTAAAAAAAAGAGGCTGTAAAAAACTTCTTGAAACAAAAGTAATTTTAACTTCAGGATGTTGCTTCACAAAAGATTGTATAACAGGGACAGTCATAGCAACATCTCCCATGGCAGATAATCTGAAAATAATGATATGTGGTTGTTTTTTCAATACTAGAAATTTTTACGTTTCAAAAGTAAGCATAAAAAAATCCACTCAAAGAGCGGATTTTATATTTGATTTTAATCTGAAGCTTAGCAATACTCTTCGTAAGCCTGAGATAAATTTTCTGCAATCATTTGTGCCGAACGACCTTCAATATGATGTCTTTCTAACATGTGAACTAACTTACCATCTTTAAATAAAGCAACTGCTGGAGAAGATGGAGGAAAAGGAATCATATATTCGCGAGCTTTAGCTGTAGATTCTTTTTCAACACCTGCAAAAACTGTTGTTAAATGATCTGGTTTTTTATCTCCTTGAATAGAAGCAATTGTTCCAGGTCTTGCAGTACCTGCAGCACAACCACAAACAGAGTTTACCATTACTAAAGTAGTTCCTTCTTTTGCTAAAGCAGCATCTACATCTTCAGCACTATATAACGCTTCAAAACCAGCATCAATTAATTGATCGCGCATTGGTTTTACTAATTCTTCTGGATACATATGAATTATCTTTTTTTAGACTGCAAAGATACTTATAATCTCATTATATTTGAAATTATTAAAAAATTAGAAATGGGAAATTTTACGAAGTGGTTAGGAGCTGGTTTAGGTTTTACATTAGGAGGGCCAATAGGAGCGCTTATAGGTTATGCTATTGGAAGTGTTATTGATAGCGGTGTTACCGAAAAAGAATATAAAGATGAGCAAGATACCTACCAAAAAAAAATTAAAACCAATTCAAAAGCTAAATCATCAACTTCAGGTGATTTTGAAATTAGTTTGTTGGTATTAGCATCGGTGGTTATTAAGTCAGATGGAGATGTAGATAACAGGGAATTAGATTTTGTAAGAACTCATTTTACAGATTTATACGGTAAAGAAAGAGCCAACAGAGCTTTTAAACTGTTTAATGGTGTTATAAAGAAAGATGTTTCTACCAGACAAGTATGTATGCAAATTAGAGAGCATATGTCTCATTCTTCTCGCTTACAATTAATTCATTTTTTATTTGGTATTGCACAGGCTGATGAAATTGTACAAGCTTCAGAAGAAGAAGCAATCAGAAAAATTGCAGGGTATTTATATATTAATGATAGAGATTATGAATCTATCAAAGCTATGTTTTATAATGAAGCTGATGCGGCATATAAAATTTTAGAAATTGAAAAAGAGGCTTCTGTTGATGAAATTAAAAAGGCTTACAGAAGAATGGCTAAAAAATATCATCCTGATAGATTACAAGATATTGGTGAAGAACACCTAAAAGTTGCAAAAGAAAAATTCCAAAGCATTCAAAATGCTTATGAGAAGTTAAAAGAGGAACGAAATTTTTAATTAATTCTCAGTTTATTTGTGACTTTTCTATTTATAAAGTATCTAATAAACATATGTTAACAACCATTAGTGGTAGGTTTAGCTTTATTCGTCTAAAAAAAATGTTAATATTTGTTAATAAATTTTTATATTAGACGCAAATTACTCTGTATTGCATCTTGAGGATTTTTTAAAAGCAATAACAGAAAAACCAAACAAAATACTACTTATTATAGTTGATTTCACTCATTGTAAAAATTGAGTTTATGGTTATAGTAGGTATACATAATAGAAGATGTTTTCATTGGGTTGAATTGTATGAAATGATTCAAGTTAAATGGACAAAAATAAAATTGACTAAAATAAATTCCCCCGAATTCATGAGTGTCAAAAAACTAAAGCACACTAAACAGACAATTTTTTCTGGTGGATTTATTTCGTCGGATGCTAAAGCTAGCATTTTGATAATGTTTATGATATACCCGTTTTTAAGGGTATAAAAAGATATAAAATATAAACCCCGCAATTGTAACACTTTGGCGAGCAACTACAAAAGCAGGGCAGTGAATAACAATCAATATTATACTGATTATTATGTTTGTACACTTTATAAAAAAGTATAAATACTCAACTATTCCGAGTATATGTTTTAAATTTTCAAGCCTATTTTCTCCTTCAAAAAAGAAAATTGAAAAAAAGGCTTGCAAATATATAGAAAATATTAAAGAGAATAGTTCTTTTACCTCGTATTTTAAAAATGAGTTAAGTAGACCGCTCTATACACTTTTACTTATTTTCTTTTCTATTTCCACAACTGTTCTTTCACAGGAAAAATTAACAAGTATTAAAGGAAAGCCTGATAAACAAGTTCTTGTTAAAGAAGTTAACAAAGACGAAACTAATAATTTTGTTATTGTAAGAAATGCATCAGTAATAAGTGCTGGTAAAAGCAAATCTAGTTCATCAACATTTGCCATGAAAATGGCAGCCCCTACGATTGATTTAAATACGGCAACCCCTGGAAATGATCACTTTTTTCAATATCAACCTCCTGGAGGATCGGTAACTACGGTAACTGTCAGTCCTTCAGTTACTTCAGATACAAACACAATAGTTAGTGCAACAATAACAATCACGGGAGTTCTTGACAATTCTAATGAAGAGTTATTTGCTATTAATGATGGAGGTTTTGATTTGTATTATTTTAATAATCCTTTAGATACAAATGATTACGTTTATTCAGGTTCAACCATTAGAGTTACTCAAACAACAGCAACAACGTTTAGTATAACAGAAGCTTCGGGAAATCCTATTCCCAATGCTGATTTTGAACAGCTATTAAGTAATCTTTATTATGGTGATTTAGCAAGTCCTTATACAGATGGAGATAGAGTAATAACCGTAACTATTACCGATGCAAGTGCTGCAACAGCCAGCGCACAAACAACTATTAGAGTTTACACTACAGCGCCAACTGTAAACGATGAAGGGAATAGTATAGCTGCTAATTCAACTGGCACAGTTACAGGAAATGTATTGACAAATGATTCTGGAAGCTCAATATTTGTATCTGAAGTTGATGTATATCCGACTGCAGTAGGTACTGCATATAGTACATTATATGGTACAGTAACTATCCAATCAAATGGTAGTTATTCTTATGATGTAGACGAGACTAGCTCTTCGGTAACTGGTTTAAGAAATGGAGAGAGTTTACAAGATATTGTTTCTTATACAGTAGAAGATTCAAATGGTGTAATTAATTATGGTATACTTACAATTACTATAAATGGAGTAGACGAATCTCCAGTTGCATTAGATAATACAGATTCTGTAACAGCTTTTGTTGAGCCAAGCACATCAGGTAATATTATAACCGATCCAGGACCTAGTGGATCAGACGCGATTGATAGAGGTTTATCCACACTAGTTTGGGAAAATGAATTTGTTCAAGGCGGTACTTTTGTGGGGCTATCAGATCCAATTAGTGGAGCTTCTGTTGTTATAGATGGTGTTACGCTTAATTTTACATCTACAGACCCTAGTGGTTTCGGAATTCCAAACCAAAATCAGGTTGTGTATTTGACTAATACTAATGGAGGTCATACAGGATATTTTGGTTATGCAATTGACGGTACTGTTAACCCTTCTAGTGACACAGTATTAACAATTAATTTTAGTCAGCCTGTTTACAATTTGGGTTTCTTGGTTGTAGATATCGATTTTTCTCAAGGTAATTCGTGGCAAGATTTAATTAGAATTCAAGGATCTTTAAGTGGTTCCAATTCAAGCTATAAATATGTTACAACAGGAGGTATTGTTGATGCGGGAGGAAATACGTTTTATGGAATTGGAAGTGCTGTTCCTGGTGATGCTACAGGTAATATAAATGTATTTTTTGAAGAGCCTATAGATCAATTAGTTTTAAGTTATAACTATGGACCAAATGCCACCGCAGCTAATCAAGGAGGGCAAATTGCAGGAGTTTCAGATATTTACTGGCAAGGATCTGCCATAGGTATTACTATTTCTCAAATTGATGGTGGAGCTGTTGGAGTTGGAGGAACAACGTTTACAGGTACATATGGTAGTGTTACTGTTTTTCCTGATGGAAGTTATACTTATGTTCCTGATACGTCTAACCCTACTATCATAGATTTGAAAGTTGGACAAACAGTAACTGATACTTTTACTTATACTCTTACAGATGGAATTTCATCAGACAATGCAGATTTAATAATTACTATAAATGGTTCTGATACAGTACCAACAGCGAATGACGATACGGCTACAGTTGCTGAGGATGGAAGTGTAAGTATTACGGTAAGCACTAATGATGATATTGGTGGTGATGGTGGAGATGGAGAGGACTACAGCTTATTAGCAGGTCCTACAAACGGTACGGTAACAGAGACGGCAGACGGGGTATTTAGTTATACACCAAATGCGGACTT
>NZ_SLXM01000008.1 GCF_004345825.1 Tenacibaculum skagerrakense
TCGGATAATTCTAATTTTATATTAGAATGAAAAAGGGGACTTTTAGTCCCCAGTATAATAAAACCTCTGTACTTTCAGTACAGAGTGATTTAGTTCTGGTAGGAGTGTAATTGTGTCTATGTGCCGTTTAAAATTCTTTTTTTATTGATATGATTTAATAATCGTAGAAGTCCTTTAAACGCTAGTTTGTTTATAAGAAAGCTTTTTTGAGTTTTGCCTATTTATTGTGTCGAATTGGTTTTATTGTATTCAAATAAATAGGACTGATGTTTTAAAAATTAGCAATTTTCCTGTTTTTATTAGCTTGAATATCATTTTCCTAAGGGAATAAGACTTGTTTTATACAGATTTTGTTGTTATATTTGCACGGAATTTCTCAAACAAGATGTATGAAGGGGACGGTTGTCCCCTCTTTTTATACCTAAAATGAATCAAGATAAAGTAAAAGAATTATTACAAGAAGCGTTGGATGAAAATCCATCTTTATTTCTTATTGATTTACAATTTCTTGCGAATAGTAAAATCAAAGTTATTGTAGATGGAGATGCAGGTGTTCCTTTAAGTGAGTGTGTTAGGATTAGTAGAAATATAGAGCATAATCTAGATAGAGAAGAAGAAGATTTTTCTCTTGAAGTAACTACTCCAGATATTTCAGATTCATTAAAAGAGAAAAGACAGTATAATAAAAATTTAAACCGAATATTAAAGGTTAAAACCAATGATGCTGAATACGAAGGTCAGTTGGTTGAAATTAATAAAGATGATATCGTGCTAACTTGGAAAACAAGAGAGCCAAAACCATTAGGTAAAGGAAAGCAAACGGTGGAAAAACAACAACAAATACCGTTTGATAGTATAAAAGAAGCAAAAGTGAAGATTATATTTTAATAGTACAGGAATGGAAAATATTGAATTAATTGAGTCGTTTTCAGATTTTAAAGACAATAAGAGCATAGATAGAGTAATGTTAATGTCTATCTTAGAGGAAGTATTTCGTTCTGCATTAAAAAGAAAGTACGGTTCTGATGATAATTTTGATATCATTATTAACCCTGATAAAGGAGATTTAGAGATTTGGAGAAATAGGGTTGTTGTAGCTGATGGAATGTCAGAAGACGATAATGAAGAGATTGAGCTATCTGAAGCAAGAAAAATTGAGCCGGATTTTGAAATTGGAGAAGATGTATCTGAAGAGGTTAAATTAATTGATTTAGGAAGAAGAGCTATTTTAGCATTACGTCAAAACTTAATTTCTAAAATACATGAGCATGATAGTACTAATGTCTTCAAACAATTTAAAGATTTAGAAGGAGAAATATATAGTGCGGAAGTACACCATATTCGCCACAATGCTGTTATATTATTAGATGATGAAGGTAATGAAATCGTGTTACCAAAAACTGAACAAATCCGTTCTGACTTTTTTAGAAAAGGAGATTCAGTTCGTGGAGTTATAAAAAAGGTAGAATTAAGAGGTAATAAACCATCTATAATTTTATCTAGAACAGCACCAGAGTTTTTAGTAAAGTTATTCGAACAAGAAATTCCAGAAGTTTTTGACGGATTAATTACTATTGAAGGTGTAGCAAGAATCCCTGGAGATAAAGCAAAAATAGCGGTTGATTCTTACGATGATAGAATTGATCCAGTTGGAGCTTGTGTTGGGGTTAAAGGATCTCGTATTCATGGAATAGTTCGTGAACTAGGAAATGAAAATATTGATGTAATTAACTATACTAAGAACGAACAGTTGTATATTGCAAGGGCATTAAGTCCTGCAAAAGTAACTTCAGTGACTATTGAAAAGTACGACGAAGAAAAAGACGGTAAAAAAGGAAGAGTAAACGTACTTTTAAAACCAGAAGAAGTGTCAAAAGCTATTGGTAGATCTGGTGTGAATATACGTCTAGCAAGTCAACTTACCGGTTACGACATAGATGTACAACGTGAAGGAATTGAAGAAGAAGATGTAGAGTTAACAGAATTCTCTGATGAAATAGAAGCATGGGTAATAGAAGAATTCAGAAAAATTGGTTTAGATACAGCGAAGAGCGTTTTGGATAAAGATGTTTCGGAGTTAGTAAAAAGAACTGATTTAGAAGAAGAAACTATTTTAGATGTTCAGAGAATTTTAAGAGAAGAATTCGAAGATTAATAACATAAGGTTTTCGGTACCTTTATAACCGAAAAAGTAAGTAAGAAAAATTAAGCCTTACTTATGAAATAAAAAGGATTAAACTATTTATGGCTGAAGCTAAAAAATTAAGACTAAACAGAGTTTTAAGAGAATTAAATATCTCTTTAGATAGAGCGGTAGAACATTTGGCAAAAAATGGTCACGAAATCGAGGCGCGTCCAACAACTAAGATTTCTGATACTGAATACCAAGTGTTACTAGATGGATTCCAAACGGATAAATCTAAACGTGTAGCATCTAAAGAAGTAAGCGAAGAAAAGCGTAAGGAAAAAGAAGAAATACGCAAAAGAATCGAAGCTGAACAAGAAGCTAAACGTGTTGAAGAAGAGGCGAAAAAACAGGAAGTTCTTAAAGCGAAGGCTGAAGCACCTAAGTTAAAAACTGTAGGTAAAATAGATATCGAAACTGGTAAAGCACCTGAAGCTAAAGAAGAACCAAAGGAAGAGGTTAAAGAGGTTGAAAAACCAAAAGAAGAACCAAAAAAGCCTGAGGTAAAGAAAGAAGAGGTTGTTGAACCTAAAAAAGAAGAGCAACCAAAAGTGGCGCCTGTAGTTGCTAAACAAGAAGAAAAAAAGCAAGTTGAGGTTGTGAAAAAAGAGCAACCAGCTCCTGCTAAAGTTCAGCCGAAAACTGAAATAAAAAAAGAACCAGAGGTTAAAAAAGAGGTTACTCCTGAAAACGCTGAGAAAATAAAAACCAAGTATCAAAAACTTGATGGTCCTAAAATGACAGGTCAAAAGATTGACTTGAAACAGTTTGAAAGACCTAAAAAGAAGAAACCTGAAGCTAATAAAGGTGGAAATGATGCTGATAAAAAGAAGCGTAAGAGAATAACTAAGCCTGGTACTGATGGAAATCAAAACCAACAGGGTAATAACCGAGGAGGACAGCCTCAAGGAAATAGAACTCAAGGGAACAACAATAGAAGAGGAAATCAAGGAAATAGAAGAGGAAGAAGACCTGAGGTTCAGAAGGAGGAACTAACAGAAGCAGAAATCCAAAAACAAGTTAGAGAAACACTTGAGAAACTTCAAGGAAAATCTGCTAAAGGTAAAGGAGCAAAATACAGAAGAGAGAAAAGAGATCAGCACAGACAACAAGCGGAGGCAGAAATGCAAGCTGCTCAAGAAAATATACTTAAGGTAACTGAATTTGTTACTGTAAGTGAGGTTGCAACCATGATGGATAAACCTGTTACAGATATTATTTCTGCATGTATGATGTTAGGGATGATGGTAACAATGAATCAACGTTTAGATGCTGAAACTCTACAAATAGTTGCTGAAGAATTTAATTATAAAGTTGAATTTGTAGGTGCAGAAGTTGAAGAAGCAATTGAAGAGGTTGACGATAAGCCTGAGGATTTATTACCTAGAGCTCCGATCATTACTGTAATGGGTCACGTAGATCACGGTAAAACATCTTTGTTAGATTACGTTCGTAAAGCAAATGTAATCGCTGGAGAAAGTGGTGGAATCACTCAGCATATCGGTGCATATAGTGTAACATTAGAAAATGGACAAAAAATAGCATTCTTAGATACACCTGGTCACGAAGCCTTTACGGCAATGCGTGCTCGTGGTGCTCAAGTTACTGACTTAGTTATTATTGTAATTGCTGCCGATGATGATGTAATGCCTCAAACTAAAGAAGCAATTTCACATGCTCAGGCTGCTGGTGTTCCTATTGTTTTTGCAATTAACAAAGTAGATAAACCTAATGCGAATCCTGATAATATTAAAACGCAACTTTCTGCGATGAATTTATTAGTAGAAGATTGGGGTGGAAGTATACAGTCACAAGAAATTTCTGCTAAAACTGGTCAAGGTGTTGGTGAGTTATTAGAAAAAGTATTACTTGAAGCTGAAGTATTAGATTTAAAAGCTAATCCTAATAAAAATGCTGTAGGTACAGTTGTTGAAGCACAGTTAGATAAAGGTAGAGGATATGTATCTACAATTTTAGTTCAAGCGGGTTCTTTACGAATTGGTGACTATCTATTAGCTGGTAAACATAGTGGAAAAGTAAGAGCTATGTTTGATGAAAGAGGTAAAAAAGTTAAAGTTGCTGGCCCATCAACTCCTGTATCAATATTAGGTTTAGATGGCGCTCCACAGGCAGGTGATAAGTTTAACGTATTTGATGATGAGCGTGAAGCAAAACAAATTGCAGCTAAACGTTCTCAATTACAACGTGAACAATCTGTTAGAACTCAGAAAACATTAACTTTAGATGAGATTGGTCGTCGTATTGCTCTTGGAGATTTTAAAGAATTAAACTTAATCTTAAAAGGAGATGTGGATGGTTCAGTAGAAGCATTAACAGACTCATTCCAAAAATTATCAACTGAAGAAATTCAAGTTAATATTTTACATAAAGGGGTTGGAGCAATTACTGAATCTGATGTGTTGTTAGCTTCTGCCTCTGATGCAATTATTATTGGATTTAATGTTCGTCCGCAATCTAATGCTAGAACTATAGCAGATAGAGAAGAGGTTGATATCAGAACATACTCGATCATTTACGATGCTATTAATGATCTTAAAGATGCCATGGAAGGAATGTTATCTCCTGAAATGAAAGAAGAGGTTATAGGAAATGTAGAAATTAGAGAAGTATATAAGATTTCTAAGATTGGAAACATTGCAGGATGTATGGTAATGAGTGGTAAAATTACTAGAGATGCAAATGTTAGAATTATTAGAGATGGAATTGTTGTTCATGATGGACAATTAGCTTCATTAAAACGTTTTAAAGACGATGTTAAAGAAGTTACCAAAGGATATGATTGTGGATTGCAAATTAAAAACTACAATGATATTAGAGAGAATGATGTGATCGAAGTGTATATTGAAGTTGCTGTTAAAAAGAAGCTTAAATAAAAACTTTCTTTACTAAATATTTAAAAAGGTCTTGTTTACACAAGGCCTTTTTCTATGTCTTTAAATTGGAGATACTTTAGTAATAACAATCCTGTGACTAACCCTAAAGCATAATAACATTTCGGAATCCCTTTTAAAACTGTTTGAGGGCAAACAAACTTTCCAGAAATGTGAAGTATAGATGCTATTAACGTAATTAATAATACGATTCCCAAGAATATGTAGTACAAGGTTATTCCTTTGTTTATAATGTGGGTTGTTAAAGCTATTAGGAAGAATACTAATATTATATAACACAAAGGAAAATTAAATAGTTTAGGGCAAACTGTACCTGTTTTGTATTCAGCTATAACAACTCCCATAACAGCTTTAATAGCAACTGCAAAAAAGAAATAAATGACTATTGATGTGACTTGCTTATACGTCATTTTGGGAGATAATACTTATGAGGTTTTGTTCAAATATAAAATTAGTTTTTAATAAAAAAAACTCTTCCAAAGGATATGAAAGAGTTTGTTTATAATTTGAGAATATGTTATCAATAATTATTTAGTGTAAGGAATAACAATAGCACCTGAAAACTTTTCTTTGATTTTATTCAAAGCTCTATCAGCTTCTAGTTTTGTTGTGTAACCACCTACCTGAACTTTCCATTCTGGAGCTTCATATTCTAGTTTTGGAACGCCAGGGAATTTCATCATGTAATTTTGTTTGATGTTTCTAGCTCTTCTTTCAGTTCCGTTATATAACTGAATTTTATAAATGGTTTTGTTTTTCTTATTGTAATTCCTTTTCTTTTTCAGTAGCGAGTTAATACTTTGATTATCTGTGTAATTAGATTGAGAATTAACATTTACAAAACCTAGTAAAAAGAAGGCTAATAAAACTAAATTCTTACAAGTTTTCTTCATATTTTGTGTTTTATACAAAAGTAACGACTTGTGAGTTAATAGATTGCTAAGGCTTGTTATTTAGAATTAATATAAATTACAAATTAGGATTCTCTTAACATTTCCTATTTTGCAGAGAAGTAGTAATTTTGTCCGAGTTTATACAAATGGTTTAAAAAGATATCCAATTGTAAAAACGACATACATATTAGATACAAAAATTATATTTTTAAAGTATGAAAAGTGTGAATCATCACAGTAAACTTAGTCGAACCCTTCTTAGTAGCCTTACTTTCTTATTCGTATTTCTAGTAAGTTTTTCGGTAAATGCCCAAGATGTTGATGCAGAACGTCAAAAAGCGGGAAGAAAATTATTTAACGCTAACTGTGCTTCTTGTCATAAGTTAGATAAAAAATCTACAGGCCCTGCATTAGGAGGTGTAGAACAAAGAAGAGAAAATGAATGGCTAAAAAAATGGATTCGTAATAATGCTGAGTTAAGAGCTTCAGGAGATGCTGATGCAATTGCTATTTACGAAGAGTATAATCAGTCTAATATGACTGCATTTCCTCAGTTAACAGATCAGAATATTGATGATATTTTGTATTATACAACTGTAGGTAATATTGGAGGTGGTCCTAAAGGTCCGGAAGGTACAACTACCACTCAACCTATTAATCAAGCGCCAAAATGGTTAATCTGGATTTTAGCTGCTGCAATTATAGTTGCTTTCTTAATCATTGGTAACTTATTAAAAACGGTTAGTGAGTTAAAAGGTGCGCCTAAAACTCCAGGATTGTTAGGGCAAGCTGCTGAATTATGGGAAGGTATTAAGAAAAATACATTCTTACATGTGTTATTCGTAATCTTCGGTGCATTAATCACAGCATATGTTTTATTCGGAACATTGTTCAAAGTTGGTGTAGATCAAGGATATCAACCAGTACAGCCAATTTTATTCTCACATAAAATTCACGCAGGAGATAACAAGATTGAATGTCAATATTGTCACTCTGCTGCTAAGCATTCTAAGCATTCAGGTATTCCATCGTTAAATGTTTGTATGAACTGTCACAAAAATATTTCTGAAGTAGCTGAGGGAACTCAAGTTGTTTTAGAAGAAGGTGGTCGTGTAGTTGGAAAAACTGAATTAGATAAAGAAATCGCAAAAATCTACGAGCATGTAGGTTGGGATAAAGATAAATTAGAGTACACAGGAAATACTAAGCCAATCGAATGGGTTAGAATTCATAATTTACCAGATTTCGCATACTTCAATCACTCTCAACACGTAACTGTTGCAGGTGTGAAATGTCAAAAATGTCACGGACCAGTTGAAGAAATGGAAGAGTTATATCAATATTCTCCATTAACTATGGGGTGGTGTATTGACTGTCACAAGGAAACTAATGTTGACTTGAAAGGTAACGAGTACTATGCTAAGATTCATGCAGACTTAGCTAAGAAGTATGGAGTAGAGCAAGTAACAATTGCTCAGTTAGGTGGTAAAGAGTGTGGTAAATGCCACTATTAATAATTAAGAAAGTAGAAAAACACGTTATATAAATGGCTTCAAACAAAAAATACTGGCAAAGTGTTGAAGAACTAAATGATAGTTCTGTTGTTGAAACGCTACGTAATACAGAGTTTGTACAGGAAATACCTACAGACGAGTTTTTAGGAGATAAAGAAACTCTTGAAGGTTCATCTACTTCACGTAGAGATTTCTTAAAATATGTAGGTTTTTCAACAGCTGCGGCTTCATTAGCAGCATGTGAAGGACCTGTAAGAAAATCAATCCCTTATGTAGTTCAACCTAACGATATAGTGGTAGGTGTAGCAGATTGGTATGCAACTACAATTGCAGACGGATTTGATTTTGCAAATGTTTTAGTGAAAACTAGAGAAGGTCGTCCAATTCAAGTAATGCCAAACAAAGAAGCAGGAGGAGTAACTAATGCTCGTACACAAGCTTCTGTGTTATCATTATACGATAGCGACTTACGTGTAAAAGAACCAAGAAAAGGTGAAGCTCAAATTACTTGGGCAGACGCAGATAAAGAAATTGTAGCGAAATTAGAAAGTCTTAAAAATGCTAATGCTTTAGTATACTTAATGACTGGAACTCTAGCGAGTCCATCTACTGAAAAAGTAGTGGCTGATTTTGTTGCTAAATATCCAAATGTAAAGCACGTTACTTACGATGCGGTTTCTGAAAGTGGAACGGCAGATGCTTTTGAAGCAATGTATGGTATGCGTGCATTACCAAATTATGATTTTAGTAAGGCTGAAGTAATTGCTTCTATTGGAGCAGATTTCTTAGGAGATTGGCAAGGTGGTTACGAGAAGTCTTATGCGGAAGGAAGAAGAGCAGATACAGGTAAGATGTCTTACCATGTTCAAATAGAAAGTAACATGTCTTTATCAGGAGCTAATGCTGATAAACGTATTGTTGCTAAACCTTCGATTCAAGTAAATGCATTAATCAAATTATTTAATGCAATTACTGGTCAGAATATTACAACAGAGAATACTCCGATTGATGCTCAAATCAATAAGCTAGCTCAAGATTTAAAAAAGGCAGGAAGCAAAGGAGTTGTTGTAACAGGAATCAATGATAAGAATGCTCAGATGGTTGCTTTAGCAATCAATAAAGCATTAAACAGTGAAGTAATCGATACTGAAGCTGTTAATTTAACTCGTCAAGGAAGTGATGCTAAAGTTGCAGAATTAGTTTCAGATATTCAATCAGGAAAAGCTAAAGGTTTAGTTACTTACAATGTAAACCCAGCTTACTCATTAACTGGTTTTGGAGAAGCAATTAAGAAATTAGATTTGTCAGTAGCTATTTCTACTCAAGATGATGCTACAGCAAACGCGACTCAATTTACATTACCTGCGCCTCATAATTTAGAGAGTTGGGGAGATGTAATGGCAACTGCTGGAAAATATAGTTTAGTACAACCTACAATTGCACCATTATTTAATTCTCGTCAATTTCAAGACGTGTTATTAAAGTGGTCTGGTGCTGAAAAGAACTATTACGATACATTAAAAGAATTTTGGAGTACTAATGTATTAAACGGTGCTTCTTGGAATCAAGCTTTACATGATGGTTTCTTTATGGCTCCTGTTGTAGAAACAACAGAGTCTACTGAAGAGACTTCAAATGAAGAGAATGTTTCAGGTACTGTAAATGTAAATGCAGCAGCTAACGAGTTAGCAAAAGTAAAATCAACTCAATTTGAGTTAACATTATATACTTCTACAGCGTTAGGAGATGGTAAACAAGCAAATAACCCATGGTTACAAGAGTTACCAGATCCAATTACACGTGCTTCATGGGATAACTACTTAACAATGTCTATGGCAGATGCTAAGGAGTTAGGATTTACAAACCCAGTTAAAGATAATGGAGCTATTGATGGTAACTATGCAAAAGTTACTGTAAATGGAGTAGAAGTTACAGTTCCTGTAATTATTCAACCTGGGCAAGCTAAAGGTTCTTTAGGATTAGCTTTAGGATATGGAAGAACACAAGGACTTAAAAAGGAAATGCAAGTTGGTGTTAATGCATATCCTTTATATGTAGATAATAAAAACGTTCAGTATAATGTATCTGTTGAGAAAGTAGGTGGAACTCATAAGTTTGCTTGCATTCAGGTGCAAAGTACATTAGCTGGTCGTCATGATATTTTAAGAGAAGCTACTTTAAAAGAAGTAAATGATAAGTCTTTAGATCCAAAGCACACATGGAATCAACCTTTCATGGTGTCTTACGATCACCAAGAGACTGAAGCTACTGATAAGAAAGTAGATTTATGGGATGATCATGATAGAAGCTTAGGTCATCACTTTAACTTATCTATCGATTTAACTTCATGTACAGGATGTGGAGCTTGTGTGGTTGCATGTCATGCTGAAAACAATGTTCCAGTTGTAGGTAAAGACGAAGTTCGTGTAGGTAGAGATATGCACTGGTTACGTATTGATCGTTACTATTCTTCTACTGTAGAAGATAAGCAATATGCTGAAGGAGTAGCGATGACTATGGATGAGTTTAAGGCTCAGAATCCAAACATTCCTAATAAGGATATCGAAAGAAGATATACTGAAAAGGTTTTAGAATTAAGCAAAGGAGATTTATTCGATGCTTTAGAAAACCCAGCAGAGAATCCAGAGGTTACTTTCCAACCAATGATGTGTCAGCACTGTAATCACGCACCATGTGAAACAGTTTGTCCGGTTGCTGCAACTTCTCACGGTCGTCAAGGTCAAAACCAAATGGCTTATAACCGTTGTGTAGGTACTCGTTATTGTGCAAACAACTGTCCATACCGTGTACGTCGTTTCAACTGGTTTAACTATGCAGATAACAAAGAATTCGATTTCAACATGAATAACGAATACGGTAAGATGGTATTAAACCCAGACGTAGTTGTTCGTTCTCGTGGAGTTATGGAGAAATGTTCTATGTGTATCCAAATGACTCAAGCTACCATCTTAAAAGCTAAGAAAGAAGGAAGAGCTGTTAAAGCTGATGAGTTTAGTACAGCTTGTTCACAAGCTTGTTCTACTGGAGCTATGGTATTTGGAGATGTTAATAACGAGAAAGATACTGTTGCGAAGTTAAAAGAAGATAGAAGAGCTTTCTACGTGTTAGATTACATTGGTACAAAACCAAACGTAGTGTATCAAGTGAAAGTAAGAAATACAAACGAAGCTTAATTAAAATTATAAGAATATAGATTATGTCGGGTCATTACGAATCGTCTTATAGAGAACCTTTAATACTTGGTGATAAGAGTTACCATGATATTACAGAAGATATAGCAAGACCAATAGAAGGAAAAGCTAACAAACACTGGTATGTTGCATTCTACATTTCTTTAGCAGCAATGTTATGGGGATTTGGATGTATCTTCTACACTGTAGGAACTGGTATTGGTGTTTGGGGATTAAGTAAAAACATCGGTTGGGCATGGGATATTACCAACTTCGTATGGTGGGTAGGTATCGGTCACGCAGGTACATTAATCTCAGCAGTACTATTATTATTCCGTCAAAAGTGGAGAATGGCAATTAACCGTTCTGCGGAGGCAATGACAATCTTTGCGGTATTCCAAGCAGGTTTATTCCCAATTATTCACATGGGTCGTCCATGGAACGGATACTGGGTATTACCAATTCCAAACCAATTCGGATCGTTATGGGTTAACTTTAACTCGCCATTATTATGGGACGTATTCGCAATTTCAACGTATTTATCGGTATCACTAGTTTTCTGGTGGACTGGTTTATTACCTGATTTCGCTACAATCCGTGATAGAGCAGTGAAGCCTTTCCAAAAGAAGATATATGCTTTATTATCTTTTGGATGGTCTGGTAGAGCTAAAGATTGGCAACGTTTCGAGGAAGTATCTTTAGTTCTAGCTGGTTTAGCTACTCCTTTAGTACTTTCTGTACACACAATCGTATCGTTTGACTTTGCTACTTCGGTAAACCCAGGATGGCACTCAACAATTTTCCCACCTTACTTCGTTGCTGGAGCAATCTTCTCAGGATTCGCAATGGTACAAACTTTATTAGGAATTATGCGTAAGGTAACTAACATGGAAGCATATATTACTCGTTTACATATCGAGTATATGAATATCGTTATCATTTTAACTGGAGGTATTGTAGCTGTTGCATATGCTACTGAATTCTTTATCGCATGGTATACAGGATCTCCTTATGAAAACTATACATATTTATCATTTGGTGCTGAAGCTGGTGCTTACGGATGGGCATTCTGGTCATTAATGATTTTCAATATTATTATTCCTCAAATCTTATGGATTAAGAAATTCAGAAGAAGTTTTGTGGTTTCTTTCTTAGTATCGATTGCTATTAACATCGGGATGTGGTTTGAGCGTTTTGATATCATCGCAATTGTATTAAGTAAAGGTCAATTACCTTCTACTTGGTGGAGATTTGAGCCAACGTTTGTTGATGTAGGTATCTTCATCGGAACTATTGGATTCTTCTTTGTATTATTTTTATTGTACGCTAGAACATTCCCAGTAATTCCAACAGCAGAGATTAAGACGATTTTAAAATCTTCAGGAGAGAATTATAAAAAATTAAGAGACGAGAACAATGAGCACTAATAAAGTAATTCACGCATTATACAATGATGATGATATCTTAATGGATGCCGTTAAGAAAGTAAAAGGAGAACATCATCATATAGAAGAAGTATATACTCCTTTCCCAGTTCATGGACTAGATAAGGCATTAGGTTTAGCTCCTACTCGTTTAGCGATTACTGCATTCTTATATGGAATTACAGGAACGTCGATAGCTATTTGGTTAACTTGGTATACAATGATTGCAGATTGGCCACAAGATATTGGTGGAAAGCCAAGTTTTACATGGTATGAAAACATGCCTGCTTTCGTTCCAATTTTATTCGAATTAACGGTATTCTTTGCAGCGCACTTAATGGTAATCACCTTTTACATGAGAAGTAGAATTTGGCCATTTAAAGAAGCTGAAAATCCAGATCCAAGAACTACAGATGATCATTTCTTAATGGAAATCCCAGTTCATGATAACGAAGAAGATTTAAAAGCTTTGTTAGAAACAACAGGAGCGGTAGAAATTAAAGTAGTAGATAAGCACTAATAGACAGATATGAAGAGTATAAAAATAGTTATTGCTTTAGTTATTGTTACAGTATTTGCTTCTTGTAACAATAAGCGTAAACCACAAGTACAATATATGCCAGACATGTATGTGTCTGTACCATACGATGCTAATGGAACTTCTTCAGCTGGAGATGTACCAGTAAACAGACCACCTGTAGCTGGAACTGTTAGTAGAAATGGAGTAGTTGCTTATGATATTCCTGATACAAACGCAGGATATGAAAAAGCCAAGGCTGAATTAAAAAGTCCATTAGCTAAGACTGAAGAGAACTTAGAAAATGGAAAACAGATGTACGGAATTTACTGTGCTGTTTGTCATGGTAAAAAAGGTGATGGTAACGGAATTTTAATGGAGAGAGAGAAGTTCTTAGGAATTCCTAACTACAAAGATAGAGACATCACTGAAGGAAGTATTTACCATGTTTTAATGTATGGTAAGAATATGATGGGTTCTCATTCTTCACAACTTACTTACAAAGAGCGTTGGCAAGTTGTACAGTATGTAGAAAAATTAAGAAGCGAATTAAAATAATAAGTCTATAATAGATAGTTAAGATATGTACCAGTTTTCAGGAAAATTAAAAATGCTTGCTATTATTTTAATGGCTGTGGGGTTATTAGGAACTGTTATCAGTTTTATGAATACTCCTGGTTCATTAGAAGAAGCAAAGGAGATTTTAGCAGCTCAAGAAGCATCACATCATGGTGGTCATGGAGCCTCTCACGGAGGTGATACACATCATGCAGATGCTGGTCATAAAACAGAAGAAGAACACTCAACTGAACACAAAGAAGAGTCTAAAGATACTCATACTGCTACTGAGCACAAAGAGGAGACTCATTCAACTGAAACAGTTAAGGATTCTGTTCATCATGAAACAGAAGTAAAAAAGGATTCAATTGTTGACACAGTTAATCATAGTGATTCTACTCATGTAGCTCATGCTGAAGGAACTCATGAAACTCCAGATCATACAGAAGATACTCGTTTAACAGATAGCTTAAATGGTCATGTTACTGAAAAAGCACATGCGAATCCAACTCATGGAGAAGGAGCTCACACTGATGCTGGACATCATGGCGATCATCACGCTGAACACGCATTTCACCAAATGCAAAACAGACCTTGGTCTGCTGTGTATGTATCGTTATTATTCTTCTTAGGAATTACCTTATTAGTTTTTGCTTTCTATGCTGCACAAAGAGTTGCTCAAGCAGGTTGGTCTGTAGCTTTATTTAGAGTTATGGAAGCCATTACAGCTAATATTCACTATGTAAGTGTAGCAATGTTGTTATTTATCATTTTAACTGTGATGCATTACAACCATTTATTTCCATGGATGGCTGAAGGTACTTTTGAGTTAGGTCACGAAAATTACGATCCAATTGTAGATGGTAAAAAGTGGTTTATGAATGTTCCAGGTTGGGTAATGAGAAGTATCTTTTATCTATTAGTTTGGAATGGATTCCGTTTTATCATTAGAAAGAAGTCAATCGAACAAGATAATGGAGATTTAAAATTACACAAGAATCTCTATAACTTATCTGTTGGATTCGTTGTATTGTTTATGATTACTGAAAGTATGATGTCTTGGGATTGGATTATGGGTATTGATCCTCACTGGTTCTCTACATTATTCGGATGGTATGTTTTAGCTACTTTCTTAGTGTCTGCATTAACAGTAATTTGTTTAGTAACATTATACTTAAGAGCTAAAGGGCACTTACCAATGGTAAACGATAGTCATATTCATGATTTAGCTAAATTTATGTTTGGATTCTCTGTATTCTGGACATACTTATGGTTCGCTCAGTTCATGTTAATTTGGTATGCAGATATGCCAGAAGAAACAGTTTACTATGCATTACGTTTTAAAGAATATATTGTTCCTTTCATTGGAATGCTTGCGTTAAACTTTATCTTTCCAATATTATTATTAATCAATAGTGACTTTAAAACGGTGCCTTGGATTTTAGTAATTGGTGGATTATTTATCTTAGTAGGTCACTATGTAGATTTATTTGTAATGATTATGCCGGGAACTGTTGGAGGACAATGGGGATTCGGAATTGGTGAAATTAGTGCGTTTTTATTCTTCTTAGGATTATTTATCTTCGCTACTTTTACAGCTTTCTCAAAAGCTAACCCAGTAGCTAAAGGAAATCCTTTCTTACATGAAAGTGAAACACACCACTATTATATCATTGAACACAGAGGAGAGGATAATAACGCTCATCATTAATATTAAGAATAAAAAAATAAGTATATAGATATGCTAGCTCTATTTTATATTTTCATTGCAGTAGCACTAGGAGTAAGTTTTTGGCAGATAACACGCGTAATGAATTTACGTAACGTAATTGCAACAGATGATGACAACAATAAGCAAGGTAAAATTGCTTTAGGATTTATGGTCTTCTTGTATGCAATGATGATTTATTGTTTATTAGCAATGAATGTTATCATGTTACCAGAAAGTGCTTCTTTAGAAGGAGAACATGACGATACACTTTTTAATATCACATTTATTTTAATTGGTATTGTACAGTTTATCATGCAGTTTTTAATCTTCTTCTTTACTTACAAGTATAGAGGTAATAAAGATAAAAAGGCGTTATTTTTTGCTGATAGCCACAAATTAGAATTAATTTGGACAGTAATTCCTGCGATTACAATCGTTTTATTAATCGGATATGGTTTATGGCAGTGGAATAACATTATGTATGTTGGAGACGATGAAAACCCTATCGTAATTGAAGTGTACTCTCAACAATTTAGATGGGATGCTCGTTACGCTGGTGCTGATAATGAATTAGGTTTAGGGAATGTAAACTTTATCAATATCAACAAACAAAATACAATGGGAGTTGATATGTCTGACCCAAAAGCACAAGATGATAAACAAGTAACGGAATTATATTTACCTAAAGGTAAAAAAGTTTTATTCAAGTTCCGTTCACAAGATGTATTACACTCGGCTTATATGCCTCACTTTAGAGCGCAAATGAACTGTGTACCAGGTATGGTAACTCAATTTTCATTCACCCCTAAGTTTACTACTGAGGAAATGCGTCAGAATCCTGAGGTAATTGCTAAAGCAAAGGGAATCAACAAAATTCGTCTGGCTAAAGGAGAAGACCCTTATGTGTTTGATTACTTATTATTATGTAATAAGATTTGTGGAGCATCTCACTACAATATGCAAATGAAAATTACAGTTGTAGAAGAAGAGGATTACAAAAAGTGGTTAGGAGAGCAAAAAACGTTAGCTCAAGTAATTAAGTAAGATTTTAAAATAAATTTAATAAGATATATAAATTAAATTATGTCAGCAGAACATCACCATCATAAAGAAACATTTGTAACAAAGTACATTTTTAGTACTGATCATAAAATGATTTCTAAGCAGTTTTTGATTACAGGAATGTTCATGGGAATTATTGGTGTATTCATGTCAATGTTATTCCGTTTGCAGATTGCTTGGCCTGAAAAATCATTTTCTATTATTGAGGCTTTTTTAGGTAGTCATCAACAAACTGATGGAATCATGAATCCAGACACGTACTTAGCATTAGTTACTATTCACGGTACTATCATGGTATTCTTTGTACTTACTGCAGGTTTAAGTGGTACTTTTTCTAACTTATTAATTCCATTACAAATTGGAGCAAGAGATATGGCGTCAGGTTTCTTAAACATGATATCATACTGGTTATTCTTTATATCTTCTGTTGTGATGGTTGTTTCATTATTTGTTGAAGCAGGACCTGCATCAGCTGGATGGACTATATATCCTCCATTATCTGCATTACCTCAAGCGATACCTGGTTCAGGTATGGGGATGACGTTATGGTTAGTTTCAATGGCAATTTTTATTGCATCATCTTTAATAGGATCATTAAACTATATTGTTACAGTTTTAAACTTACGTACAAAAGGTATGAAAATGACAAGATTACCTTTAACTATGTGGGCGTTTTTTGTAACAGCTATTATTGGAGTTATTTCTTTCCCAGTTTTATTGTCTGCGGCATTATTATTAATTTTTGATAGAAGCTTTGGAACGTCGTTCTATTTATCAGATATATTTATCTCTGGAGAGGTATTGCATTATCAAGGAGGATCACCAGTATTATTTGAACACTTATTCTGGTTCTTAGGTCACCCTGAGGTATATATTATTTTATTACCTGCATTAGGTATTTCTTCGGAAGTAATATCAACAAATTCAAGAAAGCCTATCTTCGGTTACCGTGCAATGATTGGTTCTATTTTGGGTATTGCATTCTTATCAACAATTGTATGGGGTCACCATATGTTCGTTTCTGGAATGAATCCATTCTTAGGATCTGTATTTACATTCACTACGGTTTTAATTGCAATTCCATCAGCTGTAAAAGCATTTAACTATGTTACTACATTATGGAAAGGTAATTTACAATTAAATCCAGCAATGTTATTCTCTATAGGATTAGTATCAACATTCGTTACTGGAGGTTTAACAGGATTAGTATTAGGAGATTCTGCATTAGATATTAATATTCATGATACATATTTCGTAGTGGCTCACTTCCACTTAGTAATGGGAGTATCTGCATTGTTTGGTATGTTTGCTGGTGTTTATCACTGGTACCCAAAAATGTATGGAAGAATGATGAATAAAGTTATGGGATACTGGCATTTCTGGTTAACTATTATATCTGCATACGGAGTGTTTTTCCCAATGCACTTTATCGGATTAGCAGGTTTACCTCGCCGTTATTATACAAACACTTATTTCCCAATGTTTGATGATTTAGCAGACATTAATGTATTCATGACGGTTATGGCTATTATTGGAGGATTAGCTCAATTAATTTTCTTAGCAAACTTCTTTATCTCAATGTATAGAGGTCCAAAAGCTAGTCAAAACCCATGGAATTCGAATACATTAGAGTGGACAACTCCAGTTGAACATATTCACGGAAACTGGCCAGGAAAAATTCCAGAAGTTCACAGATGGGCGTATGATTACAGTAAAACAGATGACAATGGTAATTATATTCATGGACAGGATTTTGTTTTACAAACTACACCACTAAAAGACGGAGAAGAACCATCTTAATTGGTTTTACACTATATAATTTAGCCTTTCATATTTGTGAAAGGCTTTTTTGTTTATCTTAACTACTTATTAAATTAATTTATAATGAATCATTTAAAAAACTTCACATTATTTTCTTTTCTTTTTGTTTTTCTGTTGAGCTGTAATTCAAGTAAAAAAGTTACAGATAATAATAATGATACAACTGATACTTCTGAGTATTTCATTGATAATGGTTATGAAAAAGCTATTATTACTAATTCTAAGAATAATTCTGGATGTGCCTTAATAATTAAACTAGAAAACTCAAAAGAGCTTTTGGATCCGCTTGAAATCAATCCTGACAACTATCCAAATGAACAGAAGATATGGTTTAAGTTTAGTGCTTCAAGAATGATGAATAGATGTGAAAGAGCTAGACCAGTAAAAGTTATAGATATAAAAAAAAGAGATGAATAAGTTCATCTCTTTTTTTTTCGATTCAGGCTATATAGTAATTCTTACTTAACTACTAATTTTACCGATTTATACTTTGTAAAGCTTCCCATTTTTACAACGTAAACTCCTGGCGCTGCATATGACATGTCAAGTGCATATTCATATCTATCTCCTTTTTTTGAAATATTATTAAATACAATTTGTTTTCCTAAAATATCAAATACTCTAAAATTAATCATTTCTTGATAATCTGTTTTTAGTTCAATTTTAAAGTGATTATTAGCCTGTGTGAAAAGCTTTATCTCAGAATTTTCTAATATATAATCATTAGTACTTAAAGTTGAGTCAATAATTTTTACGGAATAATCATGTACTTCACCATAATCAAAGTCTGAGCAAGGATCGTTAATATCACCACCAGCAGTAGCATCAATGGCTTTTACTCTTAAAATATGATTCCCAAGAGGTGCTGTTGAAGGAATATTTAAATCGAAGTTATCCAATCTACCCGCTTGAGTAAAAGAGACTCCATTAATTAGTTGTTCACTTACCTCAAAAGTTCCATTATCATTAAAGTCAATCCAAGCAGATAAACTTTCTCCTGTAGGATTATCTGTCCAATTATGTCTTGCTCTAAGAGTATAAGGAGTAGAAAGCGATCTGTCTAAGTCAGTCGATAGGTTTCTTCTATCAACATAACCCCTAATTGATCCAGTAGAATTACAACCATCATTTCCGTCATCTATATCAATTGTACCTAAAACAAATCTCTTAATACCATCTAAACCACATCCTTCAAGAGCTGTTGGAGTACATGAATCTAAAGCATTAATAACTTCTATAGAAGTACTATTGTTTGATACATTCTCATCGCCAGACAATCCAGTATAAGCTTCAATTGAATATACTTGGTTTGAAATTGATAAGTTAGCTTTAGCAGTAAAGGTAAATTCAACTGTTTGACCTTGTCCTAATATACTAGTAAATGTTTCTGTTACAACGGTACCTCCATTAATGGTATAACTAACAGGAAAATTGGTTTGATCTTCAGTTCCAAAATTTCTAATAGTAACAGTTATGTCTTCAGAGTCAGATAAAACGCCACTAGAAGGATTTATAAAACTCGTTATCCCAACATCATTATTAGGTGGAGCAGTTAACTGAAATACACCAACCATATTACTTCTGGCACCATTATTAAAATATTCGCTAACAAACCAAAAATCGGCATCGTTTGAAGGATCAACAGTTAAATGAGAATAATCAGCATATCTAGTATTTGGATTATCTGAATTACTCTGAACGATTAACTCTTCTAAAGCAGTCATTGTATTTAAAGGATCGTCTTTAAATCTTCCTGAGTATCTAAGTGAAATGCTTTGAGTAGCACTAACAGAAGAGTATCCCATTCCGATATTACCTTCACCATCCATAGCCATACTAGCACCAAAAGCATGCCTTCCTTCAGGGGCTACGTAAGTGCCTTCTTGATAAATTGACCAAGGTTGTCCATCGCCCGCTTGTCTTAATTCATACCATCTTATACCTGCTAATTTATTTGTAGGATCAGTATTAACAACAAAATTAAAAACTACTGAATTATGTGTCGCAAACTTTCTAAATTGAGCTTGATTCATAATAGTGGCTTGCATTGCGTCAATATTAGGACCAGTTGGTTGCGGAAGATTTGAAAATCCACCACCATCAAATACAGAAGTAAAAGGAGAAGTAGAAATTTGAATTGGAGCAGAAATAGTTGAATTTGAAGAGTTACTCCAATCAACATTTATAGTCCATAATTTTAAATGATCTGAATTGACATTTGACCACGCATCATCTTGCATGTAAACAATAGTAGCATTTCCTCTTGCAGGTAAATTCCCATCGGTTACGTTAAATGCTTGAGGACTATAAAAACCGTTTGTTTCTATACCAGTAAGAGAAAAAGCTTGAATACTAGCTGAAATATCACCTACTAACATTTTATCTCTTTCTAAAGCCCAAACCTGACCATTTCTAGTATTTCCATTTGTATCAGTTGCACTGATATTAGCAGTTACATAATAACCGTCAGACCAAATAGAGAATTTAGTATAATCTGGAAATGTTCCCGTTTGAAACCCATTGGCACTGTATACGTGCCATCCACCATTAACAGGATCGTTTGTTTGTGAAATAGCAACATGAAATCCATTAGGATTGTTTTCAAATTCAGTTACAATATAACGGTCTGCTTGCGAATCATATAATACAATTGGATCTCCATTTGGTGTTCCAGGGAATAAAGTTGTTAAACTAGCTGCAGGAGTAGCTGGGCTACCATCTTTATTAAAGATACGAAAAGCAGTATTCCAAGAAGCAATATAATAGTCACGTCCAACAGCACCAGTAGGATCTGATGGTGTAGCAGCACTATTTGTAGTTTCGAAAGTTAAACTAGTAGATTTAATACGCTTACCAATAGAGCTTTTTTGAGAGCTTAATAATGGATCTAGGCCTTTAGGTAAACCTTTTCCAGGAACTACATTGTTCCCTTTTGTTCGCTTATCCTTTCCATAAAAATTTTCTTTATTTAAAGAAGCAGGAATAAAAGTCTTATTCTTAATTTGTTCTTTAATACTAGGAACAAATCTATAATCTAAAGTTCCTTTCCAAATTGATTTTTGGGTTTTATTAGAGGTGTCATTTTGCCCATAAACTGTTATAGCTATGGAAAACGCAAAAAAGTAAAATAGTTTTTTAATTGTATAATTCATTTCGTTATTAAGAATAATTGTAAGACAAATATAGGTTATTCGTAATGAATTGGGGGCAATGATTTAATTTTTATAAACGCTGTTTTAGAAATATTTAAAGTAACATTTATTACAGATACACAATTCGTTTTAAAGTATATTTGCATTTATGAATGAGCATTTGAACCCTGAAAACACAAATTATTCTAGAGAAGAAATGGATGTAGAAAAAAAACTACGTCCCTTGTCTTTTGATGATTTTACAGGTCAAGAACAAGCAATTGAGAATTTAAAAATATTTGTAGAGGCTGCAAACCAAAGAGGAGAAGCTTTAGATCATACATTGTTTCATGGGCCTCCAGGTTTAGGGAAAACAACATTAGCAAATATTTTAGCTAATGAATTAGGTGTTGGAATTAAAGTGACCTCAGGACCAGTTTTAGATAAGCCTGGGGATTTAGCAGGGTTACTTACAAACCTAGATGAGAGAGATGTTTTATTCATAGATGAAATCCATCGTTTAAGTCCAATAGTTGAGGAGTATCTATATTCAGCAATGGAAGACTATAAAATCGATATTATGATTGAGTCTGGACCTAACGCGAGAACTGTTCAAATAAATCTTGAACCATTTACCTTAGTAGGAGCTACCACTCGCTCTGGTTTATTAACAGCTCCTATGAGAGCTCGTTTTGGAATTAGTAGCCGATTACATTACTATTCAACAGAATTACTTACAACTATTATAGAAAGAAGTGCTATGATTTTAGGCGTTCCCATTTCTATGGAGGCTGCTATCGAAATTGCTGGTAGAAGTAGGGGAACACCTCGTATTGCCAATGCATTATTACGTAGAGTCAGAGACTTTGCTCAGATTAAAGGAGATGGAAACATAACTCTTAGAATCGCTCAATATGCTTTAAAAGCATTAAATGTAGATGCGCATGGTTTGGATGAGATGGATAATAAGATCTTAACTACTATTATTGACAAGTTCAAAGGAGGACCTGTGGGGATTACAACTTTAGCAACAGCTGTAGGAGAAAACGCAGAAACTATAGAAGAAGTTTACGAACCTTTTTTAATTCAAGAAGGATTCATTATGCGAACTCCCAGAGGAAGAGAAGTCACAGATTTAGCATATAAACATTTAGGAAAGATTAAAGGAACTAGTCAAGGAGAATTATTTTAGGTGAAGTTACAAAAAGTCATACCGATATTAAATTGGTTGCCTAATTATAAAAAAGACCAATTACAAGGAGATATAGTTGCAGGAATTACAGTTGCTACGGTATTAATTCCTCAAGGAATCGCATATGCTTTAATTGCTGGTTTACCTCCCATATACGGTTTGTACTCTGCTTTAATTCCCCAAATAATATATGCAATCTTTGGATCTTCAAGACATGTTGCAATTGGACCAGTAGCTACCGATTCATTAATAGTAGCATCTAGTATATCAACAATTGCATTGATGGGATCGGAAAGTTATATTGCTATTGCTATTTTTCTTGCATTTTTGGTCGGTGCTATTCAGTTTTTAATGGGAATTTTTAGATTAGGTTTTATTGTTAACTTTTTATCAAAACCTGTTATTACGGGTTTTACTTCTGCACTAGCTATAATTATTGGATTAAATCAGTTTAAGAATTTTTTTGGAGTTGATTTTTTACAAAGTGATCAAATACACATTCTCTTAGACGATATGTTTTCTAGAGTAACAGAGATAGATGTTAAAACAACTATCATAGGTTTGGTAACTAGTACGATTATTATTGTTTTACGAAGAATTAATAAAAAGATTCCAAATGCTTTAATTGTTGTTTTTTTAGGAATCTTATCAATGTTTTTATTTAGAGATTACTTTTCTGAAGTTGATATAGTTAAAGACATTCCGTCTGGATTACCAGGTTTTGCAATCCCCGAATTTAATTTTGGATTAATTAGAGAATTACTACCAATGGCATTTACATTGGTAATGGTAGGTTATTTGGAAACCATATCTATAGGTAAATATTTAGAATCTCAGCAAGATGAATATAAGGTTGATTCAAATCAAGAGTTGATAGGTTTGGGTTTAAGTAATATTTTTGGATCATTTTTTAATGCATATCCTTCTGCTTCTAGTTTTTCTAGATCAGCTATTAATTTTGATGCTGGAGCTAGAACAGGAGTAGCAGCCTTTATATCAGCAGGATTAGTAATTTTAACACTATTATTTTTAACACCGGTATTCTATTATTTGCCTAAAACTGTTCTTGCAGCAATAATTATAGTGGCTGTCTTTAGATTGGTAAATGTGAAGGAAGCAAAGTTTTTATGGAAAGCCAATAACCTTGATTTTTGGTTGTTAGTAGTTACGTTTTGTGCTACACTACTCTTTGGAGTTGAATTAGGAATTTTAATCGGAGTAGGTGTATCTTTGGTGGTCTTAATTTTTAGAACATCTAGGCCTCACGTTGTTGAGTTAGGAAAAGTACCTGATGCTGATTTCTATCGTAATAAAAATAGGTTTAAAGAAGTTATTATAGAAGAAGATGTCTTAGTGTTTCGTTTTGATGCGCAATTATTTTATGCGAATGCAAATTATTTCAGAGATCAACTTGAAGCTATGGTTAATGAGAAAGGAGATAAACTTAAGTTGATTGTTTTGGATGGAGAAAGTATTAATAGAGTAGACAGTACAGGAGTAGAGATGTTAAAACAACAAATTCTATTTTATAAAAGGAAAGGAATACTATTTTATTTTGCAGGAATTAAAGGTCCTGTTAGAGACGCATTATTTAAAGCAGGAGTACTAGATATTGTTAGCATCGAACACTTTTTTATGCGTGCTAATTGGGCGGTATTATTTTATAAAACAGGAGATAATCAAAATCAAAAAAAATACGCACAGTATATACACCAAGCGTATAAATAAAACATAGAACAATGAAGATAGAGCAAATTTATACGAAATGTTTATCACAAGGAGCTTACTATATTGAGAGTAAAGGAGAAGCTGCTATAATAGATCCATTAAGAGAAGTACAACCGTATTTAGATAAAGCAACTAAAGACAATGCGAAAATCAAATACATATTTGAAACGCATTTTCATGCTGATTTCGTAAGTGGCCATATTACACTAGCGGAAAAAACAGGAGCCAAAATTGTTTACGGGCCAACTGCAAAAACAAATTTCGATGCACATATAGCAAAAGATAATGAATCGTTTTTTGTGGGTGATTTGGAAATTGTAGCCTTACATACTCCTGGGCATACTATGGAAAGTACCGTGTATTTATTGAAAGATGAATCTGGTAAGGATTATGCTATATTTAGTGGAGATACCTTATTTATCGGTGATGTTGGAAGACCAGATTTAGCACAGAAAGGAAGCATTACTATGGAAGACTTAGCAGGCTATTTATTCGATAGCTTGAGAAATAAGATTATGGTTTTAAATGATGATGTAATGGTGTATCCGGCACACGGCGCAGGATCAGCTTGTGGTAAGCAGTTGAGTGATGAAACGGTTAGTACCATTGGAAATCAGAAAAAGACTAACTACGCTTTGCGTGAAAATATGACTCGAGAAGAGTTTATTAAAGAAGTTACTGACGGTTTATTACCTCCTCCAGATTATTTCCCTTTAAACGTTAAGTTGAATAAGGAAGGTTATGAATCTATAGATACTATTTTGGAAAAAGGAACCAAGTCGTTATCTGTGAAGCAATTTATTGAAAAGATAGAAAAATATGATGCTTTAATTTTAGATGTTCGTCATCAAACAGACTTTATAAAAGGATTCATACCGAATTCAATGTTTATCGGTTTAAACGGGACATTTGCACCTTGGGTTGGGGCATTAATTAAAGATATTAATCAGCCGATTGTTTTAGTTACTCCAGAAGGAAAAGAAGAAGAAACAATAACAAGATTGGCTAGAGTTGGTTTCGACAATGTAATCGGTTATTTAGAAGGAGGATTTGAATCTTGGAAAAACTCTAATAAAAGTATAGATAAAATTACCTCTATTTCTGCTGATGTTTTAGAAGAAAACATTAAGCATGGCGCTACCGTTTTTGATGTTAGAAAGCCAGGAGAGTATGAGAATGAGCATATTGAAAATGTAGCTAATACACCTCTTGATTATTTAGAAGAGCATTTAAATGAATTTCCTAAAGACACTACATTCTTTATACATTGTGCGGGAGGATATCGCTCGGTTATAGCGGCTTCTATTTTAAAAATGAATGGTTTTGATAACGTAATTGATGTTGCAGGAGGTTTTAGTGCTATCAGAAATACAACTATTAAAACAACAACTCCTACTTGTTCACTGTAAGCTCAGAGTATTTAATAAAAAAGAGAATGAAAAAGGAAACAAATTATAGAAGTTGGTCATTTAGACTTCTAGTTTACGTTTTATTACTGAATGCAGTCACGATGTATTTAGCTATAAAATTTATACCATTAATTCATGATTCAGAAAGATTTTATATTCGAATGTTATTACTTTCTGTTCTAGCACTAATATTATTTATAGCAGGTGTTATTCTTACAGTGTTAAGTGTGAAAAATAATGAGGATAAAGATTATAAGTACAAAATATCTATATTCGGCTATCCAATATTTTTTATAGTAAGTGTTTTGACTTCTTTCTTATAATAATAAATTAAAAAAACCGAGATAATTATCTCGGTTTTTTTATGAATAGTTTTTTAGTTTAAAATTTTAATGTAACTCCAGCTAAAAAGTTAATAGTTGCTTGTGGATAATATCCAGCGCCATCTACAGTAGTTGTAACTCCAGGAGTTGTCCAAGTATCATCATAGAAATAATAATAACCTCTATCTACATATTCTTTATTAAAAATATTATTTACTAAACCAGTAAATACAATTGAGTCAAATATTTTATTCGTTTTTAATTCGTAAACGATATTCAAATCACTTGTAAAATAACCTTCTAATTTTTCATTGTCAGAAATACGACCACCTAAATTCCCCATAAATTGCTCTCCAACATATTTTGATAAAAAGGCAATTTGAAAATTATTTGTAGGAGCATAAACTAAAGAGTTTCCAATAATAACGTTTGGAGAAAAAGAAATATTTGTATTTCCTAAGTTTTCTATAACACCATCAATTGGAGCTTTAAAATCTCTATTCTGATTTGTACTTAATCCTAAATTCGGTTTTACAGATAATTTTTCTGTTAACGTAATATCAGCATCTACCTCTAAACCGAAACGGAAACTATTTCCACTAGTTTCTCTAAGCGGTTCACCAACATTATTTATGGCACCAGATAATACTAACTGATTCGTGTAGTCCATGTAAAATAAGTTTGTGTTTATTTTTACATTATCGGTAGCTAAACGCCATCCTAATTCAAAATCGTCTAATGTTTCATGTTGCGTGTTTCCTCCTTCAAAATCGTTTCTGTTCGGCTCTCTATTTGCTCTTGCATACGACAAATAGAAACTGTTAGTTTCATTTAATTGATATGTTAATCCAGCTTTTGGATTGAAGAAATTAAAATCCTTATCAATATCTAAAGGAACCCTATCAGAATTTAATCCTCCAGTTTGATAGTTTACAAACCTTCCTTGTAAATCAACATAAGCATTTAACTTGTCATTAAGTCTAATATTAGTTTTAATGAAAGAACTTAAATCATGCTTCTTAGCATCACTAAAATAGTAACGATCTCTAATATTTACATTCGGAGCTAAGTCACTTCCCCAAATTACTTCACCGTAATGATCATTTGTATAATTACTATAAGACCCACCAGCTATTATTTCTAATCCATCAATGGTATATGTTGCAGAAGCGTTAAAAACATAGAAATGATTATCTAACCAACGACGCACTATTACATCACTTCCATCAACAATTAAGTTATTAAAGTCAGCAGCAGATTCTCCAGGTTTGTATTGCTCAAAATATCCTTTTCCACGCGTGTAGTTTACACCAATATTGGTAGATAATTGATCGCTAAATTTTTCATTCCAGTGCAATTGATAATGATTTTGCCAGTAGTTATCCGTTTCATTGTCGTATGTATACGGGTTTTGACGGCGATTTTCTGCTAATTCTTGAGCAGTTAAACCAAACCAAGCTTGGTATGTTTGCTCTGAACCACCGAAAACAATAGCCTTAATTAAGGTGTTATCGTCAGAATAACTTCCTTGTAAAAAATACGATTTTAAATCGGTGAAAGCTCTATCAACATAACCATCAGAATAAATATTAGATAAACGACCAGAGAATTCAAAATGATCATTTACTCTTCCAGTAGTAAATTTTACAGTATGCTTACGTGTTCCAAATGAACCAAAAGCATTAGAAATTTCTCCACCTGCTTCCTCAGAAATAGCATCCGTTAAAATATTTAAACTCGCTCCGAAAGCTCCAGAACCATTGGTTGATGTTCCCACACCACGTTGTAATTGTAAACTTTGTGTAGAAGAAGCAAAATCTCCTAAATTTACCCAAAATGTACCTTGACTTTCAGGATCGTTATACGGAATTCCGTTAATAGTAACATTAATTCTCGTAGCATCAGAACCACGAACTCTCATATACGTATATCCTACTCCAGCACCAGCATCTGATGAAGAAATTACTGATGGTAAATAGTTTAATAATACAGGAATATCCTGACCTAAATTACGCTTTGCAATTTCTTTTTTAGATAGATTAGAGTGTGTAACAGGAGCATCCGCTTTCACACGAATTGACGATACAAGAACTTCGTCCAACACATCATCTTCAGAAACTAATTCAATAATAATGTCTTCGTCTTTCTGTACCACTTGGTTGAAATATCCTGTTCTAAAACCTATGTAAGAAACTTTAATTACATAATTTCCACTAGGAACCGATAGTTTAAATTTTCCTTCATAGTTAGAAGATGTTCCTTTGTTTAAATCTGTTATTACAACAGTTGCACCTTCTAACGGCTCGTTATTTTTATTAACCACTTTACCAGACAATGTAAACGTTTGAGCTTGCATAGTCAGACCACAAAATAATAGTAAAAAAGATACTAAGAACTTCACCTTTTTACAGCTTAACTTTCCTTCCATTTCGAAATTGTAAGAATAAAAAGAGGTAATTATCCTTTTTGTTGTTTGAATAATTAATTGAAAAACAATTTTAGTAGCAATTACTGATGTTTGAATTGTAGTAAAATTGTTCGTAATCCCTAAACAGCATTACCTGTTCTAGGTTCAATGGGTATGATCTCAGCCTGAATTTAATTATGAATTTTAAATCATTAATTACAAACTACTTTTAAAAATATAATTCGCAATTATGTAATTCGTAATTCAAAAAAGGCACCCCTTTATTGAGAACGGTACAAATGTAAGGTGGTTTTTTGAAATAAGAAACAACAATTAAGTTTAATCTATTGATGGTTTTTGTCGCAATTGTTTCTTTAACGATTGGTTTTGCTTGTTTTGCGCTTTTTTAACAAGCGAAGTTTTAGTAGGCTTTGTTGGCTTTCTTTTTTTAGGTTTGATTAAACTAGCTTTTAGTAATTCAAATAGTTGTTCGGTTACAATTTCTTTGTTTTTATGTTGTGAACGATTTTCCTGACAAGTAAGTATTAAGATTCCATCTTTGGAAATACGTTTCTCTAGCTTTTTACTGATGAGTTCTTTTTCTTCTGAAGTAAGTCCTTCTGAATTTTCTATATTAAAATACAATTCAATTTTTGAAGCAACTTTATTAACATTCTGGCCACCCGGACCAGAACTTCTTGTAGCTTTAAATTGCAGTTCGTTATGTATGATTGTTTTATCCAAGAGTTACTGTATAAAAGAATTTGGATCGATGTTTTGATGTAAAAAATGTAAATCTAAATCGACAAGAGAATCCGAGTAAGAATATAAATTTTCTTTTTTTGCAATTAAAGCATCAATAACTTGAGTTGCTTTTTTTAATCGCGTTTCTTTATCACCTTTCAATAATATATACGGGCGATTGTATTTTTCTAATGAGTTTTTAAACGCATTAAACATTTCTTCGCGTTGTTCGGGTCTGTCTCGTAAATCATCTTCTTCCCAAGGCGTGTCAATATAGGTCAAGAAATAAACATCGTAGGTATTTTGAATTGCAAATTTATCTAACAAAGGATCTACAAAGCCTCCATAGTATTCTTCAGAATAAACTTTTGTTTCTAATAAATCAGTATCACAAATTAATAACTTATCAGCTTTTTTAGCCAACGAGTTCTCTAAATCCATTTGCCCGATAGCAATCGGAATTAAATCACTTTCCTCACAAGTTTTACGCTCGTTATTCCATTTATCCTGTAAATATTCTCGTGCATATTCAGGTGCCCAAACGGTATTGTAATGTCTGGCAAGTTGTCGAGAAAGTGTTGTTTTCCCTGTGCTTTCGGGCCCGAATAAAACTACTTTTACTACGTTAATTTCAGATTGTCTAAGCTTTTCTTCCATGCTAAATATCCTGCTATTGCTATAAAGGTAAATATTAAATATTGAAAACTAGTAAAAGTGAAACCTTTATAAAAGTATAAAGGAACAGAAATAATATCACCAATAATCCAGTAAATCCAATTCTCTATTTTTCTTCTGGCCATTAACCACATTCCTACGAAGAAAACAGCAGTTGTAACGGTGTCTACATACGCAGTCCAATGTGTCCATTTGTCGAAAGTAACGTAAACAACATACACAAAAATTAACGTGGCTATAAAAATAGCTACACTTATTTTTTTCTCTTTTATTGTAGTTCTTGAAATAGGATGTAACACTTCACCGTCCTTAGTTTGAGTCCAAATATACCAACCATAAACACTCATGATGAAATAGTAACCGTTAATCATCATGTCACCAAGCAATCCCCATTTCAATAAAAGATAAACGAAAATAGCAGTACTAATCATACCGGTAGGGAAAACCCAAATTTTATTTTGTTTAGAGTACCAAACCGAAAGGAAACCGAAAATGACAGCTACAATCTCTAAAGTTACATCAAGCGGACTAGAGTTTGCGTATTGACTAAATAGAAAATCAAAAATTTGGTTCATAGTCGCTTCTATCCGTTTTTACAATTTTCATTTGCAATAAACCATTATCGAAGGCTTCGAAAGCTTCTTTTACTTCCGAAGTTACTAATTGCATTACTGTATCGTAATCTCCATACACTTGAGTACTCAAAGGATTCTCAAGAACTGTTAAACCAGAAGCTCTAAGTTTCTTAATAAAATTAATAATGGGTTCTTCAAAATTATCTTGAAGCGGAGTAAGTGTTAAATCTACTGATATTTTCATTGTGTATTTTTATAGGAGCAAAGTTACAAAGAACCTTACAGTCAAAAAAAGATAGAAATCGTGTTTTAATTTATCAAAAGAGTCTAATACACCAATAAATAAGTTTAAAAGTATATAGTTATTATACAAAAAATCATAAAAAAGAAAATGTTATGATTATTTTTTTATATTCTTGAAATAAGAAAAATGTTATGATTATTCTTACAATTACTTTTTGGATGAAATAATTTTGTGGCTAGTTATATTATTTTAGAGTATATCTAATCTAGTTAATATAGTTGGTACATATTAAAATACTCTTTGCAAAGATTGTCATAGAGTTGTGAGTGACATTAAAAAAATCGCAAGTTATTTTAATACATTGGAATTTTTCCAATATAAATGTAATAATTATGAAGAAAATGATATTAACAGGGATGTTAATGGTTTCTTTTAGTTTGTTTGCTAATGACTTAGAAAAAAAACAGACTTTAAGAATATCGAAGAAAAAGTTGAAGAAAAGACTGTTTTAGTAAAAAAAGAAGGAAATACTTTTTTCTATTTACACTGTAGAATTAGAATGGATAGTGAAGGTAGAAGGTATTATGAACTTTGCAGACATGAAACAAGAATTAATGGGCAAACGATAATCTTAAGATACGCAGAGCCTAGCGAGTATCCTAGCCTATAGGGAATTAAAAATAAGCTAAAGTTTAAATAGCAAAAATTAACTAACGAGACTGTCTGAATCAATAGAAATCCTTCGTTGATAATTTTTTAAAAAGATTTTCAAATATTTAGATAAAAATAAAATTGATTTCTCAAGATTCTAGATAGTCTCTAGTAAATATAACCTCTTGAAATATTATGAAAAAAAACACTTTATTAGTATTAGTTTGTTTATTATTTTTTGTTTCCTCTTTTTCTCAAAAAATATGTGGAGAAGTTATGTATAAAGAAGAGTCGAAGATTAGTTTATTTTTTCAAACAATATCTATTACAAAGTTTAATGATAAGGTAGCATATACAAAATTCCTACATTGGAAAAAGGCTAAACCATTCTTAAGTGGGGAGTATGATCCTAATTCAGTTGGGGTTAATGAAGAGCTTATTTCATCTGAGAATGAAGAAACAAGTTTTGTTTATAGTGATGAAAAAGAAACTTATTTTTCCAATATTACTTGGAAAGAAACTATGATAGTAAAAGAAGATGATTTTGAGTGGAATTGGACATTACTTGGAGAGCAAAGGAAAATAGGTAATTTTAACTGTCAAAATGCATCTATAGAATTTAGAGGAAGAACTTTTATAGCATGGTTTACAACAGAAATACCTACTTCATTTGGACCAAAAAAATTTAAAGGTCTACCAGGTTTGATTTTGGAGATCTATGATGTTGATAAAACTTGGTATATGAAAGCTATTAATGTTAAAACACAAAAAGCAAAAAAGTGCACTATAGATTTCGACCTAAAAAAAACTAAATCTAAAGCTATTCCAATAAGTAAATTTTTGAGACTAGCTGATAGTTTACATATAGATGTCTTAAAAAAAGAAGCTAGTAGATTACCTAAAGGAAGTACTATTGTGATACCAGACGGGTGTGAGAGACTTTATGATGGAAGTATGTTAGAAATTTTTCTAAAACAATAAAATATAATATAATATAATGATACCAATAAGCAGAACTTTCATTTAATATTATATTGAAAATTAAATTTTATTATAAATTGTTTTTTTTACCCAACTTGAGTTCAATTAAATATAAAATTAGTATTATTTTTTTTGTTTTTTTTTACTTAACAAATTCATCCCAAACTATTATCAAAGGAAATGTTAAAGACATTGAGACAAATATAGTAGGGCATGGTGTAATCTTACTAAAAGAGATTGACACAAATATTATAAAGGCATATAAAGCAATAGATAAAAATGGTAATTATAAGATTGAATACTCAAGCTCTGAAAATGATTTTTTTTTAGAAGTAATTGCTTTAGGTTATAAAAAAAATATTCTTCTTTTAGATGAGATAAAGCAGAATCAAATAAATATACATAATTTTATTTTAACTTCAGAGAGTCTTCAACTCAATGAAGTTATAGTGGACTCTAGTCCTATAAAAATTAAAAAAGACACAATTATATATACTGCTAGTAAATTTATACAAGGTAACGAAGAAAATGTAGAGGATTTACTACGAAAAATACCTGGCGTTTTTGTAGATAAAGATGGGAAAATAAAGTACGGTAAACAAGAAATTGAAAAAGTCTTGATTGATTATGAAGATTTGTTTGATAAAGGATATAAGCTATTAACAAAGACTATGCCTGTAAAACCTATTGAAAAAATAGAAGTCTTAAAAAATTATACAAATAATACTTTACTAAAAGATATAGAAAAAACTAATAAAGTAGCGTTAAATCTTAAACTTAATGATGAGTATAAAAGATTATGGTTTGGTAATATAGAAAGTAATACCAGCGTTGCTAGCGAAAATAGTTTTTACAATCTTACAGGCAATCTTATGAATTTTGCAAAAAAAAATAAACATTATCTTTTAGCAAATTTTAATAACACTGGTTTTGAAACTATTGGAGATGTAGCGGAACTTATGAGTTCTACAGAGTTTGAAGGTTATCTTGATGATGAAGATAACCAAAAACGATTACTTGAGATAAAAAAACCTATAACTTTTTTTTCTGGTGAAAGAACAAATTTTAATGATTCTGAACTTATTTCTAGCAGTTCAATTTTCAATTTTTCTGAAGAAACAAAACTAAAAACAGTATTATTTGTTAATACTGATGAAAATTTTTTCTCAAAAAATATACTTAATGAAGTAAATACTGAATTAATTAATTTTTCTAATAGAGAGGATAGTAAGATTGTTAGTAATAAAAGAAGTTTTTTAGGAAAACTAGAATTTACAAGTAAACTTAGTCCTTTCAAAGAAAATGTAACAATTAGAAGTGCATTTAAAAAAGGTTTTTTAGAAAATGCTTCATCTATATTATTTAATGACTCAAATAATATAGATGAGGATTTGAACAATGAAGATAAACTTTTTGATTTAGATGTTCAATACACAAATAAAATTAATAAAAAAACAGCATTAGTTCTAAAGTTAAATTATCACACAGAAAAAGTATCTCAGGTTTATAATATTAATAGGCAGATATATGATAATATTTTTTCAAATACTCAGGGCATAGATAGTCTTAAGCAATTTAGTAATATCGAAACTGTTCTGTATCATTTTAACGCTAATTTTCTTGTTAGAAAATCAAACAACCATTATTTCAAATTTAATCTTGGAAATAAATATAAAATAGATAAACTTCAAACTGAACTAGAGCTTTTAAAAAATAATTTATCAATAAAGCCAGAAGGATTTAATAATAATTTGAATTTAGTTTTAAACGAACTTTACCTAGAAAATAGTTACACTTTAAAATATGATACATTTGAGGTTGATACAAATATCAATATATATCTATTAAACAGTTTGTTTAGATTAATAAATGAAGAGGAAAATGTAAATAATTTTATTTTTGTCAATCCCAAGATTGATTTTAATTGGAATATAAATAAAAGAAACATCTTAAATTTTTCTTTTCTTTTCAGTACTCAAAAAACGGAAATTGCAGATATTTATTCGAATTCTATTAATACAAGTTTTCGAAATTTTTCTAATGGCACTGGTTCTTTTAATTTACTTAATGCTTCCAGAGCTTCTTTAACATATGAGTTTGGAAATCCTTATGATAAGTTTACAACTTTGTCTAATTTATCAATCGTAAAACAGCATGATTACTTTTCTACAAATACAATTATAAATCAAAATTATTATCAAACAAATAAAGTTTTGTTTAAAGATAGGGTGAATATAGATTTTTACAATCATATAGAGTATTATTTTCGGTTAATTTCCAGTAACTTACGTTTAGGGGTAGAGTATTCTGAAAGTAACTATCAAAATATTTTAAATAATTCATTAGTAAGAGACATAAATACTGAAAGTTATAAATACAATATAGAGTTACGTTCTGCTTTTAAAAGCAATGTATTCAATTATCATATTGGTACAAGTATTACAAATACTGATGTTAAAACGTTTATTAGGAATTCATATAAGACATATAATAGTTTTTTTAATATTTATTTTAGTCCTATTAAAAGGATTGATGTAGGCATCAATTCTTTACATTATTACTTAAGTAGTAACATTTCTAACAGTAATACTTTCTTTTTAGATTTTGATATAAAATATAGTCTATTTAAAGATAAAATTAATTTAGGTCTAGTAGGGAAAAATATTTTCAACAATAAGAGCTATGAAGAAATTACTATAACAGATAATTTTTTCTCTACTCTTAATTATAATTTATTGCCGAGATATGTGCTTTTGAAACTAGATTATAAATTTAAGTTTTTTAAAATTAATTAAGATTTCACCTCACTACTTTACGGTATATATGAAAAAGTTATGTAAGTTTTTTATTAGTTTAGTGTATCGAAAAATTTATTGTGGAGTAACTGTAATATAACAACTTCCGATGGTTATATAGCGGTTTTATAGTTTTTTTAAAAAAAATAAATAGTCTTCAAAATTATCTTGAAGCGGAGTAAGCGTTAACTCTACTGATATTTTCATTGATTAGTATTTCCGACAAAAATAAAGACTATTATTCAAATAGTTTTTTCAGGTTTCCTTTTGAGGTTTTTTTCATGTTCAAAATAACCTCTGAATTATTTGCAATAGAATTTAAACTTATTTCATCATAGAATGTTCCTTCTAAATTTTCACCAATGGCGATTAGTTTAACTTTTCCAACTATTGGGACTTCTGGAAAGAATAAAAGATCATTCGTAACTGAATAGCTAATAAATGAATTTAGATTTTTGTAAATGATATAAATATTAAAACCTGAAAAGTTTATATTTTCCTTAATTCTAAATGAAATTTGTTTCTCGGGGTTAACTAATTTATCAATGTTAATCCATCTGTCTTTTATATTTGTTAGAATAAATGAATTACTTTCACTAATTAATTCATATCGTATTTTTTCATTTCTCGCTATTTTCTCTCTCCACTTTTTTTCTCGGTTAGTAAAAGTTTCAAGGGAGTCTGAAGGAATTATAATTCTTGTACTAATTCCGCCGCTTAAGTATAATTCAAAATATGCAAAATTTTGATTAGTTATATTCCATTTGATATTTGTTATAGAATCTTTATCCGATAAGAAAATATCATTGTTTTTAAGTTTACCAGAAGGAGGGTAAACCAATAGTTTTTGGCCTTCTCGAATTTCAAGTTCTTTTCCGTTAGAAGTAAATTTAATTTTTAAGACTCCCGATGTTTCTAATAATTCATCTTTCGTTGTTATTGTAGGTATATTTCGATAAAGAATTTCTTTAAAATCGTATAATTCAATTAATTCTAATTGAATAGGGTCTTTGTAAATAGTATCAAAAAGTTCTCTATAGTAAATAATTTTTGTACCGTGTTTTCCAATAATTGTTTTATACTCTAAAGTATCTAAATCAAAAAACTGTGGCTTTTCAGTTTGAAAACTTTCTAAATGGTTTTCTGAAACAAATGGTTCTAATTTGTCTGTTTTACAGTTGAAGAATAAAATTGTTATACTAACTAATAATAAGTATTGTAATTTCATAGTAATTTAGTTTTTAAGTTTTGAAGGACAACAAATCAAAACTCATACCAAAAACCTTTATCTTTTGTTTTCTCTCTTCTCTCTTCTCTCTTCTCTCTTCTCGATTTAGAGAGCATACACACACGTAAAATCCTCTATTTCTTCAAAGTGAACATTATATTCGGTAGTTGTTCCTTCGTACAATATTTTTCCAGAGGTAGTATCGGTATCAAAAGAGAAATCCTCAATATAAATATGATCTAAGAAAAGCAGTTTTTTCTTTCCATAAATCTTATATAAACTTTCTTTTGCTCCCCAAACAATGGTTAATTTACTCACTAAGGCATCATGATTAGCAATCGATTTGTATTCTTCAATTGGGGTAAATTTATGAGCAATTTTCACAATTTTATCACGACGCTTTTCAATGTCTATACCTACTTTAGTATCTTTTGAAATGATTAATGCTGAAAAAATAAACGAATGTGTAATGGATAAGTTTGTGCCATCTTTTAAATGTGGTTTACCAAACTCATCATAAAACAAATCACTATCAGAATAACCAACTTCTTTTAACAAATGACGTACACTTAAAAAACCTCTTTGATGTATTTCTGACTTCATTTGAGACACACGATCAGTACTTTGTGTAGTCAACTCAATTCCTTGGGAAAGTTCTTCAAAAGACTCTTCAATCTTCCAAATCAAAACTTTAGAATGCTTGTTAATATTGATTGTTTTATATAGAGGCATGATTTCGAAAGTTATTTTGTAATTTTGCAACTCAAATCAGAATAAAATAAATATACAAAAATATGAGCACAAAAACCGCTGCGTATGTTCCTTACAAAGTTAAAGATATTTCTTTAGCAGATTGGGGAAGAAAAGAGATAGAATTGGCAGAAGCTGAAATGCCAGGTTTAATGAGTTTACGTGAAGAATACAAAGAGGAGCAACCTTTAAAAGGAGCAAGAATTGCAGGATGTTTACACATGACGATTCAAACTGCGGTTTTAATTGAAACGTTACAAGCTTTAGGAGCAGAAGTTACTTGGAGTTCTTGTAATATTTTTTCTACACAAGATCAAGCTGCTGCTGCAATTGCTGCTGCTGGAACTCCAGTATATGCTTGGAAAGGAATGAATGAAGAGGAATTCGATTGGTGTATTGAGCAAACATTATTTTTTGGAGAAGATCGCAAGCCATTAAACATGATTTTAGATGATGGTGGAGATTTAACAAATATGGTTTTAGATAAATACCCTGAGTTAGCGCCAGGAATTAAAGGTTTATCTGAAGAAACTACAACAGGGGTTCACCGTTTATACGAAAGAGTAAAGAATGGTACGTTACCAATGCCAGCAATCAACGTAAACGATTCTGTTACTAAATCTAAATTTGATAACAAATACGGATGTAAAGAATCTGCTGTAGATGCAATTCGTCGTGCTACAGATGTTATGTTAGCTGGTAAAAGAGTTGTTGTTTGTGGATATGGAGATGTTGGAAAAGGAACTGCAGCTTCTTTCCGTGGAGCGGGATCTATCGTAACTGTAACTGAAATTGATCCAATATGTGCGTTACAAGCTGCAATGGACGGTTTTGAAGTAAAGAAATTAGAAACTGTTGTAGGTAAAGCTGATATTGTTATTACTACTACAGGTAACAAAGATATCGTTCGTGCAGAGCACTTCGAAGCAATGAAGGACAAAACAATCGTTTGTAACATTGGTCACTTCGATAATGAAATCGATATGGCTTGGTTAAACGGAACGTATGGAGCTTCTAAAATTGAAATCAAACCTCAGGTTGATAAATACAATGTAAAAGGAAACGATATCATCGTTTTAGCAGAAGGACGTTTAGTAAACTTAGGATGTGCAACTGGTCACCCAAGTTTTGTAATGTCTAACTCATTTACAAACCAAACGTTAGCGCAAATCGAGTTATGGAATAATGCTGATGCGTATAAGAATGATGTATATATGTTACCAAAACACTTAGATGAAAAAGTAGCAAAATTACATTTAGCTAAGATTGGTGTTGAATTAACAGAATTACGTAAAGACCAAGCTGATTATATTGGTGTAACTGTTGATGGGCCATTCAAGCCAGAACATTATAGATACTAAAAATTTAACCTTTTAGATAACTAAAAATCCTGCAACTTAGTTGCAGGATTTTTTATTTTCTTAATAGACTAAAATGTCCTTTAATTTCTCTGTTTTTCCCAAAAACATCTACTAGATTTATAAAAAACCAATAATCGTTTGAGGGAGCAATATCTCCATTATAAGTTCCATCCCAAAAAGGTTTTTCTGGAGGTAGGATAGCAATTGTATTTCCAAACCTATTATATATATAAATGTTACCACTTGTATAAAATGTAGGGCTTAACCCTTCTATAGACCATACGTCATTTTTTCCATCATTGTTAGGAGTGAAAAAAGTAGGAATACTTAATAAAGAAACTTCTTGAGTTTCAAGATTACATCCAAATTTATCTCTTATCGATATAGTATATATTCCAATATTTAGATTTTCAAATAAAGGATTATCTTGAAAAGATACTAGAACATTATTTTCTGAATCTAACAAACTAAATTCAAAATTGTATTCATCAGAATTTTCTATGATAATTTGGATGGAGTTGTTATCTGAATTATCGATAATTTCAGTAGTATATTTAATAGAACTACTTACAATTAGATTTATTTCGGTATATGCTGCACATCCATTATTATTTTCTACTCTTGCCCATACAGTATCTGTATTGGGAATTTCATTTTCATAGGAAGTGAAATTTTGAATTTCATCAAGGTTTTCTTTGGCTTTTTCAAGAGATTCAAAATAGCTTATATTAAAATTACTTGAATTATCAACTATATGTTGATTTGCATCTGTTAGATTAAAAGGAGCAATACCATTGTCGTTTGAATCACAGTTTCTTAGCGTAACTATTTCATTAATTTCTGGATTTTCAAAAACTTCAAAAGTGATATTTGAAGAACAACCGTTTTTGGTAGTATAAGTTATTTCTGCGGTACCAGGAGTAATTGTGGTAATATTTCCAGTATTATCAATACTAAGGACAGACGTGTTTGAGGAGGTCCAAGGAGTTGTTTCGTTTGGAGTACTTAAGCTAGATAATTGAATATTTTGATTCATACATGCTGTTCTAGGGCCTATAATTGATGGAGCTCCTACTGTGAGATGTATTGGGTTGCTTTGAATGCAATTGTCTAAAGATTCTATTAAAAGTCGATATTCTGAACTATTGATTAATGTGTTAGGAAGAATACAATTTATGATTCCATCATTATTTGTAGTAATGGTTCCGAGATTAATAGAATTGGTAAAACTTCCGTTTTCGTCACTTAAAACGGCAGTCCAAGTTGTATTGGAATTGAATATTCCTGATAAAGTAAAAGATACATCAAAAGAGTCTCCAGCACACAATTCTAGTTGAGGGTTAGGTTCTATTAATTCAATGTTTTTTAATAAATCATCATAAACGGTTAAGAAGATTTGTCCGTTTTGTTCATAAACAACAACAATATTGTCGGTAGTAGGACTTCTTGCAATGTTATGACTACTACCATTAGCCACCAAAATAGGTGTATTAAAAGTAGCTCCTTGATCTGTACTAACATTAAGCATTAAGTCTCCGTTATCTTCTCTATAACCATCAATTAAAGTTCCTTTATTATCGGCATATAAAGTTCTACCCTCTGAAGTTATAGTGTTATTACCTAAAGTAATTTCTGTTGTATTTCCTGTTTCTACATCAATTTTATAGCCTAAAGTTTCTGAGGGACTAATATTTCCGCCACCTACAAAAATAAAAGTTCCACATGGCCCATCACTAAGAGCATAACTAGAAAAAAATACTAGCCCCGGAGGATTTAAATTAATATTTGTTAGTGAAGCTCCCTGATTTACACTTTCAAACAAAACTAAATTAGGATCATCCATAGGTAAGTAAACGTTGCCATTTTGGTCTGTTAACACATCAGCATATACCATAACACGTCCAGTAGAAGTAGTATTGAATGCGCCAATACCATTGTTACTATTGTAATAAAGAGTTGTTCCAGATTGATCAGTCAAATACACATTGTTCTGACGTGTAGACATATGAACACTTGAGCTAAAAGTATTTCCAATTACTTGAGAAGTATCAAAGGAATTTCCTCCATCAATACTAGAAAAGAGATTTATTTGACCATTATCAATCCAAGCAACAAAAACAGTTCCTTGATCATTTATAGCCAGCTCAGGTTCTGCATTATTTGCCGCACTTACTAGTATACTTGGTAAAAAACTCTGACCTCCATTAGTGCTTTTACTTAATCTAATTTCTGAGAGGGTAGCATATACTACAAATATATTTCCATTCATATCTATAGCTACATTTCTACTAGTGTTTGCGCTCCCTATATTGTTTGAAAAGCCATTATCACTAACAGGTGTTCCCGAGAATAAAGGTGTTTGAGCAAAAGTACTATTGAAAAATAAAGAGAAAAATAAAATAAAATAAATTTTAGCTAAAGATATTCTCCTAAGAATTCCTTTTTCAGTTTCCATAATAGCAAATTATTTTTTCACGAAAGTAATAATTTAGTCTCTTGTTTCCAAAATAGATCGCTTTAAATAAAGCAAATAAAACTGGTCTCCAATTAGCTAAGTTAATTAATGATTAAGATAAATATTTCGTAGTTATTGTTGAAAGTTCATATAGACCTGAACACTACAAATATTAAGATTCAAAGCTTATTAGATTAAAAATAAAGACTCGCTTTTAGCGGGTCTTTTTTATTGATTTTTATATATTTGCGGAAAATTTGCTATGTAAAAAAACGGGAACTTCATCTAGCTATATACAATTACATTTTAAAACTTTATTATTAATGAAAAAGACAATTTTAACATTTGTATTACTATGTTCTATAACAGTAATAAATGCTCAATGGACAAATACAGGAGATAACACTACCTCAGGAAAGGTAACAGCAAAAGAGTATAATTTTCCTAATGAGTATTTTGATTTCTCAAAAATGCCAAGAACTCAAATATCTCCAATGAGTATAAAATTATTTGATGATTATAATACATATAGACCTGGAGGATCTTCGCCAGATAATAATGCTTATGGTACTTTACTTGCAATTAATGGACGTGCAAGTCATTGGGAGAATAATATCTACTTCGGTGCTGTTTCTCAAAAGATGTACTTTAGGATAAGTAAATATGCACTACACACAGCAGAAAACGGTGTTCAAGGAGATTATAATAACTGGAGAACTTTACTAGATAATATGAGTGATGTAAAATCCTCAAAGTTGTTGAAAATTGAGGGAAATGGACTCAATTATTTTTCTAATGGTAATTTAAGTGTTGGTACAACTACTTCTAAAGGAAGACTACACGTAAATGGAAGTATATATTCTCAGATAGGAGAAGGGTTTAAACTTTTCGGAGACCCAGATTACTTTGGGCAGTATAAAGATGGAATTATCTTTCAAATGGAGGATGTTAATGCAACTAATGGTAATACAGATGGAGGTTTTGTATTCAGAGGACATACTCCTACAGATGGACTCTCAAAAGAATGGATGGTTATTAAAACAGGAGGAAATGTTGGAATTGGAACAACTACTCCAGATTCAAAATTAGATGTTGCAGGAGTAATTACTTCTAGAAGTGAATTAAGATCTAAAATGTCAAATCCAGCTATATTACTTGATGAAACTGATGTCCCTGATAAAAATTGGCACATACAAGTAAATGGTGGAGATCTTAAATTTTATCAAGTAAACGATGCGCGTTCTAGTTGGAGTCAAAAAATGCTTTTAACTTCTGATGGAAAACTAGGTATCGGTACAACTACAGTTCCTTCTAATTTTAAATTAGCTGTGGCTGGTAAAATGATTTCTGAAGAAGTAACGGTTAAATTACAATCAACTTGGCCAGACTACGTTTTTACTAATACTTATAAATTACCAACTTTAGAAGAAGTTGAACAACAAATTTCTAAAAATGGTCATTTAGCTAATATTCCTTCTGCGGAGGAAGTAGAGAAAAATGGAATTGAATTAGGAGAAATGAACAAAAAATTGTTGGAAAAAATAGAAGAGTTAACCTTATATACAATTCAACAGCAAAAAGAAATTAAGGCCTTAAAAAAGCAAGATTCAAAACTTGAAAAATTAGAGAAAGAGAATCAAGAACTAAAAGATAGACTTAGCAAAATAGAAGAAATGTTAAGTAAGAAATAAACAAAAAAGCTCGCTAATAGCGAGCTTTTTTGTTTAAACCCATTAGATTTCATTACATTTATAACAACCAATTTATATGTAGATGAAACGAGCATAAATTTTCTTCATTTTAAATTATATAATATTTAATGATTAAAATTTATGGGAGTTCCTGAATGTATTCAATTTTTTTGAACATTCAATAATCAAAAAAATCTTAAACAGATGAAATCTTTTTTTATATTCCTAGTTTCAATAGTTCTTATTTCTTGTGGACAAGCAGAAAAAACCGAGTCAAAAGAATTAAAAAGCAATACGATTGCTTCAACAGAAGTAATAGAAGTCGAAAGTTTATCCTTAACTCTTGAACAAGCCAATAAATTAGCAAGTTTACCTATTCATTGTATCAATGTTGAGTATCCGAATAAGTTAAATCAAACTATTGGAAGTGGAGAGGATTTAAAATCGCCTAAAGAATTGCATCCTGCATTTTATGGTTGTTTCGATTGGCATTCTTCTGTACACGGACATTGGAGTTTGGTAGCACTATTAAAACAGTTTCCAAATTTGGATAATGCAGAAACCATTAAAGCACAGTTGCTTCAAAATATTACCAAAGAGAACATAGAAAAAGAAGTAAAATACTTTTACGGAAAATATAATAAGAGTTACGAACGAACGTATGGTTGGGCATGGTTATTAAAATTAGCCGAAGAATTACATACTTGGGATGATGAAACAGCAAGAGTCATAGAAAAAAACTTACAACCGCTTACAGATTTGATTGTAGGAAAATACTTTGAGTTTTTACCAAAACTAAAATATCCAATTAGAGTAGGAGAACACACCAATACTGCATTCGGATTAACTTTTGCTTGGGATTATGCAAACACTGTTAGTAATACTGAACTAAAGTTGTTAATCGAAACGAGAGCAAAAGCATTTTATCTAAAAGATCAGAACTGTCCTTTGTCTTGGGAGCCAAGTGGGTTTGATTTTCTCTCACCGTGTTTACAGGAAGCGGCGATTATGAAACGAGTGTTATCTAAAGAGTTATTCGATGATTGGTTTGATAAATTTCTACCACAATTGAAAGATGTGAACTTTCAATTTCCAGTGGGAGAAGTTTCTGATAGAACAGATGGAAAATTAGTCCATTTAGATGGAGTAAATTTTTCAAGAGCTTGGGCATTGAATAAAATTATTGAAGGATCTCCAGAGTTAAATCATTTAAAGAGAATTGCTAATCAGCATATAGAATACTCATTACCGAATTTAGTTGGTGACAGTTACGAAGGAGGACATTGGTTAGGAAGTTTTGCTATTTATGCATTAAGTTCTTCAAGTAAATAAAACAATGTTGAATATAAAATTAAAAGTCTTTGATTCTCTGTGTCTTTGATGCTATTTACATCAGATAACGTTACTAACGTCAATTACATTTACCAAAAAATATCTCATAAACTATGAAGCTTATAAACTTCAGTCTTAAAAACATTGGTCCTGGAACTTTAGTTGCAGCAGCTTTTATCGGTCCGGGAACCGTTACCGTTTGTACATTGGCGGGTGTAAATTTCGGATTCGGTTTACTCTGGGCAATGCTTATTTCTATAGTTGCTACAATCTTCTTACAAGAAATGGCAGCTCGTTTAGGAATTATTTCTCAAAAAGGATTATCAGAAGTCATTCGAGAGGAAATTAAAAATCCGATATTCAGAAATGTTCTTGTTGTGCTAATCCTTGTTGCAATTGTAATTGGTAATTCATTATATGAAGCTGGAAATATTAGTGGAGGCGTTTTAGGTTTGGAAACTGTTTTTGGGAATCAATATTTTACGGTTGGGCCTTTACACGTAAATATTTTAAGTGTGTTAGTAGGTATCATTGCATTTGCATTATTGTACGTAGGTAACTACAAATTTCTAGAAAGAGTTTTAGTGTCATTGGTAATTATAATGAGCTTATCGTTTTTAATTACTGCTGTAATTACAAAACCAAATCTTGCAGCAATTCTTAAAGGTTTGTTTATTCCAACACTTCCAGAAGATGGAATACTTACGGTAATAGCACTCATTGGAACTACTGTTGTGCCGTATAATTTATTTTTACATGCTTCATTAGTAAAAGAAAAGTGGAATAAACCAGAAGATATTTCTAGTGTTAGAAAAGATACTATAGTTTCAATTGCACTGGGAGGACTAGTTTCAATGTCAATCATAATAGCAGCGGCAAGTATAAACTCAGAAACTATTTCTAATGTATCAGACTTGGCTAAAGGATTGGAACCATTATATGGAGCGTTTGCAAAATATTTTTTAGCGATTGGCTTGTTTGCTGCGGGAATCACTTCTGCTATTACAGCGCCATTGGCTGCGGCTTACGTTGCGAAAGGTTGTTTGGGTTGGACTGGTGGTTTACAATCTTCAAAGTTTAGAAGAGTTTGGATTTTCATTCTAATCCTTGGAATTTTGTTTTCTTCTTTAGGAATCAAACCTATCCAAATTATAAAAGTAGCACAGGTTGCTAATGGATTGTTGTTGCCATTAATAGCTGGAATTTTACTTTGGGTAATGAATAAAGAGTCCGTTTTAGGAAAGTATAAGAATACCAAATTGCAAAACTTTATTGGATTGTGTTTACTTGTGTTTACAATTTTTCTTGGATTAAAAAGTATTCTAAAAGTTTTAAATGTTTACTAAACAAATAGATATTAATTGTGATGTTGGAGAAGGATTAAATAACGAACGCTATTTAATACCTTATCTAGATTCTTGCAATATTGCTTGTGCTGCACATGCGGGAAGCAAGGAAGTTATTGAAGAGGTAATTGACTTAGCCAAAGAGTATAAAGTTAAAATTGGAGCACATCCATCGTTTCCGGATCGCGAAAATTTTGGAAGAAAAGTGATGGATATTCCGATTGCAGATTTAAAACTTAGTATTCGAAATCAAATTGATTTAGTAAAAACCATAACTGAGAAAAATAATTTAAAACTTCATCATGTGAAGCCACATGGAGCGTTGTATAATATTGCTGCTAAAGAGAAAAGTTATGCAGAAATTATTGTTGATGAATTAATGCGATTAGAGTATGCTGTTTATTTATACGCTCCTTATAATTCTGTTATTGCAAGTTTGGCAAAAGAGAAAGGCGTTCAAGTTAAATTAGAAGCTTTTATAGATAGAAATTATAATGATGATTTATCATTAGTTTCAAGAACACTTTCGAACGCAATCATTACTGAGAAGGAATCAGCTTGGAAACAGTTAAAGGGAATGCTAGAAAATGAAGAATTAATTTCTATTCAAGGAAATTTAGTACATATAAAAGCAGATACGTTTTGTGTTCATGGAGATCATGAGAATGCAGTTGAATTACTCCAGTTTATAAGAAAGCAGCTTCCAAAGTATGACTAACGATGTTCAATACAAACCTTTTGGAGATAGTGCTATTTTAATTACTTGGGAGAATACAATCGCCCCTGAAATTATAAGAAATATCAATAACTTCAAGGATATCATATTTCATCAAAAAAAAGAACAACTTGTAGATTTTATAATAGGTTACAATTCATTGTTACTAAAGTATAAAGTTAGTTTTAACTTCTATGATGAGGTTCAGGAGTTAGAAGAACTCTACAAACTAACCGATAACAATCATCAAGTTTCAGCAGTGCGTTGGGAAATTCCAGTTTGTTATGATGTCGAGTTTGGTTTCGATATTGAGAGTTTATCAAGAGAGTTGAAATTAACTGTTGAAGAAGTTATCAAAAAACATACTGCTGTTGACTATACAGTTTACTTCATTGGATTTCTACCAGGCTTTCTGTATTTAGGTGGCTTAGATGACGATTTAGAAATCAATAGAAAAGCAACTCCGATTTTAAATGTGCCAAAAGGTTCTGTTGCAATAGGGGGAAAACAAACGGGAATCTATCCTCAGGAAAGCGCTGGAGGTTGGCATATTATTGGAAGAACTCCTGTGAACTTTTTTAATGTAGAAAATAAGGTTCCATGTTTTGTAAAATCAGGAGATAAAGTACAGTTTAAACCTATTAGTAGAGAAACATACGAACAGTTAGAAATTGATATTTCATTAAAACAGTATGAAATAGTTAAAAAGAGTATTCATGATTAAGATTATTTCTCCTGGAATTTTAACGTCAATTCAAGATTTGGGTAGAGTAGGACACGCACATTTTGGTATACCAACTTCAGGAGCGATGGATAAGCAATCTCATCAATTGGCAAATGCTATTTTAAATAATGAAAAAAATGCGGCTACGCTAGAAATTACCTATGGAAATGTAAAGTTTGAGTTTTTACAAGCTTGTGAAATCTGTATTACTGGAGCGAATTTCTCACCTGAAATAAACGGAAATACTATAGCTCTAAATAAAAGAGTTGCAGTTAACAGAGGAGCGGTTTTTACTTTAGGAAAAAGAGTTTATGGATTAAGAACATATCTGGCTATTCAAGGTGGAATTAATTCTGAAACGATATTTGGGAGTAGAAGTTTTTATGAAGGAATCACAACAAAATCAAATATTAAAAAAGGAGATATAATTGAGGTATTCAATTCGAATAAAAGAACTTCAAGTAATAATTACTCACGATTTAAAGTTGACTTAGAATATTTTATTAGTTCAGTAATAGAATGTTATCAAGGACCAGAGTTTGATTTACTAACAGATGAACAACAAAAAAAACTTCTAAATACACAATTCACCATATCTCCTAAGAATAGTAGAATGGGGTATATGCTAACCGAAAAAATTGAAAATCAATTACCTTCTATATTATCATCAGGAGTGCTTCCAGGAACAGTGCAATTAACACCATCAGGTGAATTAATTGTATTAATGAGAGATTGCCAAGTTACTGGAGGATATCCTAGAGTTTTGCAATTAACAGAAAGTGCAATAAATCGTTTAGCACAGAAAACAACTGGAGAGAAAGTAATTATAAATTTGATTTAAACAAAAAAACACCTGGAAAGAGGTGTTTTTAGTGTTTTAAAATAGTTTAGAACTTATATTTCTAATGAATTAAATAATTCAACTAGTTTAGGGTCAGAAGGTCTTGGTGCATCAGGACTTACAATGTTTCCATCAGGGTCAATTAGAATAAAACGTGGAATAGAACTAATTCTGTAAGCCTGAGAAAAGCTTTTATCCTCATTCGCATACAATTGAATTCCACCTAAATTTTTCTCTTCAACCATGTCAGTCCATGTAAAATAATCATCTCTTTTATCAATAGAAATACTTACAAACTGAATGTTTTTGTCGTGATATTTTTCCTCTAATTTTTGCAAAGCAGGTATTTCCGCTAAGCAAGGATTACACCAAGTAGCCCAAACATCAATGTATACATATTTACCTTTTAAATCTTCTAAAGAAACTGTTTCTCTATCTGGCTTTTCATAGTTCACAAATTTCGGAGCAACTTTACCTTTTGCTAATTCAGTTTTAATATACATTTTTTCATCATGCATTGCTTTAACTTGGTTTTCTAAAGCCTTGATGTTGTTTTTTTGCATTGAAACAAAAGCAGTATCAAGAGTTTTTTCACCTAAACGAGTTGTAAAATTCGATACATAACTATTTAATTTTTCGTCAAACTCCGCTTTAGGTAATTCAATCATAGCCATAACACCTTTGTTAAACTCCATTTGGTTAGCAGCAGTTTTTACCATAAAATTACTTTCCGAGGCACCTTTACCAGTGAAAACTACAGTGTTATTAAAATCACTTCCATCAGCATTCATTACAATTTCGTCTCCATTTCTAAAATATACTGTTGTATATTTTTTTCCATCGAATAAAGAGAAAAATCCATTATCTACTTTCAATGTATCTTTGAAAGCTCCATTTTCATCTAGCTTAATAACTTTTTTGTATCCTTTTTGACCGTTAGCAATTACAACAGAGTCAGAATTTTTATTCGTGATTTTTCCTGAGAAATTTACAAAATCATTTTTCTTACACGATGTTAGTACTAACATTGTTAAGAATACATACATTACATTCTTCATTATATATAAAATTAGGTTGAGTAAAAATAAGGGAAAATATTAAGAATCGTAAAAAATGAAATGATTTATCATGTTGCGAATAAATCGTAACTTTACTCCTTTAAAAATCACAAGAACTTTTTTGCTGAATGTATTTAATTTTTGATACAGAAACTACGGGTTTACCAAAAAGCTGGAATGCACCCATTACCGATACCGATAACTGGCCAAGAGCTATTCAAATAGCATGGCAGTTGCATGATGAAATGGGAAATTTAATTGAGCACAATGATTTCTTAATTAAAGCAGATGGTTTTAATATTCCTTTTGATGCAGAAAGAGTTCATGGAATTTCTACAGATTTAGCAAACGAACAAGGTATTCTTTTACAAGAAGGATTAGAATTGTTTAAAGAAGCTTTGTCAAAAGCAAAGTTTGTAGTAGGTCAAAATGTAGGATTTGATGTCAACATTATGGCATGTGAATTCTACCGATTAGGTATTGAAAATAATTTAGAAAGTTTACCTGTTTTAGATACTTGTACCGAGGAAACAGCAGCCATGTGTCAAATTCCGGGAGGTAGAGGAGGTAAGTTTAAATTACCAACGCTAACAGAATTACACGAGCATTTATTTGGAGTAGGATTTAACGAAGCACACAATGCGACAGCCGATGTAGAGGCTACAACTCGTTGTTTTTTAGAATTACTTCGTTTAAAACACTATCCAATTGAAAAATTGGATGTTCCTAAAGATTATTACGCTAAGTATTCAGAACAAAATCCGATGCCAATCCAACTTATTGGATTGAAGCATTTAAACCTGAAGGCAGAGAGTGATAAGATTAGAAAGCGTTTAGCAGCTGAATCCGAAGAGGTTACTACACGATCAACTTCTGAAGGTTTAGCAAAACTAGCAGAAGTACAATTTGCACATTTACATAACCATTCACAGTTTTCCGTTTTACAATCTACCATTCAAATACAAGAATTGGTAAATGCAGCGGCGAAAGATAATATGAGTGCGGTTGCCTTAACCGATACTGGAAATATGATGGCAGCCTTTCATTTTACATCGGTTGTAGCAAATTATAATAATTCTGCTGAAAATCCATTAAAACCAATCGTAGGTTGTGAGTTTTTTATCTGTGAAAATCATACGGATAAAACCAAAAAGGACAATGGTTACCAAGTTGTTTTACTAGCGAAAAATAAAAGAGGTTATCATAATTTGGCTAAAATGTCTTCTAAAGCTTTTGTGGATGGATTTTATTACGTTCCAAGAATCGATAAAGAAATTGTTAAGCAATATAAAGAAGACATCATTGTATTAACAGGAAACTTATATGGAGAAGTTCCTAACAAGATTTTAAATATAGGTGAAAAACAAGCTGAGGAAGCATTGTTGTGGTGGAAAGAAGAATTTGGTGATGACTTGTATATCGAGTTGATGCGTCATGGACAAGAGGATGAAAATGTTGTCAATAAAACGTTGCTTGAGTTTTCTAAAAAGCATAATATTAAAATTGTTGCAACCAACAATACCTTTTATTTAGAAAAAGAAGATGCCAATGCGCATGATATTTTATTATGTGTTAAAGATGGAGAAAAACAAGCAACTCCAATAGGTAAGGGTAGAGGATATCGTTATGGTTTACCTAATGAGGAATACTATTTTAAGTCTTCTGAAGAAATGAAAAAACTATTTGCTGACTTACCGGAAGCAATTAGTAATATTCAGGAAATAGTTGATAAAGTTGAAGCGTTTACTTTAGCCAGAGATGTATTATTACCTGCTTTTGATATTCCAGAGGAATTTCAAGATGAAAAAGATAATGAAGATGGTGGAAAGAGAGGAGAGAATAACTATTTACGACACCTAACCTATGAAGGTGCTAAAAAACGGTATGGAGAAATTACCGATAGTATACGAGATCGTTTAGATTTTGAGTTAGAAGTAATTGAAAAAACGGGATATCCTGGATACTTTTTAATTGTAGAAGATTTTATCCGCGAAGCCAGAAACATGGATGTTTCAGTTGGGCCAGGTCGTGGTTCTGCCGCAGGTTCGGTTGTTGCCTACTGTTTGTGGATTACCAATATAGACCCGATTAAATACGATTTACTTTTTGAGCGTTTCTTAAATCCTGAGCGTGTATCCATGCCCGATATTGATATCGATTTTGATGATGAAGGTAGAGGTAGAGTAATGGACTATGTAATTAAAAAGTATGGAGCTAATCAGGTAGCACAAATTATTACTTACGGTACCATGGCGGCTAAATCTTCTCTACGTGATACTGCCAGAGTACTAGATTTGCCTTTATTTGAAGCAGACCGAATTGCAAAGTTAGTTCCAGGCATTAAGCTCAAGAATATTTTTAGCGATGATGAAAAAAGTAAAGGAAAAGTCGCAGGTTTACGTTCAGAAGAAAAAGAAAATGTTGAAGAATTAAAATCTATTGCCTTAGGAGATGGTTTAGAAGCCAACACAATTAACCAAGCAGTAGTATTAGAAGGTTCTGTTCGTAATACTGGAATTCATGCCTGTGGTGTAATTATTACACCAGATGATATTACAAATTTCGTTCCTGTTTCGGTTGCGAAAGATTCTGATATGTATGTTACCCAGTTCGATAACTCGGTAGTAGAAAGTGCAGGATTATTAAAAATGGATTTCTTGGGGTTAAAAACACTAACCCTTATTAAAGATACAGTCAAGATTGTAAAAGCACGTCATGGTGTAGAGCTCGATCCAGAGAATTTTCCAATTGATGATGAAGAAACGTATGCATTGTTCCAAAGAGGAGAAACCGTTGGTATTTTCCAATATGAATCTCCTGGGATGCAAAAGTACATGCGAGAATTAAAGCCTACAGTGTTTGCCGATTTAATTGCCATGAACGCACTGTATCGTCCAGGACCTTTAGAATACATTCCTTCCTTCATTCGAAGAAAGCACGGTGACGAAGAAATTCAATATGATCTTCCTGCGATGGAAGAATACTTGGCAGAAACTTATGGTATTACGGTCTATCAGGAGCAAGTAATGTTGCTGTCGCAAAAGTTAGCAGATTTTACCAAAGGTGAGGCCGATGTATTACGTAAGGCAATGGGTAAAAAGCAAGCGGCGGTTCTTGCTAAAATGAAGCCAAAGTTTGTAGAGCAAGCCAAAGCTAATGGTCATGACGAAAAAGCGTTAGAGAAAATATGGAAAGACTGGGAAGCTTTTGCATCCTATGCCTTTAACAAATCGCACTCTACGTGTTATGCTTGGATTGCATATCAGACAGCCTATTTAAAAGCACATTATCCTGCGGAATATATGGCCGCGGTACTTTCTAATAATATGAATGATATTAAATCAGTATCCTTCTTTATGGAAGAGTGTAAACGTATGGGATTAGAAGTATTAGGACCAGATGTAAATGAATCGTATTCTAAGTTTTCTGTAAACAAAGATGGAGCCGTTCGTTTTGGAATGGCAGCTATCAAAGGAGTAGGAGGAGCGGCAGTTAGAGCTATTATTGAAGAGCGTAAAGAAAACGGACCGTATTCTTCTATTTTTGATGTAGCAAAACGAGTGGATTTACGTGTTGCCAATAAAAAAGCGTTTGAAGGTTTGGTGTTAGCGGGTGGTTTCGATTCGTTTACCGATACACACAGAGCACAATATTATGTTCAAGATGAAAAAGGACAGACATTTTTAGAAAGAGCGTTACGTTTTGGAAATAAATATCAAGAGAATTTAAATTCTTCTCAGGTATCATTATTTGGTGAAGCTAGTGATGTAGATTTGCCAGAGCCAACAATTCCTGAATGCAACACATGGGGAACTATGGAGTTGTTAGCGAAGGAAAAAGAAATGGTTGGGATGTATATTTCCGCACATCCGTTAGATGATTTTAAAAATGAATTAAAGTTTTGTAATGCCTCTGTAAGTCATTTTAAAGATTTACAAAAATATGAAGGTTTAGGACTTGCCTTTGGTGGTATTGTAACTGATGTACAGCATAGAGTTTCAAAAGCAGGAAAAGGTTGGGCGTCTTTTATCATTGAAGATTATAACGATAGTTTTGAGTTTAGAATTTTTGGTGAAGAGTATTTAAAGTTCAAACATTTCTTGGTGCCTAATTCTTTCTTGTATATCAAAGCGACTATAAAACCAGGTTGGACGAATAAAGAGGGTGTAAAAGGAGATCCGAGAGTTGGATTTACCGACTTTAGTTTACTGCACGATATCATGGAGAAAATGTGTAAAAAAATTACCATTAAAATGCCATTAGCAGAAGTAAAAGAAGATACTATTAAAAACCTACAGCATTTGTTTGTTACGAATTCTGGTTCGCATGGTTTACGTTTTGTAATTTATGATGTAGAAGAAAAGTTAGAGTTAGATGTGCCTAGTAGAACTACTAAAATAAAAATCACCAACGAGTTTTTAGCCGAATTAGACAAACAGCATATTAATTATAAGTTGAATTAGGTCGTTGATCAAAGTCCGAAGTTGGGAGCTTATGTCATTGCGAATGAAATGAAGCAATCTCAACTTCAAAATGAAAGATTACTTCGTTTTGTTACCAAACTAAATTTGGCACAAGCCTCGTAATGACGTTATTGTTGTTGTCATTGCGAACGAAATTCAATGAAGAGAAGCAATCTCTCGATTATAAGGAGCATGTCACTTCGAGTGAAGTTTAAAAGCGATAAGCGATTAAACTTTGTATCGAGAAGTGCTTGTGAGTTCTAAACTCGTTCTCGATACAAAATTGTTTTTCACTCTGTTTCAATCAATTTCACTTGAACAGACATTGAGTGTAGTTTGTTGTCATTGCGAATGAAATGAAATGTAGTGAATCAATCTCTCTACTAACAGAATTACTTAGTAGAAGTCAACTCTCTGAACAACGTCTCTAAATTTTTGTTTTCCGAGTTGAGCTCTAAGATTTTTAAGCCGTGTTCTTGAGCAAAGTCGAAAAGTTTCGGACGCATATCTTCTTCAGTTTCGAAGGTTAATATCCAAGAATTGTCGTAGTTATTTTTAATTGCTGAGATATTTGCCAAACGTTGTAAAAATTGCTCTTCAATTTTATAATCGAAACCAACTTTAATAACCTGTTGATTGCTGTCTTTTAACTCTGAAAGTTTTTTATCAATAACAATTTCACCGTTGTTAATAATTATTACACGATCACAAATAGCTTCTACCTCTTGCATAATATGGGTAGAAAGTAATACTGTTTTATTCTTTCCTAATTCTTTAATTAAAGAACGGATTTCTACTAACTGATTTGGGTCTAATCCTGTAGTTGGTTCATCTAAAATTAAAACCTCCGGATTGTGTAAAATAGCCGCAGCTAAACCCACACGTTGACGGTATCCTTTTGAAAGTTGATTGATTTTTTTATGTGCTTCTTTGTCTAAACCAACTTTATTAATGACTTCTGAAATACTTTCTTTTTGTATCTTATGAATATCGGCATGAAACAACAAATATTCTTTAACATACATTTCTAGATATAAAGGATTGTGTTCTGGAAGATATCCAATACTCTTTCTAGATTCAATACTATTAGAAATTACATCAATATCGTTAACAGAAACAGAACCTTCAGTAGGTTGAATATAACCTGTTAGGATTTTCATAGTGGTAGATTTTCCAGCTCCATTAGGGCCAAGAAAACCAACTATTTCTCCTTTCTTAGCAGAAAAAGAAATATTGTTAACCGCTTTTTGATTTCCGTATGTTTTGGTAACAGATGTAAGTTGAATAGACATTTAGTATTATCATTTCTGCAAAGGCAGGAATCTTTTTTAGGTTAAACTCTATTTATCTTCTTTCGTATGTAACGAAACTAAAATCGTATTTATTTTTTTCGTCAGCTTTAAAATCTTCCCTAGCTACTTCTTTCCATATAGCTTTATCTATTACTGGAAAAAACACATCGGCATCAAAGTTCTCATGAACAATAGTAATGTCTAATCTTTGAACTAGGTTGTTTTCTATGGCTTGTTTATAAATTTGTGCGCCTCCAATAATAAAAATTTCATCATCATTTTTAGCAAGCTCAATAGCTTCTTCAATACTACTGGCAATTAAACATCCGTCTTTAAAATAAGTGTTGTTACGAGTAATAATTACGGTAGTTCTATTTGGTAGCGGTTTGCCAATACTTTCAAAAGTATTTCTACCCATTAGAATATGATGACCAGAAGTAACCTTTTTAAAACGTTTTAAATCTGCAGGCAAATGCCAAATTAAATCGTTGTTTTTTCCTAGTTCGTAGTTTTTACCGATTGCGGCAATAATTGTAATCATATAAGTAGGAGGAGGGTTACATATTTTTAACCCATTCTTTTATATACCCTGTTAAATCTCTTTTGTCTGTAACTTGGTCTATAGTTTTAGAATGAATATTGGTGATAATCGTTTTAATAGCTTGTAATACGTTTTCATCATCTATTTCAGCTACGATATCGTATATCTCTTCTTTAATTGTGTCAATTTCAGCTAGCATATTATAATATAGTTGTTTGATTACTAAATTAGTTAGAATTTGAAAATCTGAAAGTCTAAATTTGATAAAAGAACGTTAAAAAATTACACTGCTACAACACCTTTAATGTGTGGATGCGGATTGTAGTTTAACAATTCAAAATCATCAAAAGTAAAGTCTTCAATATTTTTAATGGCTGGATTAATTTTCATAGTAGGCAAAGGTCTAGGATCTCTAGATAACTGTAATTCCAATTGCTCCATATGATTATTATAGATGTGAGCATCGCCAAAGGTGTGGATAAATTCACCTGGTTCATATCCACAAACTTGAGCAACCATCATGGTAAATAAAGCATAACTTGCAATATTGAACGGTACTCCTAAAAAGATATCAGCACTTCGTTGATATAATTGGCAAGAAAGTTTTCCATCAGCTACGTAAAACTGAAAGAAAGCATGACATGGAGGTAAAGCTGCTTTACCTTCAGCAACATTATCAGAAAACGATTTTGAGGTATCTGGTAATACGCTTGGATTCCATGCAGATACTAACATTCTTCTACTATTAGGATTACTTTTTAACGTTTCAATCACATCTTTTAGCTGATCGATTTCATCATTATTCCAATTTCTCCATTGATGTCCATAAACAGGGCCTAAATCACCATTTTCATCTGCCCACTCGTTCCAAATACGTACGCCATTTTCTTGTAGATATTTTACGTTAGTATCACCTTTTATAAACCAAAGTAGTTCGTAAATTATCGATTTTAAGTGTAACTTTTTGGTTGTTACCATTGGAAATCCTTCGCTTAAATCAAAACGCATTTGATATCCAAAAACACTTTTTGTCCCTGTGCCAGTTCTATCACCTTTTTCATTTCCGTTTTCTAAAACGTGTTTCACTAAATCTAAATACTGCTTCATGTATCGTCTTAATTTTGGGTAAAAATAAAAAAGCATCAACAAAAAAAGTTGATGCTTTTAAAATTGTTTTCAGTAAGTTATTAACTGTAAACTAAGCCCAGATACATTGACCAAATCCTTGGCAATAACCGTAGTCACAAAATTCAAACGTTGCATTTATACGAATACAGCACATATTATTTCCTTTACAATATGGTCTTGAAATAGCTCCGTTAATTTCACTTTGCTCTTTTTTACTAAGCACTTTAAATCCGTTAAGGTTTTTTAAATTTTTCATGTTAAAGATTTATTTTGGTTGATTAATTCTATAGTTTAAGCCCAGATGCATTGACCATTACCCATGCAGTATCCATAATCACAAAACTCAAAGCCTTGTTGAGTTCTAATACAGCATTGTCTTGGGCCACCACAGTAAGGTCTGTTGTAAAAAGCCGCTCCTTCGATTTTACTTAATTCATTTTTAGATAAAATCTTTACACCTTCTAAGTTTTTTAAATTCTTCATGATTGTTTTGGTTTATTTAGTAAGTGTAGTTAATAAATACACTTACAGAGGTTAATTAAATAAGTTACAATGGAAGTTATACTTTACCTGAAAGCATTGCAATAAACTCTTCATGTTTCTAAACAAAAAGTATCATAGTTTATTGAGTTGCAAATGAAAAATTGTTTTTTTGTTTTTGTAGGAGTGGGAAATGCTGTTAAACACGGACGTGTTTATAAGTGAAATACATTTTTTCATTTTATAAGGTTTTTTTCGAGGTGGTATAAATATATTAAAAAAAACCAATAAAAAAAGATAAGTGTTAATAAATCAGATGACTATTAAAACAAAAGTATTGCGATCAATCCCATAGCTAAAGCGATCATTCCCATTTGAAAAATTAAAGAGAAGCTAATTTTAACTACTTCTTTGTCTTCTTCTCTAATGATTGCTTTTAATTTATCAGCAACAACGATACCTGCAGTTGCATCGAAAGCGCCTAATAAAAAGGTAGCAGTTAAAGCAGCTGTAAATCCGATGTTATTGTGAATGTATACACCAAATGTCCCGTAGATTACAAAAGAACCAAAAGCCCACCAGACATATTCAAAACCTAAAAATCTAGACAATAAGGATCCTACTACGTCATATATGAAGACGACGATAAATCCAATCAAAGTTATAGTGATTAGTGATTCCACAATATTGGGGGTTTTTGTGTTTAAATATGTTCTTATCCTATAATCATACCGGCAATTGTAGCCGACATTAATGATGCAATTGTTCCACCAATTAGAGCTTTCATTCCAAATTCAGATAAGGTTTTTCTTTGGCCTGGAGCTAAAGAACCAATTCCTCCGATTTGAATACCAATTGAGGCAAAATTTGCAAACCCACATAACATGTAGGTTGCCATAATAACGGATTTATTATATGTTAAGTGTGTAGCACTAGCAACATTTTTAAGTTCCGCTAATTGAATGTATCCAACAAACTCACTTGCAGCAAGCTTAATTCCTAATAATTGTCCCATTAAAGCAGTGTCTTCTCCAGCAACACCAATCAGCCACATTAAAGGAGCAAAAATATATCCTAAAATAAATTGTAGAGATAATTTATCGTATACTGTTCCCTGCGCTATGTGTTCATTAATAGAAGTGAAATGCCAATTAAAATATTCGATTCCATCAAAACCACCAATACCACCCAGTATTCCATTAATCATTGCTATAAAAGCAACAAATACTAATAACATAGCACCTACATTCATCGCCAATTGTAATCCTTCAGTAGTTCCATTGGCAATAGCGTCTAAAATATTTGAACCAATTTTCTCAGAGGAAACATTTACATCGGTATTTACTTCTTCTGTTTGTGGATATAAAATTTTTGAAATGACAATTGCACCAGGTGCAGCCATTACAGAAGCTGCTAATAAGTGTTTTGCATAAAGAAGTTTTAACGTTTCGTCATCGCCACCTAAGAAACCTATATAAGCAGCCAAAACAGCACCAGCAACTGTAGCCATTCCGCCAATCATTACCAAAAGCATCTCAGAGCGATTCATTTTTTCTAGATACGCTTTAATTAATAAAGGAGCTTCAGTTTGTCCTAAGAAAATATTTCCTGCTACTGATAGACTTTCAGCTCCAGAAATTTTTAAAACTTTAGATAATGACCAAGCCATTATTTTTACCACCTTTTGAATAACACCCAAGTAAAATAATAATGACGTTAGGGCAGAGAAGAAAATAATAGTTGGGAGTATTTGGAACGCAAAAATAAAACCAAATGAATTCATATCTGATACTAAGCCGCTAAATAAAAACTCACTACCAGCCTGTGTGAATTCAAGAATCATAACGAACCCTTTTCCAATAAAATCGAATATAGCTTGAACAAAAGGAATTTTTAAAACACCAATTGCTATTAACAATTGAATTGCTAAACCTAATCCTACGGTTTTCCAGTCAATATTTTTACGGTTTGAACTAAACAAAAAGGCAATAATTAGTAAAACAACCATTCCAAGTACTCCTCTGTAAAAACTTTGAAAAGTAAATCCTTGGCTTGCTATGATTTCGTCTTTTTTAACGATTTCTTGTTCAGTTTCAACAGGAGTAGCAGTTGAATTGTCAATAAAGTTATATGTAATGTCTCCTTCTGATATCGTTAATTTGTCAGCAGTTAACTCAACAACATTATAGTATCTAACAGTATCATTAGGTTTTGTATACTTAAAAATTAATAAGTTATTTTGAGAGATGTAATTTCCGTAAGCGTATAAACTATCTTTACTTTCAAGAAAGTATGAAAACTTGCCTTCTTCAAGTTTGAAATAATCACCTTTATTTATTGTTAGCACATCTTCTTTGTTGAAGTTTTCAATAGAAGAGAAATTCCAGTTTTTTTCAATAGATTGAGCATTCACTACTATTGAAAAAAATATAAGTAGTATCGAAAAGAATTTTTTCATGTTGTTACGCAGGTTTAAGAGCGTTTGTCTATTTCATCTCTAATTTTAGCTGCCAATTCATAATCTTCATTATTAACAGCTTCGTGTAGTTTTGTTTCTAGTTCGCTTAAAGAAAAATCAGAAAAATCATCAGTTTCATTTAATTCTATGTCAGGAATCAACTCTATTTTTTCTAATTCCTCATCATCTTCGTTAAACTTTTCTTCAGCTTTTAAATAAATCCCAGCTTTATCTAATATGTTTTCGTATGTAAAAATAGGTGTTTGAAAACGAACAGCTAAAGCAATAGCATCTGATGTTCTTGCGTCGATTGATTCTTCTATTCCATCTCTTTCACAAATTAAACTAGAAAAGAAAACACCATCCACTAATTTGTGAATTATTATTTCTTTGAGTTGAATTTGGAATTGTTCAGCGAAAGTTTTGAATAAATCATGTGTCAAAGGTCTTGGAGGACGTATTTCTTTTTCTAAAGCAATTGCTATAGATTGTGCTTCAAAAGCGCCAATAATTATCGGTAAAGTACGAGTTCCTTCCATTTCACTAAGAACAAGTGCATAAGCACCGCTCTGAGTTTGACTATATGAAATTCCTTTAATAGTTAATCTTACTAAGCTCATGTATCTATCTTCCTACAAAAAAAGCGGTCTCAATTAGACTGCTTTAGCGTGCCACAATTTAATAAAAAATATGGTATGGAAAGTCTTTAGAATAAAAAACCTCAAAAGAATACAATCTTTTGAGGTTTCTAAATATATTTGACTTATTAAGCCTGTTTAAAAGCTTTTAATTTTTCAATAAGTTGAGGTACTACTTCAAAAGCATCACCAACAATACCATAATCAGCAGCTTTAAAGAAAGGAGCTTCAGGGTCGTTGTTAATCACTACTTTTACTTTAGAAGCGTTTACTCCTGCTAAATGTTGAATAGCTCCTGAAATACCAATTGCAATATACAAGTTTGAAGCTACTGGTTTTCCAGTTTGTCCAACATGCTCACTGTGTGGTCTCCAACCTAAATCAGAAACTGGTTTAGAACATGCAGTAGCTGCACCTAAAACTTCAGCTAATTCTTCTACCATTCCCCAGTTTTCAGGGCCTTTTAATCCGCGACCAGCAGAAACAACAACATCTGCATCTGCAATTGTTACTTTTCCACTTGCTTTGTTAATTTCAACTGATGATACACCTAACTCTGGTAATGAAGCATCAAAGTTTTCAGTAGAACCAGAAACAGCATTTTCATGAGCACCGTAAGAATTCTTAGCTACTCCAATTACTCTTTTGGTAGTAGTAATTTCAGTATTATTAAATCCTTTGTTTGAGAAAGCTTTACGTTTTACAACAAAAGGACTAGTGCTACTTGGTAAATCAACAACGTTAGAAGCATAACCAGCTTCTAAGCTAACAGCTACTAAAGGAGCAACAGTTAATCCGTTTACACTTGAATCTATGATTACAGTGTCGGCACCTTGCGCTTCACTAGCTTGTTTGATGATTGCTGCATATCCTTTTGCGTTAAATGATTTTAAATCATTTTTTACTTCAACAACTTTTTCAGCACCGTAATTATATAATTCAGATGCATCTCCACTGTTTATAGTCAAAGCAACAACATTAGTACCTAATTGTTCTGCTACTTTTTTTCCGTATGAAACAACTTCAAAAGCTGTTTTTTTAAATTTTCCTTCCGATGAATCGGCAAAAACTAATACAGACATACTTTTAATTTTTTTAGAATTTTAGTGGATGGTTTTTATGCGCATCCACTAAAATATTTTGATTTTAAATTTAAATTGCTTTTGCTTCGTTGTGTAATAAGTTGATTAAATCATCAACATTATCAACTAATTTAACATCACCTTTTGGTGCTGGTTTTTCAAATGTTTTTGTCGAAGTAGAAGCACTTACTCCAGAAGCTTCAACAACACTTAAAGGCTTTTTACGAGCCATCATGATTCCTCTCATGTTAGGAATTCTCAAGTCTTTTTCTTCAACAATACCTTTCTGACCAGCAACTACCATTGGTAACGTAGACGTTACTTTTTCTTCTCCTCCATCAATCTCTCTCTTCAATGTAACATTGCTGCCTTCAACTTCAATTCCTACACAACCATTAACGAAATCATACTCTAATAAAGAAGCTAACATACCAGGTACCATTTGACCGTTATAATCAGCAGATTCTTTACCAGCTAAAACTAAATCGTAACCACCGTTTTTAACAACTTCAGCTAATTCTTTTGCTACTAAAAAACCATCAGTAGGTTCTGCGTTTACTCTAATCGCATCGTCTGCACCAATTGCAAGTGCTTTTCTCAAAGTTGGTTCTGTTTCAGTTCCTCCTACATTAACTACAGTTACCGAGGCACCTTGCTTTTCTTTAAACCACATTGCACGAGTTAAACTAAATTCATCGTATGGATTTATTACAAATTGAACACCGTTTGTATCAAACTTAGTGTCGTTTTCAGTAAAATTGATTTTTGAAGTGGTATCAGGTACATGACTGATACATACTAATATTTTCATATAGGTTTGTTTTAAAAACACTTAATTTCGAGCCACGAATTTAAACAATTTTTTTCATTTATTATGCATGCATAATAAATTTATAATAAAAAATACACTTAAAATAGATGATTTTAACATTCTGTTAATTCCGTTACTAGTAATTTTTTTACTTTTGCAAATTGAATAAACAACTACTAGAATAAAATACATATGAAAACAGTACAATTTAGAGAAGCTATTTGCGAAGCAATGAGTGAAGAGATGCGTCGTGATGAAAGTATTTATCTAATGGGAGAAGAGGTTGCTGAGTACAATGGTGCGTACAAGGCAAGTAAAGGAATGTTAGATGAGTTTGGTCCAAAACGCGTTATTGATACTCCGATTGCAGAGTTAGGTTTTGGAGGAATTGCTGTAGGATCTGCAATGAACGGAAATAGACCAATTGTAGAGTATATGACATTTAATTTCTCGTTAGTTGGAATAGATCAAATCATTAACAATGCAGCTAAAATTCGCCAAATGAGTGGTGGGCAATTCAATTGTCCAATCGTTTTTAGAGGTCCAACAGCTTCAGCGGGTCAATTAGCAGCAACACACTCACAAGCTTTTGAAAGCTGGTTTGCTAACTGTCCAGGATTAAAAGTTATTGTTCCTTCTAACCCATATGATGCTAAAGGATTATTAAAGGCAGCAATTAGAGATGATGATCCAGTTATTTTTATGGAATCTGAGCAAATGTATGGTGATAAAATGGAGATTCCTGAAGGAGAATACGTTTTACCAATTGGTGTTGCTGATATCAAGAGAGAAGGAACTGATGTAACAGTGGTTTCTTTTGGGAAAATTATTAAAGAAGCATACAAAGCTGCAGACGAATTAGCAAAAGAAGGAATTTCTATTGAAGTTATCGATTTAAGAACTGTTCGTCCAATGGATCATAAAACGATTTTAGAATCGGTTAAAAAGACAAATAGATTAGTTGTTTTAGAGGAAGCATGGCCATTTGGTAGTGTAGCTTCTGAAATTACTTTTAGAGTTCAAGACGAAGCATTTGATTATTTAGATGCTCCGATAAAAAGAATCACAACAGCAGATACTCCTGCGCCTTACTCACCAGTTTTATTAGAAAAGTGGTTACCTAATGCTCAAGATGTAGTAAATGCAGTAAAAGAGGTAATGTATATCAAGTAAGGTATTGATAATTAGAGAGATGATAATTGTTGAAAATCCTTTTAGTTCTAAACTAAAAGGATTTTTGAAGTAAAAAAACCTATGAAATTAAAAATAACAGCGCTACTCCTTTTTACGAGTTTACTATTAAATGCGCAATTGACATTAAGAGGGACGGTGGTTGACGAGTATGATAATCCTTTACCTTTTGTAAATATTTATATTAAAGGAACTACTGAAGGAACTACCACAGATGATGAAGGAAGGTTTGCATTCAGAACCAAAAAGAATCGAGGAACTTTAGAAATTTCATTTGTAGGTTTTCAAACACAAACAATTAAAGTTACTAGAAAAACCAAATATCTAAACATTGTTCTAAAAGAAGGTACCGATGTTTTAGAAGAGGTTATTGTGGTTACAAAGCCTAAAAATAGGTTGAAGAAAAAGGAGAATCCTGCATACCGCATTTTAAAAGAAATCTGGAAAAGAAAAAGAAAAAATGGTGTTGATTTAGTTGATCACTATCAGTACAAAAGACATAAAACTATTGAAATTGGTCTTAATAATTTAGATACTGCATTCATACAAAGTATTTTTAAAGATCAATACAAACAAGCTATCAAAGAGATTCAATATGATAGTGATGGAATTAATTATTATATTCCAATATATCTTAGCGAACAAGTATCAAAAATTTATGGGAACAATAAGTCCGATAAAGAAAGAGAAGATATAATAGCTGAAAAAGCTGAAGGGTTAGGAGCACAAGGTTTTGTTTTTGATAGAATGGCAATGACGTTTCAAAACATTGATGTGTTTAGAAATAATATTACGCTTTTACGTAAATCGTTTGTGAGTCCTTTATCTACAGATGGTTTTGCAACATATGACTATGTTTTATATGATAGTGTTGTAAATAACGACAAGAAGCTGTATAATATCTACTTCTTTCCAATCCGTGATCAAGATTTAGCGTTCAAAGGAAATTTTTGGGTAGCAGATAAAGATTTTACCATTAAAAAACTTAGAATGCAAGTGGTAAAAGGTGCCAACCTGAATTTTGTAAGAGGATTAACGTTTCAAAAGGAATTTGATGTTAGAAATGATAGTATTTACATTCCTACTAAAAATGTTTATGAAGGAGATTTTACATTTTTAGATAAGAACGACGCTAATAAAGGCTTAACAATAAAGAAGACAATTAATTATGAAGATTATTTGTTAGATAAGCCTTTGCCAGATACTTTCTATGATTTTCAACCGCAAAAGATTCGCCCAGATCAATATTACAAGTCTGATGAATATTGGAAAAATGAGCAAAAAGAAGATAATAATGATACTTATAAACTAATTACTTCAGTTAAGAGTAAAAAGAGAATTAAAAAAATCACTGGTTTTATCAATACTATTTCAAGTGGTTATATCAATATAGGTCCGTTAAACCTTCAACTAGGTCCTTTTTGGACAGCGTTGGCTAATAATGAAGTTGAAGGATTAAGAACAAGAATAGGTTTTAGAACATTTAAAACTAAAGATGATCGTTTTAGATTAGCAGGTCATGTAGCATACGGTTTTAAAGACAAAGAGTTTAAATATGGTTTGGAAGGAAAATATTTACTTTCTTATCAACCAAGAATTGCTGTAAGTGCAGCATATCAGAAAGATGTCGAGCAATTAGGTAGTTCTTTGTTTAACACCACTCAATTACTAGGAAATACTTTTGGGTCTACTGCTTTATTTTCAAGAGGGAATAATTTCTTCTTGTCTAGTGTAGAAAAATATGCTACAAACTTCGATTATTCTATACATAATAATCTTAGAATAGGATTTAATTTATCTCATTCAACAATAAGATCGGCAAGTCCAGAGAATTTTTCAGTTAGTTATAGAGAGAATCCAGGAGATGCAAATTTTGTTTCTTCTGTTACTGATGTTGCTTCAGATATGTACATATCGTTTACTCCAGGAAGATTTGTATATGGTTTAGGGGTTGAACAGCGTTATGGAAGAAATGTATTCCCAACCATAGTTGTAAATTATCGTCATGGTTACAAAGGAGTATTAAATGGAACGCACGACTATGATAAAATTCAAATTAAATACAATCAACCTATTTTATTAGGTAAGTTTGGGTTGTTAGACACTACAGTTGAAGGTGGAAAAACTTTTGGAGAAGTTCCAGTTTCTTTGATGAATGTTATACCAGCAAACCAATCTTTTTCTTTGGTTCCTAATACATTTTCATTGTTAAACTTCTATGATTTTGTAACAGATACGTATGTATCAACGCATTTAGAGCATCATTTTAACGGTTTTATTTTAAATAGAATTCCATTAGTTAGAAAACTAAACTTACGAAGTTTGTTAACGTTTAGAGCTGCATACGGAACGGTTTCAGATGCGAACAGAGCTTTAAATGATGGTGTTGTAAATACAGCAGGAATTCAGAATATTCAATACAATGCCCCTAATAAAGTGTATTATGAATATGGTTTCGGATTTGAAAATATTGGTTACGGAAACCTTCGTTTTTTAAGAGTAGATGCTATTTGGAGAAGCGATTATAATGCACCAGCAAATAGTATTGCGGTTCCAACTCCTAAGTTTGCAATAAGAATTGGAATTAAACCAGGATTATAATCGTTATTTAACCAAAAAATAACCCATAAAGTTCATGGATAAACTCTAATTTATCCGTAATTTTGCAAACCGATTTTTGAAACGAATTAAAAGATATGACGGCTAAAGAGAAACAAACTGTTGATGTATTAATAGAGATACCTAAAGGAAGTAGAAACAAGTATGAGTACGATTTTGATTTAAAGAAAATTCGTTTTGATAGAATGTTGTTTTCTTCAATGATGTACCCAGGTGATTATGGTTTTATTCCTGAAACGTTAGCGTTAGATGGAGATCCATTAGATGTTTTAGTATTAGGTGCTGAACCAACGTTTCCAATGTGTGTTATGGAGGTAAAGCCTATCGGAGTTTTCCACATGGCAGATGAAAAAGGACCAGACGAAAAAATTGTTTGTGTACCAGTTTCAGATCCAATATGGAACAAATACAATGATTTATCAGATTTAAACCCACACCGTAAAGAGGAAATTACGCACTTTTTTCAAGTTTATAAGGATTTAGAAAAGAAAAAAGTTGACGTAGGAGGATGGGGAGATGCAGATGAAGCATACGACATTTTAGATAAGTGTATCGCTCGTTACCAAGAAAGCGATCACAAAGTAAAAGGAGACTACAAAATTTAAGATTCCTGATTATAAAATATTCAAGCTCATTACATATGTAATGAGCTTTTTTTGTTTAGAAGATGATTTTGTTATATTTAGGGCAACAAACTAATCAAATAATTATAAATTATGGAATCAAACATGGTGTTTTTGCCAATAATATTGGCTGTTTTAGGGTTGATTTTTATGTTCATTAAAATGTCTTGGGTAAAAAAACAAGATGCAGGAGATGAAAAAATGAAATCAATTTCAAAAAGTATTAAAGAAGGAGCGTTAGCATTTTTAAATGCAGAATATAGGCTCCTTTTAATATTTTCAATAATAGCATCGGTAGCACTATTCGTTATATCTCAACTTGTGGAAACAACACATTGGATCATTGTAATTGCTTTTATTATTGGAGCAATCTTTTCTGCGTTAGCTGGTAATATAGGTATGAGAATAGCAACAGATGCAAACGCTCGTACAACTGAGGCAGCTAAGACAAGTTTACCAAAGGCCTTACAGGTTTCTTTTGGCGGAGGAACAGTAATGGGACTTGGAGTAGCTGGTTTAGCAGTTTTAGGATTAAGTCTTTTCTTCTTATTATTCGTTGCAATGTTTGTTACAGGAGAAGGAAGTTTTTATGATGAAATGACTGTTGCTTTAGAAGCTTTAGCTGGATTCTCATTAGGAGCTGAAAGTATTGCTTTGTTTGCTAGAGTAGGAGGAGGGATTTATACAAAAGCAGCTGATGTTGGAGCTGATTTAGTAGGAAAGGTTGAAGCAGGTATTCCTGAAGATGATCCGAGAAACCCAGCTACAATTGCTGATAATGTTGGTGATAATGTAGGAGATGTAGCAGGAATGGGAGCTGATTTATTCGGAAGTTATGTGGCTACAGTTTTAGCTGCAATGGTATTAGGAAATTATTTAATTAGAGATATGTCTTCTGTAACTCCATTTACAGATGCTTTTAATGGAATGGGACCTATTTTATTACCACTGGTAATTGCAGGAGTTGGAATTGTTGCTTCTATCATAGGAACATTTTTAGTAAAAATCAAAGATAATTCAGCAAAAGAAGCTGAAGTACAAAAAGCATTAGACTTTGGTAACTGGGCATCTATAATTATTACATTAGTAGCAAGCTGGTTTTTGATTCGTTGGATGCTACCAGAAACATTACAAATGAATTATTTTGGAGAAGGATTAAAAGAAGTACCTTCTCGTCATGTGTTTTATTCATGTATGATTGGATTAGCAGTAGGAGCGTTAATTTCTGCTGTAACTGCTTACTATACAAGTCTTGGTAAAAAACCAGTTTTAAATATTGTAAAAAATAGTTCTACTGGAGCAGCAACAAATATTATTGCTGGGTTGGCAGTAGGGATGAAGTCTACATTCTTATCTGTTATTTTATTCGCAGCAGCCATTTATGGATCGTATGCTTTAGCTGGATTTTATGGAGTTGCTTTGGCAGCGTCAGCAATGATGGCAACTACAGCAATGCAATTAGCTATCGATGCCTTCGGACCGATTGCGGATAACGCAGGTGGAGTTGCAGAAATGAGTGAGTTAGAGGATCATGTGCGTGAAAGAACAGATATTTTAGATTCTGTAGGAAATACTACTGCGGCTGTAGGAAAAGGATTTGCAATTGCTTCTGCGGCTTTAACAGCTTTGGCTTTATTTGCTGCATATGTTACATTTACTGGTATCGACGGAATTAATATTTTCAAGGCAAATGTATTAGCAATGTTGTTTGTAGGAGGAATGATTCCTGTAATCTTCTCTGCATTAGCAATGGAATCTGTGGGTAAAGCTGCTATGGAAATGGTACAAGAAGTTCGTAGACAGTTTAGAGAAATTCCGGGAATTATGGAAGGAACTGGAACACCAGATTATGCAAAGTGTGTTGATATTTCTACAAAAGCGGCATTGAAAGAGATGATTTTACCTGGTTTAATCACCATTATTACACCAATTATCATCGGACTTTTGTTTGGAGCTGAACCATTAGGTGGTTATATGGCTGGTGTTTGTGTAAGTGGAGTTATGTGGGCTATTTTCCAGAATAATGCTGGTGGTGCTTGGGATAATGCTAAAAAATCTTTTGAAGCAGGAGTTGAAATCAATGGAGAAATGACTTTTAAAGGTTCTGATGCTCATAAAGCTGCAGTTACTGGAGATACAGTTGGTGATCCATTTAAAGATACTTCTGGACCATCGATGAATATCTTAATTAAATTGACTTGCTTAGTAGGTTTAGTAATTGCACCAATTTTAGGGGGTCACTCGGCGAATACGCATAAGAATGCTAAAGAAATCAGAGTAGAGATGAAAGATGCTGGCGGTGATCAAGTAGAGGCTAAAATTACAGTTAAAACTACTGAAAACGGTGAAACGAAAACGGAAGTTAAAGAAGTGAAAGGAACCGATGAAGAAGTAAAAAAAGAAATAGAAAAACACGAATAGAAATAGAAACTCTAAATGATAAGCATAAAGCCATTGTGAAAGCAATGGCTTTTTTATATGCTAATTTTTGCTGTATTTTTTACTTCTCCAATCATAAAGGAACTTTGCGTACTACCAATGTACTTTATAGTAGTGAGTTTGTTTACCATAAATTCGCGGTATTCTTCCATGTCTTTTACATAAATTTTAAGAACATAATCGTAATCTCCACTAATATGAAAACATTCAGAAACTTCATCTAGTTTTAGAATTTCACTTTCAAATACTGATAAGTATTCACGTGAATGTTGAATTAACTTTACCTGGCAGAAAACAATAAAGGATTTGGCAACTTTCTTAGGATCAACTAGGGCGATATAATTAGTAATTACTTTCTCGCGTTCGAGTTTTTTTATCCGTTCAAATACTGCTGTTACAGATAAGTTTAATAAGAGTGACAATTGCTTATTGGTACGTTTACTGTCTTCTTGTAAAAGATTAATCAATTTTTTATCCGTAATGTCAAGTTTCATTTTTGAAAATATTTCTATAAAGTTATGTTTATTTTGAATAAAAATGAATATAAAACTATTAATAATGTTAATTAAAGAATTAAAAACTGTATTTCATGTATAATATTGAAATTATTTAATCTTTTATGTTGTTTTGAGTAAACAAAAACTAAATTCTAATGAAATTCAAACCAGCTAATAAAATTCAAGATTTACAATATTTTGGTGAGTTTGGTGGTGTAAACCCATCAATATCTGATTCATCAACCTATACTTTTTTATCTGCAAAAACAATGTTCGATACATTTGAAGGAAATGCAGATGGATGTTATTTGTACTCTCGTCATACTTCTCCTTCCAATTTATACTTAGGAGAAGCATTAGCAGAAATGGAAGGAACAGAGACAGCCAATGTAGCTGCTTCAGGAATGGGAGCAATTACTCCTGTATTGTTACAATTATGTGGAGCAGGTGATCATATTGTTTCAAGTAGAACTATCTATGGAGGAACCTATGCTTTTTTGAAAAACTTCACTCCAAAATTAAATATTGATACAACTTTTGTAGATATTACAAAATTAGATGTTGTAGAAAATGCAATTACTGAGAAAACAAAAGTATTGTATTGTGAATCTGTAAGTAACCCTTTATTAGAAGTTGCAGATATTAGTGGATTAGCAGCATTGGCAAAAAAGCACAATTTAAAATTGGTGGTAGACAATACATTTTCACCATTATCGATTGCTCCAGCTCAATTAGGAGCAGATGTTGTTGTACACAGTTTAACTAAGTTTATCAATGGTTCTTCAGATACGGTTGGAGGTGTAGTTTGTGGTACTCAAGAATTTATTAATGATTTACGAAATGTAAATGATGGAGCATCCATGTTATTAGGTTCTACAATGGATAGTTTACGCTCAGCATCTATTTTAAAGAATTTAAGAACATTGCATATTCGTATGAAGCAGCATAGTAAAAACGCTATGTATTTGGCATCCAAGTTTGAAGAAGATGGTTTAAAAACAGTATACCCTGGGTTGTCTTCTCATCCATCACATGAATTATTTGCTTCAATGATGAATGAAGAATACGGTTATGGAGGCATGTTAACGATTGATGTAGGTTCTTTAGATAAAGCCAATGAATTGATGGAGTTAATGCAAAATAAAAATTTAGGATATTTAGCAGTAAGCTTAGGTTTTTATAAAACATTATTTTCAGCTCCGGGATCATCTACTTCTTCTGAAATTCCAGAGGATGAACAAGCAGAAATGGGATTAACGGATGGCTTGATTCGTTTTTCAATTGGTTTAGACAATGATATCGAACGAACTTATGAAATGATGAAAGCCTGTATGAAAGAAGTTGGAGTTTTAAAGGAAGAAAGCTTAGTTTAAGAAAATAAACAACAGTCTTTATGTCAACCTGAGCTTATTTCAGGTTCTCATCAGAACTAATAAAATTTATAATATTGAGGTTCCGAAATAAATTCGGAATGACATTTTTTTATTTAACGATATTTAGGTCTAAGTTTTTTCTTAGACCTTTTATTTCCCTTTCATTCGTTCCCAAATAGCATTAATTAAATCTGAAGGAGAAGTGTCTTTGAAACGTTCAGCATCATTTTTATATTCCCAGCGTTTTCCGTTTTTATAAAGCCTAAAACCAAAAACAGAGCTACTATTACCTTCGTTTTTTAATAAAGGATAACGTAAATCATTGTATCTAAACTCTCCATCAGATAAGGAGGCTAAGTTGTAATAGCTATTACTAAACCAAGCTAGCTTTTTTAAATCGTTATGAGACATATCCAAAAGATTGTGGTTTTTTGGAACTGAGACAATATCATTAATAGTTGAACTGCTATCTAATAAAGAATAGTAAGCAACTTTATAATCATCTTCAGTTTCAGCAACTCCATACCACAAAATATTATTCAAAATCGAAGGTTGAACACTAAAGCGTGAATATTCAATTCCTGCTTTCTTAAACGATTTTTTAAAAACATTATCTACATAAAGTTTATTGAAGACTGTTAGTAGCATATAAAATGAACTTATATAAAGACCAGCTTTTAACCACCAATTACGTTTAGTAGTTCCTCTTTTATAAAACATCAAAACAATTAAACTAATTAAAAAAGGTAGTGTATATAAAGGATCAGCAACAGCAATGTTATTAAAAGCAACTCTATAATCTGAAAATGGTAGAAATAATTGAGTTCCATACGGAGTAAAACAATCGAGAATTGGATGAGTGAAAATGGATAAGAAAAATAACCAAATCCAATCTTTCTGGGTAGTGGTGTTTTTTCTTTTCCCGATATTGTACAGGAGGTAAAAAAGATACCCAAATATGAAACTACCTATAATTGCGAAAGGTATAGAATGCATAAAGCCTCTATGAAATAGCAATTGATCTATGGTGTTAGAATAGAAAACACGTCCCATAAAAACATCCAAGTCAGGAATTGTACCTCCAATAGCGCCAAATAACAAGGCTTTATTTCCAATTTTTTTACCAAGAGCAATTTCACCACAAGCAGCTCCTAGTACAATTTGAGTTAATGAATCCATAATCCCTGCAAATGTAGCAATTGGTTTTAACTTGCGTAAGTCTTTACAAAATCGTAACATTACAATCCAAAATAAATCAATAAATGCAAGAGACTAACAACGATACAGAGATTCAAATTCAAGATCAAAAAATTCAACAAAACAAAAATCTATCTATATGGGAAGCATTAATTCCTGTGATTGCGTTAATTGCAATGTTGGCGTATAATGTATATGTTTTTGGAGACGATGCTTTAAGTGGAAGTAATCAATTTGTTTTATTAATTGGAGGAGTGGTAGCTGCTATAGTTGGTTTTAGAAATAAAGTAAGTTTTCAACTAATGATGGACGAAGTTGCTGAGAGTGTTAAATCTACAGCAAGTGCTATTTTGATTCTGTTGATGGTTGGAGCTTTGGCAGGAACTTGGTTAATAAGCGGAATTATTCCTTCAATGATTTATTACGGATTACAGGTGCTAAATCCTACTATTTTCTTAGTAGCGTGTTTAATTATTTGTGCAGTAATTTCAGTTGCAACCGGAAGTTCTTGGACAACCGCTGCTACCGTAGGTATTGCATTGATAGGAATAGGAGGAGCGTTGGATATTTCATTAGGTATGACAGCCGGAGCTGTTCTGTCAGGAGCCTATTTTGGTGATAAAATGTCGCCAATGTCTGATACTACTAATTTAGCTCCAGCTATGGCCGGAACGGATTTGTTTACTCATATTAAGTATATGGCTTACACAACAATTCCAACATTTGTGATAACGTTTATTTTCTTTTTAATATTAGGGTTTACTCAATCTGCTACAGGAGAGGCAAATACAAGTCAAATGCTAGCTGATATTGATAAAGCATTTAATATTTCTCCTTGGTTGTTTTTGGTGCCAATTGTTGTAGTTGTGTTAATTATTAAGAAAACTCCACCATTAATTGCACTATTAGCAGGAACAATTTTAGGTGGAATTTTTGCACTTATTTTTCAGCCTCAAGTGGTAGCGCAAGTTGCTGGAGTTGAAAAATTGGATTTTAATTCTGCTTACAAAGGAGTTATGACAGCAATTACAGTAGACACTTCTGTGGCAACTGAAAATGAAGTATTGAAAGGTTTGTTTACTGCTGGAGGAATGAAAAAGATGCTAGGAACCATATGGTTAATTTTATGCGCAATGGTTTTTGGTGGGATAATGGATGCTATTGGAGCTTTAGCAAAAATAAGTAGCTTTATGTTAAATTTATTTGATAGCGTTTTTGGATTATTTGCGAGTACAGTGTGTACTTGTATAGGATTAAATGTTACTGCTTCAGATCAGTATTTAGCGTTAGTAGTTCCAGGAAAAATGTATGCGAAAGCCTTTGAAGATAAAGGGCTGGCTCCTGAGAATTTAAGTAGAACCCTAGAAGATTCTGGAACGGTGACTTCAGTGTTAATTCCTTGGAATACATGTGGAGCGTATCATTCGGGAGTATTAGGAGTTCCTGTTATTGATTATGCTTTCTATGCAATGTTTAATTGGTTAAGTCCTTTTATGACGTTAATCTTTGCAGCTTTTAGAATTAAAATTAGACAGTTAACAACGAAGTAATTATTTTTTAGATACCCTAGAAAAAATATGTAATGCCGTCGATGTTAGCAATAATATCCACGGCATTCCGTGTAAAAAGGTGTCAAACAAATCCATTGGTTTCATCGCTTCATTTCCGCTAAAAGCATTTCCTCCAGCTATCCATTTTAGTTTACCCCAAATATGAGGTTCTTTAAAAGGAGCTAATCCTAAAGATAAACTAGCTATTAAAAATAGTAGCCACGATTTTTTTAAGGATTCTTTCATGTTAAATAAACCAATTCCAAACTACTCCAAAGCGAATAGACATATCTCTGTAAGGATAATTTGGAGCTGAGAAATAATTTTTTTCTAAAAAATTTGAGCTAATGTTATCTATTTTGAAGAAGATTCGTGTTCTTCTTACTTTGGCATTAAAAAATACATCTAAAGTTGGGAATCCAATCTCTGTATCGTTTTGAAGTATAAATTCTCCTAATAATGGGTTGTAGGCATTTGCTCTGTAATTGGTAAAGTATTTAAACGTAGCTCCAATTTGAACTTGTAAAGGATTGCCCTTAAACCAATGATCTGAATAGTATAAGGTATTCCTAGTCACAAATTCTGGAACTCTAAATACATCACTACCACTAGAAACATTTTGATACATTATTGTATTATCTAAAGCAAACTTTTTGAAGAATTTAAACTCTTTATTGGCTTTTACTTTTAAATAGGTAATTGAGCCATTATATTGCTTAGGAAGGCTGTCTGTATCAAAGTAAACATAATCTTCAATATTAGTAAAGTCTACACTTGCATTTCCCCATTTAGAATTAAAAGAAAAACCAATATTTCTAGTGTCTATATTAGTGAAATCATTTTCCCAGTTGTATTTGTTATAAACACTTTGAAAGAACTGTTGATTAAAATTAGGAGCTTTTGATAACAATAGTAAAGAGGCTTTTACTTTAAAAACACTATCCTTTTCATAAATTGCTTCCCCATTTAAATGATTGCCAGCTAAATGGCCACTTCCAGGAGTAACCATGGCATTAGCGTTTACTTTAAAGTTTCCAATCCTACCATTCCAATCTGCTCCTAAACCAATAGCGTCGCCAATTAAACGTTTTTTAGTTATATTAATATTGTTAACATTACTGTTGTAAATAGTGTCATAACCATAATTTACAGTGGTGTAGTTAGCTTTTACTCGAAATCTACCCAGAACATATTTAGAATTGAACTCTAAATATCCTTGATTGTTTATCAATCTATAATCGCTAGATTCTCTTAGTTCACCATTTGCTTTACTAGCTTCTCCAAAAATACTAGGTGTTATTGCTCCTTGTTCAAACGTGAAAAATTTCTTTTCATAATGTAGTTGATGTCCAACTTTTAGATTACTAAAATTTTTAGTATTGGTGCTATCTTTACTATCAAATAATTTAAAATTATGGTCTAAATAAAAACGAGTTCCATCTAATAAACTTTCAGCATTATCTAAATTTACATCTAATCTTCCTCTATCAGTAAAATTTGGATCATCATTAATAAAATTTTGTAAAGATTCAGGAGTTAACCCACCACTTTCTTCATTCGTAAAATCTTGGGTTGTTAAATGTGTTTTTAAGTTATATTGATCTTTCGGAGTGCTGTATGTAGCTGTAGCTCTAAAGTTACCCGAGCTAGACAAGGAACGTCTATATTGTCCTAATGATCTTAATCCTCTGTAAGCAAAACTTAGGTTTAGTCTTTTGGATAAATTAAACGTAAAAATAGCATCTAATACTTGTCCTTGTTCCTGTCCCGTTTTATACATTATTTGAGTAGTAGGAGTTGGAACTCTGTAATAATCAATATCGCTAATGTTAAGGTAGTTAAACTGTTTAGCGGAAAAACCTATATCTGGAAATTGAGAAAGATCTCTAAAATTATATCCTAAGGAGTTAAAAGTCTGTCCTTGATTATGAAAAGCCAATAACTCAAAGTTATCTTTTCTTCTAAAATTGTGTTGATATTCTTTCTGAATTGTCAGTGTAGTATCTATATATGAGGTGTCTCTCTTTATATTGATGACTTTATAATCGGTAAATTTGGTTTTACCCAATAACTTTACACTAATTTCATCATTAGCCAAAGAGTCAACACCTCTGTTTCCTCCTCTAGCAAAACCTCCGTTAACTGTTCTAAACTGAGCTTGAACACTTAAACAAGTTAAAAAAAATGTTAGTATGAAAAATTGTTTCATAAAGGCAAATGTAAAATAATAAAACGAAAATAAATGTGAATCTTATCTACGAAAACTGTTAATTTGTGTTATGCTACAATTAAACTACAGCGGATTTACTTTAGAGGCAGGAACTGACGAAGCGGGAAGAGGTTGTTTGTCGGGACCAGTAGTAGCCGCAGCAGTAATTTTACCTGAAGATTTTGAGCATCCTTTTTTAAATGATTCCAAACAATTATCTGAAAAAAAAAGAAATGAGCTTCGATTTTTTATTGAGGAGCACGCACTTTCATATGCCGTTTCTTTTATACATAATGAAGAAGTAGATACGTTAAATGTTTTGCAAGCGTCTATCGAAGGAATGCATCGGTCAATAGCTGGATTAAATACTGTTCCTGAGTTTATTATTGTTGATGGAAACAAATTTAAGCCGTATAAAGAAATTCCTCATGAAACTATTGTTAAGGGTGATGCAAAGTTTCTAAGTATTGCCGCAGCTTCTGTGTTGGCCAAAACATATAGAGATGAATTCATGGAGAAAATTCACGAAGAGTTTCCAATGTATAATTGGAAAAAAAACAAAGGATATCCAACAAAAGAGCATAGAGAAGGTATTAAAGTGCACGGACCGACTAAATATCATAGAAAATCTTTTAAACTGTTACCGGATCAATTAACAATTAATTTTAAATATTAACTTTTCTATAACATTTTTTATAGCTTGATATTTAGGGGTTTACTTACATTTGTCGCTCGGACGATGAACCTTTATAATAATCCCTATTATAACATGTGCGGCAAGCATAATCATTTACTGGTGATAAGTTGCCGCATTTTTTTATTTTGATTTTACTCCAACAAAGTGATCCGATTTCAACTTAAATAATATATTAAAAGTGGTTAAACTTCCATAAATTCTAGTGATGTACTGTTGTAAATCTATTTTGTCTTGATCATCTAACGTTTTACTAGCATTAATTTTTTGCTCCATTACTCGAATACGATCTCTAACCATAACAATTTTATGAAAGAATGTATCTATAGGAATTTCTTTAGAAGCTAAGTTAGAATCAGAAGGTTCTATAATTAATTTTCCTCCTTTAAATTTATCTGAAATAGGAACAACCTCAGAAACATCGCTCCATTGTTTTAAAATTTTACGTAACGAAGATTCTACTTCATAAAAACTTACTGTATCTACTTCATTTTCTACAGCTTCAATGGTTTCAAACTCATCATTTAAAGTAATAGTTTCCAAGCCATTTTCTTGAAAGGTAACCCAGTAATGTTTATTGTCAACATTAGTAACAACACCAAATCCATATTCAGGATGATTAATTCTTGATCCTATACCTAATAATTTCATAAATCAACTATTTTATACGACACTAAAATACGTATTTTTGTTGCCTAATTTTTAGAAAGATGATCAAAAGAACTCGTGTAGAAATTTCAAAATGTATAATTCACAAAGTAGCAAATAAATACAATAGCGGAAGCAATTCTTTTTCTGAGAGTTTAGTCCGTTTTGATGAAGAGAGCTATGAGTTGTTAGTTCCTTTTTTATTAAAACCATTTGGAGGAGTTACTCAGAGTTATCGTTTTAATCATCATGCCGATATTCGTCTGAACGAAATTAATAATTACACTTCTCAGATTTTTGAAGATGAAGAAACCTTTATTGAAAATTCTAAGAATATTGTAAATCATTTATATGAACAATCTAACTCAGCCCAAATTAAAACTGGAGATGTTTTAGTAGTTCTTTTCGAAGGAATTGAATATAAAGATGTATTAACTGAGGCTGTAGGAATTTTTAAAATAGAAAATAAAGTAGATTTTTTCCAAACCTATTTAGATGATGATAGTTTTGATGTGGTTGTGCAAAAAGGTATTTCTACTAAAAGATTAGATAAAGGATGTTTAATCTTAAATTCTTCGGATGCAGAAGGAACAGTTGTTTTATCTGTAGATAATAATAACTATGATGCACAATATTGGATTAAAAATTTCTTAAACGTTAAATATGCAGATGATAGGAACTTGCACACGCAACATTACTTAGAGTTGTGTAGAGATTTTTCTGAGGAAATTATCAAGCCAGAATTTGGTAAGCATGAACAAGGAAACTTTTTAGCAAATACGGTTGACTATTTCAAAGAGCACGAGAGTGTAGATTATCATACATTCAAAGATGAGATTTTCGAAGATGAGAAGCATAAAGATATGTTTGAAGATTACAAGAAACATTTTGAAAAGTTAAATGATGTATTAGTTAGAAATAACTTTGAAGTATCTGATATTGTTTTAAAGAAGGAAAAGGGGAAATTAAAAACAGAAATTAAACTGGATACTAATATTCAAATTAAAATTGATATTGATGCTCCTGATGCCGCTTCGGAATATCTAGAAAGAGGTTATGACGAGGATAAGAAGATGAAGTTCTATAAAGTGTATTATAACGCAGAGAAATAGTTTTGTTTGAAGTTTATAAATTGGAATTCCTGAAGAAATTAGGAATCTTTTTTAATCCAAAATAAAACGTCATTGCGAGGAATTAACGACGAAGCAATCTCACTTTCGATTAGTAGATTGCTTCATTTTATTCGCAATGACGTTTATAAGTTTTATCCTTACTTAAGAAAGTGCTTATTTTTTAGCGTCAATTAACTTTTTTACTAAAGCTTTTAGCTCATCAATTTCTTTACCTTGCTTTTCAATAGCTTTTTCTTGTTGAATAGTATATAAAGTTAACTCCTCTACTTTTTCTAAAAGCTTTTTATTCATTTCACCTAATTCGATTCCGTTTTCAGAAACTTCTTCTGCTGATGGAATATTAGCTAAGTGCCCTTTTTCTTGTATGTGTTTTTCAACTTCTTGTAAAGTTGGTAATTTATATGCACTTGTAAATACATAATCTGGCCAAGTAGATTGTAATTTAACGGTAACTTCTTCGGTAATCATTTTACCAGTAACAGCTAGTTTAAACCCTGAAGGAATATTGGTTGTTCCAATACCTACATTAGCATTTTTGTCTAAAACTATTCCGTGCGAATTTGAACCTACATTGGTTTTTCTTGTAATATATAAATTACCGTTAGCATTAGAAAGACCAATTTCAGCAGCACCATCTGTTAATACATTGTCTGTTTTATAGTTTGGTGTTCTAAACTGAATATAAGAATGAGAAGTACCTGTGCCTGTATAGTGTGAAGCATCAAGTTCTACTCCAACATTTCGTAAAGTACTATTGTTGCTTATGTCCATGTTATGACTTGGATTAGAAGTTCCAATACCTACATTACCTCCAGTAAAGCTAATATTTCTGTTAACTCTATTGATATCAATAACATTGTAGTAATTATTTGAATATTGGACTCTGTGTATAACGTTGTTGTTTGTGTTATCCCACTTAATCTCATAGGAAGCTGCGTCTTCATTTGTAGGCATAGATAATCTTAATGCTACTTTATCTGTTTCAGATTTTATATCTAAGATAGAATTAGGAGCTGTTGTACCAATACCAACATAACCGTTAGGTTTAAAAACCATATAAGTCTCATTATACGCTTTACCTATATATCCATAATTAAATGAAGCAACACCATTTTGTGAAGAACCAAAGGCACCAAAACTTATAAAATTATCTCCTAATTCATTGGCTATACTAAAACCTCGTGCCCAACCTCCATTATAACTAGGAAAGTTCATATTCATTTTAATACCATTTGCGGGGTTGCTAAGGCCTATTTTAATATTTTCATCTTGTGCATTAGTAATAACAGAACTAACCATAGCAATAGCTATAAGTATCTTTTTCATAAACTTAAAATTAATAATTTAACGGCTGCAAATGTATAATTAACAGATGAATAAGGCAAGTTTGATTATAACTTTTTCACATATTTTGTTACTATAACAATATTCTGTCCGTCTACTTTTCCTTCAATATATTCAGCATTTTCTGGGTCTAAAGAAATTCTTCTAACAGCAGTACCTTGTTTACACACCATACTAGAGCCTTTTACTTTTAAATCTTTAATTAGAACCACATTATCTCCTGCTTGTAAAATAGCACCATTGCTATCTCTATGAATAACTTTTTCACTGTCATCTAAATGCTCTCCTGTTGCTTGAGCAAAAGTTAACTCTTCTGGCTCTAAATACATCATGTCTAATAAATCTTGTGGCCAGCCTTCTTTTTTTAAGCGATGTAATAGTCTCCATGCGACAACTTTTACAGCACGAAATTCATTCCACATACTATCGTTTAAACAACGCCAATGATTAGAATCCGTAGTATCTGGATTCTCGATTTGATGTTGGCAGTTTTCACAAGCTAATAAGCTTCCATCTACACCTCCGGTAGAAATAGGAGGAACTTCATAAATACTTAGACTATTTTTTGAAGTACACAATTCACATTGATTTCCACTTCTATCTTGTAATTCTTGGAGTAAACTCATGTATTATATTTAATGGCGCGAAAGTAGGGTAAAAGTTTGAAAGTTGAAAATTCAAAAATACTAGCAAAGCCATTGTTTAGCGTTAATTTAGCAGGAAGTATCAGCTATAATTTTCCACTCTCCTTTTATTTTTTTGAAAATAATCATGAAGATTCCATCCGCATTACCCATTTCACGAGTTAAATGATATTCACCCATAACATAATAACTATTGTTTTCTATTCTAGTGATGGATCTTATCTTAAACTTTAATTTTCCAGTATGTTCTTCATCAGGATAACTTTTTTTGTAATTTTCTATGGTTTTTTTCCATCCATAGGTAATGCCATTTCTTCCCTGAAACTTTAAAGAGTCTGATTTCCAGTACCCTAGCATGAAGCAATCAAGATCATGTCTAGACCAATCTGATTCTTGATGTTTTAAAAGTGCTAGAATTTCCTTTTTGTCTTGTTTTTCATTAGACGTTGTACAAGAACAAATTACTACAACTAGGAGTACAATTAATTTTCTCATTGTATATTTTAAAGTTTGATGTTGTTGATTTTTTTCAACATTTCCTGAAAACGTTATTGGAGTTTCAGGTTCTCTTATAAATACCTATCTATCAGACGATATTTTATAACTTACCTGCAATAACGGAAAAAATAACAAAAATTTAACATTTTATTATGGTTTAATTTTGGCTCAAGCTAAATTTGCCTTTTGAAATTCGTATTATTGACTTAAAAACTAGCATAATGTTATTAGAAAGTGATAGATTAATAATACGAGAGGCTGCAGTTGAAGAAGCTCCTTTTTACTTCAAATTGTTTAATGATCCAGACTGGATTACTTATATAAATGATAAGGGATTGAGGTCTGTAGAGGAAACAAGAGCTTACCTAGAAGATATTTTACTAAAGAACGCACTTTTAAATGGTTTAGGCTTTTTTACTATTATTTCTAAAGACGCGGATGAACCAATAGGAATGTCATCTGCTTTACAAAGAGAAAACTTGGATTTTATAGATGTAGGGTATGCATTACTACCTAAGAGTAGAGGTAAGGGGTTTGCTAGTGAAGCTACGTTATTAATGATGGATTATATAAAAGAAAAGTTTCAACAAAAAAAAGTGTATGCTTTTACTATTCCTAATAATGAAAAGTCGCAACGCTTACTTGAAAACCTAGGGTTTGTTTTTGTAGGGATGAAAAGTATTTTTGAAGGTAAAGAAGATTGTGTTTATGAGTTTACGTTTTAAATTATGAAAATTGAAAAACTACATCATGTAGCCATTATTTGCTCAAATTATGAAGTTTCGAAACGTTTCTACACCAAGGTTTTAGGTTTTGAGATTCAACAGGAAGTTTTTAGAGAAGAGAGAGCTTCTTATAAGCTAGACTTATGCTTAAATGGAACTTACGTAATAGAATTGTTTTCGTTTCCAAACCCGCCCAAAAGAGCATCTTTTCCAGAAGCAACTGGATTACGACATATCGCATTTGCTGTTAAGAACCTGGAAGAGTGGAAAGTGTATTTAGAATCCAATGAAGTTAGCTGTCAGGAAATACGAGTAGATGAATTTACAGGAAAACGTTTTTTCTTTTTTAATGATCCTGATAATTTACCAATTGAGTTATATGAAATATAAGTAAGCATAATCCAATGAAAATTTCTGCAAATACCATATTTGGAAGTATTATAACTATTATATTATTATGTATGATTTTATGGATGGTAAGAATACAAACGAAGCAAGAATATCCTGATGTTACTGATAAAGTTGTAAAAGCTAGAGTTATGAAACAGTCAGTAGAAAGAGGTAGAGCTATATTTTTGGATGAAGGTTGCTATCGTTGCCATAAACCAGATAAAAGAGATGGATTTATTCGTGGAGTTACAAGTAGGGTTTCAAGAGAATGGTTGTTTCAGTTTATAAGAGATGAATCATCTTTAATTAAAGGTAAAGATTCAATAGTATTAGCTTTAAAAGAATTGTATAATTGGTCAAATGGAGAACATGATAAGAAACATTTGACAAACCAAGAACTAACTGATATTTTGAACTATTTGGATAGTTATAAATAAATGAAAATTTCTGCAAATACCATATTTGGAAGTATTATATCTGTAGTTTTATTATTCATGATTTCATGGATGGTAAGAATACAAACAGCAACTGATTATAATCCAGCAAAACATACTCTGAAAGGTGAAATAGAAGAGCAAGTTGACCCTTTGTTGTTGTTGTCTATGGAAAGAGGAAAAGATTTATGGATGAATGAAGGTTGTAATAGTTGTCACAAACTAGCTTTTAGAGATGGCTTTAGAAGAGGGTTAAAAGAACGATGGGAAATAAAATGGTTGATTCAGTATATTAAGGATGAGCAGGTTTTAATTAATCAGAAAGATGTTGATGTAATTACTTTGAATGCAGAATGGCAATCCAATAAATCAGAACATAATAATCCTAAGCTTTCAGAAAGTGATATTATGGATATTTTAAATTATGTTGATGGTTACTAATTGATGTATAAATCAATTAATCCTTCAGGAGTTTCAACTTCAATAGTTTTATTTTCTCTATCAACTTTTTTAATGAAATCATCTATCATCGGAATAAAAACTTCAATTCCGTCTCTGTCAATTTCAAATAAAGGTTGAGCAGCAGTATCGTTAATATTTGTAATAATACCAACATTACCAAAAGAAGTGTCTTTAATTATAAAACCTATAACTTCGTGAAAATAGAATTTGTTTCCTGTAAGTTTAGGAAGGAATGTAAGTGGTAAGTAAATACCTGATCGTAAAATGGCCTCAGCGTCTTGTTCAGAATCTACACCTTCAAATTTTACACGAAGCATTGTGCCTTTGCTTAATGAAGATTTTTCAATAAAAAAAGGAACCAGATTATTGCCGAGTTCGACAAATACTGATTCCAAATTTCCGTACAGATCAGGCTCATCAGTATCTAATTTGATAACTACTTCGCCTTTAAAACTGTGTTTTTTAACGATTTTGCCAAGATAAAAACAATCCTTTGTTTGCATTATCGTTGTCTTTTTTACTCTTCGCTATCTCCACCTTCTTCAGTAGCAGCGTCTTCGCTATCTACTACAGGAGCTTTTGCAGCAATACGAGCTTCGTTAGCCGCTTTTTCAGCTTCTAAAGCCTTAGCTTTAGCATCTTCTTGAGCTTTTGCTAAACTATCTGTTTTACCAGCAACTTTAGCAGCTTTTTCCTCTAACCAAGCGTTGAACTTTGCTTCAGCTTGCTCTTCAGTTAAAGCACCTTTTCTAACACCACCCGCTAAGTGATTCTTTAATAAAGCACCTTTATAAGATAAAATTGCTTTTGCAGTGTCAGTAGGTTGAGCACCATTTTGTAACCACTTTACAGCAGCATCAACATCTAAATTGATAGTTGCTGGGTTTGTTGTTGGTTGGTAAGTTCCGATTTTCTCTAAGAAACGACCGTCTCTTTTAGCTCTTGAATCGGCAGCTACTACCCAATAAAATGGTTTTCCTTTTTTACCGTGTCTTTGTAAACGAATTTTTACAGGCATACTTGTTAAATTTTAAGGTACACGACCTTGATTATTAATTATTAAATTAAATTTCCGAAACTAGGTCGGAATTTTGAGTGTGCAAATGTATTAAATCTTTTTAATAAAAAAGCTTTTTGAAGTATTAATTTAAAAGAAAAAGCACCTGTAAATCAGATGCTTTTAAAAAAATTAAATGTTGTTATATATTAAATTACTCTAACACTTACAGCGTTTAATCCTTTTTTACCGTCTTTAAGTTCAAATTCTACTTCGTCACCTTGTTTAACTTCGTCAACTAAACCTGAGATGTGTACAAAGTATTCTGTACCTGAATTTGATTCTGTGATGAATCCAAAGCCTTTAGATTCATTAAAGAACTTTACCGTTCCTTGTTTCATTATAAATGTATTAAATATTAAAAGGCACAAGGTACTGCATAATTTTTTGTAAAAGCCTGTTTTTTTGAATTTTATTTCAGTTTATAATATATTTTTTTGATTTTGAAAAAAAGTGTCAGCTTGAAGCTTCATTAAATCGGTTGCTATTTTCTGTTTGTAGGCATACAGTTCTTCTTCAGATTTTAAATCTTCATAAATTTTTGTATTCAAATCGATATCAGTAGAAGCAATTTTATTGCGTTGATCTACTTGTTGTTGAATCCATGATTTCACTTGAGATTCTTGATTTTCCTGTTTATAATCATATTCTCCTTTATGACTTATAAGTTTGGTAAAAATAGGAGCAGTTTCTATAGCTAAAAACAATAAGAAAATAAAAAATGAAGGTAACCAAGGTAGTTGGTTTAAAGCTTCTATTCTCGCCATTAGTCCATCAAAATTTGATATAATGGGTTGCGTATTTGTTTCGGTGTCTTTTTGTTGTTGAATAAGTGCAGCTATAGCATTTTCCTTTGTTGTTATCTTTTCTGAGTTTAGTTGTTTTAATTCGGATAACTCTTTCAAAGAGGCATCGTGTTTTTGTCTTTTTTCTTTATAAACAGGGCCTTTTCCTATTTTTTTAGTGCCTTCTCTTCCTTCGGCTTCGGCTATGTAGGTTTCGTATAAATTATTGGTTTCAGTTTCCTTTTGAGTAATCTCTTCTTTTAACCCGTTTATTTCTGATTGTAAATTTTGTATTTCGGGAGTGAATTGTTGAGCAATTTGGGTTTTGTTATCAAGTGTCATTTGATTTTTCTTTGTTAACAAAACTTGATTAATTTCTTTTTCGAATATTTTTAGTTCCAAAGGTTTGGATATAACTACTGCAATAATCATTGCCAATAGTAAACGAGGTAAAACTTGTATAAATTCCTGACTCTTCTTTTCTCTTTTTTTTATGGTAGAAACAATAAAACGATCGAGGTTAAAAATTAGTAAACCCCAAATAAGACCGAAAAATATAGCGGTGTAAACATTGTCGAAAACTGTATATAAAGCATAACTCCCAGCTATGGCAGCCATTAAAGCGGTGAAAAATACGGTGGCACCAATTCCGGCGTATTTATTTTGCTCTCCGTTGGAACAATCTTTTATTAAATCTTGATCAACACCAGAACAAATCAGAAAAAATTGTTTGATCATAGTATAAGCTTATACTATAAGAACGATAGTTTCGATTTTATGTTACAAAAAAAGCCTCTTTTATGAGGCTTTTAACATATTCATTTTAATTTGTTTACTGTCTTTTTACTGGTGGTGGAGGCGGAGGTGGAATATTAGTTTCATCAGTCTTTTTTACAACAGGGAATTTTTTTTCCGGATTTATAATTTCTCCTTTTTTATTCACTTGTTGTCCCCAACGATTATAATACCTTGTTCCTTCCTTGTTTGTGATATAGTAAATAGTTTTATCATCCACTTTAACCGTACCTTTACTAGGAGTTTGTTTTAAAACTTTTTGTTTTGGTGGTGGAGGTGGGGGTGGAATATTAGTTTTGTCTCCTTTTTTTACAACAGGGAATTTTTTCTCTGGATTAATAATTTCACCATTCTTGTTAACTTCCTGTCCCCAACGATTATAATACTTTGTTCCTTTAGTGTTTGTAATATAGTACAAATCTTGGTTATTTATTTTAACCATTCCTTTTTTTGATTTGTCCTTTACTTCAATTTTGACAGGTCGGGCTTTTTTATCTTTCGAGTATTTTCTTGTTTGGTTTAACCATTTACGATATGCTTCCTTAACTTTTTGTTTTTCTTCTTCAGAAGCATCTGGAGCGGGTGGTGGTGGTGGAATGTATAGTTTATCCTCTTCTGTTAACTCACTCGGCAATCTGTAATAAAAATCATTTACCTTCTTAATTTTAACATAAGGTGCATATGGGCGAACCGCACGATTAATTTTACGTCTATTTTCTCTTGTAAGTCGGAAATATTTCGATCCTAAGTCTGAGTATAACTGATCTAATTCATTTTTACGCTCAGGCTCGCTTTCAATATAATGAGGTTTTAGTTGCCTCAGCTTATCATATTTCTTCTTTAGTTTTTTATAATCTGAAATCTTTTCTGATTGATCGATGTCTAGCTTATTTATTTCTTGATTAGAACTTTTAGCTGACTTTTGTATCTCAACCTTAAGAGGATCGATATTTTTTTGACTGAGCTCGGTAGTATATACTTTTTGAGTTGTGCCTTTTTTACGCTGTTCTGAGCTATAAGAAATTTCACTATTTGTTGCTTGAATAGAAGTTTCCTTTATGTGGTTTGCTTCAGATTTTAGATTTCGTTTTGTAGCTTTTTGAGTGGTTTTCTCTTTTTTGTTAGCAATCATCCCATTCTGATTGATATATTGCTTTTTATTCGGGTGTAATGTAAAACCTAATGTTTTCCATGCGGTATTTTTCAATCCTTTGAAGTAAACTTCATTATTTGTGATTTTAATCGTAAATGCGTAAGCTCCTTGATCTACATTTGATTTGTTAGTGAAACCCCAATCTGTGATTGTAAATTCCTTATTCATAGGAACTTTTAGTTTTGCCCAACGTTCGCAATTGTAGCATTTTAAGATAGTATTATTATCTATTTTTTCAATTGAAGCAAGAAATGTATGCTTCGAGTTATCTTTGTTTTCAATGCTAGATTTTAAAGCGTCTTTGTCTGATAATTTTCTCTTGATATCTTCCAAAGGAGAAATGTTTGTTTCTTCACTTTTAGGGAATTCTAGATTTGAAATATCTGAATCTAAAAGTGAATTGTTTTTCATTTCATAGCTTTCTACTCTTTCTGCGAAAACATAAATACTTCCTGTTAGCAGTGGTATTACTGCTAGTTTTTTCAGCCAATTATTGACTTTTGATGTTCGTGTGCTCATCATAACTAATCGTTTTTTTGTTAATGAATAATTCAAATTACTGGCCAGGTAATAATCGTTGTTCCAAGCAGCTTTGTTTAATAACAAATGTTGATACTCAGAAATATTTTTATGAAGGTGAATCACCTTGTTATCTGCAATAAACTCGTGGTTTAGTTGAATAAGTTTTTTTAAGAAGTAGAATAAAGGATTGAACCAAAATATTATTTTCAATAATTCAATTAATAATACATCTATTGTATGTCGTTGTGTGACATGTGTTAATTCATGTGTAAGTAATTCTTCTTCTAACTTTTCGTTTTTATATTCTTCTTTATTGATAAAAATGTAATTCCAAAATGTATGCGGACTAATTAAATCTTCAACTAAAACAAGCGTAGCATTATCAATTTTGATTTTTGTGTTCTGCCTTATCTTTAATATGATTTTAGATAGGTTTACGATGAAACGAACAAAGAATACTGTTGAAATAACTAGAGACAAGATTCCAGCAATTGTCCAATAGCTAATTTCTTTTTTCTGTTGAAGTATTTCCCTGTTTAATAACTCTCCGTTAAAGTCAAGCGGAAAATCTAGCGTTTCAACAGGCACGTAGATGTTAATTACATATAATGGTACCAAAAATGAAAATAATACGCTTCCCAAAAGATATGCACGATTGAATTGATGCATTTTTTCTTTTTCTAACAGAAGCTTGTAAAAAACAAGCAAGAGTAGTAGGCAAATTGACGATTTAATTAAATAAGCAATCATTTCTTTTGTTCTTTAATTTGATTGTCTATAATCTTACGAAGTTCTTCTAATTCAGAAACCGATAAATCTGTTTCCTTTGTAAAGAAGGAAGCAAACTGGCTTGCAGAATCATTAAAGAAATTCTTTATCAAACCGTTAACATGCTTAGAGAAATAATCTGTTTTTTTTACGAGAGGATAATATTCTCTTGACTTTCCAAATAATTTATAATCTATAAAACCTTTTTCATGCATTCTCTTTAACAGCGTTGCTACAGTTGTGGTTGCAGGTTTTGGTTCTGGAAATTCAGCAAGGATATCTTTCATGAATCCTTTTTTTAGTTTCCATAATAATTGCATTAACTGTTCTTCTGTTTTGCTCAATTGCATTTCTACGAATTTAGAATTAACTCTACAAATGTAGAAATAAAAATTAAATTCTACAAGCTTAGAACAAAAGTTTTTCTACAAACGTAGAAGAAGTTTGTAATAATGCCTTTTCTAAAGAGTTTTACATGTCTTTGACTTTAAACTCAATTAAAGAGTTTTGAACTTTAACCATTTTGTCATAGAATGCTTTAAGAGATTCGTACTGATTACTTAAAAAGACTTTTTTGTTGATGTTATATTGAAAGTTAATCGTTAAGATATGATTTTTAATATCCGCTTTAAAAATGTAAGAAGCATCATCGTTTGGCAATTGTATGCCTTCTGGTTTTGGTATAGAAGTTATTTCGATATTCTTAGGTAAAGAAATGGATATTCTAAAATTTTCTTCTTTTGCATAACCAAAGTCAACGGGATACATGCGCTCTTTCATTTTAAAGGGGTTCTCAAGTGAGGAAGATCCTATCATTAGATTACTAATCTTTATATACTTCCCTCTTGAAATTACATCTTCAAAAGAAACAGAATACGTCTCTAATAAAGGAGATTCAACATCTTTTTGGTTTTTGAAATCAGATTTATTAATTTCTACGTAAGGATGTTTTTCTTCAATGCTATTTATTAATAATTCACTGTTTTTTGGAAGAGCTAATTGTTTTCGTTTACTGTAGGCATAATAACCATTGGAAACAACTTTTAGTTTACCTTCTAAAATATTATCTTCTATGTTTAATTTTGCTCTAATTATTGTTTTTTGATTTGAAGGAATGCTGTTAGAAGTTATTGGTTCCCAGTAGCTAGGTTTTGTTTGGTTGAAAACTCTTCCATCGCCATTTAAACAGAAAAAAGGAATTAAACCAAATGGTAAATGCTTATGTGACGCATCTAGGAAATATTTTTTTCCATCTATACTTACTAATACAACTCTGTAGTTAAAATCTATAACAGTTGCATGTAATTTTGTAGCAAACCCATTTGCTCTAGTTGATAGCAATACCAAATTAGGATTATTAATGTTAGCAGCTTTTAAAGCATTATACAACGAAAGGTTAATTTGCTGTATTGTTCCTTTTTTATTCTTGTAAGCTTCGTAAAAGTATTGATCGGTATTATTGTCAAGTGTAAAGTGGTTTTGTATAAAATAGAAAACTTTTTTTGCTCTAGTTAATTCATTAGGTTCATTTAAAATACTATCAGGTAATTCTCTTTTATAAAACCTAGTTTTATCAAGTTCATCATCATATCTATTTCTAATTGCTTTATCTATTGTATTCCATTCTCTATTTTCTCCTTTTTTTACATAAGGATCAAATATGTATGATCTTTCAAAAGTTAAACGAGAAATGTAATTGTTTTTATTCGTTAAAAAAGCTTCTTCTTTAAAAGCAGGAACATTATCCATCTCATATATTAAAGAACACATAGTATTTTTTTTACACTCAGTCTTGCTTATATTTTTTGGTGTTAAATATCCAATAGTTCTTACCTTAAAGTCATCTGAAGAGAAATAAGCTGAGTAATTCGTTTTTAATTTGGGAATATCAGTTTGAAAATACCAATCGTATATTCCATAGTTATTTACAGATATTGTGTATTTATATTCAATGATAGAGCCTTCTTTTACTTTAGGCATAGCGAAGGATTTACCTTTTACAACATTATTAAAGTTTGTATTTTTTATATACTCTTCTCCAAGTTTTGTTTTGATGGTATTTCCATTTTCGTCTAAATTATAGGTTATCCCTGCTATGTTTTCAAGTTTACTATTTTTAAAATACGGTATCTCAATTCTAGCTTTACTTAGATCTGTATTACTAAAAAATTTAATTTTTACGTAGTATTCTTTAGTATAGTTATATTTTTTATACTTACTGGGATACACTTTGCAAATCTCTTCAAGAATTAGCGCATCAGCCGTGGAATCTTTTTCATATTGTGTCATGAAAATTTCCTGCTTGTATATATTACCTAATTCGGGTATTTCAGTATTGCTTTGACTATGAATAAAAATACTACTTATAAGAGTATATAGTATTGAAAATCTTTTTTTCATGCTAAAAATTATTCTTATTCTTTACTGTATTCGATAAAAGAATCTTGCAAGTTTATTATTTCTTGAAAGAATTTTTTCAGATTATGATATTCCGTATTATTATACTTGTTTCTATTTAGTTTTATGTCCATCAAAATTTTTAAATTCTCTCCTGACCGTTGAACTTTATAGATTATTTCACCTCCGTTGTATGGGATTTTAAAATTTTTGCTAAGAGGAATCTTTAATAATTGATATCCGTCTGGAGCTGAAACAAAAATTGTATATGAATCACTCCACTCATAACCTAGGTCTATTGGATAATGTCGTTGATTATATTTGAATGGATTTTCTTTGTATTTATCTAAAATAAAAGGAGAAAAACGTATCGTTTTCTGTAAAGTAGTTATTTCTGGTAAGGTTACAGTATAAGACGTTTTTACTGTTTGGTCTTTTTTAGAAATGACTTCAAATTTTTCTACTTCTAAATCAGGGTTCTTTGTTTCGAAATCTTCTAGATATTTCTCTTCAGATTTACTGTTAAGTTTACGTCTTTCATTAAAGGCGTAATATCCTTTAGTTTCTCTTGTTATATCTGCAAAAGCTTCATTGCTTTCATTGAATTGAATTTTTATTCGATTTCGTAAAGATGTTTTGAATTTTGGAATTATCTCTTCCCAATAGCTTTCTTTTTCAAAGTCTAAAACTCTACCTTCACCATTAAGACACCTGTAAGGTATTTCTCCAAAAGTTAAGTTTTTTTCGGTTGCATCGAGTAAATAACTTTCATTGTTAATAATTACGTTGACTAAGACATAATTAAAGTCTGTAACAGAAGGAAAGAGTTTTGTAATAGTACCGTTTTCCCTAGTTGAAAGTGCAACTAAATAACTTTCTATATTAGCAGCTTTAAGCGCATTATACAATGTTAGATTAATACCATCAACACCACCAGATTTTTCTTGATAAACTTGCTTTACCCTAATTTTATTTTGAGACCAATAATTGTTGTTCCAAACTAATCTTTCTTGAAGAAAATTATATATGCTAGTAGCTCTTTCTTTATCGTCAATAATATTTAATATTTCTGAAGGTAAATTCTTTTTGAAAAAAGATGCTTTTGAAGTTTGTCCATCAAAGAAGTTTGTTCGTAACGTTTTGTCAGCATCTTCCCAAGTTTGCGTGTAAGTCTTTTTTACACCCTTTAGATTTGTAAAGGAAACAGGTTCAAAAATAATTTTAGCTAGATAATTTTTAGGAGATAACATGAAGTCTTCTTTTATAAAAGCCCTAATATCATCCATTCCATACTCGTAAACTACACAGTCTCCTTCACCAATTCCTGGGTATAGAATACAACTACGCTTAACATATGACCTTTCACGATCTAAAGTTTTATAAGCCTGCAGTCTTAAATTGTATTTATAATTACCTGGAATTTCAGCTACAATATCACTTTTTAATTTAGGAATATTTGCTTGAAGATTCCAATCATCTAATTTAAAATAAGGAGAAAATAAACTGTAGGAATATTCGATTACACTTCCTTCTTTTATATTTGGTAAAGTGAAGGATACCTGTTGCCACTTTTCAGATAGTTTCTTTTTATATATTTTATTTTCAAGAAGATGAATTTCTGTAGTTCTTCCATCTTCAATATTATAAGTAATGGCTTTAATAAACTTTATTTTTTCTTCACCAAAAAGATTCACTTTAATTGTAGCTAAATCTATTTCGGATTTATCAAAGATTTTTACTCTTTTATATATATCTGTTCGAAAGTCATATTTATTTTTTCTATCAACCCAGATATACCCTTTCTCTTCTAAAACTAAAGCTCTAGCCGTTGAATCTTTTTCGTAAAACTTCATAGAAAGTTCTTCATTAGTGGTTTGTCCTAACTTTGGAGTTTTACTGTTCTTTTGTGCGTAAACACTAATACTACTTATAATAATAAGTAGTATTAATTTAATTTTTTTCATAAACTTTATTTATCCTTTTACTAGTACAATTTTTTCAGTCTGTTTAGCGACTACCTTTGAATAAAATTCTTTTAAACTGCTGTAATAAGTAGGCGCAATAATTGGGCTATTAATTTGAATAATAGAATTAACCTCAATTATTTTTCCTGTTTGAGATACTTTAAATTTGAAGACACCTAAATTATCTGGCAAACCAATAGCAAATTGCTCTGGTAAAGCTTCTGGCGTATAGCCTTCAGGGATTTCGATAGAAATATTATTAGTTTCTTTCCAAGCTGAGGCAAAGTCAACTGGGAAGGTTCTGTCGTCAGATTTAAAAGGATTTGTTTTCTCTGTTAAAAATAATAAAGGATTTATAAGTAGTTTTCCATTAATACTTTCAACAAGATCATCTGAACTAAACTTTATCATCATATTGTAGGATTTATAACAATCCTCTTTATTACTAATTCTAAAGTTTTCAATTTCTATATTATGAGTTTCTTCTAGTTTTGAAATAACTTCATCTTTGTCAAAATGATTATATCTCTTTCTTCCTAACATCGCATTCAACATCTCTTCTTTAGTCATTAGTAATCCAGAAATCGAACCTTCTTCTTCAATTTTAACCTTTAACATATTTGTTTCAGAAGAGTGCTCTGTTGCATTTAAGTTCACCCAAGTAGAATACCCTTCTTTAGTAACTTTCCTTCCGCTCCAGTTTAGAGCTCTTACAGGTAAAACATTTGGAATAGCATATTTCTCTGTAGCATCCAATAACATTGTGCTTCCATCAGTAAATTCAACAAAACTAATAACGTAGTTAAATCCGTCCAACGTAGGAAAAAGTGGAACTCCGTTATTTCTAGTACTAACTAATACAGGATTAGCACCTAAACCAGCTTCTCGTAACATAGCTGTAAGGATTAAATTTATTTCAGCCACATTACCAGTGCCTTCTTCGTAAGCTTTTTTTACACCCTTATCAGTGTATTTACTGTTGTACTGATTCCACTTTATTTTATTTTTTACAAATTCGAATATAGCTACAGCTTTTTGAGCATCACCTTTTGCTGTTGATAATATTACTTGCAAATCGTCTTTGTAATAATTACTTTTTTCTAGTTCACTCCCGAAACTTGAAGATTTATAAATCTGTTTACTTACATTTTCCCAAGTGTCAGCATAAGTTTTTATTGTGGAATTAGGAATCTGAGTATAAGAAAGCTCATATTTTATACCTCCGTAATAATTATTAATATTTGAGATATAAGGTTCATTATCTCTTAAAGCAGGGATGTTTTCTGCATCGTAAACATCTATGTTGTAATTAATGTCTCTTGTTTTTTTAGATGACTTTGGTATTACAGAATAAAAACCTTTACTTATTTTATTGAAAACAAACCACTCAGGTGTTTCTACTTCAATGTGTAATTTTTTAGTAGGAATATTTGTTTGAAATGAAACATCATCGATGTAATAATAGTAAGGAGAAGATAATTTGTATTTAATATCTATAATACATCCCTCTTTTACATCTGGCATAGTAATCTTTTTTGAACTTCTGTACTTATTTATTTTTTCTTGAAATATGCTGTTACTATTTAATTTGGTCTCAGTTATTTCTCCATTATCATTAAGATTGAATGTGTAACCTTTTATGTTTGTTACTTTTTCACCGCTACCAGATTCAGGTTTAGCATATAAAATGTTAAATGTAGCTCGATCTAAACCTTCTTTGTTATATATTTTTAAACGGTAATGGTAATAGTTTACAACATGAAATCCTAAACTTTTATTGTATTCATAATAAGTTTTTCTTTCTTTAAATAAGTAAGCTGCGTTGGCAGTAGAATCTCCTGGATAGAATTTTTCTTCAAGTTCTTCTTTTGATACTTTACCAAATTTAATTTCCTGTGAAAAACCAGTAATAGAAATTAATAATGTAAGGGCAAGGATGATTTTTTTCATAGTTTTTATTTTAATTTAATACTTTTTGTAAAGCAATTCTAACACTCTCTTGTTTTGCAATACGTTTTCTAAATTGTCTGTATAATTTATAATCTTCTTTGGGGTAAATTCCTTCTTTTATAAATAATGTTTTATGATAAGAAATAGTTTTTTCGTCAACTTTTTTTACTTCCATAGTATAGTTTCCAAACTTTGTTGAAATTTCTACTTTTGAAGGAAGTGAGGTAATTTTATAGCCATTAGGAATTGTAAAAGTAAATTCATCTACATCTTTATAACCTCTGTTAATTTGCAATGGATGATTTCGAGTTCTGTAGCGTTTGGGTACAAATGTGTTTTTATTAAAAACATTTACTCTTACTATAAGTTCGTTTGCAGTTATACTAGCATAATCAGCAACGTTTACATGTAGTTTTTCTTTAAATACAATATTGTCTTTGTCGTTTTCTAAGGAAGAAGATTTAATTTCTAGATTATTTATGTACGACCATAATTTTGACTTGTAGTATTTTTCTAAATCATCTTTCGCTAAGCTTTCAATTCCATATTTATCATCGTATTGAACTCCTTTAGAGGTTATTTCAACATCTGCTTCTAAAGAACCTTTTTCGTTAAGTTGTATGCTTGCTTTACAAGTTTGTAAATTGGTTTCATTTTTATAAGATGGAGTTCTTTTAATTAGACCACCTTCTGGAGTAATAACTAAAACATCTCTATCATCAGTAAAATCACCCAAAAATCCGAAAGGCATAGTTTGACTTGTGCATTCTAACCAAATATCATTACCGTCATTTGGAATATTTAAAATAACATGATTTCCTTGCATAGAAGAAAATCCTTCAATCATGTTTTTCTTTTCGGAACCTGCCCAAACTACTGAGTAATGAGATTTTACATCTACTGCATCTAACAAAGCTTTTGTATAATTGGTTAATCCTTTACAATCACCATATCCCATTTTATGTACTTCATCAGCTGGTATAGGTTTCCAACCTCCAATACCTTCTTGTACACTGATATAACGTGTTCTGTTTTGCATGAAGTCATAAACAATTTTAGCTTTTTCGATATTACTTTTAGCACCTTTTACTTTTTGTTGAATAGCATATTTAACAGATTCAGATAAAATATCATTTCCGTTTTTTAAATTTTCAAATCTCCACTTTCCAAATTCTTCCCAGTTTTTAGCACTACCTTTAATACCTTTTAACGTGAATTGGTTAAGTGCTACAATTAAGTTTGGTAATATTTCAGATATGCTTATACTACTGTCTTCATACTCAATTGCAGGTAAATTTTCTGCTACATAATGAATTTTATCTTCATTTACCCTCTTAATTGAGTATCCATCAAAGTTATTTTCTTTGATTCGTGTTTCAATATTTTCTAGGTTGATTATTTTATACTCACTTTTTTGAACTGAAACATAATAAGAGTCTAGCGGATACCATTTTGGGATAAAGCCAGTTGATGATGTTTTATATTCTTTTTCGAAAACAACAGTGTAAGGATATTCAGTAGGAGTGTGATCTATATATTTTACTCTTGAATCTGAATACAAAGTTCCACCATCTACAGCACTTACATCAGTAAATTTACTTTTAGAATATTTTTTTATTTCTTTTCCTAAAGAATTGTAAACTGTTGCCGATAAATCAGTGATTTTTGTGTCATTGTCATAAGAAGCGTAAGCGTCAACATGTTTATTTCCTAGTTTATTCAGAACGGTTGTTACTCTTCTTTCCTTAACAATCATTTCATCAACAGCTTCAACTGTAATTTCAGTATAACTTTCTCGAATAACTGCATTTGCATCTTTAGTCAGTTCAGGAGATAATGTTAACGACATTAAACTCATGTCCTGAGCAAAGGAAATAGATATATTAATAAAAAATAATAATAAGGGTAACCCAGCAATTTTTGTTATCATAGCATTAATTTTCAGGCAAATTTATAAAAAAAAATAAAAAAAGACTTTTCAAATTATATTTAAGAGTTTCATTTAGATTTGTATAAGTTTTATTAAAAGATGAAGAGAGAGTATTTTATCACAGTTTTTATATGTTTTTTAATTCAATCAGTTGCTGGTCAGTATAAATTTGAAAGAGAATACAGGGTAGAGCAGGGAGAGGTTCCGAAACAAGCTATTGAGTTTATTGAGAGCGTAAATTTTAAAAAGAAAGTTAAATGGTATGTAGAGGAAAGTCAGGATGGAAAAACAATTGAAGCAAAAACAACTTATAAGGGAAGAAAACACAGTATTGAATTTGATACAAAAGGAGCGGTTATTGATGTTGAGATAAAAATTAATTTCTCGAAGTTAGATAAAGAACTTCAAAAAAATATAATCTCTATTTTAAAAGATCGTTTCAAAAAGTTTAAAATAAGAAAAGTTCAACTGCAATATAAAGGACAAAAAGAAGCATTGATGAATTGTATTACTGCTCAATGTTCAATTAAACCCAGTTTTGAAATTGTATTAAAAGGAAAAAAAGAAACTACTTACGAATTGTTTGAAATGTTATTCGATTCAAAAGGAGAGAAGATTTTAAAAGAGCTAAAATTTAGTGCTGATAACTTTGACAATCTACAATTTTAATTAATGAATAGGTTTTTAATTACACTGTTTTTGGTATCGTCTTCGTTTTATGCAACGGCTCAATCTGAAATTAGTTTTGGATGGTTGCCAAAAGTTAACCTCTCAAAAAAGATTTCCAATAACTTAAAGTGGGTTTCAAGTGTAGAAGTAAGAGAACAAATTTATCAAGAGTCGTTTCAGTTTACACATAATTTAATGGATGTTTCTTCCATCTTTTCTATTAAGACAGATGTTTATGAATCGTTTAACATTGGTTACATTATACGATTTAGAGAAGAAGAGGTAATTCACCGATTATTACAACATTATAATATTGTTCAAAATCTCGATAATTTAAAAATTGCTCACCGTTTAGGATTTGAGCAATTTTTTCAAAATAAAGTTTCACCTCAATACAGAACTAGATATAGAGCTACTTTTGAAAAACCTTTGAATGGAGAAAAAGTTGATGTAAAAGAATGGTATGTAAAAATATCGAACGAATATTTATATCAGTTTAATGAAAAAGATTTAGAAGCTAGAATTTCTCCATACTTAGGATATCAATTGAGTAAAAAGGATAAAATTGAATTTGGTTTGGATTACCGTTTAGGAGGTGTTTTAGAATCTCAAAAAAAGAACAGTTTGTGGTTTCGAACCACTTGGTATATATCGATATAAAAAAAGCACCAATAAAATGGTGCTTTTGTGTTTTTTTATTTACTTAACTCAGTAAAATATTTATAGAAATAAGGAATGGTTTCAATTCCTTTTAAGTAATTCCAAACACCAAAATGCTCGTTAGGAGAATGAATAGCATCAGAATTTAATCCGAACCCCATTAATATAGTTTTGCTTTTTAATTCTTGCTCAAATAAGGCAACAATCGGAATACTTCCGCCACTTCTTTGTGGAATAGGTGTAACACCAAAAGTTTCTTGATATGCTTTACTTGCAGCTTGGTATCCAATATTATCAATTGGTGTAACATAACCTTGTCCACCATGGTGTGGCGTAACTTTTACTTTAACACCAGCAGGAGCAATACTTTCAAAATGAGACTTGAATAACTCAGTAATTTCTTCCCAATTTTGATTTGGAACTAAACGCATCGATATTTTTGCATAGGCTTTAGAGGCAATTACAGTTTTAGCACCTTCTCCAGTATATCCGCCCCATATTCCATTAACGTCTAATGTAGGTCGTATTGAATTACGTTCGTTTGTAGTATAGTCTTTTTCACCATAAACAGCATCAATATCCAACGCCTTTTTATATTCTTCTAACGAGAACGGAGCTTTGGCCATTTCATCTCTTTCTTCACGAGACAATTCCTCAACTTTATCGTAAAATCCAGGAATGGTAATATGATTATTTTCATCATGTAATGAAGCAATCATTTTTGATAGAATATTAATAGGATTAGCAACAGCACCACCATACAAACCAGAATGTAAATCTCTATTTGGCCCCGTAACTTCTACTTCAACATAACTCAAACCTCTTAACCCGGTTGTAATAGAAGGAATGTCGTTAGCAATCATTCCAGTATCTGAAATTAAGATAACATCATTAGCTAATTTTTCAGTATTTCTAGGTACAAACCAAGCTAAACTTTCAGAACCAACTTCTTCTTCACCTTCAATCATGAATTTAACATTGCAAGGAAGGTTACCTTGAGAAGTCATATACTCTAATGCTTTTACATGCATATACATTTGTCCTTTATCATCACATGCTCCACGAGCAAAAATTGCACCTTCTGGGTGGATAGCTGTTTTTTTGATTACAGGACTAAAAGGAGGAGAATCCCATAAATCGATTGGGTCTGCTGGTTGTACATCGTAATGCCCATATACTAAAACAGTAGGAAGACTTTTGTCGATAATCTTTTCTCCGTATACAATAGGATACCCCGGAGTTTCACATAGCTCTACTTTATCACAACCTGCTTTTTTTAACGATTCCATAATGGCATCTGCAGTATTTAAAACATCTTGAGAATAGGCAGTGTCTGCACTAACAGAAGGGATTTTCAATAAATCAATAAGTTCTTCAATAAAACGGTTTTTATGAGTAGCTATATATTCTTGAATGGTTTGCATTATAAATAATTATTTAATGCTAAGTTAATTCATTTTTAAGGAAGTATTAAAACCAAATCTAGTAGAAGTATAAAAAAATAAGACAAATAGTATATTTAAGTTTGTATTTTGAATACTTTGTGTATATTTGCAAACCAATTTTTTTTTTAACGCGGGTGTGGTGGAATTGGTAGACACGCTAGACTTAGGATCTAGTGCCGCGAGGCGTGGGGGTTCGACTCCCTTCACCCGTACAAAAGCTAAAAAGCATCTTAGATTTCTAAGATGCTTTTTTATTTTCCTCATTTTATATAATCAGAAGAAATTGTTTACTCGTAATTAATTGATTTAAAAATATTATGGCTTAGTCTTCCTCGATATAATGTTTATAACCCTTCTCATAAAATATTTCAGTAGGTGTTATAACTGGTTGTCGTGTTTTCATACTTAGAATTGCTTTAACAGAGATTTTCATTAGCTTATCCGTTGTACTCTTTTTAAATATATCTACTAATCTCCAAAGACCATCTGGTGTTATAGCAATTAAGTCCGCATGAATTAATCTGGTGAAGTTTATTATACCATTTTCTATATTCAAATCGTTGTAAATATTCAAGGTGTAATTATTTAAATCAAACCTAGAGCTAAATTCTTTCATTAATTTTAGGCTGTCATGAGTTCTTTGAAATCGGTTTGGAGTGTTTACTTTTAAAAGGTGTAGCTTAGTGTCGAAAAGATCTATTATTTGCTTCATTTTTGGAAATACTTTATATACTTCACCATAAAACTCTGAAGCCAAAACCATGTTTTCTATATTAAATTCACTAAATTTTTCTTGAACAATTAATACTGGTATTTTTGCTTGACTCATAACTTTTGATGTGTTTGAGCCAATGAATGTTCCTGCAGATCTTGTGGTTCCGTAAGCACCCATTACAATTAGTTCAGCTTTATATTCATCAGCATAGTCAAGAATAGTATTATATACATTATTTCGCAATTCGTAAATAGTCTTAACATTTTTTAGGTTATGTAAGTTTACAATTTCGTTCAATTTATTCTGAATATTTCTTACAGTAGTACGTCCACCAGGCATGTTATGATAATTTTCATAGGAATCATCACCAGAATTTAAAGGTCTGTTGATTACATGTAAAAGAATCAGTTTAGCTTCAGTTTGTTTGGCAATTGAAGCAGCAGCATTTACTGCATGTTTAGCATGTTCAGTAAAGTCTGTAGCTACTATTATATTCTTCATGTGTCTGTGTTTTAAGTTCTAAAAAGTTCTACTAAGTAACACTATTGGAGATTGTTTTTGTAATCTTTCAATTGATATCGAATTGTATTGAGGTATTCTTCTAAACTGATTGCTTCAATACCTTTATCTTGAACAGAACTAAGAAAGGGTGTTTCATCCAAAAGCTGGTATAATTCAGGAAATTTGTCTTTTATTTCCATTGTTACTAAAAGAATACAATCAGTCAATTCTTTTGTTTTTTGGATCGTTTTCATTGTTTGAAATAAATATTTAAGAAACTGTCAGTCTTTATTGTTATTAACTGCTTTTATTAATAAGAGCATTACTTTGATTCTTTTTTATCGGAACAATACCTGCCATTTCACTCATTACGTTCACTAGATCTGAACCATCTGGGACAATAATTTTAGCATTATTTTTTAATGCGGCTTCCATAGCTTCTATTTTCCTTAGTAGTTGCGCATTTCCGATAAAGTATTTATCAGCTGCTCCGTTTACTAGTTTTATGGCTTCAGCTTCGCCTTCGGCATGTAATATTTTCGAACGTTTGTAACCTTCTGCTTCTTTGATTTTGGCACGTTTAATCCCATCTGCAACTGTTTCAGCAGCAGTGGCTGAGTCAATAGCAGCAATTTTTTCATTTTCAGCTTTTACTACTTTGTTCATAGTCTCTTGTACATCCGATGGAGGATCTATTTGCTTCAATTCTGTTCTAATGATTTGAATTCCCCAGTCTTTTGTTTCTTTATGAAGTGTTTCATGCAATTCCATATTTATTTTCCCTCTTTCACTATTAGCAGACTTCAAGGTGAGTGTTCCAATGATATTACGTAATGTAGTACGTGCAAGGTTCACAATCTGGTACTGATAGTTATTTACATCGTAGGTAGATCCTTTTACACTATCCTCATCAGATTTTACCCGAAAGTAAACCTGAGCATCTACAGTGGCATTTAAATTGTCATTAGTAATTATTTCTTGAGGTTCGGCATCTACCATTTGTTCGGTAATATTCACAAGAAATAATCGATCAACAATTGGAATTATCCAGTGGAAACCGGGCTCTGCAAGTTTTTTGTATTTCCCTAAACGTTCTATAAGCCCCTTATGAGTGGGTCTTACTATTCTGATACCAGATATCAGTATAATTGCTGTAAACATTGTGATATAGAGGTAAATTAGATTCATAATTAGATATTTTAAGTTTATAAAAAATGGACAAGTTCTAATGTGAACTTATCCATTAGAGAATCGATATTAAAAACCTAGATTACCCCACTCTTGGTTGACCTTTTTTGATAATATTGATTACCTCTTCACGTTTTTTGTTCAGACGAGTTTCTACTCTTTTGAGTAAATCATTTTCTTTACCCGTTTCAAATTTCAGGTCGGCATCAGTAAGCTGTGAAAATTTAGATTTGAGTTCTTTCGATTGGTTTTCCCAGTTACCAGTAATTTTGAAAGACTCTTCTGTCTTTTTGTTAGAATTTTCCATTTTCTCTTTGGTTTACGTTGTGAATTCATTTTCACGACACTACAAAGATGGTAATACTATTAGTTTCTATTATTACATTAAATATGGAATAGGTTGCATAATTCACACATCCTCAAGGTTTTTTCTACGCTTATTAGCTATTCCTTTATAAAAAGTAGGAGTTAGCCCAGTGACCTTTTTAAACTGGTTTGATAAATGAGCAACACTACTGTAATGAAGACGATAAGATATTTCTGTTAAAGTCAATTCATCATATAATAACAATTCTTTTACTCTTTCAATTTTATTAAAAATAATATATTGTTGAATTGTAATGCCTTTTACTTCAGAGAATACATTGGATAGATAGGTGTAATCATACTCCATTTTTTCACTAATAAAGTCTGAGTAATTTACTTTAGGTAAAATATCGCTGTAGTGGATCATTTCAATAATTATATTTTTTATACTCTCTACCAGAATAGCTCTTTTGTTGTCTAGTAATTCAAGCCCTGATTTATGTAAGTTGATTTTCAGTTGTTCATGTTGATTGGCTGTAATATCTTCTAATATTTCAATAACTCCCAAGTTGACTTTTAAATGGTTAATTCCTAGTTTTTTTAACTCTTCTTTGACCATCATTTTGCAACGATGGCTTACCATGTATTTTATATAGATTATCATTGCTGTCGAAATTAGTTTTTTGATAATTACTCTTTTGCTAACCGAAGTTAATTCAGGTAAGAATGTTATCTGTTAAATTTTTTATTACAAAGAGAATACAACTTATTTGTTTACGAGTAAAAACATCTTTTAAGAAAACCAAAAGTATAATTATGGTAATAGTTGAGTGTATTTACATTTCAACTGATAGTTTCAGTATTAATAATTTAAGGTCTAAAAACCAGTTAAGTAATTTTTTAACTTAGGTTGAAGTGTGTTTTTGGAAATAAGTATATGTAAAGGTACTAAAAATCAATACTAATAATATTTTTTAGCAGTAAAATTCTAAGTGTCTTTTTGTTACTTTCATAAAAAAGGCTTTATTTAGCTTCAAATTGCTAAAAAGAAAAATATGCTAGTTAAAGTTCACGGATCGGCCGTTTTCGGTGTCGATGCTATTACCATTACAGTTGAAGTTAATATTGATAAAGGAATTGGTTACCATTTAGTTGGTTTACCTGATAATGCTGTACGAGAAAGTTCCTATAGAATTTCAGCAGCGCTAACTAATGTCAATTACAAATTACCAGGAAAAAAAATCATTATTAACATGGCGCCTGCTGATATTCGTAAAGAAGGTGCTGCGTATGATTTAACTATAGCCATGGGAATTTTGGGTGCTTCCAATCAGATTCAATCGGATACATTGCATGAATATGTGATTATGGGTGAGCTTTCATTAGATGGAAATTTACAGCCTATTAAAGGTGCATTACCAATTGCAATAAAAGCAAAAGAAGAAGGGTTTACCTATTTAATTCTTCCTAAGGAGAACGCCAAAGAAGCAGCTATAGTTGAAGGGCTCACTGTGTATGGTGTGAGCAACATAAAAGAAGTAATTGAACATTTTAATGGAGAGCAATCTTTGGAACCAGAGAAAATTAATTCTGAAGCTATTTTTAATAGTTTCCAAAACAATTTAGATTTCGATTTTTCTGATGTAAAAGGTCAAGAATCTATTAAAAGATGTATGGAAATTGCTGCCGCAGGAGGTCATAATATTATTTTAATTGGTCCGCCTGGAGCCGGAAAAACAATGTTGGCAAAACGATTACCTTCGATTTTACCTCCAATGACTTTAGATGAAGCTTTAGAAACTACAAAAATTCATTCTGTAATAGGAAAAGTAAAAGACTCAGGAATTTTATATCAACGTCCTTTTCGCTCTCCACATCATACTACATCAGATGTAGCTTTGGTAGGAGGGGGGCAATATCCACAGCCTGGAGAAATTTCATTAGCACATAATGGAGTGTTGTTTTTAGATGAATTGCCAGAATTTAGAAGGTCTGTTTTAGAGGTAATGCGACAACCTTTAGAAGATAGAGAAGTTACAATTTCTAGAGCTAAATTTACAATTACATATCCAAGTAGTTTTATGTTAGTAGCAAGTATGAATCCCAGTCCGTCAGGATATTTTAATGATGAAAATAATCCGTTACTATCTTCTCCAGCTGAGATGCAACGTTATATGGGGAAAATTTCAGGACCGTTACTAGACAGAATAGATATTCATATTGAAGTAACACCTGTTCCTTTTGAAAAATTATCAGAAGAAAGGAAAGGAGAGAGCAGTACAGAGATTCGAAAACGAGTTATAAAAGCTAGAGCTATTCAATCAAAAAGATATGAGCAATTTGATGAAATTCATTACAATGCACAAATGACAGTTAAGCAGATTAGAACGTTTTGTGTTTTAACCGAAGAAAGTAAACGGTTGTTAAAGAATGCCATGGAAAAACTAAACTTATCAGCACGTGCCTATGATCGAATTTTAAAAGTAAGTCGAACAATTGCAGATTTAGAAGGTTCTTCTGAGGTTAATTCTGCGCATATAGCTGAGGCCATACAATATAGAAGTTTAGACAGAGAAGGTTGGTTAGGTTAAAAGTTATTTATGTATATATAGTTTTCATTTAGCTCCTTTTTATTTTCTGTTACTGGTGTGTCTTCTCCTGAAAGATGTTTGGTAATTGTATAAAATTTTAAGGTGTTTTTATCAACTGCATATCGAATTGATTGTAAATGAAGATTGTCATTTTTCTTAAAAGTAATTGTTTCAGTTTTTTGTATTCCTTGCAAGGTATAGCTTAAATTGAATGCTACTTTTGTAACTATCTCATCTTCAAAAAGCGAAGAATCGATTTCAATATCAATAATCTCGTTAGTGATTTTTTGCTCTTTTTTAGATGAGGTAACATCAATAATAGAAGAACATTCAGGCTTATCAATCCAATCGGAAATAGTTCGTTCTCCGCTGGTGTTTATTTCTGTAACTCGGAATCGCATAGGAGCATTCATGTCAACCGCATAAGGAAAATAAATGTACTGACTATATAAGTCGGTATACTTGCTTTTGAAGTTTGTTTTTATGGTTACTTTTTTCCCATTATTAACACTTGTTGCTTCTATTTCAACGGTTTTTAAGTACAACTCTGGACGTAGATTTTCTTTGAAATCATGACATCTAACTTCAATGGCTGCATAGGTAGGAGGTATCTCCTCATTGATGTCGATTTGTTTAATTAAATCAGGATATTTATTAGTGTCGATACTGATGGTTAACGTATTGCTTTTGATAATTCTGTTTTGAATGTTACTTGACTCATCTACAATACTGTCTTTTTCAAACTGTTCTTTCAGCTCTTTTGATCCTGAAATATCTTCATTTGGCATCCATACATTAGCGTGGTACACATAGTTTAAATTGATTCCCAGTAATTTTTCTTTTAGTTGTGTATTTAGAAGTTGAGATTCATATTTGTTTAATTTTATGGTGTACGTTCTTTTTGTCCAAAATGCTTTAGAACTGCTAAAACCATCTTTATTGTTAGCTTCTAAAACACCGTCATTATTAATTGGCTGATGTCTCTTTTGAGTATTATTTTCAACAGGTAAAATTAAACGCGTATCAATATGAGAAATAGGTAGTGGTTTGAGCGAATACCTACCATACTTTTTTAATTTCGATTTAATTGCTTGTAAAGCATCTGGTGCTATTTCTTTCATTACAACACCAAATTGAACCATACTCATGAAGTTTTTTTCACCAACATCGTCCGAACATTTAGTCCCGGTATATCTTAAATCGATAAATCTAAAATCTGGAGCACCATTTTTGGTGGTGTTTAGGGTTAAATCTCCTGGTTCATAATAAAACAAGAGAGGATCGGCGGTATCACGAAAAATTGCTACGCCATTTATTAATTGCTTAGAGCTAAAATCTACTTGAGCAATTAGAATACTAGCGTTAGCGATGAAAACAAAAATAATGTTTACTAAAAACTTACCGATCCTCATGATTGTTTATACTTTAAATTAGTTAATGAAGCAGTTATTCATCATCCTTTTTAGGTGTTTCTTCTTTGTCTTTTTTTCCTAAAATATCATCTAACAAATCCTTACCTTTTTCAATAAGATCATCTTTATGATTAGAAAGTAATGAATCTTTCAATTTTTCTAATTCAGATTTTTCTTTATGATTGTATAATTTTTTGATTTGATTTTCTCCAATGACTAGCAAAGTAGAGTTGCTAGTTTCCCAATTACTTGTTTTCACTTCACCATCTTTCATAATTGTTATTAATTGATAACTGTACGAAAGTTCTTTGCCTTCAGGAACAAAAAGCTGTACACCTTCAAAAGCCTGATCATCTTCCGTAATACTAAAAGCAGGAAAAGTAATTTCATTGATACCATTAGGGTCCGCTTGAATAGACTTGATTAATAACTTCATGGAATGAGCATTTGAAAATGTTAGTGCATTTAGTATTTGAATTTCCACTTTAGTGATTTCACTACCTGAGGTACCAGAAATGATTTTCTTTTTTACGTTTTGATTACAAGTGTTACAGTCTCTATTCAAGGCATAATCCAACCAAAACTTAACGATGTTGTTTTTATTGGTTAATTGATTCTTGGCGTCATCCGAAATTTGTAATGTTTCACCAGTCTCTACTTCTTCACTTTCAAGATCAATAGTTTCAAAGTAATTTCTGCTACCTTGTTTTCTCAGTACTACTATATTTTTTGGAACAATAGGATAATCAATAATGTTAACCCAACCATTAATTAATTCATCTGCTTCAGAAAATTCAATCTTTCCAAAAGTTAAAGGAGAATTTACCTCTAAGTTTACAGGCACATTAATAACAGTAGTTTCGTCACCATAAGGTCTAAATTCTAAACCAATATTTACTCCAATATTATTAAGCATAGCACCAACAAAATCATCTACATTACTATCCATTCTCCAATCCAAAATAATTGGCTTATGATAATCCGAAGGAATACTAGCATTGATACTTTCAGGTTTTACATTAAAGTTAGTTAGCGTAGCTCCAAAATCTACCTTAGGAACATCTCTTAAATCCATAGGCATTAATTTTACTGGCTTTTTAAGTTTTACAGCTAACAAATTTTCAGCTAGTTTAATGTCTTCGCTACTTACTTGAGGTGTTAGTTCTGCATTTACTAAAACACTACCTTTTGTTCCTTCTGCCGACATATAATAGATATTGAAGGCGTACTCATTCGTTTCTTTATTCCATTTTAACGTGTATTCAGATGGAAAATAATAGTATACATTTGATTTACTGTTTTTATCCTTATAGATTTTACGGAAGACATTCAGTTTTTCAATAAATGACACGTAAGAGTTTCCTTCTAAAAGAGTAGCAACATCTTCATACTTGGTAATATCTGGTCCTTGTCTTTCTGTATTAGTAGAAGAACTAGTTCCAGAAGTTCTAATTGGTATGTACTTAACCAAACCTATGTTTTTTAATCCTTTAGTGTCTATTTTAGTAGGATTCTTGTCGGTAGTTACCAGCACAGGATTTTTAAGCACAATCGGAACATTTTTAGTTGTACCAGGCAATGACAATACATTATACGCTTCATTTCCTTTAAGCTGACTTCTATTCTCATTATAAACGGTCCATTTATTTGCATTATACCAAACTCCGATTGGATTATTGAAGTTTTTAATAGATGTTCTAGCATTAAACGTTGCAAAGACTAACGATTTTTCCTTACCATTGGTCATAGAATTGTTCATGTAAGTAATGTGCCCCTTTTTATTAGTTTTCACTACTTGATGTTTGAAAACTTTGGAGTTAATTAAAACATTAAACTTTGCTCCATTAAGCATTGGTTTTCCATCGGTGTTGTAAATATTCCATTGCCCTTTTGAAGTCGAATAATAAACTCCAATTGGACTTGTATTATACGGACCACGATTCCCCCAGTTTTGAGTTACTAAAAAAGTAGCATTAGGATTTTTGTTTAATTTCGGATGATTTACAACTACCGACTTTGCATTTAGCTGTGCTTTAACGGTAAAAGCATTGCTAGATTTATCTGCTACGAGTACATTAAACTTGCTATTTACAGCTATTGGTGTTTTATCTTGATTGAAGACAGTCCACTTTTTTCCGTTATACCAAACACCAACGGCTTTGGTTTGGTAAGGGCCCGATTTTCCGTAATCATGAGTTACAATTAAAATTTTATCGTTTTTTCCGTTGGAACTAATATGATTAATTGATGAAATATGATTACTAGTGTTTGTTTTGGTGACCGTATGTTTAAATACAGTTTGTGCTTCAATTATTGTAACATTTAAAAAGCAGATAATTAAAAAGCTAAAGTGAAACAATAATTTCTTATCATAAGATGTTTTCATAATGATTTAGTTTAAAGTATGTTTAATAAGCAACATAAAAAGCACTTGGCTCACTAAGTTCTCTAAAAGCAAGTGTTTCTTGCCTGTTCACAAACTCTTGGTAAGTCATTTCGTACACAGAACCTCTATTCGATGATCTAAAATTAGTCATGCCTTGTTCCAATGGGTCATACACCTTCAAAATTGTTCCGTCTGGAGTTCCATCTCCTCTGATTCCAGCAACAACTACCACATGAGCCCCGTTTTGTAAATTAGTAGCAACCCATAATGGCCCTCCTTGTAATAAAGAGGCAAAACCTTCTACAGTATAACTTTGAGGATAATCATATTGTAACCCCCAAACACTAAACATTTCAGTATTATCTGGTGGTAATCCATTATTGTAGTAACTTTCCCATCCGTTTACACCTCGAGCAATGTCTTGAGGGTCAATACTGATTTGCTCTCTCCATCCTACAATCATTGCAGCAGAAGCAGCCCAGCACGACATTCCGCTTGTTTGTGGAACTAATTGTATAGGATACGAAATATCTAAACTACCACTTGTGCTAGATGTACTTGAGTTGCTATCACTAGTTCCAGGATCATCACTTGAAGCTGTAGTACTAGTAGAAGATGAAGTACTACATGCGGTTGGGTAAATACCATTGATACTTGCAATATCGGTAGCACTCATACTATTTCTTTGACCGATAGTAACACCACTTCTTTTAGGTACAATAGTAGTCATTCTTCCTCCTCCAGGTTTTGGTTTACCAAAAGCAGTTGGGCCATAATGCATTATTGAACCATAGTCATAATTTCCCATATTTCTACCTTCAGGCCAAAAATAATGGTACCAACTTTGATTGTATTTTCTGAAGTTATGCGCATTTCCAGAAGTTATATTTGAACCGTTAACAGTTATATAAGTATCTCTATCGTCTCTACTTTGTTCGTGATAAAAACCTAAGGCGTGCATAATTTCATGAGTTGTGCTTCCTTTTGTTTTACTTCCACAGCGATCTCCAATTTCAATTACTTGTCTTCCTCCTGTTTTTCCTATAAAAGATAACCCACAAATACCAGGGGTGTATATAAATTCTACATAATCTGACTCTGTAGTTCTTGGAACGATACAAACATTAGTACTAGTACTTATATGATTAATCGCCCAAAGAATATCAGCTCTTTTTGGATGTCCACTAGCTATAACATAAGGCATTTTAGAATTAGGCCATCGTGCACTTGTAGAGGTGGTTACTGCACCACCACGTCCGCCTGAACGTGGAATTAAAATGTCACCTTCAAAAATATATTTATTGTCGATCTCTTTTACCTTAATAGTAGTTTGAACATTGGTAAAAGGTAAGGTGGTATTGATTTCTCTGGTTGTTCCTGAAGTGTTGTCAGGATATCCTTCTTGCGCTACGGTAACCTGTAAGAAGAAACCGAATAGCATTGCTGTTAGTATTCTAATATATTTATTTGATTTCATGATTTTTAATTTTTAAGTACTACATAAATCTGTCTATATCGATTCTTCCATAATCTGATTTTTGTAAACCAGATTTTTTAGGACTTTCCCCTCTAATGAAATAGGTGATTTCATATTCGTAGTCTTCAGAATTTCTTGGCAATAGAATTTCTATTGTTTTGGTTAATTCAGATTTATTTACGCGTAAATTTGTACTACTTACCTCGTTTTTATCTCCCAGTTTACTGTACACCTTAATTTCTACAGCTTTAATATTTTTTTCAAGCGTAAAATCTTCATCAATCTCAATGTAAATTGGTTTTTTAACTAATGGTGGCTCTAAAGCAATACTACCAAACTTAGTAGTTTCCCAATCAGATTCTATTTTATGATTTCCTTTAAAACTCCACAACGTTTTATAATCATAGGCTAACCACTTATCTCTGTCATCATCGCCTTTCCATCCGTATAACATTTTAAAGAAGTTTCCTTGTTTGTTGAATTCAGACTTATCGATTTTGATTTCATCAACTGTTTCTTGATTGTTACCATGTTTTTTACGCATAATTACGTTCACAAAGTTTACATGTTTAAAATCATCAGTATTCATTCCACCAAGAGTAGCATTAATTTGACGTTGCTTCATTAAAGCATCATCGGCATTGATTTCTCTAAAGCAAGAAGGACACTTACTTTTTACATCACCAAGGTTATAATCAAAAGGCAATGTTTTAGTAGTTTGCGTATACTTGTTTAAATCGATTTTATAAACTCCGCGTCTTCTAACTTGCTTCATTTGATACGAAACCGCTACTGATAAACTTGGAATAGGCTCTCTTTGAGGAGTTTCTCTATCAGTGTCGTCTCCATTGTCTGTTGTGTCTTGATTACGAGTGATTGGTTCATGCCCACCAGCAGTTCTAACACTATCAGCTCTTGATTGTGCTCTTCTTTGAACAGCACGATTACGTTCAGCTCTTGATTGCTCTAAAGCATCAATTCGTCTGTTTTCTTCTCTAGCTTCTTTACGAGCATTTTGTAATTGCTCTGTAGCTCTATCCAACATGCTTTTTTGATTGTTTGGAATCAACTGGTTTAATTGAGGAACACCTGTACCACCAACTTTGTCAAACATTAAGTTCATAAGTTGTGTGTAAGCAGCTTCTTTTAGTTTGTTAAGTTCTTCATCATCTCCAATTTGAGTTAACTTAATAGCTCCTGAATCAAACAGATCATCAAAACTTGCTTTAATTTCAGCAGAAAGAACTGGTGCAGCTATAGCAGCTTCAAAAGTTTGGTGTTTATAAATTCTATCAAAATTTGCCTCAATAGTTACACGTTTTGGAGATTGATATCCTTCAACTTCCATTTCAAAGTGCGTACTAAAATCAGGAGTAGGAGTATTGAATGTTTCCCAAAGAATTTTAGATCCTAATTTGTTAATATGTACAGAAACTGCAGAACGTTGATTTTCAAGAATTGGAGCATTTCCTAATCCACATACTTTTGCCTCAAATTCACCATTAGGTTTTGCTACTGAAGAGATTAATGAAACGGTACCTGATTTAAAAACTACAGGGCCAATAATTTTTCCGTTACTATCCACTCTGCTTAAGGCTCTTTCAGCATCTTTAATCATTTTATCCGGAACTTTTAATTCTACCAAGGCATGAACAATCCCTCCACCAACAGTACTTTCAGAGATTCCTTCATTTGAATCTGCAGCTGTTTCTTCATTTTTCACATAACGTAGAAAAGAAAAAATAGGATCACCTGTTGGATGAGATGCTAACTGAGGCTTATCAGGTAAATAGTAATAATTACTTCTGTTATTTAAGTCAGGAAATAAAATCAGTTCTCCAGCTCTTACTGGTTTGTCTAGTAATATTTGTTGCTGTGCTTGTATTGTGTTTAGGTATCCAAATACTACAAAAAGCACGCTTAAAGTTTTATATATATTTTTCATCTTTTTAAAATTTTTGGTTAGAAATAGTCGATTTCTAGTTCTTTACCACACCAATAACATCTTTAAACTTATCTAAGATGGTAGCTTCCTTGCTTACCTTTCCATCAGCGCCAGGTTTAAGAATTATCTTACCAGCTTCAATAATTTTCTCTAAATAATCTGGGTCATCATCTCTTAATTCTTGAGGAATTGTAGCATAGATATAATCATCATTTATTTTATCATCCCAGCCTAATGCCATTTTTCCTTTTTCTTTGTGTGTAAGTACTAATTGATAAGCATACCCTTGTGTATTTCTATCTGTAAAAATCATTTGTTCAATAAGAGGCTCACCTTTTGAGACAGTTAACGGAACATTTGTTTCTACTTCTTCTCCAAACCTGTAGTATCTTAATAATAAAGTAGCACGTACAACACCTAAAGAGCTTAATTCATCTAAGTCTGCTTCAAACTCAATAGTTCTTGGAACAATTGGTGGCTCAAGCGTAACTCCTTGCCAATCACCTTTAATCCATTGTGGATCTTTTGGAAAAACATTTCCACCTCTAATACTCCATTGAGTTTTATATTCATATACTTCAGAGTTTTTATCATCACCTCTTGCATAACTAATGGTAGCTTTTAAACCATTTTTCTTTAAAAATTCAGAGTCTATAGTTCTAGAGTCATTGAAGTCGTTTCCTGAGCTACGTTTTTTACGAACGTTAACAGTTACATAATTGATTTCCTTGTCAAACATTTCTTTAGCTTGTAAGTCAAGTATCATGTTGATATCTCTATGCGTAAAGAACTTGTCGTTCATTAAAACAGTACCCACACATTTTTTGTTGTTTTTAACCCCATCGTACCAGCTAGCTAAGTTTGCTGTAAGTGTAAAAGGCTTTTCAACTGCTAATCGATAATTTAAGTAGTATGTTTCAGTTTTCTTTTTGAAGCTACTTTCAAAGAAACGTCTGTTATACGTATATTTTTTACCATACTTAATGTTCGGCATTGCTGCTTTTTCCTTTTCAGTTGGAGGAGCTAACACATCAGAATCTCCAGACTCAGTCATTTTTTGTAAAAAGAAATCGAAGAATGCTTCTCTAATTTTTGTTACTCTATCATCAGAAATGTTTTCGTCAAAATCTACTTTGATATATTCATTTTCAATCATTTGATCAATAACACTTCTTACCTCATCATACGATCTGCTTTTAACTTCGGTTTTCTTTCCAAATAAAGCATCTGCAACACCACCAAAAAGTCCGCCTCTACTTTTTTTACCGTGCACTTCTTTGTATTGCGCATAATCTCTTTCCATATGCTTTTGCACTTCACTCCAACGAACAATAACTCTACCTTTAGCTGCTGGAATTCTGGTAGTGTATTTGAATCCCATCTCTATAGATAAGTCTGTAATAGATCTCGTTTTTTCAAATGTTGCTGCTAATAATTGAGCACCATTAGCACTAAGGTTAGAAGCTACAGCTACTTTTGCTCCAGGTAAAACAGGTGCGCTTAATGATTGCACAACAGATGGCGCTAACTTGTCGTCTGATAATGTTGCAGAAATAATGCGTAACGATTTGTCACCATCAGGTTTTACATCTAAAGCTCCTTTTAATTTGCTTTTTTTCAAGGCACCTTGTTCTCCGTTGGCCAAGATCTTTTCTACTTCTTTTTGTTGTGAAGGAGTTAATCCCCATTCCATCAGCATGTGTAGTAAAGCACCACCAATTCCACCATCTTCTTCTTTCTCTTCAGTGATATATTTTAAGAAAAGAAATTCAGGTGTTGTATCAGGTTTTGCTCCTAATCGTAAAGAAACAGGTAGATAATAATAGTTTTTAGATTTTCTATCAGATAAACTAGATGCTTCTCCATAAAGCATAACTTGAGTTCCATCACTAAGTGTAAGACTTAGTTTGTTTGTATCGTCAACAATTTGAGCATCGGACGATGTGAAATTTGTAAGCAGGTACAGTAAAATTACCCCTCGTAATACATGTTTAATTTTTGTTTTCATGATTTTATTGATTTAATAGTGTGTGTAAATTCTCGTGTATTTGATAAGACTCTTGGGAAAGTCCATATCCATTTTTTCCTTTAAATCGGATGATGAAATTCATTGTTAGGAAAAGTGTTTTTAAATTCTTACTGTTACTTTTTATAAGTGTTTCTATAGTTTGAGCATCCTCATTACTAAGTTTAAATGATGAAGCAGATTTTGCATTTGGAAATGTTGTTACTCGTCCAATTGAAGTTGCTGAATTGTTTAATATTTCAACTAATTCAGATTTTCCAGATATTGTTAAATAAGGTTGATTAGTATCAATTTCTGGAATGATATATCCCATAAACCTAGCTTGTTCTCCTACTATTTTTTCCAGCTCTTTTTGAACTTCTTCTCTTTGAGATAATGTCAGTCCCCAAGAAATAAGAAAATGAAGTATACCTCCTTGATTTCCTTTGGCATTATCGTAGGTAACAAGCGAAAACTCTGGTTCTTTCAATTGGTTTTTGGAAAACTTTAGATGAGATGGTAAACTGTAATACTCATCTGAATTCTCATCAAAACTTGTAGCTTTTTTATAAACAACAATCTTTGAATTATCTGAAAGAACAATAGTTGTTTGTTTTGTAGCATCTAAAGTTTGTGCATAGCTTACACTTCCAAGAATCATAAGAATAGTTAGCGTGATATGTTTAAAATTAGTTTTCATAATTCTTTAACTTATTCAGGAAATTCATCGATAAATAACAGGCCGTATTCGTCTATTCCATTCTTTTGAATTGGAGCTGCATTTTTTACATACCAAGTGATTGTATATTCCACTTTATCAGAGCCTTTTGGAAGTGTGATTTCAAAAAACTTATCATTCAACTCTTTTTTTGGATAAATGGTTAGATTTTTAGATTTAGGCTCTCCAAAAAAGTCATAATTAATTTTTACCGCTACGGCTCTTACATTTTTTTCTTTAAGAGTTTCAACATCACCAGAAATTTCAATTTTTCTTCGCTGAAATGGTGTGTAGAGGTTGATCATTGAGGCAGTTGCAGTTTTCCAGTCTTCAGAATATGTTCCTCCACCTATAAATTTCCATACGGTTTGATATTCATAATTCAACCATTCATTTTGATCTGCATCACCATGATTTAAATAAGACATGGCGATTTTACCATTACTTTCTTTGTACGTGTTTTTAGTAAGTAGTACTTCTTTTAAAGTAGCATCTCCAGATTGATGTTTTTTATTGAGTTTTACAGTAACGCTGTTAAGCATTTTATCAAACTCATTTTCTATAGTTCCGTCAATTCCTACATATACATCACGTTGTTGGAAGGCAGGATCCCAAAGAGGTACATCTTTAAAAATGTCTTTATTGTCACCATACTTTTTATAAAGATTCCCAGCATTAAAAGTGATGTAGTGATTTCGGTTTACTAAACTTCTACCTTTAAAAACCATGTTGCTTTTCCCTGTAGTACGATGCTCTTTATATTGGTAGCCAACATTTAAGCCAAATCCGGTAGTATTTCTGCTTCCCATGGCACCATTAGACCCAATTAATGAACCAATAGCATCTTCTAATCCGCCTCTATGTTCTTCAGGAACTTGTTCTAACGGAGTAGGTTTAAACATTAATTCTAATAGTTTTGTGTAAACTGTTTGGACAAGACTTTCCATAGATTCGTCCTTACCTACACTTGTGAATTTTATAGCATTGTCTTTTCGCAGTTTGTCGAATCCTAGTCCTACATCAGCGCCAACAAAATAAATACTTCCACCAGCATCAAAAGCATGACTTTTCTTTACTTCAGACCAATCAATTTCTAATTCTGCTTCATAGTTTTCTGTCAAACCTGAAAAACCAAGTTCAAAAATTAACGATACATCGGGTGTAGACATTTTTAAACTTTCTAGTAATAGTTTAGACTTTAGCGGGTCTACATTAAAAGACAATGGAATTTTGCTATTTTCTATGATTGGAGCACTTCCTGAACCAAGAATTGATTTTTTAGATTCGCCTGCTGGATTTAAAATTGAAGAAACCAATGTGTATTTCCCACTGTCAAAAATTATAGGTCCTTCAATAATGATTTCATCATTTTCAAATTTCTTTTTCAAGAAACGCTCTGCATTTGATATCAATTCTTGTGGAGTATCATATAAAACTAAGAAGTTTAAGATTCCTCCGCCTCCAGCTTCTGTTATCGTCTTTGAATTGTTTTCCGAAGGTTTTTCAGTAATATATCTTAAGAATGAAAATTCAGGAATACTATCGTTTTGTAATGATAACCTAGCTCTTTGTGGTAAATATCTGTAGCTATTTTCCTTCTTGTGAATTGGAAAACACCATAAACCATCCGCATTAACTCCTTGGTCGATTAGTATAGATTGCCCATTTGAAATTAGGCAATAACCAATAAGCACAACTAATGTTATGTAGTGTTTTAAATTTTTCATGATAAATATGTTATGCTACTCGTTTATTCTTCTGAAGGTGGTAATAAGAACAGATAATCGCTATCTAATGATTTTAATGATTCTGTTGTTGGGCCACTTTTTTTATACCAGTTTACTTGGTAAGCAACTGGTTCATTAGCATCATGATATAAGTTGATTTTGCTAGTGTTTTCAGTATCGTTTTTACGTAAAACTACTGTTCCCTGTGGGTTAGGTTGTCCATTTAGTATGGTGAAAAATCTAACAGAGCAAGCTTGCACTTCGGCATCTTTGAAGAAAGTTCTATCCGCATCAATTTGAACTGTACGTTTTTTAAATGGCGGTGTTAAGGCAATTGAAGCATCATTAGCTTTTAACCATTTATCTTCTGATTTTGGTAGTCGTATTGTTTTATTGTTTCCTTTTAAGTTCCAGCTAACTTGATATTCATAATCTAACCAGTCTGATTCTTTAATACCTAATCTTGGATAGAAAATATTTTTATAATCCTTTCCAGCTTCTAAATCTGTACGATTGATTATAACATCTTTAGTTACATCACTGTGGTCTTCTCCATAATGCTTTTTAAAGCTTACGGTTACAGAGTTTAAAATTTCATTGAAAGTATCTACATACTCTCCATCTAATTGAAATATGATTTCACGTTTTGTAAAATCAACATCATCTAAGTTTACTACTCTAAAATACTTGTCTTTACTAGAAGGATCTTCTTTAAATACTTCATACAAACCGCTTATGTTTCCCGAAGAATACACTGGAACTTTAATTGTAGTAGATTTACTTAAGTTTAAGTAGAACTTGTTTACTTTAATATCAGATCTGTTTTTTAGTACAAACTGATTATCGGTTACATATTTTTCATCTCTTGCACCACCAAAAACTTTACTAAAGAAACCTCTTTTACGTCTTCCTAAAAGCTGGCCTTGCTCTACAGCAGTTTCTTTTTCTGGTTGTTTAGCCCAACCCATTTCAGCATCAAACATTAACTCAATCAATTTGTCAGTAATTAACGAAAGAATACTGCTCATATCATCTGTTTTAATACCTAAACCACTAGACCTGTCAAAAACATCGATATTTAATTTTTGCTGTTGTACCATTTCATCTGTGATTTTGCGCATCTGCCTTTTAGTGTATTCTTTTTGATTACTATACACCTTGCTATAATGTTCGTAAACAGTTGACATATCTGCAGATACAACGGCATTGTAACCTTTTACTTTTGCTTCATAATATCCGCTAACAACTACAGAAATATCGGATGTTTTTCCTTGTAAAGACTCCCATAATAAGGTGGCTCCTTCTTGATTTAGTTTTGCAGCAATTGCAGCTTTTGAATTTTTATACAGTGGTGCATGTCCTGAAGTAATTACATTTTGCGTAAAAGGATTTTTACCATCAACATTATTAAGTATAGAAGAAACAATTTTAAAGCTAGCAATTCCATCTTCACCATCTTTTAAAGCTTGTTTCATAGGAACTGGTCCAGCAATTTTAGCGCCTCCTTTTTTCTCTTTCAGTTCTTTTTCTAATTCGTTTAAGACTTCCTCAGGAAGATCAAACTGAATTAGTGTATGGAAAAGTCCACCGCTAGCATTTCCTTCTTGTCCAATGTATTTGGTACACATTAGTTCAAAATCCCCGTCCTCTTTTGTTGCTAATCTAGGGTAATCAGGTATGTAATAATAAGTGTCGGGTTGGTTACTGTCTTGTAGTAATTGAATGCCGTTAATCATTAACCTGCCTTCGTCGTAATTTACTTGACACATCAGCCCTATTGGTAATAGTAGCAAGATGAATATCCAGTAGTTTGTTAGTTTTAGATTTTTCATGATAATAAAAGTTTTTACAAATCTAAATCGCTGATAAATAATAATTTGGGGCGTATTTCTCGATTCTTAAAAAGTGATTTAGAGTTTTTTTAGCCCAATAATTCACTTTAGATTTAACAGGAAAAACATCTTTTTGTTTAACAGGAAAAAAACTTTTTTTAAAATACTTAGCGATATAAATACTTGATAAATAGTGAAAAGAGTTATGTGTAAAGTTTTTAAGAAAAACTACTATACCAACACAGTTAATATTATTTTGTTTAGTTTACGAACATCAGAAATAGTATTATTTTTGCCTGATGTCTTTACGAACAGAACAAACTTTTTTTATAGACAATATAGAAATCTTCAAGAAGCAATTATTGGCTTGGGGACAACAATATGATACTGTTGTTTTTTTAGATAGCAATAACTACAAACTGCAGTATTCTAGTTATGATGCCATTTTAGCTGTAGAAGAATTTACATCTATTAAAACAGATTATTATCAGGCGTTTGAACAATTGAAAGAATACCAGTCGTATACAAAAGATTATTTATTTGGTTATTTATCTTACGATTTAAAAAATGATACTGAAGCTTTAAGCTCTAAGAATTTTGATGGATTACAATTTCCTGATTTGTATTTTTTTCAACCACAAAAAATAATTTTTATTAAAAACAATGAGATTATCTTTTCGTATTTAAGAATGGTGGATGACGAAATTGAAGATGATTTTGAACAAATTATAAATGGAGAAACTTTTCAAGAAATGTCAAAGCATGACAATAACTTGAAAGTTAAACTTAGAATTCATAAAGATGAGTACCATGCAAAAGTTACAAAAGTTATCGACCATATAAAAAGGGGAGATATTTATGAAGCAAATTTTTGTCAGGAGTTTTATGTAGAAAACGCGACAATTAATCCTTTAGATACCTACAATCAACTTAACAAAATTTCTCAACCTCCTTTTGCAACATATTTTAAAAATGATGAGCTGTTTTTATTATCGGCATCACCAGAGAGATATATAAGAAAAGAAGGAAATAAAATAATCTCTCAGCCTATTAAAGGTACAGCAAAACGCTTTGTAGATGCCATTGAAGATGAAAAAGCAGCTTTTGATTTAGCGAGAGATGAAAAAGAGCGATCGGAAAACATTATGATTGTTGATTTAGTGAGAAATGATTTATCAAGAACTGCTAAAAAAGGATCTGTGAAAGTTGAAGAGCTTTGCAAAGTATATTCTTTTAAGCAAGTTCATCAGTTAATATCTACAGTTGTTTCAGAAATAAAAGAAGATATCCATCCTGTTGATGTTATTCGAGATACTTTTCCAATGGGAAGTATGACAGGAGCACCTAAGATTTCTGCGATGATAATTATAGAAGATTTAGAGGAAACAAAGCGAGGTTTATATTCAGGAAGTGTGGGTTATTTTACACCAGATGGTGATTTTGATTTTAACGTAGTGATCAGAAGTATTTTGTATAACGAAGAAAAAAAGTATATTTCTTATTCCGTAGGAGGAGCTATTACGGCAAAATCAACTCCAGAAAAAGAATACGAAGAATGCTTGTTAAAAGCAAAGGCAATGAAATTTGTACTTACAAACTCTTAAAATAGATAAAGAATGACTCATAAAACAGTAGAATTTAATTTTTATAAAACATCTTTTTTTGGTCAATACTGGAAAACAGATAATGTAAAAGCAGTAGTGTTAATTCTTCATGGATTAGGAGAACATTCAGGCAGATTTACAGAAGTTGCTGAAAATTTAGTTGATAATGGATATGGTGTTGTAGCTTTTGATCATTTTGGTCACGGTAAAACTACTGGTAAAAGAGGACACAATCCTGGTTATGAGTCTGTATTAGATAGTATAGAACAGTTTATAAAGAAGACTAGAGAAATCTTTGGAGACACTCAGCTATTTTTGTATGGACATTCTATGGGAGGAAATGCAGTATTAAATTATATGCTTTCTAGAGATAATGATATTAAAGGAGTAATTGCTACCAGTGCTTTTTTGAAATTAGCATTTGAACCGCCGGCATGGAAACTTTTTTTTGGTAAGATTATTCAGAAGATAGCTTCATCTATTACGCTAGATAATGAGATAAACACTTCATTTATTTCTAGAGACCCAGAAGAGGTGAAAAAATATGAAAACGATTCGTTGGTACATAATAGAGTTAGCCCGAACTTTTCCTTGTCATTCATCGAAAGAGGAGCGTGGGCTATCGAAAATGCAAGACTATTACAGAAACCTATTTTACTTTTACATGGAACCGATGATAAGTTGATTAGTTGTGAAGGTTCAAAAGAGTTTGCAGCTAATAACTCAGATAATGTAACGTTGAATTTATACCAAGGAGGATATCACGAATTGCATAATGATTTATGTAAATCGGAAGTTATTAAAGATATTGTTTCTTGGTTAAACGAAAACAGCCAATAAAAATGTTAAATCAATTCAAAGAACACGTTTTTCTTAATTTTCCTTTTTTAGAACAAAAGAAAATTTTAGTTGCTATTTCGGGAGGAGTAGATAGTGTTGCTTTGGCATATTTATTACATACATTACATTATAAAATTGCACTAGTGCATTGTAATTTTAAATTACGAGATGAAGAGAGCGACTTAGATGCTCAATTAGTAGCTCAGCTAGGAGAAGAGTTTCAGTGCAAAACCTTTATCCAAGAGTTTGATACGCTCAAATATGCAGAAAATAATAAATTGTCTATTCAAATTGCAGCAAGAGAACTTCGCTACAAATGGTTTTCAGAAATTGCAATAGAAAATAATATTGATTATATCGCAACTGCTCATCACGCTGATGATAATTTAGAAACTTGTTTAATTAATTTAACAAGAGGAACAGGCTTAGATGGTTTAACTGGAATTCCTTCGCAAAACGGAAATATCATTAGACCTTTATTACCATTTTCTAAGGTAACAATTTTAGAGTATGCAAAATCTAACCAGTTAAAATGGAGAGAAGATGCATCTAATTCCGAAACAAAATATACTAGAAATAAAATTCGTCACAATGTAATTCCAGCATTAAAAGAAATTAATCCTGCGTTACTTGAGAATTTTTCTAAAACAATAGATTATCTAAAACAAACTAGAACTATTGTTGATCAAAAAGTTGAAGAAATTTTAACAGAAATACAGTCGAAAGAAGGTGATATTATAAAATTTAACATTGAAAAAATGTTAAAATTGCCTAACAAAGAAGCGTATATATTCGAGATTTTTAAGGATTATAATTTTACAGAATGGAATAATATTTCTGAGTTATTAAATGCTCAATCTGGAAAAGTTGTGTATTCAAAATCACACGTATTACTCAAAGACAGAGACTCTTTACTGTTGAAAGAGTTAAAAAGTAATACTGTTAATGCTTCAAAATTTTTCATCGAAAAAGATGTTGAAGAAATTACAGATCCGATTAAATTATCCATTAAAAATACAGATAAAAAACATACACTATCTAAAAATTATGTTTTAGTTAACAAAAATTTAGTAACTTTCCCAATAATTTTAAGAAAATGGGAGGAGGGAGACTTCTTCTATCCAACAGGAATGAGTGGCAAAAAAAAAGTGAGTAAGTTCTTTAAAGACGAGAAATTTTCGAAGTTTATGAAAGAACAAACATGGTTACTTTGCAATGCCGAAAACGAAATTATGTGGATAGTAGGAACAAGACAAGATAGAAGATTTTCTATCGATGAATCTTCGAAAAACATTTTGCAAATTAGTATATAAAATAACCCCAATACAGTACAAACAATGAAAAGAGTTATTACCTTACTTTTATTATTTTTTGGATTTACTTTTACTGCCTTCGCTCAAGATGAGCCTGTAGAAGTAGAGACTTCAGTGAAGAAAATTTCTGACACTGAATATGATTTAATTTTTAACATTTACATAGAAGAAGATTGGCACTTATACTCTCAGTATAATCCAAAAGACGCTTCTTTACCAATGTCTATCAAACCATCTCAAGGAGAAACTGGTTTTACAGTTGTAGGAAAAGCTGCCGAAAGTGAAACCAAAACCGAGTATAGTGAAATCTGGGGGATGGATGAGACGTTCTTTGTAGAAGAAGCTACTTTAACACAACGTATAAAGTTAGACGATCCAACTATTACTCAAGTCTCTCTTAATATAGAGGCACAGGTATGTAAGGAGTTCTGTTTACCTTATGACAATGATTTTACATTCTCTTTAAATGGAGGAGAAGTAGTAAAAACGGTTGCAACAGTTGATGTAAAAAGTCAAGAAATTACTAATTCTTTAAAATTAGATTTAAAGAATCCAGAGTTATTAGAGTCTAAAACAGAAAACAAAGAAAATAAAGGAAACTTATTAAATATCTTTGTGTTAGGGTTTTTAGGAGGTTTAATCGCTTTCTTAACTCCTTGTGTTTTCCCTTTAATACCTTTAACAGTATCGTTTTTTAACAAACAATCAGAAAAAAGATCTAAAGGAATAACGAACTCTTTATTATATGGTTTCTTTATTGCTGCTATTTATGTAGCATTAAGTTTACCTTTTCACTTTGCTGATAGTATAGACCCAGAAATATTAAATACTATTTCTACGAATATGTGGTTAAACATTTTCTTCTTTATAGTATTAGTATTCTTTGCTGGTTCTTTCTTTGGTTTCTACACAATTACATTACCAAGTTCATGGAGTAACAAAGCAGATAATGCTTCTGGAATTGGAGGGATCTTTGGTATTTTCTTCATGGCTATTACATTAGCAATTGTATCATTCTCGTGTACTGGACCAATTTTAGGTTCATTATTAGCAGGATCGTTAACAGCTGATGGAGATCCAATGCAATTAACTGCTGGTATGGGAGGTTTTGGTGTAGCTTTAGCATTACCATTTGCGTTTTTCGCATTATTCCCTAATTTATTAAAATCATTGCCAAAGTCTGGTTTCTGGATGAAAGCAGTAACTGTATTATTAGGATTTATCGAATTAGCATTAGCATTTAAATTCTTATCAAATGCAGACTTAGTTGGTAACTGGGATATTCTTAAAAGAGAAATCTTTATAGGTATTTGGATTTTCATTACAATTTTAGCAGCTTTATTCTTATTTGGAGTTATCAAATTCCCAGGTGGACCTAAAGTGAAAAGAATTTCTGGATTAAGAATTATATTAGGATTAGCAGTATTAGGATTTGCTGTTTATTTAGGGCCTGGAGTTACTAAAAAACCAATGTGGAGTCAATCTATCTTAAGTGGTTTTGCACCACCTCAATTCTACAGTATTTACGACCAAGACAATAATAAGTGTCCTTTAGCTTTAAATTGTTTCAAAGACTTTGATGAAGGAATGGCGTATGCAAAAGAAGTTGGTAAGCCAGTTTTAGTTGATTTTACAGGATGGGCTTGTGTAAACTGTAGAAAGATGGAAGAGAATGTATGGAGTGACACAAGAATCTATAACACATTAAAGAATGACTATGTTTTAATTTCTTTATATGTGGATGATAACGAAAACCCACTACCAGCAGATCAACAATTTGATTTTGTTAAGCCAAGTGGTAAAATTAAAAAGATTAGAACTTATGGAGAGAAGTGGGCAACTTTACAAACTGTAAACTTCAAAAATGCTTCACAACCTTATTATGTTCAGTTAAGTCCTGAATTAGAAGTATTAAATACTCCTCAACAGTATACAGATAAATTAACGTATTACAACTGGTTAAAAGAAGGTGTAAAGCGTTATAAAGAATAACAAATACAAATAAGTTACTTAAAAAAAGATCACTAAAAATTAGTGATCTTTTTTTATACTTTTATTTTGCTATCTAAAAGACCAGTTCTTATAGTCTTTTGATGATTCTAATTTCTCTTCTAAATCATCTGGTAACTCATTAAAAAAATCAATGCCAGTCTTTTGTTCTATTTCATCAATTGAAACTACAAACTCATATAAAGGTTTAGTGCTTTCTTCGTGAGGAAGTAAAAAAGCAATAGCTTTAATTTCTGGTTTGGTATAATCCAACAATATCTTATAAAAATACTTAGGAACACTTACATTTTCTTTTCCTATAGTTTTGTAATTGTTGCCTGTTAATATTCCTCCCGTAACGACATATAAATGATTATATTTTTTAGCCCAATATCTTACCTTTTGTTCTAAATTGTTCCAAATTCCAGAATTAAAATCGTGTTTTTGAGGTGAGATGTTAGAGGTTAAAAAAGTTTCTTCAAACGCTTCTTTTGAAAACTTTCTATCTCCAGCAGGGCATAAATGACCTTTATCATAACCAGATTGTCGGTAGTTTCTCCAATCTGCTGACTTTGTCTTTACTTTTGGGTCTTCAACAAAAAAAGGCCTCTTAAAGTTAGTATAAGCAATATCAGATTTATCTAAAGAATAGGCAACCCATTCTGCTTGTTCATGCTTTTCACTATATGATAAAGTGTAATATTTGTGTTCTACTATTTGATTTGTAGTTGAACTAGGTAAGAAATTAAAAGATTCCTTGTTTTTACTTTTCTCTACTTTTGGATCTCTATTATCTTCTTTAGTTTTAGAGTCGTTTTCAGCATTTTCTAAATAATAGTTGTAAACTAAAACTGCGCTTAATAGTAGCGCAGCTATGATTCTTTTTTTATTCACTTTTTAATGGTATTTCTTTAAAATCTGTTGTTTTTTCAGCATCATTAAAGATTTGTTGAAACTTTTCTGGTGGAACAGTTAACTTTCGTTTTACTAAGTCTAACCAAGCACCATACACATTAATTACAGCAGATAGTTTTCCTTGGCTATTAAAAACTTCATGCTGAATTTTCCAACGCTCTCCTTTTGCTGATAATCCTGTAATTTTTAGGTTAACAGAAATATCTTCTCCTAAATGTATTTCTTTAAAAAATTTTGTATTCTCTTCAAATAAAATTGGGCCTACTTTTTCTTTTGTGAAATCATGAATAGTAATTCCAAATTTATTGAAAAAACGCAAACGCGCTTCTGCGGCATAATCATTATAAGCTGTATGACGCATATGTATATTTGCATCAAAGTCTGCCCATCTAGTGGTAAATTGTACTGTGAAATTCATGAGTTATTTTTATTGAAGTAGCGAAATTACAAACTTAAGCTTTTACATCCAACGCATCTCTAAGTGAATTTCCAAGCAACATAAAAGCCATCACTAAGCTCATTATTGCAAATCCAGGAACCAATGCCAAAAATGGTTTTCCTAAGATGATATAATTGTAATGGTTTTTAATAATTGCTCCCCAAGATGGAGTAGGAGGTTGCGCCCCAATTCCAAGAAAACTTAGTCCGCTTTCAATTAAAATTGCCGCCGCAAAGTTAGCTGCAGAAATAACAATTATAGGAGCTAAAATATTAGGTAAGATATGTTTAAAAATAATTCGAGTAGTCGAATAGCCTAAAGCTTTAGCTGCTTCAACATATTGTTGTTGTTTTACAGTGATTACTTGACCTCTAACAATACGAGCAACTTCTACCCACATTGTTAATCCAACTGCGATAAAAACTTGCCAGTATCCTTTACCTAAGGTCAGTGTAATGGCAATTACTAATAATAACGTAGGAATAGACCATGTTATGTTAATAATCCACATTATAAAATTATCAATTTTACCACCAAAATAACCAGCGATAGCACCAACAGGAATTCCAATAATTAAAGAAATCAGAACTGCTATAAAACCAATAGAAAATGAGATTCTACTACCAATAATAACTCGACTTAATAAATCTCTTCCAAATTTATCTGTTCCTAAGTAAAAAGTTTTTTGATAAATATAATTCTGAGGTTCATTATTAAATAGCTTTAAATCAAACTCTTTAATGGTTCCATCTGTTTTAACTATTTCAATGTTCTTTTGATTGATAGTGTATGAATTAATTGGTATTTCATTACCATCAGTGTTTTTTCCATATAAAAAAGTAGTTAACCAAGAAGATTTAGTAGTTTTTTGTATAGGGATAAAGAGCATTTGAGTAGAAAAACCTGGCTTTTTAGAATGAATTTCGATATGCATTTGATTAGCCGAGTTCGAGTTGTCTGGTGCTAATACATAACAAAATAGAGCCGTAAGCCCACATAAAATAATATAGCCTAGACTTATAAGTCCGGTTTTATTTTTTTTAAATTTTTGAAATGTTAAATGCCAAAGTGAATTTGATGATTTCATTTTCACATCAAATTTTTAAGTTTCGTAAGATCATTTCCAGTTGGAGATTCAAAAATCTCTAAATCGAAATAAGAAACGGAAGCACAAATATGATCAAAAATATCAGCAATTATACGCTCATAAATTACCCATTCTTTCATATTACTAAATGCATATATCTCTAAAGGTATTCCTTTTGATGTTGGAGTTAATTGTCTTGTCATTAGAGTTAGCTCCTTGTTGATTTTAGGGTTTTGTTCTAAATATAAATCAATGTATTTTCTAAAGATGCCAAAGTTGGTAAGGTTTCTACCATTAATAAGTACATCTTTATTTATATTCTTTTGAGAATTATAATTTTTTATTTCTTCACTTTTTTCTTTAAGATAGGAACTAATAAGTTCAATTTTACTGAATTTTTCAATATCATCCTCAGAAACAAATTTAATACTACTCATTTTTATTGAGACAGCACGCTTAATCCTTCTTCCACCTGAATTATTCATGGCTCTCCAGTTCTTAAATGAATCAGAAATTAGAGAATATGTAGGAATACTAGTTATGGTATTATCAAAGTTTTGAACGATAACAGAGGTGAGATTTATTTCTATAATATTTCCATCGGCACCATATTTTTCCATGGTGATCCAATCCTGAAGTCTTACAGTATCATATACAGAAATTTGAATACTAGCTACAAAGCCTAAAATAGCATCTTTGAAAATTAAGAGTAATACAGCTGAAAAAGCACCTAATGTAGTTAAAAATCTGGCCAAAGGTCTGTCGGAAAGTATAGAAACACTGATGATAACTCCAATTAACCACAAGAATACCATGAAAATTTGAACGTAGCTCTCTAGAGGTTTGTCTTTAAAAACAGTTAATGTTCTTAAATAATCTTTAATACTCGAAAGAATACTTTTAATAAGTAAGATAAAACTGATTAAAATACAAACATTCGTAATCTTTTGAGCATAATTTAAAACTTGACTAAAATCAATAAAGATATAGTCTAAAAAAGAGTAAGTAATTATAAATATTATGACTCTAGATAAGTTTAAAAAAGTTCTGTTTTTTATCAGGATATCATCAAACTGAGTTTTTGTTTTAGAGGCTAATTTCTGTATTATTTTACTACCAAAGAGTTTAACCAATCTGTAAATTATATACCCAAGAAAGGGAATAACCAAAATATTACAGATAACATTTAAGTACATTGCTATTCCTTCATCAACTCCTAAATTATCAGCAAATAAACTGTAGAATAATTTCCTTGATTCCATTATCATATTAAGTTTTTAATCTCTTCGCCTTCTTTTAAATTAAATTTTTTTCTAAACCAGTATACAGTAATGTATAGGAATGGAGTATCTAAAAGTGCTATAAAAACTTTAAAAACAACACCACTAATCAGCAATCCTAACAACTGACTCCAAGAAACAATTCCAAATGAACATAAAAGAACTAAAACAGTTAAGGTGTCAATTATTTGAGAAGAAAAAGTAGAGAAGTTGTTACGTAGCCATAGGTGTTTACCGTTAGTATATTTTTTCCAAAAATGATATACTCTAATATCCACAAATTGAGCAAATAAGTAGGCAAGCATAGATGCTAAAACTGCTAATGGAGCCGCACCAAATACTAAATTAAAGGTGTCATCATTTACGGGAGACCAAGAAGTAGCTGGAGCATGTTTTCCAACAAAAATAATTCCTAAAGAAAATAATGAAGCAAAAATACCTGCGATCACAACTTGATTAGCCTTTCGTTTACCGTAAATTTCAGATAAAATATCGGTGATTAAAAAAGTAATTGGATAAGGTAAAAGTCCAACAGAAACTTCAAACAATTTCACATCAAATACTTCTAAATGAAAAGGATACCAATAAAAGAATTTTTGAAAAATAAGGTTAGAAGCAACAAGAGAAGCTATAAATAAAGCAGCAAGTATCAAATATATATTTTGCGCAAGTAGTTTGTTTTTCTCGGTCATAAAACGAAAATAGCAAAATTAAAATTGATTATGTTTGCATAATTAAACAAATGATTAAAGAAACTTATGAAAGCATATGTTTTTCCTGGACAAGGTGCCCAATTTACAGGTATGGGTCTAGATTTATATGAAAAATCACCTTTAGCACAAGAGCTGTTTGAACAAGCAAATTCAATTTTAGGTTTTAGTATAACTGATGTAATGTTTGAAGGTACTGCTGAAGAATTAAAACAAACAAAAGTAACACAGCCTGCTATATTTTTACACTCTGTAATCTTAGCTAAAGTTTTAGGTGAAGATTTTAAACCAGACATGGTGGCAGGACATTCTTTAGGTGAGTTCTCGGCGTTGGTGGCTAGCAATGCTTTGTCTTTTGAAGACGGTTTAAAGTTAGTGTCTACAAGAGCAAGAGCAATGCAAAAAGCGTGTGAGATGCAAGAATCAACGATGGCCGCAGTATTAGGTTTAGAAGATGAAGTAGTAGAAGAAGTTTGTGATTCTGTAGACGGTGTTGTAGTTGCTGCAAATTATAATTGCCCTGGGCAGATTGTAATATCTGGAGAAGTTGAAGCTATTAACAAAGCATGTGATATTTTAAAGGAAAAAGGAGCTAAAAGAGCATTGGTTTTACCAGTAGGAGGAGCTTTTCACTCTCCTTTAATGGAACCTGCGCGTGAGGAATTAGCCAAGGCTATTGAAGAAACAACTTTTAATACACCAATTTGTCCGGTTTATCAAAATGTAGTGGCTAAAGGAGTAACTGATCCTGCGGAAATAAAAGAGAATTTAGTATCGCAATTAACAGGAGCAGTGAAATGGACACAGTCTGTACAACAAATGGTTGCTGATGGCGGTACTGAATTTATAGAGGTTGGGCCAGGTAAAGTATTGCAAGGTTTAATGAGAAAGATTGATAGAAATGTAGCTGCTAGTGGAGCTAGTTTTGAATAAGTAGCAAATCAAATAGATATATAAAATAAAAATGCCCTAAATACTTAGGGCGTTTATTGTTTTTATTGTTTTACTTTCTCTTGAAGTTCGTTTAATAAAACAGGTTCTCCAAAGCCTAATTCTTTCATCCTGTTTAGTTGAGTTTCTGCATCTCCAACCACTAACCAAATCATTTTATTAGGATCAATATATTTGTTAGCTAACTCTTGAATACGAGGAATTGTCATTTCAGAAACAATTTTTTCTCTATCTTTTACATAATCTGGAGATAAATTATAAGAACTGATATTTTCTAACATCCCTAGTTTTGCATTCATAGTTTCAAACGCACGTGCATTCGATTTTATCAAAAATCCTTTGGTAGTTTCTAAATCTTTTTCGGTATAGTTTTCAGCATAATCTTCTAAGATTTGTTTTACCAATTGTGAAGCTTCTAAAGTAACATTACTTCTTACACCACTAGCAATAGTAAATGCACCTTTTTCTTTAGATCCAGAGAAACCAGAACGAATTCCGTAAGTATAACCCTTTCCTTCTCTAAGTTCCTGGGTTAACTGAGAAGCAAAACCACCACCACCTAAAATGTAGTTCATAACAGTAGCAGGATAATAATCTTTATCATTAAATGCTAATGCAGGAGTTCCAAATCGTAACTGAGATTGTTTAGCATTTGGTACATCATAAAAATACACAGTAGATTTACTTGGAGGTTCAGGAGTAGGGAAGCTAGGGATTGTTACTTCTTTTGCTTTCCAATTCTCATTAATATCTTTTAAAGAAGTTACAATACTTTCTTTATCAATGTCTCCAACGACATGCATTGTTGTGATTGATGGAGAGATATAATTAGCATAATAGTTCTTAACATCATCAATTGTGATAGCCTCTACAGAAGCAATAGTTCCTAAAATATTTTTAGACCGAATATTGTCTTTTCCATACAATAAAGCATTGTACTGATTTGCAGCAATTGATCGAGGGCTAGCTTCTTCTTGTCTTAAATTTGTAATGGCTCTTTTTTTCAACAATTCAAATTCTGATTCATCCCATCTTGGCTCTAATAGCATTTCTTTAACCAAAGCCAATGTAGCATTGTAATTTCTAGTTAAGGTAGTTCCTGAAATACGTATGTTTTCTTTTGTAGCGAACACATTAACAGAAGCTCCTAATTGAGCTAATGCATCTTCTAGTTCACTAACAGTTTTATTTTTAGTTCCTTTTTCAAGAAGACCAGCGGTTAAATTAGCAACTCCTAATTTGTTTATATCTTCTAAAAGTTGTCCGCCTTCAATAACAAAATTAAATTCAACTAAAGGAACTTCACTATTTTGAATACCATAAATTTTCAAACCATTTTCTAATTTATCTTGCCACACATCTGGCGTTTTTATTTCTGGAGATTTTCCGTAAGTAGGCTCGATAGAACGATCAAAAGAAGATGGAGTTTTTTCATATTTAGCAGCAACAGATGCATCAAAAGTTTCTTCGGCTCCGATGACTATTTTTTCTTCAACAACTTCAGCTTCTGTAGAATTCGAAAGAGCTAATTGTTGATCACCTTTTGGTACAAAACTAGTAGCAATAAAATTCTTTCCTTTGATGTATTTGTTATACACATTCATTACATCTTCAGTAGTTACTGCTAATGTTTGATTTAATTCTTTTGTAACATAACCTGGATCACCAGTATATGTGTTATAGGAAGCTAAACGAGAACCTTTACCAAGAACACTTGATAAACTGCTGTAGAAGTCTGTTTCTAAGCCAGCTTTAATACGATCTAAATCTTTTTGAGGAATACCATTTTGTTCAAATTCAGCAAAAGCTTTATCAATTCCGCTTTTAACATCATCAAGTTTTGTGTTGTTGAAAGCACGTACGATTAATTGAATTTGACCAGCAATCTCTGAAGTGAAGTTAAACATTGTAGTTCCAGAAGTCAATTTTAAATCATCAACTAATACTTTGTTTAAAGGCGCTTTTTTTCCAACGGTTAAGTATTGAGATAAAATATCTAAAGCATACGAATCTTTGTGGTATTGCTCTACAGCAGGCCAAGTTAGCGTTAACTCAGGTAATCTTGCAAAATTATCTTCGTAGTATAAATGTTTTGTTTCAGTAACAACCCCAGGACGTTTTTGAACAGGAGTAATTTCTTCACCTTTTGGGATTTCATCAAAATATTTATGAACCCATTCTTTAGCTTTAGCAATGTCAATATCTCCAGATAAAACTAATGTAGCGTTATTTGGAACATACCATTTTTTAAAGAAGTTTTTTACATCTTCTAAAGTAGCATTTTGTAAATCCTCTAAAGAACCGATTACTTGCCAATTGTAAGGATGATCTTTTGGATATAAGTTTTTTCCGATAACATATTGTCTATGACCATAAGGTCTGTTATCTACACTTTGTCTTTTTTCATTTTTTACAACTTGTTTTTCCTTGGCTAATACAGGATCTGTTACTGTGTTGATAAACCATCCTAGTTTATCAGCTTCTGCCCAAATCATTTTTTCTAAAGCATCGCTAGGAACTGTTTGTAAATAGTTAGTTCTATCTCTAGAAGTAGAACCATTTGCCCCAGATCCACCAATTCGAGCACTCATTTTATCCAATCCGCCTTTTCCTAAGTTTTCAGATTCTAAGAATAATAAATGTTCAAATAAATGCGCAAAACCAGTTCGTCCTTCTATTTCTCTAGCAGAACCAACGTGTACCATTAATTCTACAGCAACTACTGGATCTGATTTGTCTACGTGAAAAATAACGTCAAGTCCGTTGTCTAATGTAATTTTTTCATAATCGATTTTTAAAGCTACCGATTTAGCTTCTTTACTTGAAGAGGTACAACTCAGTACAAAAACTGAAAGAAATACCCATAAGATATTTTTAGTCATTGGTGATTTAAATTTAAGGCATGAAATTACTAAAACTAGGAAAGAAGATTTTCCTAATTTTTGTTAAAAATTATTGAGAGCAAGTCAATTATTGATAAAATGTGTGGAATAAATTGTACGCTATTGTTTTAATTGCCATTCCCAAGCAGATTGCAAAGCCTGTTCGATAGTTTTTTCGGCTTTCCATTTTAGTTCAGTGTTGGCTAAACGGGTATCTGCATAAGCTGCAGTAATGTCACCTTCACGACGTGCTGCAATTTTATAATTCAATCTATGTTGGGTTGTTTTTTCAAAAGCATCAACAATTTCTAGAACCGAGCTCCCTTTCCCAGTTCCAACATTATAGAATTCAAAATTCGTTTTATTTTCCTTTTTGATTAACCTTTGTAACGCTGCAATATGAGCTTTAGCTAAATCTACAACATGAATGTAATCTCTAATAGCTGTTCCATCTGGAGTATCATAATCATCCCCAAAAACAGATAATTGTTCTCTAATACCGGCGGCAGTTTGTACTACATACGGAATTAAATTTTGAGGAACTCCTAATGGTAATTCTCCGATTTTAGCTGTATCATGTGCTCCTATTGGATTAAAATATCTTAATGAAATAGCATTCAATCCATTTGCTTTACAAGTATCCTTAATGATTTCTTCTCCAATTTGTTTGGTGTTTCCGTAAGGAGATTCTGCTGGTTTTATCGGTGCGTTCTCCGTAATAGGGAGTTCGTCAGCTTGGCCATAAACAGTACAAGAAGAGCTAAAGATAAAGTTGTCAATTTTTCGATCTATCATTTCTTGGAGAATGTAGACTAAACTACCAATATTGTTTTCGTAATATTCCAAAGGTTTTTGAACACTTTCTCCAACAGCTTTGAAAGCAGCAAAATGAATAATACCATCAATTTGATTTTTCTCAAAAAAAGCTTTTACATTTTCTTTTACGCGTAAATCTAGCTGAAAAAAAGCAGGTTTTTTTTCCGTAATTTCAGCAATATTTTCTAAAACTTCAATTTTTGAATTTGAAAGATTATCAATAATAACAACTTCATAACCTTCGTCTTGTAATTCAACTACAGTATGAGAACCAATAAAACCTAAACCACCGGTAACCAATATTTTTTTCATAGTTAATTATTGAAATCAGATTCTTTAATGCTCAGCGTTGTTTTAACATTCTCTTTTGTTGGTCTAATAAATATTAATAACAACAAAACGCCAATATTTAAATTTATTAATTCTGGTTTTAGAAGAAGTATTAAGAACCCAGAGGCTTCTAATGGAGCCCATCGCATAATAAAAGAACTAATATAAGTAGATAACTTCTCTGAAGTCGGTTGTTCTCTTGTAACTGTTTCTAGTTTTTTCTTAGCGATATATATCCCAAAAAAGTATGCTACAATTGGAAATACTGCAAACATAAAATTAGAACTGTCAATTTTAAATTTATCAAGATTTTTAAAATCTCCTAAAATGTAATTAAATACACAAAACCCAATAATTTGTGTTATGTGAATAATTTGACCAGTTCTAATTTTTTGATTCATTTTAACTTAAAAAGTCATTAATTGTATTAGTGATGAGTGTTAATTGCTCTTCATCTAACTCTGTATGCATTGGCAATGAAATAACAGTTTCTACCAATTCATTAGTCACTTTAAAATCAGCTTCATTATAACGGTCATTAGCATAGGCTTTTTGCTTGTGTAATGGCACTGGATAATAGATAGCATTGGCAATTCCATTATCTAATAAATGTTGATGTAATTCATCACGCTTTCCATTTGTTATTTGCAATGTATACTGATGAAAAACATGACAATCGCAAGCATCACAAATTTGCCCACAACTAGCACTAGTTGGTGTTATAATATTTGAATTATTTGCAAAAGCATTGTTATAGAATCTTGCTGCATTACGACGCGCATTACAGTATTCATCTAAGAAAGGAAGTTTTGCTTTTAATACAGCTGCCTGAATACTATCTAATCTAGAGTTTACACCAACAACATCATGATAATAACGTTTATACATTCCGTGATTTACAATTCCTCTAATTATATGCGCTAAATCATCATCATTTGTAAAAATAGCACCACCATCTCCATAACATCCTAAGTTTTTAGAAGGGAAGAAAGAAGTGGTTCCAACATCTCCGATAGTTCCAGCTTTCTTCTTTGAACCATCTTTAAAAGTATAATTCGCACCAATGGCTTGTGCATTATCTTCGATAACAAATAAGTTATGCTCTTTAGCAATTTCAAGAATAGCTTCCATATTAGCCACTTGCCCGAATAAATGTACAGGAACAATTGCTTTTGTTTTTGGAGTTATTGCTTCTTTTAATGCTTTTATATCGATGTTAAAAGTATCTGGCTCTACATCAACCAAAACAGGAGTTAAGTTTAACAAACCAATTACTTCAACAGTGGCCGCAAAAGTAAAATCTGCAGTAATAACTTCGTCGCCTGGTTGTAAACCAAGTCCCATCATTGCAATTTGTAAAGCATCAGTTCCATTTGCACACGGAATCACATGTTTTACATCTAAATACTTCTCTAAATCTGCTTGAAATTCTTTTACATAAGGTCCGTTAATATATGCTGATGATTCAAGTACTTCTTGAATTGATGCATCTACAGTTTCCTTAATTTTTTGATATTGACTTTGTAAGTCAACCATATGAATTTTTTTCATTTCCTGCTGTTTGTTTACTCAAAAGTACAAATTTAAAACCTTTATATTTGATAAAACATATTTACGAATGAAACTACTAAAAAAACTTTTCTTTTTTTTTATTGGATTATCCTTTTTATTGCTGATTGCGTATTGGTTTATAGGAAAATCTTTATCTCCAGATTATAATGGAGAAATTAAAATTTCAGGATTAAAAGATAAAGTAACTGTGTTTTATGATGACAATGGCGTACCTCATATAAATGCTCAAAATAACGAAGATGCATTAAGAGCTTTTGGATATGTTCATGCACAAGATAGGTTATGGCAGATGGAATTAATCAGAAGATTAGCTGCTGGAAGATTAGCTGAAATTTTTGGAAAAGATTTAGTAAGAGTAGATAAACTTTTTTCGGGTTTAGGAATTGAGGAGGCAGCTGTTAATGGTATAGCAAAAATTGATAAAACTACTGAGGCTTATAAATTAACAATGGCGTATTTAGACGGGGTTAATCAATTTATAGATAAAGGCGCTACACCGTTAGAGTTTTATTTGGTTGGGGTAGAAAAGGAAAAATATACCCTTAAGGATATTTATAATGTTTTTGGGTATATGGCTTTTAGTTTTGCAGCCGCACATAAAACAGAACCTATTTTAACGGAGGTAAAAGAAAAGTATGGTGAAGCTCATCTTCAAGAATTAATTGGTTCTTTTTCTAAAAATTTAACGATTAATAAAACACAGAAGAACCCTGAGATTCAAGCAGCCATGTCTGAAGCAATGAATATAATTTATGATAAATTACCAGTTTCGTCTTTTATGGGAAGTAATTCTTGGGTATTAGCGCCAGAGAAAACTAAAAACGGAAAAGTAATTTTAGCTAATGATCCTCATATTGGTTTTTCACAACCTTCTGTTTGGTATCAATCGCATATAAAAACTCCAACATACGAAATGTACGGATTTAATCTTGCGTTAACTCCTTTTCCTTTGTTAGGTCATAATAGAGAATATGCCTACGGATTAACCATGTTAGCTAATGATGATATCGATTTTTACATTGAAGAAAATAACCCAGATAATTCTTTAGAATACAAAACTGAAAATGGTTTTGAAAAATATAAGTTGTTCGATAAAACGATAAAAGTAAAAGGAGGGCAAGACACAACATATCAAATAAAAGTAAGTAGACATGGACCTATTATGAACGATATTATCGATCAGGTAAATTATGATAAGCCAATTGCCATGCAATGGATTTATACAAAACTTCCAAATCAATTATTGTTAGATGTGTCTTATGATTTATCGCATGCAAGCTCAATCGAAAGTTTTAAAAGAGCACCAGCAAATGTTCATGCACCTGGGTTGAATATTATGTATGGAGATGCTAAAGGAAATGTGGCTTGGTTTTCATCCGCTAAATTATATCAGGTTCGTGATAGTTTATGTAGGCAAGTTTATTTAGATGGAGCTTCTGGAAAGGATGAGATTACTGAGTTTTTAGAATTTGAAGAGAATCCGCAAGCTATTAATCCTGATTGGAATTTTGTGTATTCAGCAAATCAACAAATTGATACTGTTCGAGGCGAATTATATCCTGGATATTATCAACCACAAGACAGAGCTAAAAGAATTGTAGATATTTTAAAAAGTCAAGATAAATTTTCAAGAGAAGAAATGAAGAAAATGATTTTTGATGTTACTTCTTCAACAGCCTCAACAATTATTAAAGATATGTTGAACGGTTTAGACGTAAATAATTTATCATCTTCTGAGAAAGAAGCATTTGAAATTATTTCTGCTTGGGATGGAACTTATAAAAAGAATAGTGTTGCAGCCACTATTTACAATCGTTTGTTATACGAATTTTACAAGTCAACTTTTAAAGATGAAATGGGAAAAGGTTTTGCTGTTTTCTTGAATACGCAAACCGCAAAAAAGATATTGGCAACACAAGTAAAACGTCAAGAATCGGTTTGGTGGGATGATGTTACTACTAAAACTGTTGAAACCAGAAGCGATATTATAAATACAACTTTTAAAAATGCAGTTTCATTTTTGCAAAATCAGTTAGGAGATAATGTTGATAATTGGACTTGGGATAGGGTTTTGTCTGTTGAGCATGAACATGCTATAGGAAAAGCGGGAGGACTTTTACGTAAGCTTTTTAATGTTGGTCCGTTTAAAACAGTTGGAGGCAACGAGGTTTTAAATAATCAAATTTTTGATTTAGATAGTACGGGTTATTATAAAGTAAAATCGGGCCCATCGACAAGAAGAGTAATTGATTTTTCGGATATTGAAAATAGTGTGGCAGTTCTTCCAACTGGACAATCTGGAAATGTATTTAGTCCGTATTACAAAAATCAGGCGACAAAATATGTGAACGGAGAGTTTGTAAAGATGAAATTAAATCAAGAAGAAATCGAAAAGTCGGAAAACAAACTGGTTTTACTTCCTGAATAAATTTTAAGAAGAAGTTTCATTAGCTAATGCTTTTGCAACGCCAGTTCGTAAGGTATAATCATAAGAAGAAATTTGAGCATCAATTTTACCAAGTTGATGCTCAATTTCTTTATAAGCAGTTCCTAAATCACGATAATAGTCAAGAAAATCTTTCGGATTGACATTAATTTCATTTGCCCACTCCATAATATCTTTAGCTTCCTCATAAGATTCTAAATTATATAACACCAAAAACCAATTCATTAATGTATTGGTTTCAGAAAAATCATCATATTCATCTTCAATCAAGAGTTTCCATGAATTCCCATTAATTGAAAGTGTCACGAAAAACAAATCCTTTCGAATGTGATCAAAAGGATTAGAAATTTTAATAATGTGTTTTTCTAAATCTGCTTTTAAATTTTCTATTTCTTGGTAGAACATTATTTGTCTTTCACTTTACAAGTATTAATGCCTAACGGAGCATATAACGGACAAAAACTGATAAAACTTGTTAGCAAAAATATTACAGCAAATACAAGTAATACAATTCCTAAAGTACCAGAAATAGTTCCTGTAAAATAAAGAACAGCTATTAAAGCAGCGATTATTGTTCTAATAATTCTATCTGCAGAACCCATGTTTTTTTTCATTGTGTTTAGTTTTAGTTGAGATGTTGTTATTATACAAAGATTCATTTTTTGTAAATAGTAAACACTGATAAAAGTCATTACACTTTGAAAATAAACATTTTAAATGAGTTTTTCTTTATCTGGCTTCAATAATGTATTGATAAGGAAGTAAATCTACATTTATAGTGAAATTAGTATATCCAGCTTTTTGTAATTCTTTTACAACTTCATCTATAGATAATTTATGATTTACAGGAGGTCCAACAGGAGTTTCAACTTTAAAAAAATCGATAACAACCAATTTTCCATCAGCGTTGGTGCCTTTTTTTACTTTTTGAAAATACTCAGTACGGTTTTCGATATGATGATACGTATTTACAATTAATACAATATCTGCTTCAGCATCTTTTAAATTAGGAGAATCGTAAGGAATTTTTCTAGTTTCAATAGTTGTAAGGTTATTTTCTTTAATACGATTTTTAATGAATTCTTGAAAATCCTCATCAACATCTGCAGCAATAACTTTAGCGTTTTTTTCAGCAAGTTTTACGGAGAAATAGCCAGTTCCAGCACCAATATCCATAATAGTTAAACCTTCTATGTTGCCTAAATATTCGAGAACTTTTTCAGGTTTTTGATAAGCATCTCTTTCGGGAGATTCAAATCTTTTAATTAATTCTTGAAATGAGGATTCTCGCATATATTCATTTGCTGAATTATGATTTGAGTTGTCAGATTTGTGAATCTTTTTATGGTCAGAGCTTTCGTGATTTATAGCATCTTTATGATTATTGTTTTTACATCCAACAATAATTATAAGCATCACAATTGAAATAATTTTTCTCATATATAATGGGATTTTTTAACTGTACTAACTCTAAACATCAGCCTCGAGAAATCTTTTGGCAGCTTCAATTCCAGCATCAATGTCCCAACCAGGCACAACACTTTCTAAAATTTCTGGAGCGATATTACCATCGGCTTCAACTAACTTCTTTAATTTTTCATTGCTTGGAGCAACACCATTATTTCCTGGTGCACCTATTGAATACTCTCCCAGTGTTTCAAAACCATTAACACTGCAAGCATTTAACAAGCCAATATCTTCAAAACCATCAGGTTTATTATAACTTGCTCTTTGCCATTTTTCACCATCCCAACCGTATACAAAACCAATCCACTCTCCAAAAGGTTCTGGACTCATATCAAAACTCCACCACTCAGGAGCGTCGGCTAAGATGTTTGTTTGTTCTTCTTTAAAGTACTTTGCAGCTTCACCATAATATGTTTCAGAATACTCATGATCATGACCAATTAAAATAGCTTTGTTCTTTTCTTTAAAGCGAAGGCAAACCCAGTTTCCTCCACCATCGTGATAAAACCATTGATCTGATGTTGCATAAATATCATTTTCCCATCCTTGAGCAGCACAAATTGCAGCCATGGCTGCCCAGCCTCCACGAAGCTCTTTCGGACTTGGAATGCTTAATGTTATTAATCCTTGTTGATAAATGTTTTTTAAGGGGATACTGTTTGATGTTTTTTCGGGGGTATTTCCAAATGCTTTTTCAGAAAAGAAAAGACTTCCTAATAATGCTGAAATACTAAGATTTAGAAAATTTCTTCGTTTCATCTTTACTTTTATTTACATAATAAAAATAAGCTTATTTTATGATTCATACCATATCTTCTTTTTAATTTTTGATAGATAAAAGATTAGATATTAAAGAATTTTAGAAGTACAACTTTTCAGTTTCTGGATAATACTTTTTAATATCTAAAATTTTGATTAATATCGATTTCATTTGTTCTTGTTTAATTCCAATAGTTCGATAATTTGCTATGCCAAGTAGGTGAATTTAGTTTTTTTGATACTCCTAACATAATTTTTCGACTTCCTTCATCAGGGTCTGAGAATAAAGCACCTAATAATACATCACTTTTAAAATGTTTAAATTTAAAAACGTTATCATTTCTGAGTTTTATAAATACCTTTATAATAGTATCAATAAAAAAAGATGAAATAAGTTCATTTAGCTCATCTTCGTCTAACTCATCCATATAATCTTCTTCAAATTCACCCTCATAAAATTCATCATAAATGGTGCTAAGAAATTTATTTAGTTTATCAAAAACATGATTATGTTCATAGATATATTTCCATTCAGGAGGGCAAATTTCAGGAGTAATTAAATCATTCTCATAAATTGGTCGCAATTTTATTGTTTCGTTATAACTTTCAATAGTAGCAATTGCACCAGAAATACTCATACAACCATCGTCACAATAGGCAACAAAAGCATATATATTTTCATTCGGAATCTCATCCAGTTTAATTTTTATATAGTCTTTTAAAGCTTTGTAAAGTAAATTTTCAAAATCTTGTTTTAGTTGATTCAAAGTCATCTTTATAATTCAAATTAGTAAAGTTGATTAATTTTTATTCTTTGTAGGTATTCCCTTACAAATTCAGAATAATAAATAATATAAATATATTTCTATCTCTAACTTTATAATGTAGTAATTTACATTATAAAGTTACTTAAAAAGTTTAGAGTGAATTAGTTTAAAAATTAGTAGAAACGAGATTAACGTAAAACATTGCTAGGAGAATTTTGCAGATAGCTTTATTTTTAAATTTGGATTGATAAATAAGTTATATTTGTCTGCTTTTTAGTAAAAATTGGAAAAATGTCATAGACTAGAAGATTGGCTTTCTTGGATGGATGAGCTCTCTTCAAATGATTATGTTATCGTAGATAATTTTATAGATGGACATAAACTAAACGTAATTCAATCTTTTTTTAAGTCTCATCTTGATGCCTTTACAAAGGCCGGAATTGGAGCTTTAAATGATAATATAATTCGCCGAGATATTCGTGGAGATTTTACCTATTGGTTAGATAGAAAAAGAGATGTACAATTAAACGAAATTTGGAGTTTAATTGATGATACGATTTACATATACAACAGGTACTGTTATCTTGGATTAACTGGGTACGAATTTCATTTGGCTCATTATCCTAAAGGAGGTCATTATGAAAAACATTTAGATCAATTTAAAAAAAGAAATAACCGAACAATTAGTGTTGTTATTTATCTCAATAAAAATTGGCAACAAGGAGATGGAGGAGAGTTAGAGATTTTTTTTAAAGACGGAACTTCTTTTTTAGTTGAACCAATCGAAGCACGATGTGTAATGTTTAAAAGTGCTGATGTTCCTCACGCGGTTTTAGAATCTAACAAACCACGTTATAGTTTAACGGGTTGGCTATTACAACAACCTGCAGAACTTGGTCAGTTATTAGGTTAATATATATCGTAAATAGCTTGTAAAGTTTTGGTTATTAATGAAAATTAATAGTTGCAATTTGATTTCCACACTTTACATAAATACCAATTGTATTAGCATCATCTTGCGGTACGATAAAAGAATCTTGTTCTGTGTTTGGTTTGTCGGCAGTAGGATCAGTAACAACTGTTAATTCAATACCTTGATAAAGTTTTCCTTCATAGGTTACCGCTCCGAGTGGTTGATAACCTCCATAATTAATATCTAATCTGTATCCAATATCAGTATAGGTAGAAATAGTAATAGAATATACACGAGGAGCTTCTTGTTGAATTCCAACAATTTCAATATTGTAGTTAGTCGCCATGTTTTAGTGTTTTTGTATTATTTGTTCTTTTTTTAAGTTAGAAAAAATACTCAAATTAAAATTCAAAATTTCCATTCCGAAAAACACCTTTTCCTTTACAAATAATTTCACACTGTGGTAATTTTTTTGATAGATGTAATAACGTTTCATAATCCAAATCATCCTCACAATCTACCAAAAGTTCTTCTAAGTTTGGTAAGTTTAAAATTGCCATATCTTTACCTGAAATTTCAGTTTCATGGATTTGTAATGAAGTCAAACCTGTTATTTGATTGAAATATGGAACACTTTTTTCACTGATGTTGGTTTCTTTTAAGCGAAGCCATTGCAACTTTTTTAGATTTACTAAATGAGGAATACCTTTATCGGTAATATTGGTAAACGTTAAGTTTAAGTTGGTAATCGTTGCACATTGACTTACATATTGTAATCCAGAATCATTAATGTTTGTGCCGTTTAAAGAGACAGTTTGCAAGCTTGGAAATTCTTGAAGCTTTTTTAGTTCAGACATGTTCTCAATTTGCTTGTACAATGTTTCGAAAGAAAAATGTGTTCTTTTACGTTTAAAAACTTCTCCGCAAATATGAATGTCCTTTTTACTTTTCATTAATTTCCTCGTAAAGTTCTTTTAAGTATATAGCATGTTCTCTTAAATGCCTCATTTCATAAGTAAGAGCTGCAGAACGCGCCATGGTTCCTCCTTGATACTGAATTTGATAAAAAGAATAGTAGAATTTTACATTGGCTTTATGAAAAGCAAGCCATTGCGTTTGCGATTCTTCTAGTAAAGCTACGTTAAGTTGTTTGCTTTCTTTTTTAAGCTTTTCTAAAAGTGATGTTATTTCTAACTCCCAAGCTTCTTTGGCTTCTTTGGTACAATTAATACTACCAAGAGTTGTTGGAACAGCATTCTCAATACAAGTATAGTATTTCACATCTATCGGATGTTTTGAATTTTGTCCGTAGCTATAAATGCTTAGTGTAAGGAGTGCGAAGAGAAAGCGTTTTTTCATGATGTTTTAACTAGTGCTTTTATAGATAATATTACCATCTTCGTCGTAAACAGAGTTGTACGGAAGGAGCATGTCTAACAATTCAGTAAAGTTGTTTGCTAGTTTTAAAGATAAGTGTTTTTCGGATTCAATAAACACTATTTCAGGTTCATTGGTAGTATTTCTGTAATCAAAAGCTATCCAAGTATGACCGTCTCCTTCTATAGGAATAATTTTGTTTGGTAAACCCCATTCTTTTGCAATAGATTTTCCATAAAGAATACCTTTGGTATCATTTTCATCAAGCGAAATTTTATAGAAATCATTTATTTCCCAGAAACCTTCACCTAAATAGTATTTTAAATTAGCAGGAACAGTCTCTTTAATGGGAATTACAGAATGATTTTCAAAAAAATCTTCATTAGAGTTCTTCATAAAATCTGTGTAAGATTTTGGAAGTGTATAACCTAACTTCTCTTCAACTAGCGCTATTTTTTCATCGGTTAATACTCTTTCAGTTTTATTATGGTTTAGATATTTTTTTACAAGCCCTAAAACTTCATTAGTTTGAGTATCGTAATCTATTTCTATAAGTCTGTAAAAAATGTCATGATTAATTGGGTCTTCAGTAGCGCTTAAAAAAACAGTCTCAAACGTATTATATTTCTCGAAAAAGATATCACGAAATTCAGCAACGCTTATTCTTTTTTCTAGTAAGTCAATTAAATGGAATGATATTTCTTCTTTCATTGTTTTTCTCTCCACATTTTTGCAACTAAATTTCCTATTCCATAGCTTACAAGTTTTGCGTCTGGACACTCCAATGTTCCATGTCCAGCATCTAAAAACTTGAATGATACAGTATGTGTAATTTCGTGAGCGATAGTGTTAATCAACTCAGATTTTATTTTTTTATCGTTTGAAAACCATTTATTTATTCTTTTTGGCTTAATAGCAACTCTATTTTTAGTATGATCAGTTTCTGATTTTTGAGCTTGCGCTATTGCATTCCATGGTTTTCTTGGGTTGATTGAAAAATTAACGTAACCATTATCTAGTATTTTAAAAACTTCTTTTCCGTTCAGAACATCTTTATTTCCGTTTTTTACTTTACAACTAATTAGCCATTCTTTTGATTCAACGGCTTGTTTGAATTCAGGGCTTTTAAAAATTAGAAAAACTTCTTTGGTTGCTTCTTTAATAGCTTGTTTCTGTTCTTCTGTTTTCAAGTTTTGCATTCCAATTTTAATTGGAGCTGCTTCTATCTCGATATAATCACTTTCTTCTGGCTTGTCATATCCGATCCAAGCTATAGACTTACAGCTTTCAAACAAAATAATAATTAGGAATAAAAGTATATTTTTTTTCACGTTTTCAGATTTTAGTTGAGAGAAACGGTCTAGTGTATGATTTCGTTGCGTGTTTAAGCACTAAAGTTAGCAAATAAATCACAGATAGAAAGTCCGCGAGGACTTTCGTAAGTAGGCTATAACTAGCAATGAATTATACACATTGTTGTGCAACGTATTTTTATATTTTCTTTATAATCCAATTCGATATTTTTTCAATTCGGAATATTATTATTAGTGTCAAAATCGTTTTTAGAATATAATTCGCTATCGCAAAATCAGGTAATTCAATTTCTTCATTTCCATTCATGCTCGAAATAAATTTAGAACAGTATTCAACTAGATCAGGAATTAGATAAATCAATTTCGCTAACCAAATAATTCCGACTGTCAATAAAATCACTTTTGTCAGAGATTCAGCGTTCAGTTCCGTTTTTATTTCATTGTCCGCTTTTATTAGTTTTTTAGCAATCCATTCCGCTTTCACGAATAGAAATATTGAAACGACAATATTCGCTATTGTCAGAAATGTTCCAGTAAAAAAGAATTTGTCAATCGGTTCACTCAACAATTCGTCAAATCGAGCCATAGTAGCAGTTCCGTAAACTGAAAAAAAGTAAGAACCAAAATGGTCAAAAATTTTCGTGAATAAATATATTCCAGCTATTCTAATTGTAAGAGCTGTTAAAATTCGGTTTGTCATTAACTTTCGGTTTTGGTCATATGTTGCACAACGGTCTCGTATAACCGTCAGTTACGGGTTTAAAGGTTTTAATTTTCGGTTAAGAACTGTCGTTTGCAATTCCGTGTGGATTCGGACGTAGTCGAATCCGCCGTAATTGCGGTTATACATTGTTGTAGTGCGTTTTTTTATATTCCATTTCTTTACCAACAAACCAACTTGTTATTCCGCCTTGTATAGATCCGATAATTAAAAAGATTGGACCTCCCATAACAATCCATATTAAAACTCCAAGTCCGACAGATTCAAAATCAATTCCATATTCGATTATTCTTGGAATCATTTCGGCAAACATTGTAATCATTAAAAACCCAACCCACATTTTCAAAAAGCCAAAAAAGGTTGTCCAAAATGAATCCTTATTTTTTTCCAAAATAGATTTTCCAATATCTCCCGAAATGAAAAAGACGATTATTAGATTCAAAACTATTTGAATATTGAAATATGTTGATTCCTTTAAATATGAATTAACTAAATTCTGATTTATGTATTTCTTTAATTCTATTGATAATGAAGTGAATATAATTATAAGAACAAGTAAAATTAGAACAGTTATTCCTAAATATTTAAAGATTAAAATTCTACCTATATTTTTTGAATTCAATTTCATTTCCTAAATGCACTACAACGTGTTTGTGTATGATTAGTGGCGTGTTTAAGCACCTAATTTAGCAAATAAAAACCGGATAGAAAATCCGCGAGGATTTTCGTAAGTAGGCTTGAACTAGCCATTAATTATACACGGTGTTACCTACCGTTTTTTTTATATTCATCTGTTGTATCTTTTACCCAATTCGGATATCTCTCAATTATTGCTTTTAATCTACTTGAAAATTCTTTCGAATATTTATGTGTTGAACTCGTTTTGCTTGTTGAAATTTCTGTGTGATATCTAGGATTTCCTTTAACCTCTAATTTCCATAATACGGCTTGAAATTGGAAGTTATTTATATTGAATTTTTCCTTCAAGTCTCCAAATCTATATGGATAAAGAACATCAGATTTTGGTGCGGTTGATGTATCTACAATTCCTGTAACTTCTCCAACTAATTTTAATGTCGGTGCGCCTTGGGTTTCGGAAAACTCTCCTTCTTTTATAAATTTTAGTTTATCCGCAATAGATTTGTCCAACAGAATTTTTCCTTTTCCTGTATGTATTTCTCCATTGAAAGTGTCAATTAAATGTATATTTTGAGGTCCAACTTGTCCAATTTTTTCAACGTGACTTAACCATAATCTTTTTTCCTTTTCTCGTTCATTTAAAAGTATTTGTGCAAGTTCAGGATAGCAAATTTCTTTGGTTTCTCCTCGTTATCTATAATATATAGCAGCCTCTCTCAAAATATTTTTATAAGTTTTAGAGCATACAATTGGTTTTTGAGGTGCTTCCTCAACCCAAAGTCTCCCAAACTTTAATCCGTGAATTTCGTGAGTTTCCATATTCCACATAACTTCGTGAGAAAAGTATTGACTTATAAATTGATTTATTTTATTTGGGTCACAGTCTTCAAATTTTTCATTTTGAAGTCCTTTTAATTCACGTGGTTTGTCCTTAATTCCAAAAATAATTTCTCCGCCTTTATTATTAGCCATTCCAACTATTGAACGCATATATTCAGCTAGTGAATCTCCAAAGTGAAATGTTTGTTTGAATTCCAAATCAAAGCTTTCTCGCTGTTTTATAAATCCTCGACTGTTTAATTCAAATGTGCATTTCATTTTTTCTCAAATGGTAGGTAACGTATTTGTGTATGAAAAGTTGCGATAATTTTAGCAGCAATTTTTCATTGATTTTTCATTGATTTTTCATGATTTAAAATTAGTTATAATTTTTGATTTATAGATAATGCAGCTATTTTTTATACACCATGTTAGCTAATGTAGGAGAACACTAGCCAAAGTTTAAAGCGGTTAGAAAATTTTATACTAAAAGCAAACGAGACAGAATGCAAATACTAGCGTTTACAAAAAGGAGCAATTTTCAGCAATAGATTAGAAATAATTACAAGCCTTAATTGCATTTAGTTTGCGTGATTTGAGTTTTGTATAAAGCCTTTTTTTAGAAAAAGAACGGGACAGAACGTTAAGCGATAATTGGCTAAAAACCCAAAAAGGTTCTTACTAGAAGTTAAAAAATAAGCGGAGTTATCGGAATCAAACAAAAGCGTATCAAACAGAAACTAAGAACCGACAATCAAATAGGAGAGAAGTTGGCAAAAAAGCCAATACATAAAACGTTTAGTTCTCTAAAAAAAGGATAGAACTGGAATTACTATTAAAAAACAAAATTTTAAAACTGACTTTTATTAATCAAAAAGAAAGCTTCACATCATTTTCGACAGTGTTTGCTAACGGCTTATATCTATACTATTGTTCTCGCTATTATTATAATTTACACCGGATAACAGGAAGTTTACACCACCTTATACACTTCCTCAAAAGGAACTCTAAAACGTTGTCCGTATACACCTTCGGGTTTTCTAATACCGCAAGAAATTATCATGTTTATTTCCGCGCCATACGGTAACCCTAAAACTTTTTTAACACGCCAAGTGTCCGAGCCTTCCATAGGGCAAGTGTCGTATCCTTCTGCTGCCATGCTTAACATAAACGTTTGTGCGGCTAATGCGGTGCTTTTATGAGCAACCACACGCATGTCTTTACTACGCACTTCTCTGTAAATAGGTTTAAAGATTCCCATTACCAACGTAATTACGTATTTCAACATTCCAAAAAGTCCGAAGAAATCTTTATACACCGTTGGTATTAATTTTTGGTAGTATTTTTTAGCAAATTTTTCTCTGTTAGATTGTTCGGCTTTTGGTTTCGGAGGAAAGACTTTATTCAGATAGTCTAAATTTGCTTTCGCTCTTTTCGGCCATAAATCTTTACGCACGGTAACCACTACTAATTGCTGAGCGGTTTTGGCAGCATTTTGATCGAAACACAACGGAACTATTTTATCAATAACCTCTCTAGAAGTAATGTGGTAAAACTCCCACAATTGCATATTGCTACTATTAGGAGCAAGCGTAGCTTGTTCAATACATTTTTTTACAATTGCGGTGTCTATAGGTTGCTCGCTATCGTACACTCTCACAGATCTTCTGTAGTTAATTGCTTCCGAAACGGTTTTTTCGCTCATGTGTTATCCGAATTTAAGTAAGGTTTTTAACTGTTTTAATTTGCCTTTATATGGCGCATATCTGGTAGGAATGTCTAACCAAGTTCCACGCTTCACGACTCCTTTTTTATGAGAAAAAGTATCAAATGTTTTTTTACCATGATATCCACCAATACCACTTTCACCAACACCACCAAATGGTAAATTGTCATTGGCAAAATGTACTGTGGTGTCATTAATGGTTCCGCCACCAAACGAATATTTTTGAATTAGTTGTTTAGCAAAAGAGTTTTTACCAGTAAATACATAAAAAGCTAATGGTTTATCGTATTTAGAAATCACAGCTTCTAAATCGTCTGTAGTTTCATAAGATAATAAGGGTAAAATCGGACCGAATATTTCGCTTTTCATTACTTCGCTATCTAAGCTTGGTTCATCCAATAAAGTAGGAGCGATGTATCGATCTTCTCTGTTGGTATCTCCACCAAGTAAAAACGATTCATTTGTTAGCATTTTTGCCAAGCGATCAAAGTTTCGTTCGTTTACAATTCTCGGGAAATCTTGAGATTCAGCTGGATTTTCACCGTATGCTTTGTTGATTTCTTCTTTAAAAGCAGCTACAAATTTGTCTTTACTTTTTTTGTGAATCAGTAAATAATCAGGCGCAATACAAGTCTGACCTCCATTGATGCATTTTCCCCAAACAATTCGTTTTGCGGCTAATTTTATATTGGCGGTGTCATCAACAATACACGGACTTTTACCTCCTAATTCTAGCGTAACGGGTGTAATATATTCAGCTGCAGCTTTGGCTACAATTCTCCCCACAGGAACACTTCCTGTAAAGAAAATATAATCCCAACGCTGTGCTAATAACTCCTGAGATTCTGGAATTCCACCTTCAACAACTGCTACATGACCAGTTTCAAAAACAGCTTCGATAATTTCTTTACAAATAGTACTGGTATTTGGCGTAAGCTCAGATGGTTTTAAAACAACGGTGTTTCCTGCTGCAATAGCTCCTGCTAATGGAGAAAATGCTAATTGATACGGATAATTCCACGGAGCAATAATTAAGGTAGTTCCGTAGGGTTCTGGGTAAATTTTTGCAGATGATGGAAAGTTCAATAACGAAGGCATCACACGTTTTGGTTGTGACCAAGAACCTACGTTTTTTATCATTTTTTTTATTTCAGAAACTACAATGCTCGTTTCTGTCATTACACCTTCATATTCCGATTTCTTAAAATCGTCGTGTAATGCTTGCAAGATGTCTTTTTCTCTTCGGCTAACTTCTTTTAAAAGTTTACGTAAACTTTTTTTTCTGAAGGAAATATCTTTAGTTCGTTGAGTAGCAAAAAACTGTTTTTGTTGCTCAATAATTTGCGGAATGGTCATCAATTAAATTTCTTGAAGTTTTTTATTCATTACTTTAAACCAAATAGGTGGAATCAATGATAATAACATCATTCCTGGGTAACCCGTTGGCATTTGTGGACTTTCAGGTAGCGATTTCAATATTTGATAATGTTTGCTACCGTTATAATGATGGTCTGAATGTCGTGATAAATTAAACAGCACTAATTTTCCGATAACATGGTTCGAGTTCCAAGAATGTGTGTGTTTTACACGTTCGTACCTGCCGAATTTATTTTTATCACGAAGCAATCCGTAGTGTTCAATATAATTAACAGTTTCTAAAAGTAAAATACCAAAAATAGCGGCAGCTAAGAAATACAAAGTTGTAATCACACCGAAAAAGAAAAATATGGCACCGACTAATAACGCGTGGCAAATCGTGTAGATTAACATTCTGTTTTGATGATGAAACCAAGACCTTTCAGAAGTTGTCATTCGTTTGTTTTCAAGTTTCCACGCTTGGATGTAGCTCATAAACTGAGATCGAATCCAGAATATATACAACGGTTCATTTTTTCTAGCAGTAGCTGCATCTTCTAGAGTAGCAACGTTAAAGTGATGTCCTGCATTATGATAAGGCAAGAAATGCGTTTCTAATGAAGTCATTAATAAAATTTCACCAAGCAATTCTTCAAACCTGTTATTTCGATGGCCCAATTCATGTCCAACATTAATACCAATAACACCACACATAATTCCCATGGCAGAAATTCTTCCAATTAAATCAATTGTCGAGGCGGTTTCATTAATTACAAATAAAAACCATATTAAGAAACCGACTTGCACGGGTAAGGTTAGGTATAAAATGTAGCTATAGAGTTTGTTGTTTTTTTCGATTTCTTCTTGTTCTTTATCGAAGTTTTCGGCGTTTACTTTTAAAAACATATCCGATAAAGGAACAATTCCAAAGACGTAAATTAGTGGGAGAAAGGTAATCCATCCAGTAGAAGTAAATGAAACATAAACCGTTAACGGAATGGTGAAAACGAGTAAGTATTTTAAGGCTTTCATCAATAAAAGGGTTAAAAAACTAAATATACGAATTTAGTTACATGCTTCCCAAATTGAATCGCTTTTTGGTAGGGGTGCAGTTATTTCTATAGCTTCTTTACTAACTGGGTGTATAAAAGCTATTTTTCTGGCGTGTAAATGAATGCTACCGTTTTTGTTGCTTCTAGAAAATCCGTATTTCAAATCGCCTTTTATAGGATGCCCAATTGTCGAAAGTTGAGAACGAATTTGATGGTGACGACCAGTTTCTAAATCTATTTCTAATAGCGAGTAATTGTCTAATTCTTTAATTACTTTATAATGTAGAACTGCTTTTTTACTGCCTTCAACTTCTTTAGTAAACGCAGTAGATTTGTTGTTTTTTGGGTTCTTTCTTAAGAAGTGAATTAAGGTGTTTTCCTTTTTTGAAAGATGTTCTTTTACAACTGCGAAATAAGTCTTCTGTATGTTCTTATCACGGAGCATTTTGTTTAACCGCTCTAGAGCTTTAGAGGTTTTGGCAAAAATAACAATACCTGATGTAGGACGGTCTAAACGATGTACAGTTCCAAGATATACATTGCCGGGTTTGTTATGTTTTTCTTTAAGATATTCTTTAACAACATCACTTAAAGGTTTGTCGCCCGTTTTATCACCTTGAACAATATCTCCAGGTCTTTTATTAATAATGATAATGTGATTGTCTTCGTGAAGAACTAGTAAGTTGTTTTTGTTAGAATGCATAGCGATTTATTTAAAATCATCTGCAACATCTTTATTTACACTGTCAATGAAATCTAATACTTCATCTCTGCCTAGCTTAGAAGAAGAAGAAGTTAAAAAGTTAACAGGTAAGCTTTCCCAGTGTTCAAGAAGCTTTCTTTTGTAAGAAAGAATTTGTTTGTTCAACTTAGAACTTGGTAGTTTATCTGCTTTAGTAAAGATAATAGCAAAAGGAATTTGGTTTTCACCTAGAAAACGCATAAAATCCAAATCAATTTTTTGTGGATCATGTCTAGAATCTACTAAAACAAAGGCGCACACTAATTGTTCTCTTTCTTTGAAATAATTTTCAATAAAATATTGGAAAATGGTTCTTTTCTTTTTAGAAACTTTAGCATAACCATAACCAGGTAAATCAACTAAAAACCATTCGTCGTTTACTTTAAAGTGATTGATTAATTGCGTTTTACCAGGAGTTCCAGAAGTTTTAGCTAACTTCTTTCGGTCCATTAACATGTTAATCAAAGAAGATTTACCTACGTTGGACCTACCTATGAAAGCATATTCAGGAATGTGGTCTTTTGGAGCGTTAGTAACATTACTATTGCTCATGACAAATTCTGCAGATTTAATCTTCATATATTAATTGTTTATCTAAAAATAAATGCGTGGTTATAAGTTGCGCTTTTTGAACCAATCTTCTAGAACTTCATTGAATTCTTCTGGGTGTTCCATCATTGCAGCATGACCACATTTATCAATCCAATATAAATCGCTATCTGGAAGTAGTTTATGAAAATCTTCAGCAACTTCTGGTGGTGTAACGGTATCGTTCTTTCCCCAAATAATACAAGTTGGTTGCTTCATGTTTGGTAAATCATTTGCCATGTTATGACGAACTGCACTTTTTGCAATTGCTAATGTTTTTACCAAGGTGTTTCTATCATTAATTACATCATAAACTTGATCAACTAATTCTTCAGTAGCAATCGACTTATCGTAAAAAACTTCTTGTGTTTTATTTCTTACAAATTCTTTATCGCCTCTTCTTGGGTAATTATTACCCATCGAATTTTCATATAAACCAGAACTACCGGTTAGTACAAGTGCCGAGACATCTTGAGGATAATGTTTTATATAATATAATGCGATATGTCCTCCAAGTGAGTTTCCTAATAAAACAACATCTTTTAAATTTTTATACTCTATAAAGTCATGTAAAAATTTAGCAAGATTCTTAACATTAGTTTTAAGTATTGGTAAGGTGTACAAAGGTAATTCTGGAATTAAAACTTTGTATCCTCTCTTAGAAAAATGCTTAAAAGTTGCGTCAAAATTACTTAATGCTCCCATTAATCCATGAAGAACAATAATAGCTTTTCCTTCTCCCGCTTCAGCATATGTATACTTACCTTCTGTCTTTAAAAAATCTGTCATTAGCTAAGATTTGGCTCAGAGCAAAAGTAATTCTTTTTTTTATACCTATCAATTTCTTTTCAAATATGCTTTCGTCCGATAAATAACCATCAGAACCACAGTATTTTCTCTAAAAAAAGGAAACTTATCAACAATGTGGTAAAAAGTGGTAAAAAGTGGTAAATATTTTATATTTTTGAATAATTCTAGACTTACGAGTGGTAAATATAATCGGAACATATGAGTGTAAAGCTGACGCCAAAGGTAGGCTAATGGTTGCTTCTGCATTGAAGAAACAATTAAGTCCTGTTTTGGAAGAAGGTTTTGTAATCAAACGATCTGTTTTTCAGCCGTGTTTAGAATTGTATCCTATGCAAGAATGGAATCAGATGATGTCAAAAATTAACAAGCTAAACCGTTTTGTTAAAAAGAACAATGATTTTATTAGAAGATTTACTGCGGGTGTAAAGATGGTGGAAATGGATTCGGCAGGAAGAATATTAATTCCAAAAGATTTATCGGTGTTTGCAGGTATTGAGAAAGAAGTGGTGTTGTCGAGTGCGGTAAACATAATTGAGATCTGGGATAAAGAAAAGTATGAAAGTGTAATAGAAGATACAGCTTCAGATTTTGCTGAATTGGCTGAAGAGGTAATGGGAAATTTTGAGATCGATGAGTAATTATCATGAGTCAGTTTTGCTTAAAGAGAGTGTAGATGCTCTTAATATTAAAGAAGATGGAGTTTATGTGGATGTAACCTTCGGAGGAGGAGGTCATTCAAAAGAAATCTTGAAAAGACTTGGAGAAAAAGGAAAGTTGTTTGCTTTTGATCAAGACGCTGATGCGTTGCAGAATGTAATTGAAGATGATCGTTTTGTGTTGATTGGTGAGAATTTTAGGTACATAACTAGGTTTTTACGTTTTTACGGGATTAAAAAAGTAGATGGAGTGTTGGCTGATTTAGGGGTTTCTTCATATCAATTTGATGAAGCAACAAGAGGTTTTTCTACAAGGTTTGATGGAGAGCTAGATATGAGAATGAATCAAGCATCAGGGCTTTCTGCAAAAGTTGTAGTAAATGAATATGAAGAGGAGAAGCTGGCGGATGTGTTGTTTTTGTATGGGGAATTAAGAAATGCTAGGGCGATTGCAAAGCAAATAGTTAGTTCAAGAGCAGAGAAAAGTATCAACACTAGTTTTGAGTTGAAAGCGGCTTTGAAGAGATTCTTGCCTCAGGCGAAAGAACATAAAATACTAGCTCAGATTTATCAGGCAATTCGAATTGAGGTAAATGAAGAGTTGGAGGTGTTGAAAGAATTTTTGACTCAAATTCCAACATTGTTAAATGAAAACGGTAGGTTAAGTGTAATCTCGTATCATTCTTTAGAAGATAGATTGGTGAAACGATTTATACAGATGGGGAAGTTTCAAGGTGAACCAGAGAAAGATTTTTATGGAAATACTAACGAGCCTCTAAAGAAAGTAGGAAAGTTGATTGTTCCAACACAAGAAGAAATAAAGGTTAATAATAGAGCAAGAAGCGCAAAGTTAAGAATAGCAACATTAAAGTAAAATGAAACAAAACGCTGGTGGAATATATGATGTTTTAAGAGGTAGTTTTCTTACTGATGAATCGGCTGCAAAAAATTGGAGAGTAATCTTTTTTGTGGTGATTTTATTGTTGGTGATGATTTGGAGCTCTCATTCAGCGGATGAAAAAGTGGTGAAAATCGCAGAACTCAATAAGGTAAAAAGAGAGTTAAGAGCCGAATATGTTGATACCAGTACGATTTTAATGAGAATGAAATTGGAAAGTGCTATTCGAAAAAAAGTAAAAGCAAGTGGATTGAGTCCGGCAGAAGATCCGCCTCAAAAAATTAAAGTAATAATAAAAGAGTAGGTATTGTCAACCATTAGAAAAAACATATTAAACAAATTTTATTTAGTAGCGGCTTTTATGTCGCTTTTTCTGGTTGTAATTGGTGTTAAAGTTTTTGAACTTCAGTATATCAAAGGAGATAAGTATAAAAAGCTTGCGCAAGAAGTAAATTATAAAAATGATACAGTATTTGCAAATAAAGGTAATGTATATGCAGCTGATGGTAATTTGCTAGCTACATCAATATCTAATTACACCATTCGTATGGATGTAATGTCTGTAAATGATAGAGTTTTTGAAGATAATATAGCAGGTTTAACTAAAGAGCTTTCAAAAATGCTTGGAAGAACACCAAGTTATTATGAGAGAAAATTGCGAGATGCAAAAAAGACTAAAAACAGGTATTTGTTAATAGCGCGAAACTTAGGTTATAATGACTATATGAAGATGAAAAGCTTTCCAATTTTCAACTTGGGAGTTTTTAGAGGAGGTTTTATTGCTGAGCAAAGAACGGTAAGAGAGCATCCAATAGGTAAAATAGCTGAAAGAACTATCGGGTACAACGATCACAGAGGAGGAGCGGGAATTGAAGGTGCTTTCTCTGAGTTTATGTTAGGGAAAAATGGTTGGCGATTAAAGCAAAAAATAGCAAAAGGACAATGGAAGCCTATAAATGATTTGAATGAGCAAGAGCCAGAAGATGGTAAAGATGTTATTACAACCATAGATGTAAATATACAAGATATTACACATCATGCCTTGTTAAAGCAAATGGAATATTATGAAGCAGACCATGGTTGTGCGGTAGTGATGGAAACTGCAACAGGAGAAATTAAAGCCATATCAAACTTAGGAAGAACTTCTAACGGAAGATATTATGAAAAGAGAAATTATGCTGTTTGGGAAAGTCATGAACCTGGCTCAACATTTAAGTTAGCTAGTTTAATGGCAGGGTTGGAAGATAAAGTAGTAGATACTTCTACCATTGTTGATACTGAAAAAGGAAAGATTTTTATTAATAACAGAAAAGTTGAGGATAGTGATAAAGATGGTTACGGTAAAATTTCCCTAGCAAGAGTTTTTGAAGTTTCTTCTAACGTGGGAATTGTGAAAGCAATTCAGAAACACTATGACAATAATCCAGAAAAGTTTTTAAAAAGAATAAAGCAGTTTGGTTTAGATAAGCAAACCGGTGTAAATATAGTTGGAGAAGGAAAACCATACATCCCTTCTACAAAAGATAAAAGTTGGAGTTCTATAAGTCTTGAGTGGATGGCTTGGGGGTATGGTGTGTCTCTAACACCGTTACAAACCTTAATGTTTTATAATGCCGTAGCTAATGATGGGGAATTGATTAAGCCACGTTTTGTTAAAGAACTTAGAGTTGCTGGTAAAACAGTTAAAAAGTTTGATAAAGAAGTAATGAGTGAAAGAATTGCTTCGCAAACTACTATTGATAAAGTAGTGCAAATAATGGAGAATGTAGTTAAAAAAGGAACTGCAAAAGAAATTTACTCTCCTAACTTTTCTATGGCAGGAAAAACAGGAACCGCAAAAAAATGGATTCCTAGAACCAAGAATAAAGATGGTGAGTATGAAGGAGGTTATTATTCAAATCAAAAGTATGTAGCTTCTTTTGCAGGTTTTTTTCCAGTTAAGAAGCCTAAATATTCTTGCATTGTGGTAATTCACGAGCCAAGTGTGTTAAAAGGATATTACGGAGCTAAAGTAGCTGCGCCAGTGTTTAAGGAAATTGCACATAAAATTTACACCTCTAATCCGTCGAGTGTTCAAATGGTTACCGATTCGGTAGTAAGTAAGGCGGTTAATAAAGATTATAACAAATACTATGAAGTATTAAGTAAGTATAAAACCATCATGCCTACAGTTGTAGGGATGAGTGCTATGGATGCGATTTCTTTACTAGAAAATATGGGGTTGAAAGTTCGTTTTTCAGGATCTGGAAAAGTAACGGAGCAATCTGTAGAAAGAGGTGAAAAAGTAAAAAAAGGAACAACTGTTTATTTAAAATTATCGTAAGTGAAGGTTTTAAGAGACATATTGTATAGAGTGCCAGTAAACGCGGTTTTTGGTGATACAAACATAGACGTGAATAAAATGCACTTCGATAGTAGAGAAGTTTCTACGAATGATGTTTTTGTGGCATTAAAAGGGGTTCAGGTTGACGGGCATGATTTCATAGAGAAAGCTCTTGATAAAGGTGTTCTTGCGATAGTTTGTGAGACTGTTCCTGAAAAGAGAAGAACAGGTATTACTTATGTAGAGGTTTTAGATTCAAGTGAAGCATTAGCGATAATGTCTTCAAATTATTATGATAATCCTTCTAAAAAAATAAAACTAGTTGGTGTTACAGGTACCAATGGAAAAACAACGGTTACAACATTGTTGTATGAGTTGTTTATGAACTTAGGGAGAAGAGTTGGGTTGCTGTCTACTGTTAAAATTATGGTGAATAAACGCGAGTTTAAAGCAACCCATACCACCCCTGATTCGCTTACAATAAATAAGTATTTAGCAAAAATGGTAGCTGAAGGAGTTGAGTATTGTTTTATGGAGGTGAGTTCTCATGGAATTCATCAAAATAGAACGTTAGGATTAAATTTTGCAGGTGGTGTTTTTACAAATTTATCACACGATCATTTAGATTATCATGCTTCTTTCGCGGAATATAGAGATGTTAAAAAACGTTTTTTCGATCAATTGCCTAAAGATGCGTTTGCACTGACAAATATTGATGATAAGAACGGACCTGTAATGATCCAGAATACAAAGACAAAGAAATATACCTACGCACTAAAAACTTTAGGTGATTTTAAGGCAAAGATTTTAGAGAAAAGTTTTTCTGGTTCGTTGATAACAATAAATGGGACAGAAGTTTGGAGCAAGTTGATAGGCACTTTTAATGCTTACAATCTTTTAGCAATATATGGAGTAGCCGATTTAATGGAGGTTGAAAAGCTAGAAGTGCTTAAAGGTATTAGTGAGTTGAATAGTGTTAGTGGGAGATTTCAGTATATCGTTTCTGAGACAAATGTTACGGCTATTGTAGATTACGCACATACACCAGATGCTTTAAAGAATGTTTTAGAAACTATTAACGATATAAGAACTGGAAATGAAAATGTAATTACCGTTGTAGGTTGTGGAGGAGATAGAGATAAAACAAAAAGACCTAAAATGGCTCACATTGCTTCTCAGTTGAGTAATCAAGCAATTTTTACTTCAGATAATCCAAGAACTGAAGATCCGCAGGCTATAATAAATGAAATGGAGAAAGGTGTTTCTCCAGAGAATTATAAGAAAACGATATCAATTGTAGATAGAAAACAGGCGATAAAAACAGCGTACAAATTAGCGTCGCCTGGTGATATAATTTTAATCGCTGGAAAGGGACATGAAAATTATCAAGAAGTGAATGGAGAAAGACGTCACTTTGATGATTTAGAGGAAATAAAAATGTGTTTTAATTAATAAGTTTTAGAGGATGTTGTATTATTTATTTGAGTATTTAGAGAGTGAATTCAATTTAACTGGGGCAAGTGTGTTTCAGTTTATTACGTTTCGCTCTTCTGCGGCTTTTATATTGTCGCTGTTATTGTCAACAATCTTCGGAAAACGAGTTATTAATTATTTAAGTAGACTACAAGTTGGTGAAACTATTCGTGATCTTGGTTTAGAAGGACAGATGCAAAAAGCTGGAACACCTACAATGGGAGGTGTAATCATAATTTTTGCAACCTTAATTCCGGCGCTTTTATTAGCAAAGCTTGAAAATATATATGTGATAATTCTTCTGATTACTACAGTTTGGATGGGATTAATTGGTTTTACCGATGATTATATAAAAGTATTCAAAAAGGATAAAGCAGGATTAAAAGGAATCTTTAAAGTTATTGGTCAAGTTGGATTAGGTGTAATAGTTGGTGCAATGTTGTATTTCAGTCCGTCTGTAACAATTAAAGAACAATTACCAGTCGATCAACAGATTGTTCAAGAAAATGGTAAGAAGAAAGTATTTGGAGAAGCGCATAAGTCTACTAAAACAACAGTTCCTTTCTTTAAGAATAACGAATTAGATTATGCTAAAGCATTGAGTTTTCTAGGAGATGGATATCAAAAATATGCCTGGTTAATTTTTATTCCTATTGTAATTTTTATTGTAACAGGAGTTTCAAACGGAGCAAATTTAACCGATGGAATAGATGGGTTGGCAGCAGGTTCATCCGCCATTATAGTTATTGTATTGGCTTTGTTTGCATGGGTTTCTGGAAATATTGTATTTGCAGATTATCTAGATGTAATGTATATCCCAAATTCTGGAGAAATGACAGTGTTTGTACTTGCATTTGCAGGAGCTTTAATAGGTTTCTTATGGTATAATACCTATCCAGCTCAAGTTTTTATGGGAGATACGGGTAGTTTAACTATTGGAGGAATTATCGCTGTAATAGCAATTGCAACAAGAAAGGAATTACTACTGCCTTTGCTAGCTGGAATATTTGTGATTGAAAATTTATCTGTGATTTTACAGGTAGGATATTTTAAGTATACCAAGAAGAAATTTGGTGAAGGAAGAAGGATTTTTAAAATGGCTCCTTTACATCACCATTATCAAAAATTAAACTATCACGAAAGTAAAATAGTAACTCGTTTTTGGATTGTTGGAATTTTACTTGCGGTATTTACAATTGTTACGCTGAAGTTGAGATAATGAAAAAGTTAGTAGTACTAGGTGGAGGAGAAAGCGGTGTTGGAACTGCTGTTTTAGGGAAGAAACAAGGGTATCATGTATTTGTTTCTGATCTAAGTGAAATTAGTGAAAAGTATAAAAAAGTTCTTTTACATCATGCTATAGATTTTGAAGAGAAACAACATTCTCAGGATAAAATTTTTGAGGCAGATTTGGTAATGAAAAGTCCAGGTATACCTGATAAAGTTAAGTTGATTCAAGATTTAAAACACAAGGATATTCCAGTAATATCTGAAATTGAGTTTGCAGGAAAATATACCGATGCAACTATTGTTGGAATTACAGGTTCGAATGGTAAAACAACTACCACATTATTAACCTATCATTTATTGAAAAATGGAGGTTTAGATGTTGGAATAGGAGGAAATATTGGAGATAGCTTTGCTAAACAAGTAGCTGAAAAAAGTTTTGAAAATTATGTTTTAGAGCTAAGTAGTTTTCAGCTCGATGGTGTCGAGGATTTTAATTCTCACATAGCAATGATTACGAACATAACTCCTGATCATCTTGATAGATATGATTACGATTTTAGTAAGTACATCGCTTCAAAATTTAGAATAGCAAAAAATCAAACAAAAGATGATTTTTTAATATACGATGCAGATGATAAAGTAATCACAGATTGGTTACAAAATCATCCTGTTGCGTCAACGTTGGTTCCATTTTCAATGAATAAAGAATTAGAATATGGAGCTTTTTTAAAAGACAATAACATAATAATTAGATTAAACGAAGAAGAGTATATAATGAACACATCCTATTTAACAATTAAAGGAAAGCACAATACAAAGAATGCAATGGCTTCAATGCTTGCTTCTAAATTATTGCAAGTAAGAAATTCAGCTATTACCGAAAGTATGTCAAGCTTTGAAGGAGCGGAGCATCGTTTAGAAAAGGTGTTGAAGGTAGAAGGAGTGTCTTATATCAACGATAGTAAAGCAACTAATGTAAATGCAACATTTTATGCTTTAGAATGTATGGATAACCCAACAGTGTGGATTGTTGGTGGTGTAGATAAAGGAAACGATTATAATGATTTGTTACCATTGGTAAGAGAGAAGGTAAAAGCGATTGTTTGTTTAGGATTAGACAATCAAAAAATCATCGATACTTTTCAAAACGTTGTAGATATTATTGTAGAAACAGCTGGTGCTGAAGAAGCTGTAAAAGTATCTCACAAATTAGCTGTTAAGAACGATGTAGTGTTGCTTTCGCCAGCATGTGCAAGTTTCGATTTATTTGAAAATTACGAAGATAGAGGTCGTCAATTTAAAGAAGCAGTAAGAGGTTTATAGGCTTAAGATTGAAAACAATTTTTAAACATATAAAAGGAGATAGGGCAATATGGGCAATTGTAGCCATGTTGGCAATATTGTCTTTCATGCCAGTTTATAGCGCAAGTACTAATTTGGTATATGTTGTTGGAAATGGTTCAACAACAGGTCATTTAGTAAAGCATATAGCGTTATTAATTATGGGATTCGGAATTTTATATGGTGTTCATAAAATTCCTTATCGATATTTCAGTGGAGGTTCCGTGTTAATGTTGCCAATAGTAATATTGTTATTAATCGTAACTATAGCGCAAGGAAATACTATTGGAGGAGCTAATGCAAGTAGATGGATTCGTATTCCTTTTGTGGGAGTAGGTTTTCAAACATCAACATTGGCAGGTTTAGTGTTGTTGGTTTATGTAGCAAGATACTTAGCGAAGAATAAAGAAAAGCAAATAGTTTTTAGAGAGAGTTTAATTCAGTTATGGTTGCCTGTTGGAATTATACTAATGCTTATTCTTCCTGCTAACTTTTCAACCACTGCAATCATATTTTTCATGATTGTATTGTTGTCATTTATTGGAGGATACCCAATGAAGTATATAGCAAATATTTTAGGTATAGGTATCGTAGCTTTAGGATTGTTTATTCTAGTAGCAAAAGCTTTTCCAGATTTAATGCCTAACAGAATTCAAACTTGGGAAAGTAGAATTTCGGGCTTTTTCTCTGGAGAAAGTGCTGAAAACTATCAAGTAGAGAAAGCAAAAATAGCAATAGCAACTGGAGGTGTAACTGGAAAAGGTCCGGGGAAAAGTGTTCAGAAAAACTTTTTACCACAATCTTCTTCGGATTTTATTTATGCAATTATAGTTGAAGAGTATGGTTTAGTTGGAGCTTTATTTGTGTTGTTTATTTATTTTTTATTGTTGTTCAGAATAGTAATTTCAGCTAAAAAGGCGACAACTATTTTTGCGACTTTGTTGGTTATTGGAGTAGGATTGCCAATTGTTTTTCAGGCTATTATTAACATGGCTGTTGCTGTTAATTTATTCCCTGTAACTGGACAAACATTACCATTAATTAGTAGTGGAGGTACTTCTATTTGGATGACATGTTTTGCTTTGGGTATGATATTAAGTGTTAGTGCATCTAAGAATGAAACTGAAGAATCTATTTTAGATGATAATCCGTTGGATATTTTACATGAAACCATATAAATACAATCAAATGGAAAAATCGTTAAGTGTTGTTATAAGTGGTGGTGGAACAGGAGGTCATATTTATCCTGCAATAGCTATTGCTAATGAGATTAAACTTCGATATCCTGAAGCTAGAATTTTGTTTGTTGGTGCTAAAGATAAAATGGAGATGGAAAAAGTACCACAGGCTGGTTATGAAATAAAGGGATTATGGATTTCGGGTATTCAAAGAAAACTGACGCTTAAAAATTTATTATTTCCTTTAAAACTCATCAGTAGTTTGTGGAAAGCTATTGGAATCATTAATAAGTTTAAGCCTGATGTAGTAATAGGAACAGGTGGATTTGCTAGTGGTCCAACGTTAATGATAGCGAATAGAAAAAGAATACCAACCTTAGTACAAGAACAAAATTCCTTTCCAGGAATAACCAATAAATTACTAAGTAAAAAAGCAACTAAGATTTGTGTGGCTTATGATAATTTAGAAAGGTTTTTTCCGAAGGATAAAATTATAAAAACAGGGAATCCGGTTCGTCAAGATTTATTATTAGTTCACTCTAAAAGAGAAGAAGCACAAGCTTTTTTTAAGTTAGACAAGAAGAAAAAAACTGTATTGGTTATTGGAGGGAGTTTAGGTGCTAGAAGAATAAATCAATTAATTGAATTGGAATTAGGATTCTTTAAAAAACAAGATGTTCAACTTATATGGCAATGTGGTAAGTTGTATTATGAAGAATTTAAAGAGTACGATAAAGAAAATAATATACAGGTTTTCCAGTTCTTAAACCGAATGGATTTGGCGTATGCTGCTGCTGATTTTGTTATTTCAAGATCAGGAGCTAGTTCAGTTTCTGAATTATGCATAGTAGGTAAGCCAACAATATTTATTCCGTCGCCAAATGTTGCGGAAGATCATCAAACCAAAAATGCAAAAGCAATTGTTGATAAGCATGGAGCGTTGATGTTAAAAGAAAACGAATTAAATACGTTTCCTGTAGTTTTTGAAACGTTATTGAAAGATAAAGGAAAACAAGAAAGTTTAAGTGAAAATATTAAAGAGTTAGCATTGCCAAATGCAACATCTGATATTGTAAACGAAATAGAGAAATTAATCAAAAAGTGAATTTAAACAACATACATAACGTGTATTTTATTGGTATAGGAGGTATTGGTATGAGTGCCTTAGCCAGATATTTTTCTAGTAATAAGAAAAATGTAGCAGGTTATGATAAAACTCCTTCGCCTATTACTGATGAGCTGGTAAGGATGGGGATGAGTATTCATTTTGAAGATAATTTAGCGTTAATTTCTAAGGACTTTTTTGAAAAAGAGTCAACATTAGTAGTTTATACTCCAGCGATACCAAAAGGACATAGCGAGTTACAATACTTTTTAGATAATGAGTTTCATGTTTATAAAAGAGCAGAAGTGTTAGGTAAAATTACCGAAAATACTTTTTGCTTAGCGGTAGCTGGAACACATGGAAAAACAACTACTTCCTCAATTTTAGGACATATAATGCAGCCAGTAAATGCTACTGCTTTTTTAGGTGGAATTTCAGAAAATTATAATTCTAATCTAATCCTAGGGAAAGATGAAATTTCGGTTGTTGAGGCTGATGAATATGATCGTTCGTTTTTGCAATTATCTCCTAATATAGCTTGTGTTACTTCTATGGATGCTGATCATCTAGATATCTATGGAGCGCATGATTCTTTAGTAGCTTCTTTTCAAGAGTTTTCAAATAAAGTGACAGATAAATTGGTGGTTGCTAAAGGTCTTAATCTAGAAGGAATCACTTATGCGATTGATGAGGAAGCTGATTACATGGCTTGTAACTTACGAGTTGGAGACGGAACGTACCTTTTTGATGTTGTAACTCCTAATGGCCAAATTAATGATATTGAGTTTGGTTTACCAGGAAGACATAATATAATGAATGCTTTAGCAGCGCTAGCAATGGCTCATTTGTATGGAGTTTCATTAGGGATTATTAAAAAACAGCTTAAGACTTTTGCAGGAGTACAAAGACGTTTTTCATATAAGTTAAAACAAGAAGGTTTAGTGCTTATTGATGATTATGCACATCATCCAACAGAAATTAAGGTGGTGCATTCAGCAGTTAGAGAAATGTATCCTAATCAAAAAGTATTGGCAGTATTTCAACCACATTTATTTTCAAGAACAAGAGATTTTATAGATGAATTTGCAGCTGAGTTGTCAAAGTTTGATGAGGTTGTTTTATTAGATGTTTATCCTGCAAGAGAATTGCCAATTGAAGGTGTAACGTCAAAGTGGTTGTTGGAAAAAATAGATAATCAATATAAATATGTATTGTCGAAACAAGAAATGAAAGATTTTGTTGCAAATTCAGATGCAACAATTGTGTTAATGCTAGGAGCAGGTGATATAGGTTTGTTATTAGAAGAGGTTAAGGAAGAACTATTAAATCGTGTGAAAAGTGATGAATAGAAAAATAGTTATATATCCAACATTTGTTTGCTTATTGCTGGTTTTGTCGTTTTTATACGGGTTTACCAAGAAAAGAAATTTAAATAGGAAAGTACATTCTATAGAAATTAAATTTGAAGAAGGAGACAATTCGTTTTTAACGCATGAGGCGGTTAATAAATTGTTAATACAAAGTCAGGTTACGGTTAAAAACCAACCAAAAAGAATCATAGATTTACACCATCTAGAGGAACAAGTGTTGGCAAATCCTTATGTTGATGAGGCTAAGGTATTTATAACACCAGGGGGATTAATAAAAACTCATATTTCACAAAAAGAACCTATTGCCAGAATCATTTCTGGTGAGGAAATGTATTATATAGACGATGAAGGATTTAAAATTCCTTTGTCTGAAAACTTTTCTGCTAGAGTACCATTGGTATTAGGAGAAAATATATCCTCAGCTATTAACGAAATAACAGGGTTAATTGTTTTTATTTCTCAAGACGATTTTCTTAAAAAAGAAATAACTGGTATAAGAAAATCGAAGGTGAACGAGTATGTTTTAGATGTTCGAAGTGGAGATTATAAAATTCACTTTGGAAAGTATGAAGATGTTAATTTAAAATTTAAAAAGTTAAAAGCTTTTTACAATAAATCGTTAAAAGATAAATCGATTAACCAGTATAAAATAATAAATGTAAAATATCACAACCAAGTGGTGTGTACAAAACAAAATCAAGATGGAAAACAATAAAATTGCAGTTGGTTTAGATATTGGAACTACCAAGATTGTTGCCATGATTGGTCGCAAGAATGAATATGGTAAGATTGAAGTACTTGGTATTGGAAAAGCTAAAAGCTTGGGAGTAAAACGTGGTGTTGTTAATAACATTACACAAACAATTCAATCCATTCAGCAAGCTGTAGATGAAGCCGAAAGTGTTTCTGGACAAAGAATTAATGAAGTTGTAGTAGGTATTGCTGGTCAGCATATTAGAAGTTTACATCATAGTGATTATATCACAAGAGTGAATGCAGATGAGGTTATTGAGCATACAGATATCGAAAACTTGGTAAATCAAGTACACAAATTGGTAATGTTGCCTGGTGAAGAAATTATTCATGTGTTACCACAAGAATTTAAAGTAGATAGCCAACCAGATATAAAGGAGCCAATTGGAATGTATGGAGGAAGGTTAGAAGCTAATTTCCATGTGGTAGTTGGTCAGGTTTCTTCTATTCGAAATATTGGTAGATGTGTGAAGAGTGCAGGTTTAAATTTAGCAGATATTACTTTAGAACCTTTGGCATCTTCTTCTGCTGTTTTAAGTCAGGAAGAAAAAGAAGCTGGAGTAGCGCTAATAGATATAGGAGGTGGAACAACTGATTTAGCAATTTTTAAAGATGGAATCATACGTCATACTGCGGTAATTCCTTTTGGAGGAAATGTAATTACTGAAGATATTAAAGAAGGTTGTTCAATTATTGAAAAGCAAGCTGAGCTTCTAAAAATAAAATTTGGTTCTGCTTGGCCTGGTGAAAATAAAGAAACTGAAATTGTTTCTATTCCAGGATTACGAGGAAGAGAACCAAAAGAAATAACCTTAAAAAATCTTTCTAAAATAATTCATGCAAGAGTACAAGAGATTATAGAGCATGTGTATTTAGAAATAAAAAATTACGGTCACGAAACACAAAAAGGAAAGTTAATAGCTGGAATTGTTTTGACTGGTGGTGGTTCTCAGTTAAAACATTTACGACAGTTAGTTGAGTATATAACAGGAATGGATACTCGTATTGGATATCCTAATGAACACCTTGCAGGTGATAGTGACGAAGTGTTATCTAGTCCTTCCTATGCTACTGCAGTTGGATTACTAATGGAAGGTTTAGAAAAACAATCTCCGTTGGAAGAAGAGGAACCTATAACCGTTCAAGAACCAGAAGTTAATGCTAATCAATTTTCTAATGAAGAAGTTGATGAAGTAGTTGAAGAAAAACAAAAGCAACAAACTATTAAGAGAGGAAAGTCGTTTTTAGACAAGTTTACAGAACGATTTAAAGAATTTCTTGATAACGCAGAATAAAAAATTAATTAAGAGATAAAGAGTTTAAACAAAAAGAAGAGTTATTATGAGCGCAGAATTTGATAACATTTCGTTTGATATGCCAAAAACACAATCAAATACAATTAAAGTAATTGGTGTTGGAGGTGGAGGTAGCAATGCAGTAAATTACATGTATAGCAAACAAATTCACGGAGTTGATTTCGTAATTTGTAACACCGATTCACAAGCATTAGAAAACAGTCCAATTCCTAATAAAATTCAATTAGGAGCACACTTAACTTCTGGTTTAGGAGCTGGAGCTAATCCAGATGTAGGTGCACAAGCAGCTGCTGAAAGTATTCAAGAAATACAGCAAATGTTAAATGCACATACAAAAATGGTATTTATTACTGCCGGAATGGGAGGTGGAACAGGAACTGGAGCTGCGCCTATTATTGCAAAAATTGCTAAAGATATGGACATTCTAACTGTGGGAATTGTTACAATGCCATTTCAGTTTGAAGGAAGAATGCGTTCAAAACAAGCGCAACAAGGAATTGATGAACTGCGTAAAAATGTAGACTCTTTAATTGTTATCAATAATAATAAACTGCGTGAAGTATATGGGAATTTAGGATTTAAGTCTGGATTTTCTAAAGCTGATGAGGTATTAGCAACAGCGGCCAAAGGTATTGCAGAAGTAATAACGCATCACTATAAACAAAATATCGACTTACACGATGCTAAAACAGTATTAGCTAATAGTGGAACTGCTATTATGGGTTCTGCAAGAGAATCTGGGGATAATCGTGCTAAAAATGCAATTATCAAAGCATTAGACTCTCCGTTGTTAAATGATAATAAAATTACAGGAGCTAAGAATGTATTATTGCTAATTGTTTCTGGATCAAATGAGGTAACTCTTGATGAAATCGGAGAGATTAACGATTACATTCAAACTGAAGCTGGCTATGATGCAAATATCATTATGGGTATTGGTGAAGACGAGGCTCTAGAAGAAGGAATATCTGTTACTGTTGTTGCAACAGGATTTGCGCAAGATCAACAACAAACTATAAATAATGTTGAAACAAAGAAAATTGTTCACACATTAGAAGATGATCAAAAGGCAACGTATGAGTTTGATAAAAAGACTGTAGTTAAATCTCCAACATTAGAAGAGTCTATTTCAATCAATAGACCAGAAGAAAAAGTTGTACATGTATTAGATGTAACTGAAGAGAAAGATGTGGTGCTGCCTAAATCTGATTTAATTAAAACGACTGAAGCTATTAAAAATATTGAAGTGACTTATGAAGAAGTTACTTATAACCATTTTGTAGCTGTACCAGAGACGGAATTTGTAATTACGAATGTAACTAAGAAGCAAGAATTAAAAGAAGAGGTAGAGGAGATTCCTGCTATTCAACAGAATCTTTTGTTTGATCTTCCGTTGAATTCTTATGAAGAAATTAAACCTACAGAGGTTAATGAAAATCAATTAATCAAAACTACAGAAGCAATCAAGAATATTCAGGTATTTGCTGAAGAAGTAAAGCCAGCATATGAAAAAAGATATGTTTTGGAAGATTTTGATATTCAGCCAACCATTGGTAAGAGTTCAACGCCATCTGTAGAAAGTAAGCAAGAGGAAGAAGAGGCTCTTAAGTTCGAAGTGAGAACAAAAGTTCCTAATGATGATGGAGATGAAAACTTCAATGGAGAAGAAGCTTCTCCTTTAAGCTTAACGATTACTGAGTTACAAAAGAGAGCGAAAGAACGAAGAGAAAAAATGAAAGGCTTTAATTATAAGTTTTCAGATCAAGTAAATAAAAATATAGATGATATTGAGCGCCAACCTGCGTATAAGCGTTTAGGTGTTGATCTAGATGTAAATACTAAAATAAGCGAATCAAAGACTCCTTTAGAAACAAATTCTGATGAGTTTCCTCTAAAGTCTAATAATTCTTTTTTACATGATAATGTAGATTAGTATTCTAAGAATTAAAAATCTAAATCCTGAGAAATCAGGATTTTTTTATATGTATTATATTTGAAACATAAAGAAATAAGAAATGAGTGTACAGAAAGATATTACAGAGAAGATGAAAGAAGCTATGAAAGCTAAAGATACTATTGGGTTAGCTGCATTAAGAGCATTGAAATCTGCTTTTTTACTAGCTAAAACAGAAGTGGGCGCTGGAGAGTTAACTCCAGAACAAGAATTAAAAATAATTCAAAAGCAAGTAAAGCAAAGAAAAGACAGCGCTCAAGTATATTTAGAGCAAAACAGACAAGATTTAGCTGATCCAGAATTAGCTGAGGCTAAAGTTTTAGAACAATTTTTACCTGCAGCATTAAGCGAAGATGAAATTATCAGTGTAGTTAGAGATGTCATTAAAGATATTAACGCAGAAGGAATGAAGGATATGGGAAAAGTTATGGGAATTGTATCTAAGAAACTGGCAGGGCAAGCAGATGGAAAAACTATTTCGACTATTGTCAAACAAGAATTAGTATAAAACAGTACTGGCCCAGTAGTTCAATTGGATAGAATATCAGATTTCGGCTCTGACGGTTAGAGGTTCGAGTCCTCTCTGGGTCACAATAAATGCAACATGGGAAAAAAGACATTTCATAAAAATTCAAAAAAACCAATACCTAAAACACCTAAACCAAATTTAAAAAAAGGTGTAAAAAATGAACGGTTTTTACTATTAGATAAAATATTGCTTTTACTTTACTTAGCTGTTGGCTTTGTGCCTCATATGAATACATTAGATGTAGCAATTACTCAATGGTATTATATATCAATACTAAATTTTGTTGTTATTTGTTATTTGTTTTTGTATGAGAATTCAATAGATATAAGTTTTAACAACACAATAGCTAAATGCTTTTTTATAGGGGCTTTAGTGTTTATTTTCTTCGCTCTTTTATCATTTATTAAATCAATTTCTGTTTCAGAAAGTATAGTATTTACCTGTATTCTAATAAATACTTTAATAGCCTTTTATAATTTTTATTTTATCCTAAAAGATAAATTAATAGAGTTATTTCCATTCATCGTATATACGTTAATGTTTTTTTTAGCAATAGAATCGCTACAAGTTATTTATCATTTTGCAATTTTAAACGGCAACGAACCAAGAAGTGAAGATTTATTTATTGGTTTAAATCCCACTTACGGAAACAGGAATATTTTAGCAGCAAGTTTAATAATTAAAACGACATTTACTTTTTATATTTTATTTACATCTAAAAAAAACATACATACTATTTTTAGTTTAGTGGTAATTTATTTTTCAGTATTTAGTATTCTTATTATTGGTGCTAGAACAGCTATTTATAGTCTTCCAATACTATTTTCAATATTAATATTTGGTAAATTATTTTTAAGCAAAAAAGAAAGTCTTTTACAAATGTCTAAGACTTTTTTAACTCCTTTACTTATAATTTTCGTATTGGCTTTTATAAGCTCACTATCAATAAATAAAATTCATAAAGGAAAACTTAATAGCTTTGAAAATCTGGTTTTTACCAAATTTAAAAAAGATTTATACAAAGAAGATATAAACATAAGATCGTTAGCTAGTGATAGTGGTAGAGATAAGTTTTGGGAGGCTGCTTTAGATGGTTTTATGACAAGTCCAATAGTTGGAGTAGGAATTGGAAATTGGAAAGTAATTGATAAAGAGAAGCTAGTATGGGCAAGAAAAGGAGAAAATCAATTTTATCCAAGGAGAGCACATAATGATTTCTTACAGGTATTATCTGAGTTTGGAATTTTTGGTTTTTTAATTTTCATCGGGCTTTTTGGTGTTGTATATTATGTTTTGTTGTCTAGTTTCTTTACTGATGAGAATTATGATAATAGAATTATAGCTTTGGTTTGTATTGCTGCATTTTTGGCTTATAGTCTTGATTCACTAATGAATTTCCCTTCTGAGCGAACCCCAGTTCAAATAATGGGTTTTTTGTTAATAGCGCTAAGTATTTCGATTCCTAAAAGAACATCCAAAACAGTAAAATTACATCATTATATAAAAATAGGTTTAGCAGGATTAACTCTAGTTTTAGTATACGGAAATTATTTAATTTTTACTTCGGGTAAATATCAAGCGATAGTTCGAAATAATATCAGAGGGAAGAATATCTTAAAGGATAAATATAAAGTGAGTTATGACCAAATGAATGCGCTATATCCATCATTTCCTAAGCTTAATTTTATGGGGCAACCTATTGATTATGCTAAAGCTGTTTTGGCGTACAGCGAAGGGAAATATGTGCAAACCATGGGTCATTTAGATTTAGCAATAAAAGAGTCGCCTTATTCACTTGAACATTATGCTTTTAAATCGTTAATATTTAGATCTAATGAATTATTTAAAAACCAAGATAGTTCAATTTATTATGCTAAAAAGGTTTTTGATAAAAGGCCAGGTTTAATAAACCAATATAGGATTTTAAAAAATTATTACAAATCGCAAAATGACACAGTAGCTTTATTTGATGTAATTTCTCGTCATCAAAGTTATTTGCCAGAAAATGAAAATGCTTGGATTGATAAAATTAATTTCTATTTAAAATACCCAAAAGATTTAAAAAGAGCTAATGAATTAATTGATTCGGCAAAATTAGCACTACCTGAAAGTAAAAGAATTAAAGAATTAAAAATAATAAATAATAATTCAGGAAAAGAAGTCCTAGCCAGCTCGGATAGTCTCATACAAGAACGTATAAGATTACAAAATATATTGAATAAAGCAAGTAATTTATTTAACAACAAAAAATATCCAGAAGCTTACAATCTTTATAATATAGGTTTAGAGTTAGATACCGATAATGAAGAGATTCGTCTGAGTTTAGCTTTAACTGATATTAAATTAAAAAGATATAAAGAGGCTATTGAAAAACTAAACATAATTATTAGCTCAGGTAAAATTACTAATGGTAAACCAGAGTATAATAGAGGGTTATGTTATTTAAGATTGAATAATAAAAAAGCTGCTGGTGTTGATTTTAGAGCTAGCTATGATAAAGGTTTTCCCATGGCAAAAGAGTTGAGCCCTACAATTTTAAAGTACTAAGACTAAGTTATAAAATGAAGTCTTATTTCTATTTTAAGTTAGTTGTTTATAGTGTTAGCGGACTTACTTTTGTTATTAATACTCTAGAGTCTTTGTATGTTTCTGTTTTTAACAAGCCCATTTTTGTACATCTGTACTTTATTAAAAAGAAATTACCAAAGCACAAGAAAGATTTTTTACAAGATGTTTCATTTTACAGAAAGCTCACGCCTAAGTATCAGAGTTATTTCGAGCATCGTTTAGTGAAATTTATAAGGAATTATGATTTTATTGAAAGAGATGGGTTTAAACTTACACCAGAAGCAAAAGTGCTAATCGCTTCTTCATATGTTAAGCTCACTTTTGGTATGAGGAAGTTTACTTCTTCAACATTTAATAAAATAATTGTTTATCCATCTTCTTATTATTCGGCAATCACACAACAATATCATAAAGGGGAGTTTAATCCTGGATTAAAGCTAGTAGTGTTTTCATGGGAAGATTTTCTCTTAGGAGAAATAATAACCAATGACAATCTAAATTTAGGAATACATGAGTTTACTCACGCGTTAACCTTTCATGGAAAAAAGTCTAAAGATAAAAGTGCTAAAATATTTTACAGGGTTTTTCTTGAGATAATTAAATTTATGAAAAACCCTGTAAATTCATCTGCAATTATAGAATCTAATTACTTCAGAGACTACGCTAATACAAATGCCTTAGAATTTCTTTCAGTTATTATGGAGCATTTTTTTGAAACACCAGTAGAGCTAAAACAAAAATTTCCTGAGTTATACTTTAAAATAGAAAGAATGCTTAATTACAAAGCGATTTTAAATCAGCAATTGTCTTAGTTGGATTTTCGCTCTTAAAAACAAAACTACCTGCAACTAAAACATCTGCTCCAGCCTCGGTTAGTTGTTTAGCATTTTTGCTAGTAACACCTCCGTCGATTTCAATTAAAGTTTTTGAATTAGTGTCGTTAATTAAGTGTTTAAGTTGGGTAACTTTTTTATAGGTATTTTCAATAAATGATTGTCCGCCAAACCCTGGATTTACACTCATTATACATACTAAATCCAAGTCGCTTATAATGTCCTCTAAAACGGAAATAGGTGTATGTGGATTTAATGCAACTCCAGCTTTCATGCCTACAGCTTTTATAGCTTGAACAGTTCTGTGTAAATGAGTACACGCTTCATAGTGTACAGTAAGAATGTCAGCACCTAAATCTGCAAACGTTTTTATGTATCTGTCCGGATCAACAATCATTAAGTGAACATCTATAGTTTTTTTAGCATGAGATGAAATAGCTTTTAAAACTGGCATTCCAAAAGAAATGTTAGGAACAAAAACTCCGTCCATAATATCAATATGAAACCAGTCAGCATCACTATTGTTTACCATTTCTACATCTCGCTGTAGGTTTCCAAAATCAGCTGCTAAAACTGAAGGAGCAATAAGTTTATTCATTATATGTGTGTTGTGTTTATGCGGTAAAAATACAACATAAAAAAAACTCTCAATAAAAAGTATTGAGAGTTTTTAATGATATTATTAAAAGCTTATTAACCTAAATAAGTCATTAAAATTTTACTTCTAGAAGTGTGTTTTAATCTACGAATCGCTTTTTCTTTAATCTGACGAACTCTTTCTCTTGTTAAATCAAAAGTTTCACCAATTTCTTCTAATGTCATTGGTTGATGCTCTCCTAAACCGAAATACAATCTTACAACATCAGCTTCACGAGGAGTTAATGTTTCTAAAGCTCTGTTAATTTCAATTCTTAAAGATTCGTGTAATAAAGTTCTATCTGGATTTGGAGATTCCCCAGAATTTAATACATCATATAAATTAGAATCTTCTCCTTCAATTAATGGTGCATCCATAGATACATGGCGACCAGAATTTTTCATTGATTCTTTAACATCACTTACAGTCATGTCTAACTTTTTAGCAATTTCTTCAGCGCTTGGAGGGCGCTCATTTTCTTGCTCTAAAAAGGCATACATTTTATTGATTTTGTTAATAGAACCAATTTTATTTAACGGTAAACGTACAATACGAGACTGTTCAGCTAAAGCTTGTAAAATAGATTGACGAATCCACCATACTGCATAAGAAATAAATTTAAATCCACGTGTTTCATCAAAACGTTTAGCAGCTTTAATAAGTCCAAGGTTACCTTCATTAATTAAGTCAGGTAAAGTTAATCCTTGATTTTGGTATTGCTTAGCAACCGATACTACGAAACGTAAGTTAGCCTTAGTTAATTTTTCCAAAGCTCTTTGGTCACCAGCTTTAATACGCTGCGCTAACTCTACTTCTTCATCGGCAGTAATCAAATCTACTTTTCCAATTTCTTGTAAATATTTATCAAGTGAGGCAGTTTCTCTGTTGGTTACCTGTTTCGTAATTTTAAGTTGTCTCATATACTTTTAATTATTTAATTACATACTCTACATTACCTTATACGGTATATTTAAAGTAAATGTTACAAAACATTTTATTTTTTTGAAAAAAACTTTGGTAAATGTTAAAAAGTGTTAATTTTATAAAAAGCATCAAATAGAACTGTGACTTACACTTACATTTTGTGTCTCAATACAATAGAACTAAACTTTGATATAAGAAAGAGCACTTTTGGATACTAATAAAGTAGATTATATTACCGATGAAGAACTCGTTCGGAAAATAGTGGAGAAGAATGATACTCATTTATTTGCTATTTTATACGATAGGTATGCAGTAGTTGTATACAATAAGTGTTATGGTTTCTCTAAAAACAAAGAGGAAGCACAAGATTTAGCACATGATGTTTTCGTGAGGTTGTTCGTAAAACTTAGAACTTTTAAAGGAAAGTCTAAGTTTTCTACTTGGTTATATTCTTTTACCTACAATTTTTGTGTGAATTATGTACAAAGAAATACGGCTAAAAAGAATGAGAAAGTTACAGTGGTAACTGATGTTATCAAAGATGAAGATGTTGATTCAGATGAAATTAATGATGCGTCTTTATTTGAGTTAAAATCAGATAAATTGGCTAAGGCTTTAGAGATTATCGACCCTGAAGAGAAAATGATTCTCCTAATGAAGTATCAGGATGATATGAGTATTAAGGAAATTCAAGAAGTCCTTGAGATTGGTGAGAGCGCAGTAAAAATGCGTGTAAAGAGAGCGAAAGAAAAAGTGGTTAAAGCTTATAATAGTTTATAATATGGATAATCCGTTTAAGAAAATATTACATAACGAGGAACTTCCTAAGGTACTTAAGAAGAAAGTACTTGATGATGTTGCTATGATTAAGTTATCCATAGACATGGCAGATTTATTTGTAGTTAAGTACCCTAGTGCAATAGGAGATTTATTAGGTGGGGGAGGTGCTGATGATGATAAAGTTTCGAATAAAAAGAAGGATAATAAAAACGATAAATAATATATATTAACATATAAAGCTAACTAAATATACTAATTATGAATTTTTTACAGATCGATATACTAAAACCTTTTCAAGATATTTTTGAGGATGTAGTGCAGTCTTTACCTAAAGTAGCTGGTTTTGTTGGTTACGTAATTTTTGTTTGGATTTTTATGAAGGTATTTTTATATGTTCTACGAAAAGTCTTATCAAAAACAAACTTAGATCAATGGTCAGATAAATTGAGTGAAACTAAGATATTTGGAGATGCTACAATCAATATAGTACTAACTGAAGTTATATTAAATGTTCTTAAATGGTTCTTAATTTTAGTATTTGTAATGGCTGGCGCAGGTATTTTTGGACTTACAGTTGTTTCTGACGGATTGAGGAGTTTCTTTGCTTATTTACCAAAGCTAATTACTGCTTTAGGAATTTTTGTTGCTGGAGCTTATTTAGGTACTATGGTAAAGAAAGCGATTCAAGGAATGTTTAAATCACTTGAGATTAATGGAGGCAATTTAGTTGGTAATATTGCTTTTTATCTGATTGTAGTTTTCTTATCTATAACAGCTTTGGATCAAGCAGGTGTTGATACTTCTGTTATTAAGAGTAATCTTACATTATTAATTGGATCTATTCTTTTAGCTTTTACTATTGCGTTTGGTTTAGGAGCAAGAGATGCTGTATCAAGACTATTATTCGGTTATTATTCTAGGAGAAATGTAGCTATTGGTTCTATTGTGAAAATTGGAGATATAGAAGGAGAGGTAATAGCTATCGATAATATATGTTTTACTATTAAAACTTTGGAAGGGGAAGTTGTGTTACCAATTAAAGAAGTGGTGGACAGTACAATAATTATTAAAAAGTAATTTTTGTAATAAAAAATATATATATTTGTGAAGTTTATATTATAACGTATTCAGTAAAAATACCTTAATAAGGTATTTACGATAATAATTTATTTGGTAGATTTCGGGGGACTTCTATCTACAGGGTTGCGTAGTGGGCAACTCATAAAGGGCTAGTTTTACTAGCTCTTTTTTTTTTTAGAAAAAAAATTAATTTTTTGTGACCTCAAAAAAAATATTGTGTCTTAAGAGTATAGTGTGTGATATTGTATTCTGGGGGGACGACAATTTCCACACATATCATTAACTTAAAAGCCGCTATTTATTGCGGCTTTTTTGTTAAAAAGAATTTTAGTGTCACCAAGTTATAAACTATTGTGTCTTACATATAATGTATGGGGTTTTTTGATTTGGGTGATATCAATAATACTATACACGTTAATAACAAGAAGAGCCGCAATATTGCGGCTCTTTAATTGTGTGTATGTTAATTATTATATTATTCGAAAGATAAATGAAGGAAAATTCCTCGAGTTCCCATAAAATCAATTGGATCTGTCCATTGACTAGGAGATCTTTCATCATATTTTACCTCATTAGTTATTGCAAATATTCCTCTTATAGATGGGGAGAATTTAAAGTAAGGTAAGTACAAATCGATACCAATACCTACTTCATACATTAAATTACTAGCAGTTTGTCTAAACTGGCCTCCAAAATTATCATTTTGATTTCTCTCGTTACTAGAAAAATTATAATCGAATGAAGCACCTCCTAAAACATAAGGTCTAACGTTATTTAATCTATTTGTACTAAATTTAAAGATAAAAGGTAAGTGTAAATAAGTATTTCCTACTTCTCTAGTATCTTGTCCAGGAGTTGTTATATGAGTAAAACGTAAAACTTTAGTATTAGATATAAGACCTGGCTCAAATCGAAGATTAATATTGTTGTGTAACTTTAAGTCAGCTATTAAACCAACATTAAAACCAACTTCAGAGGTTACTTCTATTTGTGGGTTGTTAAATGCGCTAGGTTTATAAGCTACTTTAAATCCATTTGTATTAAGACCTAAATAAAAACCATAATGTATTCTACGTTTATCAAAGCTTGGAAGGTTTTCAACTCTCTCACGTTGAGAAAGTACGTTCCATGATATAAACATTAAACAAACAGAAATAAAAAACTTTTTTTGCATACTACTTTGTTGATGTATAAATTGACGCTACTCCGAAAGTTACGGGTAAGCTATTTGCATTCTTAAACCCATTTTTTGTTAAAATATTGTTGAAAGCTTCACCAAAAGGAAAAGAATTTGCACTTTCAGATAAATAAGAATATGCAACTTTATCTTTAGAAAATAACTTACCAATTACAGGAAGAATGAAATTAGTATAAAATTTGTAACCTTGTTTAAAGGGAAACTTTGTAGGATTTGAAGTTTCTAAAACAACAAACTTTCCTCCAGGTCTTAATACTCTGTATATTTCTGTTAAGCCTTTATCTAAATTTTCAAAATTACGAACACCAAAAGAAACAGTAATAGCATCAAAAGTATTGTCTTCAAAAGGAATATTTTCACTATCGCCAACAACCATTTCTATTTTATCAGATAAGTTAGCTTTGTTTACTTTCTGCTTTCCTACTTCTAACATTCCAGGTGAAATATCTAATCCAACAATTTTGTCAGGATTTAATTGAGCCATCATTAAAGCTAAATCTCCAGTCCCTGTAGCAATATCTAAAATTTTCTTAGGATTTACTTCGGAAACTAACTTAACTACTTTTTTTCTCCAGCTTACATCAATACCTAACGATATTACTCGATTTAAACCATCATAATTTTCAGAAATGTTATCAAACATCTGAGCAACTTGCTCTTTCTTTCCTAATTCAGAATCTTTGTACGGTTTTATTTGTTTATCCATTTATAGCGATTACTTCATTAATTTGATTAGGTAACATTTCTTTTAGCATCGTTTCGATACCGTTTTTTAAGGTGATTGTAGAAGAAGGACAACCGCTACAGGCTCCTTGTAAAATAACACTTACTCTTTTTGTGTCAGAATCATAAGAACGAAAAGCAATGTTTCCACCATCAGAAGCCACAGCTGGTTTTATGTACTCGTCTAAAATTTCTATTATTTTAGTAGAAGTTTCATCTAAGTTTTCGGTGTTTACCTTAATTTCTTCTTTCTTTTTTTCTTCTGGTAAATTAGAAATGATAGTTTTTCCTTCTTGTAAATATTGTCTTATGAATGTTCTGATTTCTTGATATATTTCACTCCATTCAACAATATCATATTTTGAAATAGAAATATAGTTCTCAGAAATAAATACTTCTTTAACAAAAGGAAAGCTAAATAAGGCTTGTGCTAATGGAGAAGATTTACTTGCTTCCTCTATATTTTTTAATTCTACATCTGTTTGTGTTAAAGCTTTGTTAGTTCCAAACTTCATCACGGCAGGATTAGGAGTAACTTCGGCATACACTTCAATAGCACTCTTTTTCTCTTCTTGCTCTTTGATAACCTTATTACCACTATTTAAATAGGCTTCTATTTGTCCTCTTACTTCTTCTTGAACATCTTCCCATTCTACAATATCGAAACGTTGCACGGCAATAAAATTAGCAGTAACAAATACCTTTTTAACAAAAGGTAAATAGAATAATTGTTGTGCTAGAGGAGATAATTTTGCTTCGTCTATATTATTGAATTCAAAACTACCACCATTGATTAATATTGTATTACTAACAAATTTTATAATTGAGTTATTGTTAGTTTCTTGTATTTGAATTTTTATATTTTCCATAAGTAAAAATGAATAGCAAAATTACAGTAAAAAAGTGATTAAATAAAAAAGACCTCTTAGGTATTGTAAGTTATCATTACACCTAAGAGGTTTTGTAAAAAAATCCCCAATTAATTTTTACAAACTAAAAGTTATCGTTGCAGCAATTCTTGAGATATTATTATCAATATCAATATCTCCTGTATTGTATAGAGTATAAAATTGTTTATTTTCAGAGTGTTGGTAAGATAAGTCTATTTGAGTATTTCCAAAGTTGTAACCTAAACCAGCAGAAAAAGCTTTTATATTGTCTTTATTAGTATTCCCTCCAACTACCAAATTAGGATCTTTTTCATAAGAATAACCACCGCGTAAACTTACTCTGTCAAATCTCCATTCAGTACCGATACTTAATTTTTGTACAGCTCTAAAGTCAGTGCTAAAGAATTGATTAGCATCTTGTAAAACTTGATCTACTTCTCTGTAATTGAAGTTCTGAAAATCTTTGTAGGTATAATCTAAACTAATCAAACCTTGTTTTCCAAATATAAGAGCTCCACTAGCAGTTAATCTACTAGGAGTTGTAAAACGCAACGAATAAGGTCCTTCAAAAAAACGTTCCTCTACACCATCAATGCTTAAGTTTGGAATTTCAAACATGGTTAAGCTTCCAGCTCTTTCTTCAATTGTTTCTTGATACCAAGTAGGCGATTCATAAGAAGCTCCCAATCGAATAAATTGATTTACTTTATAAATAAAACCTAGGTTGAAAGAAAAACCATTTCCTTCAATAAAACGTTCGTTAAAATCTTCTACTTCTAAAATATTTCCATTGATATCGTCATTCATTTCAGAAAGAAATGATCTTTCTCTGAATTCAATATTATGAAACTTTAAAGAGGCACCAACGTATAGTTTATTATCGTGTACAGCAGATAAACCTATATTAAAAGAACTGTTTAAACCTCTAGTCTCGTTAGAAAAACGTTGTTCTAATGAACGATCAAAGACATTTACAGGGTCAGAAGTGTCATTTATATGCTCGTCATAGAATAAAAAATTACTATTTCCACTTCCGGTGTAAAGATTATCAAAGTCTGCTTTCATCTTATAATTAAAAGAAATAGCAAACCTGTTCCAGTTAGAATTACTATGATCTATATCAAAAACAAATATACCACCAGCTTGAGAGATATTGAAATACTCATCTTGTAAGCTATTTGTGTTACCGTAATAGTTAACATCTAGATTAGCATTTTTATTTGCTAATGTTATAGAGAATTTGCTTTTTACTGCAACAGCAGCACCTGCAGGGTTTATATCTGTTGAAGATATATCGCTACCTAAGGCTCCAAACGCACCAGACATTGCATTAAATCTAGCGGTACCTATAGTGTTATCTTTTGAAAAAAGAACTCCTAAGTCATTATAATCTAATGCTTGAGAATAGGACGTAAGTATCGTAGTAGCTAACGCTACGAATAATAAAAATCGTTTCATGTTTTATGCTAATTTCTTTTGTATACTAAGTTTAAAAGTAGGGTTTTATCTTCTTCTTGAACCGCCTCTTGATGAGCTTCTACCTGAAGAGTTACTTCTAGAACTACTTCTGCTACTTCCTGAAGAATAATTTCTTGAAGAGCTATAGCTGCTAGAGCTACTTCCAACTCTACTTGACTTATATCCGCCAGTGCTTGCAGAGTTATTTCTTCGAGTTCTTGAAGGCTTGTAACCACCAGTTCTAGTATTAGAACTTCCCGATCTATTTGGTTTATAACCTCCAGTATTTCCTCTTGATGGTCTTACTCCTCCAGTTCGATATCTTCTAATTTTTGTTTTTCTATTAATTCTTGTTCCGTTAGAATTTCTGACGTTGTTATATCTGCTGTTTCTAGAAATTTGACTATTAGTTCTTCTGTAAACATTATCTGATCTTCTAGAGATTGATCTTGAAGAATTTCTGTAGTGAGTTCTTCTATTAGATGCTAGCGTATTTCTACTATATATGCCATTTCTAAGGTATCTATTATTGTAGAATCCATTACGATTTCTATACGCTAATCCGTAATAACCATTTGGAGGACAATAAAATCCATTATTCCAACCCCAGTTATTCCAGCCCCAACCCCAACCAGCGTTGTGATATGGATGCCAGTAAGGACTATAACCCCAGTTCCAGCCCCATCTATTCCATCCGAAAGGTCCATCCCAATAAGGATCTCCCCAATAGGTATTCCAATTCCATCCTAATCTATAGCGAGGAAACGTATTCACATTTATTACAACATCTGAATCAGAGTCATATCCCCAAGGAGCGTTTTCGCTGTTATAATTAATTTGTAAATCTGGATCTTCTTCTTCAACTTCATCTTCAAATTCATAATCTTCAGACTGATAGCTTTCTATGTCTGTTAGAATATCTGTACCGTTTAATCCATCTAATCGTTCTAGTTCTTTAGTGAAATAATTCTCATTGTAGTTTTTGTAGTCTCTATCCGTGTTTTGAACAACAACTCTTTTTTGAGGAGTTTCCGTTTCGTTTACATATATACCATCATCACTACCAGCAACAGATTGAGTAGTTGCACAAGAAACTAAAGTAGTTACCACTAGTAATGATAAGAAGTAAAGTGGAAGTTTGGTTTTGGTGTAATGTGGTTTCATATCTTATCTTATTTTAATTAGTTAAATAGTAGTCAAATTAATGTACAAAAAACTATTGTAAAAATACGTAACTTTATTGTAGTTTTGCACACATAATTTACGCATAATAAACTGCAATTTTTATGCCAAACTGATGGATATGAGTAAACATTTAACTAAAAGATCTGAAGATTATTCAAAATGGTACAACGAATTGGTTGTTAAAGCTGATTTAGCTGAAAATTCTGCTGTAAGAGGTTGTATGGTAATAAAGCCCTATGGTTTTGCTATATGGGAGAAAATTCAAGCTGAATTAGATAGAATGTTTAAGGAGACAGGGCATCAAAATGCTTATTTTCCGCTTTTCGTGCCTAAAAGTTTGTTTGAAGCAGAGGAGAAAAATGCAGAAGGATTTGCAAAAGAATGTGCAGTTGTTACGCATTACAGGTTGCAAAATGATCCAGAGAATGAAGGAAAGTTAAGAGTTGATCCTACTGCAAAGCTTGAAGAAGAATTAGTGGTTCGTCCTACTTCAGAAGCTATTATTTGGAATACGTATAGAGGATGGATACAATCACATAGAGATTTACCTTTATTAATAAATCAGTGGGCAAATGTTGTTAGATGGGAGATGAGAACACGTTTGTTTTTGAGAACAGCGGAGTTTTTATGGCAAGAAGGCCATACAGCTCATGCTACTAAAGAAGAAGCTGTAGCAGAAGCAAAACAAATGCAAGAAGTGTATGCTACATTTGCTGAGCAGTTTATGGCTATGCCAGTTGTTAGAGGAGCTAAGTCTGAAAGTGAACGTTTTGCAGGAGCGGACGACACCTATACTATTGAAGCTCTTATGCAAGATGGAAAAGCGTTACAAGCTGGAACATCTCATTTTTTAGGTCAAAACTTTGCTAAAGCTTTTGATGTTAAGTATACGTCTAAAGAAGGAAAGCAAGAGTTTGTATGGGCAACTTCCTGGGGAGTGTCTACACGATTGATAGGAGGTTTAATAATGACACATTCTGATGATGCTGGATTAGTATTGCCGCCTAAATTAGCACCAATACAAGTTGTAATTGTACCTATATATAAAGGAGAAGAGCAGTTGAATGCAATTTCTGATAGATTATCACCTATTATTCAAGATTTAAAGAGCAGAGGGGTTTCAGTTAAATTTGATGATAGAGATACAATGCGTCCAGGAGCAAAGTTTGCTGAATACGAATTGAAAGGTGTTCCTGTAAGAGTTGCTTTAGGTAATAGAGATTTAGAGAACGGAACAGTAGAGGTAGCTAGGAGAGATACATTTGAAAAAGAAACAGTTTCTCAAGCTGATGTGGTAACATATATTATTGATCTTTTAAATAAAATTCAAGAAAACCTTTATTCTAAAGCACTTTCATATCGAGATAATCATGTTACAGAAGTGAATTCTTTTGAGGAGTTTAAAGAAGTGATAGAGAATAAAGGAGGATTTGTATCGGCTCACTGGGATGGTACAGAAGAGACTGAAGAGAAGATTAAGGAATTGACAAAAGCTACCATTAGATGTATTCCAAATGATGCGATAGAGGAGGAAGGAATCTGTGTTCTTACAGGTGCAAAATCGAGTAAAAGAGTACTTTTTGCAAAAGCATATTAAAAAAGTGAAAAAAAATTTTAAAGTTTTTAAAAACTATTATATATTTGCACCCGCAAACTAAAAGATTGTTATGCTCCGTTCGTCTAGGGGTTAGGACGCCAGGTTTTCATCCTGGTAACACGGGTTCGATTCCCGTACGGAGTACAAAGCTTCGAATTTAATTCGAAGCTTTTTTATCTCAATTTAAAAGATAAAAAATATTGCGAATATTAAAAAATAATTTTATATTTGCACCCGCAATCAGAAAAAGGTTGGTTAATGCTCCGTTCGTCTAGGGGTTAGGACGCCAGGTTTTCATCCTGGTAACACGGGTTCGATTCCCGTACGGAGTACAAAGTTTTTATAAACATTTAAGAATTTAGTAAAATGGCAAATCATAAGTCAGCAATTAAAAGAATAAGAAGTAACGAAGCAAAACGCTTAAGAAATAAATATCAGCATAAAACTACTCGTAATGCTGTTAGAAAATTAAGAGATACTTCAGATAAGAATGAAGCTGTAGGTATGTTACCTAAAGTTGTTTCTATGTTAGATAAGTTAGCAAAGAACAATATCATTCATAAAAATAAAGCTGCTAATTTAAAATCTAAGTTAGCTAAGCATGTAGCTGCTTTATAATAAAGTAAGATACAAAAGAGTTTTAAGGTTAGTTAATAAAGCGCTTCGATGTTAAATCGAAGTGCTTTTTTGTTTAATATATTCAGTATTGTTTATTCTTTAGAGAGTAAATATCCCTAGGCTTGCTTCGTATACAAATAGTAAAAAGTTTGAATATGTGTTTCAATAAAATGTTCAGATAGCCAGTCTCAGAGAAATTTATTGTTTTTTATTTAATAATCATACTTCTTATGAGCATCTAATCGTATGAAAATAAATAATAGCAACGTAAAGCCCCATAAAGAAGAACCTCCGTAGCTAAAGAAAGGTAATGGTATACCTATGGTTGGTAAAAGTCCTATAACCATACCAACATTTACTATTACATGAAAGAATAATATGGAGACTACTCCATATCCGTATATTCTGGAAAATTTATTCGTTTGTTGTTCTGCTAAAAAGATAATTCTAAACAATAGTATCATAAACAAAAGGATTACAAGAGAGCTTCCGAAAAAGCCCCATTCTTCTCCTACAGTACTAAAAATATAATCCGTATCCTGTTCAGGTACAAAATTTCCTTGTGTTCTATCTCCATTAAGAAAACCTTTTCCCCAAAAACCACCTGACTTTATAGTTAACTCTGCTTGATAGGAATTATAACCAATTCCACTATTATCGTCAATTTTACCTAAAAGTATGTCAAATCGATCTTTTTGATGCTGCTCTAAGATATTTGTATAGGTATATCCAACAGCAGTTATAAAAAGAGAAGTTATTATATAACCTATTACAATTACAGGCCAGTTAAAACGTATAAACTGTTTATTCTTATAAGAAATATAGAAAAGTACTATTGTTAGTATTGAGATTGTTGAAATTAAAATTATTCTAGTGCCATAATTTATTGTAAGTAAGAATAGCACTATTGTAGAAACACCAAGAATAAAATACTTAAGTGTTAAACCCTCCCTATTCAAAACAAAAAAGAAAGAAAAATAGATTAAAACAGAACCCATGTCAGGTTGTAAAGCAATAAAAAAGGCAGGTAGAAATATTACAATAAATGCTTTTATCTGATTCTTAATCAGTTTTAAATTGTATTGACGATCACTCATTAATTTTGCTAAAGCGAGTGCTGTAAAAGCTTTTGAAAATTCGGAAGGTTGAAGTCCGATACCTCCGAAATTATACCATGAAGTTGCACCGTTTATTTTTTTACCAAAAACTAATACACCAGCTAAGAGTACCAAAGAAAAAATATATAACAAACTAGAAAACTGTTCGTAGAATTTTGAGTTTAAAAAAAGTGTGAAAATTATTAATGGGATAGTCAAACAGATAAATATCATTTGTTTACCATATCGAGTGGAGAAATTTAAAATTTCTTTATCAGTATCGGTAGAAGATGCAGCATAAATATTCATCCATCCAAAACTTACTAATAAGATGTATAGTAAAATTGTAATCCAATCTAGGTTTTCAAATATGTTATTCTTTAATTGTCTCAAGTGAGTCTAGTTTTACTAATTGTTTATCGTACGTTTCTTTTAAACTTAAATTAATCATTCTCTCTTCAATATTCTTTCTTTTTACCTCACCATTTAAATATTTTTCAATCATTAAACTGGTTATCGGTGCAGCGATAGTGGAACCAAATCCACCATTTTCAACAAATACAGCCATCGCAATTTTAGGATTATCTTTAGGAGCAAAGGCTATTAAAATTGAATGATCGGGAAGTTGTACCTTCTCTCCGTTTATCCTAGTGAAATTTTCAACGGTTCCTGTTTTTCCACAGATTTCTATTCCTTTAACTTGACTAAACCTTCCTGTTCCAGTTTTAAAAACTTCATGCATAGCCTCAATAACAGTAGGGAAATGTTCAGTATTTATTGAAGTTAATCTTTTAGTAACAAATTTAGAATTGTCAATAGGTTTATTGTCTATTCCTTTAACAATATGAGGAGTGTAATAAAAACCTTTATTGGCAATTGCAGCTGTAGCGTTAGCTAATTGTATTGGGGTTGTTTCAATTTCACCTTGACCAATTGCATTTGAAATGTTAGTGGTGGCTCTCCACCCAAAAGAGTATCTATTGTCGTAAAATTGAGCATCGGGAACAAGTCCTTTATTACCTACTGGTAAGTCATACCCTAAATAGTTGCCCAATCCGAAACTCTTAATTTGACTACTCCAGTTATCAAATCCCGATTTTGTATCACCAGATTTATTAATGATTTTTCTGTATACTTCAGCAAAATAACTGTTACAAGATTTTGCAATGGCTTTCTTTAACCGTATAGGTCTTCCATAAATTCCGCAGTGACAACGCATAAATTCATTTTTCCTTTTCCCATAACGATATCCTCCATAACAATAAACTGCCGTTCTTTCATCTATTACATTTTCTTGTAAACCTACAAGTCCGTTCAATATTTTAAAAGGAGAACCAGGAGAATAAACCCCTTGTAAACCTCTATCGAAAGTTGGATTATTTATTGTGTCTGAAAATAATTTTTGTGAAAAGGCAGATCTTTTTCTTCCTACCATCATGTTTGGATTGTAAGAAGGTGCCGTAACAAGCGTTAAAATTTCACCAGTAGATGGTTCAATAACTACAATTCCTCCTCTCTTACCAGACATTAACAGTTCTCCGTATTGTTGCAATTCACTGTCAATTGTTAGTGTTAAATCTTTTCCTGATACAGCCAAAGTATCATTTTCTCCATTTTTATAAGATCCTGTAATTCTATTGAGATTATCTCTGTTAAAGTATTTTTTCCCTTTTACACCTCTAAGCTCATCTTCATAATACTTTTCTACTCCCCATTTACCAATTAATTCTCCGTTTTCATAATAATCACTTTCTTTGGCTTGTAATTCATTTACTTCACCAAGAAAACCTAAAATGTTTGCAGCTGAATTGATAGGGTAGTCTCTAATGATACGTCTTTGAATGTAAAATCCTTTAAACTTATGAAGTTGTTCCTGTAAGTAAGCGAAATCTTCTTTAGCAACTTGCTTTAAAAATACTGACGGAAGCCATCTAGCATAATTTTCAGCTTTTTCAAATCTACGGATATATTCTTCTTTAGATATTTTTAATAATTCACATAAATGAAGTGTGTCAATATTCTTTGCTTCTTTAGGAATAACCATCACATCATAAGAAAGCTGATTAGCGACTAATAGTTTACCGTTTCTATCATATATATATCCTCGTTGTGGATAATCATATTCTATTTTTACAGTTGCACTATTAATTGGGTTTACAGTTTTTCCTTCAATAACTTGTAAATGGAATAATCTACCAATGTAAATAATTCCTATCAATAAGATTAATATAATTAAAAGCGAGCTTCTTTTCACGTTTATTACTTTCTACTTAAAATAAAACTACCTAAGAAATAAATAAACAACGTAAATATTCCAGATAGAATTGTGTTAGATATCACATAAAAAAAGTTATGAAAACTAAAGTTAAGTAAACTAAACAATAAAAAATGATGTAAGAAAGTTAAAATGACAATAAAGTTAAAAACCTTACCAAAAGATTCTTGTTTTAAACTGAAAAACTCGTAATCTAATTCAGTCTTTTGAAAAATGGTTCTAAAAAAATAAGGTCTTGAATACGCTATAAACGTTGTAGCAAAAGCATGGACTCCTCCTGAATCGGAAAACATATCAATACATAATCCAAGTAAAAAGGCAATGCTTAGAATGGAGAATCTATTTTTTTTAAAAGGATATATGAAAATAAAAGCAATGTAGATGTATGGGTTTATTCTATCAAACAGTAAAATGTTATTTAGCACTAATGCTTGTAGAAGTATTAGTCCAATAAACACAAATAGTAAATAAAAGGAATTTCTACTCATTTGTTAACTGTTCTAATTCTTTAATTTCTTGTTTGTGAAAATTATTAATCACATAAATATTCCTTAAACTAGTCATGTCATTAAATAACTGAACCTCTATAGTATTTGATTTTTGACGAAGTTCTGTGCTTTTTACTGAGCCGACTAAAATGCCTTCAGGAAAAATAGCAGATCGTCCACTGGTTACTATGGTGTCTCCAATTGAAATTGTTGCTTGTCTAGGAATATCATTAAGTTGAACTATTTGATAATCTTTGGTATCCCAACTTAAAGATCCGTAGTAATAATTTCCGTTAATATCTTTATTTTTTAATCGAACACTTAATTCATTACTCCTATTTAAAATAGATCGTACTCTGGCATAAGAGTTACTAACAGCATCTGTAACTCCAATCACACCCAGGTGATTTATAACAGCCATTTCTGATGTAATACCGTTTTTTTTACCTCTATTAATTGTTAAGTAGTTATAAGCTTTGTGGTATTCATTTTTAGTAATAATACCATCTATATATTTATATTGCTGTTGATATTCAATAGAATCTATTTGTGTATAGGTCTTGGCAGTGTCTATCTTAGACTGAAGAAAAGTAATTTTATTTTTTAATAGTAAGTTTTCTTGAATAAGTAGTTTGTTTTCAGTTTTTAAGTTTAAGTAATCTGTTATTGATTTTCTTTTTTCAAAAACACCACCAGAAATACTGTTAGCAGAGCTTATAAACTTACTTTTATGATAACTATGATTGTTAATTATGAGTAGTAACGAAAGTAATTGCAGCAATAAAAAATACAAGACGTACCTATACCTCTGAATAAAATAAATTAACTGCTGCATAAAGTAGAATTAATTATTTAACCAAAACACTCTTGAATCTGTCCAAGTTTTTTAAAGCAATACCAGTTCCTCTAACTACAGCTCTTAAAGGATCTTCAGCTACATAAACTGGTAAATCAGTTTTACGAGAAAGTCTTTTATCTAAACCTCTAAGCATAGAACCACCACCTGCTAAATAAATTCCAGTATTGTAGATATCAGCAGCTAATTCAGGTGGAGTTTTAGATAATGTTTCCATTACAGCATCTTCAATTCTTAAGATAGATTTGTCTAACGCTTTAGCCATTTCACGATAAGAAACTTGAACTTGCTTAGGTTTTCCACTTAACAAGTCTCTACCTTGAACCATCATATCTTCTGGAGCATCTTCTAAATCTTCTGTAGCTGCACCAATTTGAATTTTCATTTTTTCAGCAGTAGTTTCACCAACATAAAGGTTGTGCTGAGTTCTCATGTAATACATAATGTCACTAGTGAATAAATCTCCAGCAACTTTTACAGATTGATCACATACAATACCAGCCAACGCAATAACTGCAATTTCTGTTGTACCACCACCTATATCAATAATCATATTTCCTTTTGGTTCCATAATGTCAACACCCACACCAATAGCAGCAGCCATTGGTTCATAAATAAGATAGATGTCTTTGGCATTCATATGGCGAGCAGAATCAATTACGGCACGTTTTTCTACTTCAGTAATTCCAGAAGGAATACAAATTACCATTCTTAAAGAAGGAGGGAAGATTTTTTTTCTGATAGAAGGAATTTGCTTTACAAATTCTTTTATCATTTCTTCTGATGCTTGGAAATCAGCAATTACACCGTCTTTTAATGGACGTATAGTTTTAATATTTTCGTGAGTTTTACCTTGCATTTTGCGAGCTTCCTTCCCCGTAGCAATTATTTTTCCAGTAGTTCTATCTCTGGCTACTATGGAAGGGCTATCGATTACAACTTTACCATCATGTATAATCAAAGTGTTCGCAGTTCCTAAATCGATTGCGATTTCCTCCGTCAAGAAATCAAAAAAACCCATAAAAAATATTTAAAGTGTGATTCAACAATGTATTCTCACAAATCTAACAAAAAAAATTAAAGAAAGCCTCCCTTAAACATTAATGTTTAAAGTGTCTTGTTCCAGTAAACGCCATTGAAATATTATTATTGTTACAATAATCAATACTTAATTCGTCTTTTATAGAACCTCCTGGTTGTATAACGCTTTTAATTCCAGCATTGTCAGCTATTTCAACACAATCAGGAAAAGGAAAAAATGCATCACTTGCCATTACAGCTCCGTTTAAATCAAAATTAAAATTTTTAGCTTTTTCAATAGCTTGTCTTAAAGCATCAACACGACTTGTTTGTCCTGTTCCACTAGCACATAACTGCTTATTTTTAGCTAAAACAATTGTATTTGATTTTGTATGCTTACAAATTTTAGAAGCAAAAAGTAAATCTTCTATTTGTTCTTCGGTTGGTTTAGTTGTTGTTGGATATGATAAATCTGAAATACTATCAGTTTTATTGTCTTTGTCTTGAACTAAAACACCGTTTAAAGCAGTTCTAACAGTTTGTTCAGGTAAGTTTACTTCTTTTTGAACCAATAAAATTCTGTTCTTTTTTCCTTTAAGGATTTCTAAAGCATCATCATTATAAGACGGAGCAATAACAACTTCACAGAATAATTTATGAATTTCTTCAGCTGTAGCTTTGTCAATTGTGGTGTTAGTAATTAAAATTCCTCCGAACGCAGAAACTGGGTCACCAGCTAAAGCATCTACATAAGCTTGATAAACTGTATCTCTTTGAGCAAAACCACATGCGTTGTTGTGTTTTAAAATAGCAAATGTTGGAGCTTCTCCTTTGAATTCATTAATTAAATTAACCGCGGCGTCAACATCCAAAAGATTGTTGTAACTTAATTCTTTTCCATGAAGTTTATCAAACATAGCATCTAAATCACCAAAGAAATATCCTTTTTGATGAGGATTTTCTCCATATCTAAGTGTTTTAGAAGTGGTTTCACTAGCTTTATAAACTATCTCTTCTTCGTTGAAGTAGTTGAAAATTGCTGTGTCGTAATGTGATGAAATATTGAAAGCCATAGCAGCTAATTTTTTTCTGTCAGCAATAGTTGTTTCACCATTATATTCTGAAATCAACTCTAAGAATCCTTCATATTGTTCCATAGAAGAAACAATACAGGTGTCTTTAAAGTTTTTAGCTGCAGCTCTTATTAATGAAATTCCTCCGATGTCAATTTTCTCGATGATATCTTGTTCAGAAGCACCTGAAGCTACTGTTTTTTCAAAAGGATATAAATCAACTATAACTAAGTCGATTTGAGGAATATTAAATTCTTCTAATTGAGCAATATCTCCTTCGTTATCTTGACGATTTAAAATTCCTCCAAACACTTTAGGGTGTAATGTTTTTACACGTCCACCTAAAATAGATGGATAATCTGTAACTGATTCAACAGGTATTACGTTAATTCCTAAATCTTGAATGAATTTTTCAGTTCCTCCTGTAGAATAAATAGTAACATTTAAGTCGTTTAATTTTCTTACAATTGGCTCTAAACCATCTTTATGAAAAACTGAAATAAGTGCAGATTGAATTTTTTTAGTGTTGCTCATTGTGTGTGTTGTGTTGTTATTGAGCGTGCAAAAATACTAAAAGTATGAATTTATTCGACGTTTACAGGAGGTTTTAATGACAAAAAAAATCGGAAAAACTTGTTGATAACTTTAAGTTTTTCCGATTTTAAATTTTTTTATTGACTTTTTATTCTGCGTTTTCTAGGAAATCACGAACCCATAGAGCTAATTTTTCCAGTAAAGTCAACTTTTCAGTCTGGCCATTCGAGCCCAAACCTTCATAATTAGGGATGTGCTTACTCATCGTTAGGGGATTTAATGATTAGTAAAAATTGTTAATAACTTTTACGAAAATATGGAAAAAAACTTAATATACAAGTATTTACGAAAATTTTTACAAAAAAACTGTTATTTCTTTACATATGTATTCTAAAAGTCGTTCATCCTCCTCTGAAAAAGGGTTCAACGTATGAGAATCAATATCTATCTGACCTATGTTTTCGCCATTCATAAAAATAGGGATTACAATTTCAGATTTTACTTTCCAACCACATGAAATATAATTATCCTGTTCAGAAACATCTTGAACAACAAAGTTCTCATTACTAACAGCTACTTGACCACAAATACCTTTTCCAAAAGGAATAATTGTGTGTTCGGTTTCTTCTCCGGCATATTGAGCTAATTTTAATTCCTCTTTATCACCATTTTTAAAATAAAAACCTACCCAATCATAATAAGGTACCTCTGATTTTAAATAATTACAAATCTCTTGTAATTTTTCTTCTCTAGAATTTTGAGAAGCTATGATTAAATCAATTTTAGATGTTAAATTTTCTATAACCAATTTTAAAGCATTTTTAAATTATTAATTTCTAGTTGAGTTAATTCTCTATATCTTCCTCTCGGTAAATTCTTTTTTGTTAAGCCGGCAAATACCACACGGTCTAATTTAGTTACATGGTAACCGAAATGATCAAATATTTTTCTAACAATTCTATTTCTACCAGAATGAATTTCAATACCTACTTCAGTTTTCTTTTCACCTTCAACATAAGAAACAGCATCGATGAATACTCTTTTTCCTTCAATTACAACATCTCCTCTTAGTTTTTCTAAATCTGTTAATGATAATTTTTTGTCTAAAGAAGCGTGGTACAATTTTCTAACATTATGTTTAGGGTGAGTTAGTTTCTTAGCCATTTCACCATCATTAGTGAAAAGCAATAACCCAGTAGTGTTTCTGTCTAATCTTCCAACCGGATAGATACGTTCTTTGGTCGCATTACCTATTAACTCCATTACAGTTTTTCTTCCTCTATCATCTTCCATTGTAGTAATGTAATTCTTAGGCTTGTTAAGAAGAATGTACTTTTTTTGTTCTAAAGAGATTAAAGAACCATCAAAACGAACTTCATCATCAGACTGAACCTTATATCCCATTTCAGTAACAAGTTTTCCGTTTACAGTTACACTTCCGTGTTCGATGTAAGTGTCTGCTTCTCTTCGAGAACAAATACCAGCGTTAGCTATAAATTTGTTTAATCTAGTTCCTGATTCTTCTTTTTTTGTATTATTAGAAGTGTTAGAAGGTTTGCTCTTTCTAGGTTGAAACGATTTTTTATTGCGAGGATTGCTGTTACCGCCAGCTTGTCGTCCTCTCGACGAGTTATTTTTATTCATTTTATAAAATTTTGAATTTGCAAAATTACATTAATTATTTCTTACGCAATTAGTTAAAGTGTTTAATTTTTATGGTTTTCAAAATATTTTTTCTCGTTTTGAGAAATGAGCTATTTATTTGTGTTTTAAATATTTCAATAAGTAAAATATTTTTTTAAAAAGTATAAAATCACCCAAAATGGGTGAAATGGTTGTGGTAATCGAAGAATACTTTTGCCAAAATTTTTAATAATGAGAAACAAATTACTTATTCTTAGTTGCTTTTTAAGCATTAGTTTTTGGGCGCAAAACACGTATGTGCCAGATGATAATTTTGAACAAGCCTTAATTGACCTAGGGTACGACAATGTGCTTGATGATTATGTGTTGACAAGTAATATAACTAACGTTACTAGTTTACAAATATCAAATAAAGGAATACAAGATTTAACAGGTATAGAAAGTTTTACTTCTTTACAGCAACTTTTTTACATAATAATGTATTAACTACGATTAATTTATCGTCGAATACAGCTTTAAAGCGATTGGATGCTTACGAAAATCAGTTTACTAACGTGGATGTTACAAGCAATGTGAATTTGGAGGTGCTTTTCTTAGATAATAATCAAATAACAGATATTGACTTGTCTAAGAATACAAAAATTTACAGTTTAAAATTGGGGCATAATCAACTTACAAGTCTTGATCTTTCAAAGAATATACAACTACAATATTTTTATGCGCAATGGAATCAGTTAAAATCAATGGACTTGTCATTAAACAATAAATTGATTGCAGTTTGGATAGAAAACAATCAGTTTACGGAGGTAAATATTAAGAATGGAAATAATGGAATAATTACACATTTTGCAGTAACTAATAATCCTGATTTAACTTGTATTAAAGTGGATTATATTACTAATAATAGACCATATACATGGGTTAAAGATAATACGGCAACTTATAATACTGATTGTTCTCCTAAGACGTATGTGCCTGATGATAATTTTGAACAAGCTTTAATTGATTTAGGGTATGATGATGTACTTGATAATTATGTGGTTACTTCTAACATCACCTCTTTAAAATCACTTAATGTTGTTGGTAAAAATATAATTGATTTATCTGGTATTGAGGATTTTACAAGTATTGAGTATTTATCAATTTTTAATAATAAAATTACAAGTTTAGATTTAAGTAATAATACTAATTTGATTAATCTTGTTGCATACAATAATGAATTAACGAATGTTAATCTTAGTAATAATTCAGCTTTAATATATTTGTCAATTTCAGCAAATAATATTTCTGCTTTAGATTTAAGTAGTAGTGTAGCGCTTGAATCTTTTTATGCTAATAGTAATAAATTAGAGGTTATTGATTTAAGTATGGCAACTTCATTAAAATATTTTGTTGCAGACGAAAATGCATTAACTAGTTTAAATTTAAAGAATGGAAACAATACTAATTTTATAACTTTTTCGGTAAAAAAGAATCCTGATTTAACCTGTATACAGGTTGATGATGCTAATTATAGTTTGTTGAAATGGACAAATTTTAAAGATAATACAGCGCAGTTTAAAGAGGATTGTACAATAGTATACACTCAAATACCAGACTCTAATTTTGAACAGGCTTTAATAAATTTAGGTCTAGATTCTTTGTTAGACGGTAAAGTGGAAACAGAACAAATTGCTACGCTATATTCATTAAATGTTTCAGGGAAAAATATAACTGATTTAACTGGGATAGAAGCATTTTCGTCATTAGAGATATTGGATGCTACTCAAAACAAATTAGCGTCAGTTGATTTAAGTAATAATACTTCTTTGAAATTTCTTAAATTATAATAATATTTCTAGTATTGATTTAAGTAGCAACACTGAATTGTTAGAATTACACATTTATCATAATGAGTTAACAGGTTTGGATTTGTCTAGTAATATAAAATTAAAAGTCGTTGACGCTTTTTCTAATGAGTTGACTAGTATTGATGTAACAAATTGTTTGGAATTAAAGAGCTTAGGTGTTTGGTATAATCAGTTAACAAGTATTGATGTAACAAAAAACACAAAATTAGAAAACCTTAATTTTGAGGGTAATAATTTAACTTCTGTAGATATTAGTAATAATACTCTTTTGAAGTATCTCTATGCGATAGAAAATAGTCTTTCAGGAATAAATCTAACTAATAACACAAGTTTAGAGTATGTGCATATTAACAATAATAATCTGAATTCTATTGATGTCTCTAATAATGTTACATTGAAACTTTTACAGATTAGTAATAATAATATTTCTAATTTAGATTTATCCCAAAACACTATGTTAACAAGCTTAGGTGCTGTGAATAATAATCTAGAGAGCCTTACTATTAAGAACGGAAACAATATAAATGTTAGCAGTTTTTATATTACAAATAACCCAAATTTATATTGTGTTGAGGTTGATGATGTAATTTACAGTAAAGCTAATTGGATCAATATTGATGATATAGTTACTTTCCGTGAGAGTTGTACAAATTTTGACGATACTTTAAATCGTTTTGACGACAATGTAACTGGAAATTGGAACGATGCAGCAAACTGGAGTTTGGGTCATGTTCCCTCATCAGGAGAAGTAGTAGAAATTCCTAGTGCTTCTAATATCACAATTAATAAAGATGATGTTGTAGAGGTAGAAAAAATTATCAGTAGTGGATATATAACCTTAAACGGGAAATTAACCATAACAGATAAGTACGTAAATACAGGTGCTATCAATTTTAATTCTTCTGGCTCATTAATTACGACAAAAGCAACTGGGACAGGAACGTATATTTTGAATAAAAATACCTATAAAGGATATGATTTACATCCTGATAACTGGTACTTAGTAGCATTGCCTGGTGATGATATTGTTGCTCAAAGTGTGATTTCTAATTCTACCTTGGCGACAGGTACAGGAACCAATAAAGGTTTAGCAGTTTATGATAATTCAAGTTCCATAAACGGTGGTTGGCGTTACTTAAGTTCAACATCTCAAGATATATTACAACCTGGAGTTGGTTTTGCAACAAAAATGACCTCTAATTCAAGCATGTATTTAAGAAAATTCCAAAGTAATATTGATTCAGAGTTTTTGGTGAAAGATTATAATATAACTGTTATGAATGGTTCGGAAAATGGCTGGAACTTAATCGGTAATCCTTATCTCGCTCCTATACCAGCGAATAATAGTTCAGATGGAAGTAGTTTTTTAGAAATGAATGAGTCTAAGTTAGATCCTGCTTATGCTGCGTTGTATTTCTGGAATCCAAATACAAATTCTTATGATGTAGTAAATAAGGCTACAAGAGATAATTATATTGAACCAATTGAAGGCTTCTTTGTGAAAGTTGCTAATCCTGTTGAACAAGTAGCATTTAAAAGTAGTTCCTTAGTACATCTTCCTGAAGCTATTTCTAGTAGAACACAAAATACTGCAGTTGAAATTTCTTTAATTGTAGAAGGTGGAGAGAAAAGAAAAAAGACAATCATTAAGTATTTAGAAAATTCAACTAAAGGATTGGATGTAGGTTATGATGCTGGTCTTTTCAATGCTAAGGAAGAATCATTCTCTGTTTATTCATCTATCGAAAGTGATACTATGAGAACACCTTTAACCATTCAATGTTTACCAGAAAGTGAACTATACGGAGGGAAAATTGCTATTGGTTTAAAAGTACAGGTAGGAGAAGAAATTACAATTAGTGCTCTAAGTGCTAATTTAACAGAAGGAACAGTATTGTTATTGGAAGACACATTGAAAAATGTATTTGTTGATGTGTCAAAACCTGAGTCAGTTTATAAAACAATGTTAGTGTCGGAAGAGGAGGGAAGTAATCGTTTTTTCTTACATACGGTATCAAAAACTTTATCTGATGATAATAATCTAAATGAAGAAGGAGTAAAAATCATCAAAACAGATTCAAATCACTTATTAATAAATGGATTGGATGAAAAAGGAGAAGTTTTTATTTATAATATTGAAGGAAAGCTAGTAAGTCATGAAAAAATTAACCCTGTAAATAACACAGTAAGTTTTTCAAATAAGACTCATGGTGTTTATATAGTTAATTTGGTGATGAATAATAAAAGAGTTACAAAAAAGATAGTTCTATAACAATTTACAAAGAAATGAATAATCAAAAGAAAGAAACAAATATCACTCGAAAAGAAGCTTTAAAAAGGTTAGGCAATTATGGTAAATATAGCGCATTAACTGCTTTAGGAACTTATATGTTATTGAATCCTAAGAGAGCGCAAGCTGCTTCTCCTGAAGCTCCAGGTGATGGTTTTTAATGTTATTTTTAAAGTTTTTTGATAGTAAAATCCTGAGTTGCATAACTCGGGATTTTTTAATCCAACACATCTACTATTTTATCTAGAAGTATTGATTTGTCAATCAATAATAAACTAAATACGCCTATTAATAATAGTATTTTGAGCACGTTGTGTAATAATTGATATTGTTTTTTACCAACAGCTTTGAAAATAAAAAAAGCCATAAAAACAAGAATAGCAGAGGCGAAATAAAAGTAATATTTCATGTGTGCTATATCTGGATAGCTAAAAAGTATGACGGTAGGTATAAAAGCAAGTGAAATTAGTAAAGCGATAAGTTGCTTAGTTCTTTTTTCGCCATAAGCAACAGGAAATGTTTTGTAGTTATTTACTAAGGCGCCTTTAATATTCTCCAAATCCTTAATTAATTCTCGTACCATTATCACTAAGAATAAAAAAATGGCATGTATAAAAATAATGGTTGAGAAATTTTTGAAATGTACAAACACCACAAAAAAAGGTAGAATTGTTAAAGTGGTTGCGGAAATTAAACCTATTAGGGGATATTTTTTTAGTTTATGAGAATAAAACCAAATACTAAAAATATACAAAGCAAAGAAAAAAGCGGCCCTCCACGACACTAACCAGCCAAATGCAAACCCGATAAAATTTAATAAAAAATAAAGAGAAAGTTTAGTTTCTTGTTTAATTTGAGCATCTAACCCCGTTTTTAAAGGTCTGTTAATTCTGTCAGCCTTTACATCGTAAAAATTATTGATAATATATCCAGCAGCAACAACACTAACAGTTGCAAGTACTAAATACATTAAATGCCAATCAAAAAGTATTGGGAAAAGTGTTCTTTGATCTGAGAAAACAAATATAGCTGCCAAATATTGAGCAGCTATTAAAACTAATATATTGTAACCTCTAACTACAGAAAATAAGCTAAGAAATTTTAAAGCTAGTTTGTTGTTTGAGGAAAAAAAACTCATAGATTAAAATCGGTACACAATTTCTAATTTGTAGTTCTTTAAGCTTTGTTTTGCTTTTTCAAAATCTTCTGTAAATCCTAAAATGTATCCTCCACCGCCAGAACCACAAAGTTTTAAGTAGTAATCGTTGGTTTGAATTCCTTTTTCCCAAACTTTATGAAAAGCATTAGGAATCATAGGTTTAAAATTAGCTAAAACTACTTTTGAAAGTTTTTTAACGTTTCCAAATAAAGAAGTAACATTTCCTTTAAGGAAATCTTCGATACAAGCATCTGTATAGGTAACAAACTCTTCGCTTAGCATTTTGCGGAAACCTTCATTCTTCATTTTGTTCATGAAAATGGAAACCATCGGTTCAGTTTCACCAACTTGTTCAGAATCTAATAAGAAAACAGCACCTTTTCCTTCTTTTTGAGAAGGTATTCCTGTCGCCTCTATATTTTCTTTAGAGTTTATTAAAATAGGAATGCTTAAATATGAATTGAGTGGATCTAAACCTGAACTTTTACCATGAAAGAAAGATTCCATTACGGAAAAAATTTCTTTTAACTTAACAAGCTTATCTCTAGTTAGGTTTTCTAGCACGGTGATTTTATCGTTAGCATATTTATCATAGATAGAAGCTACTAAAGCACCAGAACTTCCTACACCATAACCTTGCGGAATAGAAGAATCAAAATACATTCCAGAAGAAATATCTTCTTGAAAACTTTCTAAATTAAATGAAACTAAACTAGAATCTAAATTTGTAAGATAGTTGTAAAATGATTTTAGATTTTCGTTAGACTTTTTAGCTTCTCCTGTTAAATTTTGAGCTGTTTTTAAAGCTCCTTTGTAAGAATTAAAAGGAATAGCTAAACCTTTAGAATCTTTAATGATTCCATACTCGCCAAAAAGTAGAATTTTAGCATAAAAAAGAGGTCCTCTCATCTATTTTTCAAGTTTGTAATACAAAGATAAGTATATTTTACTTAATTTCTTAATACTCATTTTTATAAAAGGTTTTCCAAACACCAACCTTTTCATTTTCTTTGTATTTTCCTTTGGTTTTAATTTTTCCGTTTTTGTAAAAGATTTTCCAAATTCCTTGGCGTTTACCATCTTTATAACGTCCTTGCTCTTTCAATTCACCAGTTTCATAAAAAACTTTTCGAACTCCTTCAAGCTTACCGTTTTTGTAGTTTGCTTTGTGTGATGGCTTTCCGTTTTGATGATAATACGTAACTAAACCATCAAATTGTTCTTTATTAGGTTCGTTAACAGTGCTGTAACCTTCCATTTGAACTTGACCATTTTTAAAATAATCAACTATCCAATACCCACTTTTAACCTTTTTTGGTTGAGGTCTGTAATACGAGCTTTTTTCTTTGGTAGTTTCTTGCCAGTTTTCATCAAACCAAATAGTTTTTTGAGCAAAACCTGAAGTAGCAACAAACATTATAAAGAAAAAGGCTAAAATTTGTGTAACTTTTTTCATAATGTAGGGGAGTATTAGGTTATATATTTTTTGCACCTAAACTGGTACTATCACAAATATAATGATTTTTTTGACAATAGTTTTTTAACGTGCTGTCTATTAGTTTTTTAATCTCTTCTTTCTCATGTTCAGGATACAACATGTGTACGTTAGCTCCAGCGTCAAGAGTAAAACAAACATTACTGTTGTTGTCTCTTCGGTACTTCCAAATTTCATTGATAATATTTAATGTATTAGGTTTCATTAAAATGAAATATGGGTTACTAGTTAGCATCATTGCATGTAGTGTTAATGCTTCGCTTTCAACTAAATTAATAAACTCTTTAATGTCTCCAGTTTGTAAGATTTTTGAGAGTTTACTAAGGTTTTCATTAGCTTGTTTAAATCTGTTCTCAGCATACGGATGATTATGCATAAGGTTATGCCCAACTGTACTAGAAACTTGTTTTTCTCCTTTATCAACTAATAAAATAGTGTCTTGATAGTTTTGAAATATTTTATGCACATGATAAGGAAACTTAACACCAAATAAATCTGAACTTCCTTCTATTTCTGGATGAGCTCCCCAAACCACTAAGGGGCCTTCTATACTTCTACTAGCACTACCAGAACCAAGTCTAGCTAAAAAAGAAGCTTTCTGATTAAGGTATTCATCTGTCATGTTTGGGTTTAATGCTTTTTCTAAGCTTAATAAACACATTGCTATTGCACTCATACCACTTGCTGAAGAAGCTATTCCACTACTATGAGGAAAAGAATTTTCAGAGCTTATGATCATTTCAAATTCGAAAATGTACGAGCAGTACTCTTTTATTCTATCAAAAAACTTTGCAATTTTTGGTTTAAAATCGTCCTTCTTTTTACCTTCAAAATACAATTCGAATTTAGGTTCGTTGCTTTTTTTAATTCTGCTAAACTCTATTTTGGTGGTAGTATGACAATTATTTAGTGTAAAACTAATTGATGCATTTTTAGGTAGTTGAGGTTCGCTTTTACCCCAATATTTTACTAAGGCAATGTTACTAGGTGTTTGCCAAGTAAAAGAAGCTTTTTCAATAGTTTCTGTAGTGCCTTTAAAAGTAAAGTCTGTAGTGTTCAAGATTCCAAATTTTTTGTAAAGATATAGCTTAGGTTACATTTCCGCTAATTTTTGTAATACTGTTTCTTTATAACTTCTACTGATAGGTAAAGCAGTATTAGAAACTTCAATAAATTCATTTGTATATGAATGAATCTTAAGAATAGAAACAATATAGGATCTATGGATTCTTAAAAAAAGATGCTGAGGTAATTTTGTATTGATGTTACTAATTGTTTCGCGTGTTACAATGATTTGATCATCAAGATGAATTTTGATATAATCACTTAAACTTTCGATATAAAGAATATCATTGAAAGAAATTTTTATCATTTTTCTTTCAGATCGAACAAAGAGAAAATCGTTTTTAAATTCTGAATTTTCAACAACGATTTTATGTTGAGTTTTCTTTGGTATTTTTTCTATTGCTTGTAAAAATCGATCAAAAGCTATGGGTTTTAAAAGATAATCTACCACATTTAAATTAAAACCGTCTATGGCATAATCTCTGTAAGCAGTAGTAAAAATTATATGCGTATTTTTATCAATGATTTTAGCCAAACTTAACCCATTTATTTCAGGCATGTTAATGTCTAAAAAATATAGATCTACATCTTCTTTTTTCGAAAAATTCAGTGCTTCAACAGCATTTTGAAAACTACCTAATAACACTAAGTTTGGAGTTTTATGTACAAAGCTTTCAATGATTTCCCTAGCAATAGGTTCATCGTCAACAATAACGCAATTATACAGGTTGTTCATCATTGATAGGGATTTTTAGAAATGTTTTAAAATGTTCTTTCTCTTCAGATATTTTTAAGGTAAAATTATGTTCAAAAAGCATTTTTAATCGTTCATGAATATTCGTTAGCCCAATACCACTTTTTTTAGATTCATTAGGTTTTCTTGAATTTTCACAACTAAATAACAAGTAATTATCTTTCGTTTGAATAGTAATTGCAATAGATAAAATTCCATTTACTCTTGCGCCATGTTTAAAGGCGTTTTCAACAAATGGTAACAATAGCATCGGAGGAACTAAAATACTTTTATTACTATTATTTTGATTGAACTGAATATTCAAGTTCTCTTGGAAACGAATTTTTTCTAAAGAAATATAATTTTTTATATGTTCAATTTCATCGTCTAATAAAACGGTAGGCTTATTAACTTGATATAAAATATAATCCAACAAACCAGAAAGTTTTAAGATTACATCAGGTGTTTTCTCAGATTTTTTCAAAGCAAATCCATATAAAGTATTGAGCGTATTAAATAAAAAATGTGGATGGATTTGCATCTTTAAATACTTCAGTTCTTGTTCTTTTAGTTGAAGTTGTGCCTCAAGAAATTTATTCCTCAAATCCTCACTCTTAAGTGTAGCTTTATAATTATTGATTAAAAAACCTAAAACAATAACAATGAGGACAACAAAATAGACTCCGAAAATAATATAAGGAACCGTTTTGGTTAGCGGTGTTTTATCTTCAATAGCCAAATGATCTGAAAAAACCATTCCGTAAAATATAGATAACACTATAAAAAAGAAAGAAATAATAAAAGTATAAATAGAATATAAAGCAAAAAGAAAATGCTTTTTGACAAATAAATATTTTGGAATCAGTAGATAAAAGAAAAAGTAACCTAAAGAAATGGTTACGGGCATTAAGTAGAATGTAAAATTATTTATATAAGTTGTGTTCGAGCTTCCATAACCTAGATAATAGGTAAAGAAAAAGTAAATGCCAATCCAAAATACTAAATGTATTATGAGTTGCATTAACAGTTTGCCATATATTTTCAAGTGCTCCATCATTGCAATATTAGATTTTTTGAGTTAATAAAAACAATACTTGCGATGAAATTCAGGAATAGGAGGGTTTTCAACGTATTTGTCAAAAGTCTCATTAATCATGTAAAGTTTATTGTTAGATTTGTTATCCATCGAAATGAAATAAAAGCAGCAAATGTCAATCCTACTTTTGAAGCATATTAATTTTAAAAACATAATACTATGAACTTTTTATTTTTAGCTGGGATTTTCAGAATAATGAACGAAGGAGGTCCTACATTTATGTATCCAATATTTTTGATGTTATTAACTTGTATTGGTATTGGTGTAATTGCTTTGAAAAAAGGAGATGAATCAGGAAAGTTAAAAGAACTATTAAGCCATGTAAGTTTATTTGCCTTAGTTTGGGGTTTTTTAGGAATGATGCTAGGTTTAATTAATGCTTTCGATGCGATGACCGATACAAGTAAAAACATAGCAACACCTATGTTGGCCGGAGGCTTAAAAATAGGACTCTTATCTCCATCATTTGGGATGTTCGTTTTTTTAGTAGGTAGATTGTTTATAATAGGTTTAGCAGTAAAGAAAAAATAAAGTCAATCAAAACAATAAAAACACTACCCAGTTCAGAAATGAATTGGGTATTTTTGCGTTATGGAACGTAAGATTAAATTGATTTGGGATTTCAAAGGTCCGGATGCTTTAGAGACAGCTAAACATCATTGCATACATTTAAAAGAGTTTGCTCAAATACAAAGTTTAAATTATCATGAAGTAGCCCATAATCAATTAAATGAAATGTTTACAATTGCATTTATTATTGTTGATGAATCAAAAATGAAAATATTTAGAGATGCCTTAAAACCTCATAGAGGAGAATTGGCAGATTAATTTTTCATAGGGTTTTAAATTTGCTCTAATTTTTAAATCGTTAAATTATTGTATTTTGTAAAATAATTATAAAATGAATGTTTAAAAAATCAATTTTATTTGCTGTCTTTATTTGTTTAAATAGTTTCGCACAGCATAATTTTTCTACCTACTATGCTCATAAATCATTAGAAAGATCAATTCGTGTTAGTGATGATATTATAGAGGGAAGAACAGCTTTTTTTGAAAGGCAGGCAGATGAAAAACCTTTAATGTTTCAGAAAACAAGAGTACGAATCGCAGAGCTGAATAGATTGTCTAATAATTTATCAAAGTTTATAGTGAATACACAAGAAGAAGTGAATTCTGAACGTGTCTTATACAATTTGCTAGATGAAGATTTCTATAAAAAAATACTGTTTAAAAATAACGGAAACTTAACTAAAAGAGGCAATCAGTTAAAAGTAAAAATTGATAGTTTGTACACCATATCAGCACAGGTAAATGTGCATAGATTATCACAGTTAGAAAATTTTTATGAAGATCATTTTAAAACCAATGGAGAATATTATGATCATGATGGAAATAAAATTTCGTATTTCGAGCAGTTGTTTTATGATAAATCAAATTACGGAATAATGATGTCTATGAACTATTTGTTGTTAGATGTCAAAACTTATCAATTACTGTATTATGGAACAGTAATGAGTTATTAATGAATAAAACTTAATTATTATGTATTTAATTAATTTACAAGCAAAACCAAAGAAAGGGTCAGAATATTACAATAAAGTTGTTGGAGCTTTTGTAAGTGTTTATATCGATTATGCAGACGCTGAAGGAGCCATTCAGTTAGCAAAATATTACACTGAAGAAGAAGGATGGAAAGTAGAAGCCGTAGATGATGAATTTTTTGAAATCGACGATGAGAAAGATTTAGACAAAGAAAACCGTGAGTTCTATGATGAAGCTAAAGAATACGGCTATACTATGGTTTTTAACGGTTACGAATCTGACGAAGAGGAGTAATTTTTAGTATTCAGTATTCAATCTAAAGTCTACAATTAGACGTTATTTAAAAAGAGTAAAGAAGATTATAAAAATTAGTAATTTTCTTTACTCTTTACTCTTTACTCTTTACTCTTTACTCTTTACTCTTTACTCTTTACTCTTTACTCTTTACTCTTTACTCTTTACTCTTTCTCTGCAATTGCGTTAGCGCAAATCCAGCCACCTGTCCAAGCGTTCTGAAAGTTAAACCCACCCGTTACGGCATCAATATTTAGGATTTCACCAACATAAAATAAATTCTTATGAAGCTTACTTTCAAAACGTTTAAAATTAATTTCTTTTAAATCTATACCTCCTGCAGTAACAAACTCTTCCTTAAAAGTCGATTTTCCATCTGCATTAAAAGTAGCACCAGTAAGTTGTTGCGCTAAAGCTATAAGCTGATTTTTACTAATATCTGCCCAGTTTTGTTGTAAACTAATTGAACTACCAATAATTAGACGTTCCCACAAACGACGAGGTATTTCGGCGAAAGGAGATTTTAATCCAATTTGCTTACGAGCATTTACTTTCTTTAAGTCTAAAAGAGTCTCGGTAATTTCTTCTTCTGATTTAGATAACCAATTAACACTAACTGAGTATTTGTAGTTTTTATCAGCTAAAATCCGTGCTCCAAAGGCTGAAAGCTTTAAAACAGCAGGCCCACTCATTCCCCAGTGTGTAATTAATAATGGACCATTATTTTCTAATTTTGTGCCGTTAATTTTTACTGTTGCATTGGGTACAGAAACACCACCTAAATCTTTAATTCGATCATCTTTTATATTAAATGTGAATAAAGAAGGAACTGTTGGAATAATAGTATGATTCAATTCTTTTGAAATATCCCAAATCTTTTTACTGCTTCCAGCCGCAATTACTAATTTATCAGCAATAAACTCCTCGTCTTTAGTTTTGATAACCCATTTTTCATTTTCAGAATAAAAAGTAGTAACACCTTTTCCTGTAAGTACTTTAATGCTAAGACGCTTAATTTCTTTTTGGAAACAATCAATAATGGCTTGTGATGTATTTGCCTCTGGAAAAACTCTATTATCTGCTTCGATTTTTAAAGGAACACCCTTGTTTTCAAACCATTCAAAAGTATCACCCGTCATAAATTGATGAAACGGTCCTAGTAATTCTTTTTGGCCTCTAGGATAAAACTTTGTCAATTCTTTAGGTTCAAAGCAAGCATGAGTAACGTTACAACGCCCACCTCCAGATATTTTTACTTTTTGTAAAACATCTTTTCCTTTTTCAAGAATTGTAATGTCCAATTCAGGATTTAATTCCTTCGCATTAATCGCTGTGAAAAAACCTGCGGCACCACCTCCAATAATTACAACTTTACTCATAAAATCATGTTTTTATAAGGAATGACAGTTGTGTATCCTTTTTGTTTAAAATAGGTAAGTGAATCTTGATTTCCAGTTGCTAATACAAAATCACCACCCCAAGCTCCTAAACTCTTAACTTGTCCAAAATAATCGGAAAATAATTGCTCTTTTACTTTCGGCAACTCAACAATAGAAGCAATAATATTTTCGTGTTCCTCTACAATATTCTCGAAGTCAGATAAAGAAGTTGCCAAAACCATTTCTTTAGAAAGATCTGAAATTCTTTGAATCTCTTTTTCAATATGTTGTTTCTTTTCTCTGTATCGCTTAATGCCTTCTCTACTATTTTGTTTCTGATTTAAATACACAAAAAACAAATTGTCTATAAAAGTAGGAGAGAAGTTAACTTCTGAAATAATAGGTTTACTATCTTTTAATGTATAGAAAATAGGAGAATTATATTTAGCACAAGCAATATCATAACCACTCCCTGAAAAAGCATTCCACAATAAGTCAAACGGATTTACATTTGCCCATGTAGCAATGTTGTTAATTAATGTAGAAGAACTTCCTAGTCCCCAGTCTTGTGGAAATGTCAAATTTGTTTTTACTATAAAGCCTTTTTCGATTTGTAAGAAATTCGGATTTAGTTTTCTGGCTTCTTGTAAAATTGTTTGTAATGTTTCCGCAATAGTTTCTGAACTTCCTTCATTATCAGAATTAAAAGAAGCTGAGGTCAAGCGAAGTTTCGGTAAGCCGAATTGAGCTTCAAACCAACAATTCCCTTCATTGGTAAAGCTTCCCCAAACTAAAACAGGTTCTTCAATAGGTTGGATAACTAAATCTTGCCCGTATTTTGTAGGAACAGCTAAAGAAGTTGCCCCATCTAAAACAACATATTCACCAGTAAGTAATAATTTTCCGTTTGAGTAGAATTTGTTCAATTTTATAATTAGTTAAATTTCTTTTTATGGAGGCTGAGCGAAGTCGAAGCCAGTTAAAGTAAAATTAAATCATTTGTTTTTATAATGAGACTTATTTTTACATTCAGCTAATTTAGATAGAAGATTGTAATTTTTCTCAATTAGAGCTAATTTCTTCTTTCTACTCCAACCCTGAATTTGTTTTTCTTTATAAAAGCTTTTTCAATGCAATCAAAGCTTTCAAGATATACTAATTCAACGGGTAATCTTTTTTTAGTATAAATAGCCCCTTTACCCTGTTGGTGTTCGATTAATCTTTTATCGATGTTAATCGTACTACCAGTATAATAGCTTCCATCACAGCACTCCAAAATATAAACAAATCCACTTTTCATCTTTTTCATTTTTTATGGTAAGATAGGCAAAGTTTAAGTCATTTTGTTTTTGATATTTAACAATGGGCTTCGACTTCGCTCAGCCACCTGTAGCACAATACTCCTATGCCAATCCAAACTGTTTAAAATGATGTGTAAAATGTTTTACTTGGAATTTTTTCCAAAGGTTATAATCTAAATCGCCAAAGAAAGGATGAGTTACTATTCTCGATGGGTTCTTTTCAAAAACTTCCTTAAATAACCTGATTTGTTTAATTAAATCTTCAATAGCTTCATGTATTGAACTAAATTGTAACGGAACAGGATTTTCAGATAAGAAAGAAGCTTTAAAGCCAATTTGTATTTCATTATCCGTTTTTAAAAAAGGTTTTCTTCTCGCTGCTTTTTCCTCATCTACAAAAACATCAATTTTCCAATTTCCGTTCGGAATTTTAGTGATTTCACTTAAATGTTCAATCATTTGTTGAGCATTCATGTTTCCAAAAGAAGGCTTAGAATCGTTAGTTAACAATTGTAGCTTATTTCTAACTTCCTCTTCGTTTGAATAATCAACCCAATTCACAGTTGGTTTTCTTAATGAATTCAATTTTTCTACAACAGCACTATGCGAAACAGTTCTGTTTTCAAAATAGGCGATTACTTCATCTTTTTCTGTTGGAGTAGCATGATGCTGATTTAAAATGTTCATTAAATGCATCTTCATATGTCCATGCTGAATACCTTTTGTGGTTAATGCACGTAAAGCAGCAAAATTTTGAGCTAAACCAGCTGCGGCGATAATTTGCATTAAAGTTCTGGCAGAAGGTTTTTGCATCATGTCTAAAGAAAGCTTTGCCATAGGATGTAAAGCAGTTAAACCACCAACAGTTCCTAAGGCTAAAGGAATTTCAATCCAGAATTTGAAAATGCCATCTTTTACTTCACAATGCGTTAAACTTGTATACTCTCCATTTCTGGCTGCATAGGCGTGTGCACCAGATTCAATAGCTCTAAAATCATTTCCAGTAGCTAACACAACAGCATCAATTCCATTCATAATTCCTTTGTTGTGTGTTACAGCTCTGTAGGGTTCTATCTCAGCAATTTTTACAGCTTGCTCAAACTTGTAAGCAAACTTTTCTGGATTTTCTCCTCCTAATTTTTCAATAGGACAACTTACTTCAGCACGAACCAAACATTCAGGAACATAATTAGAAAGTATACTCATGATTATTTCAATCTCATCATTCTGAAACTTCTTAGCGATTGCTTCTAAACATGAATTGATAAAGTTTGCCCCCATGCTATCTTTAGTTTCAAACGTAACATGAAGTTGATAGTAGTCTGCTAATTTCTCAGTTTTGTCAACTAGTTGAATATCTAAAATTCCACCGCCTCGTTTTTCCATGTTTTTAGTTATGGATGCAGTAGCAGCATGCAATTCAGTTATGTTTTTTTGAAAGTAATCTTCAAGGTCAGCTTTAGCCCCAGCATAGATAAAATGAACTTGACCAATTTTTGTGGTAGAAATTACTTCGGTTTTAAATCCACCTCTAGTACTCCAATATTTAGCAACTTTTGAAGCGGCTGCCACAACAGAGCTTTCTTCAACTACCATAGGAACCACATATTCTCTTCCATTGATAAGAAAGTTCGGAGCAATACCATAAGGCATGTAAAAATTAGAGATAGTATTTTCTATAAAATCATCATGAAGTTGTTGTAATTTTTCATCTACATTCCAATATTGTTTTATAGTTTGAATGATTTCAGGTTGACTGTTAAAATAGTTTTCAGCTAACCAATCAATTTTCTCTTCTTTACTTAGTTTTGAAAAACCAGAAATAATCTTCGACATTCATCTTGTTTTAGAGAAAACAAAGATAAATCTTTCAAATAAAAGAGGTCCAGATATCGTACTTTTCTGTTAAATTACTGTAAAGTTTATTATTTTTTCGTAAACTTGGCAGTCGTTTTATCAAATTATCAAATAAATCATTTTTTTGATGGGAAAATTACGCTTATTAGCAATTTTAACAGTACTGTTTATAGGAAATTGTATTACAGTCACTTCACAAGTAAAAAAGGAAATAACTTTAGAGGAAATTTGGACAGGCACATTCTCTGCCGATCGTATGAATGCTTTAAACCCGATGAATGGAGATTTCTATTCGGTTTTAAATTTTGATCAAGTTTCAAGAAGTACTTCTGTTGATAAATACAGTTATGCAACGCAGTCAAAAGTAGCAACTATTGTAGATAGTAAAGACCTATATAACTTAGATTATTTTACGTCATACTCTTTTAACAATGATGAAACAAAATTATTGTTAGGAACAGACTTTAAAAAAGTATACCGTCATTCTTCAAAAGGAACTTTTTATGTATATGATGTTAAAACCAAAGAATTAACCTTATTAGGTAAAGATATTCAGGAGCCTACTTTTTCACCAGATAGCAAGAAGGTAGCATATGCTAAAGAAAATAACCTTTATGTAAGAAATTTAGAAGAAAATAGAGAAGTTAAAGTAACTACTGACGGTAAGTTTAACTCAATTATCAATGGTACTACAGATTGGGTTTATGAAGAGGAATTTGCTTTTGTAAAAGCTTTTGATTGGAGTGCAGATAGTAATTATGTTGCGTTCTTACGTTTTAATGAAAGTGAAGTAGCTCAGTTTTCAATGAATGTAACTGGAAATGAATTATATCCTTCAATGAATACATTCAAATACCCTAAAGCAGGAGAAAAGAATGCAAAAGTTACGTTGAATCTTTTTACAGTATCAGATAAGAGCGTGAAAAAAATTGATCTTTCAAACTATGAATACATTCCAAGAATTCAATGGACGAAAGAGCCAACGGTTTTATCAGTTACTACGTTAAATCGTCATCAAAACGATTTGAATTTATATTTCTATGACGCTAAGACGAATGCCGCTAAAGTAGTTTTGAATGAAAAAGATTCTGCTTATGTAGATGTTCAGGATAACTTAACATTTTTAGATGATAATAGTTTTATTTGGACTAGTGAAAAAGATGGTTTCAATCATATTTATCATTACGATAAAACAGGAGCTTTAAAAAGCCAAATAACAAAAGGTAACTGGGAAGTAACAAAATATTATGGATTAGATAAGACTACGAATAAGGTGTTTTATCAGTCTGTTGAAAATGGTTCTATTAATAGAGGAGTTTATACTATTGGAATTGATGGTTCTAACAAGAAATTATTAACACCAAAAACTGGACATAGTAATGCTTCATTTAGTAAAAACATGAAGTATTTTATCAATACACATTCTTCTGCTACACAAGTTCCAACATATACCTTATATGACGGACAAGGAACTAAAATTAAGACGTTAAAAGATAATCTTGAACTTCAAGTAAAAGTTGGAGGTTATAAAATGAGTAAGAAGGAATTCTTTACGTATAAAATTAATGGTAATGATTTAAACATGTGGGTTATAAAGCCTGCTGATTTTGATCCAAACAAAAAATATCCATTATTGATGTTCCAATACTCAGGTCCGGGTTCTCAGCAAGTAGCAAATCGTTGGAATTCGAGCAATGATTATTGGCATCAAATGTTAGCACAGAAAGGAATTGTCGTTGCATGTGTTGATGGAAGAGGTACTGGTTTAAAAGGAAGAGATTTTAAGAAAGTTACACAAAAAGAATTGGGTAAATATGAGGTAGAGGATCAAATAGCTGCTGCTAAATTTTTCTCTACAGAGCCTTATATTGATGCTAATAAAATTGGAATTTGGGGTTGGTCTTACGGAGGTTTTATGAGTACTAATTGTATTTTAAAAGGGAATGATGTATTCTCTATGGCAATTGCTGTGGCACCTGTAACTTCATGGCGTTTTTACGATACAGTATATACTGAACGTTATATGACAACACCACAAGAAAATGCATCTGGATATGATGAAAATTCTCCAATTACACATGCGGATAAATTAAAAGGAAAGTATCTTTTAGTTCATGGTTCGGGAGATGATAATGTTCATGTGCAAAATACTATGAGAATGGTAAATGCTTTAGTTGAAAACAACAAGCAGTTCGATTTGTTCATTTATCCTGATAGAGCACACGGAATATACAAAGGAAAGAATACAAGATTGCATTTATTTACGAAGCTAACCAACTTCGTGCTAGAGAATCTTAAAAACTAATAACAAACAACTACTAAAATACTTCGAATGGATTTTTCTTTAGGACTGATAATTTTTGGATGGGTTTTCTGTTTAATATGGATACCACTAGTTATTAAAGCAAATAGCAAGATGCACCCAAGAGCACTTTTTGTATGCTTTTTTGCCGAAATGTGGGAGCGTTTTTCCTACTATGGAATGAGAGCTTTACTAACTTTATATATGGTAAAAGTTGTGTTTCAACAGATAACAAGTGGAGAAGCAGATGTAAAGTCTTTAGCAATTTATGGTACTTATACCGCGTCTATATATTTAGGTCCAATTATTGGAGGTATGATGGCGGATAAATTTTTAGGTTTTAGAAAATCAATTTTGTTAGGAGGAGTATTAATTAGTTTAGGGCACATTGTATTAGCTGCTCAAGGATTAATAGCAGAGACTAATGAATTTTTCTTTTTTGTAGCCCTTTCTTTTATTGTTGTGGGAACGGGTTATTTTAAACCAAATATTTCTAGTTTTTTAGGTAAATTTTATGAACAAGATGACCCAAGAAAAGATCCAGCATACAATATTTTTTATATGGGAATAAATGTAGGAGCATTTCTTTCAGCTTTGACGTGTGGATACTTAGGTGAATCGGTGGGTTGGCACTGGGGATTTGGATTAGCAGGAATCGGAATGTTTTTAGGGCTATATGTTTTTTGGAGAAACTTAAAGTATTTTGGAGAAAAAGGATTAGTTCCTGATGTAAAATATGATACTCAGAGTGTATTTGCTGGACTAAGCTTAAATAAAGTAATAATTACACTTAGTTTTATTGCAGTTCCGCTTTGGGCTATCTTATTTAGTTATGATAATGTTTTTAAAGTTGGTTTAACTGGAATTACTGTTGCGGTTTTAGGTTATTTGATTTATTTAAGTTCAAAGTACGAAAATGGCTCAAGATTACTGGTTGTACTTATCCTTTTTATATTTCACGCAATGTTTTGGGCATTGTTTGAGCAAGCAGGAGGTACACTTACATTAATTACTGATAGGTTTGTTGATAGGACAATAGGAGGATCAGAAATACCTGCTTCGCAATTTCAGGCTTTAAACGCTCTATTCATTATAATATTCGCTCCTGTTTTTGCTTGGTTATGGATGAAGTTAAATAAACTTAAAGCAGAGCCTAGTACACCTTTAAAGTTTGTTTATTCTCTTGTTCTTTTGGCTTTAGGATTTCTAATAATCGTTTTAGGAGCAAAATCAGCAATGGCATCTGGAGAAAAAATTATAATATGGGCGATTATCTTCATGTATTTATTCCATACATTAGGAGAGCTTTGCTTATCTCCAGTAGGCTTGTCTATGATTACTAAATTATCACCTTCACATATAGTTGGTTTTACAATGGGGGCTTGGTTTTTATCCTATTCAGTAGGTAATAAAATGGCTACAGAAATAGGTAAGTTAATAAGTGTTGGAGAGTTAAAAGAGAACGCATCAATGGCAGAACAAATAAGTCCTTATGTAGATGTTTATCTTCAATGGGGAGTATATGTAGTACTTGGTTGTGCTGTTGTCTTGTTGGGCTTAGTGCCTTTGTTAAAAAAACTTATGAAAGGAATACATTAAGAATAATCATCAAATAATTTATTAAATGAATACAGATATAGAGAATTTATTCAAAGATAAAGTTATAGGACATCCTGCTGGGTTGTTTGTTCTTTTCTTTACAGAAATGTGGGAGCGTTTTTCATATTATGGTATGAGAGCATTACTTGTGATGTTTTTCACAGCTTCCATAATGGACGAAGGTTGGGGATGGCCAAGAGAATGGGCTTATGCAATTTTTGGAACTTACACTTCTTTAGTTTATTTATCTACTCTTTTAGGAGGTTATTTTGCTGATAATGTCATAGGAATTAGAAAAGCAGTAGTTGTCGGAGCACTATTAATGACGCTAGGACATGGTTGTATGGCTGTTGAGACTCCTTTTTTTATATATGCAGGTTTAGCTTTATTAGTATTTGGTAGTGGTTTTTTTAAACCTAACATGACCTCAATAATATCTGAAATGTATAATGGAAAACCTGAGAAGAAAGATGGTGCTTATACTATATTTTATATGGGGGTAAATGCAGGAGCTTTTTTAGGTATTTTATTATGTGGATACTTGGGAGAAAAAATAGGATGGTCTTGGGGATTTGGAGTAGCTGGAATATTTATGCTATTCGGATTGTTACAGTTCTGGTTAATTCAAGATATTTTTGGAAATATAGGAGTTGAGGCTAAAAATAAAAACGTTGACGTTTTAGATGAAGTTTTAGATACAGCAAAAAAGAATAACGAAGATAAAGATAAGAGAAATCCATTTACTGGTTTAGAAAAAGCATTAATTGGATTATCTTCTTTACTAGGTCTTTTATGGATATTTAATGATCCTATTTCAAAAATTTCTGAGGGGAAGTATGATATTTTTCCATTTGAAGTATTTGGTTTATCTGGTGCTACATGCGCAATAATTTTAGCGTTTATTATTTTTATAGCTCTCTTAGTTATGAGAATACCGAGATATGAGAGAATTACTAGGGATAGAATGTTAGCGGTTACGTTTTTCTGTTTTGTGACAATTTTCTTTTGGGCTGTATTTGAACAATCGCCAAGTTCATTAACAATCTTTGCTAAAGATTATACTAATAGAATACTAGAAGGAAATTCTGCTATGATATTTAAAATTATTGATGCTTTAATTACTATTATACCTCTAGTAATTATTACCTGGGTATTATATTTATTATTTAAAAAGACTTTTAAAAGATATTCTTGGTCTAATATAGTATTAGCACTCAGTTTTGTAATTGTATGGTTTATTGCTATGTATAGATTAGTAGATAAGTTTAGTCAAGATGTTGCAGAAGTTGATGCTTCTTGGTTTGGAATATTAAATTCATTATTCATTATTACCTTGGCACCCTTATTTTCTAAATGGTGGGAGAGTAAATATAACCCTAATGCCAATATGAAATGGGCGATAGGAATGGGGTTATTAGGATTAGGAATGGCTTGTGTTGCTATAGGTTCTTCAACAATACCAGTTGGTGCAAAAACAGCTTCTGTGAGTATGATTTGGTTGGTTTTAGTATATCTTTTCCATACTATGGGTGAACTTTGTATTTCTCCAGTAGCGTTATCTTATGTGTCTAAATTGGTTCCAGGAAGAATGATTGCATTTATGTTTGGAGTATATTATTTAGCGGTTGCTATAGGAATGAAGTTAGCAGGTGTATTTGCAGAGTCTTCAGAGGCAATAGCGCAAGAAAAAGGTTTAAGTAGTTTTTTCTGGTTGTTGACATTTATTTCATTAGGGCTTGCTGTTTTATCAGCAGTGTTGTATCCAGTTATTAAGAAATTAATGCACGGAGTAAAGTAACAACTTCAACTTTAAGAATATATTACAACCTATCAAAGTAAAATTTGATAGGTTTTTTTGTAAATTTGGAATACTTATTGAGACAGATGTATTATGAGAAAATTAGTATTATTAGCTGTTGTTGTTCTTTCTACAATTTCAGTGCAAGCACAAGAAGTTAATTGGTTATCATTTGAGGAGGCTTTAGAATTAAATAAAAAGAATCCGAAGCCTATTATGATTGATTTATATACAGACTGGTGTGGATGGTGTAAAAGGATGGATGCTACCACTTATAAAAATGAAGTAATCGTTAAGTATATTAATGATAATTATTATGCAGTTAAGATGGACGGAGAAGGAAAAGAAGATATTACTTTTAAAGGGAGAACTTTTAAGTTTGTACAAAAAGGTAGAAGTAAATATCACGAATTAGCAGTAGCAATTTTGAATGGAAAATTAAGTTACCCTTCAACTGCTTTTTTTACTGCTGAGGAACAATTAATTCAAACAGTTCCTGGCTATTTAGTAAAAGAAAAATTCGAAAAAATATTGGCTTATTTTAGTGGTGAAGCTTATAAAAATACACCTTGGAAAGATTTTGAAAAGAATTTTAAAAGTTCATTATAAGAACTTAATATTTTAAAATATAAGCGCCATTTTGCTGAGTTGAGTGAAATGGCGTTTTTTGTTTCTCACAGGTTTTTTGCCAACGATTTATATAGCTTTTGTAATTAGATCCATCAGCGATAATCAGTTTAGGTTGTAAGCTGTCTATTAGTCGATTCAAATTAACTTTAGGAGAGTGTTTAAGATGTACTATCGCCTTTTTTTGAAAATCTTTTGGGTATACGCCCAAACTATCAATACTTAAAATAGTTTCATCAGTAAATGATAAAATTCTAGCTTTTTTTGAAGCTACCTTTAGGGATACTTTTTCGTATAAAATGTAGTTAGAGATAGATTGTTCTTTTTCAAGTTCATTTAAAGATAAGTTAGAATAAATTTTAAGTGTATTTGATTTTCTTATGCCAAGTATAGATGTTTTGTTTTTGTGAAACACAATAAGTTCTTTTTTAGTGTTTCTTTCATATTTAGATGTTATTAATAAAGCTTGGAGTGTTATAACTAGTGTTAGGAAAGCAATAAATTTTTTGGTTGATTTGTTGATTATAAATCCAAAGAATAGAACCATGAGGACATACCAACACAACATTTCAATTAAAGACAGACTAATATTTTTAAAGATAAAATCTTCTTGTACTGCTAACCATTTAATTACAAAATTCATGAGTTGTATACCGTATTCGTAACTCTGAATTATAAGCTCTGGTGTACATTCAATTAATATTAAGATTATGATTATAATTCCAGATAGAAGTATGAATCCCAAACATGGAATTATAATAAGATTTGAAATAATGAATAAACTAGGAAATTGATTGAAATAATATAAGCTTAGCGGTAAAACACCAATTTGTGCGGCAAATGATACCGTTGTGAGTTGCCATATTTTTTTAAGAATTAGATACTTTGGTTTCCAAACATTTACTATTAGAGGTTGAAGTTTTACGATGCTATATACTGCAATATAACTTAATTGAAATCCGACATCAAATAGAAATAAAGGATTAACCAATAATAACACCAGCATAGAACTAATAAGCGAATGTTCAATAGGTTGCTTTTGTTTGATTGAGTCTCCTATTACCATAAAAGAAAACATTGTTGCTGCTCGAACAACTGAAGCAGATAATCCTGTAAATACAGCAAATAACCACAACAAGGAGATGAGAATAAATAACTTTATAAACTTTCCATGTTTAAAATATAATAAGGGAGATAAAAGTGTACTTAGGATAAAAACTAATATCCCAATATGAAGCCCAGATATGGCAAGGATATGTATTGCACCAGCATCTGCATAATTTTTTATAAGCTCTTTTGAAACTTCCTTTCGTTCTCCTAAAAGTAATGAGCTAATAATTCCATATACATCTTTAGAAAACTTATTTTTTAATTTCTTTTGTAACGTGTTTTTAAATATTGCTAGACCATTTATAAAACTAGGATGCTCGTTTTTTATGATATAATAGTCAACGGAGTTTAAATATAATTGCTCTTCAATACTTTTAGTTTTCAGATAATTTTTATAGTTAAAACTGTAAGGGTTTTTGGGTTTACTTATCTCTGTTGGTATGGATTTAGTATAAATCAAATCACCAATATTTGGCTCTTTACTTTTTGAATCTTTACTGATATTAATTATCAAATTACCTTTTACTTTTTTATCATCAACGGTTATAACTTTTCCAATAAAGCGATGGTTGTAATTGTTAGGCTTTAATTTTTCGTCTATTTTCAATACCAAACTTGATGTTGATTTTATATGGCTCTTATAGTAATTGTTATAGTTTTGTTTTGATGATATATATGTGGTTGATATGCCTAGAAGTATATAGAGTAGAGAAGTAAAGAAAATAAAGAGTTTTTTCCTTTTTAGTAGATGAATTATGATGATTACTAATAAAAGAATAGTTATTGGAATGTAAAGTTGATAAAAGCCATAATCCCATATTTTAAAATTAAACTGTAAACCTATACCAATGATTACACAAATTAATATATGAGAAGGCAAATAGCTTAATTCTTTTACCATTTCCACTTCAATTTTTTAGCAATTATTACATAGAAGTGTTCTGAAGTGAGTTATTTGTTACCCAAAGGGAAGATGAAGTATTAGTAATTTTTATTAGGTTAAGTAGTTAAAACAAAAAAGAACGATTAGACTAATCAATCGTTCTTTTTTATATTATTGGTCTCAATTTAGGGTTCAAAACCCTGCAATTTTATTGCAGCACTTTCAGTTATATGAAAAATTAATACCTTTCAGATATGGAAAGATC
>NZ_SLXM01000009.1 GCF_004345825.1 Tenacibaculum skagerrakense
GGACTTTGAGGGTGCAGCACCAACGTTTACAAGTTTTGGAGGTGCAGGTGTTGATGTAATTGCCAATCCAGATGCAAGTGGTGCTAATACTACAGGCAATGTTGCTAGACTTACCAAGACTAGTGGCGCAGAGATTTGGGCAGGAGGATTCTTTGAGATTGCTTCACCATTAGATTTAGCAAACTACTCAAAGATTAGTGTTAAAACATGGTCACCAAAACAAGGCGCAGTTGTAAAGTTAAAATTAGAGAACCAAGATGCAAGTGTTACACACGAGGTTGATGTAAATACAACGGTTGCGAATCAGTGGGAACAATTAATTTACGATTTCAGTGGTGCACCAACAGCAGATTATGTTCGTATTGTTATCTTCTTTGACTTTGGAAATAACGGAGATGATTCTGAGTATTACTATGATGAGATAGAGTTAGTAAATGATTCAGGCGGACCACAACCTTTAGTGTTCCAAGATTTTGAAGGTACAGCACCGGCATTTACGGTATTTGGAAATATTGCAGGAATAGATGTAATTGCCAATCCAGATGCTACAGGAGCTAATACTACGGCAAATGTTGCACGATTAACAAAAACAAGTGGCGCAGAGGTTTGGGCAGGTGCCTTTTTTGAAACAGATTTACCATTAGATTTTAGTACCTATAGTAAAATCAGTGTTAAAACATGGTCACCAAAGCAAGGAGCAGTAGTTAAGGTAAAGTTAGAGAATCAGGATGCTAGTGTTACTCATGAGATAGATGTGAACACTACAGTTGCTAACCAATGGGAAGAGTTGGTGTATGATTTTAGTGGCGCACCAACAGCGGATTATGTTCGTGTAGTTATCTTCTTTGATTTTGGGAATAATGGAGACGATAGTGTTTATTATTTCGATCAGTACACATTAACCAATTAAAAAAGTAAAAGATGAGATTAAAATATATATCAAGAGTAGTCTGTATTGCTTTCATGAGTATTTTCTTCAATAGTTGTGAAGAGAAGGAGTATGAGTTTGGTGATATTACCACTCCGTCAAATATCGATATAGTAGCTACGATAGTTGGTCAAGATGCTACCAACCCAAATGGAGATGGAAGTGGAACGGTTCATTTTGAAGCTACGGCTAGTAATGCGTTATCGTATAAGTTTGTGTATAACGGTTCAGAATCGGTAAAGCCAAACGGTCGCATGACGTATAACTTTAGTGAATTAGGAGTAAATACCTATACAGTTACAGTGATAGCCGTTGGAGCAGGAGGAGTTTCTTCAAGCAAAACGATTCAAGTAGATGTGTTAGCGTTGTACTCTGCACCAGATGATTTAAAGACGTTGTTATATGGATACGACCCATCGAATCCAACAGCGGCAAGTTCAAAGACATGGCGAGTAAAAGCAGAAATAGGAGCTCACTTTGGATTAGGTCCAGTTGGCGGATCTGTTTTTGCAGAGTGGTATCAAGCAGGCGCTAATGAGAAAGATGGAGTAGGAATGTATGACGATCGTTTTACGTTTCATTCAGATGGAACCTTTGAATATGTGACCAATGGTGATGTGTTTGGTAGAGTAAACTTAATAGACCAGTTAGGCGGTTCAGGCGGAACAGTTGATGGAGCAGATGTGCTGAATTATTCTTATGGAGATTATTCAGAGAATTGGACATTAACCGCACCAGGAGGTGTTGAGACTTTATCACTTACAGGAATAGGATTTATTGGATATTACATAGGAAATCATACATATGAGATTTTCAGTAGAAGTAACCCAAATGAAATGTCGTTACGTATTACCGATGGTAACAATGAGTTTGATTGGTGGTTTGTAATTACCTCAGAAGACCCAGCTCCACCATCGGCACCTTATGTGTACAATAATTTAGTTTGGGAAGATGATTTCAACACAGATGGAGCACCAGATGCATCAAAATGGACGTATGATATTGGAACAGGAAGCAATGGATGGGGAAATAATGAGGTTCAGTATTATACAGATAGAGCAGACAATGCAGTTGTAAGCAACGGAAACTTAATAATCACAGCAAAGAAAGAAGACTTTTCAGGAAGTGGTTATACATCAGCAAGATTAAAGACACAAGGATTATATAACTTTACCTATGGTAGAGTAGAAGTAAGAGCAAAGTTACCAGATGGAGCAGGAACATGGCCTGCGATTTGGATGTTAGGTTCTAATTTTCCAACGGTTGGATGGCCAGTATGTGGAGAGATTGATATAATGGAGCAAACAGGAGGTGATAAGAACTCAGTATTATCTGCTGCACATTGGTTTGATACTACAAATAATGTAAAGGCTGATTTTACTCAAAACACATCAATAACCAATGCTACATCTGATTTTCATGTGTATACCATGGAATGGACAGATCAGAGCATTACGGTATATTTAGATGATGTAAAATATTATGAGTTAACAAATTCATCATCTTTACCTTTTAATGACAACTTCTTTTTGATATTAAACATAGCAATGGGAGGAACTTTAGGAGGAAGTATAGATGCTGGATTTACCGAATCTACCATGGAAGTAGATTATGTAAGAGTTTATCAATAAATGTGTAAATGGTTTGAGTTAATTTAAAGAGGTTAACTTTGATTCCAGTTAACCTCTTTTTAAAACGATTGTATGAGAAAAATTCTAATCCTCAATTTAGTGATTATATCTTTTTTAAGTTGTAATCAACAGGCTGCTACAAAAACTTCAAATAATAATGTGATTGATCAAAAAGTAGATTCGCTTCTACAATTAATGACATTAGAAGAAAAAATTGGACAAATGAACCAATACAATGGTTTTTGGGATGTTACCGGTCCAGTACCTAGTGCAGGTGATGCAGCCAAGAAGTTCGAGCATCTTAAAAAAGGCTGGGTAGGTTCTATGTTGAATGTGAGAGGTGTTGAAAACGTTCGTAAGGTTCAAAAAATAGCTGTAGAAGAAAGCCGACTAGGAATTCCCTTAATTATTGGTTTTGATGTAATTCACGGTTATGAAACTCAGAGTCCAATTCCGTTAGCTGAATCTGCAAGTTGGGATTTAGAAGCAATTAAAAAATCAGCTCAAATGGCAGCTAAAGAAGCTGCAGCAGCTGGAATAAACTGGACATTTGCTCCTATGGTTGATATTTCCAGAGATGCAAGATGGGGAAGAGTAATGGAAGGTGCTGGTGAAGACCCTTATTTAGGTAGTAAAATTGGAGTAGCAAGAGTAGAAGGTTTTCAAGGAGACGATTTATCAAATCCATATACTATAGCAGCATGCGCAAAGCATTTTGCAGCGTATGGTTTTGCCGAATCTGGTAAAGATTATAACACAGCAGATGTTGGTTTATCAACTTTATACAACACTATTTTACCACCATTTAAAGCTGCTCATGAGGCAGGAGTAAAAACGTTCATGAATTCGTTTAATGAGTTAAATGGAATTCCAGCTACAGGTGATAAATTTTTACAAAGAGATATCTTAAAAGGAGAATGGAATTATGAAGGTTTTGTAGTTTCCGATTGGGGTTCTATCATGGAAATGATGGCTCACGGATATGCAAAAGATAAAAAACATGCTGCAGAATTAGCTGCAAATGCTGGTTCGGATATGGACATGGAATCATATGCTTATGTAAATGAATTAGCTTCATTAGTAAAAGAAGGCAAGGTTTCAGAGGAACATATCACAGATGCAGCTAGAAGGATTTTACGTGTAAAATTCGAATTAGGACTTTTTGAAGATCCTTATAAGTATTGTGATGAGAGTAGAGAAAAAGAAATAATCGGAAGCAAAGAAATGCATGATGCAGCGCTAGATATGGCTAAAAAATCAATTGTACTTCTTAAAAACGAGGATAATCTTTTACCTCTTAAAAAGAATGGACAAAAAATAGCTTTGATAGGAGCCTTAGCTTCAGATACTAATAGTCCTCTAGGAAACTGGAGATTGGCAGCAAAAGATAATTCTGCTGTTTCTGTTGTAGAAGGAATGAAAGCATACAAGGAAAATGAACTGATGTATGCAGAAGGAACTACATTATACTTAGGTGAAACAAATTTTCCAAGTGAGTTAGTTTTAAATACTACAGATAAGTCTAAATTTAATGAAGCAGTGTCTATTGCTAAAAAAGCAGATGTTGTTGTTATGGTTTTAGGTGAAGTTGGTTATCAAAGTGGAGAGGCTAGAAGTAGGTCAAAACTTGATTTACCGGGACTTCAGCAAGAATTATTAGAAACCATATATAAGGTTAATAAAAACATTGTTTTGGTTTTAAATAATGGTAGACCTCTTGCAATCACTTGGGCAGATGAAAACATTCCTGCAATAGTGGAAGCTTGGCAATTAGGTTCTCAAGCAGGAAATGCAATTGCACAAGTTTTGTATGGAGATTATAATCCAAGTGGAAAGTTACCAATGACATTCCCAAGATCGGTTGGTCAAGTGCCTATTTACTATAACTATAAGAATACTGGAAGACCAGGTCCTAAAAAAGAAGTTTTTTGGTCACATTATCAAGATGAAACGAATAAACCATTGTACCCTTTTGGTTACGGTTTAAGTTATACCTCCTTTGAGTATAAAAATTTAAAGGCCTCAATTAGTTCTGGAAATATTGAAGTATCCGTAGATATTACTAACACAGGAACTGTTGAAGGAAAAGAGGTCGCGCAGTTATATATTAGAGATGTAATAGCAAGTGTAACAAGACCCGTTAAAGAGTTAAAAGGATTTGAAATGATAGCATTAAATCCTTCTGAAACAAAAACGGTAACGTTTAAACTTACTAAAGATGAATTAGGATTTTATAATAATCAGAGAGAGTTTGTAGTTGAACCTGGTGAATTTAAAATCTTTGTTGGAGGTTCTTCGGATAGCAATTTGGAAACAACAATTGATTACAAATGAAATTAATTAAACTATTTTCTTTATTTATTTTACTAATTAATTTTTCTTGTAAGATGCAAGAAGATAAAAAACTGTTATTTAATCAGGATTTTAATCATAACAGCTTAAATGATAGTTTATGGAGTTATGACTTAGGTGATGGTTGCCCTAATTTATGTGGTTGGGGGAATAATGAATTACAGTTATATTCTAAAGAAAATATTGCTATTAGAGATGGTAAACTAATAATTTCTGCCACAAAAAAAGATTCTTCATATTACTCAGGTAAAATTCATACTAAAGATAAATTTGAATTTAAGTATGGTACGTTTGAAGCCAGAGCTAAACTTCCTAAAGGTCATGGTTTATGGCCAGCAATTTGGATGTTAGGAAACGATATTGATGAAAATGCCTGGCCTGGATGTGGAGAAATAGATATTATGGAACATGTAGGTAAAGAGCCAAATAAAATTTTTGCCTCACTGCATAATGCTTCAAGCTTTGGAAATACCATAAATTCGAAAAAAGTTGAAATAAAAAACGTTCAAGACGAATTTCATATATATAAAATGGAATGGACAGAAGATCATATTCGATTTTTTATAGATGATAACGAAATTTATACCTATGCACCAGAAAATAAAGACGATAAAAATTGGCCTTACAATAAACCTTTTTATTTGATTTTGAATCTGGCTATTGGGGGAAATTTTGGTGGACCTGAAGTGGATAATAGTATTTTTCCTCAGGAGTTTATTATTGATTATATCAAAGTATATTCACATCAATAATATATTTTAATTGAAAACTTGTATATTGTATTGAAATTCAGGTAAGTATGTGAGTGTATTGGTTGAAAGGGAGATTAATTTAAAAGACCAACATTGTTGTTTACACTTATGACTTATTTAGTGATTAAAAGGGGATTTACACTGAATAAGTATGTTTACTTACACATATGCACAAATTGAAAATTTTTTTCAATTTGTGCTTTCTTTTTTATGTATTGTAGAAGTGTTTTTTGTTGGTAAATATGCAAAATTATCAACTGTTTATTCTCTTTTTAATTCAAATTGGACTTTTACTTTACCATACCATTCAGGCTTTTTACCATCAGGGTATGTTTCATCAAACATTGTTAATGAGATGTTTTCAGAACCAATAATTTCAATTCTATAATATTGATGTCCATTTTCAAATCCTGGTACTTTAGCAATGTCAGGAATTGCATGTATAGTATTGTCTTCAATCACATAAGAACCACTGTTAAAAACAATACTTTGAAATGCTTTTTTAATTTCTAAATCTGCTGGTTTCGATAAATTTTTAAAAGGAGTTCTTTCATTCATCATAGGATTATACATAACAGCATAGTTTTTTTTATTAAAAATAAATCTCCCATACTTAATTTGGTTAACCACATATGTTGTATCAGGGTAATGGTATTTAATTGCATGAACCTTCCAAGAGCCTTCAAGTTGCTTTTGCTTTTTAAGTTGATCTAGGTTATTAAAGAATTTTACAAGTTGATTGTTGTTATAAGCTGTAGCTAAATCATAAGCCGAATACTTATTTCCTTCTAAGACTTTTTCATGATAGTTTGCCCCATGTCTTACTAACATTTTTACAAAGTCTGTGTTATTTTTTGTTAAAGCCCAAATTAAAGCTGATGCATTATTTATAACTTCTTTGTGATTAATTTTAGCTCCATTTTGTATTAATAATTCACCAATTTTAATATGATTTCCATAAGCAGCAGCTATAAGAGGAGTTAATTGGTATTTTATATCTGTTGTATTTGGATTGGCTCCTGCTTTTAAAAGTAACTTTACACTTTCAATACTCCCAAAACGAGCTGCCCAAGCTAAAGGAGTTTGACCTACTCTGTTTAAAGCATTTACATTTGCACCTTTATGTAAAAGTAAGAGGATTAACTCGTTATAATTTTCTTGTGCAGCAAGTTGTAGTATTGGGATCCCTAAGATATCTTTTAAATCAGGAGAAACTCCTTTATCTATTAACTCTTGTGTTTGTTTTATATCATTATTCCTAACAGCATTTAGCATTTTAAGTTGTTTTTTACTGTATGGTTTGTTAGGAACATATTTTCGAAAAACGTTAGCAACACTATCGTTATGCCATAATCGATAAGCAACATCAATGGCCGTTCCATGTTTACTTTGTAAGTAAAGGTCTGCACCATTTTCTAATAAAAGACTCATTATAGATACATGTCCATAGTAAGTAGCCCAATTTAGTGCATGGTCTTTATTAATATCTATAGCATTTATTTTAGCATTTTTTTCTATTAAAAGCTTACAAAGTTGAACATTCCCCGTTGAAGTAGCATACATTAGAGGTGTTCCTTGAAGACCATTTTGTTCCTTTAAATTAACATTTGAGCCTTTGCCAATTAAGGTTTTTACTGCTAAAACATCTTTCTGTAAGATTACATTAATTAATGGAGTTCTTCCTTTTTCATCAAAAGTATTAACTGAATTTTGAGCATTGGTAATATTTAAAAACAGAAGTGTAGTAATTAAGGAATATATTGTTGAGTTCATTAGTTTGTATTTATCGAACCCAAAATTCAATACTTAAAGTAAGAAGATAAATTTTTTCAATAGCTATTATGTAAACAACAATGATTGTTTACATTTTTTGATGCGATTTCCTAAATTTTGAAGGTGTAGTGTTTTCAAATTTTGAAAAAGCCTTGTAGAAAGTAACTTTATTATTAAAACCAGACTCTTCTGCAATGGCCTCAATTTTTAGATGTTGATATTCTGAAGATTTTAAAAGGTTTTTAGAATATTCAATTCTATATCTATTTACAAAATCATTAAAATTTTCTTTTATCTCATTGGAAAATGTTTGAGAAAGATAGTGTGGTTTAGTATTTAATTTATTGGCTAAATAATCAATATTAAGTTGCTTGTTTAAATACGGTAATTCATGTTCAAATAGTACTAACAGACTTTCTTTTAACTGTACAATTTCTCTGTGACTCAAATTTGAATGTGCGTACTTTTTTTTAATCTCTTGAAAAAATTTGGGATTTTCATATAAAACATACCCAATTAAGAATATAATAAAGTTGTTTAGTAAATAATAAAGAGAAAAATCTCTCCATGTATTGGCAAAAAAAACTAATAGCGAAATAACTATTGTTGAAGTAAAGTATAACAGAGACAAACTTCCTACATAGAATTTTGTATTTACTTCTACTTCTTTTTGATGTTTTTTATACAGTAGAATTAGTATTACTCCGTAAACTATTTGATGAGCACTTCTAAAGTAATTCAAAGGCATAATGTAATTGAAAAATATATCTCTATTATCAAAGTAGGAAATTCTTTCTTCTGTAGACATCATTATAGAATCCATCATATAAATATTCAATAGTATAAGGGGAATAAAATGGAGGAAATAGCTTTTGTGTAAAGTAAAGTTTTTTTCTAGAATAGATTTAAAATGCAAATACAAGATAGGTCCATAAATAATTCCTAAAGAAAAATAAAAGCGTACTCTTAATTCAGGATAAATTAGTCCTGCCTTACTAGTTCCAAATAAAAAATACAGAATTTCAAAACCAAATAATACAGCGAAAACAGCAATACTTTTATTTTTTATAGAATTCTCCTTAAAAAATATTCCTCCAGCAATAAACAGGGTAAAAAGAGCTTGAATTAATAGTATTAAGCGGATGATGCTCATGTAAAATTGTTATCTAATTATAGTGAAAGTGGTAAAACTACGTATTGTAATTATTTTCATGGATAATTTATTGAATATAAAAGTAAAGAATAATTGTTTTTAACTATTTATTACTCATTTATTCTTGTTCTTTTAGATAAGAGAATTAGTAAAGTAACTTCATCGGTAAATTACAATGAAAATCATATTGAAATCAGTTTAAATTCTTCATATAATCGGACAATTTAATGCGTTTTTTTACACTTCATCTAAACTTTAAGGCATTTGGTCTAAGCAACTTTACGTTGTTTTGTTGTGGTAATAAACATATGTTAAAAAAAAATTACTTTTAACGTCAATCAATCAAAAAATTAAGTTCTAAAGTTGAGAATTTATATAACCTACCCTAAAAATGAAAACAGTACAGTTACAAAAAAGGAGAGATGCTGACTGGGAATATTTAGGTGAAAATATTCCATTAAAAAACCCTTTAGTATTAGTTTTTGGAAACAGGTATTTACTTGAAGACGAAAACATATACAACGAGGTTAGAGCAATATTTAAAGATGGACATATCGTTTTTGGATCAACAGCAGGCGATATCACAGCTGAACATGTTGAAGTAAAATCGATTACAATAACTGCAATTGAGTTTGAAAAAAGCTGTTTCGAAATCAAACGCATAAATGTATTAGAATCTAACTCAAATAGTTTCGATACAGGAAAAGAATTGATTAATCAGCTTCCTAAAGAAGGATTGAAGCATGTTTTTATTGTTTCTGAAGGCAGATTTATGAACGGAAGTGAGTTAACTCAAGGAATGAATGCTGCCACAAATAGCGATTTATTAATAACTGGAGCTCTTTGTGGAGATGATGGTAGATTCCAAAAAACAGTAGCTGCTTACAATGAAAATCCTAAACCAGGTGAAGTAATAGCAATAGGTTTATACGGAGAAACTTTGGAAGTATCTTTTTCTATAAATGATGGTTGGACTCCTTTTGGACCTGACAGAATAGTAACGAAATCTAAAGGAAATATTTTGTACGAATTAGACGACAAACCTGCGTTGGATTTATACAAAAAATACCTTGGAGAAAAATCTAAAGAGTTACCTGGAGCGGCACTTTTATATCCTTTAAAAGTTAAATCATGTAATGAAAATCATTCTATTGTAAGAACAATTTTAAATATTGACGAGGAAAATCATTCGATGATTTTAGCAGGAAATATATTAGAAGGAGAGAAGGTCCAGTTAATGATGACGCATGTAGATAATATTGTAAATGCGTCTGAATTAGCTGCCGAGAACGCTAATAAAATAAGACAAAACAAACCAGAATTAGCAATTTTAGTGAGTTGTATTGGACGAAAGTTGGTGCTTGATCAACGTGTAGAAGAAGAAGTAGAAGAAGTTATTGAAATTATAGGTAAACAAGCAACTGTTTGTGGCATGTATTCATATGGAGAAATCGCTCCTTTTAATGGTGAAAATAATTGTCAATTGCACAACCAAACAATGACAATTACCCTAATCAGTGAATGATGAATTCTCTTTTAAAAAGACAAATAAGCAAGTTTTTACCTGATTATCTTCAGCACAATGAAGATTTGGATGTTTTTTTAGAAGCTATAGGTAAGTCTTATAATTTTTACGACCAACAATCCTTAATGTTACAAAGAGCTACTACTATTAGCTCAGAGGAATTGTCAGTTGCTAGTGAAAATCTTCAAAAACAGACGGATGCCCAAAAAGAAATCATAGAAAAATTAAAGAATGTCATTCATACATTGAAGTTTTATGAGTTAGAAGAAGACGCTTCTTTAGAAGGTTCCAATTCTTTGAAATTAATTGATTTTATTAATCATCAAACTAAGGAGATTATAAATATTAATAAAGAAAAGGATAAGCTATTAAAGTATTTGAAGCGACAAAATCAAGAACTCAATGATTATGCTCATATGGTTTCTCACGATTTGGTTACGCCGCTTCAAAATATTGAAACTCTAGCTCATTTAATTGAAGATGATTACAGAGATGAAATTGATGCTACTGGAGTGCAAAAATTAAAATTGATAAGTGAAAATGTACATCGAGTAGAAACTTTAATTAGTGCAATTAGAGATTATTCCTCTATAAAAATTGTAGGTAAAGAAGATCTTGAAATAGATCTGCACAAAATAATTGATGATACTATTCAAGAACTTTCTATAGATGAAAATATTAGGATAAAAATTAAAGATGATTTACCGAAACTAAAAGGAGAGAAAAATTGCTTTAAACACTTATTTTTTAATCTAATAAAAAATGCTATTAAGTTTAATGATAAAGATAAAAAGGAAATTGAAATTGGTTATAATGAAGAAGAAGGTTTCTGGAAGTTTTACATAAAAGATAACGGAAATGGTATAGACGAACCCTATTTGAAAAAAGTTTTTTTAGCTTTTTTTAAATTAGAAAACAACACTAAATCTGCTGGGTTAGGATTGTCAATTGTAAAAAAAGTTACCGATTTGTATGAAGGAAACGTTTGGGCAGAATCAGAAGTTAATGAAGGTTCTACTTTTTTCTTCACAATAAAAAAATAAAAAAGAGATAGATTATTCTATAATAATCTATCTCTTCTATATTAATAAATCTTGTTATTATAAACTTTTTACAAAATCTAAAAACACCTCTTTATGTTTTTCTAAGTCCATGTTTCCAGATAAGGCAACTCTGGCAATATAATCTTTGTCTTCTTCTTTTGTAGTTCCTTGTGTAGAAGTAGCAGGAATTGTCCAATAACAACCTTTTAATTGTCCGTAACTTACACAGTATTTACTTTCATCTGGAATTTGGGTAATCATTAAATCAATTAATTTAAGATTTAATGCTCTTTTATAAGTTTCTCTTTCTTCCTTTGTATTACCTTTTGTAGGTAAATCTAATGAAAACACAGATGGCGTAAATCCTTCTTGTGCCAATTCCTCAGAAACAAAATTAATTTTAGCCTCTGGTAATACTTCTTCAATAAAAGTTACAAACTCACGAGTATTTTTGTAGGCGCTTTCAATCCTTTGATTCATTGAAGGCATTTGCGCTGCCAAAATTTGTAATTGCAAGTCGGTGGCTTCGTTATCACACAATTGAATATGATATGCTATTTTATCCATTAAGTAAGCTGCTTTTGTATTTGCTGTACAATACCCAGCTGTACATCTTCCACCACTTGGAAATTTAGAACCACTTACATAAGCTATTGTTTTAACTGATGAAAGTATTTCGTTATCTCCTAAGAAATGTACATTCGGACAAAATGTTTGGTCTAAAATAAAAACAGGTTCAATTGCTCTTTCATTTGAAGTAGTTTTTCGTTCTTTACTTAATACTTCTTTAAGTTTTAATAAATCCGGAACTTCAACTCTTGGATTCGTAGGAATTTCAGCTATGATATATGGAACGGCATTTTCTTTTGCAATAGTTTCTAATACTCTGTCAATACTATTTACCATATCATAACCGCCGTCAACAGGTAAATCCATTACTTCTACATTGTTTAAACATGCTGCAACTCTTCTTGCTTGGTCGTTTGTTCCTCCATAACAATTTGGTGGAACTACAATTTTAATTGGACGGTTATTATAATTCTCAATGGCATGATCAATCAATCCCATTACAATGGCATACTGAATTGAAAGTCCGCTAGAACCTACAACAGCATTAGTATTAACTCCAGTAATTTCTTTTATGGTTTTTAATACTGTTGTTTTATTTGCTTTGGTGTCAAAATTCGGTGAATCTTTAGTAGAATTTGTTAACTCCTGTAAAGCAATTAATGTATTGGCAGGAGTCATAGCTATTGTTTCCCTTCTTCTTACATGTTGTATTTCAGAAATATAATTTTTATTGTCATCTCCATTTACCAATAAAATACTTCCTAAGTCATTTCGGATATTAATGATAAAATCAACATTTACAGAGTTGTCAAAATTGTAAATATCTTTTTTGTTATCAAATAGAATAGTGGTTCCTTCAAAATCAGGGATTTCTTGAGTTGACTCTAATTGCTGTACTTGAAATTGATAACCATACACTTTCTTGACAGTTTCTATGTCAAAAGATTTTGGCAACTCATTTTTTACAAGAAGTAATGTATTCTTTTTTTCAAATATGTTTTTTCTAAGAACAGCTAAAATAGGAATGCTTTCAGAAGAAAAACTAATTACGTGGTCTGATGTTATTTGATTCAAATTAGCAATGGTCCATTCTAATACACAAGATAATGGATGTCCTAATCTAATATAATCAAATGCAGTAGGTAATTCGTTAAGTGCATTTGAACTGTAATTATTGCTTTTAAAAAGATTTTCAAATGTGTATAAAAACGCTGTTTTAGCAAGTTCTTCATTATAAATATCTAATCGATGTGTAGTAAGATGTAACCAATCTTTAGGTAAGTTAGTTAGTACGTTTTTTATATAATTTACTACCGTATTTTCTAGCATAATATATTTCTTGAAATAAGCTGCAAGATACGCCAATTTCAATTTTTAACCTTATAATTAGCTCAAGGTTTAACATTTTATCTAAACTTACTAGTTTTTCGTCTAAAGTAACGTAAGGTTGTTGTTGTCATATTTTCATTTTCTTGAAAAAACTCTTATTTTTAATACAAACTACAGTTATGAATATTTTAAAAAGGAGTTTAAATATTTTATTGATAGAAGATCATATGATTGAAATTGTTAAATTTAAAAAAACAGTTTCTTATCATGATTTAAAGCATAATATTACTGAAGCAAAAGATGCAGATGAAGCATTTAAAATCTTAGAAGATAAAAATAATCTACCGGATTTAATTTTATTAGATTTAAACATGCCTAGAATTAGCGGAATTGAGTTTTTATCTATTTTAAAAAAAGACGAAGATTTAAGGCATATTCCAACGGTTATATTAACTACATCCGATAATCAAAAAGATTTAGAAGAGTGTTATAGAATAGGCGTTTCGGGTTATGTATTAAAACCGTTAAAGTATAAAGATTACGAAACTAAAATTGAGGCAATTTTAACTTATTGGAGTTTAAACGAACTAAAAAAATATTAATTATGAAAGGGATTGTTTTTACTGAATTTTTGGATTTAGTTGAAGAAAAGTTTGGTATTGAAATGGTGGATAAAATAATTTCAGAATCTAATTTAGAGTCTGAAGGCGCCTATACTTCCATAGGAACTTATCGATTTTCAGAGATGTTACAATTATTACAGAGTTTACATAAAAACTCAGGTATTTCAATTGATAAGTTATTATTAACCTATGGAGAACATTTTTTTTCAGTTATAGATAAAAGTTACTCAGGATTATTAGCTACCTACAAAGACCCAATTGAAATGCTTTCTTCTATAGAAAATCATATACATGTTGAAGTGAAAAAGATTTATCCTGATGCAGAACTACCTGAGTTTGTTGTTGAGGAAAAAACAGAAGACTCTTTAATTTTGATTTATAAATCAAGTAGAGCCATGCATCATTTTGGTTTAGGATTAATGAATAAAACTTTTGAACATTTTAATAGTTCGGCAACCATAGTTTTAGAAAAGATTAAAGAAGACGGAACGGAAGTGAAGTTTGTGATTAAGAAAAACCCCCATGAATCTAGAGAAAATTGAAATTTTAGAAAGAACCTTAAAACGAGAACGGGCAGCGAGAAAGGCTGCTGAGAAAATTCTTGAAGACAAATCAAGAGAGCTTTATTTGTTGTCAGAAGAATTACAGGAAACAAACTTGAAATTAGAAAATCTCCTTGATGAAAAATCTTCTGAGCTAAAAGGTGTTTTTGAAAACATATTAGATGCTTACGTGGTCATGGATTTATCAGGTAACGTATTAAAGTTTAATGATGCAGCTACCGCTCTTTTTGGATATGATGTTACTAAAGAAAAACTAAATGTTCTGAACTTAATTTATGAGGAAGATGAAGTATATGCGATGACTTCCTTTGGAGAATTGAAAACAAAAGGTTTTTTTAAGAATTATGAAGCAAGAGTTATTACAAAAAGTAAAGAAATTAAGTGGGTGCATATAAATGCCAGTATAATTTTTGATAGAAATAATCTTCCAATTGCAGCACAAGGAATTGTTCGAGACATTACTCATTTAAAACTTTTAGAAGAACAGAAAAAGCAAATACTTAATAAGCTTGAGAAAAGTAATGAAGAGCTTTACGAATATGCACATGTAGTTTCTCATGATTTAAAATCACCTTTAAGAACCATAGATGCACTACTATCGTGGATTAAAGCAGATAATTTAGAGAAGTTTGATAGTGAAACTGTTCAAAATATCGAATTAATTGAGAAAACAGTTGAGAATATGGATAGTTTAATATCAGATATTCTTAGTTATTCAAGTGCAGATTTTGCCGCAGAAGAAGTAGATGTGAATTTAAATAAAGTTCTCCAAAATATAAAAACTACTTTATTTATTCCTACAAATATTACGTTAAGTATAAGTCCCAATTTACCAATTGTAAAAGGAGATAGTACTAAATTTCAACAATTATTTCAAAATTTAATAAGCAACGCAATTAAATTTAACGATAAAGAAGAAGGACTTATTGAAATTGATTTCATTGAAGAACCTACATTTTATCAGTTCTCAGTTAAAGACAACGGTTTAGGAATAGAAAAAGAATTTCATGAAAAAATATTTAAAGTATTTCAATCGCTAACAAAAAGAGAAGATTCAACCGGAATAGGCTTGTCTATAGTTAAGAAAATTGTAGACTTGTACAAAGGAAATATATGGTTAGAAAGCACTCCGAATGTAGGAACTACTTTTTATTTTACAATTAAAAAATGAAACTCATAAAAGAATAATGAATTCTCTTTTAAAAAGACAAATAAGGAAATATTTACCCAAAGATGTTTTGGAGAGTGGAAGGCTGGAAGAGTTTTTGGATGCTATAAATAGGTCTTATGAAAATTCTGATGACCAGTTTCTTATGTTACAAAGAGCCACAACTATTAGTTCAGAAGAGCTTTCCGAAGCAAGTGATAAACTGAAGGAAGAAACTAAAGAGCAACGAAAGCTTATTGAAAAGTTAAAAAGTGTATTAAATACATTGAAGGCTTATGAGTTGGAGGAAGGTACTATTACTGAAAGCTCGAATACATTAAGTTTATTAGATTTTATTGATAATCAAACCAAAGAAATTGTAAAAATTAATAAACAAAAGGATAAGTTACTTTATAATCTAGAACGTCAGAATCAGGAGTTAAATGATTATACGCATATGATTTCTCATGATTTGGTTTCTCCACTACAAAGTATAGAAACATTAACCCAATGGTTAATCGATGATCATAAAGAATATCTTAATGAAGAAGGAAAAAATCATATAGAATTAATAAGAGAGCACGTAGAGAAGATAGATACACTAGTGGCTTCTATTAGAAAGTATTCTAGAATCATCAGAACGGTTAAAACGTATTCAGATTTTGATTTGAATGATGTTATTCTTACCATACAAAGAGAATTAAGATTGCCAGAGAACGTTAAAATTTATATTCCTAGAAGTTTACCAACGCTCAATGGAGATAAGTATTGTTGTAAAGAGTTGTTTATCAATTTAATAGATAACGCAGTAAAGTTTAACGATAAAGAAAATCAGCAAATTGAAGTAGGATATGAAGAGTCAGACTCTTACTGGAAATTTTATGTAAAAGATAACGGAAAAGGAATAGACAGTGCTTACCTCGAAAAAGTATTTGTGGCGTTTGCTAAACTAGAAAACGATTATAAGTCGGCAGGAATGGGATTAGCAATTGTGAAAAAAATCATAGATGTATATCAAGGAAAAGTCTGGATAGAATCTGAATTAAATAAAGGAACTACGGTATACTTCACTATAAAAAAATAGTAATGGAAACACCCAATCTAAATTATCTTAAAGAGTTAGCCAGAGGAGATCAAGAACTCATTAATCAATTAAAGGAGGTTTTAAAAACTGAATTTCCTGAAGAAAAAAAAGATTATTACGATAGTTTAGAAGCCAAAAACTATAAATTAATAGCCGAGAATGTACATAGAATTAAACATAAAATTAGTATTTTAGGACTTGAGATAGCTTATAAACTAGCAAATGATTATGAAAATGAATTGAGAGCATCAAATTCTGATAAAAAAGATGCTTTTGAGAACATACTAGTAGTTATCTCAAACTATTTGAAAACTATATAAATTTTATGGACTGTATTGTTATTGATGATGAGAAAATGGCCCGAATCATCATTAAAACTTTTTGCGATGAAACAAAAGACATCAATGTTGTTGAAGAGTTTTCTAATTCAATGGATGCCTTTAAATTCTTACACTCAAATAAAGTAGACCTAATCTTTTTGGATATTCACATGCCTGGGTTTTCAGGATTGGACTTTATTAAAACATTAAAAGATCCGCCTAAAGTAATATTTACTACATCCGACTCTAAGTTTGCTATTGAGGCATTTGAATATAATTTTATTGTAGATTATTTATTAAAACCTGTTTCTGCCGAAAGGTTTACTAAGGCTATTGAAAAAGCTCAAAAACTTATTTATTTAGAGAACTTAGATAGTTCAGAAAAACCAACGAGCAATTCGAACCAAGAAGAAGAAGAGGAACATAAAAATGATTTCTACGTAAACATAGATAGAAGGTTAGTGAAAATTGACTTACCATCAATTTGTTATGTTCAGGCTAAAGGAGATTATATCTATGTAAAAACAGATGCTAACGAATATGAAGTACATGCTTCTTTGAAAAAAATTGAGCAAAAGTTGCCTTCTTCACTTTTTTTAAAAGTACATAGATCTTACATTATTAATGTCAAAAAAATAATTGATATAGAAGATAATAGTGTGCTTATCAATAGAGATGTAATTCCAGTTAGTAGATCTAACAGGCCAGACCTAATGAAAAGGCTAGATTTATTATAAAAGACAACTTCCTTTTCTTAAAACATTTTAGAGGTTTCAAATATTGGCTTTTTTAAAATATAGTATTTAAACTGAATTCCCATTTCTGTAAATGTAAATCCAGTTGCAATAGTTGAAGCAATATTACTATGCGCTGCGAACAGATTTATAATACTTCTGTTTGAAAGCTTATAACCCAATTTTCCTTGAAATCTGTATGTGTTTTGCTTGTTTTGATCTTCGATGTATTGAAAACCAGTTGCAGCTGTTAATTCGTAAAACCATCCTTTTCCATCAATAGTTACTTCATCTTTAATAATATTCATAAATATTTCAGCAGCGTTAAATCGCTCCGGACTAAAATAGATTGTTGGAACTTGATTTTTAAAAGATATATTCTGGTAATTCACACCTGCTTTCAAAGAAGGTTTTTGAAGAATGTTATAGTATAATGAGGCAAACAGTAAATTTCTGGTGTTATTATCATTTTGAGTTGTGTAAAAATATTGAGAAAATAATCCAAGGTTAAAGTTGGTGTTCAAACTATAATTAACAAAGAAGTTATCTTGAATAATTTCTCTATCCTGAAGCTCTGTATTAAAATTTTGCATTTCTCTTTTATAACCAAAATCGAGATTTTGAAGTTTAAACGGTTTAAAATTAAAGCTCAGATTAGTTAAAAACTGAGTGTAATTATTTGCGTCAGATTCAGAAGCAAAAACACCTGCATCTCCAGTAAAGGTTAAATTATTTAGTAGTTGATAGGAAAAACCTAAGCTAAAATTGTTCGATTTGGCACTAATATCACTAATATTATTCGAATTAGTCCTGTAATTGTAATTTCCTAAAAGTTTGAATTTTAAAGAAATCGGTAACTCGCTATTAATCGAGTAGGAGTAAGCCTCATTATTTCCATTATCAAAAGAATAGGAAGCCTTTGTATTTACAAAAGGCGTAAAAGTTCTATCTAAATTTTTAATAAAAAATAAAGCATCTTTTTGATTTTTATAAAAATGCAACGTCTTGTCAGCATACACATAAGCATTTTTAAAATCTCCCATAGCCTTTGAAGCATTAGCTTTTCCTAAGTTCCCATCGAAAGAAGTACTATCATTTTCTAGTAATAAATCATACTTATGAATACTTTTTTTAAAATCGTTTTTGTAGATATTTAAGGTAGCTTGTAAGGCTAAAACCCAATTTGCAGACGTTTCATTTTTAGTTGTAAGCTTATTGATTTCCTTTTCCGCTTCTTTAAATTTTCTATTCCATATCAATGCTTGAATATATCTTTCAATGGTTTGCTCTTTTAAAGAAGTAATAGTTTTAACATCTATAAGATCCATAGCCTTAGTACTAACATTTAAAGCTTCCTTATCTTTTTCATTGATATGGTTTGTGAGTGAGATTCCGTTTAAAGAAATTAAAATAGCATTTGGGTTTTTACCAATTCGTTCAAATGTTTGTTGTGCTTTATTATTTTGTTCGGAAATCAGATACAAGTTGGCTAAGTTTTGTAGCGTTTCTGTGTCATCTTCAAAATCATTTAAATTTTCCAATAAAATATCTTCAGCTTCCTTGTAATCTTGAGTTTGAATTTTATTGTTAGCCAATCCAAACCGGATATACTTTTTTGAAAGCAAAGCGTTGTTATTTCCTGGAGATACAACCAAGGCTTTATCAACATACGTTAAGGCTTTATTGTATTCTTTTAGGTTAGAAAAGGTATTAGCATATCCCAACAATGCTGGAAAACTTGTACTGTCTTCTGCTACTAAATCTTTATAATATTCTTTTGCTGATGAGAATTTATTATTCCAAAGTAACGATTCAGCATAATTCAATTTTATTTCATAATCTGTGGGATACGCTTCCAACAGTTTTTTAAAAATAGTAACTGCTTTATCAGAGTTTCCATTTAAACCAACGGCTCTACCGTAACATAATCGAGCGGTTTTGTTACTTGGATAATCTTTTAATATAGTTTCAAAAAAAAGTTCAGCTTGTTGATATTTTCCATTTTCTAGATAAGAAAAACCCTCTTTCATATCTTGAGTAACCCCAAAATAACAGGTAAATAGTAAATAAACTATGATAAAACGTTTGACTTTCATATTGCTTTTTTATTGACTACAAGTTAAGCAATACCATTTAATCATTAAACCCCAGAAAATGGTTTTTAGACCATACATGTATTTTTTTTATTGATTTTAAAATGAAATTAGCGATATCAATAATTAAAAAACATACATCATGGCATTACAAGTAACATTAAAAAAGGGAACACTTCATTTTGAAGGAAGAATTAACTGCACAACTGCAATAATGTTTATTACTCATGTAGAATACTATGCAGAAAAATTTAAAAATATAGTTATCAATATTGATGAAGTAAGTGAAATTGATAATGATGGAATGGAAGCTATTAAAAAGCTATGGTTAAATGCATTAAAAAGCAGCATGAGTTTCTCAATTAGAGGTTATGGATGTAAAGATATCTACGAGCATTTTGAAACAAATTTAGTAGCATAATAAGAAATCTCTAAGATTATGATAGCAGTATTGAAACAATCAAAATTTAAAATTGCAACTGAGCATATTTTTATGCTCAGTGCTTTAATTGTTAATGGAGGTAATTATTTATATAACTTAATACTTGGAAGAGTTTTAGGTCCAGAAAAATTTGCAGATGCTGCCATAATAATCACTTTTTTATTGGTTTTATCTTTTCTAGCAATGACCTTTCAATTAGTAACGGCAAAGTTTGCTGTTATTTTTGAAGGAAATACTTACACTTCTTTTATTTCAAAAATGTATAAAGGTGCTTTAGTAATAAGTTTACTATTAGGAATGCTTATCATTTACTTTTCAACCAATCTTCAAAGTGTTTTTAAAACGAGTTCATCTGCTATGTTTGTGATATTTGGTATTGGAGTACCATTTTATTTTTTGATGAGTGTTAATCGTGGAGTATTTCAAGGAAATAAAGAACTATTATCCTTATCAGGAACGTATCAGATGGAAATGATTAGCCGATTAATTTTAACGTTTACATTCTTATATCTTCTAAAAATAGAATCTTCTGTAATCATTGCATTAGGAGTTTTAGGATCGTTTTTATTTGGTTTGTTTCCATTTAAAACTAAGAATATTTCATTCAAAAATACAATTCAGTTAAGCGAATCTCAGACTAAAGCAGTTCGCAGTTTTTTTATTATCACTGTTTTTTACGAATTAACACAAATCATTATTAATAATAGTGATATACTACTTGTAAAACATTATTTCACTTCATACGATGCTGGTTTATATGCTTCTTTAGCGCTTATAGGTAGAGTTGTATATTTTATTGCATGGATGTTTGTAATGATATTATTACCAGTTGTAGTTAAATTAAAAAAAGAAGGTAAACCAACTAAACCAGTTCTTTTTAAGTATGTAAGTTATATAGGTGTAATTACTTCTATGATAATAGTTGTATGTTTTTTGTTTCCTAAGGAAGTAATTACACTTCTTTTTGGTGATGGATATTTAGAGGTTAGTAATTTGCTTTGGAAATATGCATTAGCAACAGGAGTTTTTGCGATATCAAACATTTTTACCTATTACTATTTGTCTTTAGATAAGTACTTACCTGTAGTTTTTTCTGGACTATTTGGAATTGCTCAAATTGGGTTAATCGTACAGTTTCATAATTCAATTAATCAAGTGATTATGATGCAAGTGTATGTAATGACATTCCTGTTAGTGTTACAGCTACTTTATTTTTTAGTAACCGAAAGGAAAAACAAAAATCTGAATGTGTGAGGCTTTTTTCCATTTAGCATCAGAAAATTACCATTAAGCAATAGAAGGACTTTTTTTTCCTCTTTTAATCAGAAATTTAGACTATCAAAAAACAAAAAACACATATTATGAAATTAGCAATCGTAACCGCGTATCCACCTAGTAAAGTAACTTTAAATGAGTATGCTTATCATTTAGTTAAAAGCTTTAGAAAAAATGAAAAAATTACTGAAATAGTTTTGTTGACTGATAAAACTACGGATGCTAAAGATATTGAATTTTCGGAAGCAGGATGTAAGATTACCATTAAAGAATGTTGGGAGTTTAATAGTTATACGAATGTTTTTAGTGTGTTAAAAGCCATTAATCAAACAAATCCAGATTCGGTTTTGTTTAATCTTCAATTCATGAAATTCGGAGATAAAAAAATTCCAGCAGCTTTAGGTTTAACACTACCATTATTGTGTAAGTTAAAGAAAATTCCAACGATTGTTTTATTGCATAATATTTTAGAGCAAGTCGATCTAAAAAGTGCTGGATTTACTTCAAATAAAGTACTTCAAGTAATTTATAATTCGATAGGAACAGTTTTAACAAAACTAGTTTTAAAAGCCGATTTGGTAGCTGTTACAATGGAAAAGTATGTAACAACTCTTAAGAATAAATATAAAGTCGATAATGTTAAAATGATTCCACACGGTACTTTTGAGGTGATTGAAGAACCATCTTATAAGCTAAAAAAAGGAGCTTTAAAAGTGATGACGTTTGGAAAGTTTGGAACATATAAAAAAGTAGAATCAATGATTGAGGCAGTAGAAAAAATACGTAAGACTTCTAATCTTGATCTAGAAATTGTTATCGCAGGAACAGATAACCCTAATGTACCAGGATATTTAGCTAAGGTACAAGAGCAATATAAACATGTGCCAAACTTAACGTTTACGGGATATGTAGAAGAACATAAAGTTGAAGAATTATTTAATGATAGCGCAGTAGTTGTTTTTCCTTATACATCTACCACTGGAAGTTCAGGGGTGTTGCACCAGGCAGGTAGTTATGGTAAGGCTGTAGTAATGCCAAACTTGGGAGATTTAGCAACATTAATTAAAGAAGAAGGTTATAGAGGAGAGTTTTTTGAAACTGAAAATGTTGATAGCTTAGCAGAAGCTATTAAAAACATAGTTTCAAATGATTCCTATAGAATCGAATTGGGCAAAGCTAATTATAAAGCAGCTACTGCATATCCTATGTCTAGAATAGCGGAAATTTATTTAGAAGATTTTGAAAGAATAGGAGATAAAAGATTTGTTTCAACAACAGAAATTTCTACTAATTCTATTCTTTAGATATATATTGAAAAGATGGTTTTTTATTCCCTTTACTATCGATAAATCCAAATTTTTTCTGTGGTTGTGTTCTCCAGGGTAATCGTCCAATCACTTCTTTTGGAATTTTATCAAAATCATAAAGGGTCCATGATATAAAGGGAATGTTTTTGTAGGTAAGTATTTTTTGCATTTCCCTGTGATACGTAGCTTGTTTGTTTTTTGATTTACGTATGGGTTTCCACAAACCCGAATAAGAAGAGGTTCCAAATTCCCCTAAAATAATCCCCTTATTTGGAGCTTCTTCTTTTATTTTATCATATATATTTTCAAAGCTTTTATAATCTCCATAATAGTGGAAAGAGATAAAATCTACTTTGTCTTTTAAAATTGTAGCACTTTCTGCATTAGACCAGCCAATTGTTATAGGGTGTTTTTCGTCTATTGATTTCACCAAGACAATTAAATGCTCAAGCCAAGATATAATTTGTTGTTTTCCTCTAGAATCAAAATCTAAATTAGGTTCGTTTTTAAGATCCCAAGCAAGTAATGCAGGGTGATTTTTAAATGTAGAAACAATAGTTTCAGCATGCCTGTGGTTTAAGGTCCAATCTGACGTTTCATAGTTGCCATAAAAATCGAATAATGTAAGTATAACTTTTAATTGGCTTTTTTCTGCTAGATCTAAAACTTGAGTTAATTTATGCAGTTTTTCATCTTTTACTTTCGCTTTACCAAAATCTTCGTAAGGAATAAAAACTCGAATGGTGTTTAAACCAGCGTTTTTAATAATTTCAAAATCATTCGCAATTACTTTAGCATCGAATTCATCTCCAAACATTTTCCAAGGAGTTGCTTGTGGGTAGTAATTAATACCTTTTATCTGTGAGATATTAAATGAATTATTTGCGAGTTGATTGGTTACTTCTGATGTGTTTTCTTTAATTATATGTCTAATTCGCCAAAAACCATCCTCAGCCAATAAAATAATTTTGTAATCAGACTTTTCGGTTACTTCAAAAAGGAGTTGATTGTTCTTAAAAACTTTTTTGTATTGAATAACATTTTTATCTTCTAAAACAATTAGCTGACCATCTTCACTAAAAAATAAAATGTCAGGATGATGTTCTAAAGTTGTACTATCAACAAAAATGTTTTCATTTTTATTATGTTCAATAAAAGCAAATAGGTTTTTTCTTGCATTTTCTGTAAAATAATCATTTATACCTTTAGTTGTGTTTGACTTATACGCTATTTGCTGAATGTACCATGCATCTAAATAATCATTTTCTAAATTTTTTAATGTTTGTGAGTTCATTTCTCTACCTTCATTCCCATCTTCTTTCCAAGTAATTTTAGGTAAGTATTGATCTACTTTTTTAACTTCAGTATGAAGCAATTTACTTCTATCGGCTCCTGTATTAAAATAGCTATAAGAAGAACTGAATAAAAAAACAATAATTGAAGTAACAACTAAGTAAGACAACATTAGCAATACTCTAAGTATTCTTTTATTGGTTTTAAAATTTATTACATGGCTATTTACCATAATGTTATGGATTTACGAGTTATAGTTTTACAAGCAGCTGTAATTTCTAGATCATAATTTCCAGCTTTGTAAATATTGGAATCAAGTATAAAAGTAGCAAATCCATCTTTTGATTGTTCGATAAGGCTGCCTTCTAATTTACCATTTCTATAAACGGTTAGTTGAACTTTTAATCCATCAGGAATCATCTGATTCATAAAACTTTGAAGTGGTCCTACTTTGCTACTTCGATTATCTTTTGAAAATGTTATTGGAATATGCTCTATTGCTTTTTTATACAAAAGCGTTATGCTGTCACTATTCGCAATTCCTTGAATAAATGCTTTAACTTTCCAAGTGTCTTCGCAATCTGGATGTACTATGAATGCTTCAGCTACTCCGTTTATTGTTGTTCCAGAAGTCTTTAAAATATTACCATTACTATTAGTTATGTAAAAATCAACAAAAGTTCCATCGCTAACAATATTGTTGTTCTTGTCTTTTATAATTGAAGTTGAAAATTTGGTAATTTGATTACTATCTGCATATTCATGATTTCTTGTGTAAAAAATCTTAAAATTAGTTCCTATAGCAGGTAATATATCTACATCATACTCTTTAGAGTTTAGCCCAAAAGATTCAGAAGAAACTGTCATTCTACCTGTTTGTGAAGGTGAAAAAATATTCAGGTAAGCAATAAGATTGTTAGTGTAAATCTGTTGGTTTTTAGTAGACTGTAAAACATGTTTTTTTACAATAACTTCAGAATTAGTTTTTATTGGATTGTCTAATGTATCTGTCGGAATTATAACGGCCATGGTAAAATCTTTACCTCCAGCTTCAATAGTTGGGGGACCAATATAAGTTTCAAGAGAATTAGGTTTTTGAACTGGTTCAATTAAGAATTTTCCAGAAATAGGAGTGTTTAAACCTACTATTTTCCAAGATACAACTCCAGTTTTATTGCTTACAAACTCAGGAAATTTAAAAATAAGTAGATTGTCATTCTTTATACTTGAAAGCAACGTAGTTCCATAGCCAGTAGAACAGTACATTTGATACGATTTTTCAGTACTATTTTTAAATGATAAAGAAATAGATTCCCCAACGGTAAAACTTTCTTTTTTGTTTAAAAGTATTAACGAATCTTGAGCTGAAGTTGATAATGAAATCAGCCAAAGAATTAAAAATGTATATGTAGATTTTCTCAGCATCATTTGGGGTTTCCTATAAAACTATTCAATTCTATTTTAATATACTCGTATTGCGAATGATGTATCTTTTGTAATACATCTTCTATATGATTTGGAATTCTATTTGAAACTATTTTTTCTGAAACATCTTTATTCGGTAAGCCATTAACGTAACAGTTACTCATATCTTCACTAATAATTGTAAGATTAGAAGTTGGAACTAACGTATATTCAAAATAACGCTTTCTATGTTGTCTAACACCTTGATCTAAATATAAATGATCTACCCAAGCCATTTTTTTAAGCTTAGTATAATACGTAATGATAAGCTGAGGTACCGTAATTTCTTGTAAACCACTGTTAAATATTGTGCCTTGAATTTTAGTAGTATCAATTTTAAGGTCACTAATCACATGATTTTTAAATAAATCAGTATTTGAAACATTAGCAGCTAATTGCAAATTAAATTTAGTAGGTTGTTCACCAAGTTCAATGGGTGTAAATTCGTCAGGATTAAATTTTTTAGGTATTGAGTCTTTTGTTTTAGACCAGGCGATACCTTCAAAATTTATTCTAAAAGAGCTTACCTCTTTGGGCATTAGTTTATGTTTTACTAAATGTTTAGCATTGAAAGTTGCTAATTCTTTGTTATCATCATTGTATAAAGTTCCTTTTAAAATAATATCAGCAGGAGTATTATCTATATTTTGAACTTCACCAATAATAGCATAACTATTATCGTGTTTTACCAGTTTTGCAGTAACAATTTCAACAACAGGTTGTTTTAAGATATCTTCATGGTAACTTTGTTCAGTTGTTATTCGCCTTCTCCCTTGATTAAAATATCCTGTTTTGTTTTTAGCATATAATTGGTCAGGAGGTAAATCAATGTCCTTTTTTTCTGGTACTAAAAACCATTTGTTATTCGATTTAATAACTGTTTTAAATTCTACTTTATTTATTTTCTCAAGAGGTGTAATCCAATGTGTTGTTACTTTCATGTTTACGATACTATCAGACTCCTTTATAATAGCTGTTTTTATAGCATCTAATTTAGCATATGAACTTAACAAACCGTCTGTAACTGATATTTCTAGCATATACTGAGCTAAACTTAAATTACTATTAGGATCGAGTAGGCTATGTGCCTTTTTAAATTCTTTAAAATCTAGTGCGTTATAATAGGTATTGATAACATTTTCGGGTGTTCTTTGTGTATCATTTTTAATATAAAAGAGATAACATCCGTAGCCTAAAAAAACTAAAATAAACACCGACCAAATATGAGTAATTTTTAAGACCCTATTAGAGAATTTTGAGTACGAATTTTTAAAGTTTAAATAGTCAGGAACAATTTTGGGTTGTAGTTTTAAGCCATTTTTAAATAATGGGATAATATTAAAAATAAAAGCAAGAATTACAGTTATAAAAGGAATAATTCCCCATAGTAATTTTTGCCAATTTGGTACCTCGTCTTTAGGTAAAATTGAAGAAAGAGGAGGTATGTTTAACCGTTCCCAAACCATAATTCCATTTTCCAATTGAGGTAATCGTTGCCATCCACAGAAATATAAAATAGGATCGTAAAACTTATCGTTAGAAAAAATATATTTCAGATTGTATTTTTCAGGTACCGTTAAAAACTGTTGTAAAGAACCTATTCCGGCAACTCCTTTAAATTTAGAGTTTTCTAATCGTTCAATCGGGCGTGTTGTAAGCTCAGGAAGTCTTCTTGCTGAGTGATAATTACCATCGACTGTAGTAGCTTTAGTCTGTGCAGATAACCAAGCCATTTGATCACCAAACCCTAACGTTAAATATCTCCACTGATCGTGTTGATCTTGATTTAAAAAATTAACAATTGGTAACATGTTAATTTTTTGAGGTTGTGAAGGTCTGAAATATCCTAAACTTAAGGTAAAAATTGTAAAGCCTAAGAAAAAACTGGCTAAAACTCCACCAATTAGCCTGTGATAAACAGCTCCAAATTTTCTTTGTATTAATTCTTTTAAATCACCTTCTATAAATCGATAAGCAAATTCACCAAATAATGGTAAAGACATTATAGAAGCCCACAACGTAAAACGGTCTAATGTTAAGATGTTAAATGCATTATCCCCTAATAGCATTCTTGGAATAGGCGTAGTTCCTCCAGTTCCTAAAATAATTAACATGGAAAAGCATAAACCAAAAAATAAATAGCGTTTGCTAAAATATCGATAAATAAAATAGGGTATTAAAAAAAGAAGTACTCCCCAAGGTATTAAAAAGAATACTAAGCCAGAAGAAAGTACTTCCAAAAAATTATCTCTAGATCCGTGAGGAATTGGAACTTGTGTGATAGGGTTTTTCTTAGAGTTTATCCAATAAGGTAAAATACAGGTTACAATTAAAACAAGGACAATAATTACAAATGAGATGTTTCGCTTAAATTGTTTTCCAAAGACATTTAAAAAAAGTTTTAAGGTTACCTCTTTATAAGAAGATACTTGTTCTCTGGCAATATCCATAACAACCATTCCAACAAGCGGTAATATAAAAAACACCATTCCAAATATCGGAGTTACATGATGCGAGGTAACGGTTACTGAAAGTAAGGATAATGAGGTAAAAAAATATTTATAATTACCAGTTTTTAGCCATGAATATATTTCTGGCAACGCATGCATTAATATAGAAACTCCCATAATACTAGGAAGTTGACCAAAAATATGTAGTGTTTCTACAAAAGAAGATGAAAATACAGCTAGTATTGATGCATATCCAGCAACAGTTGTATTTCCAGTTATTAATAATGAGTATCTATAAACTCCAGTTACAAATAAAACTGAAGCAATAATGGCTACAGTAAAAAGCCCAAATTTTAAACCACCAATTAATGAAAGCGCAGCTATTAATTGATGCACTAATGGAGGATATCCCATAACAGAAAACCCTGTATACCATTTGTAATTCCAATGTTCAAACCAATTAGTTGCGTAATGATCGGCAAAGAATAAGTGTATTAAAGCATCATAAGTAGTTTCTAATGTAAAAAAAACAGTACTACCATGAAATACAACACATAGTAGTAAAGCAGTAATTAAATATTTGTTAGAAACACTTTTCATTAAAAAAGAAGCTAATTTTTCTATAATATAAATATAATTTAATTAAATAAGTCCTAAAATTAATTAAGCAATAGTAAACTACCATTCATCATTAGAAATCTTCATTTTGATACAGATATGGTTTTTGAATTAAATTCAAAACTACTTTTACAGTGTTGTTGAATCATAATAAAACCCCACATCATGAAAATATTAGCAATAGACGATCAAAGATTAGTTTTAATTCCATTAGAGAATAGATTAAAAGAATTAGGTTACGAAGTTTATACAGAAACAAATGCCAATAGAGGTATTGCATTGTATGATAGAATAAAACCAGATTTGGTAATAGTAGATATTAATATGCCTGGTTTATCAGGAATTGAAGTAGTGAAGCATATTAGATTTTACGATAAATCGGATACACCAATTATGGTATTGTCTGGAAATACTGATAACAATATTATTACTCAAGGATTTGAATTGGGAGTAGAGGAATACATGAAAAAACCATTGAGCTTATCTGAAGTTTGTACTAGAGTTAAAAGATTAATCGCTTCACCAGAAGAACAAGAAAAATCGAAACAATATAACGAGGTCATTATTCAAAAAAGATGCGTTGGAGTTGTAATTCCATGTTATAATGAAGAAAAAAGGTTATTAAGTGATGAATTCACAAATTTTATAGATAACACTACTGGGTATCATTTATGTTTTGTGAATGACGGTAGTAAAGATAAAACCTTAGAGGTTTTACACGAAATTAGAAAAGGTAGAGAAGATTTTATTACAGTGTATGACTGTGAACAGAATGGTGGAAAAGCAGAGGCTGTTAGGCAAGGTATGTTACATATGCTTAAAGAAGAGGGTCTAGATTTTATAGGTTTTTTAGATGCAGATTTGTCTACGGATTTAAGAGATTTTGATGATTTAGTGTCCACTATCGAAAATTCGGACTATAAAATTGTTAGTGGTTCCAGAATTAGTAGGATGGGAGCTAATATTACCAAAGAATCTGCTAGAAAAATTATTAGCCAAACTATTAATTTCATTATACGAAAAATCCTTTCTATGGATTTTAAAGACACACAATGTGGGGCGAAAATTTTTCACAGAGATGTTATCGAAATATCTTTCCGAGACAAATTTGTTTCTAAATGGATATTTGATGTTGAAATTTTTAGAAGAGTTACACTTCATTATGGATTAGATAAAGCGAGACAGTTATTATGTGAACAACCTTTAAAGAGATGGATTCACGCAGATGGTTCTAAGTTATCAATGAAAGATTCTTTCAAAATTATCATGCAATTAGGGCAAATAGCGTGGCATTACAATAGAAAGAAAAAATCTAACTCGAGTTTCGAGCTGATTTCGGAAAAAAAAATAGTTTTAAACTAGTGGGGTACTAGCATTTATTATTTTGTAACAATCAGATCAAAGCGCATTTTAGGTAATGCGCTTTACTGTTTTTAGAGCTAGTTTCAGGTTAATTCTTTGAATAGTGTTAACTTTAAGGAAAATCTAGAAAAATAGAAACTAACATGAAAAATAATATAGCTGTTTTAATTGATGGTGATAATATACCTTCTGCCTATGTAGAAGAGATGATGGAAGAAATAGCTAAATATGGTAATCCAACTATTAAAAGAATATATGGAGATTGGACACGACCAGGCTTGTCAAAATGGAAGAATTTACTTCTTGAAAATGCAATCATACCTATTCAGCAATACGGATATACAAGAGGTAAAAATGCTACAGACTCTGCTATGATAATAGATGCTATGGATATTTTATATAGTGGTAAAGTAGATGGTTTTTGCTTGGTTTCTAGTGATAGCGATTTTACCAGATTAGCAACTCGTTTAAGAGAAGCAGGAATGAATGTAATTGGAATTGGAGAAAAGAAAACACCAAATCCTTTTATTGTAGCGTGTGATCGTTTTATTTATATCGAAATTTTAAAGAAACAAACGGAGGAAAAAATTGAAACTAAAGAACCTTCAGTAGATAAAATAACCAAGAAAGAATTGGATTTAATCTCTGCTACAATCAACGATTTATCGGATGAAGATGGATGGGCTTTTCTTGGTGATGTTGGTAGCTTAATTCAGCAAAAAAGACCAAATTTTGACTCAAGAAACTACGGCTTTCAAAAATTAACGCCTTTAATAAAATCTACCGGTAAATTTGATATTGAACAAAGAGAGAATCAGAAAAATAATAACAAATTAATTTATGTTAGGATAAAAAAGAAGGTGCCATCAAGAAAGAAGAAATAATATTTTTAAAATTTAATTTTATCTAATTGATGCAAATAGGTTTCACCTACAGGTATCTGTTGTTCGTTAATCACTACCCAGTTTTTTCCTTTGCTAGAAACTTGATCAATTCTAATAATATACGATCTATGAACTCTTAAATATTCTAAAGAATCTGGAGTTGTGTCGATAAAATCACCTATTTTACAACGAATAGTAAACGTTTTTTTGGTGGTAATAATATCTAAATAATTTCCTTGAGAATTAATGTATAAAATTTGATTTGTAGGAATTTTAAAATCAACTCCATTAGCTCTAAAATTGTAAAACTGATCATTTGGTTTTAGTTTTTTAATAGCTAAACGCATTAATTCTCTAACAATATCTTTATTATATGTTAGTACTCTTATTCTAAAGAAGAGGTATATCAATCCAATAAAAAGAACTACAGATAAACTATAAAACCACCATCTTTTCCAAAAAGGAGGTAATATTTGAAAAGAGTACACAATTTCTTGATTTGAGATTTTACCATTAACTGCTACTTTCGATTGAAAGGTATACTTTCCAGGAGATAATGAAGGAAAGCTAATAGTTCTATTTTTAGTTGAATACCATGTTGTATCAATTTCTTTTAAGCGATACAAATAATTTATATTGTAGCTGTTTTTTAGTGAAATAGCTTGAAGTTTAAATTCAATATTGTTGGCATTATAATTTAACTTTGATTTTTCTTTAGCTATTATTTTTTCCTTATTTACATTAACTTCCTTTAAAGAAAGCGATAGTATTATAGAGGTGTTTTTTTCATCTAAAAATTGCTTTTCAAAAAAGCATAGTCCCTTTTTAGTAGCTACCCAAACAGTATCATTAATAATCTCAATATCGTCAATATCATTACTTAATAATCCATCAGAAGTGGTAATTGTAGTTACTGAAAATTTTTTACTTCTTTTAGGAAATGAAATTTTATTTAATCCAGTATTACTGCAGGCCCAGACAGTTGAGTCATTTTCAATATGTACTTCATTGATAATGTTGTTGGTAAGCCCATTGTCTTTATTTATACTGTAAATACTATCATTATAAACAATTACACCAGCATCTTGCGTTGCCATATAAATGGTGTTAGTTTGTTCACTTACATCTATATCATCGATTCTAACATTCAAACTATCAAGAAATCGTTGAGGTGTAGATTCATTATTTTTTTTGATTAATAAACCAGAAGAAGTAGCTATGTAAAATGTGTTATTGAGGTAACTAACATCATGAACGTGGTTATTTATATGGTAATGAATTATACTATCATTACGTAGTATAGCAAATGTATTGTTACTCGATTTTAATATTGGATGACCTATGTTTTCAGGAAGTTTGTTGGCAAAGGAATTTATTATTGATTTCCCACTAGTATAATTAAAAAGTTTTGCATCACTATACCCTAATAACGATTTGTTATTTTTATCGAATTGTACTAAGGCTACATTATTGTTTTTTCCTGTATAAAGTAATTTTATTGATCTATTTTGAATTTTTCCAATATTTCCATTGTTAAAACCAATAAATAAGTAATCTTTATCATCTTTGGTTAGTGAAGTAATATGGGAATTGATAAGAGTTTTTATTTTCGGGTTTTTAATGTAGTAGATTCCATCATCTAAAGTACTAAACCAATAGCCACCTTCTTTATCAATTAAAAAATCAGATACCGATTTGTTTGGTAAAAATTTTTGATGAACTTTACCAGAAGCATCTCTAATTTCAGCTCCGTTATTATAATAACCCACAAAGAAAAGCGAATCGTTTATACGTTTAATACCAGTCGGATTGAGATTTTCGTTATAATATTTTATAATTCCATCTTTTGATCGAGTACCTAATTTTTCATCCAAAAAGATGATTTGATTATCTTTTAATTTTACAATATCTAACCTAGAAGTAAGATTGTTTTTTTGTTTTATAAAAATTACATCTTTACTAGATTGGTAATCTGAGTAAACAGCAAATACAATATTTTTTTCAGGCACAACACCTAATTTAATATCAAAACCATTTTGTTCGTCTCCCTCTATATGGTTATAATCTTGTGTGAGTATACCATCTGAAGTTATTTTGATTAAGCCTTTAATTCCATAACCACCAACATATAGTGTTCCGCTTTCGTCAAAATGGATACTCTTTAAAACTTGATTACTAGCTAATTGTTCTCTAAGCAAATGATTATAGTTGTAATTATGAAAACCATCAAAATTTGAATTGAAATAAAACAAACTTTTGCTATGGTATTCATAGCAATATACTCTTCCATTTTTTTGAGGGTAAAAATCTAGTATTGTATTTCCTGGTAAACTATCTTTTGTAGTGAAATTTTCAAATTCATAACCATTGTAGCGAGAGAGACCTTTATCAGTAGCAAACCAAATATACCCTAATTTGTCCTGATACATATCGTAAACCTCAGAGCTAGGTAATCCTTCATCAATACTAAAGTTTTTGTAAATAAATTCTTGTGTATTTCCTGTCTGAAGAAAAATAATAAAGATTAAAAATGTGAATTGTAACTTCAAAAAAATATGGTTTTTAACAAATGTAATATTAATTACCACATGGAATATAACTTGTTTTATTGTTCGTCACTAATATATACGTGTTCATCACTTTTTCTTTGTTTACAGGAGTTTTAGGCGTTTTGTTTTAGTTTTTCAGACTTGATTTATAAAAAACTAATGTTTATCACTTTTAATTACATGGTTCGTCACAAAGCTTTTTTTAGAGGGTGATTTTTGTTTGTCACAAAATATTTTAGTCACAACTAAAAAATTATCTACGGTTAAAAAAAATTGTTTTAACGATATGATAAGAGAATTAAAAAACTATTTAAAAACAAGTAAAAAATGAAAATTATGAAAAAAGCTTTACTCTTTTTTGCAATCTCAATCTTGACAATGAATCTATCAATGGCACAAGATTGTGAAATGCGTCCTTACCATTCACAATATGTAGTATCTGGTAATTTTACTCAAAACAACTCAAATGATCATTTGATTAATGATATAGTAATGCTAAATAAAATTCCTGCAGCTACTATTGCTTATGATTCTTTTACTATTGATTTACTCACAAGTGATGGAAGTGGAGAAAGAGTTTTACAAAAAAGTTCAAATGTAATTTATTACGATTTAACCAAAGTTAACGGAAGAATGGTTCGAGGAGATTTTGATAATGACGGTCATATAGATGATTTTATTTTGATTTATAAAACAGGAGCTTCAAGTATGCGCTTTGATTTGTTCCAGAGTAATGGTGCTTCTCAACCAACATTTACGCAAAGTACCGTATATACACTTGATGGATATGATCCTGATAAAATAACAGGAAGAGTTGTTTCTGGTGACTTTGATGGTGATGAAAAATGGGATGATATTGCTGTATTTTATGACTATGGTAACGGAGAAACTCGAATTCACACTTTTCGTTCAAATGGAAACACCTTTACCTATTCTAGTAGTGTAGGTTGGTGGAATAGTACTGGATATTCTGCCGATAAAATAACTCATCGAGTAGTTTCTGGAGACTTCGATCATGATGGGAGAGTTGATGATATTGCTGCTTTTTACGATTATGGGAATGGCGGTACTCGAATTCATGTTTGGATTTCTAATGGATCTAGTTTTACTTATCAAAGTTCATTTGGATGGTGGAATGCAACAGGATATTCAGCTAATAAAGTTACTGGACGTGTAATTTCATTAAACATAGATAGAGATGGTAATAATTATGACGATATTGCCGTATTTTATGATTACGGCCCTGGAGATTATAAATTACATGTCTTTGAATCAAATGGTAACTCATTTGAATATTCCAAGGGTCCTTCTGGTTGGTGGAGTTCAGATTCTTCTAACATTCCTGTTGCTGGGCATGCTTTTTCAATGTTTGGAAAACTTGTAGAAATAGACTCTAGAAGTTGGCCAAACCAAGGTAAACCATCAGATATCGTAGTTTTTAATGCTGTAATGCCTACTTATAGTGGTGATTTTGTATATGATAGATATCAATTTTGGAAATCGAAAAAAGGGTTAAAGGGACAAAAAGTGGTATACTCTACACCAAAATACTGCGAATCTAAAAGTAATGGAGATGATGTAGTTATTGAAGAACTAATAAGTGCTTATCCAAATCCTACGAAATCAACAACTACTTTAGAAATTGATGAATCTTTAGTGAATAGTATTATTGAATTACAAGTTCATGATATGTATGGAAGATTAATTTTTTCAACCAATAGAATAGCTTCGAATATAGAAGTAGACTTAACTAGAGAAATTTCAGGCGTTTACTTGGCTAAACTTATAGGAAGAGAGACAACTTACACATTAAAAATAATTAAAGAATAAATTTTAAAAATTATGAAAAGAATAGCAAAACTTATTTATTCATCAGTCTTTACAGTAATATTAACAATTTATAGCTGTAGTGATGATGACATATCAAATGTAGTTACATTAGAAAATTTTACAACATCAATAAATGAGAATCCAACGAATGGTGAAGTAATAGGCAATGTACAAGCTAATCAAACCGTTGGAGGTGCAATATTAACATATACAATTGTGTCTCAAACACCTTCTGGAGCATTAAGTATAAACTCAAACACGGGCGAATTATCAGTTAATGATGCTTCATTATTTAATTTCGAAACGAATCCATTAATTACAGCTGTTGTTTCAACAAATCAATCAACTAATGAAGCTTCAATAACAATTGAATTGAATGATGTGCATGAAGTGGGAGATTATAAGTTTGGTGGAGTTGTTTTTTGGGTAAATCAGACAGGAGATCAAGGTTATGTATGTTCTGTTGTTGATCAAACTACTGGAATCCAGTGGTATAATGGTTCAAACGGTAATACAAGTGCTAGAGACACTAGTTTAGGTGCCGGACAATCAAATACATCTTCAATTGTTAGTTTTCAAGGTAATGGTTCTTATGCAGCACAATTATGTAATGATTTAGAATTAAATGGTTACGATGATTGGTTTTTACCGAGTATTGGCGAATTGGAAGAGATGTACAATAACAAAGAAATTATTAATGCAACTTCTGTTCAAAATTCGGGAAATGTATTTGATGAAACAGGAGTTGGTCAATCTGGTTATTGGAGTAGTACAGAGTCTACTAATTCTCAAGCTATAATTATTAGATTTTCTGACGGATACTATGATTTACAGGGGGCTTATAAATCACTTAATTACTTTAATGTTAGAGCTGTTAGAGCTTGGACCGATTTTTAATTAGTAAGTCTATAAAACATATAAGAAATAACATATTATAATAGTACGTATGGAAAACACAATCAATATAAAGTCCGAATACAATACTTTAGACGCATTAAACCAACAGTTAAAAAATACTTCAAGTTTAGAAGTTTCAAAAGAGTATGATGTTTGGGAACACAGAATAGATTCTAACGGACAAATGGCGCAATGTATTGTACTTAAAAAAAGTGCTATGCATGGAATGAAAATTCACTTTCAAGAAGATAATAAATTGAAAATGACTTATATTATTCCAAATAAAATGATGCATGCCTATTTTGGAAAAAGTGAAAAAAGATATCAAAATATTATTGAGATAATTACGGGGAAAATTAAAGAGTTAGTATTAGCCCCAAATCAGAAAAAAGCATTTTTAGAATTAGAAAACGTAGTAAAAAAAGCAGTTTTATAATATTATTCACTTGAAATATTTTAGTCTGACATTTTGGTTACCATTATTCATCCTTTTCTCTAGTAATATTGAAAAGGATGAAACTTTTGTTATAGATCATTTTCAAAATCATTATAACAAGAAACAAGTAGAAAAAAAGTATAGCATAAATGACATTTCGGGAGAATACGAATTGATAAAAGGATATACACTGTTTCTTGGAGATGAAAGAGAAGAGATAGTAGCTTCTAATTTGATTGTAGAAAAGTTATCGGAAAATGATTATGGTTATTACGCCGCACATAAGATTAAAGGAAGACGCCCTAATGAGCAAGATGGAATTTTAAGAAATTACAAAGGGAAGTTTCATCAACTATCGTTTTGTGAATACGATGCTTCTAAAGTTGTTTCAAAAGAAAATTTTGTATCAGGAATTACGCTTCATAATCAGGTAATCATAAAGAAAACGAATGATAAATTAGCGATGATAACGTATGGAGGAAATTTCAGAACCTACTTATTGTATAGAAAGTTAAATCCAGAAACAAACTTTAGCATCTATTTAGAAGATGCTTTAGATAGGTCTAAATTAGATTACAAGAAAAGAGTATCTAACTATAAAAAAGCAAGGAATTATAATAAAGGAAAGTTGAGTATTGAATATATCCGATTAAATGATAGTTGGGCATCAAAACATTTACATAAAGATGGTTCTAATAGCTTTGAGAAGACACACTACTACCAAAGTGCTTATCAAGATGGAAAATTTAAAAAACAAGATGCAGAATTTTTTAAATTGCTAGAGTAAATTAAAAAATCGATGAAAAAGATAAAGATTGTTCTAAACTATGTAGTTTGGATTCTACTTGCATTACTAAGTGGTTTAGTGTACATGAGGCTTTTGTTAGGACCTAAATTAGAAGCTACAAACGTTTTTTCTACAATTGTAAATATTTATTATAATATTGCTTTACTACAAATTGGAGCTTTCATCGGATGTATTATAGCTATTTTATTTTTAGTAGTAGACTATTTTTACTTAAAGAAGAGAATCAAAACGAGTAGCAGGCTTATATTTTTTCGTTTTATATTACTTTTTTGTAGTATGGTTGTAGTTGGGTTTATTCATTATTTGTTAGAAAAAATTATCGATGTTATTTAAAAGAAGCAGCATTTTAGTTACAGTCTTATTCATAACTTATTTTTCTTATGCTCAAAATATAAAGCAAGATAAATTGTCTGTTTTATCCCAAGAAGAATTAATTAAAATAGTACTAAAAGAAATAAATGTTAAGGAATCAAATACAGATTTTGTAACTGCTACAGTATCACCAAACAGTAGCAGTGAAACCATAATTGTAATTCCTGAAGTTGTTAATAAAGAAGAAGATATATATGAGCTAAATAGTTACATAGTAATTGTAAATAATAGAACTGGAAATATTTCTCATAAATTCTTTGAATCTTCTAATGAAACAGGTTGGTTTTCAGATGCTATATACATATCCGATATTTCTATTGATGCGGAAAACTATAAGATTTCACCTACTCAAAATGCTTTTGGAATCATCATTCAATATACAGGAAGTTCACAACCAAATCCCTACAGTAGAAAAGATATTTCTCTTTATACAAAGCACAATACTACGTTGAGAAAAGTATTGGGTTCTTATACCATATATGAAGAATCTGGAGAAGTGGATGTAAGTGCTGATGCGTGTTATTCAGATATTCATAAGATAGTTGCTAAATTGTCTACTACTAATTCTGTAACGAATGGATATCTTGATATTTTAAGTATTAGTGCTAATTCACAAATGGTTAGCTTTAAAAATAAAAACGAAGATTGTGATGTTAAAGAAAAGCCTGTTTCTTTAAAAAAAGAGTTGCTTAGGTTTAATGGAACGAAATATCAGAAGTAAATATCTATAATTATTAAAACTTATTTAGAGCTTCTCTTTACATATTTTAGAGGTTAACAAAAGCAAAAGAATTCCGTTTTTTAATGCATATTATAGATAGGTTAAATATTTTAAATTGTAATAATCCTTTTTTTATCTAGCACAAAGGCATACCTTTGACAGGTATAATAAATCTTAGATTAAATTACAAACGGATTTTTTTTAGTTGATCTTTCTTTTTTTTAAAGCGAAACCAGACAAACTTATCCTTCTTGCGCTTTAATTCTTTTTCTAATTATATAATAATCAATTTTTAATATCTATTTGATATTAGAAAAATTGTAGTAAAACTCTATGTTTTTGTTGTGATTTAATTTTTTATATCAAAAATAAATTCTTCACTCAATATAGAAATAAGTGAGGTGCTGATAATTTATTCAAAAAGACATGAGACAACTTAAGATTATTAAACAAGTTACCAATAGAGAATCAAGGTCTTTGGATAAATATTTACACGATATTGGTAAAATTAGTTTAATAACCGCTAATGAAGAAGTTGAGTTAACTAGAAGAATAAGAGATGGAGATCAAAGAGCTTTAGAGATTTTAGTGAATGCTAATTTACGTTTTGTTGTATCTGTAGCTAAACAATATCAAAGTCAAGGGTTAAAGTTGATAGATTTAATAAGCGAAGGAAACATTGGTTTGGTAAAAGCAGCTCAGCGTTTTGATGAAACTAGGGGGTTTAAATTTATATCGTATGCAGTATGGTGGATTCGACAAGCTATACTTCAGGCTCTGGCAGAACAGTCTCGTATAGTAAGATTACCCTTAAATAGAATAGGGGATATCAATAAAATTAAAAAATCAATTGTAAAGTTAGAGCAAGACAATGAAAGATATCCATCTATATATGAGATAGCAAAAACATTAGACATGTCAATAACCAAGGTAAAAGAATCGGTAATAAATTCTGGAAGACATGTATCAATGGACGCGCCATTATTAGAAGGAGAAAATTCGAATTTATACAGTGTTTATGATTCTGGTGAATTAACAGAAACAGATAAAGAAATGAACGCTCAATCTTTACAAATAGAGATAAACAGAGTACTAAAAACACTATCTCAACGAGAATCGGATATTATTCGGTTGTTTTATGGAATAGGTAAAGAGTACTCGATGACATTAGAAGAAATAGGCGAAATATTCGATTTAACTCGAGAAAGAGTTCGCCAAATAAAGGAAAAAGCACTATTGAGATTAAAACATCAGTCAAAATCGAAGACATTAGTGGATTTTTTAGGATAGAAATTTAATAATTTATAAAGTATGTTAATAATTAAAGTAAAAGACGGAGAGAATATAGATAGAGCCTTAAAACGCTATAGAAGAAAGTTTAGAGATATTAAACTTATGAGAGAGTTAAGAGATAGGCGAGAGTTTACAAAAGAATCGGTAAGAAGAAGAGCAGAAATAAAGAAAGCACAATACAGAGAGAGAGTTTTTTTAAGTGATGACAATTAATTAATAAATTAAATTGGTTAGAATTAAAAATAAACAGTTACCTTTGTACCGTTCAAGTAGAACAATATTTACAATTTTAAGGTAGTATCAAGTAACAAGTATCTGAGATTTCTCTTTCCTTTTTTTATTTCATCATTACTTTATTTTTTTAAGTGTTTAGAATATAAATAGTTTAAAGTTAAAAACTGTTTATAGTTCTTCTTAAACAATTTTTTTAATTAATAATATAGTAAAGATGCAAGAAGGCACAGTAAAATTTTTCAACGACTCAAAAGGATTTGGGTTTATTACATCATCAGAAACAGGACAAGATATTTTTGTTCATACTTCAGGTTTAATTGACAATATCAACGAAGGTGATAAAGTAAGATACGAATCTGAAAGAGGTAAAAAAGGTATGAATGCTGTTAATGTTGAAGTAATTTAAACCAATAACAATATTTAAAATTTCTCCAAAGACGTTTGGAGATTCTTTTTCATAGCAATTTCCCACTCAATCTTTGAGTGGGTTTTTCTTTTTTGATAATTTTTTAAAAGTTTTAATTACTTATATATGAATATAATTTGCTTATTTAAATCGTTACTTACCATTTAATAGGATTGAGTATTAGATTATGTTTTCTTTTGTTTAATTTTATATCAAAGTCTCATTTTAACTTAAACATTAAAAATTGATTTACATTTTTTTACTATTACTATTAGGTGTTTTTATTCAAGATTTTCGTGAGCGAAAAGTGTATTTATGGCTTTTAATAATAGCATTTATGCTAAGCGGATATCTGTTTTATCAACAAACAATTGTACAATTGTATTTATTGCATATATCTATGAATGCTGTAGTATTCTTAATGTTGATTTTAGTGTTGTTTTTATACTCAAAGTTTAAAATGAAGCTAAAACTATCCGATGCTCTTGGATTTGGAGATATACTATTTTTCCTTGTTTTTGTATTTGGGTTTCCGGTAGAAACATTTCTATTGCTATTTGTTTCTTCATTAGTTTTTTCGTTGATATTGTATCAAGTTCTTAAACCAAAGCTTTCAAAAAAAACAATTCCTTTAGCTGGTTTACAAGCCTTGTTTCTATTTCTAATTTTATTTATAAATTTGGCGTTCAATATAGTAAACCTATATTCTATTTAAATGAAAGAGAAAAAATTTGATATTTCTACCGATTTGGTACAATTAATTCCTTCTGAATTAGCGTACCAGTACCGTATTATTCCTTTTCAAAATACTAATGAAATCATTTCATTATTGACAGATAGTCAGGATTTTGATGGTTTATCAAATGAGTTAGAAATTATTCTAGGAAGTAAAATACAACTTCTTAAAGAAGAAGAAGGTAACATAAATAAGTATCTATTATCTAATTATCGAAAAAGAAATAAGAGTACTAGTACGTTAACATATTCAGATGATTTTCTATTGAATATTATTCACGAAGCAAAAGAAATTGGAAGTAGTGATATTCACTTTGAAGCTTTTGAAGAACAAAATAAAGTTCGATTTAGAATTGATGGAAAACTGATAGAGAAGTACTTAATTTCTTTAAGCGAGTATCCTAAAATTATCAACCGATTAAAAATAATGTCGGGAATGGATATTTCTGAGAAAAGACTTCCACAAGATGGTAGAATTAATGTTTCTACTTCTCATGAGGACTTTGATATTAGAGTTTCGTCATTACCAACATTACATGGAGAAAAGTTGGTGTTACGTATACTTTCCAAAAATAATGTAGCCATTCAATTAGAGAAGCTTGGATTTAATAATGATGAGATAAATACATATAAAAAGGCTATAAAAAAGCCTAATGGTATTATTTTAATTTCAGGACCAACAGGTTCAGGAAAAACAACAACTTTATACGCAACACTTAAAGAACTTAACAAAGAGGATACAAATATTTTAACCATTGAAGATCCTATCGAATATACTTTAGAAGGTGTGAATCAGGTACAGTTAAAAGAAGATATTGGTTTAGATTTTGCGAGTACGTTAAGAACATTTTTACGACAGGATCCTGATGTAATTATGGTTGGAGAGATTAGAGACGTTGCAACTGCAAATATGGCTATTAGAGCTGCATTAACAGGGCATTTAGTGTTGTCTACAATTCATACAAATTCTGCTTGGGGAACAATTTCTAGATTAATAGACATGGGTGTTCCGTCGTTTTTAATTGCTAGTACTTTAAATGTGAGTGTAGCACAGCGTTTAGTAAGAAAATTGTGTGATAATTGTAAAATAGAGGTAACTACAGAAGTTGATGATATTCCTGAAGAGTTATTTAATGAAGGAGTTATTAAAACACACTTTAAGTCTGTTGGATGTGAACATTGTTATCAAACTGGTTATAGAGGTAGAAAAGCTATTTACGAGATAATTCCTGTTACAAGAGCAATCGAAAAAGCAATAAAAAAAGAAGAATTAGAAATAGAAGAATATTTAGTTGAAAACAATATCAAAACTTTAAAAAGTAATGCCATTCAACTAATTAAAGAAGGAGTTACTTCTGTTGATGAAGTATATTCTTTATTAATATCGTAGTTATGAATAAGCAAAGAAAAACATACATTTTATTAGCAGCAGTAATTATTATTTGGAGCATAGTTGGCTTTCAAATTTTTGGATATTTAAATTCTGGTGAAGAGGAGTTAACCGAAGTCAGCTATAAGAAATTTACACCAAAACAAGCCAAAGAAAAAGAATTATACACGGTAGCTACTCATGAAAGAGATCCTTTTTTAGGTAAATATAACCAACCTAAAAAGAAAGTTGTTAGAACAGTTAAGAAAGAAAAGGAACCTGTTATTTTTCCAAGTATTCAGTACAAAGGTTTTATCAAAAATAAAGACAAACAGTTGTTCATTCTTACAATTAATGGAGCACAGAAAATACTACAAGTAAATCAAGTTTTTAATGATCTTAAAGTAGTTTCTGGTAATAATAGAGAGGTAACTCTTAAGTATAAAGGAGAAGTGAAGAGTTTCTCAAAATAGGGACTTATGTTTAGTAGCAATACAAAAGTAAAAGCAGGAGCTTTGCAATATGTGTTAGTTATTGCAATAATCATACTAATCATTTTATTTTCATTTATACAGCTTATACAGTTACAACAAAAATTGGCTACTAAAAATGTCCTCTACCAAAAAGCAATTAGCAATACAGTAAATGGTTTTAAGTATCTATCAAAAAATACTGGTGTAAGTGATGAGATTAAATTTTCAGAAAGTTTAAATGAAAACAACTCAGTTGTTAAAAGTAATTGGGGTGCGTTTGATATAGTTAAAATTTCTTCTAAAGTTAATAAGGAAACTTTTGAAAAAATTGGAATGATGGGAAATATCAATTCCGAAAGAAAAGCATTGTACTTAACTGATAATTTTACTCCACTAGTAGTTGTTGGAAATACAAGAATAACAGGTACAGCTCATCTTCCAAAAAGAGGTGTAAAAAGTGGAAACATTGCTGGTAACTCTTACTATGGTTCTAGTTTAGTGTATGGAGCTATTAAAGTTAGTAATTCTAGTCTACCTAAAAATTCATCAATAAAACAGCTTACCTCATTTACGACGAGTCTATTAAATAAAGATTTTAAAGATATAGAGCTTAGAGATGGAGAAAAGTTAGCTCAATCTTTTAAAGATGAAACGTTACTTTATAAAGATTATGAAAGCATTACACTTCAAGATATTTCTTTAAAAGGAAATATAATTATTCAGTCTTTACGTAAAATCATAGTTACTAAAGAAACCGACTTACAAGACATTATTATCATCGCCCCTGAAATTGAAATTCAGTCTGGTGTTAAAGCTACTTTTCAAGCATTTGCAACTAAGAGAATACAGGTTGGAAGAAATGTAGCTTTATCTTATCCTTCTTGTTTAATTTTAAACTATAAGGCTACCAAAATAGAAAAGGATCATCATATTTCAGTAGAACCGGGAGCTACAGTTAAAGGAGGACTTTATTTTTTACATGAAAAATCTGAGGAAAGAAATTTAGAACCTCAAATTAAGTTAGATACAAATACGAAAGTTTTCGGAGAAGTTTTTTGTGAAGGAAATACCGAATTGTTAGGGGAAGTAATTGGAGAAGTTTCTACAAATAACTTTATAACTAAACAAAAGGGGAGTACATATATTAACCATATATATAATGGCGTAATTAATGCTAAGGAATTGTCTGAAGAGTATGTTGGTTTAACTGGAAATACAAATAAAAGAGCAGTTTGCAAATGGTTGTATTAAAAAAAGTAAAAGCATCTTCTCTAAATGAAGTATTAGTCGCAACAATCATTATTGTTATTGTTTTTGGAATAGCGATGGGAATTCTTAGTAATTTATTGAAAAATATTAGTGTTAGAGATACTTACAATCAAAATTCTGTTGTTCATGAACTTATGTACCAATATCAAAGTAAAAAATTGAAAGTGCCTTACTATTTTAATGATGGAAAATATGATATTGCAGTAGTAAAAGAAGAGAATACAGGGATTGATTGGATAAGTTTTGAGGTTAGATCGAAAAGAACTAACAAAACACTGTCTAAAAAACTAATAAGCAATGAATAAAGTTAAAGCATTTACATTAACTGAGTTAATTGTGGTAATGATTATTTCTACAATTGTTATTTCATTAGCCTATGTAGCTTTAAGTATGGTAAAAAAACAAGTTGGCCATATTCAAAAGCGAACTATTTCAAAAGAAGAGTTATTGAGCTTAGAAAAGGTATTACATAGAGATTTTAATAGTTTTGGTATAGCCGATTTTACTAATTCCGAACTAAGATTTAAAAACCCAATTGATTCAATAAAATATATAATTGAAGACAATTATATTTTGCGTAATAAAGATACTTTTCACGTTCCTCTAAGTGAAGTAACCCTTTTTTTAGATGGTGAGAAAGTTCAAAAAGGAAAAGTAGATGCTTTACGATTTACAACTAAAAACTTAACAAATCGAGCAACGTTTATTTATACAGTAAAAGATGCCGCATTTTATCTAAACAATTAATTATGGGGTTTGAAATAAAGAATGTTAAGAATACAAAAACCAAAGATGGTTTAGATATAAATGAACTTTTAAAGAAAGATATTGTTCTTTTTGGTTCATCGTTTTCTAATAAAAAGAAAGAAGCTTTTTATACTGAATTATATGTTTTATTACAAGCTGGTTTAGAGCTAAAAGACGCTTTAGATTTAATAGCAAAAGAGCAAAGAAAGGAAAAAGACAAACAGCTTTTTGAGAATATAATTACAGAATTAATATCTGGTAAAAATTTTTCAGAAGCATTAAAAGAACAAAACAGCTTTTCGGATTACGAGTTTTATTCAGTTCAAATAGGAGAGAGAACAGGTACGTTGCACAAAGTTATAGAAGAATTAAGCAACTTTTTTAAACGAAAAAATGAACAACGAAGAACTATAATCGGAGCATTGTCTTATCCTTTAATTATACTATTCACAGCCATTTTAGCCGTTGTATTTATGATGCAATTTGTAGTGCCTATGTTTGCTGATATTTTTAGGCAGAATAAAGTTGAGCTTCCATGGATTACAAGTAAAATTATTGGTGCTTCAAACTTTTTTAGAGATTATTATTGGGTGTTTATTGTTATGATTCTTGTCTTCTTTGTAGGAAAAATAATTGTGAAAGATAAGTTATGGTATAAAAAGATATCTTCATCATTTCTATTAAAAGTTCCTTTTGTAGGAGAGTTTTTTAGAAAAGTAAAAATAGCGCAATTCACACAGGCAATTTCATTATTAATTGGAGCGAAAGTTCCATTGCTAAGTGGAATTCAACTTACTCAAAAAATGATAACTTTTTATCCTTTACAAAACGCATTAACCAAAATAGAATCTGATATCCTTTTAGGAAAATCATTATCGGAAAGCATGAGTAGTCATCCAATTTTCGATTCAAAAATGAGTTCTCTCATAAAAGTTGCCGAGGAAACCAATCAGAATCAAGTAATTTTTGAAAGGCTAACAGAACAATACAATAAAGAAATAGAGTATAAATCTAAAATGTTAAGTTCTGTGCTAGAACCAATAATTATTTTGTTTTTAGGTGCAGTAGTGGCTACAATTTTAATTGCTATGTATATACCAATGTTTAACTTAAGTACCGTTATCGGTTAGTCTTTTACAATTTCTTTAAGTTGTTTATTTTGATCGATTTCCCAGACGTTAAACGTTCCATCACCGTCAAAATCAGTAACTGCAGTAGCTCGTGCTTTAAACGAATTTGCTGAAGCTTCTATAATTTCATAACTATAAAAAGCACTTCCTCCTTGGTTTATATTTATTGGAGGTTCAAAATCAATATCATTAAAACTGTTAGAGTATTTAGAGTTCATGTAATGGTAATCAAGTTGTAATCCATGTAAATGACCCAATTGAAGTTTTGCTTCTGTACTTTTAGATTTAGTTACCAAGCTCATTAAATTTGGAGTAGCAATCAATACCAAAATCCCAATAATCACCATTACTACCAATAACTCCTGTAGGTTAAAGGCATCAACTTTTTTGTTTAAAACTTTCAATTTCATGTCAATATGTTTTATTTTTTCTAGCTGCAAAATTATAAAAAAGAAATTATTTTATACTTTTACACCCATTTTTAATTTATCTATTATGAAAAAGATTGTTTTAGTAGTGTTCTTAGTAACATTACTTAGTAGCTGTGAAGCTATTTTTGTGGATAATATTTCTGACGATACCGTAGAAGTATTGGCCCCTGTAAACGAAACAGTAATGGCAGCGGGAACTATTACTTTTTCTTGGAAAGCTTTAGAAGGAGCAGAAGCTTATAAAGTTAGAATTGCAACTCCCAACTTTTTAAATGCAACACAAATAGTTGCTGATACTTTGGTAACAAAAACTTCATTTACGAACATATTAGAAGCAGGTGAATACGAATGGGTTGTTTATGGAGTAAACTCAGAATACCAATCACTTGAAGAAATATATAGCTTAACTTTAAATTAATTGACATTGAGAAAGAATATGTTAGTAGTAGCGGCATTATTAGTATGCGCTACGTTGTTTGGTCAAATTAAAAGTTCCCGAATACAATTATTAGAAAAACAATTAGATAGTTTACAACAAGTTGCTATTCCTCAATTATCAGAAAAAGTAACGATTAGTAAGGTAAGTATGGACTTTGCTACGATATTTAGTTCTATATCGGAGCTGGTGAATATCAATTTTATTACTGATCCTAATTTAAAAAGTAAAATTGTTAGTTATAACTTTGAGAATGTTACAGTAAAAGATTTACTACTGCATATTTGTGAAAAATTTAATTTAGAAATTAATTCTACAGGCGCTATTTTATCTGTGCATAATTATGTTGAGCCTACACCTATTAAGGAAAAGAAAGAGCTTAATGTTACTTATGATAAGCTTAATGATTTATTCAGTATTGATGTAAAAAACGACACTTTATCACAAGTTTTTAAAAAAATAACAGAAGTTACAGGTCAAAATTTGTTGTTTGGTGTTGATATGGGAGATAAAAAAATTACCAGTTTTATCAAAAAAATGCCCTTTGAAGGAGCTATTGAAAAAATGGCTTTTACTAACAATTTAGAAGTAATAAAAACTAAAGATGGTTATTATTTGTTTCAGCAGCTAGAAGGTGATGAAACGGTGGCATCAAATGGAGTCAGGGGAAATGATAAAGAAAGAAAATCAATTCGTAAAAGAAGATACAGAACATCAAACTTTTATTTTAAAGTAAAAGACTCTATTAATAAAATTCTAGAAGTTGATTTTGAAAATGAAGATGTTGGTGCTATCATAAAAGATATAAGTAATGAATTAAATATTGATTTATATACAGATACAAATTTATCAAATCTAAAGAAGTTAACTTTTAAAACTAGAAATATAACTTTTGATGAGTTATTAACTAAAATTTTACAAGATGAGGATAACTTAACTTACAAAAAGGAAAATAATATTTATTATTTCACAAATGGAGATAAAGCTGCTACTAAGAGTTATGTAATAGTACCTTTAATGCACCGTTCTATAGAAATCATGTCTACACCAATTGGTGCAAAAAGAAATGACTATGACTATAATTCACTATTTAACTCGTCAAGTGGCACTAGCTCTCAGTTAACGAATGGAAGTTCAGGTGTGGGGAGTAATGGATATTCTACAAATGGTTCTCCAAATGATAGAGATAGAAGAAGGCAGACTTTACCACAAACTTCAGCCCCCTTAGATAACAAAATAAATACATTACAAGCTTTTTCAGATATTATTCCTGAGGAATTTAAAGATGAGGGTAAAAAGTGGAATATTAAAATTGATCCTGAATTAAATAGCTTTATTGTAGCAGGTGATCCTGAAAAAATTAAAAGATTTCAAAAGTTTATTAAAAAAATAGATAAGCCTGTACCTGTTATTTTAATAGAGGTAATGATTATTGAAGTAAACAAAACAGCTACAGTTAATACAGGAGTAGAGCTAGGTTTAGGAAGTGAACCTGTAAATGACTCCGGGACGTTATTTCCTTCTACCGGAGTAACTTTAGGAGCAACAACCTTAAATAAAGTTATTGGTGGATTTGATGGCTTCGGGTCTTTAAATATTGGTAAAGTAGTGCCTAATTTTTATGCGAAAATTCAGGCTATGGAAACCAATGGAAATATCAAAATTAGATCTACTCCTAAACTATCTACATTAAATGGTCATGAAGCAGTTTTGTCTAACGGAGAAAGATCGTATTATGCAGTTGTACGCAGAGATATAATTGGTTCACAAAATCCACAAACTACCGAAATACGTAATTATGTGCCAATTGATGCAGATTTATCGATTTCGATAAAACCTATGGTTGCCGGAGACGATCAAATAACGATGAGTATTAATGTGTTACAGTCTAGTTTTAATGAGGCAAACAGAATAGATAGTGAAGCACCTCCAGGTATTAATTCTAGAGAGTTTAACTCGATTATCAGAGTAAAAAATCAAGATGTAGTTATTTTAGGAGGTTTAGAAGAGAAATTGAAAAATGATTCAGGTTCAGGAGTGCCTTTTTTAGCAAGAATTCCAATTATTAAGTGGTTTTTTAGTAAGAAAACAAGAATTGATTCTAAGAAGAAACTATCTGTGTTAATCAAACCAACTATTATCCGTTAATAATGAAAGACCGTTTGTTTTTTGGGAATACATTTTGTGCGGTTGAACATTCGTTTGATAGTGATGGTAATGAAGAATTTCATTGTTTGCAGTTATTTAAGCAAAAGAATGAACTAGTTTTAAAGAATTCAGAAAGCTTTAATAGCTTAGAAAATTTATTTTCATACCTAAAAGAAATTAAACAGGAACATTTGGTATTGGTAGTAAATAATAACCAAGTACTATCGAAATCAATTCCATTTGTTGAGCCCAATAAAGAGTTGGTTTTTAAAAATGCATACCCAACACTTGTAAAAAGTAATTTTTATGCTCAAGTTTCCTATTCCAATACAGATTCTTTTATCTCAATAGTTAGAAACGATTATGTTGAAAAATTAGTAAAAGAATACCAATCAAAAGCTATTGATGTTTTAGATGTAGTGTTAGGGAGTTTATCTGTTACCAATATTTCTGATGTAATTGAAGAGACTGAAGTTTATACTTCTAACGCGGAGGTTACTCTTTTAGATGAACAAATTCATTTAATTAAGAATAAAAGTTTTAATGATGCAACTTATACTATTAATGGATTGAAAATTCAAAGTTCTTATGTGTTATCATTAGGAGCTATTGTGAGTTTTTATTTGCAAAAAGCTATCTTTTTTTCGGAAAATAATGTAACTCAGTTCAAAGAAAAGAAGACCTTTAATTTAGGCTATAAACTCGTTCTAGGAGTTATTTTTCTTATGGTTCTTGTTAATTTTCTTTTTTTTAGTAGTTACAACAAAGAGGTTGCTAAACTACGAGAACAATTAGAAATAAAAACAGGAGCAAAACTACGATTAAAAGAGATATCAGTAAGTTTAGAAAAAAAACGAAAACTTCTTTCAGAGTTGCAAAATTCAAGTTTATTCTCAGTTTCTAAATATGCTGACCAAATTGTAGAAGAAATACCCAATTCAGTTGTCCTTTCCGAAATTAATTATCAACCAATTGAAGGAACAATTCGAAAAGAAAAAGAAGTTAAGTTTAAAGTAAAAGAAATTGAAATAAAGGGAGTTTTAAATAATTATAATGAGTTTACCAGTTGGATTGATAAAATTGAACAAAAAAAATGGGTGAACCAATTGTTAGAACTTTCTACAGAGAAAGATAAAAGAAAAAAGAATTCAAGCTTTCATGTTTTAATTCGTGTGAAATAATGAGTTATAAGAGAAAAAATGTCCTGCTTTTAATTGGTTTTATACTATCTATACCGTTACTGTATTATACTACATTTAAAAGCACCATAGATTTAAAAAACACCTACGCTAAATTATTGAAAGAGAAGATCGAAACTGATAATATAACTTCAAGAACTTTAGCTTTCAAGTACGAAGGAAAATATATAGATTCAATATTAGCTAAAGAAAACATCTTTGTCGACAATTCTTTTCAACAAATTTTACTAAAAAAAATCAACGGTTATAAAGAATCATCTAAAATAGAAATTATAGAGTTTAATAATCCTATTGAAGTATTGGATAATTCGATAAAGTCTCAGTTATATCCAATTACAATTAAAGGAGATTTTAATTCGTTGCTTCAATTTTTAAATTATTTTGAGCAAGAAGGTTTAGGGGAAATTAAATCATACAGTTTTAAAAAGAAAAAAGATTACGCTAGAAGAAGTGAATATTTAGTTTTGGAGTTATTGCTGAAAAAAGTTATTTCAAATTAATAATACCTTTTTCAAATCGCTATAAAAATTAAAAAACAGCTAAGAAAATAAGGGTGACATTTTTAACATTGTGTAACACAATAATTAAAACTAAAAATGTATATATTGGTGCCCGAGGAAAAAATAATAGTTATTTATAAATTGCTAAAATTCAATTAATCTTATGAAAAAATTAATGTTGAGCATTATTTTAATGCTTGTATGTTCTGTGGGGTATAGTCAGCTCACAGGAGAAGATGGTAGTGGTGGTTCTGGTTCCAGTGGAAGTGGACAAACATCACAAGGTAACTTTTTACCAGAAGTCGTTCCTCCATCACCAGAGGCAGCTGCATTGTCAAGATTTACAGAAGTTCCTGTATCTCATTATTCTGGGTTAGCGAATGTATCGATTCCAATTCACACAATTGCTACAAAAGGAATACAAATTCCAATTAGTTTAAGTTATCATGGCCGTGGAGTAAAAGTATCAGAAATAGCACCAAGAACAGGAATGGGCTGGTCTCTAACTTACGGAGGTGATATTTCTAGACAAGTAAGAGGAAATGCGGATGATGTTGGAACCGTAAATGGAACCGCTTATTTAGGAAACGCTTCGGACTTTATAAATGTTCCTCAGAGTTTTACAGCTAGGGAAAACTTTTTTTCAAGGGAAAGTGTTGTTAGGAATTATGATTATTATCCAGATCAGTTTACATTTAGTGGCGGAGGTACCAGTGGGAAGTTTGTATTTGATTACGAAACCTTAAAGCCAGTTGTACAAAGTTTTGGAGATGTTAAGGTAATTGAAGAAAGAGAAGTTGAAAGTACAGGGGAAAAAGGTAAAATAATAGCCTTTAAAATGATTGATGCCTCTGGAAATACATTTTACTACGGGATTTCAAAAGATCGCCAAAGAAAAGCTAGGGATTTACAGTTTTCATCAATAGGAACCTCATATTATTTAAATAACGCTGTTAGAGATGGTTCATCGGGTACGGTTCAATATTATAGTTCTTGGAAGTTATTAGATATTGAAACGCCTTATGGAGAGTTAATCAGCTATCATTATGAAAAAGAACGAATTGTTCGACATGAAAAGTCCTATGATAAACACGATTTAGGTTTAGGCACAAGTACGAATTTAGGAGATATGGACAACATATTGACCATTAGTTCAAAAGTAAATAGAGTTGACGAGGAAGTCTGGCAGCTAAGTAAAATAACCTATAATCAAGGTAGTATTGTTTTGGTTAAAGAAACAAATGTGAGACAAGATTATGAAGGGTTCGCATTGGATAAAATAGCAATATTTGATCAAAACAACACTAAAGTAAAAGCTTTTGATTTAAACTACAAGTATACAACTAGTACCGATTATTCAAATGTACTACCTCAACTAACACAATTAGAAATGTTTCCTAAATCTTTAAAGCGAATGTTTTTAAGTAGTATTGAAGAGGAAGGAAATAACGGAGCAAAATTACCCCCTTATAAGTTTACTTATAATTCTACAGTGTTACCAAGTAGGTTTTCTAGTCGTCAAGATTATTGGGGCTACTATAATGGAGCAGAGAATAATGGTCCTTTTTTACGGTTATTTGAATATGGACATTATAAACCTAATAGGAGAGTACATTTAGAAAATTCAAAAGCGGGAATTCTAGAACAGATTAAATATCCCACAGGAGGAATAACTAAGTTTACTTATGAGCATAATACGGGAGCCCCCCCTTCTTTTATTAACGAGGTAGTTACCCCTGCTATTAATCCAGAATCTGAGGTAGGAGTAAAAATAGAGTTAACAAAGAGTGATTTCTATGATAGTTCTACCGGAACTTATAAAGTATTAAATTATGATTTACCAGCAGGAGTAAATATAACTTATAAACTAGAGTGTTTTCATTTAAGAGATGCTAATGGAGACCCAAATATTCCTGATTGTATTTTTCAAGTCTTGAAGGATGGTTATGAAATGGAAATAGGTAAAGAAGTTAGCTTTAAATTATGTCAAGGAAGTGAAAGAGTTAGCTTCCAGACTTTAGTCCCAAGGCATCCTAGTGTCCCGATAGATTTACATTTAAACCCTGATTATGACTTTAAATTGACAATTTCTTATGATCAACCAATACCTTTATTATACTCTAGTGGTAAGAGAATAAAAAAGATAGAGTATATAACAGAAAATGATACTCGACTTAAAGAATTTGATTATACCAAAGGAGGAAATGATACAGGTATTGTAATTGGCTTACCTTCTTATTTACTTATTGATAAGTATAATAGTTTTAATTCTTGCTCTAATGTAATAGCAGCTTATTTTGATCAAACAAGCGCTTTTAGTTCTTATCAGCCTAATAGTATAGGGTACTCGTTTGTTACAGAATATAACGGGACAAAAAATAATAATGATGGTAAAATAGAATATTACTTTACAAATTTACCTGATGGAGGAGGAGATTATTATGAATTCCCATACCATCCACCAACAGATAATGAATGGTTACGAGGGAAAAATGTGAATACATTAACATACAGTAACAATCCAAGTAAAGGATATACTTTAGAAAAAGAAGTGATTACAAATTATTTATATGGAGATCGTTTTTATGGATTTAACGCAGTTGGAGGAACATTAACTTATCCTGATTTTAAGTTTAACCCTCCAGCCGAATATTTAGGTTGGAGAGAAGAGAAGGTATCATTAGGTAAAGTAAGTAACAGTAGAACTTTATTTAAATTACCTTTGTTTATGTATAAAAGAAGAGAAGATTATTTAGATCAGGAAACGGCCGGTCTTCGTGTTTATTATTTAACAGGAGGTACGGTTAATTTACATAGTACTACAGAGCGTAATTATTTCGATGGTAAAGTTTTAGAGAGTGAAACCAAGTATTTTTATGATTACCCTAAACACTATCAGTTACAGCGTACTGAAATTACCGATAGTAAAGGAGATGTATATAAAACTGAAAATGGTTTTGATCCAATTTTAATGAATGCAAACCGTATGCAACCGGTTACGACCACTTCTTATAAGAATACTACAAAACTAGGAGTTCAACATACGGAATATGCTGTTGATACTGAGAGTGGAATTCTCCTTCCTAAGAAAATTCAAACAAGTAAAGGAAATCAGACTTTTGTTGAAGACAGAGCTATTTTCCATAGTTATGATCGCTCAGGAAATCCTGTAGAAGTCAGCAAGAAAGATGGTTCTAAAATCTACTATGTTTGGGGATATGATAAAACCCAACCTATTGCTAAAATTGAAGGGTACTCTTCTATAAGTACTGCACAGCAATCTGCTATCGATGCTGCTATAGCTTCTTCTAATAATGATATTGATACTACGAGTGAAAACAGTTTACGTTCTAGTTTAACTGCATTACGCAATGCTTTTCCAGAGGCTCAAGTTACCACTTATACTTATGACCCATTAATTGGTATAACCAGTATAACCGACCCACGAGGAGAGGTGATGTATTATGAGTACGATGAGTTTAACAGGTTACGATTTGTTAAAAACACACAAGGACAGATTTTAAAAGAGCACACGTACAACTATAAAAATTAAGATGAAAATGAAAAAGTTAGTATTTATACTTTTAGTGTTACCATTTGTGATGTACGCACAAAGCACTAATGAGAATCATGTAGTTACCAAAGTATATAAAAAAGCTACTACAAGTCCAGTTGTTGGACATAACAAAGATGAAGTAATGACCAGTGTTCAATATTTTGACGGACTTGGTCGTTTAAAACAATCGGTTGCAGTAAATGCTGGAGGAAATACGGTTTCTAACAATGCCATTCCAATTGATTGGACAGAAAATGCAACTGCTACAGATTTTTATAATCGTAATGGGGCATCTGATGAGAATAAAATAGTAAGTGGTACAACTCCATTTGGAAGTACTGATTTATTATGGGAATGTGCTCCTAATGGTAATTACTATTCTGACGGAGGATGGAATACGGACTATTTTACCATTGATAACACTAAAACCTATCGTTATTCTGTTTGGGTAAAACGCACAGGGAGTCAAGATGGTAGAACGTATCATGGAACCCGAAATGTAGATAAGTTAAACGGAACCGAAGACGGTAACCCATATTTTTGGAATGGAGATTTACCACAATTAAATACTTGGTATTTGATGGTGGGTGTAATTCACCCACATACTTACAGAGGTTCAGATACAGAAGTAAGTGGTGTTTATGATACAAACGGTAATAAGGTTCTCGATGGTCAAGAGTTTAGATGGAGAGAAAGCATTACCACTACACAACTGAGAAGTTATTTATATTATACTTATGACACAAGTGTCCGCCAATATTTTTGGAGTCCATTATTTCAAGAAATAGATGGAGGCGAATTACCTTTAGAGGATGTTTTTACTGAAAACGCACCTGTTATCGCTCAAGAAAACATTAAAGATATTGTTTCTCATGTAGAGTATGATAACTTAGGTAGAATGACTAAAGAGTATTTACCAGTTACTAATGGAAGTGGAGATGCAAACATTAGAACGGAGAATATGGCTACAGCAACGCAGGATTATTATGCTCGTAAGTATGCAAAAGACTTTGCAGGAGCAACATTATTATCTGAGATCAATGCGTATTCAGAAAAAGCCTATGATTATTCTCCACTAAATAGAGTAACAGAACAAGCTGCTCCTGGTTTGGATTGGAAGCTTGGAGGAGGACACGAAATTAAGTTTGATTACGATGTAAATGATGCTACTGATGAAGTAAAAATCTACACGGTAACGACAAGTTTTGCTAATAATACCTACACACCAACTTTACAAGGAGGTACGGTTTCTTATCCCGAAGGAGCATTATCGAAAACAGTTACGAAGGACGAGAATTGGAAATCTGATCAAACACATATTAACGACCATACTACGGAAGAGTTTAAAAACAAAAGCGGACAAGTAGTTTTAAAACGCACCTATAACCAAAATCAAAAGCATGATACGTATTATGTATATGATGATTTTGGAAACTTAACGTATGTAATTCCACCAAAAGCAGAAGGAACAGTTGCAAAACCAACTACAACTAAGTTAAGTGAATTATGCTATCAATATGTGTATGATTACCGAAACCGTTTGGTAGAAAAGAAAATACCTGGAAAGGGTTGGGAATATATAGTATATGATAAGTTAGATCGTCCTGCATTAACACAGGATGCGAATTTGAAGGCAAAAAACCAATGGTTGTTTACCAAATACGATCAATTAGGAAGAGTGGCATATACAGGAATACAGAATCATACAGTTAGTAGAATAACATTACAAGGTTATGCAACGAATGGTAGTTATGCACAATGGGAAACAAGACAAAGCTCTCCATTAAATGTATCAGGTTCAAATGTGTATTATACCAGTTCAGCTATTCCAGTAACACTTACTGATTTATACACCATTAATTATTACGATACTTATGAAGATTTACCATCAAGCTTTGTAGCACCAACTACAGTTTATGGCCAAAATATTACAACTAATACCAAAGGCTTAGCTACGGTTTCTAAAACTAGAGTTTTAACAACTAGAAGTTGGATTACTACGATTACATATTATGATGCAAAGGCACGTCCAATTTATGTGTATAGTACTAATCCATATTTAGGAACTGTAGATATCGTAGAAAGTAAATTAGATGATTTTACAGGGAAAGTCTTAGAAACGAAAACAACACATACCAAAACAGGTAAAGATCCTATAGTAACCATTGATCGTTTTGAGTATGACCACATGGACAGACTCATAAGCCAAAACCAACAGATTAATGGTCAAATCTCGGAACGTATTGTAAAGAACAACTACGATGATTTAGGGCAATTGGAAAGTAAAATTTTAGGTAATGGAACTAAAGTTGGTTACAAAGATGTTACAAGTGGTTTAGCAATAGCAGATAATACTATTACAAAAACAAGTACCGTTAATGGATGGAATGTTGGTTTAGCAACTCAAGGAAGTTTTAATGCTGATGGTTATGTAGAGTATATTGCTCCTCAGTATGATAAAGATTTTATGGTTGGTTTATCTAATACGAATAACGATGCTTCTTTTAGTTCAATCCGTTTTGCACTTTATAATGTCGGAAATGGATATATACATGTATATGAATGGGGAACGTATAAAGGTAATTTTGGTAGATATTATGAAGGAGATATTTTTAGAGTAGAACGTATAGGTGATCAAATTCAATATAAGCGTAATGGAGAAACTTTTTATACTTCAACTTCTAGGTCATCTGGCACTTTAATTGGAGATGTTTCTATTCAAACTTATAATGCTAAAATCAAAGATTTTAAAATTGTAGACAACAGCAAAGGTTTACAAAAAGTAGATTACAACTACAATGTACGTGGATGGTTAACAAATATTAACGAAGATGTGTCAAATGACAATGATTTGTTTAACTTTAGCATACAATACAACGACCCAAGTGTGGAGCTAAACAAGCGTTTATATAATGGTAATATTGCCCAAACAAGTTGGCAAACATTAAATGAGAATACAAGTAAAAAGACGTATACTTATTCTTATGACGCATTAAATAGAATACTATCTGCTACTGGAGATTTTAGTTCATATTATGATGTATCTGGAATTAGTTATGATAAGAACGGTAATATTTTAAACTTGTCAAGACAAGGTCATGTAGTAGAAAATCCAGATATTACAAATGCTGCTGATTTTGGTTTAATGGATAACTTAAAGTATACCTATAATAACAACAATACTGGTAATAGATTAATAAAAGTTGAAGAATTATCAGGAGGTAATACAACTTATGGTTTTAAAGATGGAGCAAATTTAGCTACAGAATATACTTACGATGCTAATGGGAATATGACATCTGATGCTAATAAGGGAATTACAAATATAGAGTACAACCATTTAAACTTACCAACTAAAGTAACTATAAACGGTAAGAATATTGACTATATTTATGATGCATCTGGTATAAAACTACAAAAGAAAGTTTGGGAATTTGGAGACCCTGTTGTAACTGATTATGCAGGTAATCATATTTATGAAACACCAGCAGGAAGAGGAGCGCAACCTACATTACAATTCTTTAACCACGCAGAAGGTTACGTAAAAGCAGATGTCACATCGAGCGGAGTCGAGATGAATTATGTTTACCAATACAAAGACCATTTAGGAAACATCCGTTTATCGTATACCGATAACAATGGTGATGGAGTAATTACAGCAAGTACAGAAATCATTGAAGAAAAAAATTACTATCCATTTGGGCTGCAACATAAGGGGTATAATTTTGTTACAAATTCTTTAGGGAATTCCAAAGCAGAAATGTTCAGTTTTGGTGGTAAAGAACTAAACCAAGAGTTAGGATTAGAATGGCATGATTTCAATGCTAGAAATTATGATGCTAGTTTGGGTAGGTGGATGAATTTAGACCCACTTGCTGAAAAGTATTATAACATCTCTTCATTTGTGTATGCATTAAATACTCCTACTTTCTTTGTAGATCCTGATGGTCGAGAAGTTGATGTTACAGATTTGAAAAATGGAGGAACTAAAGAAGATTTATGGTTATTAATTAATTTAATGATGGAATTATCTAATATATCTGGTCAAAATATTTCTACAAGTACTGATAAAACAGGTAAAACAATATTAATATCAAGTGGATGTAAAGAGGGTAGTAAAAATACAAGTGAAAGTGCTAGTGCATTTATAGATCATTTACTAGCTCCTGGTGAAACAATTAAAGTTTTTAATAGTACAGGGAAAGGTTCACGTACTGAACCCCACCTGAATGAAATTCATCTTGACGCTGAACAGATTTATGGAATACAAACTGCACTAAAAAACGAAAAAATAGATAGTAGGACAGCTAGTACTGGTTTTGTATTTTTACACGAATCCGTGCATACATCTTATGGAACAAGTTATTTTGATAGTGATAAAGATGAAAAAGAAAAAGTAACTTTTAAAGGTGTAAAAGCTTTACCAGATCCAATTCATAGTGAAAAAGGCACAAAGACTGGTCCAACAGTTGATAGAATTAATATATTTAGACAAGAAATGAATTTACCTATAAGATACATTTATGGTGATAAAAAGGAATCTATATTTCTATTAATCGATGGTACGAAAAAGGAAATAAAACATACTAATCAAAGTATCCCAAAATAATTTTAGTAGGCATGAAAAAAATATTAATTCTATTATTTGTCTGTCTTTTATTAAATAACTGCACGAGAAATAAAAAAGTATTGGATTACAAGAAAATTGAAATGGTAGAAAAATCTATTCAAAGAATTCTAAAGTTGGAAACTAATAAAAAAGTTGAAAATTGTTATTTAGTAAACCCTAATATAAATATACTTTCTATTGAAGAATATTCAGAGCAAACAAAGACTTCTTTATTAAAGAAACTTGAATGGAATAAAGAAGATTTTAAAAAATTATCAAATGAATTGTATAGAAAACATCATGGGGTATATTATCAACAATTAGCTAACTTGTCAAATTGTAAATCAAGTTATTCTGTTATTACGATTTCTTGCCTAAATGATGAGTTTTTATTAATTAAGCTTGAAGATACTTACGGAAAAACAGCATTGGATAGTCTTAAATCTGGATTTAAAATACCCGTGAGTCAAGCTAAGTTATATTCATTTATTTTCAATGAAAGGGGTGAGATTTTACATGACTCTCAAGACATAATTTTTTATAATTAAAAACTAAGTGTTCCCCCCCCGCTACTGCCAGTTTGTAACTGGTGGCGAGTATGAGTAAGTAATTAGAAATATACTATTATATACAACCACGTTATTTTTAAAAGTAGCGTGGTTTTTTTATTTTAGTATTGCTATGAGTAGAGATTATAAATTTCATAATAAACAAGGATTATACTTTGTTAGTTTTGCAACTGTGTATTGGATAGATGTATTTACACGCCAAAATTATTTTGATATACTAGTTGATAGTATAGAATATTGTAAAAAAGAACAAGGTTTACAATTGTTTGTATACTGTATTATGCCAAATCATATCCATTTTATTTTTCGTTCTTCCGAAGGAAAACCATCAGAATTATTAAGAGATTTTAAAAAGCACACTTCAAAAAAACTGATACAAGGGATAATAGATAATCCACAAGAAAGTAGAAAAGAATGGTTATTATGGATGTTCAAACGTGCGGGAAGCAAACAATCAAATATTCGAAACTATCAATTTTGGCAGCATCATAATAAACCTATAGAACTTTGGAGTAATAAAATCATTAAACAAAAGATAAATTATATTCATTTAAATCCAGTTGTAAGTGGTTTTGTTAGCAATCCAATAGATTGGAAATATTCAAGTGCTAGAAATTTTAGTGGAGATCATACAATATTAAGAACTGATGATTTGGGTTTTGCGATATCAATATAAATAAGATTAATAATTACCACCAGTTACAAACTGGCGGGATAGGGGGAACAATAAGAAGAAAAAATAAGAGTACGGATCTAACTAGTAATTTAAAAAGAACTAATTAATAATAAAAATGAAAAACCTTATCTCAAGAATAATTTTATTTGGACTTATATTTTTTGTTTATGAATATAAAATCACAACAAATTTATACAGTATAATTTCGTCTGTATTGATGATATTTGGAGTTTATATAACATACAAAGAAGATAGAGAGTCTAATATTTATAATATAGTATCTAATTATCTATTTTGGGTATTTCTTTCAATTACAGTTTTTACAATTAAACAGGAGAATGTTTTAAATTTATACAATATATTTGCACGACTTCTAGTAATAAAACTTATTCCTTTAATTATAACTTTTATTAAGTTCAAAAAAATTGAGGTGCCAAGTACTTTCTTAAGTAAGGTGTGGATATTTACTATTTTTCTGTATATGGTTGAATTATTATATAATTCAACCCATGGTTTAAAAAACTTATTTTATTATACTGGAATAATTTCTTCAATTGAACTTGTATTTATTCTTTTAAAAGTAAAAGAATGGAAACCAAAAATCAATTCGGTTGTAAGTCTTTTTAAACAATAAATAGAGAATAGTTTTTGTGAGATTTATTAATAGATAAGTTAAATATATCCAGATAGTGCGGATTTATAATCCGTGTAACATCAAAGCTTAATATTGTATACAATTTATAATAGCTCAGAAATTATTTCCGAGCTATCTTTTTAGTGTTATATAACGTTATTATTCCCAATACATTTATTGAACTTAGTATTCAGTAATAAGTTTGTAGATTTACTTCCCAATACAGAAGTTAGAGAAAATATGACCCAAAATATCTTTGTCAACGTCGTATTCTCCTGTAATATTACCTAAGTGGCGTAAACATTCTCTAATGTCAATAGCAAATAAATCAGATGAAATTCCAAGCTCAATTCCGTTGGCAACAGAATTGATACTTTCTAAAGCATTGTTTAATGCTTCAAAGTGACGAGAATTGGTAACGATAGTTTCGTTATTACTCAAAGCTCCTTTGTTTACTAAAGAGGTTAACTCGTTTTTTAAAGTATCTACACCAATTTTTTGCTTCGCCGAAAGTAATAAAGCATCTGGAATCGTATTTTTTAAAGCTTCAATTTCAGCTTCAGATAAAGAATCAATTTTATTTGCAATAACCAACAATCGTTTATGTTCAAATCGTTGTTGAACAATTGCCAATTCTTCTTGAATTTTTTCTCGTTTTTCTTTCTTTGAAGTATCAAACAAGTAAATTACGAGTTGCGCATTATCCGCTTTTTCATACGCTTTTTGAATACCAATACTTTCAACAACATCTTCAGTCTCTCTAATTCCAGCTGTATCAATAAAACGAAAAGCAACACCATCTATAATTAATTCATCTTCAATGGCATCACGAGTTGTACCAGCGATATCAGATACAATGGCTTTTTCTTCGTTTAGTAATGCATTTAATAAGGTCGATTTACCAACATTTGGTTCACCAATAATAGCAACAGGAATTCCATTTTTCATGGCGTTTCCAAAAGCAAAACTGTCGATTAATCGTTTTAATACAGATGATATTTTATCTACTAAGGCATTAAATTTCGTTCTATCCGCAAATTCAACATCTTCACCTGAAAAATCTAGTTCTAATTCGATTAATGCTGCAAAATCTAATAATTGTCCACGTAACTCTTTTAATTCATTGGTAATTCCTCCACGCATTTGCTGAATTGCCATTTGATGCGAAGCTTCAGAGTTAGAAGCAATAACATCGGCAACGGCTTCTGCCTGACTTAAATCCATTTTACCATTTAAAAAAGCACGCATGGTAAACTCACCATTATCTGCCATTCTACATCCTTTACGTAAGAATAATTGTATAATTTCTTGTTGAATAAACACCGATCCATGACAAGATATTTCTACTACATTTTCTCCAGTATAAGAATTTGGATTTTTAAAAACCGATACTAAAACTTCATCAATAATGCGTTCATTTTCTATAATATGACCTAAGTGAACGGTATGAGTTTTCTGGTCTAATAAAGACTTGTTTTTTCGAACTGATTTAAAAAACTGACTCACAATTTTAATCGCATCTTCCCCTGAAAGGCGAATTACAGAAATAGCACCAACTCCAGATGGAGTAGCTAAAGCAATGATAGTATCGTTAACGGTTGTATGCAAATCGAATATTTTTTGCAAATATAATGAAGAGTTCTTCAGTGTAAAGTGATAAAGTGATTATTGTTACGTACGTGTAAATCGTCTTTTTAGCCAAATTATATTCGTTTTTTGATAAAAATTGCTAATTCCTGTAACAAAACAGGCTAAAAAAAGTCTAATAAGTGTAACTAATCATTAAAAAAATGCGAAAAGATAAACAATTACTTGTAATAACACATTTAAGCCAATTATTAGATTTAGTATCTGGAATAGGCGGGTTTTTAGTTCCATTAATTTTATGGGCAATAAAAAAAGATGAAATTGAAGGTATGGACGAACATGGAAAAGCAATTTTGAACTTTAGAATTAGCATGTTCTTATATGTACTGTTATGCATACCAATGATATTATTATTTGGTTTAGGATTATTAGGATTTATAGTGTTAGGTATTTTTTACTTCATCTTTCCTATTATGAATGCGATTAGAGCAAGTAATGAAGAAGAGCCAAATTATCCGTTTAGTATATCATTTTTTTAAATAAAATTTAATTTATTAGAAATAGTGAAAAACCCCTTTTAAAAGGGGTTTTTCTGGTTTTGGATTTTGCTATATTTACTAAAATTAAAAAATAGCTAACTATGAGAGATTATAGAATTTTATTCATTACTCTTTTTGTGATATTCCAAAGTACTTCTCAAATTAACAAGTTAAATACAGTTAGTAACTTGTTGCCTGTAGTACATATAAATGCGCAGTCGCCAGTGAAACATCAAGGAGTAAAGTATACATGTACAGCATTTGCTATTGCTGCTGCTTTTGAAACATTTCCAGGAGTTCCTAAAGATTTAAGCGAAAAGTATTTATATGCCTTTCAAAAAGGATATCAATATAATAACAAGGCTATAACTAGAGGTCATAAACTTGAATTCTATATTCCTTCTTTATTAAAAGATGGAATTATTGAAGAAAAATATTTACCGTATGAACTAGATTATAAAAAAGTGCAGCCCATGACTGAAAGTGAGTTTGGAAAGTACTTGTATGAAGGTGAGATAGGTTTTTTTAATTTAATAATGAATTATAAAGATAAGGCGGTTGTTTATTTAGATCAATATGAATATTTGAATACAGAAAAGGCGAGGAACATCGAATATATAAAACAGCAATTAAAAAATGGCGTAAAAGCTATTCCAGTTTCTTATGTTTTATATGCACCAGCATGGAAAGGTTTCCCTTCTAGACAATACAATACGATTACTCCAAATCAAGGATTTAAAGTAAAAACCATCACGGGTAATTATGTTACTTATGAACAAGCAAAAGGGTTATTTGGTAAAGATTTAAATTCTAAAATTGTAAATAATCAAGTAGTTATGGAAACTACTGATTTAGATAATAAATACATGGGACATGCGGTTGTTATTGTAGGATATGATAATGAAGGATTTATTATTAAAAATTCGTACGGTTCAGCATGGCGCTTTGGAGGTTACGAGCGTATTAGTTACGATTTTCATGAGCTTTTTTCTACAGAAGCACTTATAATTAAATCTGTTAAAAAGAAAAAAAGAAAGTGGTGGAAATAAATTTTAATCCTTACGAATAAAAATATTGGTGTAATACCATTTGTTAACAGGACTTTTTTTAGCTGTTAAATGAAAATGTGTGTAATTTCCTTCGATGTTTTTTCGATGTCCATCACTATTTAACCAACCATTAACTACAGATGTTGCAGTGCTATAACCAGAAGCAACATTTTCGGCCGTTGCTTTCGCTTGAGCATTTGTTTGAAGATAATTACTTCTTGCTCCAAAATTATCATGAGAAATTTCTCCCTTAGCAATCATGTAATCAGTATGTTTGTCGGTTTGAGTTTTAATGATAGCTAACAATTTCAAACTCGGTAAACCTTTATCTTTTCTATAATTGTTTATCAATTCAAGGATTTCCTTTTCATAGGAAGAAACGTTATTACTATCATCAAATATTCCTTCACTTTCAGTATCAGAATTACAAGATGTAGTAAGTATTGTAAACAATAAAATGGTAATTGAGTAAAAACGTTTCATGAGTAGGGGATCTAAATTGCTTGTTTTATAAAGTCTTCATATTCATAATAAAACAACTCAAATTGTGTCATGGTTTCCACGTAGAATTCATAACAATCTCTCCAAGTATCTTTATTGTGAATACTAAATTTTTTCTCATGTAAAACGTAGATTCTACGAATATATTTTCCACTATCTAATTGATAATTATCGTCAAAAATAACTTCAGGTAAAAACTCCGATTCTAATATCGATCGTAACGATAGTAACTGATCGTAAAGCAATTCGTTAGCAATTTCTTCTGGATGTTCAAAGTCTAAACAAACAAAAGCCGTTTTTCTGTCAGCTTGAAATTTAAAAGAAAACCCCTTTATTTTGGTATTGTATAACAACCATTTTCTTGGAAAAGATTTTCCAAAGCTAGTCCAAAATTCTTTTCGTAAACGCGCCGATTCTTCTTTGCTAAACATTGTATGTATGTATTCGGTGGGTTAGTAAGCAGTATTCAGTTAAAATTACTTTTTTTGCTAACTGCTAACTGCTAACTGCTAACTGCTAACTGCTAACTGCTAACTGCTAACTGCTAACTATATTTTTATCCATGTACTTTCGCTACAGTACCTCTATTTTTCATCATTTCAGCTTCAAAAGCTAATAGGTCATTCCATTTTTTATCTACAATCGCTCTATCCATGTATTTTCTAGCATATCCTAAAAATAAAGTATAATGATTTGCTTCAGAAATCATTAAGTCAGTGTAGAATTTAGATAACTTTTCATCCTCCATATTGTCAGCAAAAACCTTGAAGCGCTCACAACTTCTTGCTTCAATAAGCGCAGCTACTAATAATCGATGTACAAGTGCTTCATTTCGATCATGTACTTTCGGAAAAAACTTTTGAAGGTTTAGCGCATAATCATTTTTAGTAGCTTGCCCTAAAACCATTCCTCTTTCAACCATTACTTCATGTACCATTCTAAAATGTTCCATTTCTTCAATGGCAATGTCGCTCATATCTTTAACTAACTCTGTTTCTTCGGAATAATTTATAATAATAGATGTAGCATTACCAGAAGCTTTAATTTCAGCAAAAGCATGGTCAGTTAATAATTGCTCTAAGCCATTACTAGCAACATCAACCCATGAAGTTTCAGTGTCAAATTTTAATCCTAACATAATTTTTTTAAACGCTCTTTGTAAAAATAGGGGACAAAAATACTTTAAATTTTTTCATTTATAAATTAATCAAAATAAATGAAAAAAAATAAAGGATTAACGAATTGATTCTTGTAGTGAAACTAAATTAGATATTTTAAAGTTATGTATGATTTAGTTTTTACAAAAGAAAAATACTAAAACAAAAGGCTATTTGTCGAGTATTTTGTTAATTTTGGTATTTAACTCATAGAAAAAGAAACCTTTAACCATGAAAAAAATATTTTACGCTCTATTAATTGTATTAGTGGCAATTACAAGTTGCAAGAAGAAAGAAAAAGTTGAAAGTGATGTAAATGCATTTAGCAGTTATATCAGTATTTATCCTGAAAGATCAATTTCCGTTGTTCCAAATCTTAAATTTTATTTGAATAAGAAGGTAGATGTAGATAAAGTCTTAGACGATGTAATTACATTATCTCCTGAGGTTAAAGGTAAAGTTATTTTAGAGGACAATATATTGTCTTTTATTCCAGAGAAGAAATTAGAAAACGACAAAGAGTATGTGCTTAATTTACATCTGGACAAATTATTTAGCAATGTTGAAAAGAAGCTAAAAACATTTACAACACGTTTAAAAACTAAGAAATTGAATTTCAGTGTTGCACTGAAATCACCTTCTATTTATGATAAAGATTGGTATTATGTTGAAGGAACATTAACCGCTAGTGATGTTATTGATGGTAAAAAGCTTTCAGACATTATAAAATCAAAGTATGATGGGCAATCTCAAAAAATTACGTTTGATGTTACCGATGATTATGTTGCTACAGTACAGTTTAAAATTGATAGTTTACAACGTTCTGAAAATGATAAACCGTTAAATGTTTCATGGGATGGTGGGGTTATTAATTCGGATTCTAAGGGAGAAAGAGATATTGTAATCACTGGAAAATCTAATTTTAAGGTGTTATCTTTTGATGTTTTTGATCAGGGTAAAAAGCGAATTGAAATTCATTTTTCTGATTTACTACAAGAGTCTCAAAACTTAAAAGGATTAATTGAATTTGTAAATACTAAAACACAAGTGTTTACATACAATATCAAAGGAAATGTAGTTACAGTATATCCAACAAGTACTAAAGAAACGAAGTTAGATATAGAAGTTTTCAAAGGAATTAAAAATACCGAAGGATATACGTTAAAAAGTAATGTAGTTCGTAGTTTATATTTTACACAACTTAAGCCAGAAGCTAAATTTGTAAAAAGTGGTACTATTTTACCAAACTCTAGTAACTTAAAAATCAACTTTACAGCAACTAACTTAAAAGCAGTTGATGTTTTAGTTTATAAGATATACAAAAACAATGTATTACAGTTTTTACAAAACAATAATTTAAACAATAATGGAAATTTACGTTATGTAGGACGCCCAACTGCAAAATACACCGTTAATTTATCAGATCAAGGCTTAGATTTAACGCAACCAAATGCATTTGCTGTTGATTTAGCAAATTTAATTGATGTTGAAAATGGAGCAATGTATCGAGTTGAAATATCTTTCTCAAAAGAATATTCGAATTATACCTGTGATGGAGAAGAAAATAATACTCCTATTATTTATGGGAAAAAGGAAATAGATACCAGAGAATATGATGTGGCTAGTAGTTATTCTTATTACGACGATTATTACTATGATGAGGAGTATGATTATAATTGGAACGAAAGAAAAGACCCTTGTAAAGCTTCCTTTTACAGAGACACAAAAATTAGCACCAATATTTTAGCTTCTAATATTGGAGTTATTGTTAAAAAAGGAAATAACGATAAGACTTTTGTTGCTGTTACAGACATTATAACTGCACAACCAATCGGAGGTGCAAAAGTTGAATTAATTAATTTACAAAAACAAGTGATCACCTCAGGCACATCGAATGCAGAAGGTATTGCTGAGTTTGATGAAGTTAAAGGGGCTTACTTTGCTGCTGTTTCTAATGCAAATAATACAACTTACGTAAAGTTAAACGATGGAAACGCCCTGTCAATGAGTAAGTTCGATGTATCTGGAGCAAAACTTCAAAAAGGTATTAAAGGCTATATTTATGGTGAAAGAGGAGTGTGGAGACCTGGTGATCAGCTATTTTTAACTTTTGTTTTGAATGACAAAGCCAATCCGATTCCAGAAAAGCATCCTATTAAATTTGAACTGGTAAATCCTCAAGGTAAAATAATTGATAGGTATGTGGCCTACAAAAATGCACAGAACGTATATACATATGCTCCAAAAACAGAGCAAGATGCTTTAACAGGAAATTGGAATGTGCGTGTTAATGTTGGAGCTGCTAAATTTCATAAGAACTTAAAAATTGAAACTATTAAACCTAACCGTTTAAAGATAAAATTCAACACTGATAAAGAAGTTGTAAAAGCGTCTGAAGAAATTAACGGTAATATAGAAGTTAAATGGTTACATGGAGCTATCGCTAGAGGTTTAAAATATGATATAGAGTCTAAGTTTTCTGAAACTAAGACAGAGTTCCCAAATTTTGGCAACTACACGTTTGATGATGTTACACGTAACTTTATTACAACTACAAATACAATTGCGACAGGTAGTTTAGACGATGAAGGTAAAACTTCATTTTCTAAAAAACCAAACTTAGGTAGTAGAGTTCCAGGAATGGTTAAAGCTACTTTTATTACTAAAGTGTATGAAAATGGCGGAGATTTTAGTACGGATGTATTCAGTATGAAGGCTTCTCCATATACTTCTTATGCTGGTTTAAATAAAGCAGAGGAGCAGCAATCTAAAAACTATTTATTTACAGATCAGGATTATACATTTAATGTAGCATCTGTAACTGAGGAAGGAAAAGGATTGGCAAATAAGTTAGAAGTTAAAGTATATAAGTTAAGTTGGAGATGGTGGTGGAATTCTTCTGAAAATGGATTGTCTTATTATGATGGTTCAACTTCTCATACTCCATATATAACAAAACAAGTACCTACAAATGCTTCTGGTAAAGGTTCTTTCAACTTAAAGATAGATAAGAACGATTGGGGAAGATATTTAATAAAGGTAAGGGATATCAAAAGTAATCACGTTACATCTTCTGTAATTTATTTTGATTGGCCGTCTTGGTATGGAAAGAAAAGAGGAAGTCAAGATAAAACCAATGCTACGATGCTTGTTTTTTCAAGTGATAAAGATGCTTATAATGTAAATGAAAAGGCAACCATTAAATTCCCTTCATCAGAAGGAGGAAGAGCATTAATTACAGTTGAAAACGGAACAGAAGTATTAGATTATTTTTGGGTGGATACAAAAGACAAGCAAACGGACTTTGCATTTCCGATTCTAGATACGTATGCACCAAACATATTTGTGAATATTTCATTGTTGCAAAAACATGCACAAACAGAAAACGATTTGCCAATTAGAATGTATGGTTCTATACCAATATCGGTAAACGATCCAAAAACTAAATTAGAACCTCAAATTCAGTTAGCAGATGAATTAAAACCAGAAAGTACAGCAACATTTAGAGTAAAAGAGGTAAATTCTAAACCGATGACCTATACAGTTGCGATTGTAGATGAAGGTTTATTAGACTTAACAAGATTCAATACTCCAAATCCATGGTATACTTTTTATGCAAAACAATCTCTAGGTGTTCAAACGTGGGATATTTTTGATGATATCATTGGAGCTTACGGAGGAAAAGTAAATCAAATACTAAGTATCGGAGGAGATGAAGCTGAGGCTGGAAGTAAAAACAAAAAGGCGAACCGTTTTAAACCAATGGTAACTTTCTTAGGCCCGTTTCAATTAGGTTCAGGTGAAGTAAAGACACATAGTATTAAAATACCTAATTACATTGGTTCTGTTAGAGCTATGGTAGTGGCATCTGATAGTAATAATGAGGCTTATGGAAATGATGAAAAAACAGCATTTGTTAGAAAGCCAGTAATGGTACTAGCTTCATTACCAAGAAAAATTACACCTCAAGAAACTGTTACGTTGCCTGTAACTGTTTTTGCAATGAAACCAGAGGTGAAGAATGTTAAAGTAGAGGTGAAGCAAAATGAAGCCTATGAAATTGTAGGTGAAAGTGTTCAAAACGTAACATTTAATCAGCCTGATGAAAAGATGGCTTACTTTACATTAAAAGTTAAAGATTTTAAAGGAATTGGTAAGGTAAGAGTAGAAGCAAGTTCTGGTTCTGAAAAAGCATTTTATGAAGTTGAAATCGATGTTTTAAATCCGAATCCAGTTACTACAGAAGTAAAAGAATTAGTATTGAAGTCTAACGAGCAAAACACCATTGATTTTGCAACTTTTGGTACGAAAGGAACCAATGCAGCGAGTATTGAACTTTCAACATTACCTCCAATGAATTTTACAGATCGTTTAGAGTATTTAATTCGTTATCCACACGGATGTGTAGAACAAACTACTTCAGGAGCGTTCCCGCAATTGTACTTAAATGATATATTTGATTTACCTGCAGAGAAACAACAATCAATGGATAGAAATGTAAAAGCAGCTATTCAAAGATTATCTAGTTTTCAAAGAGCAGATGGTGGATTATCCTATTGGCCAGGATCTTCTTATTCTGATGATTGGGGAACTTCTTATGCAGGACATTTTTTAATGGAAGCTTCTAAAAAAGGTTATGTGTTACCAATTGGTTTTAAATCAAAATGGATAAATTATCAAAAGAATACAGCAAGAAATTGGAGATATACTTCAGATAGGTATTACAAAAACGATTTAGCTCAAGCCTACCGTTTGTATTCATTAAGTTTAGCTAATAGTCCAGATTTAGCTTCTATGAACCGATTAAGAGAAACTAAAGAAATATCTAATGAATCGAAACGTAGATTAGCAGCAGCCTATGCAGTTATAGGAAAAGCTTCTATTGCCAAATCTATTTTAAATACATTATCAGAAGAAACCTACCAAAGAAGATACTATTATTACTATGGTTCTGAAGTAAGAAATAAGGCAATGGCTCTTGAAACGTATATATTGGTAGGAGATGATGTTAAGGCGATTAAATTGGCAAAAGAAATAGCAGAAAGCTTATCTAGCTCAAGATGGATGAGTACACAAACTACTTCATACAGTTTATTAGCAATGTCACAGTATGCTTTAAAGAATGGAGCTAATAGTGGTATAACAGCAGATTATACGTTCAATGGAGCAACCAAAGGAATAACATCAGCAAAATCAATGGTTCTTGCTGATTTAGAAGGTATTAAAAATCAAAACTCATTTAAGATTAGTAATACTTCAAAAGGTGTACTATATGTGCGTTTGTATAACAAAGGAATTTTGCCTGTAGGTCAGGAAAAAGTAGTGCAAAAGAACTTAGATATTTCTGTAGTTTATAAAACTAAAGAAGGAGGTAGTTTAGATGTTTCAAGTTTATCACAAGGAACTAATTTTGTAGCACAAATAACCATTAAAAATACTACCGAAGAAAAAGTAGAGAATATAGCATTAACGCAATATTTACCTTCTGGATGGGAAATTATCAATACACGTTTTACCGATTTTGGTAACAGTACAAATTCTGATAGTGTAGATTATACAGATATTAGAGATGCAAGTGTGAGTAATTATTTCACATTAAACAAATACCAGTCAAAAACATTTAAAGTGTTATTAAATGCATCTTATTTAGGAGATTACTATTTACCAGGAGTGCAAGGAGAAGCTATGTATGATAATGATTATTTAGCAAGAACTCAAGGACAATGGATTAAAGTAACTAAGTAAGTTATATTTTTATCAATATTTAAACGCTCAGTATTTTCTGCTGAGCGTTTTTTGTTTTTCAAACTTTCTAAGTATAGGCTAGTTCATAACGAATTTTAATACACTCATAACATTTTTAAGTACAACAAATTGAAAAAAATACAATATTTACATTATTAAGTTCAATAACTAATCAAATTAACTAACCATGAAAATCAAACATTTAATTTTATTACTAGCTGTATGTTGTATTGTTGCCTGTAAAACAGAGAAAAAAGAAAAAGAAGAAACTAAATCATTTACCAAAGAGCTGACATCCTTTTCAAAGGATTCTATTGAATACAGCTTTGTCTTTTTAGGTTGTAATAGAGTGGATAGGCATCAAGAATATGATACTACAGCAACAAATGGATCTACTGCTAATTTATATGCCATGAAAAGAATATGGAACGAAGTAGCTAGTCTAGATCAAAAGCCAGATTTGTTTTTCTTTTTAGGCGATATGGTCTTAGGGGAAAGTACCACAACAAAATTAGACAGTCAGTTAAAAGATTGGGTTAATTTATATAATGACACAAGTTTTAGTGCTATAAGTACCTCAGGAATTGAAACTGTTGCAGTTCCTGGAAATCATGAAATGCTATACTGGGCAGATTACGGTGTTAAAGGTCATGATGAATGGCCGCTTAAAGGAGCTACTCAAATATGGATGAATCATATGACCGAATTTATGCCAAAAGATAGAGACATTGTTACTGGTAATGATAGCATTAATAACCAAATGACTTTTGCTTTTACTAGAAAGAATATTGGGTTTATTTTAATGAATACAGATACTTATAATGCTCCTTCGAAAGTTAATCCGTACGGTCTGGAAGGACAAATTCCAACAAATTGGATTATTAATAAAGTGGAAGAGTATAAAAACGATGCATCGATTGAACATATTTTCGTTTTAGGTCATAAACCTTATTATATTTCTGAAAATGGAATAATTACACCAAAAACAGGGCATGAAGGATTTCCAGAAGGCCCAACATTATGGCCAAAATTAAGAGAGAATAATGTAATTGCTATGCTTTCTGCACACAAGCATGATTATCAAAGAATGCAACCAGAAGGTGATAAAACGTATCAAGTTATTGCAGGAAACGCAGGTAGTCCTGGTGAGGCTCCCTTTTTTGGTTACACCAAAATTGACGTTATGAGTTCGGGCGAAATTCATTTAACAGCCATGGGATTTGATCAAGGGAATCCTTATTACGCACCTGTCCCAAATAGTCCAACTACGATAAGAGATCAAACAATTTTAACGTGGACTGCAAATGCAAATCCATATTCAAATTAAAACAGTTCAGGAGTAAATTAACTTTAGTACATTTGCTCCTGAATTTTATTATATCGCTATTATGAAAAAGAATTTACTTTGGTTCGCTATTGCTTTACTATCTTTTACTTCTTGTATTGTTAAAAAAGATTATATCAATAGAGTTGTCAAAGAAGGTAACTTCGAAAACTTTCAAAATAAAACTGTTTTAGTAACTGGTTTTGAAAATATCAGAGCAAATAATTTTATCAATACTTTTGAAAAAAACTTCGCAACAGATAGTTTATTTGTGGATTCTTATATAAATGAATTTATTACAGAAGCTATCAATACGAATTTGTTTGCAGAATATGTAATTGAAGTGCATCCTATCTTAGACGAGCTTAACAAAGGAATTAACGCAGATAAAGAAGTGTTAGATGAAGTATTTACCAATGCCGAAACCGATTATATTCTAAGTTTTTCAAATTTTGAAATTACCAATCGAGTTGAAACTACTTATAATCCAGCTGTTGGTCCACATGGAGTAGGAACTCACAGTTCAGTTGAGTACTGTATTCTGAATGCCGAAGTAATTTTATATGATGTTAAAGAACAAAAAAGAATTTTACAATTTGTAACAACTGGTGAGAGTTCGGTGTTCTTGTTTGATTTCACTAACACATTTATGAAAGCTAAAACACGTTCTATTCAGCACATTGTTAATTATTTAAAATCGGGTAAAGTAACCTATACCAAATACTAAACGAAACATTGATAGTTGAAAAAATGTTAGTAGATTTATTCGAGTGTTTTGTTTAGATAAAATTGGTAAATGATAAAAATCAAACATTTTTTATTAAAGCGATGGAAAAGGCTAAGTATTTTTCTGATATTGTTTTTGATGTATTTTTTTTCATTACCAAAGAAGTTATTTAATGAACCAACTTCAACAGTACTATTATCAAAAAATAATGAATTATTAGGTGCTACAATAGCCAGTGATGGTCAATGGAGATTTCCAGAATTAGATTCTGTTCCTTATAAATTTAAACACTGTATTCTCCAATTTGAAGATGCTCATTTTTATAAGCACTTTGGGTTTAATCCTATTTCAATTGGTAAGGCTTTTTTTGAAAATAGAAGAGCAAAAAGAATAGTTAGAGGAGGAAGCACTATTACGCAACAGGTCATTAGACTTTCTAGGAAAAATAAAGATCGAACCTACACAGAGAAACTTAAAGAACTCATTTTAGCGACACGGTTAGAGTTTAGACATTCTAAAGAAAAAATATTAAACCTATACAGTTCTCATGCGCCTTTCGGAGGTAATGTAGTTGGTTTAGAAATGGCTGCTTGGAGATATTATGGTTTACGACCAGAACAATTATCTTGGGCAGAAAGTGCAACATTAGCGGTTTTACCGAATGCACCTTCTTTAATTTATCCCGGTAAAAATCAGATTAAGCTAAAAGATAAGCGTAATCGATTACTTGAAAAATTGTATCGAGAAGCAATTATTGATAGTATAACCTATGTTTTGGCCATGGAGGAGGAATTGCCTCAGAAACCTTATCAATTACCAACGTTAACGCAACATTTTCTTCAAGAAGTAAAAAAAGAACATGAAGGAAAAAGAATTATAAGTTCAATTGATAAATTCTTTCAAAAGCAAGTTAACAATCTTTCGAAGGAACATTATCAATTACTAAGACAGAACGAAGTTCATAATTTAGCAGTGTTGGTTTTGGATGTAGAAACAAGAAAAGTTGTTGCGTATGTAGGGAATTCTCCAACCGATACAAAGCATCAAAAAGATGTAAATAATGTTATAGCGCCAAGAAGTACAGGAAGTACTTTAAAGCCTTTTTTATACGCACACATGCTTCAGTCGGGAGATTTGTTGCCAACTCAACTGGTTAAAGATGTACCTACGGATATTGCTGGGTATATTCCAAAGAATTTTGATTTACGATATGACGGTGCTGTTCCAGCAAATGAAGCATTAACTCGATCGTTGAACATACCTGCCGTTAGGTTATTACGACAATATGGTTTACAAAAGTTTTTAGCAGATTTGAAGGATTATGGTATTAAAGACATTAACCAATCTGCCGATTATTATGGATTGTCATTAGTTTTAGGTGGAGGAGAAGCAAGCCTATGGGATTTATGTAAAGTGTTTGCGGGTTATGCTGGAACCGTGAATCATTATGAGACATTAAAACACAATTACTACACTAATGAATTTCAGGAACCTAGTTATTTATTAAATAGTAAAGTTGATTTTGGTAAAGTACAAAGTAATTCCACTAAAATAGATGCAGGTGCTGCATATCTAACATTAAATACATTAACAGAAGTAAACAGACCTTTATCTGATCAGGCATGGAAATATTATGATTCTTCTCAAAAAATAGCTTGGAAAACAGGAACAAGTTTTGGTAATAAAGATGCTTGGGCTATAGGCACAACTTCAAAATATGTTGTGGGAGTTTGGGTTGGTAATTCCGATGGGGAAGGAAGACCAGATGTTACTGGTATAGGAAGTGCTGCTCCATTACTTTTTAAAGTTTTTGATGTGTTACCAAAATCTAAATGGTTTTTAGAGCCTTATGAAGATTTAATAGAAGAAAATATTTGTACAGAAAGTGGTTATCTTGCCTTACCTATTTGTAATAAAGTTATGAAAAGGATCCCAAAAAATGGAGTGAGAGCTGCATCTTGTCCTTATCATTTAGAAGTACATTTAGACAATACAGAAACCTACAGAGTAAATTCTAATTGCTTTCCTACGAATCAGATAAAAACTAAAGTTGAGTTCGTTCTACCTCCTTTAATGGCTTATTTTTACAAGCAAAAAAATTCAGACTACACAGAGCTTCCAGAATTTTTAGAAGGATGTAATACTTCGGAAAAAAGAGTAATTGATTTTATTTTCCCAGTAAAATATAAAACTAAGTTGTCTTTAACAAAAGGAACTGATGGAGAATTGAATCCTATCATCTTAAAATTAACTCATGCTAAACCAGATGCTAAAATCTATTGGTATATAGATAATCAGTTTATTCAGCAAACTACTGATTATCATGAGGTACCAATAAAACCTGCTAATGGAGAGCATATAATAACGGTTATTGATGATTTAGGGAATGAACAAAAAAGGAAGTTAATTATTCATTAAACCACTCTATTATTTGATTTTTATTTAGAATAAAAGCTCTACATTTACAGTTATTAATTTTTAAAGATGTTAGAACTAGCAGGTATAATTATATTAGGAATTTTAGCACAATGGGTAGCTTGGAAATTAAAAATTCCAGCTATTTTACCACTTATTTTAATAGGATTATTAGTGGGACCTATTGCTGCTGAGTACCTTAGTGAAAATGGAAGTAAATGGATTGAACCTATTTGGAATGGGGAAAAAGGTTTGTTTCCTGGAGAAGGCCTGTTTTATTTTGTTTCCTTAGCGATTAGTATCATACTTTTCGAAGGAGGTTTAACATTAAAAATTAGTGAAATAAACAATGTTGGGCCTGTTATTACGAAGCTAATTACGTTAGGTTCTGTAGTTACCTTTTTCTTGGGTGCTATTTCTGCGCATTACCTTTTTGATTTAGGTTGGAATTTATCACTTTTATTCGCATCATTAATCATTGTTACTGGGCCTACAGTAATATCACCAATTTTAAGAAATATTCCGTTAAAGAAAGATGTTGCAGCGGTTTTAAAGTGGGAAGGAATTTTAATTGATCCTATAGGTGCTTTAGTAGCCGTTTTAGTTTTTGAATTTATTAGTGTTGGAGGAGAAGGTGGTTTTACACAAACTGTATTAACTGAGTTTTTTAAGATTGTATTATTTGGAACATCATTAGGATTTATTTTTGCTAGAGCTTTAATATTCTTTGTCAATAGAAAGTTCGTTCCTCATTATTTATTAAATGTAGTTTCTTTATCAATAGTATTATTGGTTTTTGTATTATCTGATTTATTAGCTCATGAATCTGGTTTATTAGCAGTGGTAGTTATGGGAATGGTTATAGCGAATAGTAAACTTAAAAGTTTCGATGAGTTATTATATTTCAAAGAATCTCTTACTGTTTTATTAATATCAATTTTATTCATTTTGTTGGCAGCCAACATGAATATGTCTGAACTAGAGCTAATTTTTAATTGGAAAACTATTGTTTTATTTGCGCTAGTAGTATTTGTAGTTCGTCCATTAGGAGTTTTTATAAGTACACATAATTCAACCTTAAAGCTTAATGAAAAACTATTTATTAGTTGGGTTGGGCCAAGGGGAATTGTGGCGGCAGGTATTGCTTCTCTATTTGGAACTAAATTAATGAAACAAGGAATAGAAGGAGCACAGTACATAACTCCGTTAGTTTTTATCATTGTGTTAGGTACTGTTTTGCTAAATGCAACAACAGCTAGAATGTTTGCTAAAATGATAGGTGTTTTCTTAAAAAAATCGGAAGCTATCGTGTTTGTTGGAGCATCTCATTCAGCTAGATTAATCGCTAAGTTTTTAATTGACAATAACAGAAGAGTTATTTTATTAGATAGCAATAAAGATTATGTTAATGATGCGAAAGAAATGGGAATTGAGGCATTTAATATTGATATCTATAATGATAATATTGATAGTAATGTCGAGCTAAATGATGTTGGATACTTAATTGCAATGACAGGTAGTGATGTAATTAATAAATATGCGTTAGAACGTTTTTCAAGTATTTTTGGAGAAATGGGAGCGTATAGACTGGCTACCTCAAGAGAAGTAACTTCAAAGAAACCTGAAAACTCTGATACATTATTCACTCAAAATGATGATTTCATCAATTTAACAGAGACCATTAGAGATTATCCTAAGATTAACGAATTAAAGGTTACATCATCTAAAGATTTCCAAGAAAAAGTGGCTGTAATAACAAAGCATGACAAAGCAATTCCTTTATTCCTAAAATCAAATTCTCAGATTAAAATTCTAGCTGAGGTAGAAGATCAGGATATAAAAGAGAATGATGTTATTGTTTATGTTGGGGAAGAAGTTGCATAATATAATTTCGGAAATCCACATTTTCAAGTGCAGTAAATACATTTTTTATTGAAAGGCTATAAACTAGCTTTGATTTATATAAAAGATGTTATTTATGGAAGAGATAGTTTTTCAAGAATTATTAGGGAATACAAAGTTTAGTAATATTAATCACTTTATTACTTCGGTGATAAATAAATATACAGCTAAAGAAGTTACTTACGATGATGTTAAAGAATCGATATTAAAATTGGTTATTTATAGATTTATTAAGGTAGATAATTCAAATTCAACGAATCATTGTATTTCTAAAGAAGACAATTTTTATGAAGCAAAAGAATTAGGAGGAGTTAATTCTTGGTTAGCGCATAAAAGATCTTTGAGCACCGCAGTTTAATTAGATATCTAACCCAAAAGTATTTTTTAACTTTTCTAAAAGAGGATTCTTTTCCTTTAGTTTTTCATATTTCTCATGAGGAGTATAAGCAAACTTCTTTTCTATGGTTTCACTAACATTAATAGTAACAGCGATACCATAATTGTTTAATCGTTCTCTTAAAAACTTAAGTAATCCAGGTCTCCCTTTTTCTAACTGGCTTTTCATCAGATTATTTGGAAGGTTGACTAAAATTTCAAAATTTGCTTTTAATGATGGCTGTCCGGCCAATAATATCGATGCGATATTTTTCTCGCCAAGTTCTTGAAGTTTAAAGTAGTATTTTTTCCATGCTTCCTTTAATTGTTCTTCTGTAAAAGGAGTTTTAGGATGATTGTCGAAGTTTTCTTCTTCATCGCTAATTACTTTAACCTCTCTTTTTTCTTGTAAACTCTTTAAAGATAGCGCAGAGGTTCTTCTCTTAACATTTTTAATAGAAGGTTTCTTTACTTCAGTAACTATTGGTTTAGGAGCTTCTGATGTAGCTGTAGTAGTTGTTACTTTAGTGGTTGGTGTAACTTCTTTTTGAACTTTTTTTACACTTGGTGATAAAGAGGTAAAAAAGGTCGCTGGAATTATGAAGTTGCTAGATTTTTTTTTTTCTCCATCAAAATTGATAGAGGCTACTTGCATAAGACATAATTCAACTAACAAACGTTGATTTTTACTTGATTTGTATTTTAAGTCACAATCGTTTGTCTTATCAATGGCAGGTAATAAAAAAGCCATAGAAGCTTTTGCTGCTTGTTCTAGATATTTTTTCTTAACAGTATCGCCGACTTCTAGTAAACTAATAGTAGCAGTATCTTTAGCAACCAATAAATCTCTAAAGTGTGATGCTAGTCCGCTAATAAAATGTTGTCCTTCAAATCCTTTTGATAAAACATCATTATAAGCCATTAATACTTCTGGAATCTTATTTTCCAATAATAAATCCGTCATATTAAAATATACCTCATAATCTAATACATTTAGATTTTGAGTTACAGCTTCACGAGTTAAATTGTTTCCTGAAAAACTTACTACTCTATCAAAAATAGATAAAGCGTCACGCATTGCACCATCAGCTTTTTGAGCAATAATGTGTAATGCATCATCTTCTGCAGTAATGTTTTCTCGTTCGCAAATTATCTTTAAGTAGTTTTTAGCGTCTAATACACCAATACGTTTAAAATCAAAAATCTGGCAACGAGATAAAATCGTTGGAATAATTTTATGCTTTTCTGTGGTTGCTAATATGAAAATAGCATGTGTTGGTGGTTCTTCTAATGTTTTTAAGAAAGCATTAAAAGCTGCTTGGGAAAGCATATGAACCTCATCAATTATATAAACTTTGTATTTACCAGTTTGAGGTGGTATACGAACTTGGTCTGTTAAATTTCTAATATCATCTACAGAGTTATTAGAGGCAGCATCGAGTTCAAAAATATTAAAAGCAAAATCTTCTTCGGTAGTATTATCCGAACTTTCTTGGTTAATACGTTTTGCTAAAATTCGAGCACATGAAGTTTTTCCTACACCACGTGGACCAGTAAATAAAAGAGCTTGCGCTAAATGATTATTTTTTATAGCATTTTCTAACGTATTTGTTATGGCTTGTTGCCCAACAACATCCTCAAAATTTTGAGGGCGATATTTACGTGCAGATACTATAAAGTGTTCCATTACTACTCTTAAATTCTAAAACAAAAGTAGCAAACCCAACTAGTATTGACAAACAAAGTTGTGAACAATAAAAAATCCCACTTCTAAGTAATTAAAAGTGAGATTTAAAACAACACAAATTAAGGACATTAATTTAGAAATTTATCAATTATAGTATTGATTTCTTTCTTTGAAGCATCTGCTTTTAAAGCGAATAAATGAGAGAATAATTTTTTGTCATTTACTTTAGGTTGTAGGGTAATATCTTTTTTCATATCAAAAGTTGTATCCCATTTTTTTCTGATTTTTTTCCACAAATCTTTGTTTTCTTTCCACCATTTTTGAGCAGCTTCACATTCATTATCAGCTACTTTTTCATACGTATTATACCCTTTTTCTTGTGCTAAAATGAAATCTTCTTTGTTGTCTTCTCTAATGATTTTGTCATTATCTTGATTATGTACCCAACCAGTTTTTGTGATTTCATGACGATTACGTCTGTGCATTACATTGTAGTCAGAACGTTTCGTATGTTCACGTCTTGCTAAAGGAGCATCTGTTCCATTTTCCCAATAGCTTTTCCCATCAACATGAACCCAAGTTGCCGTACCTTCATATCTTGGACTATCATCTACTTGATAAACTTTTTGTGTCCATTGACCTTCTACAGATTCTTTTGGAAGTTCAACATATTTCCAATGTGTTCCTTTATTGAACATAAACAGGTCTTGATTTTCATACAACCAATCTTGTCTCCAATGCTTAACAATATGTGGTTTCGATTTTGGTCCGACAATAAGTAAGTGTTGTAATTGAATCTTGTTGTTTTTATCCGTAATTACTTCCACCCATTCTAACGCTTTATCGTGTTTAACTGCTGATGGTTTGTATAAGCTATCAGTTGAATAGTTAAATGTTTCGGTAAAGTTGAACCCAACTTTAAAGCATCCGCTCATTGCTTTAATAGCCTTAATATCCTGTTGTTTTTTGTTTTTTTGAGCATTACCAGAGTAAAGTAATGATAGCGTGATTGTTAGTGCTAATCCTAGTTTTTTCATTTCTATGTTTTTAAAATTACTACGATGCAAATTTATAATATTTATTTAGATTGAATAAAAATAAAATATATATTTGCATTAAAATTATTAAGAATGTTTCTAAATAAGGTTTTCAGAACAATCATTTTATGCATGGTAATTCATGTAAATAGCCAAGAGAATAAGGAGAAAAAAGATTCTATTCCAAATAAGTTAGATGAAGTAATAGTTACAGCAACTCGAACTAAACGTCAATTGTCTTCTTTACCAATGCCAGTTACTTTAATTAGTAAAAAACAAATTTTACAAACAGGTGCTACACGATTACGAGATATTATTTTGGAACAAACGGGTTTGATTATGGTTTCTGATTTTGGTAGTTCTGAAGGTGTACAAATGCAAGGTGTAGATGCAGAGTATACATTGATTTTGGTAAATGGACTTCCGTTAATTGGTAGAACTTCTGGAAATATTGACCTAAACCGCTTGTCTATCAATAATATTAAACAAATTGAAATTGTTAAAGGTCCATCTTCTTCGTTATATGGTTCCGAAGCTTTAGGTGGTGTAATTAATATCATTACCGAAAATCCTAAAGACGGAGTTTCTAAAGGAACTGTTTCGTATATGTCTCGATTTGCAGCAAGAGAAGAGTTGGATATAAATACGAGTTATTCTTATGGGAAGGAGAACTTCGGAATTAATGTAGGGTTGAATTTGAATTCTGGAGGAACTTATGATGTATCTCCTGGAGATAATATCAATACGGCTCAGGCGTATCAAAACGGATCGGGTAATTTACTGTTGAATTATAGTTTTACTAAAAAAGTAAAAACCGTAATTGAAGGCAGGTATTTTAAAGAAACCATTTTTAACAATTCAGGAGATGCTAGTCGTTTAGATTTTGGAGGCTCTCTAAAGACCACACAAACGTTAAGTGATTCTTTTAAAATTGATTACTTATTCTACGGAACACGATTTAAAACTGAAAGTGTTTTTAATGGTGAAACATCTGCATTTAATCAAACATTATATAGGCCAGAGATAAAGTTAGATGTTAATTTTGATGAGGGAAATCTCGTAAGTGGACTGGGAGCAAACTTTGATGGTTTAGAAAGAACTTTTTTTGATGGTAAAGAACAATTTAACGGATATTATGCCTTTACTCAGTTTGATACAAATTTTACTGATAAAGTAAATATAGTTGCTGGTTTACGATTCGATGCGTTTAATAAATTCAAATCTGCTTTTAGCCCGAAATTATCGGCAAATTATAAAATTAATGATTGGATAACAGCAAAATCATCAGTTGGTTTTGGGTATAAAGTTCCAGACTTCAGACAATTGTTTTTTAACTTCAGAAATACTGCGGGAGGCTATGTGGTTTTAGGAACTCAAGTTTTACATGAGTTATATGGTGATTTACCAGAAGTTAGTTCGTTAGAAAAAGAATTAAAACCGGAAAGTTCAATAGGATACAACTTTGGATTTCAGATAAAACCGACTACAAATCTTAAAATCAATCTAAACTTTTTTAGAAATGATATTCGTGATTTAATTAACACGTTTGTAGTGTCTAGAAACTTCCCAGACTTACCAAATACATCTGTTTTTTCTTACGAAAATCGAAATCGTGTGTTTACACAAGGTCTCGAACTAGAAACAGATTACAGAATCAATACAAATCTTCGATTTTCAGCTGGATATCAATTTTTGGATACAGGCGATAAAGAAGAAATCAATCAAATAAAAAGGGGAGAAGTCTTTTTTAGAAGAACACCAACATCTCCGTCGGAATTATTATCAATAAACGATTATTTCGGGCTTGCGAATAGATCTAAACATACAGCAAATTTGAAGTTCTTCTATGAAAACTTCCAACATGATTTTTCAGTAAATCTTAGACTATTGTATCGAAGTCGTTTTGCATTATTCGATACCAATAATAACAATGAAATTATTGATAAATACGATGATTTTGTTGCGGGAAATACACTCATAAATCTAGCGTTTCAAAAGAGATTTTATGATTTTATCAATCTTCAATTAGGAGTTGATAATGTATTCAATTCAAATGGTGAAGAGAATCGTAATCGCTTCGAAAATATTGATGCAGCGCGACGATTAGGAAGAACATTTTTTACAAGAATTCAATTTAATATTTAATACATACATGAAAACAATCAAAATAATAACACTAGCACTTAGCATTGTTTTAGGAGGAATGCTGATTTACGGAGGAATAGGGAAGTTCTCAAAAGAGAATCCTTCACCAGTTCAAGTTGTCAAAAAAGCAGAAAAATTTCAGGCAGTTGACAAAGAATTGACACTTCAAAAAATACTGTATATAAACGGAATGAAACAAACTGGATACTTGTGGCAGTTTTTAGGCATCATGCAAATTGTGTGCGGACTTTTATTAATAAGCCAAGTATTTACAACGTTCGGTGCTATCATGGCATTTCCAATTGTCATTAACATTTTCTTTTTCCATCTGTTTTTAGAGTTTGATGAAGTAGGAGAATTACTTCAAACAGGAGGTTTATTACTAATCAACGCTTGGTTATTGTTTAAAGAAAGAAAGTTGTTAAAATCAATTATATATCAACCAGAAAAATTAAAATTCAATTAAATATTTATACAATGAGAAACTTAAAATTAATAATACTATTTACAATTTCTGTACTATGTGCTTCTTGTGAAGACAACGAAGGCGTTACTACGTTACCAGTAGAATCAAAGTCAATCACAAATTTAGCAGCTTTACAGAGTACTGATTTCACTCAAAATCCACCAGTTACTTCTGGAAGTTTTACCAAGTTCAGTTTTAAAGAAGGAAGTCAAGTTAGCGGCGATAATTGGGATATAGCATTCAGAGGAACTACAATTCTAATAAATGGAGGGGCTGAAATTGGTGGCATCACAGAAGAGCCTCAAAGAACAGGAACTGCCGCTTTAGCTTTAATTACAGGAACATTGTCAAGCATAACTGAAGCTCCGGCTGATAGTGAATTTAAGCAAGATGCTTCTGGTGAATATGCATTAACTACCGGAAGTGGAAATGGTTGGTATACGTATGCTGGTCCACCAACACACATGATTAACCCAATCGCAGGAAAAGTCTTAGTAATTAGAACCATCGATGGAAATTATGCAAAACTGGAAATTGTGAGTTATTACAAAGATAACGATGCATCTAAAGAAGAAAATGCAAGACATTATTCGTTTAATTATATATATAACCCCAATGAAGGCGATAAAGATTTTCAATAGTCGTAAATGTTGAAATTTGTTAGTTTTTAATCTGAAAAGCTATTCGATTCGTTCGAGTAGCTTTTTTTCGTTATCTTAATGAAAGAATTTAAAAAGTGTAACGACGAAGTTCAAAACGAATTATAATGAAGAAACTTATTGCAATTATTTTTATTGGATTATCAACTTTTTCAAATGCACAAAAAAAGCAGGAAGTAGCCTATTTTGCAAGTGGATGTTTTTGGTGTGTTGAAGCAATTTTTGAAAGTGTAGAAGGAGTGAATGAAGCTGTTTCTGGTTATGCTGGCGGACATACAAGCAACCCAACGTACCAAAAGATAGGAACAGGAACAACAGGTCATGCTGAAACGGTTGCTGTTTATTACAATCCGAAGAAAGTGAGTTTTGCAACTTTGGTAAAAGTATTTTTTGGTTCTCATGATCCAACAACTGTTAATGGACAACATCCAGATTACGGAACTCAATATCGCTCTATTGCTTTTTACAGGAATGCAACAGAAAAGAAGATTATTGATGATTACATTAAAAAACTGAACACAGAAGTTTATAAAGGTAAAATAGCTACTGAGGTAACTAAATTTACAAAGTTTTATGAAGCCGAAGCGTATCATCAAAACTATGAGCGATTAAACCCAAATAATCCTTATGTAAGAAATGTTTCTATTCCGAGGTTAAATAGATTTAAGAAAAAATTTCCAGAGCTTTTAAAAAAAGGTCATTAAAGAAAAACTATTTCATTACTTCGAAAAAAGTAAATTCATAGTCCTCAAGTAGTTCAGGATGCGTTATTTTTATAATATCTTTTAAAACTAAATCAGGTCTACTAGGTCCGAGTTCAAAATAAATAACTCCTCCGGTAGACCCTTTTTTCATGTTAGGTGTATATAGTTTGTTTTCTTTAAAAGCTGTAAAATCACTATATATTTTATTTTTTTGAAGCATTTCCTCTTTGGTGTTAAAATAACCAGGAGCAACCCAATAATCTGCATTTTGTGCTTTGTCTAAAACACTTTCTAAACTTAACGATAAGCTTCCTTTTCCTTTTGTGTCTTTCCATAGATAATTGGTATTTGCATCCTCTAAAAACTGAGCAACAAAACTTTCTCCAGCAGGTAAATTCCAAACGTCTTTTTGCATAAAAGCTCCCGATAAAATTGAAGGTTTCGATGTGGCTTTTAAAGCTAATTGTTTGGCTTCTAAATAGTTTTTTTCAATCACGTTAAAAATACTGTCAGCTTCTTTTTCTTTGTTGAGTAAAACACCAAATAATTTAATCCATTCAGCTCTTCCTAGCGGAGTTTCTTCTAACCAGTCTCCGTTTAATACAACTGGGATTCCATTTTTTTCTATGAATTGTAATGATTTATTGGTTTTGTTCATGGAAAAAGCAACAACGGCATCGGGTTGTAAGTCTAATAAAACTTCTGTATTTAAATCAGCTTCAATGCCAAGTTCCTTTATCTTTCCGTTGGAAATTAACGCTCTTGTTTTTTTAGAAGATATGTATTTCGTATTAGGAAAACCAACTAATAGTTCTTCACCATTCAAAACCTCAAGCATTGGAATATGCGTAGTAGAAGTGACTACTAATTTTTCAATCGGAATATGAATAGCATCCTTTTGTTTGTTTTTACTTAAAATGTATTCAAAACTTTCGTTCGCATTCAAATACGGATTTTTAATAATAAGTTTTTTAGTCTCTTCATTTACATTAATAATATCAAATCCCTTAGCATATTTCACTGAGCTTTTTATAGGTGTAACAGTTTCTTTTTTAGGATTTTCTTTACATGCGGAAAGTAAAATGGTACTAACTAAAAGTAGATGTATTAAGAAACGTTTTTCCATTTGAAATTTGATTTGCAGCAAGATTACAAAATTGTTTTGGTATTCTCGTATTTAAAACTACATTTGCCGAGAATTTTGGTTTTGCTGCAATTTCATTGTAGTGAATTAAAAGGGAATTCGGTGAGAATCCGAGACTGTTCCCGCAACTGTAAGCTAGTAAGCTTGTAACTAAAACTTTTACCACTGCGTAAGCGGGAAGGTGAGTTACAAGACGCAAGTCAGGAGACCTGCCAAATTTCACGGGGTAATAAACTTTCGGGATAAAAGTTTTTTATAATGCATAAAAATCTGATACCTGATTTATTGTAAATCAAACAAAACATTTTAATGAAAAAACAATTAGTAATTGTTGGTGCATTGGTATGTGCTTTTTCTAGTACAATTGTATCTGCTCAACAAGACGAAAAGTTAGATGAAGTAGTGGTAACTGCTACTAAATTTAAAACCAGTAAAAAGAATATTGGTAAAATTATTCACCAAATTACTGCTGAAACTATTGAGAAAAATCAAGGTAAAACAATAGTTGACTTTTTGAATGACCTTCCTGGAATTGAAATCAATGGTAATTTCAGTACGAAAGGTCAAAATTTAGGATATTATATCCGTGGGGGAAGAAATAGACAAGTTGCTATTTTAATTGATGGAATTAATGTAAATGATCCATCATCATTTAATGGCGATTTCGATTTACGTCAGATAGATATTAATCAGGTTGAGCGTATTGAAGTAATGAAAGGGGCTTCTTCAACGTTATACGGAACTGGAGCTGCAACTGGAGTTATTAATATTATCTTAAAGAAAGCATCTAAAGATGCGTTCAAAGGAAGTTTTACAACTTCTGTGGGAAGCAACAGAGCAAATCAAGACACTAAATTTGCGGCTGATGAATTTGCTGCAAACTTTAATTTTAATGGAACTGTTAATAAAGTAGATTATTTATTGTCGTTAAACACGAATAATTCTAGTGGATTATCTGCTGCAGAAAATACTGATGAAAACACATTGTTTGAAGAAGATAAGTTCTATCGTCAGAATGTAATGCTGAAATTAGGGTATAATCATACTGATAAATTGAGATTTGGAGTTTTTGCAAACTTTGATGAAGTTTTTACAGAGTATGATGGATTTACTTTTGATCCTGTAACTGGTACAAGTAGAGCGGTTGATAGGAACAATAGCTTTAAAAGTGTGCAAAACAGAGCTGGTTTTACTACAGACTTTAAATACAATAAGGGAGAGTTAAAAGTTAGAACCTCTTTTATTGATATTAGAAGAGATAATGCTCCTTCAGGAGATACTTATAAAGGTGAAGTTTTAGGCTTAGATGTGTTTAATAACTATCAAATTAATGAAGAATTTTCTTTTATTGTTGGTGTAGCTTCTCAATATCAAGATATGTTGCAAAATACTTCTTTCAGTGTGATTCCTGAAGGAGAAGGGAAGCAGCATTTTATTGATCCATATGTTTCTGTTAACTACAATTCAAAGTATAATTTTAACTTAAATGTTGGAGGAAGAATGAATATTCATAATGAATATGGAAGTAACTTCGTGTTTAATGTGAATCCTTCTTATAATTTTGATATTGCTGATGATAAATCGGTAAAAGTATTTGCTTCATATAGCACTGCTTTTGTTGCGCCAACCTTATCAGAAATTTTCACTAAATCTCCAGCCGTTGAAGAGTTAGAGCCTGAAAAAGATATAACTATTGAAGGAGGTTTTGAAGTAAGTTTATTTGAAGACTTAACCTTAAATGCGACTTATTTCTATAGAGAAGAAACAGATAAAATAGCATTTGGTTTTGATCCAGTAGCTTTAGTTTCTGTAACAACAAACGATTTTGGGACTTTCATCGCTAGAGGTATTGAAACAGAAGTTTCATATAAGGCAATGAAAAATTTACAGTTAAGAGTGAATTATGGTTACATTGATAGAGACGAGAGTTTATTATTAAAAATACCACAACATAAAATAGCCGGTTTTATAGATTATTCTCCTATTAAAAATACAAATGCTTCTTTAGGTTACAGATATGTTAGCGAAACAAGTGATTTTGGAGGTGTTGCTTTAGATTCTTATAGTGTATTAGATTTATTTGTGAATCACAGTATTTTAAAAGATAAAGTAGTGCTTTTTGGTAGTTTAACTAATATTCTAAACGAAGACTATCAAGAAATTGCTGGTTTTACCACTAGAGGTAGAAACTTTAATCTAGGTTTAAAACTTAAGTTTTAAATACTATTTTCTATTTATTGTTAGAACCAAAGAGGTTACCAAATTGGTAACCTCTTTACTTTTAAATTAATCGTTTAACTTGTTGTTTTATAATGGCTATAGCAGTCTCTGTTGGACTTTCAATTTGTGAGTAATCTATTAATAAGTTTTCTCTAAGTTCTTTCGCATTATCACTAGATTCTGCTGTTGTTCTAATTTTATTAATAATAGATAGTTTTGAACCTACAACTGCTTTCCAAGCATCTTCATGAACATAAATTTGTTGCACTAAATTGTGTTCGAATTCTTGCTCTATATTAGCAATTAATAAATGTGCGTAACTATCAGAATCATCTCCAATTGGATTTACTCTTGTCAATAATTTAGCAGGATTTATTCGCTCGCTATACAATAATAAACGTTCATACGCTTGAAGTTTTGTAGGCAAGCTGTCTTTTTTCTTTTGTATAAGTGCTTGGAATTTCTTCTCATTATCATCTTGTTGTAAAAAAGCACTAAACATAAAGTAGGCTACTCCACCTGTAACTAAAGCTGGTAAAGCAAATGCTATTCCTTCTATTATTTTGTCTTCCATGTATTGTGTTTAATATTAGTTGTTTAAATAATCTAAAGTTAATTGAGTCATCGTTTTTACACCTAATAACATTCCGCTTTCATCAATTTGAAAATCTGGGGTATGATGAGGATATGGATTTTTATTTCCAATAGTTTTTCCTCCTAAAAAGAAATAAAAACCAGGTACTTCTTTTTGGAAGAAAGAAAAATCTTCAGCACCAGTAATAGCTTTAATTAATGTAACATTTTCTTTTCCAGCTACATTTTGAAGTGTTGGAAGTACTTGTTTTGTTAATTCTATATTATTGTAAGTGATAGGATATCCTTTTGCAATTTCTATGGTTGCCTCAGCTCTGTATGATTTTGCTATAGCAGGAACCATTTCTTTCATTCGATCATTAATTTGTTTTTGCATACCATAATCTAAAGTTCTGATAGTTCCTATCATTACAGCAGATTCAGGAATAATATTGCTTCTAACTCCAGCATCTATTTTACCAACGGTAATAACAGCTCCTTCATTTGTTAAATCTACCTCTCTACTAATAATTGTTTGAAGTGCATCAATAATTTTTGCAGAAACCATAATTGGATCTATACTCGCCCAAGGTCTAGAACCATGAGATTGCTTTCCTTTTACTTTAATTTTGAAACTCTGTGAGGCTGCCATTATTCCGCCAGGCTTGTATGTAATCGTTCCAACATCTTGTCCAGAAGAAATGTGTAATCCAAAAATAGCATCTACATCTGGATTTTTTAACACTCCTTCTTTTACCATCAATTCAGCTCCACCTTCTTCACCTTCAGGTGCTCCTTCTTCAGCGGGTTGGAAAATGAATTTAACTGTTCCTTTTATTTTGTCTTTGTTTTTCGCCAAAACTTCTGCAACACCCATTAAAATTGCAATATGAGTGTCGTGTCCACAGGCATGCATTACACCTACATTTTTACCTAAATAATTTGATGTAACAGTTGATTTAAAAGGTAAATTGTTTCTTTCAACAACGGGTAATCCATCTATATCTGCTCTTAAGGCTACAACTTTACCTGGTTGATTACCTTTTAAAATTCCAACAACACCAGTTTTAGCAACATTTTCCTGAGTTTCAATACCTAGCGATTTTAAGTGTTTGGCTATTTTCTTGGCAGTTTTAAATTCTCGATTTGATAGTTCAGGATTTTGATGAAAATCTCTTCGCCACTCAATTACTTTTTTTTCTATAGCTTCACAATCTTTATTTAATTCTTGTGAGAAAGTTGTAATTGAAATTAATAATAATAGAAGGGTTGTATATTTTTTCATTTTAAAATAGTTGAATTACATTTTTATAAATAAGTCCAGCAAGTATAGCCAAACCAAAACTTATTAATGTTCCAATAAGTATATATTCTGTTAATTTTCTGTCTTTGGCTGTGGTTAAATCTCCAAACCTAAAAATAGATTTTGCAGCAAGTAAAAAACCTACACCTTCCCATTTATCAAATATAATAAACATAAATACGAATAGGCGTTCTAGTATTCCGATATATTTACCAGCTTCTTTTAATGATTGTTTATGATCTAATTTATCTTTTTCAGGTTCCCATTGCTTTACAATTAGTTGAATTAGAATTGGAGCAACAAAAACAATAAATAAGATAGCTGTAATTAGCAATACTACTTTCTCAGTAAATATTTTTGAAAAATCAATTTCAAATGGTTTTGTGATATACGTGGCTAATCCTAAAAAAAATAGGTGCAGTAGTTGATCTCCAAAAAATAAAATAGTAGATTTTATCTTATTTTGAAGATATAATTTACTTATATCTATTAGGTAATGAGAAACAATTACTACGGGTAACGCGATCCAAAATTTAGGATTTAATAAAGCTATGAAGATTAAAAATATAGCATGAACTCCAATATGAGCGTATAGCTTATTGGATTTAATTTTATATTTCATTTTGTTCTTAACCCATGAGGTAGGTTGTAAAACAAAGTCTCCTAAAATGTGGACTAATAGTAGTTGAATAAAAAGCATTATGGTTGGTTAATTTTTTCGTTGATTTTTTTTCTATAATATTGCTCTAATTTAAGAATCTCTTCGAATCCTGATCGTTTTCCTCTTTTACTTATTCCTGCTTGTGATATGTTGAGTAGTTCGCCTAAACCGGTTTGATTTAACTCAGGATGTTCTATAGACGTACTCACAAATTCAGCTGAATTAGCGGTCCAATAATCCATGGTAAGAAGCGCTAAACTCAAAGATATATTTAAAATTTCATCGATTTCTTTCCAAGGTGATTTTATGGCAATACTTTGTTTTTTTAACAGTTTATCAAAAGAGTAACCAGAATTTATAAAAGCTTCTCCATTTGATTCTGTGATGTTATCAGCATCAAAACTTTTCTCTCCAATTCCGATTGCTAACCTAACGTCCAAATCGTTAATTTGTTTTATAGAAGCCTTAATTCTTAAACAAGCCACTACAGCATCTTCAGCCTTGGTTTCAAGTTGAAAACTATCGCCTCTATAAATTTCCCAGTATTTTGGAGTTGTATTTATAGATGACAGTATTTTTTTTAAATTTGACAACCATTTTTCTACTGGTTCATTCCTTGAGTTGATAATATCTCCAGTAATTACTGCAATCATAGTAATGTGATTTTATGTAAATATATGATTTTTTTTATAACCTTTTAAAGTTATTTTTAAAATTATAACCTTTATTAGTTATATTTTAATTTATTCCTTTTTTAAGGAATAATAATATTGGAGTTGTAAAGATTAAATTGTGGATAAAAAGTAGCTTTTTATAATGTGCACAGTAGAAATAGTGGTAAATTTAACACCTTTGAATACTTATCAAATTTATATTCTTTGAATACTTATTTAGAACAACTTAACGAACCACAGAGAGCGGCTGTATTACAAAAAGACGGTCCGATGATTATCATAGCAGGAGCAGGTTCTGGTAAAACAAGAGTACTAACATTTAGAATAGCCTACTTAATGGAACAGGGAGTAGACTCGTTCAATATATTAGCTCTTACGTTTACGAATAAAGCTGCTCGAGAAATGAAGGAAAGAATCGGTAAAGTAGTAGGATACAGCGAAGCTAAGAATTTATGGATGGGAACATTCCACTCAGTTTTTGCTAGAATTTTAAGAGCTAAAGCAGATAAACTTGGGTATCCATCTAACTTTACAATTTATGATACGCAAGATTCTGTACGATTAATAACATCAATAATCAAGGAAATGAATCTTGATAAAGACCGTTATAAACCAAAACAAATATTAAGCAGAATCTCTTCGTTTAAAAATAGTTTAATCACGGTTCGAGCGTATTTTAATAATTCAGATTTACAGGAGGCCGATTTAATGGCAAGTAGACCTAAAACGGGTGATATTTATAAAGAATACGTAGAACGTTGCTTCAAATATGGAGCGATGGATTTTGATGATTTATTGTTGAGAACCAATGAGCTTTTAGCAAGATTCCCTGATGTATTAGCAAAATATCAAGATCGATTTAGATATATTTTAGTAGATGAGTACCAAGATACAAACCATTCTCAGTATTTAATAGTGAGAGCTTTAGCAGATCGTTTTCAGAATATTTGTGTGGTAGGAGATGATTCTCAGAGTATTTACGCTTTCCGTGGTGCTAACATTCAAAACATCTTAAACTTCCAAAAGGATTATCCAGATGTAAAAACATTCAAATTAGAACAGAATTATCGTTCTACAAAAAACATTGTAAATGCTGCGAATTCTGTAATCGCAAAGAATAAAACACGTTTAGATAAAGAAGTATGGACAGCTAATGATGATGGAGGTTCTATTAAAGTAATGAGAACTATTTCTGATGGAGAAGAAGGTCGTTTTGTAGCGCAATCTATTTTCGATAATAAAATGAACAATCAACTTACTAATGAGGAGTTTGCTATTTTGTATCGAACAAATGCACAGTCAAGAGCTATAGAAGATGCGCTTAGAAAGAAAGATATAAAGTATAAAATTTATGGAGGAATTTCGTTTTATCAACGTAAGGAAATAAAAGATTTACTTTCATATTTACGATTATTGATTAACCCAAATGATGAAGAGGCGCTAAAGAGAGTAATTAATTATCCTGCAAGAGGAATTGGGCAAACTACAATTGATAAGTTAACCATTGCTGCAAATCATTACAAGAAATCCATTTTTGAAGTAATTCAAACATTACCTCTTTTAGATGTCAACGTAAATGCAAGCACTAAAACCAAGCTAGAGAATTTTGCTAATATGATTCAGCGTTTTCAAATAGAAGCACAAACAAAAAATGCTTTTGAAGTAGCTGATTTAGTGGTAAAACAAACGCAATTAGTTAAAGATTTACAAAAAGATGGAACACCTGAAGGAGTAAGTAAAGTAGAAAACGTTCAAGAATTATTAAATGGTATTAAAGATTTTATTACAGATAAAATAGAAACAGGCGAAGATGCATCGCTACCAATATTTTTGGAAGATGTTGCATTAGCTACCGATTTTGATTCTGATAAAAAAGACGAAACACCACGAGTGTCTTTAATGACAATTCACTTGGCAAAAGGATTAGAATTTCCATACGTTTATATAGTAGGTTTAGAGGAAAATTTATTCCCATCTGCTATGAGTATGAATACCAGAAGTGAATTAGAAGAGGAGAGGAGATTATTTTATGTAGCGTTAACTAGAGCTGAAAAACAGGCCTATTTAACCTATGCACAAACGCGTTATCGTTGGGGAAAGTTAACAGATGGTGAACCAAGTAGATTTTTAGAAGAAATTGATGATCAATATTTAGAATATATTGCGCCAAAGTTACCAGAACCTTCTGCGAATAGATTTATAGATGCAAGCTTGTTTGAAGACGCTCCTAAAAAAATCCGCTTTCAAAAACCAATACAGAAAAAAAGAAAAGAGTTCTTGTCAAATAAATCTGGAGATTTAATACCTCCAAAAGGTAAAATGAAAAAGGTTTCAGAAGTAAGTTCAAAAACCAATTTATTTGATGGAGAAGTGGTTGTTGGAAATATTGTTGAACACAATAGGTTTGGCAAAGGAGAGGTAATAGCATTAGAAGGAAAAGGTCCAAACAAAAAAGCAGAAATTCAATTTGCCACAGCAGGAAAGAAAAAACTATTATTACAATTTGCAAAATTGAAGGTAATTGGCTAAAAATCTATTATTCGATTCTGTTAATATAACTTACATCCAATACTAGAAAACTGACAATTAATCCTTACTTTGCGATAAATAAACATGAATATGACGTTTGATTTAGAATATAACTCAGAAAGAACAACATTAATTATCCCAGAATATGGGAGACATATACAAAAACTGGTTGATCATTGCGTAAGTCTTGCTTCAAGAGAGGAAAGAAATACAATGGCTAAAGCTATTATAGACGTAATGGGAAATTTACAGCCGCATTTAAGAGATGTGCCTGATTTTAAGCATAAACTTTGGGATCAATTACATATAATGTCTGATTTTAAATTGGATGTTGATTCTCCTTATGAGCAACCTTCACAAGAAGAACTTAGAGAAAAGCCAGAGCCTATGCCATATCCAAAATCTGCCTCGAAGTATCGTTTTTATGGTACCAATATACAAACGATGATAGATGTAGCGTTAACTTGGGAAGAAGGAGATATGAGAGAAGCATTAGCTTTTGCAATTGCTAATCATATGAAGAAATGTTACCTAAATTGGAACAAAGACCATGTTGAAGACGAAGTAATTATAGAACATCTTTATGAGTTAACAGATGGTAAAATTAATTTTAAAGGTAGAGAGGATGAGTTAGTTGATGAAAAGAATATTCAAAAAACAAGGACTACTCAAGGAAAGAAAAAAACAAACAATAAAAATTCTAAAAATAGAAAAAAGTAAATGGCGTCATTTAAAATAGAAGGAGGGCATAAACTTAAAGGAGTAATAACACCACAAGGAGCAAAAAATGAAGCGTTGCAAGTAATTTGTGCGGTTTTATTAACTCCAGAAAAAGTAGTGATAAACAATATTCCTGATATTATTGATGTAAATAAATTAATCTTTATTCTTGGTGAATTAGGAGTTAAAATAGAAAGATTGGGAGCTAATTCATATAGTTTTCAATCTGATGAAATTAATTTAGAATATTTAGAAAGTGCTGATTTTAAAAGAGATGGAAGTTCTCTAAGAGGCTCTATAATGATTGTTGGGCCGTTATTAGCTCGTTTTGGAAAAGGGTATATTCCACGTCCGGGAGGAGATAAGATAGGTAGACGTCGTTTAGATACACATTTTGAGGGTTTTATCAACTTAGGAGCTAAGTTTCGTTATAATAAAGAAGAATATTTTTATGGTGTAGAAGCAGAAAGTGGCTTAACAGGTTCTGATATGCTTTTAGACGAAGCATCAGTTACAGGTACAGCTAACATTATAATGGCTGCTGTCTTAGCTAAAGGTACAACAACCATTTATAATGCAGCTTGTGAGCCTTATATTCAACAATTATCTAAAATGTTGAATAGCATGGGGGCTAAAATTTCTGGTGTTGGATCTAATTTATTAACTATTGAAGGTGTTGATAGTTTAAAGGGGTGTGAGCATCGTATTTTACCTGACATGATTGAAATTGGAAGTTGGATAGGAATGGCTGCGATGACAAAATCTGAGTTGACAATCAAAGATGTAAGCTGGAAAGATTTAGGACAAATACCAAATGTTTTCAGAAAACTTGGTATAAATTTAGAAAAAAGAGGAGATGATATTTACATTCCTGAACAAGAGAGTTATGAAATTCAGAATTACATAGACGGTTCTGTATTGACAGTTGCTGATGCTCCTTGGCCAGGCTTTACTCCAGATTTATTGAGTATTGTACTTGTAGTTGCTACTCAAGCAAAAGGTACTGTTTTAATTCATCAAAAGATGTTTGAAAGTCGCTTGTTCTTTGTAGATAAGTTAATTGATATGGGAGCCAAAGTTATTTTATGTGATCCACACAGGGCTACAGTAATTGGTCATAATTTTGAAAGCCAATTAAAAGCTACCAAAATGACTTCTCCTGATATTCGTGCTGGTATTTCTTTATTGATTGCGGCTTTATCTGCAAAAGGAACTAGTATCATTAATAATATTGAACAAATTGATAGAGGTTATGAACGTATTGTTCAAAGATTAACTGCAATAGGAGCAAAAATTGAAAGAATAGAAGATTAATCTACTTAAGAGATATTACAAAAAAAAAGCATCTGATTTATCAGATGCCTTTTTCATAAGTAAAAAATTAATTTTTACATTGTTTCATGACAAGTGTAAACTTGAGGACAAGCAATAAATTTCTGGCAATATAAAGGTCCAGTAACTCTACCTGCGCAGTCACATCCGCACTTGCTTAAATCTACGTTACCAATTAAACCGATTCCTCCATTTACTTCTTGTTGTTGTGCTTTACTAAGTTTAGTAGCACCTTGTACATTTAAAATTGATTTTTTCATAATTCCCAAGGGACTTTAAAAATTAATATTTGATTAAACTCTCATAAAAATAGCAAAGCAAAGTCTTACAAAAGTGACATCACCTGAAAAATTTATGTTAAAAAATGTAGTGAAGGTTTAAATTATTAATATCCAAATATTTGACACGGGTGTTTTGTAATCGAAATTTTAAAAGTATTTTTTTGATATTAAAGAGGGAGGAATTCTTCTTCCTGAGATAAGCTTCTTACATAAAGTAAAAAAATGAGTTTTGTAAACCTTATTTTATTCAGTAAAGATGTTAACCAATTAATTCAATCTGTTTTGATTTTTATGTAATTCTTAATAAAAAGTAGCTTGTGTCAATGTGGCACTATTTACGTAATGGCAGTATTCTTGCTAAATATGTAAGAGAAAATACAAAGAAATTATTTACAATGAGTAAAGGTGAATATACTAAAGAGGACGAAATAAGAGATGCTATCGAGAACGATGAGTTAAAGGTAAATCTTGAAAATAGTAGTAATGATAAGGAAGAAGAGAAGAAAGAAGAACCTTCAACAGAAGATTTATTACAAGTAGAGAAAGATAGATATTTACGTCTTTTTGCTGAATTTGAAAACTATAAAAAAAGAACTACTAAAGAAAGAATTGAGCTTTTCAGAACGGCAAATCAGGAATTAATGACAGTTTTACTGCCAGTTTTGGATGATTTTGAAAGGGCATTGACACATATTGAAGATGATAAAGAGGCAGAAGAGTTAAGAAAAGGTGTATTGTTAATATACCAAAAACTTCTTAAGACATTAGAACAAAAAGGTTTAGTGGCTATTGAAGTAAAACAAGGTGATGATTTCAATCCAGATACTCACGAGGCAATTACACAAATTCCTGCACCATCTGATGATTTAAAAGGAAAAATTATAGACTGTGTAGAGAAAGGATATAAGCTAGGAGATAAAATAATTCGTCACCCAAAAGTGGTGGTGGCTCAATCGTAAACAATGATGAATTATCAATTATTAATTATCAAGTGAATTGGTAATTGATAATTGTCAATTGAAAGAATATGGCAAAACAAGATTATTACGAAGTATTAGGAGTTTCTAAATCGGCTACTCAGTCTGAAATTAAGAAAGCATATCGTAAAATGGCGATAAAATACCACCCTGATAAAAACCCTGATAATAAAGAAGCTGAAGAGAAGTTCAAGTTATGTGCGGAGGCATATGAAGTTCTTAGTGATGAGCAAAAGAAGGCTCGTTATGATCAGTTTGGACATGCTGCATTTGAAGGTGGCGGAGGCTTCGGAGGTGGAGGCATGAATATGGATGATATATTCAGTCAATTCGGTGATATTTTTGGTGGAGCTTTTGGAGGAGGCTTTGGTGGTTTTGGCGGCGGTGGACGTCGACAAGCAAGAGTTAAAGGAGGGAACTTACGTATTCGTGTTAAACTTACTTTAGAGGAAATAGCTAATGGTGTAGAAAAGAAAGTTAAAGTAAGACGTAAAATTCAAGCAGATGGTGTAACTTATAAAACGTGTTCAACTTGTAACGGTTCTGGACAACAAATGCGTGTTACAAATACCATTTTAGGTAGAATGCAAACAGCAACTACTTGTAGCACTTGTCAAGGAGCAGGAGAAATGATTGATAATCGTCCTAGTGAAGCAGATGCTCAAGGTATGATTATTAAAGAAGAAACGGTTTCAATTAATATTCCAGAAGGTGTAACTGAAGGAGTTCAGCTGAAAGTTGGAGGAAAAGGTAATGAAGCTCCAGGAAAGAACTCAATTCCAGGAGACTTATTAGTTTTAATTGAAGAAGTACCACATGAAACGTTAAAAAGAGAAGGAAGTAATATTCATTACGATTTATATATCAATTTTTCTGAAGCTGTTCTAGGAACTTCAAAAGAGATAGAAACTGTTACAGGTAAGGTTAAGATTAAAATTGATGCAGGTACGCAATCTGGGAAAATTTTAAGATTAAAAGGTAAAGGATTGCCTAGTATAGAGAGATATGGTAATGGAGATTTCTTAATTCATATTAATGTTTGGACACCTAAAGAATTGTCAAAAGAACAACGAAAGTTTTTTGAGTCAATGTTAGAGGATGATAACTTTTCTCCAAACCCACAGAAAACAGATAAATCATTTTTTGAAAAAGTAAAAGATATGTTTTCTTAAAAAAATATCTTTTTCAATTTTTTATTTGTTTGATACAAAAAAATATAATATATTTGTATCATCTAGGAGACGTCCTAGATACTTTTTCTTTTTCATAGCAATTTTCCCACTCAATCTTTGAGTGGGTTTTTTTATGAAAATACTTTATAAAAAAATATAGCAGATCAGTCTTATCGCTTTGTTTTAATTACAAAAACGAAGAGGAAAGTCCGGACACCAAAGAGTAAGCATAGCGGATAACATCCGTCCAGTGTAAACTGAGGACAAGTGCAACAGAAAGAATGTACAGGTAATGCTGTAGTGAAACCAGGTAAACTCTATGCGGTGCAATGCCACGTATATTAGAGATTGAGTGTTACTCGCACGATTCTAAGGGGTAGGCAGATAGATTTTATAAGTAATTATAAAACTAGATAAATGATAAGAGCTTTTTAAGTTACAGAATCCGGCTTATTGATCTGCTTTTTTTCTTTGATGCTTATTTAGAACAATTTTAAAGATGTACGATTCAATCAATTACATCTTAAATTAAGAATATATCAAAATTTTAACTTTTAAAAACCATTAAAACGTTTGTATTCTTAAAATTTGAACTTTATATTATTGATATTTCACTTATTTCGAAGTTTTATTGTTTATTTTTAAAATAATGGTTAAAGTCGTATTTTTGCCAAATTGAAATTAGCGAAAACGATTTCATAACAGGCTTTAATATTAAAAAGATTTTATGAACACTTACAAAGATTACATTAAAGAAATTGAAGAGAGAAAGAGTCAGGGATTACACCCTAAACCAATTGATGGAGCTGAATTATTAAGTGAGATAATAGCACAAATAAAAGATGCTAATAATCCACATAGAGAAGATTCTCTTCAGTTTTTTATATATAATACTTTACCTGGTACAACCAGTGCCGCTGGGGTAAAAGCTAAGTTTTTAAAAGAAATTATTCTTGGAGAATTTGAAGTTAAAGAAATCTCTCCTGAATTTGCTTTTGAACAATTATCACACATGAAAGGAGGGCCTTCAATTGAAGTTCTTTTAGATTTATCATTAGGAAGTGATAAAGCTATTGCAGATGAAGCAGCTAAAGTTCTTAAAACTCAAGTGTTTTTATACGAGGCAGATACTGATCGTTTAGAAGAGGCAATGAAAGCAGGTAGTGCAATTGCTAAAGAAATTATTGAAAGCTATGCACAAGCTGAGTTTTTCACAAAGTTACCTGAAGTTGAAGAAGAGATTCAAGTAGTAACTTATGTGGCTGGAGTTGGAGATATTTCAACGGATTTATTATCTCCAGGAGCTGATGCACACTCTAGATCAGATCGTGAGTTACATGGTCAATCTATTTTTGAGCATAATAAAGAAATGCAACAAGAGCTTTTAGCATTAAAAGAGCAACACCCAGATAAACGAGTAATGTTAATTGCAGAGAAAGGAACAATGGGAGTTGGTTCTTCAAGAATGTCAGGTGTAAATAACGTTGCATTATGGACAGGAATTCCATCAAGCCCTTACGTACCATTTATCAATATTGCACCTGTAATAGCAGGAACTAATGGTATTGCTCCTATTTTCTTAACAACAGTTGGAGTTACAGGAGGAATTGGTGTAGACTTACAAAACTGGGTTAAGAAGAAAGATGCAGAAGGAAATACAGTGTATGATGCTGATGGTGAACCTATTTTAGAGCAAGTATATTCTGTAGATACAGGTACAGTTCTTACAATTAATACTAAAGAGAAAAAATTATATAACGGAGATAAAGAGCTAAAAGATATTTCAACTGCATTAACTCCACAAAAGATGGAGTTTATTAAAGCAGGCGGTTCTTATGCTGTTGTATTTGGTAAAAAATTACAAACATTTGCTTGTAAAGCTTTAGGAATTGAGATTCCTCAGGTGTATGCTGCTTCAAAAGAAGTATCAATAGAAGGACAAGGTTTAACAGCTGTTGAGAAAATTTTCAATAAAAATGCTGTTGGAACTACTCCAGGAAAAACATTACATGCTGGTTCTAATGTTCGCGTAGAAGTTAATATTGTAGGTTCTCAAGATACTACTGGTTTAATGACTTCACAAGAATTAGAAATGATGGCAGCAACTGTTATTTCGCCTATTGTTGACGCTGGATATCAATCAGGTTGTCATACAGCTTCTGTTTGGGATGATAAGTCAAAAGCGAACATTCCAAGGTTAATGAAGTTTATGAATGACTTCGGATTAATCACTGCTCGTGATCCAAAAGGACAATATCATGCAATGACGGATGTAATCCACAAAGTTTTAAATGATATCACTATCGATGATTGGGCAATTATCATTGGAGGAGATTCTCATACTCGTATGTCTAAAGGTGTTGCTTTTGGTGCCGATTCTGGTACAGTTGCTTTAGCATTAGCAACAGGAGAAGCTACAATGCCTATTCCAGAGTCTGTAAAAGTTACCTTTAAAGGAGAAATGAGAAGTTTCATGGATTTCCGTGATGTGGTTCATGCAACACAACAACAGATGTTAAAGCAATTCGGTGGAGAAAATGTTTTTCAAGGAAGAATTATTGAAGTTCATATCGGAACGTTAACATCTGATCAAGCATTTACATTTACAGACTGGACTGCTGAAATGAAAGCGAAAGCTTCTATTTGTATTTCAGAAGATGAGACATTAATTGAATCATTAGAAATAGCAAGGGATCGTATCCAAATCATGATTGATAAAGGAATGGATAACGAAAAGCAAATGTTACAAGGTTTAGTTGATAAAGCAAATGCTAGAATTCAAGAAGTTAAAACAGGAATAAAACCTGCTTTAAAGCCTGATGCAGATGCTAAATATTATGCAGAGGTTGTTATCGATTTAGATGAAATTGCTGAGCCTATGATTGCGGATCCTGATGTAAACAATGAAGATGTTTCTAAGCGTTATACTCATGATACTATTCGTCCATTATCTTTTTATGGAGGAACAAAAAAAGTAGATTTAGGTTTCGTAGGATCTTGTATGGTTCATAAAGGAGATATGAAGATTTTAGCACAAATGCTAAAGAATATTGAAGCACAACAAGGTGAGGTTAAGTTTAACGCTCCATTAGTTGTTGCACCTCCAACCTATAATATTGTTGATGAGTTAAAAGAAGAAGGAGACTGGGAAGTTTTAGAAAAGTATTCTGGATTCGTATTCGATGACAATGCTCCAAAAGGTTTAGCACGTACCAAATATGAAAATATGTTGTACTTAGAGCGTCCAGGATGTAACTTATGTATGGGTAACCAAGAGAAGGCAGAGCCAGGAGATACAGTAATGGCAACTTCAACACGTTTATTCCAAGGAAGAGTGGTAAAAGATTCTACTGAAAAGAAAGGAGAATCTTTATTATCTTCTACACCAGTTGTTGTTTTATCTACAATTTTAGGAAGAACTCCAACTATGGAAGAATATGAAGCTGCTGTTGATGGAATTGTATTGACTAAATTTAAACCATCACAAAAGCAATTAGTAATATAATTACTAAAATTAGATATCACAATTAAAAGCTCAGGTTAAGTAACTTGAGCTTTTTTATTTAAGATATTATGTTGATGGTATTATAGTTTGGTTGATAAGGAATTTAAATTCATTTTTCTTAAATTCGTGAAACAGATTAAAAACAACTCAAACTTATGGCTTTCGATATAGAAATGATCAAAGAGGTGTATAGTAAAGTAGTAGAAAGAGTAGATGCTGCTCGTGAAATTACAGGAACACCTCTAACTTTAGCAGAAAAAATATTATACTCACATCTTTGGGATGGAACACCAACAAAAGCTTTCAGAAGAGGAAAAGATTATGTTGATTTTGCTCCAGATAGAGTAGCTTGCCAAGATGCAACTGCTCAAATGGCATTATTACAATTTATGCAGGCTGGAAAACCTAAAGTAGCTGTACCAACTACTGTTCATTGTGATCACCTAATTCAGGCTAAAAACGGGGCAAGTAGTGATTTACAAAGTGCTTTAAATACAAGTAATGAAGTTTTTAATTTTTTAGAATCAGTTTCTAACAAGTATGGTATTGGTTTTTGGAAACCTGGAGCAGGTATTATTCACCAAGTAGTATTAGAAAACTATGCATTTCCAGGTGGAATGATGATTGGTACTGATTCACATACAGTTAATGCTGGTGGATTAGGAATGGTAGCTATTGGAGTTGGTGGTGCTGATGCAGTTGATGTAATGGCAGGTATGGCTTGGGAATTAAAATTTCCAAAATTAATTGGGGTAAAGTTAACAGGTAAATTATCTGGTTGGACAGCACCTAAAGATGTTATTTTAAAAGTTGCTGAAATTCTAACTGTTAAAGGAGGAACTGGTGCAATTGTAGAATATTTTGGACCTGGAGCAACAGCTATGTCATGTACAGGTAAGGGAACTATTTGTAATATGGGAGCTGAAATCGGTGCGACAACATCAACATTTGGTTATGATGAATCTATGGAACGTTATTTACGCGCAACAGATAGAGAAGATGTAGCGGATGAGGCTAATAAAATTAAAGAATATTTAACTGCAGATCCTGAAGTATATGCAAATCCTGAACAATATTTTGATCAGGTAATAGAAATCAATTTATCTGAATTAGGCCCATTATTAAACGGTCCTTTTACACCAGACTTGTCTACAGAAGTTGGAAGTGACATGACTAAAAAGGCAAACGATAATGGCTGGCCTTTAAAAGTAGAATGGGGATTAATTGGTTCTTGTACAAATTCTTCATATGAAGACTTATCGCGTGCTTCTTCAATTGCACAGCAAGCTTTAGATAAAGGATTGAAAACGAAAGCAGAATTTGGAATTAATCCTGGTTCAGAACAAGTTCGTTATACAGCAGAACGTGATGGAATTTTACAAGTTTTTGAAAAGTTAGATGCAACAATTTTCACCAATGCATGTGGGCCATGTATTGGTCAATGGGCTCGTTATGAGGATCCTAAAAATGCTCCTAAGAATAGTATCGTTCACTCTTTCAATAGAAACTTTGCAAAGCGAGCAGATGGAAATCCTAATACACATGCATTTGTAGCGTCACCTGAATTAGTAGCAGCTATTGCAATAGCAGGAAGGTTGGACTTTAATCCACTAACTGATAAGTTGATTAATGAAAATGGTGAAGAAGTAATGCTTGATGAGCCTACTGGATGGGAATTACCACCAAAAGGTTTTGAGGTAAAAGAAAATGGATACATTGAACCAGTAAAAGATGGAAGTAACGTAGATGTTGCAGTGGATCCTAACTCTGATCGTTTAGAGTTATTAACTCCATTTGAACCTATAGGGAATGAAATCAAAGGTGCAAAGTTATTAATCAAAGCTTACGGAAAATGTACTACAGATCATATTTCTATGGCAGGTCCATGGTTACGTTATCGAGGACATTTAGATAATATTTCGAACAACTGTTTAATTGGTGCTGTGAATGCTTATAATAAGCAAACTAATTTCGTTAAGAGTCAAATTACCGGAGAATACGATGCAGTTCCTGCTACACAAAGGGCTTATAAAGCTGCAGGAATTCCAACAGTTGTTGTTGGTGATCATAATTATGGTGAAGGTTCTTCTCGTGAGCATGCAGCTATGGAACCACGTCATTTAGGAGTTGTGGCCGTTATAGTTAAGTCTTTTGCACGTATCCATGAAACAAACCTTAAAAAGCAAGGTATGCTAGGTTTAACTTTTGATAACGAAGCAGATTATGATTTAATCCAAGAAGATGACACATTTAACTTCTTAGATTTACATGAATTTGCACCAGACAAGCCTTTAACAATTGAAGTTGTTCATGCAGATGGATCAAAAGATACAATTAAAGTAAACCATACCTACAACGCCAATCAAATTGAATGGTATAATGAAGGTTCAGCATTAAATTTAATTAAAAAACAAAACGCTTAAAACGTTCAAAGTTTATATTCTAAAAGCACTGAAATTTTCAGTGCTTTTTTTGTAAGGTTACAATTTTTAAGGTGACTTATTAATATCAAACTTTCAGAACTATGAGTGCTTTATGGTATTTCGAAGATGTAAATCTTTTTAAAATATTGTGTCCACATAAATACCCAGCGTATAAAAAAGAACACGATATAGATACATACAAAAAGAGTGATTACATTTATTTTACAGATGATAATGCTAACAAAATTTATCTTATTGATAAGGGTAAAGTTAAGATTGGTTACTACACAGAAGAAGGAGATGAAGTAATCAAAGCAATTTTAACCAAAGGTGAAATTTTTGGTGAAAAAGCATTATTAGGAATCGATAAAAGAAACGAATTTGCTCAATCAATAGATAATACTACTTCTATTTGTCCTGTATCAAAAGATACTATGTTTCAATTAATGAGAGATAATGTTTCAATTAGTTTTAAAATCTATAAATTCATTGGAATTCGAATTAAAAAATTAGAACGTAGATTAGAATTGTTACTTTTTAAAGACGCTAAAACACGTTTGTTAGAATTCTTAGATGAATTATGTGAAGACTATGGGTATGAGTGTGATCAAACAGGAGATCATGTAATTAAACATCCTTATACTCAAAAAGACATAGCTTCTCTAATTGGTACTTCTCGACCTACATTAAACTCCTTAATGAATGAGTTAAAGCATAATCAAATCATAGATTTTAATAGAAAAGAAATCAGATTAAAAAAAACTGCCTAAATGTAAGCTAGCTTACATTTTATAAAAATCTCGTGAAATAACTTTGTATAAACCGTAATAAAGTTAATAACCATGAGAAAATTTTTGTTAGGAATTATAGCATTAACGCTAACTTTTACATCATGCAGTGATGATGATAAAGTAGTAATCACTGAAGCAGGTACACTTAGTGGTGGACCGTTCACATTTTTTGTAGATGGAAAAGTAGATAACGTTTCAGGAATTACCTTAACAGGTAATATTCAAGGAGCAAATACAACCTATGTAATTACCGATGATACTGGTAATATTTTAGGATTACCTCCAACACTTGAGGCAGTTGAAGGAATAAATTTTGATGGAGCAGGAGTTGGTGTTTGTTTGATTTGGCATTTAGCTTATGAAGATGGTCTTGAAGGAGCAGAAGTAGGACAAAATGCAAATAATTTAAAAGGAAATTTTGATCTTTCAAATTCAATTACAGTAAATAGAAATAATGGTCCAGTAGCAGGTATGTTAAATGGAGGTCTTTTTAATTTTTGTATTGATGGTACAGCAGATAATGTTTCAGGAGTTTCGGTTTCAGGTTCACCCGTAGGTTCTAATAGTTCGTACATAGTTACTGATGATATGGGAAATATATTAGGCTTACCACCAACTTTAATGGCTTTAGAAGGTGTTGATTTTGATGGAGCTGGAGTAGGAAAATGTTTAATATGGTATATCCGTTATGAAGATGGATTAGTAGGTTTAGAAACAGGGAAAAATGCTAATGATTTAGAAGGAGTATTTAGTTTATCTAACTCAATAGATGTAATTCGTTCTAAAACTGAAGCTGGAACATTAAATGGTGGTCCTTTTAATTTTACTGTTGATGGTACTGCAGATAATGTTTCTGGTATTACACTCACAGGAACACCTCTTGGTTCTAATAGTTCTTTTATAATTACTGATGATACTGGTAGCATTCTTGGTTTACCACCAACAATGGCAGCATTAGAAGGAGTTGATTTTGATGGAGCAGGAGTAGGAGTATGCTTAATTTGGTATATCCGTTATGAAGATGGAATAGTAGGACTAGAAACAGGGAAAAACGCTAATGATTTACAAGGGTGTTTTAACCTATCAAATTCGATAACAGTTAATAGAAACTAGTTATAATTCCGAGTTTTCCGAGTGCAGTTGGTTTTTCTAGCTGCACTTTTTTTATTTTTACCAAATGATAAAATTTTTAGAAACTATCTCGGAAACTCCGCTGAAAGTAATCGATACATCTATACCTTTAAAACAGTACACACTTATTTCTATTTCCTCTGAAAATGAAGAGCTAGAAAGTTTTGATGTATCGTCTTCTTCTGAATGGGAATCTTATTTGAATAATTTTTTACAACAAAGAAACGCTAAAGTTGCTTTTGGTGGCTACATTGAAAAAAGAGATATATACAAAAGAAGCTCTTATTTCAATTCATCTACTGTTGAAGAAAGAAACATACACTTAGGAATCGATTTATGGTGTGATGAAGGTACACCTGTTCTTTCTGTGCTAGATGGAGAAATTCACAGCTTCAAGAATAATCTTAATCATGGAGATTATGGCCCAACCATTATTGTAAAACATAGTATAGATAACAATGTTTTTTATTCACTTTATGGCCATTTATCTACTTCCTCTATAGAAAATATTAGAGTAGGTCAACAAGTTAAGCAAGGAGAAATTATAGGAAGTTTAGGAAGTAGTAATGTTAATGGAGATTATGCTCCACATTTACATTTTCAACTTATTTTGGATATCCAAAATTATTCAGGAGATTACCCAGGTGTAACCTCTGAAAAAAATCTTGATTTTTTTAAACAAAATTGCCCAAATCCGAATTTACTATTAAAATTGCCAAATGAAATATAGACAACTAACAAAAGAGCAGTTTGAATCGTTACACGAAGAATTTTCAAAGTTTTTAGCAACCCAGAGTATCGATGTAAAAGAATGGACTACAATTAAAACAGAGAATCCTTCTTTAGCTGAAGAAGAAATGAATTTGTTTAGTGATGTGGTTTGGGAAGATGTGTTGAATAAAACAGAATATCTAGAACATTTTTCATCAAAAACGATTAATTTGTTTAAGTGTTTTGATAATGAAATAAAAAGAATCGTTATTAAAGTTGAAGAGGATATTGATTTATTAACTGAAAATGGTTATAATTGGTTGTTAGAACATTATAATAATCAAGAGGTTTCTTTTTTTCAAGGTAAAAAAGAATATACTACAGAAAGAAATCTTGAAATTTTTGATTTGATAGAAAAAGGAAGCACCATTTCTAATGGTGATTTATTTACTTTTTTCGAAAAAATTATAAGTTAATTATCAACAAATTTATTTTTGGTCTAACTTTTGCTTATTTTTGAATAGAAACACAATCTGTATATAATGAAAAAAATAGTATTCACATTATTTTTAGGTCTAGTGTCTTTTACTGTAAAAGCTCAAGATGTAGAAGTTATTTTGACATCCGGGAAGTGGTTTATTGAATCAATTCAAGAAAAAGGTGAACAACCAGAAATGGCATCTAACAAACAAGATGAATGGTTGTTATTTACTAAAGACGGAAAAGTCGAAGAATCTCATTTTGGAGAACTAGAAACTTTTTCATGGAATTACGACAAGCTAAAGAAAATGATTAAAATTTCAGGTTCTGAGACTATTTTCCATAGAATTATCGAAATTACAAACGACAAACTTATTGTCGAAGTTGTAGAAGATGTTAAGGGTTCAGCAGATGATAATGTAATGATTACTTATATTAAGTAGTTAATACATAAGCATATTTAATAAAATATCTGTCCCCGAGGTAGCAACGTCTTTAATAATTGTTAAATTGTTAAAGGCGTTTTTGTTTACATAAGGTTTTGGATCTATAAAGTAAATAGGAGTTTCTTGTTTTGTAAAATTAATTAAGCTAGCCGCAGGATATACCTGCATTGAAGTTCCAATTATCACTAAAATATCTGCTTGTTCAGTAATATCAATAGCTTTTTCTAACATAGGAACATCCTCGCCGAACCATACAATATGAGGTCTTAATTGAGAGCCATCCTTCGCTAAATCGCCAAGTTTTATATCTTTTTCCCATCTACAAACATAATCATTGGTAGCAGAACTTCTAGCTTTTAAAAGTTCTCCATGTAAATGAAGAATATTTGTGCTTTTCGCACGCTCATGTAAATCATCTACATTTTGAGTCACGATATGAACACTATATTTCTCCTCTAATTTTTTTAAGTTATGATGTGCTTTATTTGGAGTAACCTCAAACAACTGACTACGGCGTTTGTTATAAAAATTTAAAACAAGCGATGGATTGTTTGCAAATCCTTGAGGAGATGCAACTTTCATAATATCATGACCTTCCCACAATCCATTGGCATCTCTAAAAGTATTTATTCCGCTTTCGGCGCTCATACCAGCACCTGTTAACACAACTATTTTTTTCATTAGTCTAAAATAATAATTTTTATAAGTTTGTTGTATGATAGATGAAAAGTTATTAGCGTATTTAGAAGGGTACGTTACAGAAAATAGAAAGCAAACTTTTGAAGAGGTACTTTCTAATAGAACAAGGCATTTTAGTGTTGTTTTAGAAAATGTTTTTCAACCTCATAACGCTAGTGCAGTTGTTAGAAGTTGTGATATTTTTGGAATCCAAGATGTATATACTGTTGAAAATAGTTACGTGAATAAAGTTTCAAGAAAAATCGCCAAAGGAAGTCAAAAATGGTTAAACTTTCATCGTTTTAAATCTCAAAAGAATAACACTCAAGATTGCTTCAATACGCTAAAGGAAAAAGGTTATCAAGTAATTGCTACAACTCCACATAATGATTCATGTTACTTGTCGGATTTTGATATCACTAAAAAATCTGCTTTTGTTTTTGGTGTTGAAAGAGAAGGTGTTTCTGATTTTATGATGGAAAATGCAGATGGTTATTTAAAAATTCCTATGGTTGGTTTTACTGAAAGTCTGAATATTTCTGTTGCGGCTGCAATTATTTTACAAGACGTTACAACAAGGTTACGAAAATCGGAAGTAAATTGGCAATTAACAAACGAAGAAAAGAAGGAAATCTACGCAACTTGGATAGAAAAATCTATTAAAAACCTAGATAAACATAAAAACTTCTTCTACAATCAAAATAGCTAATTGGTTGATTTTTCTTTAAGAATATTTTTATTTGGGTATATAAAATTATATTCAACACCTTTTAACATTCGCTCTTCAAATTCTAATTCTAAATAATTGCATATCGAAATTAGTGTTTCTTTAGTATTGTGAATTAAATCAGAAAAAGAAATGTGTAAAGTGGTTATATCACTTTTTAACAGATTAACAATTTCAAGTGATTTTTTGTATTCGTATTTAGCTTGTTTTTCACTTAAACTTGTTCTTGAAGTGATGCTATTGATAACTTCAGATTCGTCTCTAATTATGGTGATTATTTTTGCTTTTTTGTCAATGTAATCCTGAATTGATAAGTCAGAAGTTGGATATAATTTATGAGGATGTATTTTTTTGGAGGTAATACCAAAATCAAGATTAACGAAACGATTAATTAAATGCCCAAATTTTGAAGCTCTTTGATTAATTCTTATTTGACGATATAAAATTAATTTATTTCCACTGTATTTTTTACCAGCGAGTTTAAAAACTTCTTTGTTAGTAGATTCAATAAGCATATTTATCTCAGAATGTCCTCCTAACATAGAAGCTAACAAAGTAGTTCCACTTCTTTGACAACCTACTACTAATAATAATTTTGAAATATTATTCATATGTATAAATATGCTTTTATAAGTTATTGATGGCTTCTGTTAATTCTGATGATCGTTTCTCAAGGCTAAAATTTTCTACAATTCTTTTTCTAGCTAAGATACCCAACTCTTTTTTATTAGAAAGTTGGATTACTTTTGAGATTATTTCTTCTAGTCTAGATTGGTCTTTTTTTTCTAAAACAAATCCAGAATTATCTACAATATAAGGTAATGCATTAACAGATGAAACTATTGGAATACAGTTACACAGCATTGCTTCACACAGCGATAAACCAAATCCTTCGAAAATAGATAGTTGAAAGTAATACTGCGCTTTATTGTATTCAATTAATAAATCTTCTTTTGATAGTTTACCTAAAAAATAAACGTTTTCAGGATAACTGATTTCACTAGATTCTTTACAACCAGCTATATAAAAAGAAAGATTAGGAAATTTTTTTGCTGTTTTAATAAGTAAATCGCCTCCTTTTAAGTAAAATTGATTTTGAGAAAAAACAGCAAGAAATCTGTTTTCTTCTTTATGAGTTTCTTTTAATGGAATCCAAAATTCTGTATCTAAACCATTATGTATAACCTTTGTAGCAGTTTGTATTTCAGGGAAAAAGTATTGTATACCTTGAATGTTTTCAAAATCAGTATACTTATGTTTTGAATATATTAATGAAGAACTAACTGGAATTAGAAGAGAAGCGTGTTTATAAGAGAACCTGCACACCTTTTTTACAAGTTTTTTTCGCATACTTCCATAGTTAATATGATTGATGATGGCGCAATCGGTTCCGTGTAATATAATAGCAGTTGGTTTTTTAAATACTTTTCCTAAAAAAACAGGTAAAACCGCCCAGTACCCCCCAAACTGAATAACAATCTTTTTAGTTCTATTAATATTTACTAAAAGAAAAATTAATTGCCGAATCATATATATTGGATACAGATATTTTTGTTTCCAGTTATAATCATTTAAAAGGACAGTAAAGTTTTCTGATAGAATATTTATATCATTATCGATAAAAGAATTTCTGTATGGTGTAACGATAATGATTTGTTCTTTACTCATTTATTGAGATAACAAGATTTTATAAACCAATTCTTTTGTTAACTTTTTTCCATTAGCTAACTCTTTAATTGTACTAAACGAAACAACATAATTACAACCATTGGAGTATTCAGAACATCCATAAGCTGATTTGCCTTTTAAAATGGTTCCTTTATTACACTTTGGACAAGTAATTACTTCTGGTACTTCAGTTGATTTAGCTCCTTTTTTAGTTTCAAGTTTTAAATTATAATTCTCATCAAAGCGAACAAGTCCTTCAACTTTACCATTTTCAGTACTCCAACCTTTTAATTTGGTGGTAGATCCTTTATCTAATAATCGAATAAGTTGATTTTCAGAAATTTTCTTTTCTAAAAACGTAAAAGGAAGTGTAAAGTTACATCCATTGTTATAATTTGAGCAACCATAAGCAGATGAGCCTTTCAATAAATTACCTTGCTTACATTTTGGACAATCTTTACCAGTTACTGTTTTTTTAGCGCTTTTTTTCTCTTTTTTACTGGGCTTTTCTTCAATAGTATTTTCTGCAGAAATACGAGCAGATTTTGTGCTAGAACGAACTTCATAAACCAGTTGGTCTACCATTTTTTTCATTTGTTTGATAAATGTACTGGCATGGTATTCTCCTCGTTCAATTTCTTTTAAACGTTTTTCCCACAAACCAGTTAGCTCGGCAGATTTTAAGAGTTCATTGTCTATTAGCTCAATCAAATCAATACCAGTTTGTGTGGGAACAACTAGTTTTTTTTGACGTTCTATATATTTTCTTTTAAATAAGGTTTCTATAATACTAGCTCTTGTAGATGGTCTTCCAATACCATTTTCCTTCATTAATTCACGCATTTCATCATCATCTACTTGTTTACCAGCAGTTTCCATTGCTCTTAATAAACTAGCTTCTGTAAAATTTCTAGGAGGCTTAGTTTCTTTTTCTAGAAAACTTGGTTCGTGTGGTCCTTTTTCACCTTCTTGAAAATTTGGTAAAATACTTTGTTCGGTATTTATTTTTTTTGGTTCCTCATTATATTCAAAAACAACACGCCATCCTTGAGTTAAAATTTCTTTTCCAGTTGTTTTAAACGAAACTTCATCTGCTTTTCCAATAACAGAAGTATTTGAAATATCACTATCAGGATAAAAAACGGCTATAAATCTTCTAACAATAATATCATATACTTGCTGCTGATTGTATTGTAAACTTGTTTGTATACCTGTGGGAATTATTGCGTGGTGATCGGTTACTTTTTTGTCATTAAAAACTCTAGTAGATTTTCTGATTTTTTTCCCTAATAGAGGAGAGGTTATTTCACTATAATTCGTTAGTCTTTGCAATATACCAGCTACTTTTGGGTATATATCATTAGGTAAAAAAGTGGTATCTACCCTCGGATAGGTAACAACTTTCATTTCATACAGTTTTTGAACAATTTTTAAAGTTTCATCGGCAGAGAAACCAAATTTATTGTTACAATAAACTTGCAATCCAGTTAAGTCAAATAATTTTGGAGCATAATCTTTCCCTTTCTTTTTAGAAACAGAAACAATTTCAAAATCAGATTCTTTTACCTTATCTGCAAAAGCTTGTCCTTCTTCTTTTTTTAAGAATCGACCTTCTTCACAATTAAAAATAGTATCTCTATATGTTGTTTGTAGTTCCCAATAAGGCTGAGGCTTAAAATTTTGAATTTCATGATGTCTATTAACAAGCATAGCCAATGTTGGCGTTTGAACTCTACCTATTGAAAGTACTTGTTTATATCCACCGAATTTTACGGTATATAATCGAGTAGCGTTTAAACCTAATAACCAATCTCCAATGGCTCTTGAATAGCCAGCATAGTACAAGTTATTGTAGCTTTCTTCATCCTTTAAATTTTCAAATCCGTCTTTTATAGCTTCTTCGGTAAGAGAAGAAATCCATAAACGTTGTACCTTACCTTTGTAGTTAGCTTGGTTTATTACCCATCGTTGTATCAATTCTCCTTCTTGTCCGGCATCCCCACAGTTTATAACAACATCAGCTTTTTCGAATAATGATTTTACAATTTTAAACTGCTTTTGTATTCCTGAATCTTTGGTGACTTTTGTTCCAAATTTATCAGGAAGCATCGGTAAATTATTCAAATCCCAGCTTTTCCAGTGAGGTTTATAGTCTTTAGGCTCTAAAAGTGTACATAAATGACCAAAGGTATATGTAACAGCATATCCATTTCCTTCAAAATATCCATCATGTTTCGTATTGGCACCCAAAATGTTAGCAATTTCTCTGGCAACACTAGGTTTTTCGGCTATACAAACTTTCATTTTACATTTTTAATCGCCGAAAAATAGTAAAATTGATATAATAATTCTATTTTTAGGCGTTATTAAAGATAGATTTAATAAAATTATAAATCCCTAAATTAAAAATTATGAGAAAAGCTTTATTGTTGTTATTGTTTGTTGTTTCTAGTGCTGTGTATGCACAAATTGAGTTTATAGAAACAAGTCAGAGTGAAATCGTAGGTAAGGTAAGCTATGTTTACTTAGAGAAGGTTGGTGAAAATGATTACAATTTCTATTTTAAAAACATTAATGCTATTGGGCATGAATATGTGAATTTTAGTTTCAAGAATATTGATAATGATATAGATAAATTATACAACGGATTAATGCAAGGTTTCCAAACGGTACCAAGAGATCCGTTGAAGATGAAAGCAAATGGACAAATTGTTTGGTTAAAATATTCCAGAGAAGACGGAGAAGCTTTCTTACAAATACAAATGACAAGTGGTGATAATCCAGAGATAGCTGAAACGGTTAAAGTTTCTAGATTATTAACTGCTGAGGATATTACTACGTTATTTAAAAAGTAATAAGTTTTTGAAATTATAAAAAGTCCGAGATAATTAATTCTCGGACTTTTTTTATGCATTTAAAAATGCTTTTAACTCATCATATGTATGTATGAATATTGATTTTTTTGTTTTTTTGAAAAGTTCTTTAATATCGTCAGGAATTTCTAATTTTAGGTTAAGAGTATGCTCAACTACATCTAAAAACTTAACAGGATGAGCGGTTTCTAGAAAAACACCATATTCATCACTTTTTAAACCTCTTTTATCTAAACCTAAATACCCAACAGCTCCATGAGGATCTGTGATATAATTTGTTTCTTCATACACCTTTTTTATTGTTTTTCTTGTCAAATCATCAGTAAAAGAGAATGAAGATAAGCCAGATTTTAATAACTCAAAACTGTTATCAAATAATTCTTGAATTCTAATAAAGTTGCTCGGATTTCCTACATCCATAGCATTTGATATAGTAGCTTTCGATGCTTTAGGATTGTATTCTCCGTTTTTCATAAATTCAGGAACTGTATCATTTACATTGGTTGCAGCTACAAAATGTCGAATAGGTAAACCTAGCTTTTGAGCCATAAGTCCGGCACAAATATTACCAAAATTTCCACTAGGTACTGAAAAAACAATATTTGGATGTTGCTTATACAATTGCTTATATGCAAAGAAATAATAAAACATTTGCGGTAACCATCTGGCAACATTGATAGAGTTTGCTGAAGTCAATGTTCTTGAAATTTCCTTGTCTAAGAAAGCAGTTTTTACCATATCCTGACAATCATCAAATACGCCATTGACTTCTAAAGCTGTAATATTTTGACCTAAGGTTGTTAGTTGTTTTTCTTGAATATCACTTACTTTACCTCTAGGATACAGAATAACAACATCTACACCTTTTACACCTAAAAAACCATTAGCAACGGCACCTCCTGTGTCACCAGAAGTAGCTACTAAAACCGTTACTTCTTTTTCGTTATTCTGATTGAAATATCCCAAACATCTGGCCATAAAACGAGCACCAACATCTTTAAAAGCTAGGGTAGGACCATGGAATAATTCTAAGCTTCCAATATTTTCTTTCACTTTTACAACCGGAAAGTCAAATGAAATAGTTTCAGAAACAATTTGTTTTAATATTCCTTCAGGAATTTCGTTACCAACAAATTGTTTAATAGCTTCAAAAGCAATCTCTTCATTTGAATAGCTATCTAGATTATCTATAAAGTTCTTAGATAATGGAGAAATTCGTTCCGGAAAATATAAACCTCTATCAGGAGCTAATCCATTAATTACAGCTTCTTTAAAAGAAACTGGTGCTGTTTTTTTGTTAAGACTAAAATAGTTCATGATTAGTTTTGTTCTAAAATTTTAACTCCTTCTGTATTAATTTTTGAATAGACCATTGTAAAATCTATGCCTTTATCTTTGTATGAGTTTTCGATTGCGTCATATACATTTTTTGCAATTTCTTCTCCTTTACATAGGGCAAAAATAGTGGGGCCAGAACCTGAGATACCTGCACTCAAAGCTCCCGAATTGATAGCAACTTCTTTTACTAAATCAAAATGAGGAATTAAATGTTTTCTTACCGGTTCAACAATTATATCTTTTAAAGAATTTGCAATGACTTCATAATTTTCAGAGTACAATCCACTTATTAAACCTCCAACATTGGCCCATTGAGTAACAGCATCAGTAAGTAAAACCTTTTCAGGTAATACTTCTCTAGCATCTTTAGTTCTTACTTTAACCTGAGGATGAATTGCTACAAGCATAAGTTCTTTAGGTACTGGAATTTTTACAATCGATAAAGGTTCATATTGTTGTACTAAAATAAAACCTCCATAAATAGCAGCTGCTACGTTATCAGCAATTGCAGAACCACAGGCAATTTTTTCACCATACATAGCAAATTTAGTAAGCTCTAATTGCGTGAAAGGTCGATTTAAAAGTTCGTTGATAGCAAAAGCTGCTCCGGCAGCACTCGCAGCGCTACTTCCTAAACCACTGCCAGGAGCGTATCCTTTTTCTATAGAAATATCAATTCCAAAATCTACCGGATGCTTTTCTAACATTAATAAAGTAACAGCACTGGCAACATTTTTTTCTGAATCGTATGGTAAATTAGCTCCTTTAATTCCAGTTATTTTAACTCCTTTATTAGAAGTTTTAGTGAAAGTCATAGTGTCACCTAAATTGTTAACAGCAAAACCTAAACAATCAAAACCACAAGAAACATTCGCAACTGTTGCAGGTGAAAATATTTTTATTTGTTTCATTTTATTTTAATTATTTCCAACCCTAATTACATCTGCAAAAATACCTGAAGCAGTAACATCTGCACCCGCACCAGCCCCTTTAATTTGTATAGGTTGAATAGGGTATCGATCTGTAAAAAACAGCACAATATTATCACTACCTTCTAAATTATAAAAAGGATGATTTTTAGGAATGTGTTGCAGTCCTACTTTTGCTTTACCGTTTTCAAATTCAGCTACGTATTTTAGTTTACAATTTTCTGAGTTTGCATTAGCGTAAATTTCTTGAAAGTGTGATTCAAACTGAAGTAAACTCTCATAAAAATCTTTATTATTTGTAGTGTCTAAACTATTTTTAGGTAAAAACGAGTTGTTTTCAATATCAGATAATTCTAATTCAAAACCACTTTCTCTAGCAAGAATTAGAATTTTTCTAGCCACATCTACACCACTTAGGTCAATTTTTGGGTCTGGTTCAGTATATCCCTCTTTTTGAGCTTGAGCTACAATATCATGAAAAGTTACTGCATTAGTAAAGTTATTGAATACAAAATTTAAACTTCCAGATAAAACAGCTTGAATTTTATGAACTCTATCACCAGAAGCAATTAAGTTTTTTAGGGTGTCTATAATTGGTAAACCAGCACCAACGTTAGTTTCAAATAAGAAAGGTGCGTTGTATTTACTTGAAACTTTTTTTAGTGTTTTGTAGTTGTTCAATTCTGAAGCACAGGCAATTTTATTACAAGTTACTACAGCGATATTATTTTCTAAATAATGTTGGTACATTTTGGAAACTTCCTCATTTGCTGTATTATCTACAAAAACACTGTTTCGCATGTTGTATTCTTTAGAACGATATAAAAAATGATTAAGACTTGTTGGTTCTCCTTTAGTTAATAATAATTCTTTCCAATTAGTTAAGTCAATACCATTTTCGTCAAAGTACATTTTAGTAGAATTGGAAAGTCCAATTACACGAATATTCAGTTTTAAATTAGTTAGCAAATATTCTTTTTGTTGCTGCAATTGTGCTAAAAATCGATTGCCAACATTTCCAACGCCGGTAACAAATAAATTAAGTTGCTTTATATTATCTCCAAAAAATTGCTCATGTAGTGTATTAAGCGCTTTTTTTGCATCTAGTTTTTTTATTACTGCTGAAATATTTTTTTCAGAGGCTCCTTGAGCAATAGCTCTAATATTTACATTGTTCTTCCCTAAAGCACTAAACATTTTACCACTTAATCCTTGATGGTTTTTCATGTTATCGCCAACCAAGGCAATGATACTCAATTCATTTTCTATAATAATTGGGTCAATTTTATGCTGATCAATTTCATTCTGAAATTTTTGTGTAATACATTTAACTGCTTTCTGAGCATCTTCTTCTAAAACACCAACACATATAGTATGTTCTGATGAAGCTTGGGTAATTAATATAACATTGATATTATTATCAGATAGTGCTGCGAATAATCGTTTTGAAATACCTGACATGCCAACCATTCCACTTCCTTCTACAGTAATCAAAGAAACATTTTCAACATGAGTAATTCCTTTCACTGAAGAGGATTTATCTGAATCGACAGTAATAAGTGTTCCTTCTTGATCAGGATAAAAAGTATTTTTTATAAGTATAGGAATTTTCATTTCCCTTACTGGTTGTATCGTAGGAGGATATATAACTTTAGCTCCAAAGTGAGACATTTCCATAGCTTCCTCATATGATATATGTTGAATAGGTTTTGCTTGTTTTACGATTGTAGGATTAGCTGTGTACATTCCACTAACATCTGTCCAAATTTGAAGTTCTTCGGCATGAATAGCTGCTGCAAATATTGAAGCTGTATAATCAGAACCGCCACGACCTAGAGTAGTAGTTTGTCCATTGTAGCATTTAGCTATAAATCCGGGAAGAATAACAACTTGATAGTTACACTCACTAAAGAATGATGAACAATTACTATAAGTAGTTTCAAAATCTACTTGAGCTTTTAAATAGTTATCATCGGTTATGATTAAATCTTGACTATTTTTAAAAGTTGCGTTTAATGATGTTTTTGCAGCTTCTGAAATGATGTATGATGATATACGTTCTCCGAAGCTACTGATAATAGCCTTTGCCTTTGGACTTAATTCTTCTAATAAATAACACCCTTTGTATAGTGTTTTTAGTTGATTAAATTGTTTGTTTACTTGTTCTATAACTTCTGATGAGTTATGTAACGGCAACTGTTCTATAGTTTCAAAATGATGCTTTTCTACCTCGTTAATGATAGATAAATAAGCTTCATTTTTCTCTTGTGCTAATTCAGCACTTTTAAGTAGTTTATCTGTTGTTTTACCAAAAGCAGAAACCACTACGGCTAATTTATCTTCTTTTGATTTTTGAGTAATAATAGCTATTACTTTTTTAATATTTTGATGATCTCTAACTGATGAACCTCCGAATTTTAGGACTTTCATTTTCTTTTTATTATGATTGAAAAAATAATTTGATTTTGTTTGATTTTATTCTCTTTTTCAAAAAAGAAAATAAAATATACCGAAGAATTATATGTAAATAAAAACCCCCTAAAGGGTTGTAATAATTGTAGAAATTGTTGTGTAAGCAAAAATAGACGTAGAAGTTACGTCGATTTTAGTTGTATGTAGATTGCTTACTTTCATCGGTTTAAAAGTACTATTAATTTTTAAATAAACAAATTAATATGGAAAAGCGAATAATTACAGTGCTATTTTGGAGATGCTTTTTTTAAGTATACTTTAAATTATGTAATATAAAACAGGTAACTATTTAATTATTATTATAAAATAAATAAGGATTTTTTTAGATTGATAAAAATATCGTTGTCGTAAATTTTATTATTTACATAGATTTATACAATACATTAATTCAGGAATATTCAATAAAAAAGACGCGACTTTTGGGTCGCGTCTTTCATATATTTATAATGAAAAATTTTAGTTTTTCATCTTTTCTTTAAACTTATTGAATTTATCTTCAGTTTTCTTAGGCCAAGCATTGTTTGAAGTGTCAACATCTGCAGTTTCTAAATCTGGGTCAACAACTATACTTTTAATTTCTTTACTAGAAGAAAATACTCTGTATACTTTGTTGTCATCTTTATTCCAAATTTGTGCTGGGAAAACCTCACGTTTTTTAGTTCCATCCGCATATGTTAATTCTACAATAATTGGCATAACTAAACCACCTGGCTTTTCAAATTCAACCTGATATATGTACTTAGGTAATTCTTCCAAGCTAGCTTTTTTGTCAGCAGGTAAACTATTAATGTATGCTTCTACATCTTTAGCATTAGCTTCGTCTTTGTTTGTTGTTAAATAAATTAAAGTACCTAAAGATTCAAAGTATGTTTTAGCTCTTGGGTTTGTTTTAATTAATTCTTTAACTCTATCACTTTGCTTGTCAGTAATATACAAAGGTTTTACTTCTTTAATCCCTATATCACAGTTATCAGTAGTGTAGAACCATCCTCTCCAAAACCAATCTAAATCCATACCAGAAGCATCTTCCATTGTTCTAAAGAAATCAGCAGGAGTAGGGTGCTTAAACATCCAACGTTGCGAATATGTTCTAAAAGCAAAGTCAAATAACTCTGGTCCCATAATAGTTTTACGTAACATGTATAATCCAGCAGCTGGCTTTGTATAAGCATTTGGACCGAAGTTTTTTACATAATCTCCCTGAGACATAATTGGAGATAAATTACTTTGATCAAAACTCATATAACGAACAATTCCTTTAGGAGTAGATCTAATAGGGAAATTAGGATCGTAATCTAATTCTGCTAACATTTGAACAAATGAATTTAAACCTTCGTCCATCCATGTCCATTGACGCTCATCAGAGTTAACAATCATAGGGAAGAAGTTATGCCCAACCTCGTGAGTAATTACACCAATCATCCCATTTTTAGTTCTTTCAGAATAAGTTCCATCAGGATCTGGTCTACCATAGTTAAAACAAATCATAGGATATTCCATTCCTTGTCTATCTGCATGCACAGAAATAGCTTTTGGATACGGATAATCAAAAGTTAACTTAGAGTACTCTTCTAAAGTATTTGCAACAACTCTAGTTGAGTGCTCTTCCCATAAAGGATTACCTTCTTTTGGGTATAAAGAAACTGCCATCACTGTTTTTCCATTAATGTTTACAGCCATAGCATCCCAAATATATTTTCTTGAAGAAGCAAATGCATAATCTCTTACATCCTTTGCTTTAAAATGCCAAGTTTTAGTTTTAGTCGTTCCTTCTTTCTCGTTTTCTTCAGCTTCTTTTTGAGTTACGATAAAAACAGGATCTTTATAAGACTTTCTCGCTTGATCCATTCTGCTACGTTGTTCTTTAGAGAGTACATCTTTTTCATTTTGTAATTCTCCAGTAGCATCTAAAATATGGTCAGCAGGAACAGTAATTTTAACATCATAGTCACCAAACTCTAAGGCAAACTCACTACGTCCCCAGAACTGCATATTTTGCCATCCTTCTACATTATTGTAAACACATAACCTTGGGAAAAACTGAGCAATAGTATAGGCCTTATTTCCGTCTTTGAATTCTTCGAATCCAGAACGACCTCCATCGGTAACCGAGTTATTGATTAAATAGTTCCATTTAATTTTAAATACAAATGTATTTCCAGGTGCTAGAGGTTTTGGTAAATTAATACGCATCATTGTACGATTAATTGTATGCGATAAATCTCTACCATCTTCATATTTAACAGCTTCAATTTTAAAACCAAAATCTTTTTTCTTTCCCATGTTATCGTCTACAAATTGTTCTGGAGTTTGCCATCCAGAAGCTCCTTTTGATTGCGCTAAAGGAGTTTGAGAGTCAGGAGCACGCATGTTTTGGTCTAACTGTAACCATAAATATTCTAAATTATCTTTAGAGTTATTATGATATGTAATAGTTTCATCTCCATAAAGCTTATTATTAGCTTCATCGAGACGTAAGTTCATAACATAATCTACTTTTTGTTGCGTGTATTGATGTCCAGGAGCACCCGAAGCAGTTCTTTGATCGTTTGGCGTTGCTAAAACATCTTTTAATTGTCGGAATTTATTGTCGTCAACATGTCCTTTTTGTGGTTTTTTTTCTTCATCAGTCTCTTGAGCAAAAGTTGCACCAGAGATTAAAAAAACTGATAAGAATACATAAAATAGCTTTTTCATTATAAATTAAAGTTGGTTTTAAAAATGATTTTTGAAAAGTACTAATAAAATTAATTATTATATGAACATGTTAAAATTTTTAACAAACCTTTATAAAAAAAGCGATGATTATAAGTAACCATCGCTTCTAAATTGAATAGAATTAATTCTTATCCTTTAATTTTATTCTTGAATTTTTCAAATTTTGTTTCCTTCTTCTTAGGCCAGCTATTATTTGTAGTATCTACATCAGCTGTTTCTAAATCTGGATCAATTTGAATGTCCTTAATTTCTTTATTTGAAGAGAAAACTTTTGTGATTTCATTATCATTCAGTCTCCAAATTTGAGCAGGATATTTTTTTCTTTCTTTTGTGCCATCTTTATAGGTAAATTCAACTATAATAGGCATTACTAAACCACCTGGTTTATTGTAAGTTATTTCATAATGATACTTTGAATTAAGGTTTTTAGCCTTACCAAAACCTAATCCTTTAGTTGTATCTTCTACAAAAGCTACATTTCCTTCATTATCTTCTTTTGTGTAGAATTTTTTAACACCTTTAATACCAATGTCAGTTACATCTGTAGTATAAAACCAACCTCTCCAAAACCAATCTAAATCCATAGCTGAAGCATCTTCCATAGTTCTAAAGAAATCAGCTGGTGTTGGATGTTTAAATTTCCAACGCTTTGAATAGGTTTTGAATGCATAATCAAATAATTCAGGACCCATTACAGTATTTCGTAAAATATACAATGCAGTTGCTGGTTTACCATAAGCATTATTACCAAAGCTATACACATTATCTCCTTTAGACATAATAGGAGCAATGGTAGATTGATCCCCATCCATGTATTTGATAATATTTTTTGGTAATCCTCTTACTATTGGAAAATTAGGATCATAGTCTAATTCTGCCATCATTTCAACAAATGAATTTAAACCTTCATCCATCCAAGTCCATTTACGTTCATCTGAATTTACAATCATAGGAAAGAAATTATGTCCTACTTCATGAACAGTTACTTTAATCATTCGATACTTTGTTCTATCAGAATAGGTTCCATCAGGATTTGGTCTACCTGGATTAAAACAAATTTGAGGATATTCCATCCCCATTTGTCCATCAACAGAAATTGCTTTGTGGTAAGGATAATCAAAAGTATATCTTGAATATGTCTTTAAAGTTTGAGCTACAGCTCTAGTAGAATGATCACCATATAAAGGATTAGCTTCTTTAGAATATAAAGAGTGTGCCATTACGGTTTTACCATTAATGTCAACAGCCATAGCGTCCCAAATAAACTTTCTTGAAGTAGCAAAAGCATAATCTCTTACATTTTTAGCAGAGAACTTCCATGTTTTTGTTTTCTTAGATTTTGTTTTCTCTTTTTTAGTTGCTTCTTCTTGAGTTACAATTAATACAGGTTTGTCAAAAGTTGTTTTCGCTTTTGCAAAACGATCGCGCTGTTCTCTGGTTAAAACTTCACTTTCATTTAATAAAATACCCGTTGCGCCTAAAATATGATCATCTGGAGTAGTAATATTTACATCAAAATCACCAAATTCTAAAGCAAATTCACTTCGTCCCCAAAACTGATCGTTCTGCCAACCTTCTACATTATCGTACACACATAATCTTGGGTAAAATTGAGCAATCACATAATTATTGTTGTTGTCTTCAGGAAAATGTTCAAAACCAGATCTTCCTCCTTGAGTTCTATGGTTATTGATATTATACCACCATTTGATGTTGAATGAAAATTTACCACCAGATGCTATAGGAGTAGGCAAATCGATTCGCATCATTGTTTGATTAATGATGTATGATAATTTACCATCAGTGTTAGTAACGCTCATAATCTTAAAACCACCATCAAAAGGTTGTTCTGGAAAAAAGCGGTTGTATTGTTGTTTGTTAATTTTTTCAGGAACTTTAGATGTAGCTATATCTGGAGTTTTAGAATCTGCAGCACGCATATTTTGATCTAATTGTACCCATAAATAAGGTAGCTCATCTTCTGAGTTATTATGATATACAATGGTTTCACTACCAGTAATTCGTTGTTTCTCATCATCCAAGACAATATCCATTTTATAGTCTACTTTCTGCTGAGTATAATTTACTCCTGGAGCACCAGAGGCAGTATGCTTATCATTGGGTGTAGCTAAAAGGTCTTCAAGTTGTTTGAATTTATTTTCATTGGTATGACCTTTCTGTGTTTTTCTTTCACGATTTTGTCCATTTACAGATAAAGTAAAAACAAAACAAATCAAAAGAAATGAATGAAGAGTTCTTTTCATTATTTGTAGTTATTTTAAGATTTAGTAGATAAAAGTAACGTAAAGAAACCGATTTAGTTAATAATTTAACAAACCTTTATTATTTTCTTTAGTCAAGAACAAGCTTTTCTTGGTGTTATTGATTTTAGCTTTAATCAAGTTTTGTTGATCAGGAAAATGAGCAATGAGAACATTGTTTTCAATTTCCAATGAGTTTACTTTGGTAACATTTTCAATTTCTAAGTAGAAGTAAACGATATTATCTTGGTATTCTTTACCAATAAATTTAAAGTTGGCTTTAGAGTTGTTAATTGTAACTTTGAATTTATCTTTTAAGTAATTGAAAAAATACTCATCTACATTTTTAGGCTCATCTTTCGTTGTTAAACGTAAATCAGTTACTTGCTCTTTATTAATAGCTACTTCAATATCGTCCATAAACACATTCATAATCATCTGAATAGAATTACTATTTGTATTATGTTCTATTTCCGTTAATGCTAAGTAGTATTTATGATCTGTAAAGGATAAAAAAGAAATCCCTATAAATAGAATTAATATTTTTTTCATGAATTGTAAAGAAACAAAAGCTGCGCCAAAATACAGAATTTTTACTGCAAGATTACTTATCTTTTAATTTCTTTCAAATAATTAACACTTTTTTGTTTTAAGTTTTGAATAACTTTTAGGTGTTCTTCTCTTTGAACATTGTTTTCTATTTCTTCATCTATACTATAGTTAATAAACGCTAGTACCTGTTCTTCCGGGATATTCATTGAATCCGTGAAATTTTGCTTACCAACAATTTTGATAATTTGTTCAGGAAGATGATCTCTAAATACTTTTCTCTTTATCTTTTGTTCTAAAAGTTTTTCTTCTTTTGAAGTAAATAATGAAAATTTGAGAAGTGTAAGTCCTTCAAAAGCTAATGTTGGGTCTGTTTTTTTCTCTGATTCGTTTTTTTCAGTGGCACTAGCTAAAACAATATTATCAGTTGCTTGTGTTCCTTCAAAGTTAGTAGCTTCTTTTGATTTTTCTTTACTTTCATTTTTAGGAGTTTTTTTAACATCCGCAGAAAGCGACTGAATTAACTGCGTTTTGATTACTTCAATTTCTTCTAATACCTGCTCTTGTATTTCAAGCAAAATATTAATCTGTTTTCTTTGCATTGAAATAGTTGATACTTTTATGTTTTTTGTATAATGTTGAATAGAAGTTATTTGTAAAACATCACCAACTTGAGCGTCAATTAAAAAATAACCTTTTGGGTTAGAAAAAGTACCTTCTTTAGATGTTATGTTAATTACATGGGAATTAGCTACAGTTCCTAAATTATCGGAAATAACACCTGTAATAGGGGATCTTTGCCCAAAAATATTGATAGATAAAAATAGAATTAAAAACGTAATTTTTTTCATAATAAAAAGAAGATGTATGTTGAACTAATACTCTTATTAAAAATACGAAAATTATTACTCTTTAAAGACTATTACTTCATTAAAATTATTTATGAATAGTATTTATAAGGTATTGTTTTGCTTCTTTGTTTAAAATTTCAATGACCTCTAGTTGTTTTCCTTCTTGATAGAGTTTTTCAATACCTAATGGATTACAATATTCTAAGAAATTATAAAATAAATCTTTTGGAATTTTAAGGTCTTCAAAAAAGAATTTTTCTCCCAATTCTTTTAATATAAGTGATGGAAAATTTCTTTTAAAATCAAACTTTTTTCGTTCTTTTCTCTTTTTAAGTAAACTTTTAAAAGGTAAAAAAGCTCCTCCAAGACTTACGCCTTCAAATCTTTGTGTTGGATCGATTATATTATTAAGTTCTCTATTAAGTGTAGCGTTTTTATTATAGTTTTTATTAGCTTCTAATTTAATATCAGAAAAATTTAAAGCATCTCTAGATTTAACAATAGCAATATCACGAATAGTTTGTTTTAAATTTCGTTTAAAGGTTCCGAACATTTTTTTATTCGTTACAGTAACTTCTTCTAATAAGTTATCTTTTAAAAGTAATTGTATTGTAAAAGATTTAGAAGTTAGTATCTCTTTACTAATTTGCACAACTTTAGTATAATGTTGTATGCTACTGATTTCAAGTTTTTGACCTAAAGAAACTTTTATAGAGAACATACCATTTTCATTGGAAAACGTACCGTTATTAGTTTCTTTATTTAGAATATTAGCATTTTCAATGGCTCCGATTTGATCTTCAATTTTTCCATAGATAGTAATCTCTTGAGTATAGGCATAATTAAATTTCAATATCAAGAGTAGTACAATAAATAAAAGCTCCTTTTTCACAACGAATCTTTTTTAAACAATACTGCTTGTTCTTTTAGAAATGAAATGATTTTGACATCTCCGCCATTAAATGATTCTTTGAACTTTTTATCAAAATGAGAGATATAAATAAATCTAGAAACATCTAACGAATCAATTTTTAAAGATTTTGTAATAAAATGCCTGTAGGTTTTTTCGATATACTGTAGTTTTTTTTCATTTTCAAGCAATTTTTTTTGATTCTCAAGCATATCAATTCTCCCCGACATTGAATTTATAATATAGTCTAGCGAAACCATGGCTCCTAAACCTATTTGAATTCCACCTGCATAAGCAGTTTTTATTTCACGATCTATTTTGGATAATTTTTTAGGAAAAGGATTGAAGCCTAGATTTTCCATTACTTCTTGTCGATCACTTTTTCCTATGGATTTAGAATCACTTAATAAACTTCCGGTTAGTTCTGTTTTTTTTACTTCAACTTCTTCAAGTAGATAGTCTCTTAAGTAAAGGAACACTTCAAGATTCTTGTTGTTGATTAATGAATCTGTAATCGTTATTTTTTGAATATGATGTTGCACTGAACTTATTTCTAGGACATCATTAGACTGAACTTTAATGTTAAATTCACCATTAATAGCAGAAAAGGTTCCTTTTTTAGAAGTTGTATTGATAATATGAGCATCTGCTACTTTACCAAGTTTGTCAGTAAGGATTCCTGTAATTTCAATTCTTTGGGCGTTTAGTGCACTGGAAATTGATAGAATAAAAATAAAATTGAGTACTAGTTTTTGCATATAATTAGTTGATATACAAATAAAGCTAGTCTAATTCTTAAAAAGTTTTAAGGAGTATGTAAATGTTTGTTAAAATCATTAATCGATTGAAGAGAACAATTCGTTACAAGCTAAAAAGAGTTTATTAAGAGATATCCTGTAAAAATCTAAAGTGTTATGTTTTGTGTAGTTTTTCAACCTATTTTATAGTGTCTTTTTTGAATAATAAAGATTGAGTTTTTAGGAACTTAATAATGGCTATATCACCATTGTTATATGCTTCATCAAAACCACTATCTAAATGAGAAAAATAAACGAATCGAGAAATATCATCTTTTCTTATTTTTAAGTCTTTATTTATGTATTCGTTAAAAGTATTTTCTATATCTTTTAATTTACTATTATTTTCAATTAGTTTTTTTTCCTTTTTTAATCTTTTAGTTCTTCCAGAAATTGAGTTGATAATATTATCAACAGATACTGTTGCAGCAAAAATGTAGTACTTAAAAAGACCTCCGTCTGTAGCAGTATGTATTTTTCTATCTATAGGAGAAAGCTTTTTTGCAAACGGATCAAAACCTAGATTTTCCATTACTTCTTCTTGCTTACTTTTTTTTATTCTGGCAGCATCTGTGGTTAATGTACCCGATAAATCTGTTTTCTTTACATCAACTTCATTTAATAAATAATCTTTAAGATGTAAGTAAAAATTAACCTTTGTATGTTTTAAAATTAGGTTAGTTATTAGTATTTCTTTCGTATGATGTTGTACTGAAGTAATTTCTAATACATCATTTAACTGAACTTTCATCGTAAAATTTCCTTCTTGATCAGAAAAAGTTCCCTTTTGGCTTGTTGTATTAATAATATGAGCATTTACAATTTTCCCCAATTTATCTGACAATTCACCAGTAATTGTAATTCGTTGTGCGAATATGGAATTTGTTAAAAGCAATAAAAGAATGAAAGTAGTTTTATTCAAAATAACTATGATTAAAAATTAGTTAAACAGATATATTTTGTAGGAATAATTAGCAATAATTATACCAATCAGACTAATTTTTGAATTATATCTAAAGATGTTAGAAGAAAATAACATAACAAAATTGTCTATTTTTGTTTGACTTAAGAAAGTATAAAGTGAAGAAAATAATTATAGCTAGTACATCAACTGTTCATGGAACTGGATACTTGGAATATATTTTACCAGAATTGAAATCTTTTTTTAATAAAGTAAAAACGATTCTATTTATTCCTTATGCGAGACCAAGTGGTATTTCTTACGATACATATACAGAAAAAGCAAGGGTAGCCTTTGGTAAAATTAATATACAAGTGAAGGGAATTCATGAGTTTGATAATCCAGAAGAAGCGGTTTTAAAAGCGGAAGCTATTTTTACTGGAGGTGGTAACACATTTGAATTAGTTAATCAACTGTATAAGAATGATGTAATTACTTCGTTAAAAGTTGTAGTAGAATCTGGAACTCCATACTTAGGAACGAGTGCAGGAAGTAATATTTGTGGTGTTAACATGATGAATACGAATGATATGCCAATTGTGTATCCACCAAGTTTTGACACGATGGGATTAATTCCCTTTAATATCAATGCACATTATTTAGATCCAGATCCAACATCAAAACACATGGGTGAAACTAGAGAAACAAGAATTAAAGAATTCCATGTATTCAATAAAGTTCCGGTTTTAGGATTAAGAGAAGGAAGTTGGTTAGAAGTAAGTAATAATGACATAAAACTTAAAGGAGAATTATCAGCTAGATTATTCCGAAAAAATAAAGAAGCAGTTGAATTAGATGCAGAAACTATTATTACTCAAGAGATTTTAGCTTAATAATTTGTAGTTTTGTGTAAAGTAAACACAAAATATGCCTGCAATTCAAGATATTAAAGTCGCTGTTGATGCTGTTGTATTTGGTTACGACGCAAAACAACTTTCTGTTTTATTAATAAAAAGAGGAGTAGAACCTTTTAAAGATAGCTGGGCATTACCAGGTGGTTTGGTTATGGATGATGAATCTTTGGAAATAGCTGTGACTCGTGAATTGAAAGAGGAAACAGGTGTACAAATTGATTATCTTGAGCAATTATATACCTTCGGAAAACCAGGAAGGGATCCAAGAAATAGGGTAGTTTCTGTGAGTTATTTCGGATTAGTAAGACCAAATCACTTTAAAATTCAAGCGTCTACCGATGCTAAAGAAGTACAATGGTTTCCGGTAAAAAAACTTCCTAAGTTAGCTTTTGATCATAAACTAATTTTAGAGACTGCTAAAGAACGATTAAAGGCGAAACTACAATATCAGCCAATTGGATTTGATTTGTTGAATAAAGAATTTCCTTTTTCTGATTTAGAGAACTTATATACTACAATTCTAGACCATAAAATCGATCGTAGAAATTTCCGCAAGAAAATTTTAAGCTTTGAAATTGTTGAAGAAACGGATAAAATGTATCAAAAGGGGAGTGGTCGTCCAGCAAAACTATTCAAGTTTAATAATAAGAAATACAATCAATTACTTAAAGAAGGATTTCATTTTGAAATTAAAATAGCGTAATTTTTACACAAAATATTTTGTTAAGTTATTTTTATGTTTTAGTTTTGCGTAAAAATAACACAAAAAATGATTTTAAATTTAGATACATCTTTTCAGCCAATAGGAGCTAATCAAATTGATTTTGAATCTTTTATTTTTTCAGGAGGAGAACCTCACATTAAAATTAAAACAGATCTAAAAGAGATTTCAGAAGTAACTATTACTTCAAGAATTACATCGTTTAATGATTTCGGATTGTTGATTTGTACAGTAGATGCTTTGAGAAGATGCAGTGTTTCTATAATCAATGTGTTTATACCATATTTTCCTGGAGCTAGACAAGATAGAGTTATGATTCCAGGAGAGCCGTTAACTGTAAAAGTGTATGCAGAGATATTAAATGATTTATGTGTTGATAAAGTTATAGTTTTTGATCCACATTCTGAAGTTACGCCTGCGGTATTAGATAATTGTGAAGTCATTTCAAACTATACATTTATAGAAAAAGTAATTGAGAAAATAGGAAAAGAAGTATTGTTGATTTCTCCTGATGGAGGAGCATTGAAAAAGATATATAAAGTATCGGAATATATAGGGGGAATTGCTGTGATTGAATGTTCTAAAAAGAGGAATGTTACCAATGGAAAATTAGAAGGTTTTAAAGTATATGAAGAAGATTTACAAGGAAAAGCTTGTTTGATAGTTGATGATATTTGTGACGGTGGAGGAACGTTTATGGGACTTGCAGAAGAATTGAAAAAGAAAAATGCTGGTGGTTTGTATTTAGCCGTAAGTCATGGAATTTTTAGCAAGGGAGTTGAAAGTTTACAGGAACATTTTACACAAATTTTCACAACGGATAGTTTTAGAGATGTAGAAGGAATCAATCAAATAAAGTTGAATGATTTACTTAATTAATAAAGAAATTAAAAAAGAAGAATTATGAAAAAGTCAACGAGAAAATTAAAGGCAAAAGAAACTTTAGACATTATAAATAATGGATATTATCAAAATGAAAAAGATAATGCTAAGATTGATATATCAAAAGAAATAGAGTATTGTATCTCAAATACAAAATATTATTCAAGTCAAGATTTGGATAATGAATTAAATGAGATCCAAGAATTTGAAAGTGATTTTGTTACAAAGTTTGAGGTAAAACATGAGGATTCAGTAAGTTCTATAATTAGGTTATCTGATGACTGTAAAACAATGTGTTTAAATTTTGCTTCGGCTAAAAATCCTGGAGGAGGATTTTTGAATGGAGCTTTAGCTCAAGAAGAAAGTCTAGCAGTTTCATCTGCACTGTATGGTTCACAAATGAGTGTTTTCGATTTTTACGAAACTCATAGAAATATGAAGTCTTGTGTGTATACTGATGGTATGATCCATAGTCCAGAAGTTCCTTTTTTTAGAGATAAAAATGGAGAACTATTAGCTGAACCTGTTAAGTGTGGTATAATTACATCTGCGGCTGTTAATTTTGGTGTAGTTAAACTAAGAGAAAAAGAAATTTTAGATCAAGTACCTGCTATAATGAATAAAAGAATTGAAAAACTTTTAACCTTATGTATAAAGTATAAATATGAGACATTAATTCTTGGAGCCTGGGGATGTGGAGTTTTTCAGAATGATCCTAAGGTTATAGCAAAATTGTTTCATAAACAATTCGGAGGAAAATTCAAGAATAAATTTAAGAAAGTTGTTTTTGCCATTTATTCTAGAAATGAAAAATTTATTGAAGCCTTTACTGAGGTGTTCTAACTATTGAAAAATGAAAACATTATATAGACCAGTTGGAGAGAAAGAAATGCTGTTAATTGCTGAAAGTGGATTTAGAAGTTTTCCGCCTCGTTTAGAACAACAACCAATTTTTTATCCAGTTTTAAATGAAGAGTACGCCAGTGAAATAGCTGAAAAATGGAATACCACAGATCCGTTTGGAAATTTTTTAAGATTTGTAACTAAGTTTTCAATTACGGAAGAGGAATTTAGTAAGTATCAAATAGAAAATGTTGGAGGGAAAATTCACAATGAATTGTGGGTGCCATCTGAAGAATTGGATGTTTTCAATGCTGCTATTATGGGAAGCATAGAAGTTTTAAAAGTATATGTAGGAAAAGAATACATATCTTCAGATAGTATAATCATTGAAGAATTAATTGGGAAAATTGAAAGAATAAAAAAATGAAAATAGAAGTAGTACAAGGTGATATCACTAAAGTAGAAGTTGATGTAATAGTAAATGCGGCTAACTCGAGTTTACTTGGAGGAGGAGGCGTAGACGGAGCAATTCATAGAGCTGGTGGACCAGAAATTCTTGAGGATTGTCAGAAAATTAGAAATAGGCAAGGAAAATGTAAAACAGGAGAATCAGTTATTACAACAGCGGGTAATTTGCCAGCAAAAAAAGTAATTCATACGGTCGGACCAGTATATAACGGAGGTAAACGTTTAGAAAAGGAAAAAGAATTATTGGCTAACTGTTACAAGAATAGTTTAGAACTTGCTAAAAGTTATGCTTTTGATAGCATTGTGTTTCCCAATATAAGTACAGGAATTTATAAGTTTCCAAAAGAATCGGCGGCAGAGATTGCCATAAAAGCAGTACAAGAGAATGCAGTTTTAGAGAAAGTCATTTTTGTCTGTTTTGATGAAGAAAATTATAATATTTATAAAACCATTTTAATGGAATAAACAATTAAAAAATGAACGAAAAAGAAATAAAAAGAATAAGCAAATTTTTAAGTCTGCTGTTACGACATCAACCAGAAACAATTGGTTTGAATTTAGATGAAAATGGATGGGCAGATGTTGAAGAATTAATCAATAAATCGAAAAAGAGACGAATGTATTTTTCGCTATCAGATTTAGAGGTAGTAGTAGCCGAAAATGACAAGCAACGATTTAGTTTTAATGAAGATAAAACTAAAATTAGAGCGAATCAAGGTCATTCGATTAAGAATATAAATTTAGAGCTTGAAGCCATTGAACCACCTGAATATTTATATCATGGAACTGTTGCTAAGTTTATAGAACCGATTAAAGCAACTGGACTTCAAAAAATGAACAGACAACATGTTCATTTAAGTGAAGATAGAGAAACAGCTACAAAAGTTGGTAGTAGAAGAGGAAAACCATTTATTTTAAGCATCAATTCAGGATTAATGTTTCGAGAAGGTTATGAATTTTATAAATCTAAAAATGGAGTTTGGTTAACAGATCAGGTTCCGAGTAAATTTATAGAGTTTAAAAAATAAGAAGAAGAAATGTCAAAGCATCAAGAAATTAGAGCACATTACGATAATAAAACAATTACTGTATACCAGGCTTATAATAAGTTAATTGCATTACCAGCTATAAAAAATAATAAATTTGAAGCTCCTTTTTCTTTTACTAGAATGGCATGGATTAAACCTTCTTATTTATGGTTGATGGAACGAAGTAATTGGGGGACTAAAAATAATCAAGATTATATTTTAGGGATAAAACTAAAACGTATTTTTTGGGAAAAAGCTTTACAAATGGGAATTTTAACAGATCCTGATCATCTCGTTTATAAAAGCGGATTAGAGTGGGAACAAAAATTTAAAGAAGCTAAGGTTCACATTCAATGGGATCCAGAACGAAATATTGAAGGAAGTAAATTACAAGAGCGAACAATTCAAGTTGGTATAAGTAGATTTTTAATTGAGGAGTATAATAACGAATGGATTGAAGAGATAATAGATTTAACTCCTTTAACAAAGAAAATAAACCAGTTACGTAAACAGGGGAAGTATAGTGAAGCAAAAAGATTAGTTCCCAAAGAACGTATATATAGTTTACCAGAAGTTATAGAAAAAAGAATAGGAGTAAGATAAATTTAATGAAAGGATGAGAACATTCACAATAGGAGATATACATGGAGGTTTAAAAGCCTTGAAACAACTTATAGATAAATTAGATTTAGCAGCTAATGATACACTTTTTTTTTTAGGTGATTATGTTGATGGTTGGAGTGAATCTGCTCAGGTTTTAGATTATTTAATTGAATTAGATAAAAACCAGAAATGTATTTTTATCAAAGGAAATCATGATGTGTATTGTGAAAATTGGCTAAAAACAGGAGTACAACCTGACAAATGGTTATTCCATGGTGGAAAGAATACAATTACCAGTTATGAAGGATATTCTGAAGGTCAAAAAAATGAACATTTACAGTTTTTAGAACGAATGAAACTTTTTCATATTGATGAAGAGAACAGGTTGTTCATTCATGCAGGATTTACATCAATGCATGGTCCATATCAAGAAGTATATGAATCAAATTATACTTGGGACAGAACTTTATGGGAAATGGCGTTGACAATGGATAAACGAATCAAAAAGGATTCTCTATTATATCCAAAACGTTTATTACTGTTTAAAGAAATCTATATTGGACATACGCCAACAACGAATTATAATGAAACAGAACCAATGCAAGGTTGTAATGTTTGGAATGTAGATACTGGTGCAGCGTTTAAAGGAAGTTTAACTGCCTTAAATATTGAAACTAAAGAATTTGTCCAAACAGATCCTGTTTATCTCCTTTATCCGGAAGAAGCTGGAAGAAATGATAGTCCGCATATAATTTCAAAAAATAATGTTTGATTTTTTGTGTAAAAAATACGCAAAATAATTTGTAAACTTGATTTTATCTTTTATATTTGTGTTATAATTACACAAAATAAATAAACATGATAAATCCATTATTATATACAGACGGTTACAAAGTAGATCATAGAAGGCAATATCCTGACAATACAACCTTAGTATATTCAAACTGGACACCAAGAAAAAGTAGGATAGAAGGAGTAAACGAAGTAGTATTTTTTGGTTTACAATACTTCATTAAGAAATATGTGATTCAAGAGTTTACTCAAAATTTCTTTCAACAACCTAAAGAACAAATTTTAAAGAAATACGCAAGTAGAATTAATAACTATTTAGGTGAAAATAAAGTAGGAATAGAGCATATTGGAGCTTTACACGATTTAGGTTTTTTACCAATAGTTATAAAAGCATTACCAGAAGGAGTTTCAGTTCCTATTCGAGTTCCAATGTTTACGATGTATAATACATTACCAGAGTTTTTCTGGTTAACAAACTATTTTGAAACGTTGTTGTCTACAACTATTTGGATGCCGTGTAATTCTGCTACAATAGCTAGACAATACAGAAAAATATTGGATGCATATGCAGAGGAAACATCAAGTATCCCTGAGTTTGTAGATTGGCAAGGACACGATTTCTCAATGCGTGGAATGGCAGGATTAGAAGCAGCTGTATTATCAGCAACCGGACATTTATTAAGCTTTACAGGAACTGATACAATTCCGGCTATAGATTTTCTAGAGGAGTATTACAATGCGAATGCAAATGAAGAACTTGTTGGTGGATCAGTTGCAGCTACGGAACACTCTGTTATGTGTATGGGTACAAATAATGGAGAACAAGAAACGTTTAAACGATTAATTACAGAAGTTTACCCTAACGGAATTGTTTCTATTGTTTCTGATACTTGGGATTTATGGAAAGTGTTAACAGAATATCTTCCGAATTTAAAAGAAGAAGTTTTACAAAGAGATGGGAAAGTGGTAATTCGCCCGGATAGTGGTGATCCAGTAGATATTATTTGTGGTAATCCAAAAGGTAAAACAGACGTTGAACAAAAAGGAGTAATCCAATTACTTTGGGAAGTTTTTGGTGGAGCAATAAATGAGAAAGGTTTCAAAGAATTAGATCCCCATATTGGAGCTATTTATGGAGATAGTATTACAATAGAGAGAGCAACACAAATTTGTGAACGATTAAAGCAAAACGGATTCGCTTCTACCAATGTTGTTTTAGGTATTGGTTCTTTTACGTATCAGTATAATACCAGAGATACTTTTGGTTTTGCCATGAAAGCGACGTATGGCGAAGTTAATGGAGAAGGAAGAGCGATTTATAAAGATCCGATTACTGATGATGGAACTAAAAAATCTGCAAAAGGACTACTAAAAGTCGTTAAAGAAAATGGAACTTATCAATTAATAGATGAAGTAAGTTGGGAAGAAGAGCAGAAGGGAGAGTTGAGAGAGGTATTTAGAGATGGGAAGTTATTTATAAACGATTCATTAAAAGAAATTAGAAAGAGAGTTTAACAAAAAGGGAAGCATTAGCTTCCCTTTTTTATGTTTTAAATTTCTTTTTTAAGAATTTCTACGCTTATTGGCAATTAATGTGTTTTTTAACAGCATAGCTATTGTCATAGGACCAACTCCTCCAGGAACAGGAGTAATGAATGATGATTTCTCAGCAACTTCATCAAAAGCAACATCACCAACTAATCTAAATCCATTCTTTTTTGTTGGATCAGCAACTCTTGTAATTCCTACATCGATAACCACAACTCCTTTTTTAACCATATCGGCTTTCAAAAATTCTGGAATTCCAATAGCAGCTACGATAATATCAGCTTTTTTAGTAATCTCTTCTAAATTTTGAGTTCTACTGTGAGCTAAAGTTACTGTGGCGTTTCCAACTTTTCTTTTTTGAGAAAGTAAAATACTCATCGGACTTCCAACAATATGACTACGTCCGATAACAACTACATTTTTTCCTGAGGTTTCAACGTTGTATCTATCTAATAATTCTAAGATTCCAAATGGAGTAGCAGAAATAAATGTAGGTAAGTTTAATGCCATTCTACCAACGTTTTCAGGATGAAAACCATCAACATCTTTGGTAGGATCAACAGCTAATAATATTTTTTGCTCGTCAATATGTTTTGGTAAAGGTAATTGAACTATAAATCCGTCAATATCATTATCTACATTAAGAATATTAATTTCATTTAATAGTTCTGCTTCCGTAGTTTCTTCAGGTAATTGAATTAAAGTAGATTCAAAACCAACTCGTTCGCAGGCTTTTACTTTAGCATTAACGTACGTAAGACTAGCCCCATCGTTTCCAACAATAATGGCAGCTAAATGAGGAACTTTCTTTTCGAGTCTTTTTAATTCTCCAACCTCTAAGGCAATTTCCTCTTTAATGTCGGCAGAAGTTTTCTTTCCGTCTAATAAAATCATTTGTGTGTTGTTAGTGTGTTGTGTGTATTCAAATAAAAAAGAGAAGCGCACACTTCTCTTTTGTTTTATCTTTTTATCTCATTCCTTTCATCATTTGCATCATGCGTTTTCCGCCGCCACCTTGCATCATTTTCATCATTTTGCTCATCTGATCAAACTGCTTCATTAACTGATTAACCTCTTGAACAGAAGTTCCAGAACCTTTTGCAATTCTCTTTTTTCTACTAGCATTTATTGAGGAAGGAGTACTTCGTTCACTTGGTGTCATAGAATGAATAATAGCTTCAATTCCTTTAAAAGCATCATCGTCAATATCCATGCCTTTTAAAGCTTTTCCAGCACCAGGAATCATTCCAACCAAATCTTTCATGCTACCCATTTTCTTTATTTGCTGAATTTGATTTAAGAAATCGTCAAAACCAAATTGGTTTTTAGCAATCTTCTTTTGAAGTTTTCTAGCTTCAGCTTCATCGTATTGTTCTTGAGCACGTTCTACTAAAGACACAACGTCTCCCATACCTAAGATACGGTCTGCCATACGATCAGGGTGGAAAACATCAATAGCGTCCATTTTCTCACCAGTACCAATAAACTTTATAGGTTTATTTACAACCGACTTAATAGATAACGCAGCTCCACCACGAGTATCACCATCTAATTTTGTAAGAACTACACCATCAAAATTTAAAACATCGTTAAAGGCTTTAGCAGTATTAACAGCATCTTGCCCTGTCATAGAATCTACAACAAATAATGTTTCATTAGGATTAACCGCTTTATGAATATTAGAAATCTCCGTCATCATTTCCTCATCAACAGCTAAACGACCAGCGGTATCAATAATCACCACATTTTTACCATTCGCTTTGGCATGCTTTATAGCATTTTGAGAAATTTCAACAGGATTTTGATTTCCTTCTTCGGCATAGACTTCAACACCGATTTGCTCTCCAACTACTTGTAACTGATTAATAGCGGCCGGACGATAAACGTCACATCCAACTAATAAAACTTGTTTTGTCTTTTTTGTTTTAAGAAAATTAGCAAGTTTACCAGAAAAAGTTGTTTTACCAGAACCTTGAAGTCCAGACATTAAAATTACTGTTGGAGAACCTCCTAAATTGATTCCAACAGTATCACCACCCATTAACTCAGTTAATTCATCTTTAACAATTTTCACCATTAATTGCCCTGGGTTTAACGTAGTTAATACGTCTTGTCCCATAGCTTTATCTTTAACAGTATTGGTAAATTGTTTAGCTATTTTAAAGTTAACATCGGCGTCTAATAAAGCTCTACGAACTTCTTTCAACGTTTCTGCAACGTTTACTTCATTAATTTTTCCGTGTCCTTTTAGCGTATGTAACGCCTGATCTAATTTTTCGCTTAAATTATTAAACATTGGTGTCTGCTACATTTTTAGAGGCACAAATATAGGTATTTCAGGAGTAGTTTTCAATTAAATCTTTAGTGTGATGCTCAGTATGATATGCCGTCCACATAATAATTTCTCTTAGAGGCATTTTCCCCATTAAAGGATGAGGCAGAATTAAGCTGTTTAACTTCTTGTCACTCATCATATTTGTTTTGTATTGAAGCTTTTTATTTTGGATATTCAGCGTTTTCAATAAGTGATTGAATTTATTTTCCGATGGAGTTATAACAGCAGCATTATATTTTTTAGCTCGCTCTTTATTTTCAACTAGTTTAGCTAAATATTTTTGAACAACTAGCTCATAAGTTCTAACATCTCTATTGGATTTTCCAAATTTATATTTAAGAAAAAAAGTAGGAAAACTTAAAGCATGATTTAATTTTTTAATTGAATCTGTTAAGTGTTGAATATGTTGACCAACTGTCCATTTTCCCTCGGGTCCTTTTTCCCAAAATTTATCTTCTTTTTGTTGTTGTAACCAATTGAAAAGTTCCTGATGCTTTTGTTCTAATAATTCGTTTATTTCTTGTTTTTTCATAATAACTTACGATTATCTAAAGATATACTTTAATTTAACTCTTCAGAAGTAATTAAACAAAGCACACATTCTTCCAAGTTAGGAAAATCTTTTAAAAAAGGATGCTTAAATGTTTTTACTTTTGACATCCCGATTTTTTTCATAACAGAAATAGAAGGAAAATTTACTAGTGGAGCAACTGAAACTATTTGATTTAAATTAGCTTCTGTAAAACCATATTCTAATACTTTTTTAGCGCCTTCGGTAGCATAACCTTTTCCCCAAAAATCAGGAAGAATTCGCCAGCCAATATCTACAGATGGATTAAAATCTGCTTCATAAGTTTGTTCACAAAGTCCTATAAAACCTATAAACTCTTTAGATTCTAGAATCTCTACAGCAAAATAGCAAAAATAGTTTTTTTGAAATTGATGTTGCATGCGTAGAATAAAATCCAAACATTGCTCTTTCGTTTGAGTTGAAGGAAAAAAGCGCATTACTTCTTCATTCGAATTAAGAACAAACAATAAATCAGAATCGGCAGTAGTCCAATTTCTAAAACCTAATCGTTCTGAGGTAAAAATATAAGTATTCATAACATTAAAAATATCGAAAAAATCGTAAAACTAAATGCTACAATATTTCGATACTAATTTTAAATTGATAAATTTACAGCTACACCCAAATAGATAAAATTTCTGATTTTATGAAAAAAAGTATTACGCTAAAGGAATTAGCTAAGCTATTAAAGGTTTCGGTATCTACTGTTTCAAAAGCATTGAATGATAGTCATGAGATTAGTGAATCTACCAAAAGAAAAGTAGAGGAAGCTGCTAAACTTCATAATTATAAACCTAATAGAGCAGCTTTAAATTTAAAATCAGGAAAAACCAATACAATAGGTGTAATATTACCAAGTATCAATAATTTCTTTTTAGCAAGAGCATTAAGAGGTATAGAATCTGTTGTTGCTACTACAAATTATAACATTGTAATTTCTATTACTAACGAATCTCACGAGAAAGAGGTAAAGTCTATTGAAGCGCTAACAAATGGAATGGTAGATGGTATTATTATCTCTATGGCAGAAGAGACTCAAGTGTTACAGGATTTTTCTCATTTACACGATATTCCTGATGACATTCATGTGTTGATGTTTGATAGAGTAGAGAAGTCTATAAAGTGTGATAAAGTTTTTGTAGATGATTATGATGCTGTTTTAAAAGCTGTTAGAGATTTAAAGTTCAAAGGAAGAAATAAAATTGTTTTAGCATCTACTATAAGTAAGTTAAGCGTAGGAAAGCAACGAACAAAAGGTTATATAGACAGTATTAAGGATAAGCACGATCCTATTTTGATTGAAGGTCCTGAAGATTTCATAGAATTAAAACTAAATAAATTATTAATAGAAGAAAATATAGATGCTATTGTAGCGCTCGATGAAGAGGCTTCATTGGCTTCTTTTAGAGCTGGAAAGAAAAATAATTTGTTAGAAAACGGTAAACTTTTCTTAATTGGTTATGCAGGTAAAACAATATCTGAACATTTAACTCCTAGTTTAACCACAGTTGATCAGCATGGAAAAAAAGTAGGAAGAACATCTGCTAAATTATTGTTGGAAAGATTAAAAAGACCGAATAAAGATATTGAGGAAATTATTATAGATTCCACATTACTTGAAAGAGAGACAACCCTTAAAAAATCATAAATCATCAGTGAAATGTTTTTTTGATTTTTCTTTTGAGAATTTATCTTGATTATAATTTTCAGATTTTCCTTTCGCTATTGAAAGCGATTGCCAGTTATCATCTAAAATTATTTTCCCTAGAAAAACTAGTTGACCTACATGGTAGGCATAATGACAAAGTTGTCTGTTTATTGCTTCGGTAACTGTATGCCCTTGATTACGGATGTAAACTATTTTCTCAACATCAGAATCTTTTAAAGATTTTATTGCTTTAAATAAACAGTACCAGCCTTCTTCCCAAAAAGCAATCACATCTTCTTTTGTTTCAAAAGAATTGATAAATTCTTGGTCTCTATTTCGCCATTCTTTCTCACCATCTTCAGTTAAGAAGTTAGTCCATCTAGAAAGCATATTACCAGCTAAGTGTTTTACAATAATGGCTATGGAGTTATTTTCTTCATTTGGATGCCAAAAAAAATGTTCATCTTTAAGTTGAACGAACGTTTTATCACCTAAACTTTTATAATATTCAAATTGTTTTAGGGCACTGATTAAGTAAGAAGACATAAAAAAAGAGTTGAAAAATTCAACTCTAATATACGTTATTTTTTACTTGGAACGAAGTCTAAAGCAACCCCATTAATACAATCTCTCAAGCCTGTTGTTTCTTTTGGCCCATCGTTAAATCGGTGCCCCAAATGACCGCCACATGTATTACATTTTAATTCAGTTCTGGCATAGCCAATTTTATAATCGGTGTCAGTTTCAATATTTTCTTCTATAGCTTTATCAAAAGAAGGCCAACCTGTACCAGAATTGTATTTTCTTTCAGATTTATATAGTGGCGTTTTACAAGCAGCACAAACAAAAGTTCCTTTTCCTTTAAAATATGTATATTCACTAGAATTAGGACGCTCAGTGCCAGCTTCTCTTAAAACATGGTATTGCATTGGTGTTAACGCTTTTTTCCATTCTTCAGCTGATTTTTCAACTTTATATTTTTTCTTCGGTTTTTTATTTTGTGCAGTAGATTGACAGCTTATAAATAAACTAACTATAGATAAGTATAAAACTAAATTTTTCATGGATTGTTTTTTATGAATGTAACTATTCTGTTAGCTGTATTCTTATCACGTAAAATCTTAGTATGACCTAATCCGTTTGTGATTAAAATAGAGCCTCTTTTTAAACTTTGACGTATACTATACGCACAACTTACAGGAACATCGCCATCAAAAGAATCATGAATAACAAGTGCAGGTATAGTTACTTCTTTAGCTTGTTTTGAACTAGCGTAGTTATCAATATCTTCTTTATGTTTTTTATCAAATTGCTTTTTAAGTTTTGTTGCAATTTTTGGCTTTAATTCTAAGTTGTTTATAAAGTTACTCATAATATCAGAAATGGTATCTCCAGAACCAATACTTACTACTGAGTTAATATCCAATCCTTTGGCAACAGCAGTATAAAGACTCATGCCTCCTAAAGAATGACCTACAGCAGCTTCAAAAGGACCATATTCGTTATTTAAAGAGTTTATAGCTTCAACAAATTCTGGCATTGAAGATGTCTTTCCTTCAGAGTTACCATGTGCTGGTGCATCAAAAGAAATAACCATATAACCGTTTTCTAACAATTTGTCGGCAATCATAAATAATTGAGTACTTCTTCCAGACCAACCATGAACTAATAATACTTTTTTAGGAGAATACCCATATGATAATACCTCAATTTCACAATTTAAAGAAGAAATAGTAAGCTTACTTTTTTGAGCACTTTCCCACATCGTTTTTTCACGTTCAGGAGTTGTAAATTTTACAGGTGTTGAAAATAATTTTGCGGAAAATTTAGTAGCTAATCCGTTTGAAAAAAACTGAATGGTTTTAGCAACAACTTTAACTGGCTTAGGAATTGCAATACTGGCAGGAATCAACTTGTCTTTTGGAGCTTGAATCATAAAGCATGATAAATTTTCATTGTAAAGATAGAATTTGTATTTTTAAAAAAGTATAGCAAAAGTGACTTTTTCAGACCAAATGAGTCATATATTAAAGAAACAAAACAAGACAAAATGAGAAAAATTATTGCCCTATTATTTATCGCTGTTCTTTTAATGGATTGTAGTACTGTACCAATTACAGGAAGAAAACGATTAAATTTTGTAAGTGATGCTCAGATATTACCAATGAGTTTTCAGCAGTATAATGGTTTTTTAGAGGAAAATAAAAGTAAGATAATATCAAATACTTCTCAAGCTAGAGAATTAAAGACTATCGGTAAAAATATCGCAGCTGCTGTAGATCGATTTATGAGAGCTAACAATATGAAAGCCGAAGCAGATTCATATAAATGGGAGTTTAATTTAATTAATGATCCTACAATTAACGCTTGGTGTATGCCAGGAGGAAAAGTTGTTTTTTATACAGGAATAATGCCAATTTGTGCAAATACTAATGGTATTGCAGCAGTAATGGGACATGAAGTTGCCCATGCTTTCGCAAAACATGGACAAGAACGAATGTCTTCTGCTCAGATTCAACAATTAGGTGGAGTGGCGGTAGCTGTTGGAACAAACAATAATAAGAATGCTCAATTATGGAATATGGCGTACGGTCTTGGCTCAACACTTGGAATGCTTAAGTTTAGTAGAACACATGAAACAGAAGCCGATAAATTAGGATTAGTATTTATGATAATGGCAGGGTATAAAGGAGAAGAAGCCGTTAATGTCTGGGTTCGTATGAGTGAAAATGCTAAGAAAAGTGGAAGACAAGCTCCTCCTGAATTTTTAAGTACACATCCTCATAATCAAACAAGAATTGTAGATTTAAGGAATTATTTACCTGAAGCTAAAAGATTAGCAGCGAAATATAATAAGCAAATGGCTCCGCCAAGAAAATAAAAAAGTTATAATTATTAGTAAAACCGTTCTTTTTAGAACGGTTTTTTTATTTTAGAGGTATGTATAAAATTGGAGATAAAAAATTAATTAATAGTTGGGCCTTCTATGATTGGGCCAATTCTGTATACTCGTTAGTAATAAGTACAGCAATATTTCCCATTTATTATGGTGAAATTACTGGAGGTAAAATTGTCAATTTTCTTGGAGTAAATTGGGAGCATCCTGAAAGCTTGTATAGTTATGCAATGTCGTTTTCTTTTTTAATAGTAGCATTTATGTCTCCTATATTATCAGGTATTGCAGATTATACTGGTAGTAAGAAAAAGTTTTTAAGCTTTTTCTGTACGTTCGGTAGCTTAGCCGTAATGAGTCTTTTCTTTTTTAAAGATTGTGATACAGCTTGGATTGGTATTGTAGCTTCAATTTTGGCAAGTATAGGGTTTTGGTCTAGCATTGTGTTTTATAATGCTTATCTGCCCGAAGTAGCACTGCCTGAACAACAAGATAGTGCCAGTGCTAAAGGGTTTATTTACGGATATTTTGGTTCAATCATATTATTATTGATTTGCCTTTTTTTAATAATGATGCCTGATAAATTTGGTATTGCTTCTTCAGGTTTGGCTTCTCGAATTTCTTTTGTATTAGTAGGAATTTGGTGGGTAGGTTTTGCACAGCTTACATTAAGAAAACTTCCTAAAAGGAAATTTACACAAAAACTTGAAAAAAATTATTTATGGAAAGGTTTTCAAGAGTTAAAAAACGTGTACAGAGAAATTAAGCAGTACGAAACATTAAAAGGTTTTTTAGTAGCTTTTTTCTTGTGTAGTGTAGGTGTTCAAACTATTATAATAATGGCCGCTTTCTTTGGTTCGACAGAATTAGAATTAGCTAGTACAGATATGATTGTAACTATTTTACTAATTCAAATTGTGGCAATTTTTGGTGCCAATTTCTTTTCAAGATTATCCGAAAGAAAAGGTAATTTTTATGCTTTGAGAGTTACTATTATAGTATGGATGGTGGTTTGCTTTTGTGCTTTTATGTTGCACAAAGGAATACCGAATGTAGGATATTATTTTTATAGTTTAGGTGGTTTATTAGGTTTTGTATTAGGAGCAATTCAATCGCTAACGCGTTCTACTTATTCTAAATTATTACCAGAAACAGAAGATCATGCAACGTATTTTAGCTTTTATGATGTTACTGAAAAAATAGCCATAGTAACAGGAACATTAGTATATGGTTTATTAAATGCTATTACTAATTCAATGCAATGGAGTGTATTGTCATTAGCAGTCTTCTTTTTAGCGTCTTTATTAGTTTTAAATCGATTAAAAGGAACAAAATATGTGTCATAAAAAAAGAGCTTCTAAATGAAGCTCTTTTTTTATCTAAGTTTTTATTGGTCTCAATTTAGGGTTCAAAACCCTGCAATTTTATTGCAGCACTTTCAGTTATATGAAAAATTAATACCTTTCAGATATGGAAAGA
>NZ_SLXM01000010.1 GCF_004345825.1 Tenacibaculum skagerrakense
AGATGACAACGTTGATAGGCTATAGGTGTAAGTGCAGTAATGTATGTAGCCGAGTAGTACTAATAACCCATAGGCTTATGTACGTATCCCGGTCTTCGGACCGGGAACAAACTCTTTGATAATTTATGATATAATTTTACTAATATGTTAACTTATACAGTTGAAATATACTGAAACAACTTAAGGTGATTATAGCAATGGGGCTCACCTCTTACCATTCCGAACAGAGAAGTTAAGCCCATTAGCGCCGATGGTACTGCCAATGGTGGGAGAGTAGGTCGTCGCCTTTCTTTTTATAAAAAAACGCTCAATATTATATTGAGCGTTTTTTTTGTTATATAATCAACAATAAAGTATATCGTTATAGTTAATCTACTGTAAAGTTTATACAATTAAAAGTTGATTTTTTATCAACTATATAATTTTTACTGCTTTTTTTTAATAATTATTTCATCTCTTTTTTCTTGCTATTCATTAACTTTAAAGGAATGTAAATTCTTCTTTTAATGAAAGTTCTTCATACAAGTTTCGAGTGTTATCCAGTAGCTAAAGTAGGTGGTTTAGCTGATGTTGTTGGTTCCCTTCCGTCATATCAGTCCTTATTAGGTATTAATACTTCTATTATAATGCCTTATTATGATAACTCATATGTAAAAAAGCAAAACTTGAGAACCATTTATAGTGGTGAAATTTATTTAGAAACTGAAAACTACGAATATGATATTTTAGAGATAATCTCAAAAAAGAACTCTTTTAAACTTTACTTGGTTTATATAAACGGATTGTTAGATAGAGAAGCTGTATATGGATACGAAGATGAAACAGAGAGATATCTTAGTTTTCAATTAGCTGTTTTGAATTGGTTGTCTAAAGAAAATCTATCATTTGATGTAATTCACTGTCATGATCATCATACTGCGTTAATACCTTTCATGATTAATTATTGTTATGATTTTAAGAATTTAAATAATACTTCTACAGTTTTAACTATTCACAACGCTCAATATCAAGGGCAGTTTTCTCATGATAGAATACATATAATTCCTGATTTTGATTTCTCAAATGTCGGTCTATTAGATTGGTATGGTTCTATTAATCCTTTAGCAACAGGAATTAAATGTGCATCTAAGGTTAATACAGTCTCTCCATCCTATATGGAAGAATTAAAAAGTCAGGCTAATGGTTTAGAAGGACTATTAAGAAGTGAATCGGATAAATGTTCAGGTATTTTGAATGGGATTGACATTTCTTTTTGGAATCCGGAAACAGACTCTATGCTGGAGAAAAAATTTAAGATTAGTAATGTTATTTCTGGTAAAAAAGCAAATAAAAAGAAATTGTGTGATACATATGGATTTGATGCAGAATTACCATTGTTTGGTTTTATTGGTCGTTTAGTAGGTGAAAAGTCAGCAGATTTATTACCAGAAGCTATAAAACAATCTATAGAAAGTAACAAAGAAATTAATATATTTATACTGGGTTCTGGTCATAAGGAAGTTGAAAATCAATTGCTTGATTTAAAACAGGAATTAAATGGGAAATTTAATGTTTATATAGGTTATAATGAAAAGTTATCACACTTGGTTTATGCTGCTTCAGATTTCTTATTAATGCCATCACGAGTAGAACCTTGTGGTTTAAACCAAATGTATGCATTACGATACGGAACAATACCAATAGTAAGAAGAACAGGAGGATTAAAAGATACTGTTATTGATATAGGAGATGATGGTTTTGGTATTTGTCATGATCAAGCTTCGGTTTGGGATATTTGTTATTCCATTAATAGAGCTGTTGAATTGTATAAAGATGTAGATTCATTTAGAAAAATACAAAAGCGAATAATGAAAATAGATAATTCTTGGGCTAAGTCAGCACAAGAGTACATCGACTTATACAAATCAATTTAACAGACCGACCATATGATTAACAAAAAAGTTTTAGCCATTATTTTAGGAGGAGGACAAGGATCTCGTCTTTCACCACTTACAGATCAGAGATCAAAGCCAGCAGTTTCGATAGCTGGGAAATATCGTTTAGTAGATATTCCAATTTCAAATTGTATTCATTGTGATATAAAAAGGATGTTTGTATTAACTCAGTTTAATTCGGCTTCTTTAAATAGACACATTAAAAATACCTATACATTTAGTACATTCAGTGAGGCCTTTGTTGATATCATGGCTGCTGAGCAAACACCTGATAATAAAACATGGTTTCAGGGTACTGCTGATGCTGTTAGACAGTCAATGCATCACGTATTGAATCATGAATTTGAATATGCTTTAATTCTTTCTGGAGATCAATTATATCAGATGGATTTGGATGATATGTTAGACCATCATATTCGCAAAAAAGCTGAAATAAGTATAGCAACATTACCTGTAAATGCTGACGATGCTACAGGTTTTGGAATACTTAAGACAGATGATGAAAGCTATATTTCTTCTTTTGTAGAGAAGCCTTCAGCAGAACAATTAAAAGGTTGGGAATCTGAAGTTGATGATGAAATGAAGTCCCAAGAAAGAAATTATCTTGCCTCTATGGGTATCTATATTTTCAATCGTGAACTTTTGGTTGAATTAATGTCTAATCCAAATACAGTAGACTTCGGAAAAGAAATCATACCTCAATCTATAGGAAAGAATAAAGTATTAGCGTATCAATATAAAGGATATTGGACAGACATAGGAACGATTGCTTCTTTCTTTGAAGCTAATATTGGATTAACGGATGAAGTTCCAAAATTTGATTTATTCAACACTTCAAAAAATGTACTTACACGTCCAAGAATTTTACCGCCTTCAAAAATATCGGGCACATTACTAAATAAATCTATGATTGCAGATGGATGTATTATTAATGCAAAAAATATTGAGAATTCTGTAATTGGTATTCGTTCTAGAATTGGTAAAGGTTGTGATATAAAAAGCACCTATATGATTGGTGCAAATGTATATCAAGAAATAGACGAAATAGAGAACGATAAAAAAGAAGGAATACCTTACATAGGTGTTGGTGAAAATTGTGTTATTGAAAATGCTATCATAGATAAAGATGCTAGAATCGGAAATAATGTTGTTTTAAAAGGAGGTAAGCATTTAAAAGACGTAGCTGAAGAAGCTTATGTAATCAAAGATGGAATAATTGTAGTTAAAAGAAGAGCAATTATTCCGGAAGGATTTACAATTCAATAAGGATAAGATTTTTATGACTAAGGTTACTGCACACAGTTTTTTTACTGATTTTGATATTGATTTATTTAAAGGAGGAAAACACTACAGATTATATAATAAACTAGGTTCGCATATTACAACCCTAAATGGAGAAGAAGGTACTTACTTTGCCGTTTGGGCTCCATCAGCTAAAGCTGTTTCTGTTGTTGGCGATTTTAATTTTTGGAACGAAGAAGAGCATCAATTAAATGTTCGTTGGGACGGTTCTGGAATTTGGGAAGGATTTATTCCGAACGTAGGTAAAGGAAATTTATACAAGTATAAAATTCATTCTCATAACAATGGAATTGTTACAGAAAAAGCAGATCCATTTGCTAGACGATGTGAACATCCTCCTAAAACAGCTTCAGTAGTTTGGGATGATCCTTTTATTTGGGGTGATGGTAGTTGGATGAAAAAACGTCATCAACACAACGCAATTAATGCTCCATATTCGGTATATGAAGTTCATTTAGCTTCTTGGAAGAGAAAATTTAAAGATAATAATAGATCATTATCGTATGTAGAATTGGCTGATGAATTGGTTTCCTATGTTAAAGAAATGCAATTTACTCATGTAGAGTTAATGCCAATTATGGAGTATCCTTATGATCCTTCTTGGGGATATCAAATTACAGGGTATTTTGCTCCTACTTCACGCTTTGGTTATCCTGATGACTTTAAGTTTTTAATAGATAAGTTTCATCAGAATGATATTGGAGTTATTTTAGATTGGGTTCCTTCACATTTTCCGGAAGATGATCACGGATTGGGATTATTTGATGGAACACATTTATACGAACATCCAGATAAAAGAAAAGGATACCATCCAGATTGGAAAAGTTTGATTTTTAACTACGGAAGAAACGAAGTCAAAAGTTTTTTAATTAGCAATGCAATTTTTTGGTTAGATCAATTCCATGTAGATGGTTTACGAGTAGATGCAGTGGCATCTATGATTTTTCTAGATTATTCTAGAAATTATGGTGAATGGGAACCAAATATGTTTGGCGGGAATGAGTATTTAGAGGCGATAGATTTTCTAAAAGAACTCAATGAAGAAGTATATAAAAGCTTTCCAGATGTTCAGACAATTGCTGAGGAATCTACAGCTTTTCCAAAAATATCTAGACCAACGTATTTAGGAGGTTTAGGTTTTGGTATGAAATGGATGATGGGTTGGATGCACGATTCACTTCAGTATTTTTCAAAAGAACCAATATATAGAAGACATCATCAAAATGATTTAACATTTAGTATGACATATGCTTTTACCGAAAATTTTATGCTTCCCTTATCGCATGATGAAGTTGTACATGGTAAGCGAAGTATTATTGGAAGAATGCCAGGAGATGAATGGCAGAAATTTGCCAATTTAAGATTGTTGTACAGTTATATGTTTACGCACCCTGGAGCAAAGTTATTGTTTATGGGAGCTGAATTTGGACAACATGGAGAATGGAACTTTCAAGAAAGTTTGGATTGGTATGTACTGGAATATGATTTTCATTCAGGAGTACAAAAGCTAGTGAAAGATTTAAATGTACTTTATAGAAAGTATCCTGCATTGTATGAAAAGCAATTTGAACACGATGGATTTGAATGGATTAGTTATGATGATCATGAAAATTCTGTGATTAGTTACATAAGAAAGGGAAATTCAGAAGAAGATTCATTGGTTATTGTATGTAATATGACTCCAATTCCTAGAGCCAACTATAGAATTGGGCTACCTAAACTAGGTAATTTAACACAGATTTTTAATAGTGATTATAAGAAATATGGGGGAAGTGGTGTGTCAAATAAAAAGAATGTTTCTATAGATAAAATGAGTTGGAATCATAGGGAGTTTTCAGCTGAAATTACACTACCTCCTTTAGGAGCTTTGGTGTTTAAAATAGAGAGTTAGTAACAGAAAACGATTTCGTAAAAACAATAAATAATCGTTCATTAATTCAATGTTTAATTGTTCTTTTATGTAAATGTTGAATAGTACGATTACACCTAAAAAGAAGTAGTATGATTATAAATACAGAACTAGAGTACAAAGGAAATTTGTTTCCAGGAAGAATCAATTCTTTTTCCCAAGATGTAGATAAAATCAACTTTAAAACAGAAAATGGAGTTATACTTCAGGTTACAATTTTAAGAGGTAGCGTTATTCGTTTTAGGTATGCAACCGATAACAATTTTGAAAAAGATTTTTCATATGCTATAAGTAAAGATGGTGTAAGAGGATATAGTAAACTGGAAGTCGAGGAGCACAAAGATTGTTACAAGATAATTACATTAAAAATTATCATTAAAATTAGTAAAGCTGACTTAAAAGTGTCAATTTTTGATATCCATGGTAATGTGATTTGTAAAGACGATTGGGGTTTTCATTGGGAGCAAAGCTATGAGTTTGGTGGTAACATTGTTAAAATGAGTAAAGCGGCACCTCAAGGAGAATGTTATTATGGTTTAGGAGATAAACCAATGCATTTAAATTTAAAAGGGAAGCGCATCGAAAACTGGGCTACAGATCAATATGCCTTTGGGAAAGATCAAGATCCGTTGTATAAAAGTGTTCCATTTTATATTGGTATGCACGAAGAGCGTGCCTACGGAATTTTCTTTGATAATACATTTAAAACCTTTTTCGATTTTTGTCACGAACGTAGAAATGTAACAAGTTTTTGGGCACATGGAGGAGAAATGAATTACTACTTTTTTTATGGTCCAGATATGGAAGATGTTGTTACTCGATATACAGATTTAACTGGTAAACCAGAATTACCTCCTTTATGGGCATTAGGTTATCACCAGTGTAAATGGAGTTATTATCCAGAATCAAAAGTTAAAGAAGTAACCAGCAAATTCAGAGAATTAAAAATTCCTTGTGATGGTATTTATTTAGATATTGATTACATGGATGGTTTCCGTTGTTTTACATGGAATAAAGAGTATTTCCCTGATCCAAAACGAATGGTAAAGGAATTAGCAGATGATGGTTTTAAAACAATAGCCATTATAGATCCAGGAATTAAAATAGACGATGATTACTGGGTGTATAAGGAAGCTATGGAAAATGATTATTTCTGTAAACGTGCAGATGGTCCTTACATGAGAGGAAAAGTATGGCCAGGTGAATGTTACTTTCCAGATTTTACCAATCCTAAAGTAAGAGAATGGTGGTCAGGTTTATTTAAAGAAATCATAGACGAAATAGGAGTAAAGGGTATTTGGAATGATATGAACGAACCTGCGGTCATGGAAGTTCCAGGAAAAACATTCCCGGATGATGTACGTCATAATTACGATGGGCATCATTGTAGCCATAGAAAAGCGCATAATATATATGGAACGCAAATGGCGAGAGCTACGTATGAAGGAGTTAAAAAATATGCCTATCCAAAGCGTCCATTTATAATTACACGTTCTGCATATTCTGGAGCACAACGTTTCACATCTTCTTGGACAGGAGATAATATTGCTACTTGGGAACATTTATGGATTGCAAATATTCAGGCGCAACGAATGAGTATGAGTGGTATGTCTTTTACAGGAAGTGATATTGGAGGTTTTGCTGAACATCCTACAGGCGAATTGTATGCGAGATGGATTCAATTAGGAGTTTTTCATCCTTTCTGTAGAACGCATTCTTCTGGAGATCACGGAAATCAAGAACCTTGGACTTTCGGACAAGAAGTTATCAATGTTACTCGTAAGTATGTAGAATTACGTTACCAATTACTTCCATATTTATATACCATGTTTTGGGAATATGCCGAATATGGAGTGCCAATGCTAAAGTCTCTTGTATTATACGATCAATACGATCTACAAACACATTATAGAACTGATGAATTTATTTTTGGAAATCAAATTTTAGTATGTCCTATTCAAGAGCCTAATTCTAAAGGAAGAAGAATGTACATTCCTAAAGGGAAGTGGTATAACTATTGGACGAAAGAGTTTGTTACTGGTGGTTTAGAACAATGGGTAGATGCTGAATTAGATACCATTCCGATGTTTATAAAAGAGGGAGCAATTATTCCAAAATATCCAGTGCAACAATACGTGGGTGAAAAGAAAATTGAAGAACTAAAATTAGAAGTATATTTTAAGCTTGGAGCTAAAGAAGTTTCTAAGGTTTTTGAAGATGCACAAGATGGTTATGATTACATGAAAGGAAGATATAGTCTACGAACATTCTCTTTTACAGGTAAAGAAAATGAAGTGATTATTCAACAGCATAAAGACGGTACTTTTATAACCGAGTATGAAACAATGGTGTTTGAATTTATTGGACTTCCATTCAAAATAAGTGAAGTAGAAATAGATAATGAAGTTGTTGATTTAAAGACGATTGATTTTGACCCAGTAAGAAATATAATGAAGATTCCTAAAAACTTTACTGAAATTCATATTGTGGGATAAAACCTGATACAAATCATAAGCTTTATTTAAAATTAAACTAATTTTGCCTAAAATTAGAGTATGAATAAAGCAATCTATATCGCGGCAAGTGGAGCCAATTCAGGAAAGTCAATGTTAAGCTTAGGTCTTATGCAGCTTTTATTGCGCAATAAGCCTAAAGTAGGATATTTTAGACCTATAATTGATAATCCTGTTGAAGGTAAAAAAGATAATCATGTTAATACTGTTGTCAGTTTTTTCGACTTAAAGTGTGATTATAATGATACGTATGCCTTTACAAGATCTCAATTGATAGATTTACTGAATGATGATCAAGAAGATGAAGTAATTAATGTAATCTTAGACAAGTATAAAAAGCTAGAAGAGGAAAACGATTTTGTAATAGTAGAGGGAACTGATTTTTCAGATCATGGTGCTGTGATTGAAATGGATTTGAATGTTTTAATTGCAAAAAACTTAGGAATTCCTGTAATCATTGTATCTGGGGGAATTAGTAAGTCTCTAGAAGATTTCATTCAAGGTTTACGAATTACATACGATTCATTTACCAATAAAGAAGTTGAAGTAATAGCAGTTATCGCTAACAAAGTTCAAGAAAAAAACATTCCAATTATTATAGATGGTATTGGAGAAAACTTACCGAAATCGTTATTAATTAATGCGATTCCGATAAATAGTAAGTTAGACAATCCAACGATGTATGAAATTTCTAAAGCGCTAGAAGCTGAAGTGCTTTTTGGTGAAGAGTTTTTAGACTCAACTACAGGTGAAATAAAAGTTGGCGCAATGCAGTTATCTCACTTTTTAAATCATCTTACAGAAGAAGCGGTAGTTATTACTCCCTCAGATCGTTCCGATATTTTATTAGGAACACTACAAGCAAATATATCGAGTCGTTATCCAACAGTTTCAGGAATAATTCTTACAGGAGATATGGATTTAAGTCCGTCGGTAATAGAATTAATTACTGGATTGGAAAAAATAGTTCCTATTTTAAAAGTAACAGGAGGAACCTTTGGTATCGCTACAAAGTTAGGCTCAATACGTTCTCATATTTATGCAGAGAATAAGAATAAAATAAAACTATCTATCAATACTTTTGAAAAGTATGTTGATGTAGATGCATTGAGTGATAAGTTGATAACTTACAAAGGATCAAATGTACTTACACCAAGAATGTTTCAGTATAATTTATTAAAAAGAGCAAAACAATCTAGAAAGCATATTGTTTTACCTGAAGGAAACGACGATAGAATTCTAACAGCGGCTTCACAATTACAAAAACTAGATATTGTTGATCTTACCATTTTAGGAAAGCGAGTAAATGTGGAAACAGCTGTTAAAAGATTGAATATTTCATTTGATTTTGAGAAAACACAGATCATAGATCCAATCACTTCAGAATATTTTGAAGATTTTTCAGAGACATTATATGAGTTAAGAAAACATAAAGGATTAAGTCCAGCAATGGCAGAAGATTTAATGGCTGATGTTTCTTATTTCGGAACCATGATGGTATATAAAGGTTTAGCTGACGGAATGGTTTCGGGTGCAGCACATACCACACAGCATACAATTAAACCTTCATTGCAATTTGTAAAAACAAAGCCAGGATTTTCAGTAGTGTCTTCTATTTTCTTTATGTGTTTAGAAGATAGAGTTTCAGTTTTTGGAGACTGTGCGATTAATCCAAATCCAACTTCAGAACAATTAGCAGAAATCGCAATTTCTTCTGCAGATTCTAGTATTGCTTTTGGGATTGATCCAAAGATTGCGATGTTATCATATTCTTCAGGAAGCTCAGGAAAAGGAGAGGATGTTGATACCGTTAGAAAGGCAACAAAGATTGTAAAACAAAAACGTCCAGATTTAAAAGTGGAAGGACCAATTCAATATGATGCAGCTGTGGATCCAATTGTTGGTAAGAAAAAATTACCGAATTCGGAAGTAGCAGGACAAGCAAATGTATTAATCTTCCCAGATTTAAATACTGGAAATAACACCTACAAAGCTGTTCAAAGAGAAACAGGAGCATTGGCAATTGGACCAATGTTACAAGGACTAAAAAAACCAGTAAACGATTTAAGTAGAGGGTGTACCATAGATGATATTTACAACACCATTATCCTAACAGCAATTCAAGCACAAGAAAATTAGTAAATGAAAGTATTAGTTTTAAACTCAGGAAGTTCATCAATTAAATATCAGTTATTTACTATGCCTGAAGAGCAAGTAATTTGTTCAGGCTTAATTGAAAGAATTGGTTCAGCTAAAGGAGTAGTTCATTATGAATCTGCCGATAATGCTATTTCTGAAACTATTAAAATAGAAAACCATAAGGTTGGTTTAGAAAAAGTTGTAAGTCTATTATTAGATGAAAAGGTTGGCGTAATTTTTTCAACTGATGAAATAGAAATTGTTGGTCATAGAGTGGTTCATGGAGGAAGTTCATTTACCAAAACAACAGTAGTTACCGAAGAAGTAAAAAGTAAAATACAAGATTTATTTTCGTTAGCTCCGCAACATAACCCTGCTAATTTAGAAGGTATAAAAGTAGCAGAAGCTATTTTTACAAAAGCAAAACAAGTAGCTGTTTTCGATACGGCATTTCATCAAAGTATTCCTGAAAAAGCATATACGTATGCAATTCCTAAAAAGTTTCTAAATAAACATAAAATCCGATTGTACGGCTTCCATGGAACAAGCCACAAATATGTTTCTGAAAAAGCCATTGATTATTTAGGGAAGAAAGAATCTAAAATAATCACAGTTCATTTAGGAAATGGATGTAGTATTTCTGCGATTGAGAATGGTAAGAGTATTGATCATAGTTTAGGTTTTGGTCCGGTTACAGGTTTGGTAATGGGAACAAGAAGTGGAGATATAGACCATACCTTAATTTTTTATTTGGTAAATACATTAGGGTATGAGGTAAATGAAGTGAATACTTTACTACAAAAAGAAAGCGGAATGTTCGGATTAACGGGTTATAGTGATTTACGTGATATTGAAGCGGAAGCAGCTAAAGGAAATAAAGATTGCTTGTTAGCATTAGACATTAATACGTACCGAATTAAAAAATACATCGGTTCCTATATAGCTGCGATGAATGGCGTAGATGCCATTGTTTTTACAGCTGGAATAGGAGAGAATTCTTCATTAATTAGAGAGAAGGTTTGTACGGATTTAGACTTCTTTGGAATTGAAATTGACAAACAGAAAAATAATATTAGAGCAAAAGAATTAACGGAAGTACATACCGAAAATTCTAAAGTAAAATTATTGGTCATTCCAACTAATGAAGAATTGGAGATAGCTAAGCAATCATATCAGTTATAAATTTTCTAAGAAAGTACCAATACTTTCTCCTATAGTAAGTTTATACTTTTGTTTAGCTAAAGCAAATTCTATTGCACTAAGTGTTACCACAATATCACTTTTAGTAATAGCTCCCATATGTCCAACTCTAAAGTATTTGGTTTTAATTTCCGAATGTAAACCACCAGCTAGAATTACACCATATTCGCTAATACCTTTTATGAATTGGTTTCCATCAATTCCTTCAGGATAGTAAATGGCACTCATGGTATTCGCAGCTTCATCTTCTTTTTTAGGAACCAATTCTAAACCAATTTTTTGAATTGCCTTTCTAAATGCTTTTGCATATACTAAATGAGTAGCAATTCTATTTTCAATTCCTTCATTGTTAATGAGGTTCAAACTAACTTCCAAAGCACGGATTAAATTTACTGGAGGAGTTCCAAAATACGAAGGTTTTCTTTCTTCATAAGCTTTCATAATTGGTAACCAATTGGTAAAACTTCCATAGTAATTTTGAACAGGATTCTTTCTGTTTTTCCAAACATTCATAGCTTTTTCAGAAACTACAAATAAGGCTAATCCAGGAGGAACACCAATTGCTTTTTGAGAACCTGTTAAAACCACATCGATTCCCCATTCTTCTTGCTTACTAATTTCACCAGCGGTAGCACAAACACCATCCAAAATGGTTAACGTATTATATTTTTGAGCGATTTCGGCAATGGGTTGCGGATCGTTTAGTACTCCAGTTGAGGTATCAACATGTGTAATGGTTACTAATTTATAATCTTTTGAAGAAAGCTCTTTCTCAACTTCTTCTAAAGGAACAATCTCTCCAATTTCAGCCTGTAAAACAGTAACCTTTGCACCATACGTTGTAAGAATATTTTTATAGCGTTCACCAAAGTATCCTGTAGAAATTACCAATGCATTTTCTTCTGGTTCAATCAAATTACAAACAGCCATATCCATTGCTAATGTTCCGCTTCCTGCAATTATAAAAGGTTGTCCATATGGAGCTTGCCAAATTTTTCGCATTAATTCAATTGAATTTCCGAAGCATTCAATAAAGTTCGGAGCGACATGGCTGGTAGTAACTTCTCCAATGGCTCTTAGTACAGAAGGATCCACTTCAATTGGGCCAGGGATCATTAGTAATTTTCTGTTTTTCATGAAATTATGGTCTAAAAAATAAATGTTATCGTAGTGAAATTACTGAATTGTTTTTACTAAAACCTTATCGTAGCAAAAGATTACGAGTATGATAAAAACAAACTATAGTTTTTAAATTATTTTAATTTTTGAATACCAATTTTTATGTATTCTTAGCAAGTTAAGTTTGTTAGATTTGCAGTATGAATTATAACTATTCTTACTTAGTAAGGTTTCAGTATTTAGGTTTCCGATTTCATGGTTGGCAAAAACAACCGAATTTAAAAACTGTGCATTGGGCTTTAGATAAAACCTTAAAATTTGTTTGCAAAGGAGTTCGTTTTAAAACTGTTGGAGTGGGAAGAACGGACGCAAAAGTTTCTTCTACAAATTATGCCTACCAGTTATTTATAGATGAAAAGTTAGAAGAAAATAGTTTTATCAAAAGTTTTAATATCAATTCTCCTGCTGATATTCGAGTGGTTGAAATTAAAGAGTTACACGATGAAGACTTCAATATTATTCAGCATCCTAAAATTAAAGAGTATCGTTATTATTTTTCTTTTGGAGAAAAAAATCATCCGTATTGTGCCCCTTTTTTAGTGGGTTATTTGGAGGAATTGAATATCGAATTAATGAAAGAGGGAGCGAAACTATTTGAAGGTTTTCACAACTTTAAACATTATTGCACAAAACCTTCCGAAGAAACTAAAGTTGAACGAACAATTGATAGTTGTGAAATTATAGAGAACACAGAATTGTCGGCTTCATTTTTTCCTGAAAGAAGTTTTGTATTAATTATAAAAGGGCAAGGTTTTTTGAGAAATCAAATACGTTTAATAATGGGAGCTCTAGCTGAAGTTGGAAAAGGAAATTACAATTTAGATTTTATCAAGGAAAGTTTAGATGGAAATTCGAATATTGAATTTCTAAAAACTATTGCGCCCGCTTCTGGATTGCATTTGCATAAGGTTGATTTTAACTAATGATAAAAGTGTTTTGTCTAAAATTACTTTTAAAACAAAACACTTATTAAAATAATTATTCTTCTCTCAGTGTTTCAAAACCTTTGTGTTCTTTTTTAATACTGAAAAACACAATCACTGCAATTATAAATATAGATAAGAAACCAGAAATTAATAAATAGGTGTAAAATCCTTTTGAAAATTCTTGTTTAAAATAAGGTAAAAGCAGCGTGAAACCGAAAGTATATACAGCGAAACACAATGGCGTAATTATGTAGTTGATTTTTTTTCTTAATTGAAAATGTTTCTCCAAATACTTTTGAAAAGATTTGTTGTCTAAAGAAATAAGTTGTCGTTCTTTTTTGTGTAAAGAAACAAACTCTAACATAATTCTAAATACTAAACTCGAGATCATTAACAAAAGTCCGATTGTAAAATTATTCCACTTATATACAGAACAGTAAATAGTATATGCTATTAAAATAACAACAGTTATCGACAGTATTCCAATAGATATGAATTGATTACTGCGTTGTTTTTTAGCTAGTTTTATGATGTTTTCAGGAGTGTCATCGCTGGAATTGTTTTTTTGAAGATTCCATAGTTGTGTTAATTTGTCGTTTTCCATTAGTTATACATTTTAGGAGTGCTTTTCGTATTCTTGATAATCTTGTTCGTAAAGCACTGTGAGAAATTCCAGAAGTTTCTGCAATTGTAGCTTGAGGAATTTCTTCAAGTTCTAATAAAATTAAAGTCTTGTTATTTTGTGTTAACTGATCTATGCATTGATACATTTTCTGGATATCCTTTTCAATCGAATTCTCTTCGTCGCTTATATTTGTATCTTCTAGAATAGTATCGTTAATAGGTTGATGATGTTTTTTTGATTTTCTTAAATCTGCTAAGCAGGTGTTTATGGCAATTCTATAAATCCAAGTGCTAATTGAAGCATTTCCTTTAAATGTATTTCGATGCTTCCAAACTTTTATAAATGTTTGTTGCTGCCATTCTTTGGCTACATCTTCAATTCCAGAGGCATATCCTAAACAAAGTTTATAAACCTTTGGCGCATGCATATTGTATAGCTCAGTAAATTGATTTTCTATGTTCATCTACTTCAAAGCTAAACTTTTTTTAACTTGTTCTAAAAACCATTCTGGTTGATCAAACATAATAAAATGAGCTGCATTTTCTGCAATAACAAAATCATACTTAGCTAAGTTGCTATATTGTTTTTCATAAGTTTGCTTTACCATTTCTTTACCGTATGGTTTTTCTGCAGCTAGCAAGGTAACTGGAATTTTAATATTTTTTAGATGTTCTCTTACATCAAATTTTAAATAATCAGTATAACCATACACATAGGTTTTTCTATCGGCTTGGAGAATCCAATTTTTGATTTTCTTTTGAGCATTTTCATTCAAACTCATTCCTTTCGACATAGCATCGGCTAACTTTTCAAAATTTGAAGCACTCATTGCTAATTGTTGGTTGTTATACGGACTTTCATATACTAAATAATCTGGATTAAAATTTGGAATCATTAAAGCGCCCGCAGCAGGTAACGCATCAACTAGTATAATTTTTTTAATGTTATTTTGTTCTCTACTAGCTAACCACGTAGCAATTGTTCCTCCTAAACTATGACCAATTACTGTAATGTTGTTAAGTTTTTTATGAGCAATATAATTTTCTAACGCTTCATTTACTTTTGGTAACCATGGAAACTCAATAGCTTTTTCTCCTCCAAATCCAGCTAACGTAATTACGTGGCACTCATAAGTAGCTTCAAGTTGTTGTACAATGGGTTTCCAACTATCTCCTGGAACTGTAAATCCCGGAATAAAAAGAATAGGGTTTCCTTTTCCTGAAGTAGTAACGTGAATAGGTTGATTTTCTTTTTGAGCATTTATTGAAGTGATTAAAAAGAAAGCTAAAATGAATACTATTTTTTTCATGATTTCTATGTTTTAGTTTTCCTTTAGATGCAACAATAAAAAAATGTTACATCGTAATTTTCAGAAAAAATAAAATACAGAAATAAATAGATTTTCAGGAATATGTTTTCAATCAGAGATGAAACTAAAAGAAATTATTAATTCGGAAAATCATGTATTCTACTAAAAGACCTAGTCACCGTACTATCAGAATTCAATAAGGTTAAGGCGATTTTGTTTTCTTTGAAATCAATTTTCCAAAAACTTCTTTTTAGGTCATTTCCATAAGGAATTAATTCAACTTCAGGCTTATGACCGTGTACGTTGTAAACACCACTAAATTTTCCCACACTAGAATTGATGTTAAAACGCCTGTCCCATCTAAAAAATAAAAATCCATTTTCATCGAAAAAACTTCCTTTACCTTCTAAACTATCTAATTTCCATAAACCTAAAAGTTGGTCGCCATAAGTTGTAGGTAATTTAGCTGCTTTTTCTAGAGTGACTTTTACAGGTTGACCTTCTTCAGTTCTTGTCCATGTCATTGATTCTCCATGTATGGTTACAACAAAAGGTGGAGCAGTATCATTAATACCGTTGGTGTTTATTACGGTTAATTCTTTAGTTTCTTGATTCATATTCCAAGTTCCTATAGAGTGTTGAAACCAACCATTTCCTGATTCTTGAGTGAAATCAGCATTGAATTTCATCCATCTTGCGTTGGGTGTCATTTCTTGATCTCCCATGGCAACAGATTTAACAATCCATAAACCTTCGATTGAGGACTTTTTTTGTTGGCAGCTAGAAAATAGAAGTGTAATTAAAACGAAAAAAAAGGTAAAGTTTTTCATAATAGTAGTTTAGAATATTAATTGGTTAAATAATTTTCAATCAGTCTCATAATTTGATTTTTTTAAAATCATCAGACTTTAGATTGCATCAAAATTCATTCCAAGATTGTTGTTCTTTTTTAAAGTATAGGAATGTTATTTTACTCTCTTACTGTTCTAATTTTGAAATAAGAATAGAAATGCTACTTCTCTGAAAATTCTTGTAAATTATTATTGAAGTTTTTTTATCCTAACCAGTGGTCCAGGGCATAAAGTTTGATGACACGCCATACAATTGTTTACCACGTTTTCAAAATATTCCTTCTTTTGGTGAGAGTTTGAATATTTCAATTTTTCTATACTTTGTAGATAAGAATTGGCAAATGCTTTAAATTCAGATGAGGCAGCTTTTTCAGGTTCAGTTGCAATAGCATTTAAAATTTTTTCGTGGTCTAGGTTAATTTTAAGTGGTTTATTGTTTGTAATATTTTTTTTGTTCATTATTGCCTCATCATACATTTCACGCATTAATAACGCAAGTTCACTATCTTGATTTGGACTTTTAATTTTTTTATTGATGTCTTCTTTTTGAGTTTCACAAGAAGTAGTTATCAATGTTAGAATTAGTGCTATTATGAGTGAAATGTTACTTTTCATTTACGAATACATTTAGTGATAAAGATGTATTTTAGTAGTACAACCTTAAGAGTTCTTCTATTCTTAACTTTTCTGTCTTTTTACTATTAATTTTCAGTGTTTGATGCTTTAGAAAATTTTTCAGTTAATAAATCCCATAACTCTGGGTGACCATTATCATATCCTAAAGCCCAAATTCCAACGCCTCCTATTTTTTCCTGTTTAATCCAATCATATTTAATAGAAAGAGATTTTACACCATCAAAAAATAATTGTCGGTATTCTTGATTGGTATCTTTAATAACGAGATAAGTTGAAGCACTTTTAGAATCAAATTGCACGGGAATATTTAAAGAATCAATATAAAGCTCTTTTATTGAATTGTATTTTGGATGCGATTTGAATTTAGTTACCATAGTGCCAATTTCTGGTTTTTTGGTATACCATTCTGCACAATAATAAGGTAACCCAACAATTAACTTTTTTAATGGAACACCTTCGTTTTTATAATAGCTAACTGATGTTTCTAATCCATTTCCAAATTGTACACTTTTTTTAAGAGGAGAAACAGGCCCTGTAGTTTTACTAAAGCTACCATAATAATCATAGCCCATTAAGGTGTAAAAATCAATCGCTGAGTCAATAGTTTTAATATCAAATACATGATTCCAATCTTCTGCGTAAAGACATAAAGAAATCATATACTTTGGATTAACTTGTTTTAGTTGTTTTGAAACTTTTAGTATAAATTTAGAAAATGCTTCTCTATTCTTTTCAGCGACGCCTTCAAAATCAATATTAATACCATCAGCATTTCTTAATGCTAGTAAATTCGATAACTTATCGATTAAATTCTCTTGTGCTTTTGAGTTTTCTAGAAAAGTAGCATTGTTTTGATCACCAAAATTTGAAACAGAAAGAAAAACTTTACAACCATTTGCTTTAGCACTATCTAATAAAGCTGTTGTTTTCCATTGATGAATACTTTTATAATCTCCAGTTTCTGGTTGGATTGTATATGAAAAATAGGAAATTCCCCATAACATTGAAAAATTATAATTTTTCCAAGAGGTTCCATTTGAATAAATATGCCAACCAAAAGTACGTATATCTGGGTGAACTTTACCTTTTTTTAGAGTAACGTTTTTATGAGAAATATTGTTTAAACTATCCCATTGTTCTTCTCTGTCAAAATTGAATTTTTCAAATTGTTTTTCCTGTAAATTACGCTGTGTTATAAATTCTTTTTTGTTTGTAAAAACTACTGAATTTTCTTTTTTATTATTCGAAAAACATCCAGTTAAAAGAATTGATATTATAAGAGGTATTATTTTATTTTTCATTATTGCTTCGCAGAATATATAGAGTTACGGTAGAAAGACCATAATAAATATATTAATAATGTGTTTCAATTTAAAGTTTTGTTTTATAGTTGTTATTAGTATTATAAAGAAAATAAATAGCTTAAAACGTTTTTCTAAAAATATTACAACAAACCAATGTTAATACTTTTAATCAAAAGGAAGCATAATCATTTTTCATTTTGTGGTTCTATATGAATAAGTACGTGACCTAAGCCAGGTATAACTTCTCGTAAATGATCTTTTAATTGATGTGATATATAATGCCCTTCCTTTACAGTAATTTCTCCATCTACAATAGCATGCAAATCAACATGATATTTCATTCCAGCTTTTCTGATAAAGCATTTTTCGGTTCCAATGATGCCTTTAACCTTAATTGATTCTTCTCTAATTTCTTCTAAGAGATCATCATAAAGGTGTTCGTCCATTATTTCTCCAAGAGCTGGTCTAAAAATTAAATAGCTATTGTAAAGAATGAAGAAAGAAGCTAGTAAAGCTGCCCAATCATCAGCGGTTTCATATCCTTTGCCTAACACCAAGGCAATTGAAATTCCAATAAATGCCATTACAGAAGTAATCGCATCGCTTCTGTGGTGCCAAGCATCTGCTTTAAGAGAAGAACTATTAGTCTCTTTACTTTTTTTGATAACAAGTCTAAAAGAGGCTTCCTTCCATAAAATAATAGCTCCCAAGACTAATAAAGTCCATGGTTCTGGAGTTTTATGAGGTGTTTGTATATTTTGAATGCTTTCATAAGCAATTACAGTTGCCGAGGTAACAAGAAAAGCAACAACAAGGAATGTAATTAAAGGTTCAATTTTACCATGTCCGTATGGGTGATTTTCGTCGGGAGGACGTTTAGCATATTTCAAACCAAATAATACAAGCAAAGAAGAAAAGATGTCTGTTGTAGATTCAATAGCATCGGCAATTAACGCGTATGAGTTGCCAAGTATTCCTGCAATTCCTTTAATTAAAGCTAAACAAGTATTTCCTATGATGCTAAAATAAGTAGTTTGTATTGCAGTTTGTTCGTTGTTCATATACTAAACACAACAGGGTTAGGTTTAAATTTAAGTAGAATTATGTATTTGTAAATTTAGTTAAAAATTAGGGTTTGATTGTGTTTAGGTTTACAAATAGAACAAATGGAATGACATTTTTCACCTCACAATATTGTCATTACAGATAGAATCATCTCGAGAAATATTAAATATTAAAGTATCATCTAAATATTACCTTCTATTGGATAATAAAGCTCCTTAGGAATTCCACTTTTTTCATATTTGTAAATTGAAACCCTATTTATTAAAGGATTAAAACTTACTGGACCTTCATCATAAATATCATTGATTAATCTGTTACCAATTAATTCACAAAAATTAGCCCAATCAATGTTGTATTCATTTTTTTTAATCTCACCTGAGAAGAAGATTATTCCTTCAGCCAACCAGAACAAAGTTAACGCAACTCCTTTGTCACAATATTTATTATTTGCGATTGTTAAGGGTAATTTAAATCCATCATCCCAATTATACAATTCAGCACTTTCTTTTAAAAAGAATGGATTGTTTGAGTTACTAATTGAGTCAATCCATTTATTTAATTTTTTATTTCCTTGATGAAATTCAAGTAGTTGCTTTTCTTTCTCAGTTAACATAAAGAATTATTTTATCTATTTTTTTTTAACTTTTATAATTATGTAGTTTTGGCTGTACTAAAACACATTCTATACACTCACATTTAAAATGAATATTATAAAAGCGAGTCAAATATTTGCTGAGGTTTCATTTAATAATTAAGTACAATGTTTAAAAAGGCACCTGTCCAAAGAGAAGTTTTATTAACAATTGTTGAAATTCCATCACCAGCAACAGAAAGACTAAAACCTGCATTTACATAAATATTTTTAGTTACAATTTTGTTGTACTCTATAAAAAAATCATCAGCTAAATGTGCATTAGTAACTCCTGAAATAACAGTGGGAATACCATCGGAAAACTCAACCCGTGCTGCTTGTCCAAATTGAATCGGACTTAATAATCGATGTGCCCGAATGTGAGTATATCGAAGTGTAATAATATCGCGAGGTTTAATTTGAAATTTCCCTGTAAGGCCATGTGCTTGAACGTTTGAATTAATAAAAACCATAGAAGATTTTGAGCCAGTTGACCATGCACTTGGCGAACCTTCAAAATATAAAGGATCAAAACGTTCCAGACCTTCTGTATTCGGATTATCTCCTGAGAACACTTGATAAGAATACATTACCATTGGTTTCCACTTGGTCTCTGGAAATTCGTAGCCTAATTGAATTCTTCCTCCCCATGAGTTGAGGTTAATTCTTGAGTTCCATTGATAGGCTCCATCAAATGCAAAGAATAAATTCTTCAATTGAGTTTTAAAAGGATTATTTCTAGCATATAAATTCAAGGCGTTTAAATTTTCTCTACTTCCGGGTGTAATAATTGGAGCTCCGTTTCCATTTGGAGCAGCTTTCGGATAGGGAGCTTGTGATGAAACAACATTAATATAGGATAATCCAATATAACTGTTTTTTGAGGTGAAGTAATTAATATCAGAACCTATTAGCGCATTATCAGTATCATTTGAAGGCAATTCGTTTGGTGCTAAGTAGAAAAACTTACTGTTTAGTTTTTTATAGTTCATTTCTAAAAGTCCCGCATATTGCCATGCTTTTCTAGGTCCGAATTTTAAAGCTCCTCTTTCAAAACCACTTGACGCTCCATTAGCTATTAGCATTCCTGTACCCAGTTTTAACTCTTGTGAACCCAAAACTGTTTTTAGTGAAAAATTATCAGATAGTTTTGAGCTAAATCCTATGTGGGCCTCTTCTAAAGTAATTTGCCCATTATTACCCTCGTCAAAAGCATCCGTCCCTAATGTATGAGAACCGACAAGAGAAACTTTTGTGTACAATTTATTATTAGAATCAATACCATATGAAAAACTAATTCCAGGCTTTAAATATGATTCAACCCATTGGGTGTCTGAATCAAAATCTAACGATGGTGTATCTGCGAGATTCCAAAACAAATTTGTTTCTGCTACTAAATTAATTCCGGTTTGAACATGTCCTCGTAATTCTGTTTTTGACGATTTATAAAATAATAATGGATTTTTTTCTTGAGATGTAATTGATGCGACGTGGAAAATTGCAATAAACAAAAGACTAACTTTTATTGTGTTTTTTGGCCTCATAGTTTTATTTATTTATAAGATAGTCAGCTACAGCCTGGTAAGCAGGTAGAGAGGTTGGGTCAATTTTTGAGTTTTTTGCTTCAGGATGAGACGCAAAACGTACAATAACCATTTCTGCTGCTGGATTAATATAAATTGTTTGACCATGTACTCCACGAGCAGCAAAAGCTCCATTTTCATTATGTGTAATCCACCACATATTTCTATAGCTCCAGTTATTCAAAGAAGAGTATACAGATTTTCTAAAAGCTTCTTGACTTCCGCCATTCATAATGTCTTCAATTAAGGATTTCGGTAAAATTTGTTTTTTATTGAAGTATCCATTTTTACGAATCATTTCACCAAACATTCCCATATCACGTATGTTTGCGCTAAATCCTCCACCGGCAAAGGCAATTCCAGAAGCATCTACTTGGTAATAGCCATCTATATGAGTTCCTAAAGGTTTCCATATTTTCTCAGAAAGTAATTGAGTTAAACTTTTTCCTGTAACTCGAGATATTATCCAACCCATAACGTCTGTATTTACGGTTTTGTACGCAAATATTTCTCCATGATTTCCTTTATCTTTTTGTACTGTCTGTAAATATTCGAAATAATTTTTCGGACCTGAATAATTTTTGGGTTTTGGAAGAGGATTTCCAGCAGCAGAGAAAATCCATACTTCTGCTTTTGGATCAGAATAATCTTCACTATACTTTAGACTTGTTGTCATATCTAAAATTTGACGAATTGTAGCGTCTCCAAAAGCACTGTTTTTTAATTCAGGTACATAAAAATCTGCAGTCTTGTTTTCATCCAATAAACCTTCAGCTACTAACATTGCTCCTAAAGTTCCTGTGAAGGTTTTACTTACCGACATAGCTGCATGTACACCTTCAGGTTTTAGAGCACCAAAATATTTTTCATAAACTATTTTTCCTTTATGAAGAATTAGAATTCCATCAGTATAATTTTTATAAAGAGACTCAGACCATGTCATTTTTTGATTACTATTTGTTGGAATAAATTTGAGTTGGTCAATGTTATTGTCTAGTTTAACTTTAAATTTATACCGATTCTTTTGAGCTGCTGAAACTTCAGTAGTTGGTAGAAATTGTCGCATATGACAAACACTATAACGCAAAGCAGGAAATTTAAAGAAACTTCCATCTGATGCAAGGACTAATGTTTTATCTGAAGTTGGAAACCCTTTCATCCAACCCATTTTAGTTGGGTCAGATTCTTTAGCATCTAAATAGTTTTGAGCAAATAATGTACAATTGAAACAAATAGCGAGTAGTAGTAAGGTATTTTTTTTCATGTTGGTAATTAAATAAATCAAGAAGTTAAAAGAAAAAGTACCCGATTAGACTTTCCTTTTTTTTAGATATTCTTGAAAAGATTTATAAGGTTGATTTATATCTTTAAAGGTAAGATTTATTCTTCGTTGTATTACAAACTAAAAACAAAAAAGCCCATCAATAATGATGAGCTTTTGAAAATATAGTAAGTTTGAAACTATTCCTTAATTAAGCTTCTAGAAATTACAATCTTTTGAATCTCTGAAGTTCCTTCATAAATCTGAGTAATTTTTGCATCACGCATTAAACGCTCAACATGGTACTCTTTTACGAAACCATTTCCACCATGAATTTGAACAGCTTCCACTGTATGTTCCATTGCTACTTTAGATGCATATAATTTAGCCATTGCTCCAGAACGATCATAATTGTTTCCAGCATCTTTATCACAAGCAGCTTGCATTACTAAATGACGAGCAGCTGTAATATCAGTATACATGTCGGCTAATTTGAACGCAATCGCTTGGTGGTTACAAATCTCAGTTCCGAAAGCCTTACGCTCTTTAGAGTACTTTAAAGCTAATTCATAAGCTCCAGAAGCAATTCCTAAAGCTTGAGCAGCAATACCAATACGTCCTCCAGATAAAGTTTTCATTGCGAATTTAAATCCGAATCCGTCTTCACCAATTCTGTTTTCTTTTGGAACCTTTACGTCATTAAATTGTAAAGTGTGCGTATCAGAACCACGAATTCCTAACTTATCTTCTTTAGGACCAATATGGAAACCTTCCATTCCTTTCTCTACGATGAAAGCATTAATTCCTCTATGTCCTTTAGCTCTATCAGTTTGAGCAATTACTAAATATACATCAGAACGTCCTCCGTTAGTAATCCAGTTTTTAGTTCCATTTAATAAATAGTAATCTCCTTTATCTTCCGCAGTTGTTGCTTGAGAAGTTGCATCCGATCCAGCTTCAGGCTCACTTAAACAGAAAGCACCAATAGATTCACCTGTTGCTAATTTTGTTAAATATTTTTGTTTTTGCTCTTCACTACCATAAGCCTCTAAACCATAGCAAACTAAAGAGTTATTTACAGATACCATTACAGAAGCAGAAGCGTCTATCTTAGAAAGCTCTTCCATAATTAATACGTAAGAAATTGTATCCATTCCACTTCCTCCGTACTTTGGATCTACCATAACACCCATAAATCCAAGCTCTCCCATTTTTCTAACTAATTCGTCAGGAAACTGTTGTTTTTCGTCTCTTTCAATAACGCCTGGTAATAATTCATTTTGTGCAAAGTCGCGAGCAGCATCACGTATCATTAAATGCTCTTCTGTAAGATTAAAATCCATTCTAAATCGTTGTAGTTATAAATTATTCTTAAAAAATGTTCCCAAAGATACTCCTTTAATATTATTTTTTCAAAAGCTTTTATATTTTTACTTTATGCAGAATGAGTATAAATATGTTATCGGATTAATGTCCGGAACTTCACTAGACGGATTAGATTTGGTATATGTAAAATTTAATGAATCAAACTATAAAGATTTCAAAATAATTTACAGTGAAACTAAATCGTATTCACAAAATTGGAAAGTAAGACTTCAAACAGCTATAAATAAATCAAAAAAAGAATTAGCAACCCTAGATATTGATTATGGTCGGCTCCTCGGAGAAATGACTAACGAGTTTATCAAAGAGAATAAAATCGACTCGGTAGATTTTATCGCTTCCCATGGTCATACTGTTTTTCATCAACCAGATAAAGGAATTACACTACAAGTAGGAGATGGGCAAACATTAGCAAATGTTACTCATCTAAAAGTTATTTGCGACTTTAGAACGCAAGATGTAGCGCTAAAAGGTCAAGGAGCACCTTTAGTTCCTATTGGCGATGAATTGCTATTTTCAGAATATGACTATTGTTTAAATCTTGGAGGTTTTGCGAATGTATCTTTCAAAGGAAATGATAAAAGAGTCGCTTTTGATATTTGCCCTGTAAATATTGTATTAAACCATTACACTAAAAAGATTGGTTTAGAGTATGATGAAAATGGAATAATTGCTTCTGAAGGGAACTTGAACGAAGAATTACTTAAGCAATTAAATGATTTGGATTTTTATCATAAGAATCCTCCTAAATCTTTAGGTTTAGAGTGGGTTCAGAAATATGTGTTCCCATTAATTAACAATTTAGAAACGCAAGTGTCATCTATTTTAAAAACATTTGTAATACATAGTGCACAACAAATAGGAAAGGTTCTTAATGGTTCCAAGAGTGTATTGGTAACAGGAGGAGGTACTTATAATAGTTATTTAATTCAGCAAATAGAAAAATATTCTGAAACAAAAATAATCCAATCAGATGCTAATATTATTGAATTTAAGGAAGCTTTAATTTTTGCATTACTAGGATTGTTAAAAGATAGGAATGAAATAAACTGTTTAAGTTCTGTAACAGGAGCCTTAAAAGATCATTCTTCGGGAAAAAGTTTTATGCCAAAAGAGTGATTGTAATGAATTCATAAATTAATGTTAAATAAGAAAGAAACTTAGGAAACTTTTTTTGTGTTAAAAGTTTCCTTGCTAAATTGCCAGCAGATTTAAAAAGAAACAAGTAATAAATATCTTTTTGAATTTTTGTATTACTATTTGTAATACTAAAAGACTATTTTTTTGGTAAGTTTGCGAAATAAGATAAAACTTTTAAAAAGAACGAAAATGACACAACTTTAGCTTACATGATTTAAAAATAAAACAAAACACACAACCAAACTTTTTTAAACAAACCTTAACTTATTTTAAATCATGAAAGAATTATTAAAAAAATACGAAGAAAAACAACCAGAAATAGTTTTTAATTGGAAAGACTCTGAAACTGATGCAGAAGGATGGACAGTAATCAACTCTTTACGAGGTGGTGCTGCTGGAGGAGGAACAAGAATGCGTAAAGGATTAGATAAATATGAAGTAATGTCACTTGCTAAAACTATGGAAGTGAAGTTTACAGTTTCTGGTCCTGCTATTGGTGGGGCAAAATCTGGAATTAATTTTGATCCGCATGATCCAAGAAAAGAAGGAGTTTTAAGAAGATGGTACCAAGCTGTATCTCCATTGTTAAAAAATTATTACGGTACTGGTGGTGATTTAAACGTTGATGAAATCCATGAAGTAATTCCAATCACAGAAGATTGCGGAGTTTGGCATCCGCAAGAAGGAGTTTTTAACGGACACTTTAAACCATCAGAGGCCGATAAAATAAACAGAATAGGGCAGTTACGTCACGGAGTAATTAAAGTGTTAGAAAACGAGCACTATTCTCCATCAGTTCAAAGAAAGTATACTGTAGCAGATATGATCACTGGTTACGGTGTTGCTGAAGCAGTAAAGCATTATTACAATATATACGGAGGAAGTGTTGTTGGAAAAAGAGCAGTAGTACAAGGTTTTGGTAATGTTGGTTCAGCAGCAGCTTATTATTTAGCTCAAATGGGGGCTAAAGTTGTTGGGATAATAGATAGAGTTGGAGGAGTAATTAAAGAAGAAGGGTTCACATTTGAAGAAATAAAAGAACTTTTCCTTAATAAAGATGGAAATACTTTAGTAGCAGAAAACATGATTCCTTTCGAGGAAATTAATGCTAGAGTATGGAATCTTCCTTGTGAGATTTTCGCACCTTGTGCAGCTTCTCGATTAATAACAGAAAAGCAAATTAATCAAATGATTAATAGTGGTTTAGAGGTGGTTTCTTGTGGTGCAAATGTTCCTTTTGCTGATAAAGAAATTTTCTTCGGACCTATAATGGAAGAGACTGACAAAAAGGTAAGTTTAATTCCAGATTTTATTTCGAATTGTGGAATGGCAAGAGTTTTTGCTTATTTCATGGAAAAAAGGGTTTCAATGAATGATGAAGCTATTTTCCACGATACATCAAACACAATTCGAAAAGCTTTAGAAATTGCTTATGCTAAAAATTCTTCGAAGACAGGTATAAGTGAGACGGCGTTTGAAATAGCGCTAAAAGAATTAACTTAAAATAAAAGTATATTATGTTGAAACATTTCTTAGGAAATAGCCCCAAATGGTTTAAAATGACCATTATAGGTTTCTTAATTTTTAATGTGTTTTCCTTTTTTGTATTGGGAAAAACAATAACTGCTTGGTTGTTTATAGGTGAGTTTATATTCACACTAGCAATGGCGTTGAAGTGTTATCCATTACAATCAGGAGGATTGTTAGCAATAGAAGCCTTGGCGCTAGGTTTAACAACGCCTAAAAACGCATACCATGAAGTAGACCAAAATTTAGAAGTAGTTTTGTTATTGGTATTCATGGTAGCTGGTATTTACTTTATGAAACCATTACTAATGTATATTTTCAGTAAAGTGTTTACCAAAATAAAGTCTAAGTTAATCTTATCGCTTTTATTTGTTTTTTTAGCAGCTATCTTATCTGCTTTTTTAGATGCTCTTACCGTAACAGCTGTATTGATTAGTGTAGCTGTTGGTTTTTATGGGGTGTACCATAAAATTCATTCTAGTGCTGCTGCTGATTATGATGCAGACGGAATTTTAGATAGAAAAGAGTTGAGCGGAGAAACATTAGAGCAGTTCCGTAGTTTTCTGAGAAGTTTAATAATGCATGGTGTTGTAGGTACTGCACTTGGAGGGGTTTGTACCTTAGTAGGAGAGCCTCAAAATTTATTAATTGGAGAACGCTTAGGTTGGGATTTTATTGATTTTTTCATCAAAATGGCCCCAGTAACTATTCCAGTTTTAGCGGCGGGATTGTTAACAACAGTGGTGTTAGAGACAACAGGTTGGTTTGGTTTTGGAACTAAACTGCCAAATGTTGCAGCTGAAATTATTGAACAATATACTATTGAAGAAGATAAGAGAAGAACGGATAAAGAAAAATATGGACTTTTAGTTCAAGGTGTTTCAGCAGTACTTTTAATTTTAGGTTTAGCATTACATATTGCCCCTGTTGGTTTTATTGGTTTAGCATTAATTATTGTGCAAACTGCTTTCATGGGGATTATTGATGAGCATAAACTAGGTCACGCTTTTGAAGAAGCATTACCATTTACAGGTTTATTAGTGGTTTTCTTCGTAATTGTAGCGATGATTCATGATCAGCATTTATTTAAACCTATTATTGATTGGGCATTGAATCAAGACCCAGCTTCTCAACCTGGTTTATTTTATATAGCTAATGGATTCCTTTCAGCAATAAGTGATAATGTTTTTGTGGCAACAGTATATATTGGAGAGGTAGAAACAGCATTTAAGAATGGTGTAATTACTAGAGAGCATTTTGAAAAATTAGCAGTTGCTATTAATACTGGAACTAACTTACCTAGTGTAGCCACTCCAAATGGACAAGCAGCATTTTTATTCTTGTTAACATCATCTCTAGCACCATTAATTAACTTATCATACGGGAAAATGGTAAAGATGGCATTACCGTATACAATTGTACTAGGAGGATTGGGGTATATTTTAGTTAAATTAATGCTTTAATAGTTCAATCATAAAGAAATATTAAAATCCTGAATTTTTAGAATTCAGGATTTATTTTTTATACTTTTAATCAAAAGAAAACGTTTAATAAATTACATCAAATCTGTTTTATGCTTTTATATATTCAAGAAGTTGCTAAAGAAGTTTTAGACGAAAATACTCAAGAAAAAACATTATCAATATTTCAATTAATCAAAGATGGAGGTGTTGGAGGTCAAATAATTATAGCTTTATTGTTTGTGCTTTTAGGTGTGGCACTGTACATTTATTTCGAACGTTTTTTTGCAATCAAAGCAGCTGCACAAGTTGATAAAGATTTTATGAATCAAATTCGTGATTTTGTCTTAAATGGTCAGTTAGAGGCAGCAAAAGCATTATGTTCAAATACAGATAGTCCTACTTCAAGATTAATAGGTAAAGGAATTTCTAGAATAGGAAAGCCTTTAGAAGATATTAATACGGCAATTGAAAACGCTGGAAAGTTAGAAATTTATAAATTAGAGAAGAATGTTTCTGTAGTAGCAACAATATCAGGAGCTGCTCCAATGATTGGTTTCTTAGGAACTGTAATTGGTATGATCGTAGCTATTCATGAAATCGCTAATTCAGGAGGACAAATAGATATTAAAATGTTGTCTGATGGATTATATACAGCAATGACAACTACAGTTGCTGGTTTAATCGTAGGAATTGTTGCTTATATTGCTTACAACCATTTGGTGGTTAGAACCGATAAAGTGGTATATCAAATGGAAGCAAAGTCAGTAGAGTTTTTAGATTTATTAAATGAACCTATATAATGAATTTAAGAGGTAGAAATAAAGTAGATCCAAATTTTAATATGTCTTCAATGACAGATATTGTATTTCTGTTATTGATATTTTTTATGCTGACCTCTACATTGGTTACAGTTAGTGCCATTGATGTATTATTACCAAAAGCAGGAGGAAAAACAGAAAATAAAACTTCTGTAGCTGTTACAATTACTAAAGATTCTGATTTTTACATCGATAAATCTAAAGTTTCATCAGCTAGTTTGGAACAGGAATTGCTACTTAAGGTAGGGGCTAACAAAGAAAAAACAATAGTTATCAGAGGAGATCAAAATGTTCCTTATAAAAATGTAATGAGAGTTATTGATATTGCTAATAGGAATAAATTAAAAATGATTTTGGCTGTTAAAGGCAAGTAGAATATGCAATTATTTGATACTATACATAAAAGGAAATCGGCAATTATAACTTCTATTATATTGTTATTGTTACTATTTGTAATGTATGGTTTTGGTATGAGATATATGGATCCACCAATCGAATATGGAGTTGCTATTAATTTTGGTGATTCTGATGCAGGAAGTGGCCAACCAGTAGAAAAAGTTAAGGCAGATCAACCAAAAACAGAAGAGGTTAAAGAAGAGCAGGAAGAAATTAAAGAGGAAGTTCAAGAAACTCCTAAAGAAGAGGTTAATGAAGAAATCTTAACAGATGATACTGCTAAAGATGTACCTGTTGTAGAAAAGGTAGAAGAAAAAACTGAAGAGAAGAAAGAAGTTGTAAAAGAAGAGAAAAAAGAGAAAATTAAGTCTAAACCATCAAAAGCAGCAACAGATGCTTTAAATAGTTTGTTAAAAGGAAATTCTCCAGACGGAGATAATGTAAAAGGAGAAGGAGATGATACACAGCAAGGTGTAAAAGGAGATAAAAAAGGTGACCCTGATGCAAATAAGTATTATGGAAATACTGGAGGAGGTTCAGGAGGTAATTATAATTTATCAGGAAGAAAAGCATTATCTAAACCTATCGAAAAACCCGATTGCCAAGAAGAAGGAACCGTTTCTGTAACCATTAAGGTTGATCAAAACGGAAATGTTATTGAAGCCAAACCAGGAGCAAAAGGCACTACAAATTCCGCTCCATGTTTGTTTGATGCAGCTAAAAAAGCGGCGCTTAAAACAAAATGGAACGCAGATGGAAAAGCTCCCGAAACTCAAGTGGGAACAATAATTTACAAATTTTCATTATCTAAATAACAATATGACATACCAAGAAGCAATTGATTGGATGTTTAAGCAGTTGCCTATGTACCAGAATATAGGTAAAACCGCTTACAAGAAAGATTTAACAAATACTAAAAAACTTTCTAATCATTTACATAATCCTGAAAAAAAATTTAAGTCAATTCATGTTGGAGGAACAAATGGAAAAGGTTCTACGAGTCATATGATTGCTTCCGTATTGCAAGAAGCAGGTTATAAAGTTGGATTGTATACTTCTCCTCATTTAAAGAGTTTTACAGAAAGAATTAGAATAAATGGTGCTGAAATTTCAGAGCAGAATGTAGTTGGATTTTTAGAGAAAAATAAATCTTTTCTTGAAGAAAATCAGCTCTCTTTTTTTGAAATGACGGTAGGTATGGCTTTCGAATATTTTGCAAAAGAGAAGGTAGATGTTGCTGTTATTGAAGTTGGATTAGGAGGTCGTTTAGATTCAACAAATATTATTACTCCAGAAATATCGGTGATTACCAATATAGGAATGGATCATGTTCAAATATTGGGAGATACTTTAGAAAAAATAGCTTTTGAAAAAGCGGGTATTATAAAACATACTATCCCAGTAGTTATCGGAGAAAAGCAAATTGAAATTCAAGAAGTTTTTAAAGCAAAAGCGCAAGAGTGTAATGCTGAAATTATTTTTGCTTCCGACGAGGTAAAAGAAGAATATAAGACTGATTTGTTAGGAAGTTATCAAAAGCACAATACAAAAACGGCTGTTGCAGCTTTAGGAAAAGTAGAAGGTTTTGTAATAAAACCTAATCATATAGTCAATGGTTTATTAAATGTTAAAAATAATACTGGATTAAGGGGAAGGTGGGAAGTCTTAAGCGAAAAACCTAAAGTAATTTGTGATACAGCGCATAATAAAGAAGGATTAACTTATGTGTTGCAACAATTGGAAAAAGAAAATTATGATAATTTACATGTGGTTTTAGGAGTAGTTTCAGATAAAGATTTAGATGAAATTTTACCATTATTTCCTAAAAGCGCAACCTATTATTTCTCTAAACCTAATATACCTAGAGGTCTTTCTGTTGAAATTTTAAAAAATAAATCAAAGAAGTATGGTTTGCTAGGGGATAGTTATGATAGTGTTTTAAGTGCTTATGATGAGGCGGTTAGAAATAGCTCTCCGGCTGATTTAGTATTTGTTGGAGGAAGTACATTTACCGTAGCTGAAGTTTTATAAATAAAAAAATGAAAAAAACATTGTCAGAATTCAAAACTGTGTTATATTTGCATCCGCAATAGCAAATAAGGGCGCGTAGCTCAGTTGGTTCAGAGCACTTGGTTTACACCCAAGGGGTCAGGGGTTCGAATCCCTTCGCGCCCACAACCTTAAATGCTATTCGGGCGCGTAGCTCAGTTGGTTCAGAGCACTTGGTTTACACCCAAGGGGTCAGGGGTTCGAATCCCTTCGCGCCCACAAAAGCCTTCAGGAAACTGAAGGCTTTTTTATTTTACTTCATTATATTCTTTACGTTAGATTTTGTAGGTTTGCTTATTGGAATAATTACTCCTAATTATATGCGTATTCAACTTTCAAATAAAAAAATTTTAGTTACTGGTGGAGCAGGTTTTATTGGTTCTAATCTTTGTGAAGAGTTCTTGCAAAGAGAAAATTCAGTAGTTTGCTTGGATAATTTTGCAACAGGTAAAAGAGAAAATATAGAAAAGTTACAAGCTAATCCAAACTTCAAACTAATTGAAGGTGATATTCGTAATATAGATGATTGCAGTAAGGCAGTTCAAGGTGTTGATTATGTCTTACATCAAGCTGCTTTAGGTTCTGTACCAAGATCAATTAAAGATCCTATTACTTCTAATGAGGTTAATGTAACTGGTTTTTTAAATATGTTGGTGGCTTCAAGAGATGAAGGTGTCAAGCGATTTGTATATGCTGCGAGTTCATCTACTTACGGTGATTCAGAAACTTTACCTAAAGTAGAAGATAAAATCGGAAAACCGTTGTCTCCTTATGCAATTACTAAATATGTAAACGAATTGTATGCTGATGTTTTCTCTAAAACGTATGGTTTAGAAACTATAGGATTAAGATACTTTAATGTTTTCGGTAGAAAGCAAGATCCTAATGGGGCATATGCTGCAGTAATTCCAAAGTTTGTTGGTCAATTTATGAAAGGAGAGTCTCCTGTAATTAACGGTGATGGGAATTACTCTAGAGATTTTACTTACATAGATAATGTTATTCAGGCTAATTTATTAGCACTAACTGTTCAGGATAACAAAGCAGTTAATACTGTATACAATGTAGCTTACGGAGAGAGAAATACTTTGAATGATTTAGTTAGTTGCTTAAAAAAATATTTATCAGAATTTGATAATTCAATCGAAAAAATTGAAGTAAAGCACGGTCCTAACAGAATGGGAGATATTCCTCATTCATTGGCAAGTATTGACAAAGCAAAAGAATTGCTAAATTACAATCCTGTATTTTCACTGGAAGAAGGATTGAAAGAAGCAGTGAACTGGTATTGGGAAAATTTGTAATAATTTTTTATGAACGAAATTAAAATTGGAATAATTGGTTTAGGCTATGTGGGATTACCTTTAGCTAGATTATTCGCAACTAAATATGCAGTTATTGGTTTTGATATAAATCAAAATCGAGTAGATGAATTAATGAAAGGAGTTGATTCAACTTTAGAGGTTGAAAACGATTTGTTGTTGTCTGTTATAACTAATGGTTCTGCCGAAAAAGGATTGTTTTGTTCAACAGATATAAAAGCATTAGAAGATTGTAATTACTACATAGTTACTGTGCCTACTCCGGTAGATAAAAATAATCGTCCTATTTTAACTCCTTTAATTAAAGCGAGTGAAACTGTTGGAAGTGTTCTTAAAAAAGGAGATGTTGTAGTTTATGAATCGACAGTATATCCTGGTGCAACAGAGGAGGATTGTGTTCCTGTTTTAGAAAAAGTATCAGGACTTCAATTTAATATTGATTTTTTTGCTGGTTATTCTCCTGAAAGAATTAATCCTGGGGATAAAGAGCATACAGTTGATAAAATCCTAAAAGTAACTTCAGGTTCAACACCAGATATTGGTAAGAAAATAGATGAATTGTATAAATCCGTAATCTCTGCTGGAACACACTTAGCTCCAACTATTAAAGTAGCTGAAGCTGCTAAAGTGATAGAAAATTCTCAAAGAGACATTAATATTGCTTTTGTTAACGAATTGGCTAAAATATTTAGTTTGATGGATATTAACACCTATGATGTTTTGGAAGCAGCGGGTACAAAATGGAATTTCCTTCCGTTTAAACCTGGTTTGGTTGGAGGACATTGCATTGGTGTTGATCCATATTATTTAGCACAAAAAGCACAAGAGTTTGGTTATCATCCAGAAATAATTTTAGCAGGAAGAAGATTAAATGATAGCATGGGAGAATATGTAGCTTCTGATTTAGTAAAACTGATGATAAAGAATGATATTCATGTAAAAGGAGCTGATGTTTTAGTATTAGGAATTACATTCAAAGAAAATTGTCCTGATGTAAGAAACACGAAAGTTGTTGATGTTATTACAGCATTAGATGATTACGGGATGAATATTTCGTTGTTTGATCCATGGGCTGAACCTAATGAAGTGAAGAGAGAATACAATCTTACTTCAGTCAAAGAGATTCCAAGTAAAAGATTTGATGCGATTTTATTAGCCGTAGCTCATAACGAGTTTAAAAAGATAGACTTTGTTAAACTGAAAAAGGAAAAATCGGTCGTGTATGATGTGAAAAATGTATTAAGTAACGATGTAAAAGATAAAACGTTGTAAATGAAAAAATTTGCGTTAATAGGTTTGGCAGGTTATATAGCTCCGAGACACTTAAAAGCTATTAAAGATACAGGTAATGAGCTTGTAGCTGCATTAGATAAATTTGATAGTGTGGGTATTATGGATAGCTATTTCCCAAATGCTGATTTTTTTGTTGAAATAGAACGTTTTGATCGATATCTTGAAAAATTGAAGTATGACAAAGGGCAAATGCTTGATTATATGAGTATTTGTACTCCAAATTATTTGCATGATTCACATATTAGAATGGCATTAAGAAGAGGCGCGGATGCAATCTGTGAGAAACCATTGGTTTTAAATCCATGGAATATAGATGCACTTCAGAAAATGGAAAAGGAATCTGGAAAGAGAATCTGGAATATTCTTCAATTAAGAATGCATCCTAGTATTTTGAAGCTTAAAGAAAAGGTTAATAACGCTCCAAAAGATAAAATATTTGACATCGACTTAACGTATTTAACTTCTAGAGGGAATTGGTATTATACCTCATGGAAAGGAGATCAGTCTAAGTCTGGAGGGATCGCCACTAATATAGGTGTACATTTTTACGATATGTTGTCTTGGATTTTTGGAGATATACAATCTAACACTGTTCACGTGCATACGCATGATAGAGCAGCAGGGTATCTGGAGTTTAAAAGAGCGAGAGTTCGTTGGTTTTTGTCAATAAACTATAATGCTTTACCAGAAGAAATTAAAAATACAGGGCAAAGGACGTTTAGATCTATAAAAATAGAAGGTGAAGAGTTAGAGTTTTCGGGTGGTTTTACTGATTTACATACTAAGGTTTATGAAGGGATTCTTGAAGGGAACGGATATGGACTAGAGGATGCTAGACAAGCAATTGAAATCGTTCATGAGATTAGAAATGCTCAGCCAAAAGGTTTAATAGGAGATTATCATCCTTTTGCTTCTAAAAATTTGGAACCACACCCTTTTAATAGATAAAATAACTACATGAAAGTTATAGCGATAATAGGAGCTAGACCTCAATTTATTAAACATTTTCCGTTTGAAAAAGCATGTGATGGTAAACTAGATTTAGTAACAATACATACAGGACAGCATTATGATGAAAATATGAGTGCTGTTTTTTTTGAGCAATTGGGGATGAAAAAACCCGATTATATGCTTAATGTAGGGAGTGGGAACCATGGAGCTCAAACGGCTAAAATGATGGTAGAAATTGAAGAGGTTTTACTTAAAGAAAAACCCAATGGAGTTGTTGTGTATGGTGATACTAATTCTACTTTAGCAGGTGCTTTAGTGGCTTCTAAAATTCATGTACCTGTATTTCATATAGAAGCTGGATTAAGGAGTTTTAATAAAAAAATGCCAGAAGAGATCAATAGAATTCTTACTGATCATGTATCGAACTGCCTTTTTACACCTTCTACTACAGCAACAAAAAATTTAGAAAAAGAAGGGATTTTTAAAAATGTCTTTGAGGTAGGGGATATTATGAAAGACTTGGTTTTTTATATTAAAGACAAAAATCTATTAATAGAAACTTCTGCTAAGAACAGCTATTATTATGCTACTATCCACAGACCATATAATACAGATAAAAAGGAAAGGTTAAGTTATGTTTTAGGAGTTTTAAACAAGTTAAATGAGCCTGTAGTTATGTCGCTGCATCCAAGAACAAGAAACAATGCTAAATTATTTGGGTTGGATTTAGAAGCATATAAAAATATAAATTTCATTGAACCCCAATCATATATAGATAATTTGTCTTACTTAAATGATTCTAAAGGATTAATTACTGATAGTGGAGGAATGCAAAAAGAAGCCTATTGGCTTAAGAAAAAATGTGTTACCATAAGAACTGAAACAGAGTGGGTTGAAACTTTAAAGAATAATGGTAACGTATTACTTTTTGAAGATTTAAATAATTTGAATAAAGAAATTCAGAATCAATGTGAAATGTGGGATGTATTACTGTATGGAAATGGTAATAGTTCTACTATGATTGTTGAGAAAATACTCAACTATTAATTTAAGATGTACTTGTAAACAAAACATTAATAAAACGGAAAAAAACTTTAGTTTATAGAATAACTTAATATATTTGTTGCTTAAAAGAAAATAGATTATGAAAGTAGGTATAACTTTTAGTGCGTTTGATTTACTTCATGCAGGACATATAAAAATGCTTGAGGAGGCAAAACGCCAATGCGATTATCTAATCTGTGGCCTTCAAACTGATCCTTCCCAAGACAGACCAGATAAGAATAAACCCGTTCAATCTATTGTAGAAAGGTATATTCAATTGAAAGGCTGTAGGTACGTTGATGAGATTATACCTTACACTACAGAGCAAGATCTCGAAGATATTTTACATTCATTTAAAATTGACGTAAGAATTATTGGAGAGGAGTATGCTAATAAAAAATTTACCGGAAGAGATTATTGTGAAAAAAAAGGAATCAAATTATATTTTAACACAAGAGAACATAGATTTTCAAGTAGTGGATTACGAAAAGTAGTTCATGAAAAAGAAAGTTTAAAAGGTAAGGACAAATAATTCTATGAATATAACTGTAATAGGGACAGGTTATGTTGGACTAGTTTCTGGAACATGTTTTTCAGAGATGGGTAATCGAGTGACTTGTGTTGATGTCGATAAAATTAAGATAGATAATTTAAATAAAGGAATCATTCCTATTTTCGAACCTAGGTTAGAAGATATGGTTAAAAAAAATGTTTCTAAACAAAATTTATTTTTCTCTACTAATTTTGATGCAGCTATTAAGAATGCTGATATTGCAATGATAGCTGTTGGGACTCCAATGGGAGAAGATGGTTCAGCCGATTTACAACATGTTTTAAATGTAGCTTCAGAAATAGGAAAGAGCATTAATAATCCAATATTAGTAGTAAATAAGTCTACGGTACCAGTTGGTACAGCTGATAAAGTAAGAGAGACTATTCAAAATGAATTAGATCTTAGAGGTATGGCTGTAGAGTTTGATGTGGTTTCTAACCCTGAATTTTTAAAAGAGGGAGATGCTATCAATGATTTTATGAAGCCTGATAGAGTTGTTATTGGTTCAGATTCGGATTCTGCGTTTAAAAAAATGAAAGAATTATACAGTCCTTTCTTTAGAACACATGATCGTTTTATTACTATGGATGTTCGTTCAGCTGAAATGACTAAATATGCTGCAAACGCAATGCTAGCTACCAAAATTTCATTTATGAATGAAATTGCAAATATTTGTGAAAAAGTGGGTGCAGATGTGAATAATGTAAGAATAGGAATAGGATCAGATAGTAGAATTGGATATAGTTTTATATATCCAGGAGTAGGTTATGGAGGGTCTTGTTTTCCAAAAGATTTAAAAGCGCTGCAAAAAATAGCGGTAGAGAATGATTATAATGCTCAGTTAATAAAGTCTGTTGATGAGGTGAATAACCGACAGAAATTAGCGATTGTAAAAAAGATTGTGAATGCTTTTGGTGAAGATCTTTCTGATAAAGTATTTGCGCTTTGGGGTCTTGCTTTTAAGCCAGGGACGGATGATATGAGAGAAGCCCCATCAATTTATACAATTAAAGAATTATTAAAACGCGGAGCAAGGATAAAAGCATATGATCCTAAAGCTATGGATGAGTGCAAAAATTTTTACTTCAAAAATGAGTCAAGTATTGAATATGGTAACTCAAAATATGAAGTGTTAAAAGGTTCTGATGCACTGATTTTACTAACAGAATGGAAGGAATTTAGATCTCCAGATTTTGAAGAGATAAAAACGCAGTTAAATCAACCAATAATTTTTGATGGTAGAAATCAATATATCGCTTATGATATAGAAAGTAAAGGATTAGAGTATCATAGGATAGGTAAATGAATTAATAAGTAAATTATTAGTGGAAGAACAAAATAAACTTAGAAATAAAAAAATACTTATTACTGGAGGTGCTGGATTCATAGGGTATAATCTTTGTGATAAGCTAATAGAAAAGGATAGCGAAGTTGTTTGTTTAGATAATTTTGCAACAGGAAAGAGAGAGAATATTCAGCATTTTCTTAGTAACGATAAATTTACTTTAGTTGAAGGGGATATTAGAAGTTTGGAAGATTGTAAAAAGGCCGTAAAAGATGTAGACTATGTTTTACATCAAGCAGCTCTAGGATCTGTTCCTAGATCAATTAAAGATCCAATAACTTCTAACGATGTTAATATAGGTGGTTTCTTGAATATGTTAGTCGCTTCAAGAGATGTTGGAGTAAAAAGATTTGTTTATGCTGCCAGTTCTTCTACTTATGGAGATTCAGAATCATTACCAAAAGTGGAAGATAAAATAGGGAAGCCTTTATCTCCTTATGCTATTACTAAATACGTCAATGAGTTATATGCTGATGTTTTTTCTAAAACATATGGATTAGAAACAATAGGATTGAGATACTTTAATGTATTTGGACGTAGACAAGATCCAAACGGAGCATATCCAGCTGTAATACCAAAATTTGTGAGCTTATTAATGAAAGGGGAAGCTCCTATTATAAATGGAGACGGAACATACTCAAGAGATTTTACTTATATAGATAATGTTGTACAAGCTAATATCCTTTCTTTAGAAACAGAAGCTCTAAATTCAATAAATACAGTTTATAATGTAACTTATGGAGATAGAAATACGTTATTGGATTTAGTTGCTTACTTAAAAGAACATCTTTCTGAATTTGATGAAAAAATAAGTCATATAATTCCAAAGCATGGGCCTAATAGGCAAGGAGATATTCCATATTCATTGTCAAGTATAGATAAAGCGAAAGAACTATTAAATTATAATCCACAGTTTTCTCTTCAATCAGGATTGAAAGAAGCGGTAAAGTGGTATTGGGAAAACTTATAAAAATGAAACAAACAAAAATTGCAGTTATTGGTTTAGGCTATGTGGGGTTGCCATTAGCAAGGCTATTTGCAACTAAATACCCTACAATAGGCTTTGATATTAATACTGAACGTGTAGCAGAATTAATTTCTGGTAAAGATACTACATTAGAAGTGGCTGACGATGTTTTACAATCGGTATTAGTTGATAAACCCTCAAATTCTAACGGTTTATTTTGTTCTACTTCTATAGAGGATATTAAAGACTGTAATTATTACATTATAACAGTACCAACTCCTGTAGATAAAAATAATAGACCTGTATTAACCCCATTAGTTAAAGCTAGCGAAACAGTAGGGGCAGTGTTAAAACAAGATGATATTGTAGTATATGAATCAACAGTATATCCTGGTGCTACAGAAGAGGAATGTGTTCCAGTTTTAGAAAAAGTTTCAGGTTTAGTTTTTAATAAAGATTTTTATGCAGGGTATTCTCCCGAGCGTATTAATCCAGGAGATAAAGAACATACTGTAGAGAAAATATTAAAAGTGACTTCCGGTTCTACAACTGAAATAGGAAAAAAAGTTGATGATTTATATAAATCAGTAATAACAGCCGGTACACATTTAGCTCCTACTATTAAAGTAGCAGAAGCAGCTAAAGTTATTGAAAACTCTCAAAGAGATATAAATATTGCTTTCGTTAATGAGTTAGCTAAAATATTTGGGCTAATGGATATTAATACTCACGATGTTTTAGCAGCTGCAGGTACCAAGTGGAATTTTTTACCATTTAAACCAGGTCTAGTTGGAGGGCACTGTATTGGAGTTGATCCTTATTATTTAGCTCAAAAAGCACAAGAGTATGGTTATCATCCAGAGATTATTTTAGCAGGTAGAAGACTAAATGATAGTATGGGAGATTATGTCGCTTCTGAGGTTATAAAGATGATGATAAAAAAAGATATTCATATAAGAAATGCTAAGGTTTTAGTATTAGGAATAACATTCAAAGAAAATTGCCCAGATGTAAGAAATACTAAGGTAGTCGATGTTATTTCATCATTAAAATCTTATGGGGTAAATGTAACTATTTATGATCCATGGGCAAATGAGAAGGAGGTACATGAAGAATACAATTTAACTTCTACTAAATTAATGCCAACAGAAAAATTTGATTCTATAGTGGTAACAGTTGGTCATAATGAGTTTAAATCATTAGATTATATGAAGTTAAAAAAAGAGAATACGGTAATTTATGATGTGAAAAACATCTTAGATGATAGCTTAAGAACAAAAACACTTTAGTATTATTTTTTGACGAATAAAAACTAACACACTTAATTCAAACAAGTATAATGTTAAGTATAAACAATTTTATATCTAAATTCGTAACTAAAAGATTAGAGAGTATGTTTTTGGATGATATTGAAAATAACAAGACAATATTATCGGAAAGGATAAAAGATAAATCAGTATTAGTAATTGGTGGAGCAGGAACAATAGGAAGTTCATTCATTAGTGCTCTTTTGCCTTTTGAACCAAAAAGTCTAGTAGTTGTTGATATCAATGAAAATGGTTTAACAGAACTTACTAGAGATATTAGAAGCACAGAAAAATTTAATGTTCCAGAGGATTATGTTACATATCCAATGGATTATGCTCAGCCAGTATTTTTTAAAATGTTTAAAAAAAGACGTGGATTTGACATAGTAGCAAATTTTTCAGCGCATAAGCATGTAAGGAGTGAAAAAGACTTATTTTCAGTTGAAGCTCTTATGAAAAATAATGTCCTAAACGCTAAGAAATTATTAGATATATTAGTAGAGTACCCACCAAAGCATTTTTTTTGTGTTTCAACTGACAAAGCAGCAAATCCAGTTAATATAATGGGAGGTAGTAAAAAGATAATGGAAGACTTAATTATGACTTATTCTTCGATATATCCAGTAACTACTGCAAGGTTTGCTAATGTTGCTTTTTCAAACGGATCCTTACCTCAGGGATTTTTAGAAAGAATTTCAAAGCATCAACCAATTTCAGCTCCTAATGATGTAACACGCTATTTTGTTTCACCTGAAGAAAGTGGGCAGATTTGTTTATTAGCTTGTGTTTTAGGTAATACAGGTGAAATATATTTTCCTAAGCTAAAAGAAGAACAAGTTATGACTTTTTCGAATATGGCTGTTAAATTACTCGAAGAAAATGGGTATGAGATTGATTATTGTTCTTCTGATGCTGAAGCCATTAAAAAAGCTGCAGAAAAGTTTGATAAGAAATATCCAGTTCACTTTTCAGGAAGCAATACAACAGGAGAGAAGCCTTATGAAGAATTTTATACCGAGGATGAGAAAGTTTCATTAGATAGATATAAAGCTCTTGGTGTTGTGACAGATTTGAATATTCGCAAAATGTCAGAAGTCAATGAACTGTTTCATTCATTAAAATCAGCATTTGATAATGAAAAAACAACAAAAGAAGATATTGTTAATATAATGAAAGGTTTTCTAATGAACTTCGATCATAAGGAGTTAGGAAAATCTTTAGATTCTAAAATGTAATGTATCAAGAATTTATAAACTTCATAAGGAAAGAGTTTCGTACTAATGACTTTATTCCTTTACATGCTCCTGTTTTTGTTGGGAATGAAAAAAAATATTTAAATGAATGTATTGATTCAACTTTTGTTTCCAGTGTAGGCAAGTTTGTTGATTTATTTGAAAAAAAAGTTGCAGAATATACAAAGTCTAAACATGCTATTGTTTGTGTTAATGGTACTAACGCTCTTCATTTATCATTACTAGTAGCAGGTGTAAAGTCAGGAGATGAAGTACTAACTCAACCGTTAACCTTTATTGCAACAACCAATGGTATTTTGTACTCAAATGCTATCCCAGTATTTATTGATGTAGATTTGGATACAATGGGATTATCTCCTTTAGCTTTAAAAGACTTCTTAGAGAAAAACACAGTACAAAGAAACGGAGAGTGTTATAATAAAGTTACAAATAACAGAATTAAGGCATGTATGCCAATGCATACATTTGGGCATGCTTGTAGAATAGATGAAATCGCTGAAATTTGTGAGGCTTACAATATTGAATTGGTGGAAGATGCTGCTGAAGGTATGGGAAGCTTTTATAAAGAAAAGCATTTAGGAACTTTTGGTAGAATTGCAGCTATTTCATTTAATGGAAATAAAATCATGACTACTGGAGGAGGTGGAATTATTTTGACAGATGATGATGAGTTAGCTACAAAAGCAAAACATTTATCCACTCAAGCAAAAGTACCACATCAGTGGGAATATGTTCACGATAATATTGGTTTCAATTATAGAATGCCAAATATAAACGCTGCTCTTGGGTTGGCTCAATTAGAGAAATTAGATTTTTTCCTTGAGAACAAAAGGGTATTAGGTGAATCCTATATGAATTTTTTTGAAAATAAAGAGGTGACTTTTTTTAAAGAAAGAGAAGAAGAGAGATGCAATTTTTGGTTAAATGCTATACTATTTAATAATAGAAATGAAAGAGATGCTTTTTTAAAAGAAAGTAATGAGGCAGGAGTCATGACTAGACCAATTTGGCAGCTTATGAATAAGTTACCAATGTTCGAGAATAATTTTAAAGGACCACTTACTAATTCTGAGTGGTTGGAAGATAGAGTTGTTAATATACCTAGTAGTGTTAGGTTATAATAAGGTCTGAATGGAAAAACCAGAATTAATACTAATAGGAGGAGGAGGGCACTGTATATCTGTAATAGATGTTGTAGAGTCAGAGAAGAAGTATTTTATAAAAGGAATTCTGGATGCATATACAGATCAAAAAGATGTTTTAGGCTATCCTGTACTAGGAGGTGATGATTTGATTGATAAATATGTTAACAAAAAAACTTTTTTCCTAATTACAGTAGGTCAGATAAAATCATATGAAGTTAGAAAAAAAATCTCAAAGAAAATATTAGCTTCTAATGCTCAATTAGCTACAGTTATTTCTCCTAGAGCTTATGTTTCTAAACACTCTTCAGTAGGAAAAGGAACAATAATTATGCATGATGCAATTATTGGAGCTGGTGCTAGTATAGGTGATAATTGTATAATTAATACTAAAGCAAATATTGAACACGGTGTTTGTATTGGAGATTATTGCCATATTTCAACATGTGCTGTTGTTAATGGAGATTCTAAAGTTGAGTTTGGTACTTTTGTAGGGAGTAATGCAACAGTGTCGAATGGAATAATAATTAAACAAAACAGTATAATAAGTGCTGGAGAATTTATTAAAGGATGAATAAAACACTTATAATAGCGGAAGCAGGAGTTAATCATAACGGAGATATTAAATTAGCTGAAAAGTTAATTGATGTGGCGGCTGAGGCTGGGGTTGATTATGTTAAGTTTCAAACATTCAAAGCTAGTAAACTTGTAACAAAAAAAGCTAAAAGAGCTGATTATCAAGAGGTAAATACTAAAAATAATGATAGTCAATTTGAGATGCTAAGAAAATTGGAGTTGTCTTATGAGGATCATTATCACTTAAAAAATTATTGTGAAAATAAGAAAGTAAAATTTTTATCAACAGGATTTGATTTTGAAAGTATAGGTTTTTTGTATAAGTTGGGAATTCGTTTAGCTAAGATTCCTTCAGGTGAAATTACTAATTTACCCTACCTTAAAGAAATAGCACGATTATTTTCTGATATTGTATTATCAACAGGTATGGCAGATATTCAGGAGGTAAAAGAGGCTGTAGAGGTTCTCGTTAAAGAAGGTGTTGACATCAACAAGTTAACAATTTTACACTGTAATACAGAGTATCCGACTTCAATGGAAGATGTGAATTTAAGAGCGATGCTACATATCCAAGAAGAGCTAGACGTTAATATTGGTTATTCAGATCATACATTAGGAGTTGAGGTTCCAATTGCCGCAGTTGCATTAGGTGCTAAGGTTATTGAAAAACATTTTACACTTGATAGGAATATGGAGGGACCTGATCATAGAGCTTCATTAGAACCTGATGAGCTAAAATTGATGGTAAGCTCAATTCGGAATATAGAAAAGGCAATGGAGGGATCAGGAATTAAAGAACCGAGCAAAAGTGAGTTAAAAAATAAGAGTGTTGCTCGAAAAAGTATTCATCTTAGTAGAAAATTAAAAAAAGATGATGTAATTACAGAAAAAGATCTTATTTCGTTAAGACCTGGTGATGGTATATCATCTATGAATTGGGATAAAGTGATAGGTATGAGAGTAAATAAAAATCTAGAAGAATTCCACAAATTAAATTGGGACGATTTAATATGAAAATAGGAGTTTTGACTAGTTCGAGGGCTGATTACGGTATATATAAACCTCTTCTCCAGAAACTAGCTTTAATAGAAAATATTGACTTAACGTTAATCGTTTTTGGCATGCACTTACAAGAAAAACATGCTTACACAGTTTCTATTATTAAGAAAGATAATTTTGGCGAAGTTCATGAAGTAGAAGGTATGCCTATAAATGATGAGGTTATAGATATAGCCAGAGGTTATGGTGAACTTATCATTAATTTTTCAAACTACTGGAAGCAATTTTCCTCTTATGATTATGTTCTCGCATTGGGAGATAGATTTGAAATGAATGCTGCTGTTCAAGCAGGAATCCCATTTCAGGTAAATTTTGTTCATTTTCATGGGGGAGAAACAACTCTAGGTGCGACAGATAATATTTATAGACATCAAATCACTTTGGCTTCTAACATTCACTTTGTAGCTGCTGAAAACTTTAAAAATAAGGTTATAGATTTAATTGGGACATCAGATAAAGTTTATAATGTAGGAGCTTTAAGTCTTGATAATATTGATAATATGAAGCTGCCACTATGGGAAAATGTTAGATGTAAGTTTAGCATCCCTGAAGGAAAATTTATCCTTGTTACTGTTCATCCAGAAACAATGTATATTGATAGTAACAAAAACTATAGCAAAGTCATATATAAAGCGTTAGAGCTTCTTTCTGAGTCAACTCACATAGTCATTACTTTACCAAATGCCGATGCTATGGGAAGTTTATATAGACAAGAGTTTTTTACCTTAAAAGATAATTATCCTAATCGAGTAAGTTTGATTAATAATTTTGGTAAAGAGAATTATTTTGCTGCAATGAAAGCCTCAGAATTTTTATTAGGTAATACTTCAAGTGGAATTATTGAAGCTGCTTCGTTTGAAAAATACGTTATCAATCTTGGAGACAGGCAAGCAGGTCGTCTTAGAAGTGCGAATATTATAGATGTCCCTTTTGTAATAGATGAAATTTTACAGGCAGCTGATAATATTAAATCTAAAAGAAATTACAAAGGAGGTAATAAGTATTACAAAAAAAATACTGTTAATACCATAATACAAATATTGACTAAAAAATGGACTACAAAAAACATTTGATTAAAGAAAAGAAAACAATAAAAGAAGCTCTTGAATTATTGAGTAATGTCGGGGTTGATACAATTCTTTTTACTGTAGATGAATCTGAAAAGTTAATAGGTAGTGTTACTGACGGAGATATTCGTAGAGGACTTTTAAAAGGAATATCAATAGAAGATGAAGTTTTGAATGTAACTAATAAAAAATCAAAGTATCTTGAAAAATCTTCTTATTCAATTAATCAAATTATTGAGCTGCGAAAAGGAAACTATGAGTTAATTCCTGTTATAGATAATAACAGAAATATTCAAAATATATTAAACTTCAGAGAGATGGAGTCTTATTTACCGATTGATGCCGTTATAATGGCAGGAGGTTTAGGAAGTAGACTTCGTCCATTAACTAATAATGTACCTAAACCATTATTAAAAATTGGAGACAAGGCAATTATAGATTACAACCTAGATAGATTGAGAAAATATGGTGTTGACGATTTTTGGATTTCTGTGAGATATTTAGGAGAGCAAATTGAAGAACATTTAGGGAATGGAAGTAGTAGGAATATTTCCATTGAGTATGTTTATGAGAGGAATCCTCTTGGAACTATAGGGGCTGTAAGTAATATAAAAAACTTTAAGCATGATTACGTCCTTGTAACAAATTCTGACATTTTAACGAATTTAGATTATGAAGATTTTTTCTTGGATTTCATTGAGAAAGATGCTGACATGTCAGTTTTAACTATTCCTTATGATGTAGATATTCCTTATGCTGTAATGGAGACTGAAAATAATAGAGTTTTATCTTTTAAAGAAAAACCAACTTATACGTATTTTTCAAATGGAGGAATCTATTTAATTAAAAGATCAATACTTGATAAAATCCCTGAAAACAAATTTTTTAATAGTACGGATTTAATGGAACAACTGATAAAAGAAGACTTGAAGCTTATTTCTTATCCAACAAGACAATATTGGTTAGACATAGGTAAACATAAAGATTTTGAAAAGGCTCAAGAAGATGTAAAAAGAATAAAATTTTAATGAAAGCACTGTTTGTCATACCTGCACGAGGCGGTTCGAAAGGAGTGCCAAAGAAAAATATTAGAATAATTGAGGGTAAGCCGCTTATACAGAGAGCGATAGATTTCTCTAGGAAATTTACAGAAGAACCTAATATTTGTGTTTCTACCGATAGTGATGAAATTATAGCAGCTGTTGAAAAACATGGGTTAAAAGTACCTTTTAAAAGACCTGATGAATTAGCTACTGATAATGCTGGAACATATGAAGTTCTTCAACATGCAGTTAACTTTTATGAGTCTGAGGGCTTGTATTATGATATATTAGTACTTTTGCAGCCTACAACACCTTTTAGAAAAGAAAGTGATTTGCAAAATATGTTGAATAACTGGAGTGAAAATTTAGACCTTCTAGTATCTGTAAAAGAGTCACATGATTCTCCTTATTTCAATCTTTTTGAGGAAGATCATGAAGGGTATCTAAAAAAAAGCAAAGAGTCAGAAGTTAATAGAAGACAAGATTCGCCAAAAGTTTATGCTTTTAATGGTTCAATATACATTTACAATATTAACTCTTTAAAAAGTAAAAGTATTAAAGAGTTTAAAAAGATAAAAAAATATATCATGGATGATCCAATTTATTCCATAGATATTGATACAGAATTTGATTGGCTTATAGCAGAAACAGTTATTAATAAGAGATTACATGAAGACAATAAGGATAATTCCTAGATTAGATATTAAAGGACCTAATTTGGTTAAAGGTATTCATTTAGAAGGTTTAAGAGTGCTTGGCAAGCCATCAGATTTCGCAAAATTTTATTATGAAAATGGAGCAGATGAACTACTATTTATGGATGTAGTAGCTTCATTATATGATAGAAATAGTCTGCATGACATTATTTCACAAACAGCAGAGAATATCTTTATACCAATTACTGTAGGTGGAGGTTTAAGAACACTAGATGATATCAAACAAGTTTTAAGAGCAGGAGCAGATAAAGTATCATTAAATACTGCTGCTATTAAGAATCCTAAAGTAATAGAACAAGCAGCTTTAAGATTTGGTTCTTCTACTATAGTTGTTGCAATTGAGGCTATTAAACAAGAAGGAGGAAAGTATTTTTGCTTTACTGATAATGGTAGAGAATACACAGGAGTAGAGGTTGTTGATTGGGCAAAAAAAGTTCAAGATTTAGGCGCTGGTGAAATTATTATTACGTCAGTTGATAGAGAAGGAACAGGTAGAGGTTTTGATGAAGAATTGATTAATGAAATTGCCAGTAATGTTAGTGTACCGCTTATAGTGCATGGAGGAGCAGGTAAAAAAGAACATTTTAAAGAAGTTATTGAAAATTGTAATATAGATGCTGTATCAACAGCGGGTGTGTTACATTATGATTTTATAAAGAATAATAGAGGTGACATGAGCGGAGCTTCGGAAGGAAATTTCGACTTTTTACTTAGCGGAAGATCTGTAAAAAATTTAAAAACCACCACAATAAAAGAGTTAAAAGCATACTTGTCAGAAGGCAATATTAATGTTAGATAATAAGTTATTTTATTATGAGTAGAACTACAAAAGTTTCAATAATAGATTATGGAATTGGTAATCTATTTAGTGTTCTAAAGGCATGTGAATATGTTGGGATGAATCCAGAAATAACAAACAATTCAAAAGTGATAGAATCTTCAGATGCAGTTATTTTACCTGGAGTTGGAGCATTTAAAGATGCCATGATTAATCTTGAAAAGCTTGATTTGGTTAAACCGATAATTGATTTCGCGGATTCAGGTAAACCAATGATGGGAGTGTGTTTAGGGATGCAGCTGCTACTTACAGAAAGTGAGGAGTTTGGGAGTACCAAAGGATTAGGGATTTTCCAAGGGGTTTGTAAAAAATTTCCGATAATTAACCCTTTAAACAATGAGAAGGTTAAAGTCCCTCAAATAACATGGAACAATATTACAGTGCCAGATGGTATTAACTGCTTTAAAGAAAATACTCCTCTAAATGGAATAAATAATAACGAACATATGTATTTTGTACATTCATTTTATGCTGATTCTGTTAAGGAGGAAGAAGTGTTAAGTACTACTAATTATGGGGGGGTAGAATATTGTTCTTCTCTGAATAAAAATAATATATTTGCATTTCAATTTCATCCCGAAAAATCTGGTCAGGAAGGATTAAAAATTTATAGAAACTTTAAAGATATAATTAACAAAACAAATGAAAGTAGAAAATAAGAACACGCAAGAAAGATATAATTTACCTAACGAAGTAAAGTTTTGTGTAAAATGTACAATATCAAACCAAAGACCAAGAATTACTTTTGATGAGCATGGTGTGTGCTCTGCATGTAATTATGCAGAGTTTAAGAAAAATGAAATCAATTGGGATGATAGAGAAAGAGAATTAATGACTCTTTTGGATAGGCATAGGAGGAATGATGGTTCTTATGATGTCTTAGTTCCATGTAGTGGAGGTAAGGACGCAGCTTATATTGCTCATGAACTTAAACATAAATATGGGATGAACCCATTAACCGTTACTTGGGCTCCAAACCTATATACAGATATTGGTTTTCAGAATATTCAAAATATGATATTAGAAGGGGATTTAGCAAACATAATTGGTAAGCCTGCTGGTAAAACACATAAGCAATTAACAAAGTTGTCTTTTGAGATACTAGGAGATCCTTTTCAGCCTTTCATTTACGGACAGACAAATTTTCCATTACAAGTAGCTGTACAACATAAAATACCCCTAATAATGTATGGTGAAAATGGAGAAGTAGAATATGGAGGAGACATGAAAAACGCATTCAAACCAGATAGAGATTATAAATCAGATCATAAGAAGCATTATTTTTCTGGAATTGGACCAGAGGATTTAGTAAACTATGGAATTAGTGAAAATAATTTAAAACCATATATGCCACCTTCAAACGAAGAATTAGACGCATTGGGAACTGAGATTCATTTTTATGGTTATTATAAAAAATGGACACCACAGGAGAACTATTATTATTGTGTTGATAACACTGGCTTTAGTGCTAATCCAGTTAGAAGTGAAGGAACTTATTCTAAGTACGCTTCTTTAGATGATAAAATTGACGGATTCCACTATTATTTAGCATACATTAAATTTGGTTTAGGTAGATGCACATCTGATTCAGCACATGAAATTAGAGACGGTCATATTACAAGGGAAGAAGGTGTCCAATTAGTAAGAAAATACGATGGAGAATTTCCTGAGAAGTATTTTAAAACCTTCTTAGAGTTTTGTGATATTACTGAAGATTATTTCTGGGAAGTTGTTGACAGTTGGAGATCAGATCATTTATGGTCTAAAGTAGACGGAGAATGGAAACTGAATCATACAGTTGCTGGAGATGGTGTAAAGGATACTAAGTAAGTTATGCAAAAGAAAAAAGTATTAGTAGTCGGTTTTGGGATGATGGGCTGCAGACATGTGCAAGCTTTTCTTCAAGATAAGACAAAATATGAAGTGCATGTTTTGGAATTGTCTCAGGAAAACATTCAAACTAATTTAGTTAGGATAGGTGCTAAGTTAGAAGATTGTATTTGGTACGATAACTTAAAAAATGTACCTTTATTAGATGTTGCTGTTGTAGCTACTTCTTCAGCTCCAAGATTTAATATATTAAAAGAGTTAATAAATAAAGGATATAGAAAATTCTTAATTGAAAAAATTGTTTTCCAATCAGGAGATCAGTTTAAAGAAATTTTAGATTTAGTTGAATCTACCAACTCTGAGGTATACTGTAATTTTGTTAATAGATATTTTGAAGCTTATAATCGAATCAAGAAAGATTTAAGTCAAATCAATGAAGGGAAAATAAGTATGACTGTTCATGGAGGGGAGTTTGGCTTAGGTTGTAATGCCATTCATTACATTGATATTTTTCAATATATTTCTGATTCTAATAAGATTTCAAATATAAGTGCAATTGTTGATGTTTTGGAAGAACCTAATAGGAGAGGAAGTATATATAAGGAGTTTACAGGAACAATGCAATTTACTAATGAAGCTTTAGATAATATTCTTTTAGTTGCAGAGCCAAAATATGTAGGAGGAGTAACTATTAATATTCAAAAAGGTGAAAATACTTATTTACTAAATGAAAATTCTCAGGAATTTGTTTCTGTAATTAAAGGAAAAGTTAGGAGAGAAAATTTTCAGATTATCCCTACTAGCATGTTAAGCAATGTGATTATTGAAGATATATTTAACAATAATTGTCAATTAACAAAATTAAAAGATACAGAAAAATCTCATTTAGAGTTATTTAAGATTTTTAATGAGAAATTATTTGCAAAAAACTCATCTGACACAATTTGCCCAATAACATAAAAAAGATTATGAAAAAAGTATTATTAATAGGGACTGGATTTATGGCAAAGGAATATGCAAAAGTCCTAAAAGGAATGAACGTCCCATTTGATGTTGTTGGAAGAGGACAGAAGAATGCAACTCTATTTGAAAAAGAATTCGAAGTGAATACTTTTATTGGTGGTTTGGATAAGTTTATTGAAATTAATGATTTAAATAATTATTCTCATTTTATAAATGGTTCGAGTATAGATTCGTTAAAATCAACAACCATTGCACTTTTGGAAAATGGTGCTAAGAAAATTTTACTAGAAAAGCCAGGAGTGGCAACTTCAGAAGAAATTGAACATCTGTATAATGAATCAAAAAAGTATGAAGATGCAACAATCGTTTTAGCTTACAATAGAAGGTTTTTCGCGTCTGTTCAAAAAGCTAAAGAAATCATAGAGGAAGATGGGGGAGTTAATTCATTAACGTTTGAGTTTACTGAATGGGCACATGTTATAAAAACATATGATTTCAGTGATGTAATTTTGAATAATTGGTTTTTAGGAAACTCGACTCACGTAGTTGATACAGCTTTTTATTTAGCAGGAAAACCAAAAGAAATGAGTAGTTATAGAAAAGGTAGTTTAGACTGGCACCCTACAGGTTCAACTTATACAGGTTCAGGAATTACTGATAAGGATGCTTTATTTTCTTATCACGCAAATTGGGAAGGTCCAGGAAGATGGTTTTTAGAAGTAATTACACCTAAACACAGACTTATATTTAAGCCATTTGAAAAATTACAAATTCAAGAAATTGGATCGGTACAAGTAAACGAAGTAGAAGTTGATTATAGTCTTGAACAGGATTACAAACCAGGATTATTTAACCAAACAAAAGCATTTTTAAATTCAGATTATATAAATTTCTGTTCTCTAGAAGAGCAGAGAGATCTTATAAATGATGTTTATAATAAAATTAGTGGCTACTAAGTAGTTTACAGAAATGATAAAATTTCTAAGATATATTAATCGCTTTAAAAGAAATATGAGTTTTAAAGGGATTGTAAACGGGTTTTTACATTTTGTTTCAATAAAAAGAATAACACAACACGATATTCTATATTTATGTCACGATAATAGTAGACCAGTTAATTTTTTAAATAAACTTTACAGTCCACTTATTGATTCAATAAACATACAATTACAGAAAGTTTCAGGTATAACTTTGGCACTTCCTTTCTCTAAATATAGCGGGAAAAAAGTGTTTGGAAACGTGGTCAATCTAAATCTTTATTTCGTATGGGGAATTTTAGTAAGATTAATAAAGTTTAGATCTATTAGGTTAAAAGATAGCAAAAAAGATCCAATCGTTAAATTTTACGGAAGATTATTAGATGTTATTAAACCTAAGGTTATTATTGGTATTCAGCCTTCAGTAGAAATTTGTTTAGCTGCAAAAATGAGGGGAATTAAAACCTACGATGTTCAACATGGTATCATTGAATTTGACGATGAGTTTAGTTATTATTCCATGGGTAAAAGATCTAAAATCAATAATGAAGGCTTCCCTGATTATATTCTTTGTAGAAACCAACATACTGTTTCAAAAATTAAAAAAAATGATATTTTTAACTTTTCAACTCCAATTTTAATTGGTAACTTGAATCAATATTTTTTTTCTGAAATATATAAAGTAAACGATAAAATAGATTTACATAGTAGTAATAAGAGTACTGTTTTAGTAACATTACAGCCCTTTTATGACAAGGAATTTGAAAGAGAAAACAGTATAGGAGGAGTTGTATTTCCTAAGTTATTATTAAACTTGATAGAAAAGCAATGCTATAACTTCATAATAAAGCTACATCCATCTCAAATACAGAATCCTGAGATTAATAAAAAAATTATCTCTGAATTTACTAATCTATTCGGTTCAAACGATAATGTTGATTATGAGATATGTAATTTGAAACCATTAGAGTTTTCCTTGACAAAAGCGAATTTACATGTTACCTTTAATTCAGCTTGCCTTTTTGATGCATTAGATTATGGTGTACCTACAGTACTTTTAGATAAGGATATAAAACGTCTTGAAAATTATTTTGGAAATTTATTGAGCTCTAACATAGTTCATGTTGATGATGGAACAGGAATAGATATAAAAGAGTTAATTGAAAACAGTAAAATTCAAAACTCGGATTACTTAACGGATTTTCTAAAATTTAAAGAAAAACTTCTTCAGGATATTTTAGCAACTTATGAATAGAGAGAAAATAGTTAAATTCTTATTATTTTTATTTTTGATTTTGCACTTAATTCCTCTTGTTTTTAAGAGTTATTATCAAATTATAACACAAGTTAATTACTCACTTGTGTTAGCATTATTACTTGTGTTTTCGCTGAAGTCTAATAACTTGGTTTTTAGTGATTTAATAATGCTATTAATGATGATAATAGCTTTTTTTTTATATGTTTTAGGATATTCGGGCACTGTTTCAGCTCTTATACTTTCTGCTCTTACTCCCATGTTTTTCTTTAAAATGTTATTGCAGAAAAAAAAGGAGAAAAAACTTATAGATTTGCTACATAATACTATTAGAATAAATGCAATTTTATTGATTATAGTTGGAATTTATTTTTACATATTAAATATAAATAGACTTGATGATTATGCCTATTTATCAGAATGTTTTGGAATAGCTAGTATCAATTATGTCTCTTTATTATTCTTTTCTTTTTCAGTTATTTTTTATCTTGTTCTTTTTTATAAAACAGAAGTTGAAAAAAACAGGAATATCAAAGATCACTTGATTTTTATAACATTAATATCTTGTAGTATTTTTTTTAGTAATGTGTACTTAACTAGAAGTACTTTTATTGCATCTGCATTATTATTTTTAATTTATTTTAAGCGTGCCTGGTTGACGTTTTCTGCAACTATCATAGTATTTATAATAAAAAGTAAAGAAATACTTGATTTTTTAAGTGTTTACCTAGGAGCAAAGGAGTTATCTTCTGTTATTCATGATTCTAATAGAGAAGAATCTGTTCAAAAATTAATTAAAAATTCATTAGAATTAAATTTTAACTTTAGGGAATACATGTCGTTTTCATCACTTCTAAATTTGTTTTTTTGTCTTTTACCATTTTCATTACTTTTTATCCCTAAAGTCTTTAAAGCATTCAAAACGTTTATAATAGGTAAGCATTATTACTTATTGATAGTGTTGTGTTTATGTGTAGTTTTAACAATTTATCAAATGGATTTCTTATCGGTTTTCACCTTGTTTTTTTTAATAAACTTTATTGACTATTATAATCTTTTTAAGAAAAAAAATATTGAAAACTTTTAAATATATATCGTCACATATTGATAAAGCGTTATTGATTGTTAATGAGGTTTTTTCAAAGGCATTTTCTTTTTTGTTGTTCTGGATTCTTGGAATAAAGCTAATCAAGTATGAATTTGCTAGGTTTACGCTAGAGATGCCTTTTATATTTCTTTTTTCTACTGTACTTTCTTTCGGATGTGCTACATATTTCTTAGAACAGAAAAAAAAGGAAGAAGCTTTAGAAAGGAATCTGCGTTTTTCATTGTCTCTAGTTTTTATTCTAAATATTATAACGTTAATAGCTTCAAATCTATTATGTTATTTTAATTTATTAAGTATTGAAAACTTACTCTTGTTATCTGTAACTATAAGCCTTAATATAAATAATGTCCTGACTGAGTTTTTCTTTGTTTTGAAAGAAAATAAAAAAATGGTTTACACAAATGTGTTTCCCAAATTGTCTTTCTTTTTGATATTATTTGTCTTACTATCAAAAAACTATAAACTAAATATAGAATTGGTTTATTATATTTTTATAGGGTGTAATATCTTGTTTTCTATTCATGTTTTTAAGTATTTAAATCTAAATTTCAATATTAATGAAATTTTGAAATACTTTAAATTTTCTTGGATATTGACGGTACAACCATTACTTATATATCTGGCTTATGTGAGTTTTAGATATTTTATTAATTTTAAGAATGATTCTGAGTATTTAATAGAGTTTAGTGTACTACAAACATACATTGGTTTTTTTGCACTTTTGGTAAGTATGTCTAACCGGATTATTATTCATGATTTTTATGAATCATTAATTGTAAATAAAATCGATAGTAAATTGTCTTCTAAAATTCAATTTTTCAATAAGCTCTTTTTCTTGTTTAGTTTAATTTATTTCAATGTTGTTTTTTTTTATTTAACGTCAAAATTAAATTTAGATTCCAATGGATATATGATTAGTGGTATACTAATCATGATTTTAGGCTCTTTAGTTTATTTTATATCTCAGTATACCAAAGCAATTTTGGTGTTCAATAAAAAATTCGGTTTTCTTTTGAAAATAAACATACTAACTTCCTTTTTAACAATTTTGTTTTCATTTGGATGTATGATTAGTGAAATTAATATATTATATCCGACTTCAATCCTTATTATAAATTTATTAACTTATATTTTATATTTATATAGAATTGATTTAAATCTTTGGAAGAAAATTATTAAAATGGATTTTTTAATTAAATCTGCGCTCAAAGTAACATTATTAGTAGGTATAGAGTATTATATGTCTGAAAAAAGTTCATTAATGTTTTATACATTTAACTTTTTACTTTTCATTATTATCATTCTAGATATATTAAATTTTTTATTAAGAAAAAGAAAACTAACAGTAAATTTTATTGACAATGAAAAAACTGATTAATTTATTTGTTCATTTTATGCATGCCACTATCTATAGATCTAAGATAAAGTTAAGCAGTAAAAATAAAATTAGTTTATCTACTAAGTTATACGATAGTAAAATAGGTAAATACAACTATTTTGGACCAAACGTTATAATGAATAATGTAATTATAGGTAATTATTGTAGCATAGCACCAAATGTAATCGTTGGAGGTATGGAACATGATTACAAAAAAATGTCAACTTCGACTATATTGTATAAAGATCAGATAAGACATACAACTATAATTGAAGATGATGTATGGATTGGAGCAAATGCCATAATTAAAATGGGAGTCAAAATAGGTAAAGGAGCTGTAGTTGGAGCTAGTAGCGTGGTGTTAAAAGATGTCCCTCCCCATTCTATAGTTGTAGGGAGTCCTGCAAAAGTTGTAAAAAAGAGATTCGATAATCCAGAATTAATAAACAAACATAACAGTATTGATTTTTCTCTTTCTCCAGGTGAAATTAATGATTTTTTGAGTGAATAAATTGTATGGAAAACACAAATGATAATTCAGGATTGGTATCCATAATAACCCCAGTATATAACGCTAGTAGGTTTCTGGAAAAGACTGCAGAATCGGTCTTTAAACAAACGTATACAAATTGGGAATGGGTTTTAGTAGACGATTGTTCTACTGATAATTCATGGGAAATCTTAACGTCATTACAAAAGCAAGATTCAAGAATAAAAGTTTTTAAAAATATAGAGAATTTAAAATCTGGTAAGACAAGAAATTTTGCAATTAAAAAAGCGAATGGAACTTACATTGCTTTTCTAGATAGTGATGATTTGTGGCATCCTGAAAAGCTAAGTATACAAATTGCTTTTATGATTAATAATGGTTATAATTTTACACATACGTCATACGGTTATGTTGATGAAGAAGGCAATACTATAAAATCAACATTTCGTGTAAATAAAAAAGTAACATATTTTGATTTACTAAAAAGAACTGAAATTAGTTGTTTAACAGCAGTATATAATGCTAATGAGATAGGGAAGTTTTATATGTCCGAACATGCTAGAAAACAAGATTATGCTCTTTGGTTAGCCATTTTAAAGAGTGGTACACCTAGCTTTGGAATTTATCAAGAGTTAGCTTACTATCGCCAAGTAAAAAATTCAGCTACTAGTAAAAAATATAAATTAATTTTAAAACATATATCATTCCTCAAAGAAACTCAAAACTTTTCGACGATTAAAGCATTGTACTATACATCTTATTGGATGATTAATGGTTTTGTAAGATATTTCTTAAAATAAGATTAAATGAATTATTTAGTAATATTTGTCGTTCTATCCGCAGTATCTTTTATCTATTTAAAACTAGCAGATAAGTTCAATATCATCGACAAACCCAATCATAGAAGTTCTCACACTACACCAACCATTAGAGGAGGAGGAATTCTATTTTACTTTGGAATTTTAATTTTCTTTTTACTATCGGGTTTTAAATATCCATATTTTTTTGTAGGTGTTTCATTTTTAGCCATCATTAGTTTTATTGATGATATAGTTACATTAAGCTCTTCAATACGATTACCATTTCAATTTTTAGCAGTTGGTTTAAGTTTTTATGAAATAGGTATTATTCCAGAAAGTGGATTGTGGATTTTGCCATTTTTAATACTTGGTGTTGGGCTGGTGAATGAATATAACTTTATGGATGGAATAAATGGTATTACTGGTTTTTATAGTATTGTTACTATTTTAGCTTTCATAGCTATTAATCACCAAGAAAATGTAGTAGACCAAGATTTGTTAATATATGTTTTAATGTCAATTGTAATTTTCGGGTTTTATAATTTCAGAAAAAAAGCAAGAATGTTTGCAGGTGATATTGGAAGTATAACACTTGCTGTTTTACTTTGTTTTGTTGGAGGTTATTTAATTTATCAAACTATGTCGCCTGTTTTAATTTTATTAGTATCGGTGTATAGTGGAGATGCTATTTTAACTGTTATATATAGAAAATCTATAGGTGAGAGTTTAACAGAACCTCACAGAAAACATATTTACCAGAAGTTGGTACATACTTTAAAGTTGTCACATTTAAGTGTCTCTGTTATTTATGCAGTGTTACAATTAGCAATCAATGTAGTTGTATTTTATACCTATCAATTTAGTACATATAATCAGTTATTAATTACTGTAACAATAAGTATTGCCTTAATATCTCTCTACATTTATATGTTTAAGAAGATTGAAAAAAGGAGCGCCAGCTTATGAAGAATATAGCAGTAATAGGATCTGGAGGTTTAGGGAGAGAAGTTCTTGGGATTATTCAATCTATCAATAGAAAAGAAAATTCTTGGAATTTCATTGGTTTTTATGATGATAATTTGTCAAATGATTTAATTAATGGTTTTCCTATCCTTGGAAAAATAGAAGAATTAAACCAAATCAATGAAGAATTATATGTGGTAATTGCCATTGGAAATCCAAAAATTAAAGAGCTCATAAAAAATAAAATATTCAATTCACAGATTAAATTTCCAACCTTAATTCACCCTTCTGTTGAAATTTATTCAGAAGAGAATGTCGTTTTAGGGAAAGGTGTTGTAATTGCGGCTAATTCAGTATTAACAGTAAATATTGAAATTTCAGATTTTGTGTATATAAATACTGCTGTAGTTATAGCTCACGATACTAAAATTGGAAAGTATAGTATGATTATGCCTACAGTTTCTATATCAGCAGGAGGCGAAATTGGAGAGAAGGTTTATATCGGAAATGGAACTAAAATTGACTATGCTATTCAAATAGATGATAATGCTGTAATTAAAGCAGGATCAATCTTAACTTCATAAAACGATGTTTATTTAACATATTTGGTTAATTTTAGTGTTTTATAACTAAGTTAATGAAAGGAATTATACTAGCAGGTGGATCAGGAACAAGATTATATCCTATTACTAAAGGTGTATCTAAACAATTACTTCCTGTATATGATAAACCGATGATATATTATCCTCTTTCGGTTTTGATGTTATCGGGTATTAGAGAAATTTTAATCATATCTACACCAGACGATTTACCAAATTTTGAAAAACTTTTAGGAACAGGAAAAGAGTTAGGTTTAAAATTAAGTTATGCAGAACAACCTTCTCCAGATGGATTAGCTCAAGCTTTTATAATTGGCGAAAAGTTTATAGGGAAAGATGATGTTTGTATGGTTTTAGGCGATAATATTTTTTATGGTCATGGACTTCCTGAGTTATTTGCTAGAGCTATTAATAATGTTACAAAAGAAAATAAAGCTACAATTTTTGGATACTATGTAAAAGATCCTGAACGATATGGAGTAGTAGAATTTGATAAAAGTAATAATGCTGTTTCTATTGTAGAGAAGCCAAAAAAGCCAAAGTCAAATTATGCAGTGGTTGGCTTATATTATTATCCTAATTCAGTTGTAGAAGTGGCAAAAAATGTTCAACCTTCCGATAGAGGAGAATTAGAGATAACCTCTGTAAATCAACACTACTTAAAAGAAAACGAACTTAAAGTTGAGTTAATGGGAAGAGGTTTCGCATGGTTAGATACTGGAACACATGAGTCATTAATGGAAGCTGGACAGTTTATAGAAACGATTGAAAAAAGACAAGGTCTTAAAGTAGCTTGTATAGAAGAAATAGCTCTTTATATGGGGTATATAACAAAAGAGCAAGTCAAAAAATTAGCAGAGTCCTTGCAGAAGAATAATTATGGTCAATATTTACTAAACTTGGTTAAAGATTAATTATGAAGTTTATTAAAACAGCAATTCCTGATTTAACAATTATAGAGCCGAAGGTTTTTGGCGACCATAGAGGATACTTTTTTGAGTCTTTTAATTTTAATGAGTTCAAAGAAAATATTGGAGAGGTTCATTTCGTTCAAGACAACGAATCAAAATCTTCCAAAGGTGTTTTAAGAGGATTGCATTTTCAGAAGCCTCCTTTTGCTCAAGCTAAATTAGTAAGATGTATAAAAGGTAGGGTGTTAGATGTTGCTGTAGATATCAGAAAAGGTTCTCCAACTTATGGGAATTATGAAGTAGTTGAATTATCTGAAGAAAATAAAAGACAGCTTTTTGTTCCAAGGGGTTTTGCCCATGGTTTTATAGTGTTGTCAGAAGAGGCAATATTTGCCTATAAAGTAGATAATTGGTATGCACCAGAGTATGAATCTGGTATACTATGGAATGATGAAAGTTTGCAAATAGATTGGAAGATTACTGTAGATGAAATACAACTTTCTGATAAAGACAAGGTATTGCCTTTATTTAAAAATTTAGAGAGTCCCTTTACGTACTAATATGAACATACTAATCACAGGAGCTTCCGGACAATTAGGATCTGAAATAAGAGAAGAATCTAAAGAATCGTCTCATACTTTTTTTTTCGAAAACTCTAAAACGCTCGATATTACTAATTTCTCTAATGTTGAAAAGTACATAAAACATAATAGTATAGATTTTGTAATCAACTGTGCAGCATATACCGCAGTAGATAATGCAGAAGATGATAAAGTCAGTGCTATGAATGTTAATGCCGAAGGTGTTAAAAATTTAGCCGAAGCAATAAAAGAGAGAGGAAAGATGATTCATATTTCTACAGATTATGTTTTTAGTGGAAATAATACGTTTCCTATTAACGAGTCTGAGGAAGTTGACCCAGTTAATTATTATGGAGTTTCTAAACAAAAAGGGGAAGAATATTTTTTAGAGTCAAGAGTTCATGGGATGATAATTAGAGTGTCGTGGTTATACTCTTGTTTTGGGAAAAATTTTGTTAAAACAATGATGCGATTAGGAAATGAAAAGCAAGAAATAAACGTGGTTGATGATCAGATAGGTACTCCTACTTATGCAAATGATTTGGCTAAACTTTGCATTTTTTTGATAGATACCGATTTTAAAAATAAGGCTAGAATTTATCACTATTCAAATAAAGGAGCTATATCTTGGTATGAGTTTGCTAGGGAAATAATGAAAACAGCTAATCTATCTTGTAAAGTAAATCCTATCAAAACAAAAGATTATCCTACTACTGCAAAGAGACCTAGTTTCTCGGTAATGGATACTTCTAAAATAAAGGGTGATTTTAATATTGAAATTCCGTTTTGGAAAGATGCATTAGAGAGATGTATTAGAAATTGTAAAGAGTAAGATTATGGAAAATATTTTAATAACTGGAGGTGCTGGTTTTATCGGTTCACATGTAGTTCGATTATTTGTTAAGAAGTATCCTAATAAAAATATTATCAATCTAGATGCTTTAACCTATGCAGGTAATTTGGAAAATCTAAAAGATATAGAAGGAGAAAAGAATTATACATTTGAAAAAGCTGATATCTGCGAACTAGAACATATTAATTTCTTATTTAAAAAGTATGCGATTGACAGTGTTATTCATTTAGCAGCAGAATCTCATGTAGATCGTTCTATTAAAGATCCTTTAGCATTTGCACGGACTAATGTTATGGGAACTCTAAATTTATTACAAGCTGCTAAAGATAACTGGGGAGATGATTTTACAAATAAATTATTTTACCATATTTCAACGGATGAGGTTTATGGCAGTCTAGATGATAAAGGGTTTTTTACTGAAAATTCACCTTATGATCCTCACTCTCCTTATTCGGCTTCTAAAGCGTCATCAGATCATTTTGTAAGGTCTTTTTATGACACGTACCAGTTGCCTGTAATAATTTCGAATTGTTCAAATAATTATGGTTCGTATCAATTTCCTGAGAAACTAATACCATTATTTATTAATAATATTTGTAATAAAAAGCAGCTTCCAGTTTATGGAAATGGAGAAAATGTTAGAGATTGGTTATTTGTTGAAGATCATGCTAGGGCAATAGATATAATTTTTCATAACGGTAATATAGGTGATACTTATAATATTGGCGGGTTTAATGAATGGAAAAATATAGATTTAATAAAGGTGTTAATAAAGACTGTTGATAAAGTATTGGGAAACCCTGTTGGCACATCTGATAAACTAATAAACTTTGTGAAAGACAGAAAAGGACATGATTATAGGTATGCAATTGATTCAACTAAATTAAAAGAAGAATTAGGATGGGAACCTTCATTACAATTTGAAGAAGGTATTGAAAAGACTGTAAAATGGTACCTAGAAAATCAAGATTGGGTAAAAAACGTGACAAGTGGTGACTACCAAAACTATTATAAAGAAATGTATGAAAATAAAAATCCGATATAACTAACTTTACTATATCGGATTTCTTATTTTTTTATTGATTGTAAGAACTACTTCAAACGCTCTAAGGTTAAGTCCTTTGTGTATCTTACAATAAATAATCCTCTGTTATTTGTTGTACCTAGGAACTTTTTCTTAAAATCAAATTTGTTTACTAGTCGCATAGATATACCTTCTTTATAAGTATCTATTAAATCTTCACCAGAAGCCATTCTAATTAATACATCATAAGTTAAATCAAAACCTCGAATAGCATATTCAGAAGGAATATCTTTATTTTTAGAATTATATTTTTTAATAAAACTCTTTAGATTTTTATCATTTTCATCGTAAAAGTTATCAGTAACATACGTGAAGTCAATTCTAGCTAACGTGTTGTTATTGATGTCGTTATATGCAGGTGCTTTGTCAATAGTAAAAACTTGAGCAGTTACATCTTCAGGTAATACAACCATGCTATTAATTGCATCGGCTATATATGATTTTTCATCGGAAGTGAGAATTACCCAGTTATGAACATTAGGCTTCATTTTTTCAGTAAAACGTTCTTTTTTAATAAAGCCATCTTCTGGTTTTAATGTGTAAATATGTTTTATTGAATCATTTTTCTTAAACTGTTTTTCAAGAAACTCTAATTGTTCGTCCGATTGCTTTTGTCCATCACTAACAATAAATATAGTTTCTCCTTTGTAAATTTCATTTAAATACTCAACTAAAAAAGCACTATGAGTCTTTTTATCTGGAGCAGATTTAATTACGTTAGAAGAAGAAAATTCGTCTTGACTTTTTGAAAAGTGTGGAAAAACAACAGCGTTCTTAGCCTTGTCAGCCACTCTTTCAACTTGATCAGAATAAAAAGGACCAATTATAACATCACTCTCTTGAAGTTTATCTTCATCGATAATTCTTTCAATTAAACTTCCTCTGTTTCCAGTATCAAAAACTGAAACATCAACTTGGATTCCCATGCTAGTAATTGAGTCCAAAGCCATTTCTGCTCCCATGTAAAAGTCCGTTACCATGTTCGCTACTCTAGCGCTACCTCCAGATTTTAAAACATCAAAAATATCTTCTTCTGGAAGACTATCAAGTTCTTTTGCTTTAAACGGTAATAAGAAAGTAAGTTTTATAGGTTCTGAAATAGCAATTGTATCTAAATACATAGTTGAGCTATCAGAAGTTAGTTTCTCTTCAATTGGTCGAATTCTTAAAACCTGACCTATAGTTAATGAATTATCAGCAATTTCTGGGAACTCAGGGTTTAAATCAATAAGTTCTTGTTTGCTAATATTGTAAAAACGAGTTAAACTATAAACTGTTTCCTTAGGTTGTACGGTATGAGTAACATGATTTTTTAAGTCTTCTTCTCTAGAAATATATACCACCTTTTTCTCAGCTACTTTAACTTTTAATTCTTGTCCAACACTTAATAAATTATCCTTAATCTTGGGAAACTCAGGGTTTAACTTAATTAGTTCATCCTTAGTGATATTGTAAGTTTTAGTCAAGCGATACACAGTTTCACCTGGTTGTACTGTATGAAACTTATAAGTATATATAGTTCTTACAATTTGAGTAGAGTCAGGAACTTCTTTAACTTTATCTACATCAGTTGTGTCTGGAATTTCTTGATCAGTTTCGGTTTCAGTTACCACCTCCTTATCTTTTCCTTTATCTGTTTTTTGAATTATAGGAAGTGTTTTCTTAAATTCTGGATTTGGTATAATGATAGTACTATTAACAGTAGGATTATCTCCAACATCAGGATTTAATCTTTCTAAATCTTCAGTTTTAACATTAACTTTCTTAGCGATGTCTTTCAAAGTTTCACCCTCTTGTACTTTATAAGAGATATACCTTTTTTGTTGACTACAAGAAACCAAAAGTGCTAAGACACATGTAATAGCCCAAAATTTTATTTTATTCATATAACTTTTTTTAAACCAAAAATGAGACCAATTTTTATTCCCATTCTATTGTTGCTGGAGGTTTAGAGCTGATATCATAAACGACTCTATTTACTCCTTTAACATTGTTTATTATTTTATTAGATGTTTTTTGTAAAAATTCATAAGGTAAATTTACCCAATCAGCAGTCATACCATCGGTACTTTCAACTGCTCTTAGTGCAACTACCTTTTCATATGTACGTTCATCTCCCATAACTCCAACAGAATTAACAGGTAATAAAATTGCGCCTGCTTGCCAAACGTTGTCGTACAATCCATTTTCTTTCAATCCGTCTATGAAAATAGCATCCACTTCCTGCAAAATACGAACTTTTTCTGAAGTGATATCTCCTAAAATTCGAATTGCTAATCCTGGTCCAGGGAAGGGATGTCTACCTAATAACTCTTTGTCAATTCCCATCGATGCTCCTACACGTCTAACTTCATCTTTAAAAATCATACGTAAAGGCTCTACAACTTTCAATTTCATAAAATCTGGTAAACCACCTACGTTATGATGACTTTTAATTGTTGCTGACGGACCACCATTTACTGAAACTGATTCAATTACATCAGGATAAATAGTTCCTTGTGCTAACCATTTTGCATTTTCAACCTTGTTAGCTTCATCGTCAAAAACCTCAATAAAAACTCTTCCAATTGTTTTTCTTTTAGTTTCAGGATCACTAATACCAGCTAAGGCAGATAAAAAACGTTCAGATGCATCTACACCTTTAACGTTTAATCCCATTCCTTCGTATTGCTTAAGTACATTTTCATACTCATTTTTTCTTAGAAGGCCATTATTTACAAAAATACAGTGTAAGTTTTTACCTATTGCTTTGTGAAGTAAAACTCCAGCTACAGTTGAATCTACCCCTCCTGATAAACCTAAAATTACTTTATCATCTCCTATTTTTTCTTTTAAATCACTCACTGTTGATTCAACAAAAGAATTTGGTGTCCAGTTTTGTTCTAATCCAGCTATATCAACTAAGAAGTTTTGCAATAATTGAGTTCCATCAGTTGAATGATAAACTTCTGGGTGGAATTGAATTGCGTATGTCGTTTCCCCATCAATTTTATAAGCAGCATTTTCGACATCGTGTGTGCTAGCTAATAAAATTCCGTTTTCTGGTAAGTTTTTTATAGTATCTGAGTGGCTCATCCAAACTTGGCTACCAGTTGTTATATTTTTAAAGAAAACTTCATCTTGTTGGACAAATGAAAGGTTAGCTCTTCCATACTCTCGAGTATTTGAAGGAGCTACTAAACCACCAGAGAAATGAGCTAAATATTGAGCTCCATAACACACAGCAAGTAGTGGTTTTTTTCCTCTAATGTTTGACAAATCAGGATGAGGTGCTTCTTCTGATCTAACAGAATAAGGACTACCTGATAAAATCACTGCCTTAAAGTTGTCTATGTTTTCTGGAATCTTATTGAAAGGATGAATCTCACAATAAATATTTAATTCTCTAACGCGGCGAGCAATTAACTGAGTGTATTGCGAACCGAAATCTAAAATAAGTACGTTGTGTTGTTGCATCCGCAAAAATAATAGTTTGATTTTATTTTTGCTTGTATTTTTTTAGAATTTAATAACGATAAACAATTGCATTAATATTCATACCTGCTCCAACTGATGCTAAGATAATTACATCTCCTTTTTCAACAGTATGATTTTCAATTTTATTATTTAAAACTAAATCTAACAATGTTGGCACCGTAGCTACAGAACTGTTTCCTAGTTTATGAATACTCATTGGCATAATAAATTCCGGAACAGGTTTTTTATAAAGTCTGTAAAAGCGTTTGATAATTGCTTCATCCATTTTTTCATTTGCTTGATGGATAAAAACTTTTTTAACTTCAGAAATATCAACATTACTTTTATCTAACGCTATTTTCATAGCATTTGGAACATGATTTAAAGCGAATTCATATATTTTTCGTCCATACATTTTAATATAGCGAACATTTGGATCTTCATTTTTATCATAAGAATTTCCAAAATATAAATGAAAAGCTTCTTTTTTTGCAAAAGTTTGTGAAGCATGACTCAAAATTCCGCTTTCAGTATCTTCAGAAGCTTGAACAATACAAGCACCAGCTCCATCACTATAAATCATAGAATCTCTATCGTGTTTGTCAATAACTCTAGATAAAGTCTCTGAACCAATTACTAATACTGTTTTTGCTATTTCAGCTTTTATAAACGCTTTTGCTTGAATTACACCTTCAACCCAACCCGGACATCCGAATAAAATGTCGTAAGCAACGCAATTCGGATTTTCAATTTTTAATAAGTGCTTAACTCTAGTAGCCAAACTAGGTAGAATATCACTTTGTATAGCATCACTTTTTACATCTCCAAAATTATGAGCAAAAATTATATAATCTATAGTTTCGGAATCAATTCCTGCGTTTTCAATAGCTTTTTCAGCAGCTAAATAACCCAAATCAGATGCGTTAAAATGATTTTCAGCATACCGGCGTTCTTCAATACCAGTTATTGTTTTAAACTTTTGAATAATTACAGTATTGTTTGAATCAAAAGAAGATCCATCGGCATTTAAAAAACGATTGCCGTTAAATTGCTTGTTTTCCTTTTTGATGGTTGGAATGTAGCTACCAGTTCCTGTAATTATTGCTGTCATATTTATAACTATTAGGGCTTACTATAACAACAAATTAACAGGATTTAGTGTGTATAACCAATTAATTGTCAAAAGTATATTTTATTTTTATGAATTTCTAAATTTAAGATATTTTAAATTGTGTTATCCTTAAAAAATAAACATGAATATTATTAATAATTAATCTAAAACCTTTTAGTAAATGTGTTTTTTGCAATAAAAAACTTAAAATACTGAAAAAGTATAATTTAAAGGTATGAGCTGTCAAATGAAAAAGGTAGGAGAGAAGCTAAAGAGCTAACTTTAATAATTTTACCAGTTTCTCCCATAAAAATTATTTCAATAGGTTCTTTTTGGTTGAATTCATACTCATATAGTGCTTGTCTACATGCGCCACAAGGACCAACTGGATTTTTAACTTCTACTTCAGATGAAGCTGCTGTAATAGCTATTTTTTTAACAACCATATTTGGATACAAAGCTCCTGCGCTCCAAATAGCTACTCGTTCAGCACACATACCTGATGGATAAGCAGCGTTCTCTTGATTGTTTCCAGTTATAATTTTACCATTATCTAACAATAATGCTGCACCTACTTTAAATTTAGAGTATGGAGCATAGGCATTATTTCTTGCTATAATAGCTTCATTCATTAATTCTTGTTCATCTGAAGTTAACTCAGAAACAAGATCATACATTTTCGCTTTTAAAGAAAAATCGATTTCTTTCATAAATTTTAAAGTCAAAAAAAGCAGTCATGTCGACTGCTCTTCTATATTTTATACTAATATACTAAAAAACAATATTAATAATCTTCATAAATTTCTCCGATGTCAAAAGATAAAGAAAAACGTAATGTGTTTTCTAATGGGTTGTTAACATCAGATGTATTTACTAAATATGATAAGTCTACAGAAAAAGCTTGGGCTGTAAAACCAGCACCTAGTGTAAAGAATTTTCTATTTCCTTTTGTTTCACTTTCATTAAAATAACCAGCTCTTACAGCAAATGCGTTATTATATAAATATTCAGCACCTAAAGACCAGTTAACTTCTCTTAATTCTTCACTAAAAGGTCTATCTCCTAAAGAAGTAAACATTCCTTCAAACCATCCACGAGATGAAAGAGAACCACTTGATGGTACTAATAGTTTTCTAAATTCAAGATTTACACCTAAAGTGTTATAATCATCAAAGATGAAGTCAAATCCACCTCCTAATTTTCCAATTGTAGGAATAAAGTTTTCTTCACCAGGAGTATATTCAACTTTTGGTCCAATGTTAGCCACATTAACACCAATACGGTAGCGACCATTAAAAGTTCCATAATTTTCTTCGTCAGATTGATAATAAGCAGAAATATCTACAGCAAATGAATTTACAGCTTCTAAAGAGTTATTATCTACATCAAGATTTGAGTTAATATATTTTAAACCAACACCCATAGAAAACTTTTCACTTAATTTTAAAGAGTAATATCCTGATAAAGCAAATTCACTTGGATTAATGCTACCAGTACTGTTTCCACTGTTATCTGTTAAGTCAATTCTACCTAATGAGAAAAATTTTAAATCTGCTCCCCAAGCACTATTTTCACTAAATCTATTTACAACAGAAAAATTACCTGCAAAAATATCATCTGTTAAGTTTCGTAACCATGGTACATAACTTACTCCTACACTTAATTTACTTTTGTTAAAAGCAATTTTTGCAGCGTTGTGGAATAAAGCATAAGCATCTGAAGATGTTGCTACACCTATTTCTCCCATACCACCAGCTCTTGCATCGGTACTAATTTGAAGAAAAGGAACAGAGGTAGTAATTGCTCCCTCATTAATTTGAGCTCTTGTAGTTAGAGCTAAGAAGTTAATTAATAGTAGCGTTAATAGTGTTGATTTTTTCATTTTTAAATTTAACATTGTTTTGGCAAATATATAATTTTATTATAGTATAACCAGTTTCTCATATTTTTCTGCGGAAAGGTTGCTTACTGTAGATCTGACTTTTAGTTTGTATAAGTAAACGCCTTTACCAATTTTATTACCAAAATCGTCTAATCCATTCCAATTTATACTTCTAGATAATCCCCCAGTAGTTTGAACGGTTTGGTTTATAGTTTTAACGAGTTTACCTGAAATTGTAAAAACTTGAACTTGAACTTCTAAAGATTCATTTGGTTTGTTGTGATTGAACCAAAACTCAGTATAGTTAGTGAAAGGATTTGGATAATTCAGTACATTTTCTAAAACCAGTTTAGCATCGCTCACAACCTCAAAGGTTAACGTAGCTTCAGATGAATTATTATATGTATCCCATGCTTTTATTTTTATTGTATGTGTTCCTACAGATAAATCTCTAAGTTGGTAGTTTACAGTTCCTTTAGTAAAGTCGTCAAGATCCGTTTCATAAAAGTCATTAAGAATAATAGGTTCCGATTGATTGTCGTCTAAAATAGCAACAATATCATGATCAACAGCCGTTATGGATGTGTTAATTCCACTTATGTCGGATAGTTTTATGATTAAATTAGGAGAGGTATTTGTGGTTCCACCATCTATAAATGATTCGTCATTCATAAATGGTTGTATTTCCGGGCCAATAATATCTTCAGGAGCATTATTGTTAATTCCACCGACTATTACATCTAAATTAATTCCTGATTTATCAATTTCTTGATTTTCTGCATAAAAACTAACTTTTGCATTACCGTAAGTAATTTTAATGTCTTTAGGAACTATAAATTCGAAGCTAAAATTACCGTTTTGTACAGATGATTTCCCCCTAAAAATTTTACTTTCTTGAGAGTCAAAGGTGTTCACAATTCCAAAACCATCATTGTCTAAAGTAGTTTTATCAATTGGTTTATCAAAAATGGTGGTGAACACAGTACCATTAAAATTATTTAGCGGAGTTCCTGAGTTGTCGGTAACAATACCATCTATTTTAATTCTTGATAATGCCTTTAAAGTATCCACAGGCTGTGTTATTGGAACATCATTAATCCTGCTAATTCGAACGTCAGGTTTTGGAATGGCTAATTTCATAGCTGGATCTCCAAAATAATAAATGAAAAAACGCTGACTACTCGTAGTTTCATTTTTTGTTTTTATTAAATTAGTTGAAATTGCATCATTAGCATTATCAAAGTCCAAAACATAAGCAGTTAAATCTTTATTGAAAGCTTCTCCAAGAGAAATAAAAATATCTCTAGTGGTGGTAATCATACTAACAGAACCTCCATTCGGATTTAAAAATAATTGTTCTCCAGCAGTATCTCTTAGAGGATTATCAAAACGAGAAAATTCACATGTAACAGTTATAAATAGAGGAAGAAAATTATTGTTAAAATCTTGTATTTGCGGAATTTCTAAAACACGTTCCGCAGCTAAACCATCTTCACCACCATGTCCGAAATAATCAAAAACCAGCGTTCCTTTTTCAATAGCATTAGTAATTGCATTTTTCACTAATGGATAACGTTCACCACCTGATGAATTTTCTTGTTTGAAAGCATCAGCATAAATTTTATTAACATTAAAAATAGGTTTGTATTTTTTAATACTATCTGCAACTTCTTCCAAACCAGATTGTAATGTGGCATCTGTAGAAACATCAATATCATCGGCAACTAAAGTAACAGTGTTTCTCCAATCTCCGAGAGAAGTAGCATTGTAGTATTTTAAAATTTTATTGACAACATTATTTGCCTGTTGAACAGTTGAAACTGGGATTCTACCTGAACTGATATCTATGTTATCATTACCTAACATTCTTCCATCTGCATCATCAATCATTACAAAGTAATCATCGGTAACATAAGAAGAGACTAAGTCAAAACTTTGTGTAGCATGAAATGTTGGTACAATATTATTATTCCCAGAGATTCGATCTTTATAATCGTAAGATGAATCACCAAAAAAACAAACATATTTAAGTTTGTTTGTAGATGAGTTGTCGTAAAGAAATTTTATAAAATCTCGTATTCCAGTAATGTCTGGACTACCAGATGAGAATTCATTATAAATTTCTGACAGCAATACAACTCTAGCATTGAGACCTGAATTGTTTTGATGGTAATCAGCTAATCTCTTAGCTTCATTAAATAAGTTTTGATTAGTAATAATCAAATAATCTATATTGACTAAAGAATGTAAGTTTTGATTTGTGACTGTTCTATCTTGAATTTGAATAGGATTGTAAAAATCATTTTCATTTACAACTACATATTCATTTAAATTGCCTCCATTCGCATTAAAAATAAAGTTAGCAGTTGAACCAGATTCATTTTCTACATTGGTTATATTAATTGGGTCAGCAACATTCCACACTTGAAATATATCTGAAGAATTTCCAATAGAATATTGAATGATACCTGTACTTTTTGCTTGTGCAAAACTTCTAAAACCAAATTGTTTTCCTGAGGAAATTAGATTTTTCTTTCCAGTTACCTCAATGTAATCTAAAAATGCTCTAGCGGATGGATTACCATTATTATTGTAATCTAATTGAATTGAAATGGAATTAGTACCATTGACCTGAGATATACTTTGTCCATATCTTGCTAATCCTGAAGAAGTAGAAGTAGAAACAGGAGGGAAACCTATGGTAGGAGTGTTGTTACCATTAACGGTTATATTCATATTAGAAGCAGTCGAAGATTGAGCTGCTGCCGTAACCTTAACATTTACTAACGAACCAGGTTGAGCATTTTCAAATGGGATTGTAAAATTTTGAGAACGATTAACTGAAAAATTTTCTCCAAACCACAATCTACCTACAGCTAATAAACTAACATCTTCTTTTTCATAAAAGATAAAATCATCGTAGGCATTAATTGTAGTTGTAGGAGTTCCACTTACTAAATTCTCATTATTAATTCTTTTGCCAGGCGTATCTCCAATAGTTATGAAATAATAAGCTTGATCTGAATAAATATTTTGAACGTGACTAGCAGTTTCATTTACAATATCCGTTGTCCAACTATGAGGTCCAATTCCATAAAAAAGAATATAATCATTACTATTAAAAGAACCGTCTTCGGCACCATTAATGTAAATAGCATTTTCTTGTAAATCAGAATATCTAAAGTCAGAAGCTAATTCAGGTAATGTTTTTCCGCCATTACCATATATTTTGATGTTATTAGGATTAATTGAATTGGTGTTGATTCCGAGATTTCTTAGAAAATTAGCATCTATTTTAAAAACTCCAGTAGTGTCGATTGCAAATTTATACCAAGTTCCAGAAGAAAGAACTGAATTGGTACTTTGACTACCACTGAAAAAACTTGTAAATAGGAATAAAAAAAATAGAAGTCTTTTCATAAATTCAAATAAGATAACGAAATGGTTATGACGTTAGTATATCTTTTTGCAAGATTACTTATAATAAAATGAAAAAGCAATCGTTAAGAAAGAGTATTTCATACATATAATAAAATTATTATATTTATATAATTGTATTCAATGATAAATGTTGTAAATTGCCGCACCCTAAAATTAAGTAAATACATGAAAAGTACATTTAAGTTATTTAGCTTACTAACTATCTCTATTGTCGTTCTATCTTCATGCCAAAGTTCATCAAGAGGATCAAGTTCTTCTTCTTTGACAGGTTGGAATTTTAACGATCCTAGCTATGGAAACTACCTTAAAGGAGAGTTTAAAGATAATACTGTACCACCAGGTATGGTATATATTGAAGGAGGAACTTATACAATGGGGTTAGTACAAGATGATGTGATGTTTGATTGGAATACTACTCCAAAACAAATGCATGTTCGTTCATTTTTTATGGATGAAGCAGAGGTTACAAACGCTGAATATGGTCTGTTTTTACAATATACCAAAGATGTTTTTCCTCCAGAAGATCCACAATTTAAACACATTTACCCATCAATTTTACCAGATACTTTAGTTTGGAGAAAAGGATTAGGTAATACAAATTTACTTTCGGAAAGTTATTTAAGACATCCGGCATATTCAGAGTATCCAGTAGTTGGGGTTACATGGTTACAAGCGAATGAGTACTGTAAATGGAGAACGAATGCTGTTAACTTAAAAATATTAATGGATAAAGGGGTAATTACTAATATTTTTAAAGAAGATTCGTTACAGTTTAGAGGGAAAAATAATTTTGATACTGATGTATATTTAGATCAACCATATGCTTTATTTGATGGTGATTCTACTATTTATAAAAAAGGAATTCCTGTGCCTAGAAAAAAAGGTGAACCAAAACCTGCTAAAGGAGAGTTTACAGGAAGACAAGTTACTTCTTCAGATGGTATTTTATCTCAGAAGTTTAGATTACCTACGGAAGTAGAGTGGGAATATGCAGCAAAAGCTATTTTTGAGAACAGAGAATATAATAATATTAGAGGTAGAAAAAAATATGCTTGGTCCGGAAAATATACTAGAAACAGATCAAATTCAAAAAGAGGAGATCAGTTAGCTAACTTTAAACAAGGTAAGGGTAATTATAGTGGTATTGCAGGATGGAGTAGTGATGGTGCAGATATTCCAAACGCTGTTAAAAGTTATCCACCGAATGCTTTTGGTTTATACGATATGTCTGGTAACGTTGCAGAATGGGTAGCAGATGTATATCGTCCAATAGTTGATGCTGAAGCTAACGACTTTAATTATTTTAGAGGTAATATTTTTACAAAGAAGTTAATTGACCAAGAAGGTAAGGTTGTAATCGTTGATGATAGCCAAGTTGAGTTAGATACTTTAGTAAATGGAAAAGTAATGCCAAAAGCTTTACCAGGTTCATTTAGATACATTCCGATTACTAAGGACGATACTTACATGAGAAGAAATTATTCTTTTGCAGACAACTCTGATTTGAATGATGGAGATCAAAAGTCGTCAAGATTTTTTAACTTAGAAGAAGATCAATTATCAGGTACACCTAGAATGTATAATTCACCAATTAGACCTGAAAGTGAAAGAGATTCTTTAGGTAATACTATTGTTAAATTAGAATACGATAAGAAAAATAGAACAACTTTAGTAAGTAATAAAACGAGAGTATATAAAGGAGGTTCTTGGGCAGACAGAGAGTATTGGTTAGATCCTGCTCAAAGAAGGTATTTCCCAGAATATATTTCTACCAATTATATCGGATTTAGATGTGCTACTGATAAAGTAGGTCCTATGGTTAGAAACGAAAAGAAAACAGCTACTCCTAGATATAATTATTCTAACAAATAAGATTAAAAATATTTATAAGTGTAATAATAAATACACATTAATAAAACCTCGCTGATTTCAGTGAGGTTTTTTATTTTTACTTCATGAATATAAAAGAACTTTACAAATTGTATAGTGCTAATTTTTTGGTTGATACTGATACTAGAAAAATTAGAAAAGGAACCATTTTTTTTGCTTTAAAAGGAGCTAATTTTAATGGGAATAAATTTGCTGAGGAGGCTTTAAAAAAAGGAGCAGCTTTTAGTATTGTAGATGAAGAAGAATATAAAACAAGTGATAGAATAGTGCTGGTTGATGATGTTTTAGAAACATTACAACAATTGGCTAATTATCATAGAAAACAGCTTGATATACCCATTATTGGTTTAACTGGTAGTAACGGTAAAACAACAACAAAAGAGTTGATAAATGCCGTTATATGTAAAAAGTATATTACAACAGCTACATCAGGCAATCTAAATAATCATATTGGAGTTCCATTGACAATATTATCTATGAATAGAGAAACAGAGATAGGAATTGTTGAAATGGGAGCAAATCATATAGGAGAGATTAAATTTCTATCTGAAATAGCTGAACCTTCTTTAGGATATATAACTAATTTTGGTAAAGCTCATTTAGAAGGGTTTGGTTCTGTTCAAGGAGTAATTGAAGGAAAATCAGAGTTGTATAACTTTATTAAGAACACAAATAATACATTAATTGTAAACCCTAATGATCCTATACAGATTGAAAAATCTATTAATACAAATCGAGTTTTATTTGAAAATACAATTGAATTTGTTGATGCAAATCCTTTCGTTAGAATCAAATATGATGATTTATTAATTCAAAGCAATTTATTAGGTGCTTATAACTTTAATAATATTGCTGCAGCTATTACCATTGGAGTATATTTTGATGTAGATAAAAAACGTATTAAAGAAGCAATAGAACATTATATACCAACAAATAATCGCTCTCAAATAGTTAAAAAAGGAACTAATGAAATTGTTTTAGATGCTTATAACGCAAACCCAACTAGTATGCAGGCTGCTTTAGAAAATTTTAATAACTATGATGCTGCTCGTAAAATGATAATTTTAGGAGACATGTTTGAACTAGGTAATGATAGTGCACATGAACATCAGAAAATTGCAGAATTAGCTGAAGGATTTTCATTTGCAGATATATTATTAGTTGGCGAAAATTTTAATAAAGTTCAAACGAATTCAGCTACTAAGTTTAAGCGTTTTGAAGACTTAAAATTATACTTAGAAACAAATCCTATTATAGCCAATACAACATTACTAATTAAAGGATCTAGAGGAATGGCATTAGAACGATGTTTGGATTATATTAGTTAATGTTTTTCTTATGAAATTCTAACAAATTATCTATAGGTCTCTGAATAATACCCGTAACAGATAAATTATGTTTATTAGCTACTTTTTCAAGAGTTTCTTTAAAATAGTAAGCTATAGAACCAATAAAGTAGATTGGAGTATCAGTATCTTTTTTATAAGGTAAGATTCTATATTTAAAAAACTCTTGAAATCCTTTTTTAATTAATTTCTTGATATATTTTTCATTCTTAAATTCAAACATGAATTTGGCAAATGAAGCGAGAAACATATTTGGATTTGGTTCTCTGTATAAATGCTGCTTAATATAATCAGCATCTAAATTAAATTCATTTTCAAATTTTTTAGAAATTGTTTTAGGCATTTTATTATAGTAGTAATCTCTAATTAAAAGCCTGCCAAAATAGTTACCGCTGGCTTCGTCCATTATAGAGTAACCTAAAGAAGCCGTTAGCATTTCTATTTCACTACCATTAAAATAACAACTATTAGATCCAGTACCTAAAATGCACACAATAGACGGAGTTGTCCCTGCGGCAGCATAAACAGCAGCAAGCATATCTTCAGCAATGTTAATTGTTGCGTTACTAAAAATGCTCTTCATTACATTGTGTAAAATTTGAACAGGTTTAGGAGTTCCACAACCAGCACCATAGAAGTGTATTTCTTCAACTTCATCTTTAACATTAATGAGTTGAAACATATTTATAATTCTGTTTCTTAATTCCTCTTCAGGAACAACTGCTGGATTTAGACCTAATGTTCTAGCTCTAAAAATTTCATTTTTATTCTTATCTAAGGCTATCCAATCGGCTTTAGTTGAACCTCCATCTGCTATTAAAATCATCTCATTAATTTATTGTGTTATTCAAATATATATTATCAATTCTTCTTATACAATAGCACACTAAAACTCAATCGTTTTCGAAGTAAAGAAAGTCGTTTTTTATTTAAAAAACTGTAATTTTGTTTGTTTAAATAGCTCGTATATGATGTTTTTATTCAAAGAAAAAATGATTTCTTTATCTGAAATTTTCAATGATACTTTTGTGGATATTCATTCACATTTGCTACCTGGAATAGATGATGGAGCCAAAAATATAGAGGATTCAATATCATTAATCTCAAAGATGTATTCTTATGGGATAAAAAACTTTATTACTACACCACACGTTTTAGGTGATGTATACCCTAATTCTACTCAAATCATTCTTGAAAAGCTAGATGAAGTTAAAAAAGCTTTATCTGATAAAGGTTATGCCGATATTACAATTAATGCAGCAGCAGAGTACATGATAGATGAGCAGTTTGTTGCTAGATTAGAAAAGGATGATATTTTGACGTTAAAGGATAATATGATTCTAGTCGAAATGTCTTATTTCAATGCACCCATAAATTTGTATGAAATTCTTTTTGAAATACAACTAAAAGGGTATAAGCCTGTATTGGCTCACCCAGAAAGATATAACTTTTATCATAACGATTTTCAAAATTATTATAAATTAAAGAAGGCAGGATGTCTTTTTCAGTTGAATTTATTATCGTTAACAGAACAGTATGGTACTAGTGTAAAAAAAACAGCGGAAAGACTTATAAAAGAAAATTTATATGATTTTGTTGGAACAGATACTCATCATAAGAATCATTTAAGATTATTAGAGAAAATTGGAACCAAAAAGACTAAAAATAAAATTTTAAATCTTGTTGAAAATAACAGTAAGTTTTATAAATAAAAAGAGGAACTCAATTGAGCTCCTCTTTTTATTTTTTATCCGAATAGTTTTTTGTACCAAGGTTTATCACCTTCTTCTTTTATATTACCATAACCATATCCGTATCCATAACCATATCCGTATCCATAACCTCTCTTCATATCAGTATCATTTAAAATAATAGCCATGTTTGGTAATTTATTCTCACGATATAGGGTGTCTGGAACAGAAAGTAATCTTTTATCTAAATAGTTAGCTCTACTAACATACAAGAAAACATCTGCATATTTAGAAATTAATAAAGTATCGGTAACTAAATTAACTGGAGCAGTATCAACTAAAATATAATCATACTGTTCTCTTAAAGTATTAAATAATTCATTAACTCTATCTGACATTAAAAGTTCGGCTGGATTAGGAGGGATTACACCTGATGCAATAATATCTAAATCCTTTAAAACAGGAACTTGAAACTTTAGAGAATCTATTGAAATATCAGTGTTTGTTATATAGTTTGTTATTCCTTTACGCTCAGGGATATTTAAATACTCAGTTACTTTAGGAGCACGTAAATCCATACCAACTAAAATTACTTTTTTACCTGAAAGGGCTAAAGTAGCAGATAAGTTTATTGATATAAACGACTTTCCCTCACCACTAGTCGTAGAAGTTATAAAAATAGTTTTTCCTTGTCCAGAGCTTTCATTGCCAGTTAGCATAAAATCAAGATTTGTTCTAACCAACCTGAATGCTTCAGCAGTACTCGATCGAGCGTCAACTCCAACAACAATTTTTTCTTTAGTTTCAGAATGAGGTATATCACCTATAAATGGAACTGAAGTCAAGTCTTGAATGTCTTTTTTAGTATGGACTTTAGTATCAAGTATATCACGAACATAAATTATGATAAATGGAATAATTAAACCAAGTATCATAGAAGCTAAAAATATTACCTTCTTTTTTGGTGATACAGGATCATCAGAGCCATAAGCCTTATCTATAATTTTTGCATTTGGCACAGTAACAGCTAATGAAATCGCTGTTTCCTCTTTTTTCTTTAATAAATAAGTATATAATCCCGCTATAATTTCTTGTTGTCTTGCTATATCTAAAAATTCTCTTTCTTTTGAAGGAATCGAAGATATTTTCGAATTGAATTTGTTAGCTTCTCTATTTAGATTGTTTACATTCAACTGTATTGATCTTTCTTGATTTTCAAGACTATTCTCAAGAGACTTTCTTAAACTATTGATATTTTCTTGAATTTCAACGATTACAGTATTTTTTTGTCCAGCGCTTTTTAATAACCTACGCTTCTTACTAAGTAATTCATTATATTCAGCTATAGACCGAGCAATATTCGGATCTTGTAATCCTAGATTTACAGGTAAAATACCTTCTGATTTAGCTAATTCTTTTCTTAAAGATTTAACAATGCTCAGTTGAATATTTGCCTCAATTAATTTTTCTTTATTTACCGTGCTAGTCTGAAGTATAAGTTGAGCTTCTGATTCAATATCAGTTACACTGTTGTTCTTTTTAAAATCTTTAACATTATCATCAACAATTGCTAATTCACTTCCAACATTTTCTAATCTTTCATTAATAAATTCAACTGTTTTTCTTGATACTTCACTCTTATCATTTTGTGCATCTAAGTTATATTGAAAAACTAGTTCGTCCAATACGTCTTCTGCTTTCTTTAGAACAGAAGATTGTAAAGAAAGTTTTATAACACTTGAATTTTTATTTATAGGAGCTATAACTACGCTACTAATTAGCCCGTTAATTATTACATCTTCAGGATATAAAGTAATAATGATTTTTTTACCTATATTTTCATTTAAGAAATTATTTGTTTTAGTTATAAATATTTCTTTTGGTGATAGAGAATTTAATTTATTCTCTTTTATAAAATCAAATTTTGCTCCAAAGGGAACATTTTTATGTAAAATACTACCTTCATCATCTAGAACATCGAACTCATTTTCGGATTGAATAATAATTGATAAAGTAATTGTTTTATCAATATTTTTTAAAAGCAAAGAGTCTGTATTGTTAAATAGGATAGGAGTAGAGTCGTAAACTTCAGAATTTTTTACTCTACCTTCTGATATATATTTTATATTTAGTTTTAATTTTTTTACAACATTTCCAATAATCCTTCTTGATTTCAGGATCTCTATTTCGTTGTCTGGATTATTGTTTGAACCTCCTCCAACAATTCCTAAATCTTTAAATGCTTCTAATTCAGCTGAAATTCCAGACTTTTTATTGTCCTTGATCATTATAGTAGCGGTAGCGCTGTATTTTGGAGAGCTATATCTAATATATAAATAACCTAAAGTCAGACTTAAAAATATACCGAGTATAAACCATTTCCAATGGATTAAATACTTTTCTAATTCTGCTCTAATATTAATGGTGTCGTGCTTTTCTATTTGTTGAGTGTTGAAAGTATTATTCATCAAAGAGGATTTATCTAGTTAAGACAGCAATCAAAGACACTATAATTGATCCAATAGAAACAAATAACCCAGTATTTCTATTAAATGCAGCATCTTGAGAAGAAGATCTATTTTGATCTACATAAACTAAGTCGTTCTGTTGTAAATAATAAACAGGAGATGTGAAAATTTTATTTGAACGTAGATCTACATCAAATTTTAATTTCTTTCCATCAATCTCTCTGAATACTTTAACGGTATTTCTTTTTCCTGTGATATTTAAATCACCAGCCAAACCTATAGCTTCCAATAACGTGATACGTTCATTCGGTATTGTATAAGTCCCTGGGTTTCTTACATCTCCTAATACTGTTACAGTATAATTTGCTATTCTTATATTAATTGTAGGATTTTTAACGTAATCAGGATCTAATTTACTTTTCAGCATAGAAATTGACTCTTCTCTAGTTAATCCCCCTATTTTTATTTTACCAATAACAGGAAAGTCTATGAACCCCTCATTATCAATTAAGTATGATTGTTGTTGAGGTGTTCCGACAGCTCTATCTGTAGTAGAAGCAAAACTAACAGCCGGTAGATTAAAAGATTTTACAGCTTCAAAATCAAGTGCTGAAATTGTAATTTGTAATAAATCGTCTGGTTTAAAAACAGTTTTATATGAATTTGATACATTAGCTTGTTCAATTATATCGTTTTGAAAGTAAGTAATATCTTTCTTTGACACACAAGAACTTAATGCAACCATTAAAACTATAAGAATGATTTTTTTTGCTTTTTGCATATTTGAATTTTTCGCGAAAGTAATCAATTTAATTGTTTTTTTTGCAATCTAATTCTTCATAAATTGAATTGTTAGATTTGTATTCTGGTACTATTTCTTTAATAAGTTTAACTGATAAACTATTGATGTTTTTTATGTTTTCAAAGCACAAAGACTCTATTTTGTCTTTTACTTGATTAACAGAAATCTTTTGATTTTTAGCTATCATAATTTTTTCATGATAAGTTGGAGTTGTATTTTCTCCATTAGCTAACAATTCTTCATATAACTTTTCACCTGGTCGTAAACCTGTTATTTCTATATCAATATCTTCAGGATATTTTAATCCTGATAAATGAATCATTCTTTTGGCTATGTCATATATTTTCACTGATTTACCCATGTCAAAAATATAAATCTCACCTCCATCTCCCATTGTGCCTGCTTCTAATACCAATTGACAAGCTTCAGGTATTGTCATGAAGTATCTTGTAATATCCTTATGAGTTACAGTTAAAGGGCCGCCTGATTCTATTTGTTTTTTAAATAATGGGATTACAGAGCCATTAGATCCTAATACATTACCAAAACGAGTAGTTGTAAATTTTGTTGTAGTGTTTAAGTTACTCAAACAAGAAATATACATTTCAGCAACACGTTTAGTTGCACCCATTACGTTTGTTGGATTTACTGCTTTGTCTGTAGAAACCATTACAAATCTCTCTACATTATATTTAACAGATAAATCCGCTATTGTTTTGGTGCCTCCAACATTAATCTTTATAGCTTCATATGGGCTTTCCTCCATCAAAGGAACGTGTTTGTATGCAGCAGCATGGTATACTTTATTTGGTTTAAATTCTTCAAAAACTGAATCCATTCTAAACTCATCCCGAACATCAGCCACAATTGCGGTAAAGTTCTTAATACCATTTCTTATGAGTTCTTGTTGTATTTCATATAATGGAGATTCTGCTTGATCAATTAATACTAGATGTTTATGATTGTAATTACTTATTTGTCTAGAAATTTCACTTCCAATAGAACCAGCAGCACCAGTAACCAAAATTACTTTATCATTAACATCTCTTTTTACAATAGGATTGTCAATAGAAATTGGTTTTCGATCTAATAAATCTTCGATCTTTACCTGTTTGATTTCATTAGCCTCAAAATCACCACCAATCCAGTTAGATAAAGGAGGAACAATTTTAGGTTTTACACCCAACTCCAATGTTTTATCAGTGAGGTATAATAATCTTTCGGATTTTATATTCTGTATTGAAAAAATAATTTCATCTACTTGTTTTTTTTCAATAAAATCTTTGTCAATTTCAGATCTACTATAAATTTTAACTCTATCTATTTTTTTTCCAACTTTAGTTTTATCATCGTCGATAAAACCAATTACTTCGTAATTGTTTTTTGTGTCTCTATTTAATGCACCATAGGTAATTAAACCGGATTCGCCAGCCCCATAAATCATGACGTTTGTAATCTCTTTTAATTCAGAAGAAATGATTTCATAGAAAGCTTTAAATATAAATCGACTTAAAATTAGAACAAATACAGTGATGAAATAATGTATAAGTATGATAGTTTTCGGAATGGTATGAGACGGAAAAATTTTATATACATTATTAATTGCAACAATGAATATTATACTCATAGAAGCGATTGTAACTCCAATAAATACATTGAAAGCATCTCTAGTTCCAGTATGTCTTATAATACCCCTATTAGAACCTACAAACCAAAAGCATACTAAAAAAATAAAGGAAATAAAAGGTATTTGATACGCTAAATCTTCAGTGTTAAAGTTTAAGGAAGCATTAAAACGTATTGTATAAGCTAGTATAAAAGACAATGCTACAAGTAAGGTGTCTATGAGCAACACAATCCAGTGTGAAGCGTGTCTATTTAATGCTTTTAAAAGAAAATTCCTAATCATTTTTCAGAGTCAAACTGGTCTAAAGATACAATAATATTGTTTAAAAGAAATTAGAGCTTAAATCTTCTTCATTTGCTGTTTTAGCATTTGAATTTGATCTTTTAACATACCATGTTTATCTAATTTTTTTGCTTCATTCATTAAAGTAGTAGCTTCTCTTTTTCTTCTTTTTGTCATAGCTATACCCGCTAACTGAAGTTTAGCCATAGCTAAATCATGATCCATCGATAATCCTAATTTTACGGCTTTTTTTAAAAATTTTTCAGCTTGTGTAATGTTCGTTTGAGAAAGCATAATTCCATGAAGATAATTATAATAACCTTGTTGTTTAGTTGTTAAAGCTCCTTCTGGATTTTTAATGTAAGCTAACCATTTTGTAGCTCCTTCAAAATTTTGTTTTCTTAATTGTAAAAATGCTAGTAAAATAAACTCGTTTTTAAAGTATAATAAAATAAAGATACCAGCTAAAAGTAAAATAGCAATTCCGTTACCTATATGTCCTTGAGAAAATTCATATACTGCCCAAATAGTTATTAAGACTGCTAAAATTAATTTTATATTTTTATTGAACATATTATTTTTTTAATTTGATTGGCAAATGTACATTTTTAAACGTAACTAGTTTAGTTACGGTAAAACTTTTTGTTTTTGTACCAAGCAATTGCGCCGATTAAGACTACAAATGCAATTGAATAGTACACTGAATTAGGTGTTATTACTTTGTCTCCACTTGCATATGAATGGAGACCTGAAAGATAAAAGTTAACGCCAAAATAAGTCATCATAATTGAAGCATAAGCAATTACAGACCACAGATTAAAGGTGTATTTGCTTCTTAAACCTGGAATTAATCTCATATGTAATACAAAAGCATAAATCATTATTGATATTAAAGCCCACGTTTCTTTTGGATCCCAGCCCCAATAGCGTCCCCAGCTTTCATTGGCCCACATTCCTCCTAAAAAGTTACCAACGGTAAGCATTACCAATCCAACGGTTAAAGACATTTCATTTATGATGGTTAACTCTTTAATATTTGTTTCCATCTTCTTCTTATTCTTTTTATTAGTAAAAATAATTAAGAATAGAGCTACAATTCCAAGTACCATTCCTAGAGAAAACGGCCCATAACTAGCTACAATAATAGAAACATGTACTAATAACCACCAAGAATTTAAAACAGGTTGTAAGTTCGCAATTTCAGGATCTAACCAATTTCCTAAGGCAATCATTAAAATTACACAAGAAACAAAAGTTGCTGCACCTATTGTTAAAGAAGATTTTCGACCTAAGTATAATCCAAACAACATCGTAGCCCAAGCAACATAAATAATACTTTCATAAGCATTACTCCATGGTGCATTACCACTTATATACCATCTAGAAAGTAATCCTAAAGTATGGAACACAAACAGCATAATAATGATGCCAATTAATCCTTTAACAATATAATTCAAGAATTTTTTCTGAGAGAAAATACTTAAGATTACAAATGTGATTAAAAGGAAACCAAACAAGCCATAAAATAAAAACAGCTTCTTAAAGATGTTAATTTTATTGTATGCGATTTCCAAGTTGATTTTATCTTCCGAAGGCATTACCTCATCGCCATATTTTTTTTGGAATTTTTTAATTCCTTCTAATATTTGATTCGCTTCTGAATAATCTCCTGTTTTTTTTGCGTTTTGAAGTAATTGCATGTAAACAGGTAACGATTGTCTTACAAAAACAGAATCTGTAGCTCGAAATCCAGCAGTAGCTGTTTCAGGTTGAGATACCCACTTATTTTCTTCATTACTCGGTATTGGAAATATTTTTAAAATTCCACCACCGAGTGCTTGTGATAATAAATAAATTCTTCGTTCTATTTTAATTAAATCTTTTTCAAACTTATTTTGAATTTTCTTTTTCTGAGCCTCAGCTACTAATTCGCCAATTTTTGAATTTCCTCTAGCATCGTAAAAATCTAAAAAGCGAGCATGGGTTGCTTCTTCCTCTAATCCTAAAATAGTTCTAATTTCGGTATTTCCTTTTTCAAGGTATATGAAAGGAACTTGAAGCCAAAAAGTTGGGTTTTCAGTAATTGATAATAACACCTGACTAGGAGTCATACCGTTAAACTTATCTGTTTGAGCTACTTTTCTAACTAATTCAGATGCAAAAGTATGAGCTGGTTTCATTCTACCGCCAGCATCTTGAATAACTAAACGACTAAATTGTTCGGCATGAGTAATATCAACTAAGTTAGATTTTAAAATACTATCAATTTTTTCGTCACTTAATTTTCTTTGAAGTTGATTTGTGTGGTCATCATTATGTTGTGCATAGGCAAATACAGATAAAAAGAAAAATGGAATTGCTAATGCAGCTTTCTTTTTTCTAATTTTTCTCAATCCTTTTTTCAAATCGTCGAATCTAGTATGTTTAGCAAAAAGAGATGAAATTAAGCCTATATATAATAATGAATACCCAATGTAAGTTATAAAAGTTCCCCAAAAATCATGATTTACAGATAGGTGTGATTGCTCAATAGCTTCTCCTGCATTTTGGTAACTTGCTTGGAAAAATTTATATCCTTTGTGGTCTAAAATATGATTCATGAAAATTCTATAATCAAAGGTTTCCTCTTTATCAACAACTGTAACTTCACTTGCGTAGGAAGAAGCGCTTTCAGATCCTGGATATTTTTCTAATTGAAAATCATTTAACTTTATGCTAAACGGGGTTTGAAGTAATTTAGCACCGTACCAAGCTCTAAAGTTAAGGTTGTCAATACTGAATTCTTCTTTTCCCTTAGTATTGAATTGTCCTCCTGTAAATTCAATACGTTCCGTTTTACCATTTGTGGTAACATCAAAAACAACGATATCAAATTTTGTGTTATCCTTTTTTCCTCTGATTGTTTTTATCTCACCTTTTTGAGCAGGTTCAGGCACAACAAATTGAAATCCATTTAACGTATGTAATGTTCTGTATTGGAAAAAATGAACACTGTCTTGAACAATTTGACCTTGCTTTTGATCTGCCATTCGCAACCATTGTCCATTTTGTTTAGAAGTCATTTTTAAGCTTCCGTCTTCATAAAACAAATTGATTGTAGCATTTTTATTAGGAGCATCAAAGCCAACTAAAATATTATGAATATTTTGAATAGTTCCTCTTTTAATATAATGGTCGTGTCTACTACCACTTGAGCTTTCCACAAATAATAAATGCTCCACTCCATTATCATCTAGAACAAGCTTAGTTTCAGCCCAAGGAATGTAATCAACTAGTTTGAAATTAATCTCTTGCTTAGGTTTGTTTTTGTTTGGTTGAAATACAAATGAAAACTCATTAGAATTCTTTCCCCAAGTAGATAGAAGTAATTCTTCTTCGTAGGATTTTTGAGAAGTATTATTATCAATAATTACATTCAGATAATTTTTTTCAGATAGAAACACATTAGTTGTCTCACCTTCATCAATAATCATCATTCCTTCATAACCAATATATCTTGTTATTCCAGCACCAATTAAAATAAAAAGAAAGGCAATATGAAACATAAAAACCGTCCATTTTTCTTTTCGTAATAATCGATATCTGAAAATATTTCCAAAGAAGTTAATGACAAAGAATAGCATTATTAACTCAAACCACCAGGCATTATAAATTAATTTTTTTGCTGTTTGGGTACCGAAATCATTTTCTATAAAAGTTGCAATTCCCATAGCTGCAGCAAAAACAATAAATAAAACAGCCATTAAACGGGTTGAGTAAAGTATATTTAAGATTTTTTTCATTGTAAAAAACGCGTAGATAAAAACTTTGCAAATTTACGTAAAGTTAGAAGAATTCACTTGAGAAATGAATTGTTTTTTGGCGTTTAAATGAAGTTGCTTAAGAATGAAAATTAGACACCTATTTTCTCACCCATTTTAACGAAGGTTTCAATCTTGTTTTTTGTGTTGTCTAAAATATCTTGATCGATTTTTATTTTATCTTTATCTATAAGAAGGACAACAGTTGAGCCTCCAAAAGCAAAATAACCCATTTCGTCTCCTTTATTGATTTTTTGATCTGGAGAATAGGTTTCTATGATACTACCAACCATAGTTGCACCAACAGGAGCAATAAGAATATCTCCTTTGTCAGCCGTTTTTAAAATGCAGTATTCGCGCTTATTTTCACAAAAGACTTTCGTAAAATTACTTGCCAATGCATAAGGAGATACCGATAAGTAATTTCCTTTGATTTTAGTCATGCTAGTTGGTGTTCCTTCATATGGAAAATGATAACGATGATAATCGTTTGGAGCTAAACGCAAAATAAGCAAAGAAGCATTAGAGAAAGAAGTGGCTAGTTGTTCGTCTTTTAAAAATTCTTTTAGTGTAAATTTTCTTCCTTTTATAAAGAAATTATGTACATGAGATATATTTTCAAATGCCAATAACTTCCCATCACCTGGTGACACAAAATCATTACCAATTGGGCGTGCTTCTGGTTTTAACTTTCGATAAAAGAAATCATTAAAAGAAGTAAAATCGTTTATAGACTTTGCAGCTTCGTTAATATCAATATTTAAATCATCAACAAATTTTTGAATTTTAGAAACAGAAGAAGGTTTGTTCATTTGTTTACCGTACCATTCTGATAAAAACTTTCTTTTTACCATTGGTAAGAAAGCTAATTTTCCAAAAGGATTATTGTAAAGCATTTTTAAAAATACTTCTCCTGGTGGAGTTTCAACTTCTGTTTTTCCAGTTTGTCTATTGATGAATTTAATTTGCATAATTATTCTTCAGTACTATCAATTAAAATTTCTAACATGTCAATTGCAGCTTGAGCAATTTTTGTTCCAGGACCAAAAACTCCCACAGCTCCAGCATCAAATAAAAACTGATAATCTTGAGCAGGGATTACACCACCAACAATCACCATGATATCTTCACGACCATAACTTTTTAACTCTTTAATAACTTGAGGAACTAATGTCTTATGTCCAGCAGCTAATGATGAAATACCAATAATGTGTACATCGTTTTCAATTGCTTGTTTTGCTGCTTCTTTTGGAGTTTGGAACAAAGGACCAACATCAACATCAAAACCTAAATCGGCATAACCTGTTGCTACTACTTTTGCGCCGCGATCATGGCCGTCTTGACCTAGCTTTGCAATCATAATTCTTGGTCTTCGTCCTTCAAGTTCTGAGAACTGATCAGCAAGTTCACTCGCTTTTTTGAATAATGAATCGTCTTTTATTTCTTTACTATACACGCCAGATATGGTTTTATGAACAGCTTTATGTCTTCCAAAAATAGTTTCTAAAGCATCTGAGATTTCTCCTAAAGTAGCTCTGTTTCTTGCTGCATTTACCGCTAAAGCTAATAAATTTCCTTCACCTGTTTTAGCACATTCGGTTAAAGCTTCTAAAGATATTACAACTTTACTTGAATCTCTTTTTGCTTTTAAATCCTCAAGTCTTTCAATTTGAGATTTACGAACTGCTTCATTATCTACTTCTAAAATGTGTAAAGGATCTTCCTGTTCTAATTGGTATTTATTAACACCAACAATTATATCTTGTCCGCTATCAATTCTAGCTTGTTTAATTGCTGCGGCTTCTTCAATACGCATTTTTGGAATTCCTTTCTCAATGGCTTTTGTCATTCCCCCTAACTCTTCAGTTTCTTGAATTAATTCCCAAGCTTTATTAGCAATTTCTTCTGTTAATTGTTCTAGGTGATAACTACCAGCCCAAGGGTCTACAGTTTTGGTAATATAAGTTTCTTCTTGTAAGTATATTTGTGTGTTTCGCGCGATACGAGCAGAGAAATCGGTTGGTAAAGCAATGGCTTCATCTAATGCATTTGTGTGTAAACTTTGCGTTCCACCAAAAGCAGCAGCCATAGCTTCAATAGTAGTTCTGGCTACATTGTTAAACGGATCTTGTTCAGTTAAACTCCAACCACTAGTTTGGCAGTGAGTTCTTAAAGCTAATGATTTTGAATTTTTAGGATTGAATTGCTTTACAAGTTTTGCCCAAAGCATTCTTGCTGCACGCATTTTAGCAATTTCTCTAAAATGATCCATTCCGATTGCCCAGAAAAACGATAGGCGAGGAGCGAAGGTATCAATATCCATTCCGGCAGCTAAACCTGTTTTAATATATTCTAATCCATCTGCTAACGTATAAGCTAATTCAATTTCTGGTGTAGCTCCAGCTTCTTGCATATGATATCCAGAAATAGAAATGGAATTGAATTTTGGCATATTATTACTGGTGTATTCAAAAATATCAGCAATAATTTTCATAGAAGGAGTAGGTGGGTAAATATAGGTGTTACGCACCATGAACTCTTTTAAAATATCATTTTGGATTGTTCCTGATAATTGCTCTGGAGATACACCTTGTTCTTCTGCTGCAATAATATAGAAAGCTAGAATTGGAAGTACCGCTCCATTCATAGTCATAGAAACAGACATTCTATCCAAAGGAATCTGGTCGAAAAGTACTTTCATATCCTCAACCGAATCAATAGCTACTCCAGCTTTTCCAACATCGCCTTGAACGCGTTCATGATCTGAATCATACCCTCTATGAGTAGCTAAATCAAAAGCAACTGACAATCCTTTTTGACCAGCAGCTAAATTTCTTCTGTAAAAAGCATTACTTTCTTCGGCTGTAGAAAACCCAGCATATTGTCTAATTGTCCAAGGTCTTCTTACGTACATTGTAGAGTAAGGACCTCTTAAATTTGGCGCTAAACCAGCAACAAAATCTTCGTGTTTTAAACTTTGATTCGTTGTAGAAGCTTTCTTTTCTAGTTGTATGTTTGATATATCTTTTCTACTCATTTTCGACGTATGAATTTAAGCATGCATAGAATAATTCAAATGCAATAAAGGTTTTAGTAGCTTTGTTTTTATAATCTTCATTGGTAAGATTCACTAAAGCTGTAGCTATTAATCCTGAGTCACCATTTCCATGTAACTCTTTAAATGTTGTTATTAAGTCAGCAATATCATCATTACTATTGATGGAAATGTTTTTACCGTATTCATCATAATAATTGATGGTGAGTTCAGAATCTTTGCTTTCAAGATTTTTGTAGTATCTAGTTGTTGTACTATCTAATACTTCTTTTACTTGAGGTGAAAGTTCAGAATAACTTAAATATTTTGATTTTTGTTGTTTTTGTTTCTTTGTTATCCAGAGATAATTTTTTAATTCGATTTTTGATTTATTGAGTAGTTTTATAGTCTTAGGAGTAATTATTCTTTCTAAATTTTTAAAACCTTTTAAAGTTTTACTAGAATCTTCAACATATTTCTTAATAGCTAAGGAAGAATTTTCAGACTCAATAGAATAGTAGCTGCAAACAACATCTTCAAAATGAGATGTCATAATTTCAATTAAATCATTCCTGCTCTCATTTAGAAAAGTGTTTATTTGAGAGTATGTTGTTGTGCTAATTATAATTATAAAGAGTGTTGAAATATACTTACTCATTTTCTAATCGTTCTTGTTCAAGTTGCTCTGCTAATCTTTTAGCAATAATAGGTTGAATTAACGTTTTTTGTGAACGTTTTTTTACAAATGGAAACAACTCCAAGTCATTCTTCATTTTATCGTTGCTGTTCTGAATCTTATTAGTACCTAACAATGCTAATTCTCCGTTATCAAAAAGGTCTTGTTCTTTTTGTGCAGATTCAGATATTTTACGTTGAATAATTCCTTCTTTTAGTTGTTTAAGGAAACCACCACCTTCTTCTATTTGTTTAAAAATTTCTAATGCTTTCTCTGCTAATTGATCGGTTAAACTTTCTATATAATAACTTCCGTTAGCAAAATGTTGTGCATTTTCAAAACCACTTTCCTCTTTTAAAATCAATAACTGATTTCTAGAAATTCGTTCACCAAATTCATTTGACTTATGGAAGATTTCATCATAAGAAACATTAGAAATTGTATTAGCACCTCCTAAAATTGCACTCATACATTCAGAAGTGGTTCTTAACATATTAGTGTTGTAATCGTATAAGGTTTTGTTTCTTAAGGATGGTTGCGCAAAAATATGTGTTTTACTTTCTTGGAATCCATACTCCTTTAAAAGAGCGCTCCATAGAAGTCTAAAAGCTCTTAGTTTAGCAATCTCAAAGAAATAGTTGGTTCCGACCGAAAAATTAAAATGGATTTTATTAGCAACTTTTTCTCCAAAATGATTTAAATATTCGTTAGCATGACTTAAAGCGTATGCAAGTTGTTGGCTACAATTTGCTCCTGCATTTTGGTAAATTCCACAATTCACCGCAATACTGTTGTTTAAATCAATAATAGCTTCTAAATCTTTATGATCGGTATTAAGGTTTTTAAACCAGTTACCAGTTTTAGCAAGATTTCCAATGATGTCAATGTTTAAAAAGCAATTTATAGAGTTAATATGATTGCTTAGTTTCTTTGTAAAATCAACATCTAAAAAATTCAGTTTAAAATAAATTTTTATTGATGATGCATCAATGTTTTGCGTAGCTTTTTTGAAATTGAAATCTTTGTTTGCGATAAACTCAATTGCGTTTGCACCTCTGTTTATTGCGTCGATAGCTAATTTGTTAGCTACAATTTCATTATCGATAAAAATAGATTGACAAATACTAAATCCTGAATTGGGAAGCTGAACAGTTTGATGAGGTCGGTCTTCTTTGGTGTAAAAAGGCTTAACAGTTATTCCTTCATTTGTATGCCATAAAAGAGTCTCGTTATAATCCAGTCCTTTTAAATCGGCCTGAATTTTTTGTTTCCAGGCTTTTTCTGAAATACCTTCAAATTCATCAAATAAATATGTTCCCATTATTTTTCTATAGTATCAAATTCAATTATGTATATATCTTCATCTTTCTTTTTCATTAAGTATTTTTCTCTTGCAAATCGTTCTAGTTCAAGAGAGTCTTGAAGATTTTTTATGGTTTGTTTGTCTTCTGCAATCTTTTTTTTATGGTATTCTATCCAAGTGTTTAGCTCTTTTATTTCTTTGTTGAATTCTTTGTGCATTAAGTATGAATTTTCATCGAAGAAAAGCATCCACACTACAAAAATAGTTAGAATGATAACATAGATGTTTGTTATCACTTTTACTACAGGTTTGTTTTGTATAGACTTTAAATTCATCCTATAAACGTTCACTAATTACTGTTCTAACAATATCAATAGCTACAGTATTGTATCGATCATTTGGAATAATAATGTCTGCAAAATTTTTAGTTGGTTCAATAAACTCTTGATGCATCGGTTTTAAGGTGTCTTGGTATCTGCTAAGCACTTCATTAATGTCTCTACCTCTTTCTGAAATATCCCTTTTAACTCTTCGGATTAATCGTTCATCAGCATCAGCATGAACAAAGACTTTAATATCACACAAATCACGTAATTCCTTATTGTTAAAGATAAGAATTCCTTCAACAATAATAACTTTTCTAGGATGCGTTTTTATTGTGTCTTTAGTTCTATTGTGAGTTACAAAAGAATAGACAGGTTGTTCAATTATTTCGGCTCTTTTTAATTTGTTTAGATGATCGACAAGTAATTCGAAATCTATAGCACGAGGATGATCAAAATTAATTTTTGATCGTTGATCGTAAGTAAGATTATTAGTAGCGTTATAATAAGAATCTTGTGAAATTACGCACACTTCATCTGGTGGTAATTCATTTATAATTTGATTTACTACGGTAGTTTTTCCACTTCCAGTTCCACCTGCGATACCTATAATAAAGATGTTTTTCATTGTTGTAGTTTGTATGAGCAAATTTAGAAAAAATAGAGCATAAAAAAAGACATCATTTCTGATGTCTTTAATTGTTTTGAGCCGATAGAGGGACTCGAACCCACGACCTGCTGATTACAAATCAGCTGCTCTAGCCAGCTGAGCTATATCGGCTGTTGCTTTTTAAAGCGTGGCAAATATAAAACGTTTTTTGATTGTGGCAAATATTTTTTTATTTTTTTTCTGAGTCATTAAGATTCTATCTTAAAAGACAGCACTGGTAGTGGAGAATGATTAGCTACATCTTCAGTAATACTACCATCAAAAAAGTGTGCCAACCCTTTTCTTCCGTGGGTTGCCATGGCTATAATATCAGCGTTGTGACTCTTTGCAAAATTGATGATTCCCGATTCAATTGTATAATCAGAAATGTACTGTACGTCTTTAATATGATCGGCGCTTGTTCCAGCTTTGCTAAAGAAACCTTTAACAATTTCTCTCATTTCTGAAGAGCTTTTAAAAGATTTAGTAGGTGTATTTACATAAATCATTTTCATTTTACAATTAATAGACTTTGCAAACTTTCTTGCTTTTTTATAAACTTCAATAGAGTCATCTGAAAAATCACATGCAAAAACAGCATTTTCAAAAGTTTCCATAGGTTTATCTTTAACAACTAAAACAGGGATGTCTGAGTTTCTGATTACTTTTTGCGCATTAGAACCAATAAAAAATTCTTTTAAACCTGTAGCTCCTTGAGAACCCATAAAAACTAAATCAATATTTTCTTCATTACATAATTCATTAATCTCGCTGAATATTTTATAATGTTTAAAAATTGGAGTAATTTTTAAATCTCTTAAATATTCTTTATCAAGAAATTCATTCAACTTTTTTTCCATTAGCTTTAAATAAAATACTGTTTCCTTTGTGGTTACTGTATTTGTAGCCATTGCGTTGGATAGTTCAAGCATGTGTAAAACAACAAGTTCAAAGTCAAATTTTCTAGCAAAATTGGCAGCAGTAATAAGCGCATTTTCAGATTGGTTGGAAAAATCTATAGGTACTAAAACTTTTTTCATGATGTTGAATTTAGAATGTTACACTACATTAATTTACGAAAAATTATGTGATCTTCAACAAACTTACCTTTAAACTAATGAAAAGCTGTAGTTAAAATAAACGTTTTTAAAGATGAATATGTTTAAGAACTTCTAATTTAGAGCTTCCTTATACGTTTTTAAACAACGTTCACGAGCAAATTTGTGATCTACTATTGGAGTAGGATAGGTGAGTTCTTGAAATTCTGGCACCCATTTTTTTATATAGGAGAAACTATTGTCAAATTTTTTAATTTGAGTTGTAGGATTAAAGATTCTGAAATAAGGGGCGGCATCCACGCCGCAACCTGCTACCCACTGCCAATTACCAACATTACTTGCTAATTCAAAATCTAATAATTTTTCTGCAAAATAGGCTTCTCCCCAACGCCAATCAATCAATAAATGCTTACATAAAAAGCTACCTACTAACATTCGGACTCTATTATGCATAAAGCCTGTATTATTAAGTTCTCTCATTCCGGCATCTACAAGAGGATAACCAGTGTTTCCATTGCACCACTTTTCAAATTCTTCCTTATTATTTCTCCATTGTATTGTATCATAATCAGGTTTAAAAGTCTTTGTAACCGTATGAGGGAAATGCCATAGTATTTGCATAAAAAATTCCCTCCATATCAATTCTTTTAAAAATGTATTGTTTTCGCTTTTTTGTGCTTCGAGAACTGCTTCTCTAACAGAAACGGTTCCAAATCTTAAATGTACTCCTAGTTTTGAAGTGGCTTTTTCTGCAGGGAAATTTCTCTTTTCTTCGTAATTATCAATTAGTGTTGATGAAATATCATAGGTAGGAATATGAATATCTGAAGGTTTAAAGCCTATTTCTTCGAGAGAAAGAAATTTCTCTTCTGTTTTACGAATGCAATTTTTAATTAACTTTTCAGAAGGAAACGGAGCTGCATATTCCTTTTTAAAAGCAGTTAACCACTTTTTTGAATAAGGTGTATACACTTTATAGGGGTCTCCATCATCTTTTGTGATTTCATCTTTTTCAAAGATTACATGATCTTTATAAGTCTTAAAGTTAATTTTTTTAGAGGCTAAGAAGTTGCTAACTTCTTCGTCTCTTTGTAAAGCGTAAGGTTCGTAATCTCTGTTTGTGAAAACAGTATTAATGGTAAATTTATCTGCTAAACTTTTAAAAATTTCTTGAGGCTTTCCTTTAAAAACAGTTAAACCTGAATTGATCTCTGATAAACTTGAGTTTAAAGATTCTAGTTGTTCGTGTATAAAGTTAACTCGTGCATCGTTTTCGGGAAGTTTTTCTAAAATATTTGTATCAAAAATAAAAATGGGTAATACCTTTAAGTTACTACTAAGAGCATTATATAGTCCACTATTATCGTTAAGTCTTAAATCTCGTCTAAACCAAAAAATATTAATTACCTCCATTGTACTCTCCAAATAACTCAATTAGCTTTTTTTGTCGGTATTCAAAAATTTCTTTCAATTTAGGTTCTACCAAAATAGGATGCATTAATTGGCCTAGTATTCCCATAGGAAGTTTGTAATCTATTATATCCTCCATTTCTATTCCGCCTTCAATTGGATTGATAAAATGTTTGTGATGCCAAAGTGCATAAGGACCAAAACGTTGTTCATCAACAAAGTACTTCTTATCAACTACATGGGTGATTTCTGTAACCCATTTAGTTTTTATGCCTAAAACTGGTGTTACTATATATTGAATAATCTGACCAGGAAACATTTCTTTATCTGCTCCAGAAAGAATGTGAAACCCCATGTAATCTGGTGTGATGGTTTTTAAATTTTTTGGGCTAGATAAAAACTCCCATGCTTCATCTACCGTAATTGGTAGATTTTGTTTTTTGTGAAGGCGGTAGACTTTCATTTTAATTATGAATTAATATGTACAAGTTTAATGAAGTAGCTATACATAGCCATATAATGTAGGGTAAAAGTAATAACCTTACTTTCTTTAAATCTTTACTGAGATTGACAAAGAAAAACAATAAGGTTACTATTAAAAGGATTAATACTAATACTCCTAAGCTAACCCATTTTTGATTAAAGAAAATATAGTTCCAACTTACATTTAGTATCAACTGAAGTAAAAAGGTTAGTTGTACTTTTTTAGTGTTTGCTTCTGAGAATAGAAACCCCAAATAAATAGAAAAGCAAATCATTATCAAAGTCCAAGCAGCTCCAAAAACCCATCCAGGAGGTGTCCATGGAGCCTTGTTAAGAGATTGATACCAAACATCAGTTGGTCCTTCACCCATTAAAAAACTACCAACATACAAGGCGCTAAAATTGATGAAGAGAAATAATAGTGTAAATTTTACTTTATTCATGAGGTTAAGTATTTAGTTATTTTTTTACTATTAGGTTTGGTTAAAGAATACCAATAATCAACTAAATTACCATGTTCATCAACTAAGTACTTTTGAAAATTCCATTTAACAGAAGAACTTTTCTTACCGTTTAATTTCTTGTCTGTTAAAAAGGTATACAGTGGATGTTTTTCACTTCCTTTTACATTAATCTTTTCAGTTATTGGAAATGTTACTCCGTAATTAATAGAACAAAACTCTTGAATTTCATCAGGGTTTCCAGGTTCTTGTCCGCCAAACTGATTACAGGGAACACCTATTACCACTAATGAATTTTTATAGTTTTCTTGTAATTTCTGGAGTTCTTCGTATTGAGGAGTGAATCCGCATTTTGAAGCTACATTTACGAACAACAATTTCTTTCCCTCAAAGTTTGAAAGCGTAAGCTCTTCGCCTTGTAGGTTATTGATTTTTATTTGGTAGATTGACATAATTTGTGTCCCCGTAAGAATATAGGGTTTTGTTAAATTAACATTTATGCAGTTAAAGGAACTCCCTTTAACCTTTTTTCGATTCGTTGTTTGATAACGGTTAGTCTTTTCATTATTTCCATAAGATTAGCATCTTTACTTTTCTTATATTCTTCATTTATTTCTAAGATTAAAGCCTTAACTTCTCTTGATGCTATAATTCTATCGCTTGTAGTAATAAACTTAAATTTTCTGTTTTCAAATTCTGTTGCTTTCTGTACTAATGTCATAACTATTAAAATTTTAAAGTTATTCCCTGCTTTTGCTTGGGGTATTTAATTGGGAAATTAGACGTAGAATAAGTAATTTACTTTCATTAAATACAATCTAATCTGTAATTGTGGACCACCAAATGTATGTATAACTTTACTTTTTACAGGTATATAGTTAATTGTTTTATACAATGAAACGATATATTTTTCTTATATGCTTTGTTTTTGTTTATTTAAAATTATAAATCGTTAAACAAATGTATGAAAAACCTTTTTATTTCAAACTCATACAAAAAATAAATTTTAGTATAAAATAAAAAAGGAAACAGTTTTTTGGGAAAGATTTTATCAAAAAAAAAAGCCTTTTCTGCGGAGAAAAAGGCTTTTTAGTAAAACTTAGGGATTTGTTATTATTGATTTAAAAGCTTGTTGAAATCATAAAAAAAGAAATTTTTGTCATCATTCATAGCCACAAATAGTCCGCCAGAGAATTTCGAGTTTAATGAAATTGTGGTAACATCGCATCCATCAGTTTCAAGAGTACTGAGATTTACAGCTTTTATGAATTTATTAGTTTCTCTATCGAAAATATTGAATGCGCCTCTTTGTTGATCAGAAACAATTATATAGCCTGATCTTTCTCCAGTTTTTGCGATGGCAATTCCTTCAATGTCGGATTTAAATTTATCTTGTGCAAAACATGAAACTTCTTCGTTCCCTTTTTGCGGTTCAGCATAGTATTTTCTAATACAATGTTGTTCATCAGAATAATAAATAAAGCCAAGTTCATTGTCTACAGCAATCGCTTCAATTTCTTTTTTACCACTAAAATTCCCGAACTTTCTCACAAGTTTTGAAGTAATTCCAGTAGAATCAGGAGCTAACTCGTATTGGTATAAATAATTTGATTTTGGTCCTTCTTTTCGGCTTACAATGGCGTACGTTTTGTTTGAGATAGGTGATTTGTACAAAGCGATTCCCATCGGATACTTGAAGTTTTCTTTAGATTCATCTTCAAACACTTTGAAGCCTCCATTATCAAGCGCGTTCATTTCTGGAACAGAAAATAATCTGATTTGTTGATTTTCACGTTCTGTAAAACCAATTACATCAACTTTTGTAGAATCATTTAATTGAAAATCATAAGAAAGATCAACGTTATTAGGTCTTTTAATACCTTTTATTGTTTTATCCTGAATTATTTTTCCTTCTAAATCGAAAGCGTAAATAGCACCGTTGGTATCTTTATCTGTGCCGAAAACAATACTTTTTGAAGGGTCTTTTTTGTTTACCCAAATAGCTGGATCATCAGAGTCGTTTGCTGTTTTTTCACTTATGATGTCTGGGCTTATTTTTTTGAGACCGCTGTGTTCTCCACAGGAATTTAATGTTACAATTCCTGAGAAGAATACAATACTATATAATTTTGAAATTTTATTTTTTGAATAAGTCATATTTTAATCCTAGAGTTAAGCGTCTTCCGTAATATTCTACTTGCATTGTTCTTTCTTTTGCGCCTTGATAAAAGCGTAAAGGTTGATCGGTGATGTTGGTAAAATCAGCATATAAGCGAAGATTGTTCGTGATAGCATAACCAACATTAAAATCTAAAAAGAATTGCTTGTCATAAAATCTATCTTCAAATTCACTTCCTCCAAATTCATCTATATAAGCATCAGAGAAGTTTGCTGAAATACGGGCAGTTAATTTTCCATCATCATAACCTAAAGAACCGTTAAACATGTTTGGTGCTGTATTAGGTAATTCTAAGTTATTACTTCTATCGTTTACACCATTGGCTTCTGAGGTTAAGAATGTGTAGTTTGCATAAACATTAAAATTTCTAGCAAAACCAGGTAAGAAATTTAACTTCTTTTGAAAAGCAAATTCAGCACCTAAAACAGTTGCATCATCTCCATTTTCTGGTCTAAAAACAGTAAAACCTTGAGTGTTTGAACCTAAGCTATTATCTGTAGCTTGTGAGAAAGAAACATATGAGAAATCTTTAATGTCTTTATAAAAAACACCAACAGAAATTAATCCGATATCGTCGAAATAGTATTCTGCAGATAAGTCTAAATTCATTGATTTAGCTGGGTCTAAATCAGGATTTCCTAACTCAATAGCATCATCCTCTCTCAGAATATTTCTAAATGGAACTAACTCAACATAATTAGGTCTTGCAATTGTATTCGTATAGGCAAAGCGAATAATTGTTTTTGGATTAATACTATATTTTAAGTGAACGCTTGGTAAAATGTTGGTATAAGAACCTTTGTCAGTTACAGGAACAAAACTTTCAAAATCTCCATCACTATCATAGTTTACAATGTTTCCAGTTGCAACGGTTCTGGTGCTCTCAATTCTAACACCAGCCAAAACTGTAAACTGATCGGTTACTTTTTGTTCAGTCATTATATAACCAGCGTAAACATCTTCTTTAGCAAGAAAATTTTCTCCTAAATATTCATCAAAAACAGGATCCCCATTCGATAAATTTAAATCTCCTAACCATTCTTCAGAAGCAAATCTACCTGCTTCATATCTACTTCCTGCTAAGAAATTACCTTTTGTGTAATCTTTTGTAATAGCATCATTTAAAGTTGGAAATGCACTTTCTAAATCAAATTCAAAGAAGTTGTTATCTCTTTCTTTAGTTTTTAAACGAGTTCTTAATCCAAATTTTAATATTCCGTCTTTAGAGTTGAACATTTGTAAAGGAAGTTGAAGATTTGCAAAGAAATTATAATCTTCTTCTTGAGTGTATTGATTTTCTTCTGTGATTTCGTCGAATTCAAAGTTGCTTAAATCATTTGCGAATGCGGCATCTACTGGAGTGTAAAAAGGAAATCTAGGATTCGAGTTTCTGTTGTTAATTATATATTCGCTTTGGAAGCTTGCATATCTTTCGTTTGAACGTTGTTCAGATGCTCTCGCATAAGAAGCTAGCCAATCAACTTTTAAGTTATTGAATAAATGATCTCCACCCAACGTATAATTTTGCATACGTTGATCTTCTAAACGACGACTTTTATTTCTGCTGTTGTTAATTCCTCCTTTTGTTTCTCTTGAAACTTCTACAGGAAATCGAGTTAAATTGTTATTTGCATCAATAACGAAATCACCAAGGCTAATGTCTTCACCATCTAAAATTTCCTGTTTTAATCTTAAACGGTTTTCTCTATCATCTCGCCAGTTGTACATCGATTTAATGTAAATTGTATTGTTATTATCTAATTGGAAATCGAAATTACCAGCAATACTTCTTCTTACACGTTGTACTAAGTATGTTCTTTGTTGAAATTCTTTTGAATAAGGGTTTACATCTACTTCTTGAAGAATATCATCTCCACTTGTATCTTGAACTCCGGTGTTGTATTCAAATTCATTATCCCATTCAGCTTCAATATTGTGAGATTCAAAATCGGTGTCGTTAATAGAAGCAGAAAGCATCCAACCAACTTTTTTGTCTTCAGTTCTGTCTCCTACTAAAAAAGAACCATTAAGGATTCTTCTGTTATTAATCAAAGTCATACCAGAACCAGCTGTGGCAGAAAGTCTGAAACTTTGTGGAGCTGTTCTTGTTACTAAATTTACAGATCCACCTAAAGCGTCTGCATCCATGTCGGGGGTAACTGCTTTATTAACTTCAATTGTTTGGATCATATCAGATGGAATTAAATCCATTTGAATATTTCGGTTATCACCTTCAGCAGAAGGAATTCTACTTCCATTTAAAGTAACAGAATTTAATTGTGGTGATAAACCACGAACAATAATGTTTCTTGCTTCTCCTTGGTCAACTTGCATTGTAATTCCAGGAACTCTTTTTACGGCATCACCAATATTCGCATCCGGGAATTTACCGATCTGGTCTGTTGAAATTACGTTTGTAATATTGGTATTCGATTTTTGTTTGTTAATGGCTTTTGCTTCGCCTCCAATAGCTGTTGAAATTGTAATTTCATCTAACAAAGTAGTGTTTGGTTTTAGAATGATTTTTACAATCGCAGTGCTATTTTCAATCACTATAACTTCCTTTTGAATTTTTTCATATCCGATAAAAGTTACATTAATTATGTGTTTACCAACTTTTACATCGAGTAAAGTGAATTTTCCATCAAAATCAGTGTTTGTTCCTTTGAAAGTTTGGTCAAGAAGGACTGTTGCTCCGGGAAGATAAATTCCGTTTTCATCTGTAATAATTCCGCTAATTGTACCAGTTTGTGCTGCTACTTTTGAATTGAAAAGTATACCAATAAGCGTTACAAAAAGCAATTTTAAAAAGCTTGATTGTTTCATTAGTTTTAGTTTTGTTTTTTGAGCAAAGCTATATGATTACTGTTGTCTCGAGTGGTTTTAGATGGCAACAAACTGTAAAAACAATAGAAACAAATAGGCAACATTTAACTTAAATTTACATAGAGGAAATGTTCAGTAAATATTTACAGATGTATCATGAAATTTACTAAGTCTTCTTTTGGAGAAATGGGTAATTTTTTTCGTAATCGATAACGAGCAATACGAACACTATCTGGAGTAACATTTAAAATTTCAGCAATTTCTTTCGATGTTAAATTCAGTCTTAAAAGCATTGCTAACTTAATTTCTGAAGAAGATAATTTTTCTGTAGAAATTTGTGTTAGTTGTTTGCTAAAGTCCGGATGTATTTCTTTGAAGAGATTGTTAAAATCAATCCATTGATCATCATGTTTGAGTTTAAAGTCAATGTCTTTGGATATATTTTTTAATTTACTCTTATAATCGATGTTATTTCGAATTGAGATCTTTTTTAAATCCGAAGAAATATCGGTTAAGATTTTATTTTTTTGAGATAAATGCAAGCTGTATTTCGTAAGAGAAGCTGTTTTCAATTGTATGTCATTTTGTAATGTTTTTTCTAAAGCTTGTTTTTTTTCTAGTTCAGCTTTCAAAATACGTTGCTTATACTTTTGTATTTTTTGCTGAGTTTTTATTCTTTTTTGGTAAATGTATCCAAGAATAGCAGATATTAATATGATACACAATACAACTACAATCAGTAATTTTTGATTTACAAGATTTACTTTGTTCTGTTCTTTGAGTAATTTTATTTCAGCTTCTTTTCGATGTGAATCATAAATAGTTTGTAGAATATTTAATTGACGAGCATTTTGGTTATTTAAAACAATCTCTTTGTATTCGTTCGATTTTAAGCGATACTCATATGCTTTTTTATAATCTTCAATGATTGAATATGTTTTAGCTAAATCTTTATATGCACTTTCTATAAGTTTAGGTTGATTTATCTTTCTAGCAAGATCTAAAGATTTATGAGAGTAGAATAGAGCACTATCAGTTTGATTTTGCTTTCTGAAAATATCCCCGAGATTATTAAGAATGTCTGCTTCGGAATAATTATTTTTTCCTTTTAAGAGTTGATAAGCCGACTGAAAATAGGTATGAGCGTTTGAAAACTGGTTTAAATCTTCATAGATACTCCCAATATTTAATTTTACGTGCGCTGTTCCATTATTATCTTTAATTTTTAAAAATATTTCTAAACTCTTTTTTTGAAGTTTTAAGGCTTCTAAATAATTGCCTTCTTTTTCTTCTACACTTCCTAGAAGTGCAAGTGTAATTGCTTTTCCTCGAAGAAATTTAATTTGAATGGATAGCTCGAGAGCTTCGGAGTAGAGTTTCTTTGAAGTGGTATAGTTTTTCATTGAAAAATATACATTTCCAATTTCATTTTTAATGAGTACAGCTAATGTGTCTAATCTTGTGGTTAGTTCTAATGCTAAATTTAAGTTTTCAATTGCCTTGGTATGAATTCCATTTTCGGAGAAGTTTTTTCCTTGTAAGTAATAAAAATGACTTGATTTTGGGTTAGAGTCATTAAAATCATTTGATTTTATGATATCTTCATGTACGTTAATGATTGTAATACCTAGTAAAAAACCTATAATTTTCAGCATAATCAACAAAAATTGAAAATGATTGAAAAGTTGAAGTTAAATGAAGGTTATGATAATAATAAGAAAAAAGCCTCGCAAATATTGCAAGGCTTTTAGTCGGGGTGGCAGGATTCGAACCTGCGACCTCCTGCTCCCAAAGCAGGCGCGATGACCGGGCTACGCTACACCCCGAAAAAGTGTATTGTTGTAGTGTAGTTTATTTCGAGCGAAGTCGAGAAGCTACACCCCGAATTTTCGGATTGCAAATATAAATGTTTTTTTACAATATTAACCTCTTTTTTGAAATTATTTTTGATTATCTAGCAATTGATAAAAGATATTTGTAAAACCTATTAGTTTTTAAAAAAAAATTACATTTGTAGTTCTATTTAAATAATACCCAATGTCAAATACTGTTGAAAGAATTAAATGTTTAATAATTGGATCTGGACCAGCTGGTTATACCGCAGCGATATATGCAGCTAGGGCAGACATGAAACCTGTAATGTATACAGGAATGCAAATGGGAGGGCAATTAACAACTACTACCGAAGTTGATAATTTTCCTGGATATCCAAATGGAACGGATGGAACTGCGATGATGGAAGATTTAAAAAATCAAGCTGAGCGTTTTGGAACTGATGTTCGTTTTGGAATGATTACGAAGGTTGATTTTTCTACTGAAGTAGGAGGGATTCATAAAGTAGTAGTAGATGAAGCAACTGAAATAGAAGCTAATACAATTATTATTTCTACGGGAGCTACTGCAAAATATTTAGGATTAGAAAGTGAACAACGTTTAATTGGTGGTGGAGTTTCTGCTTGTGCTACTTGTGACGGTTTTTTCTATAAAGGTCAAGATGTAGTTGTAGTTGGAGCTGGTGATACTGCTGCTGAAGAAGCTACTTATTTAGCAAATATCTGTAGTAAAGTTACTATGTTGGTACGTAAAGATCATATGAGAGCTTCGAAGGCAATGCAACATAGAGTAAACAAAACTCAAAATATTGAGGTGTTATTTAATACTGAAATTGACGAGGTTTTAGGAGATAATGTTGTTGAAGGAGTAAGAGCAGTTAATAATCAGACTGGTGATAAGCATGATATCGCTGTAACTGGTGTGTTTATTGCAATTGGTCATACACCAAATACTCAACTTTTTAAAGGAGTTTTAGATATGGACGATACAGGTTATTTAATAACTAAAGGAAAGTCTACTAAAACAAACGTTCCTGGAGTTTTTGCGGCTGGAGATGTTCAAGATAAAGAATATCGTCAGGCAGTAACTGCAGCAGGTACAGGTTGTATGGCGGCATTAGATGCTGAACGTTATTTAGGAGCTTTAGAATAATAGATTCTTACGATCATAAAAACAAAAAAAGAGGCACTTGTGCCTCTTTTTTTGTTTTATATGTACTAAAATGGACTATATAGTTAGTAACACAATAGTTCCTCTTCTATAGGTTTTGATTCCATTTCTGTTTTTACGTCTTCAATAAACAAGTCTATTTGATCTTTAGTAACGTTTGGCATACAAATAATGTGAGTAATATCCTCTTCAGTTGCTAATTGCCATTTATTTTTTAATTCTTCAGATATTTTAGGAAAAACAACTGTAATAGAGCCTGGATTGCTCCATGCATTTATACTGATGTTTTGTAATTCTTGTCTACAATAAGCTGCAACTTCTAAACTATGTTTATAACGTGCTTTTAATCCTTCAACACCCATTTTTTGAATGGCATACCATAAAAATAATGGGCTATGACCATTTCTGGAACCGGTGATTGTTGTATCTAATGAACCGATATAAGAAATTCCTTTTGATACTCGATCACGTAATGAACGTTTCGTAACAATTACTCCAGCAGGAATCGGTGAACCAATAAATTTATGACCGCTTATTGATATACTATCAGCACCATCGATAAAATCAAAAGGACTACGAGGTTCTGCAAATGCACCAAAAGTTCCAGACAAAGCACCATCACAATGAATATAATGATCTTGGATAGCTAATTTTTTTAGAATTCCTTTTATTCTTGAAATATCATCTTTAGCTTCTTTCATGGTAGTTCCATGAGTAGCAAGAACTATAGCAGGTTTATGTCTATTAAACTTTAAAGTTTCTTCTAAATCCTCGTAATCAATCTCTCCATTTTCTTGAGATCGAATAACAATACTTGGAATATTTAACAAGTGAATGTTTTTTCGAACACTGTAATGAGTAGATTCCGAATAATATACCATAGCTTTCGGGTACATTTCTCTAGCAATATATAATCCGTATAAATTACTTTCTGAGCCCCCATTAGTAACATATCCCCAATAATCTTTTGGGTTTGCTCTAAAAAGTTTTGCAAAAAAATCAACTACTTCACGCTCTATTTCATGGGTGTGAACTTTATAAGTACTACTTTCAAATGGATCTCCTAGATTGTTGATTGGATATTGTAAGAAATCATAAAGAGGAGAATAGTCAAAGTCTTTAGATACTGGATAACCTAAAAAAGAATCTCTTGCATTTTTAACTTTATCTAGTAAATCACTTAAACGCTCATTTAAAGAATTATCAATCATCATAAGTTTGTGAAATAATATTTTGGCAAATGTATGTTTTTATAGAAATAAAAACCAATAATAGTATTAAATTAGAAAAATAAACTATTTTTGATTTGTTTTTAAAGTATTAATTCTGCTATAGATAAGCTAATACTTGTTTTTTAGAAATTTCTTCTGATTATGGATATAGTTGACAAAAAAATATTTAATGAATTGCAAAATAATGCAAAGCAAAACACTAAGGAAATTGCTACAAAAATAGGGTTGTCAGTTACACCAACCTACGAACGAATTAAGCGATTAGAGAAAACAAGAGTGATAAAGCAATATGTTGCCTTGATTGATAGAGAAATCATAGGGAAACAAATTATTGCTTATTGTCAAATAACATTATTTAAGCATCAAAAAAGTTTGATTGATGATTTCAAGGAAAAGTTGTTTAATTTATCGGAAGTTATGGAATGCCATCATGTTTCAGGGAATTTTGACTTTCTTATAAAAGTTGCAGTAAACGATATGAATAGTTTTCAGGTGTTCATTAATGAAAAGTTGTCTGTGGTTGAAGGAATTTCAACAATTCATAGTTCTTTTGTGCTCGATTCGTTTAAAGAAACTACAGCGTACCCATTGTAACTTTATTACTACAAATCGTTTTTTTAGTTGAATTTAATTTTATTTTCATTGATAATAATTGCTCAGATGATATTATAATTCATAGTTAGTACTATAATAATCCTTTTTTATAAAAAAGATCACTGAAGTAAATCAGTGATCTCTAAACAAACAACTAAATTCTAAAACCTATAAAAGTTGAAGAAATTTTGTAAAAAACTGCTTTTTACTTAGTTTCAAAAGCAGTTTAGTATTATTAGAAGCAGTATTTATTTTCTGCTTTTAATTTCTCTGCGATTGTATTACGTAATTCAACTACATTAGGGTAGTTTGTATATTTAGTAAAACGCTTTAATCCCATTAACATCATACGTTGCTCATCTCCTTCAGCGAAAGAAATGATTCCTTCTCTACCACTTTTAGTAATGATTTCAACAGCGTTGTATAAATATAATTTAGCCATAGCGATTTGCTCTTTTTGAGCAGCTTCACCAAAACGCTTAACATTCTTTTCAGTTCTTAAAATTGTAGATTCAGCCATGTAAATCTCAATTAAAATATTAGAAGCAGCCGTTAATAATTGTTGATGCTTTTCTAAATCTGGACCAAACTTTTGAACAGCAGAACCAGCTACCATTAAGAATACTTTCTTTAAACGAGCGATGATGTCTTTCTCTTCAGAAAATAATTCAGAAAAATCAGGAGCGTCAAATGAAGGAATACCCATTAATTCATTTCCAACAGCTGTAGCTGGTCCTAATAAATCAACATGACCTTTCATTGCTTTCTTTACTAACATACCTACAGATAACATACGGTTAATTTCGTTTGTTCCTTCATAGATACGAGCAATACGAGCATCTCTCCATGCTGATTCCATTGGAGTTTCTTCAGAGAATCCCATACCACCAAAGATTTGGATTCCTTCGTCAGCACAGTTTTGAATATCTTCTGATACTGCTACTTTTAAGATAGAGCACTCGATAGCAAATTCTTCAACACCTTTTAATTCAGCATCTTGATGAGAATTTCCTTCAGATTCACGAATTGCGATTCTATCTTCAATGTTTTTAGCAGCTCTATAAGAAGCAGATTCACCTGCATATGCATTAGTAGCCATTTCAGCTAACTTCATTTTAATAGCTCCGAATTCAGCAATAGGAGTTTTAAACTGCTTACGCTCGTTAGCATATTTTACTGCATCAGTAATAACTCTTCTTTGAGAATCTAAACAAGCAGCAGCTAATTTAATACGACCAACGTTTAAGGCATTCATTGCAATTTTAAATCCACCACCACGCTCAGATAACATGTTTTCAACTGGAATTAACGTATCGTTAAAGAATACTTGACGAGTAGAAGACGCTCTAATACCTAATTTATGCTCTTCTTCACCTAAAGTTACTCCGTTTGGATTGTTTTTATCATATTCTAAGATAAATCCAGTAATATTTTTATCATTTTCTATACGAGCAAAAACGATAAAGATTTCAGCAAAACCTGCATTTGAAATCCACATTTTTTGTCCGTTAATTTTATAATGCTTACCATCTTCAGTTAACTCAGCAGTAGTCTTTCCTGAGTTAGCATCAGATCCTGCACCTGGCTCAGTTAAACAATAAGCTCCAAACCTTTCACCCATTGCTAAAGCTGGTACGTATTTTTGCTTTTGCTCTTCAGTACCATATAAAGTAATTGGCATAGTACCAATACCTGTGTGTGCACCAAAAGCAGTACTAAAAGATCCTGTACCACTAGAAATGTAATCACAAGTTAACATCGTAGAAACGAATCCCATTCCTAATCCTCCGTAAGCTTCAGGAACAGCAACTCCTAAGAATCCTAATTCACCAGCTTTACGCATAGTTTCTTCTGTTAACGCATAATCTTTTGCTTCAAAACGAGTTTTATGAGGAATAATCTCACGCTCGTTAAATTCTTTTACAGCATCGCGCATCATTGTTTGCTCTTCTGTAAAATCTTCTGGAGTAAATACATCTTCACATTTAGTTTCTTTAACTAAAAACTGTCCTCCTCTAATGATATCTTTATTTAATGTTTCAGCCATTTTTAATAATTTTTGTTCGTTTGAAATGTTAGTTTAAAAATTCAAAAATACCAGCAGCTCCTTGACCAGTACCTACACACATAGTTACCATTCCGTACTTATTTTTCATTTCACGCTTACGCATTTCATCAAATAACTGTACTGATAACTTCGCTCCTGTACAACCTAATGGGTGACCTAAAGCAATAGCTCCTCCATTTACGTTGATGATATCAGGGTTTAATCCTAACTCTCTTATTACTGCTAATGATTGAGAAGCAAATGCTTCGTTCAATTCAATTAAGTCAACATCGTTTTGTTGTAAACCTGCTTGTTTTAATGCTTTTGGAATAGCAGCAACTGGTCCGATTCCCATAATTCTTGGAGGAACACCAGCAGCAGCATAACTTACCATACGAGCAATTGGTTCTAAGTTTAATTCTTTTACCATTGCTTCGCTCATTACCATAACAAAGGCAGCTCCATCACTCGTTTGAGAAGAGTTACCAGCAGTTACAGATCCGTTTGCAGCAAAAACTGGGCGTAATTTAGCTAAAGCTTCAACGCTAGTTCCTTTACGAGGACCTTCATCTTTAGTAACTGTAAACTTACGAGTAGCTTTTTTACCGTTTGCATCTACATAAGTTTCTTCTACTTCAATTGGTACGATTTGATCTTGAAAACGATCTTCAGCTAATGCTTTTAAAGCTTTCATGTGAGAGTTATAAGCAAACTCATCTTGATCAGCACGAGAAACATTATACTCTTGAGCAACAGCTTCTGCAGTATTTCCCATTCCCCAGTAATAATCTTCATGACCAGCATTAACAATATTATAGTTTAATTCTGGTTTGAAACCTGTCATAGGAACAGAAGTCATACTTTCCGCACCACCAGCAATAATACACTCTGCCATTCCAGATTGAATTTTTGCAACAGCCATACCAATTGTTTCTAATCCTGAAGAGCAAAAACGGTTAACGGTAACACCAGGAACATCTACAGAGTTCAATCCTATTAAAGAAATGATACGCGCCATGTTTAATCCTTGAGATCCTTCAGGCATAGCATTTCCCACAATTACATCATCAATACGTTTAACGTCAAACTCAGGAAGTTTTCCCATCATGTATTGAATTGTCTCAGCAGCTAATTCATCTGCTCTTTTAAATCTAAAACCACCTCTTTTTGATTTACCTACGGCAGTTCTATATCCTTTTACTATATATGCTGTTTTCATTGTTTAATTTCTTAATGGTTTACCAGTTTTTAACATGTGCTGAATACGCTCTAATGTTTTACGTTCTGTACATAGACTTAAGAAAGCTTCTCGCTCAATGTCTAATAAATATTGTTCAGATACTTTTGTTGGTTCTGATAAATCTCCACCAGCCATTACATAAGCTAGTTTGTTTGCAATCTTTTGATCGTGCTCTGAAATAAATTTACTTGCTTGCATAGAATCTGTAGCTACCATAAATGCACCTAAAGCTTGCTTACCAAGCACTAATACATCTTTACGGTTTACAGGTTGTGTATAACCAGCTTCAGCTAATAATCTTGCATGTTTCTTAGCTTCTGCAATTTGACGGTCTCTATTAACCACTACAACATCTTTACCTTTTTGTAATAAACCTAAGTCAAAAGCTTCGTAAGCTGATGTTGAAACCTTAGCCATACCGATAGTTAAGAAATATTCTTGAAGAACATTTAATTGTACGTCTCCAGCACGGAAAGTGTCAGATGCTCTTAAAGCCATTTCTTTAGATCCTCCACCACCTGGAATTACACCAACTCCAAATTCTACTAATCCCATGTATGTTTCTGCAGCAGCTACAACTTTGTCAGCATGTAATGATAATTCACATCCTCCTCCTAAAGCCATTCCATGTGGAGCAGCAATTACAGGAATAGAAGAATAACGCATACGCATCATTGTATCTTGGAAGTATTTGATAGCCATGTTTAGCTCATCGTATTCTTGCTCAACAGCCATCATGAAAATCATACCGATGTTTGCTCCAACAGAGAAGTTAGCACCTTGATTTCCTACTACTAGTCCTTCAAAATCTTTTTCAGCTAAATCAACAGCTTTGTTTAATCCAGCTAACACATCTCCACCAATAGTATTCATCTTAGATTGGAATTCACAGTTTAAGATACCGTCTCCTAAATCTTCGATTACAACCCCAGAATTTTTGAATACTTCGTTAGATTTTCTAATGTTATCTAAAATGATGAATGAATCTTGACCTGGTTTTTTAACCTGAGCTTTTTCATTTACATCATAATAATAAGTAGCACCTTCTTTAACAGTATAGAAAGCAGTTTCTCCTTTAGCAACCATTTCAGTTACCCAAGCAGCAGGTTCTTTACCCTCAGCTTTCATTAATTCGATACCTTTTTCAACACCAACAGCATCCCAAATTTCGAACGGGCCGTTTTCCCATCCGAAACCAGCTTTCATGGCATCGTCAATTCTATATAATTCGTCAGAAATTTCTGGAATTCTGTTTTGAACATAAGCAAACATTGCAGCGAAGTTTTTACGATAAAACTCACCTGCTTTGTCTTTACCACCAACTAATACTTTAAATCTATCAATCGGCTTGTCAATCGTTTTCGTTAATTCTAAAGTAGCAAAAGAAGCTCTTTTGTTAGGACGATATTCCATCGTATCTAAATCTAACGTTAAGATTTCTTTCTTACCTTCAGCACTTACCGATTTTTTGTAGAAACCTTGTCCAGTTTTGCTTCCTAACCATTTGTTTTCCATCATTGTATTGATGAAACCTGGTAGTTTAAATAATTCGTGAGCTTCATCATTTGGACAGTTATCGTAAATACCATTAGCAACGTGTACTAACGTATCTAATCCAACTACATCTACCGTACGGAAAGTAGCAGATTTTGGACGGCCAATTACTGGTCCGGTTAATTTATCTACTTCCTCAACAGTTAAACCTAATTCTTTTACTTGATGGAATAACGATTGAATTCCGAAGATACCAATACGGTTTCCAATAAATGCAGGAGTATCTTTAGCTAAAACAGAAGTTTTCCCTAAAAACTTATCTCCATATTCCATTAAAAAGTCTGTAACCTCTGGTTTACAATCTGGACCAGGAACAACTTCAAATAATTTTAAGTAACGAGGAGGGTTAAAGAAGTGTGTTACAGCAAAGTGTTTTCTGAAATCTTCACTTCGTCCTTCATTCATAAACTTAATAGGAATACCAGATGTATTTGAAGAAATAATTGTACCAGGTGTTCTGTATTTTTCAACCTTTTCAAAAACACTTTTCTTAATATCTAAGCGTTCTACCACAACCTCCATTACCCAATCTACATCTTTAATCTTGTGTAAATCGTCATCAATATTACCAGTTGTAATTCTATCTGCAAATTTCTTGTGGTAAATAGGAGATGGTTTAGATTTCAAAGAAGCTGTTAAAGCATCTTTAACTAAACGATTACGAACAACTTTGTCTTCTAGTGTCAATCCTTTTGCTTTCTCAATATCGTTTAATTCTCTTGGAACTATATCCAAAAGTAATACATCAACACCGATATTGGCAAAGTGACAAGCAATTCCTGATCCCATAATTCCAGATCCGATAATTGCTACTTTTTTGATTCTTCTTTTGCTCATTACTTGAATAGGTTTGATTGTTATACAGCCTCAGAAGACATATCTCCATATATCTGTTTATCGGCTATAAGTTTGTTTATGATTTCGGTTACTTTAAAAAATGAATTTATTTCGGTTTCGGTTAAGTTTTCACGTATTTTATTATTGAATTGATATACATGTCCTTTCGAGATTTCTCTTTTCTCTCTACCGAATTCTGTAAGTTTTATAATAACACTCCTTCCGTCCTCAGGGTTTTTCTCGCGAATTATTAAACCTTTATCTTCCATTGATTTTAAAATTCTAGAAAGACTAGTTGGTTCCATTCCCATTAAAGGACCTAATGCCGTAGAAGGAGTTCCTTCTTCGATATCTATATTAAGTAACACAAATGCCATAGCCATTGTACTATCATGTTTTGAGGCTTGCTCATTATACATTTTAGCCACGGCTTGCCATGTTGCTCTTAATTGATGATCTATTGTTTTACTTTTATCCATATTAGCGATTCCAAATATACAGAAATTTATTATGCGTGCATAGTAAATTGAAAAAAAATTATGCATGCATAATAAATATTAACAATTAATTAATACAGAAAACTGAGATTATGAGATTATAACTGCAATATTTTTAAGGGATTATCAATTTTTTTGGAAAAACAAAAAAACGAAGAGTTTTGTTTTTTTGCTGATTTATAGCCAATCATGTAACAAATCAGAATCTAATTCTACTAATCTTTCGAAAGTATGTATGTTTGTACTACATCTTACTAAACTAAAAATCAACTTAAGCCTATGAATAACTTATTAGAAATTAATAATGTAGTAAAACGTTATGGGGATTATACTGCATTAAATGATGTTTCTATGCATATCCCGAAAGGAAGTGTTTTTGGATTACTAGGTCCAAACGGAGCAGGGAAGACTTCACTTATTAGAATTATTAATCAAATAACAATGCCAGATAGTGGAGACATAATTCTGGATGGAGAAAAACTAGCTCCTAAACACATTGCACATATTGGATATTTACCTGAAGAAAGAGGGTTGTATAAATCTATGAAAGTAGGGGAACAGGCTTTGTATTTAGCTCAATTAAAAGGAATGAGTAAATCCGAAGCTAGACAAAAACTCAAGTATTGGTTTGATAAATTTGATATTGGTGCTTGGTGGAACAAGAAAATTGAAGAGTTATCGAAAGGTATGGCGCAAAAGGTTCAATTTGTTGTAACTGTATTGCATTCACCTAAACTATTAATTTTTGATGAGCCTTTTTCTGGATTTGACCCAATTAATGCACAACTAATTGCTAAAGAAATATTACAATTAAGAGATGAAGGATCAACTATTATTTTCTCTACACATAGAATGGAGAGTGTTGAAGAAATGTGTGATCATATTGCATTAATCCATAAGTCAAATAAAATTTTAGATGGAAAGTTAGAAGATATTAAGAGACAATATCGAACTAATGTTTTTGAAATTGGATTTAAAACAGATAATCAAGATTTGATTTTAGGAGAATTAAAAGAAAAGTTTGAAGTAAGTACTGCAGATTTTAAATCGTTAAATGAAGGTTTAAAACTAAAAGTAAAGTTAATCAATGGTAATACATCTGGAGATTTGTTATCATATTTAACTTCAAAAGGAGAGGTAAATCATTTTGTAGAAATGGTTCCTAGTGCAAACGATATTTTCATTCAAGCAGTAAATAAAACTCAATAAAGGTTATGGACAAGTTAAAATTAATTATACAGCGAGAATTTTTAGCGAAAGTTAAAAATAAGTCATTTATTATCATGACATTTTTGAGTCCATTACTAATGGTAGGAATGGGAGCTTTGGTGTATTTCTTAATGAAGAAAAACGAAGAAAAAGTTAAAAAGATTGTTTATGTAGACAACTCGGGAATTTTTTCTAAAGAAACTTTTAAAGATTCTAAAACTGTAACCTATGAAGATTATACAAAGTTAGGTGTAGAAGAAACTAAGAAGAAAGTTGAAGAAGGAAATTATTACGGAGCATTGATTATTCCTAAAAAAGATAGCTTAGAGATTTTAGCAAACTCAATAGAGTTTTATTCTAAAGATTCTCCTGGTTTATCATTTATGGGAGAAATTGAGAGTAAAGTAGAAACAAGATTGAAAAACTTAAAGCTTACAAAATTTGGTATTGACTTAGAAAAAATTGAAGCTTCTAAAATTTCTTCAGATATAAAGATGTATAATTTTTCTGGAGAAGAATCTACGAAGGCCAAAAACGTTGCAAGTATTATTGCTGGTGGAGCAGCTGGTTATTTACTATTCATGTTTGTTTTAATTTATGGAACTTCAGTAATGAGAAGTGTTATTGAAGAAAAGACAAGTAGAATTATTGAAGTGATAATTTCTTCTGTAAAGCCATTCCAATTAATGCTTGGTAAAATTATAGGAAATGCTTCTGCAGGTTTGGTACAATTTTTTGTTTGGGGAATTATCATTTTCATTTTAAGTATGGTGTTACCAATGGTTTTTGGAATTGATATGACCGAAATGCAATCTACTAGAGTTACACCAGAGCAAATGGAAGCAATGAAAGAAGCTGCTGGAGGTGGGAAACTAGAACGATTAATAAAAGAGGTTTTAGATCTTCCTTTGTTAAAAATGTTTACCCTTTTTATTTTCTATTTCTTTGGTGGATATATGTTGTATAGTTCTTTATTTGCGGCAATTGGTGCTGCTGTAGATAATGAAACAGATACACAACAATTTATGACTCCAATAATGTTACCGTTAATATTAGGTGTATATGTGGGATTCTTTACCGTTATCAATGATCCTCACGGACCGATATCTGTTATTTTTTCGTACATTCCGTTCACCTCTCCAATAGTAATGTTAATGAGAATTCCATTCGGAGTAGCTTGGTGGGAAATAGCTTTGTCTCTTTTCTTATTAATAATTACCTTTATGAGTTCCGTATGGATTGCTGCTAAAATTTATAGAGTAGGAATTTTAATGTACGGTAAAAAAGCAAATTATAAAGATCTATGGAAGTGGATTCGATATAGTTCTTAAACATATAGTTACAAGCAATAATGGATGAATTAAAGAAATTTTTAAATTATTCCTTTAAATATAATGATCACATAAGTATTAGTGTAAAGTCTTTGCTAATACTTTTTGTGATTATTATGCTAGTTTCTTTTTTGTTGAAACTGTTTAGAAGGTATGTGCAGAAGAAACTTCAAGAGCAAGATCAAAATAAATTTGATACTGTTTTTTCTTTTGGAAAATGGTTGTTGTATATCATTATTTTCCTAATTACACTTCAAAGTTCTGGAGTTGAAATAACCGCTTTTTTTGCTGCATCTGCTGCTTTATTAATTGGTGTTGGTTTAGCGTTACAAACCTTTTTTCAGGATATCATTTCTGGAATTTTCATCATTTTAGATCAAAGTGTGCATGTTGGAGACATTATTGAGTTAGACGGAAAAGTTGGTAGAGTAGATGAAATTAGATTGCGAACAACCAGAGCAGTTACCATTGACAATAAAGTATTGGTAATTCCAAATCACTTATACCTAACAAATAGTTTATTCAACTGGACGCAAAACGGAACAACTACTAGAGAAAGTGTTGAGGTTGGTGTAGCGTATGGTAGTGATGTTGAACTAGTAAAAGAATTATTAATAAAAGCAGCTTCAAGTCATCCTAAAGTTCTTGAGTTTCCTGAGCCGGTTGTGTTTTTTACAAACTTTGGAGATAGTTCGCTGGATTTTAAACTTGTTTTTACTTTAGATGATAGTTTTCAAGCAGCAATTCCTAAAAGCGATATTAGATTTACTATTAATAAATTATTTAAAGAAAATAATATTTCCATTCCTTTCCCACAGAGAGATGTACATATTATTGAGAATCCTAAGAAGTAAATAGATAAATTCTAAATAATTTTTTATGAAGATGAGAAAGATAATCAGCTTGATAACTCTTGTTTGTTTTATCTTGTTTTGGATTTTCAGTTTCATTGAGTTCGAATCATCTATTATGATTGTCGTACTTCTTATATCCTTACTTGTGAGTATTAAGACCTTCAAGGTTATTATGTTTTATTATTTGAAAAACAAAAGAAAAAAGTTAGGAGAGCTTGAACTGTTTACAGGTAAATATAGAGACTTTTTGATATCAATAGTAGTTGTAGCTTTATTGTATTTTAGTACTAAATATTCCTATTTAATTGATTTTGCTCCTACGAAATTTCTAAATTATTTTTTTGACATTTCTCGAAATCCACTACCATATTTTATAATTTCATTAGCGTGTCTTATAGGAATGTTTCTAACTAATAATCATGTGTTTTATATAACAGAAAGCGGTTTGATTACTTTCGGAAATTACTTTGAATCGTATTTTTGGAATGATTTTATTGAGTTTTCAATAATTGAGGAACAGTCTTTGATTAGGTTTAAAAAGAAAAACAATAAATTTCTTTTTGTTAAGTTCGAAGAATCGTATTTTGAAGAAAATAAAGAAGAAATTTTAAAAGTATTGAATAAAAACATACTATATGTCTAAAATATTAATCATAGAAGACGAAGCTGCAATTCGTAGAGTATTAAAAAAAATTATTTCTGAAGAAAGTGATAGTTATCAAGTAGAAGAAGCTGAAGATGGTTTAGAAGGTATTGAAGCTATTAAGAATAACGATTACGATTTGGTATTATGTGATATTAAAATGCCAAAAATGGATGGTGTAGAAGTGCTTGAAAAAGCTAAAAAAATAAAACCTGAAACGCCTATTGTAATGATTTCTGGACATGGTGATTTAGATACTGCTGTGAATACAATGCGTTTAGGAGCTTTCGATTATATCTCTAAGCCACCCGATTTAAATCGTTTATTAAATACAGTTCGCAATGCTTTAGATAGAAAAGAGTTGGTTGTTGAAAATAAGCGACTAAAAAAGAAGGTGAGTAAAAACTATGAAATGATTGGAGAAAGTGAGGCGATTACCCACATAAAAGATATCATTGAAAAGGTAGCAGCAACTGATGCACGTGTTTTAATTACTGGTCCAAACGGAACAGGTAAAGAGTTGGTAGCACATTGGCTACACGAAAAATCTGATCGTTCTAAAGGACCGATGATTGAAGTCAACTGTGCGGCTATTCCAGCTGAGTTAATAGAAAGTGAATTGTTCGGTCATGTTAAAGGAAGTTTTACCGGAGCAAATAAAGATAGAGCGGGAAAATTTGAGGCTGCTAATTCAGGAACTATTTTCCTTGATGAAATTGGAGATATGAGTTTGTCCGCTCAAGCAAAAGTTTTACGAGCGCTTCAAGAGAATAAAATACAACGTGTAGGTTCTGATAAAGATATTAAAGTAAACGTTCGAGTAGTTGCAGCTACCAATAAAGATTTGAGTAAAGAAATTGATGAAGGACGTTTTAGAGAAGATTTATACCATCGTTTAGCAGTTATTTTAATTAAAGTACCTGCGCTGAATGATCGTAGAGAAGACATTCCGTTATTAATAGATTTCTTTGCAGATAAAATTGCACAGGAGCAAGGAACACCAAAGAAAAAGTTTTCTGATGAAGCTATTAAATTACTTCAAGAATACGATTGGACTGGTAATATTAGAGAGTTACGTAATGTTGTTGAGCGACTTATAATTCTTGGAGAGAAAACAGTATCTAACAATGATGTGAAGTTGTTTGCCAGTAAATAAGCCAAACAAATAAATTATAAAAAAAGAAGAGCATTTTGCTCTTCTTTTTTTACTTTTTACTTTTACCAATAACAAGAATAGTTTCATTTTTATTCACTGGAGGAGTACCAGTAATGATTAAAATAACTCCATCGGATTTAGCGTATATAATTTCTTGAATATTTCCGAAGTAATCAGTTACAGTACCTACTTCCATTCCTTTAGTAACATAGTCACCTGATCTTTTGTTAGCGTAAAATATTCCATTAAAAGAACTTTTATGATAAGTTCTTTCTGTGATATAATTGTAGCGTTTGTTGAATCTTGGGTTAGGTGAATCAATTGTCATTTCAAGATGTTTCATCATATTTAACACTCCTGATTCAATTTGATGAACTGATTTATTTTCAACTTTACCAAGTCCTCCGCATTCAATATCAACGGAAGGAATTCCTCTTTTGAAAGCTTCTGCTGAACAATACAAACTAGGCAAATTCTTTTTCATAAAACTTTTACCATTTGTATTAAATACTACAGTATTTTCGAACAAAAGAGATTCTGCCATTTTTTTCCCTTTTAAAGAGGTGTTTGGGAAAGATGAATTGGAATAGTAAGCTGAGTAGCTCATCAAATCCTCAGAGGCATCACCTCCATGAATGTCAAGAAAATAGTCTGATTTAGAGATAACTTCTTTAGTAATAAAGTTAGCGATTCTTTCGCTAATTGTTCCATCTTTTTTTCCAGGAAACATTCGGTTTAAGTTCTTGTTATCTAACGGATTTACAAATGGTGAGCGCTTTTGAAAGCTTGCTAAATTTGAAATTTGCACTAGAATAACAACTCCTTTTAAAGATTTTGGATTGATACTTTTAATGAGTTTCTGTCCAGCAAGAATAGGTGGGTATTCATAACCGTGAATTCCAGCTGTAATTCCAAGCGTTTTTCCATCTAGAATTCCGCAGAAAACGGTAACTGGTATAATTGTAGAATTATTAGTGTCATTAATTGGAATTTCAAAATGTTTTTTTGTTCCTGGTTTTACCTCTTCTCCAAAAAAAACGAAGGAAGATTGTCCAGATATTTTGAAATAGAATAGGAGTAGTATAAGAGAAATTAGATGTCTCATTTGTCTAAAAGTTTTTCTTTGCAATTATAAAACTCAGTCCGAATAACATTAACGTTATTATTATAATTGGTAATGATTTTTTGAAAATATTAGTAACTCTCAAATTATTATAATACTCTGGTTTATATTTTTTCCAATTAACAGTTTCAGCATTTACATTGTCAAAAATTTTAGGATAAAAATCTAATCTTAGTTTTTCATGAAAATCAGAGGTAGCGTTTAAGAAATTCATATGATCACATAAGCTTGTTTTAGCAATTGAATTCATGCTTAATTGAACTTGTAAAGGAGGGAAAAATTTAGCAATAGTTTTACCTAATTGTTCCCTCTTTCTAATCTTTTCATTCATTAAATCTCTTTCTATGCGAGATTCATCATCTCCCATTTGCTGCATAGCATAATACCATAACCATGAGAATCCTTTTTCTTGTAGTTTATAATGTTTAAACTGAGGATAATGTTTGTAGAACTTATCCATTGTCGCTTTTTTATCGGTATCCCATTTTTTATGATATTCATCACGCTGTTTAATAGTCATTGTAAAAGCTTCCTCCACAGAATACTTATTTGTAATGTAATTATTGACTAAGACAGGAAGAAAAACAACCAAAACAAGCCAAGAAGTTAAAAGTATAATTGCATTTGCATTTGAAGAACGCCTTTTAAGAATAACTATCAAACTGACTGCAAACCAAAAAACAACATATAAGAGGCTGATGATTGTAATGTGCCAAAAATTAGCATTCAACGGAATTGATAAGAAGATTTTTGCTGATGTAAGTAAAATAAAGAATACGACAAGTACGAAAGCAAATCGAATAGACAATTTAGTTAATAGGTATTTTATTGGAGAACTTCCTTGTAATATTACCATTTTCCAAGTTCCTTTTTCTTCTTCGTCAGATAATAGATTAAAGTTTAAAGCAATAATAACTAGAGGAAAGAGAAATATAATTAGAAAACTAAAGTCTAAATTTCCTACTTGTAACCGCATTGGGTTTACTAAGTCAGTATCATATTTTTGTCCTTCTAAATTTAAAATTTTTACATTTTGAATATGTGAGTTTACATCGCTTTGTCCAATAGCAATTCCAGCAATTGGTTCTAAAGGTTTTACAAAAGAAAATTTTAAATAATAAAGTAGTAACCCAATGTCTGTTTTATGTAGTTCTACTTGTGTTTCAATATGTTTTTTTTGTTGCTCAATGGTTTGTTCTACAGCAACTTGTTTTTGAGTTAAAAATTGTTTTCCAGTAGTAATACTTAAAGCTCCTAATACTAGTAAAATCGAAAATGCTAGAAGTACTGTTTTAGATCGGAAAAATTGTTTGACTAATAATTTATACACTTTAGATGATTTTAAAACGATTAGAGAATTTCACTGTAATTAGTAATAAAACAAAGAACCAGAAAACTAGTGATGCTAGAGCTGAAAATTGATTTCTGATAGTTTGTGAAACTGTAATAAATTGATAACTAAATCGAGGAGCAGATTGCCAATATTCTTTTTTAACTACATGTACTTTTCCTTCACTACTTTTCGCTTTATTACTTATGAACTTCATCTGTAATTCATTCATGTATTGAGATTGTTTGTAGCGATAATCTTCTGTTTGATTTAGGAAACTAACATAGGTGTTAAAATCGGTTCCTGATAAACTCATAGATAAGTTTTTAATAGCCAAGTAAGGATTCAACATAACTAATCCGTTAGCGATGCTATTCTGGTTTTTATAAGAATCGATTAATTTTTTCTGTTGTTTGTTGTATATAGAGGCAGTTTGTTCTTCTCCTTTACTCATTAAAAAACCACTATAATTAAAAGGTAATTCTTTTACATCAGTAACATTATGAATTTTGAGTATAGAGTCTTTAAGCCTATTAAAATAAGGGTCATTTGGATTATGGCTATCTCCTTGTTTTGACACTTCTTCTTCAACAGCTGCTCGGAACGCTATTTTAGAAAGATTGGGATATAATGAATTCCCTATAACTTGTGAGGTTTTTGGAATAATGATAAAGAATAGAAGCCAGCCTCCTAATAGAGTCAAAAGAGACCTGTTTGAGTTTGTGCTTTTACCAGAAATTAGAACAGTTGTAAAAGATAATATTAGATAAAAAAGTATATAAAATACACTTATCATTAAAGCTCTCATGACTATTGAGCTATTTAAAACATCATCTTGAATTATTGTGATACTCCACAAAGCAATTAACCCTGGGATAAAGAATAAAGTTGAAACTAGAAATAATCCAACTGATTTACCAAAAAGGATATCCTTCATATTTATACCTTGGGTGTAATAAATTTTTAAAGTTCCATTTTCTTTTTCTGAAGTAATAGCTGAATACCCTACAAAAAATACAATTAATGGAAGTATGAGTTGTAATAACATAGCGATATTTAAATCTCCAAAACGTACCAACCCTGTAGATAAACTAGCTTCTGAAAAGTTTGCGGTATTTTGTCTATGTGCTTCTAAGAAAATTGCATTTCCTGTATAACTCTCTATACCTGAATCAAAAATGGTTAAAGGATGTTGCTCTCGAAAGGCAAAAGTCCCGAAATGAGCCATTCTATGTGGATGTTTATCAGGATTGTCTTCCCAACTTTTTCGTGCTTTATCTTGATGATGTTCAGTAATATGATGATTGTTTTCATATGCATTCCAACCATCAATAGTAACATATATTAACACTGATATAAAAACAGCTAGCAGTCCCAAAAGACCTTTTGAATAAAAGGTCTTATTGAAAAACTGCTTAGCTATTAATAGGACAACTTGTACCTTCATATAATTTAGAATTTATATGTAGCGTTTAATAGAACATTTCTTGGTGCACCAGGTCCTAATCTTGACGGATTTAAACCTCCTAACCAATATGTTGTATCAAATAAATTGTTTAATTTTAATGTTAACTGAATTCCAGTATTGTCTGGTTTGTAGTAGACTGCTGCATCAAAAACTGTGTAATCGGGTAATAATACTCTATCTGTGCTGTATGTAGGGTTATACCAAGTAAATCTTTCATCAACATATTGAGCACCTAGCCCAAGTCCAATTCCACTTAATTTAGAATCTGATTCAAAGTCAAACCTACCCCAAACGTTCGCATTGTGTTTTGGGGCTCCACCGATTCGTTCCCCTACAAATTCAGGAATAGCATCTTCTTCAATAGTAGCATTGTTATATCCGTAAGAAGCAGTTAATTGTAAGTTAGGTAAAATATATCCAGAAATATCAGTTTCAAAACCTCTACTTCTTTGTTCCCCTCTTGTTGTTAAATTGTCTAAATCATAAGTATCTCCCAGTAAGATGTTCTTTTGAGTGATATCGAATATGGCAAAATTTGCAAAGATTTTTCCATTTAAGAATTCTGCTTTAGCACCAACTTCAATTAAACTACTTTCCAATGGATCAAATCTACCAGGTGAAGCTGCCCAAAAGAAACCTTCAGCAGATGGAGATAATGAAACGGTATTAGTATGAGGTTGAAACCCTTGTAAATATGTTGCGTATGCACTAATTTCTTTGGTAACCTCATAAGTTAAACCAAGTCTAGGAACAAATGCACTTGTTTTAAATTCTTGCTCGTCACCTTTATAATCAAAAATATCAGTAAACCATTCGTAACGTAAGTTTACCAAAGCAGAAAACTTACCTATTTTAAATTGGTTTTGAATATAAATTCCGTTTGAAGTATTTAAATTCGCAGGAATTGAAAGTTCAGCAAGATTATATGCATTGGTATTTCTTGCTCCGTTAAATGGATCTTCTAAGTTAAAATGTGGAACTGCAGGAACTGGCATGGTTACACCATTAACTACCATTTGCTGAAAGTTACTTGGATTACTAGGGTCGTAATTAGCTTGTCCACCGCTTACAGTTAAATATCTTCTTGCACGAAGAAATCCTGCACCAATTTGTCTTTCCCATCTTGTACCGTCATATCCAAACAATAATTTATTTGTGATATCATCATTTTTAATGTCATAATTAAAAAAAGCGCTATAATTATCGGTCTCCCAGAATTGTTGTCTTCTATCGTAACGCATTCTAGCTAAGGTTGGAATTACATTTCCATCGATATCAACTGCAGTTCCGTCAACTCTATGTTCAGCTAAATCTTCGTCCCAAGTTTGCTTCATGTATTGCGCGTTGAAACCAAAAGTCTTACTAAACTTTTTACTAAAGTTAGCCATAAGGATTAACTCCTTAGTTTTGTAATGGTCATTCGATGCTCCAACATTCATAGTTATTGGCGTACTATTTAAATCAAATTCTCCATTAATTACTCCGAAAATTGGCTGACCTCTATCTAGATTACCTTCGGCGTCATTGTAAATCATTTCAACATTAAAAGATGTATTTTCATCAGGAATGTAACTGAATGAAGGATTTACTAAAATTGCATTATTGTTTACAACATCTCGGAAAGAATCGGCTTCTTGAAATGCGGCATTAAAACGATACAGTAATGTTTTTGATTCATTTAAAGGTCCAGTGAAATCAGCAGTTGCTCTTAAAGTACCAAAACTTCCTGCTGCTAAGCTTACCGAATTTCTTTTTTCTACTAATGGTTTTTTCGTAACCATGTTAACAGTTCCACCAGGATCTGCACTGGAGAATGTAACAGACGACGGACCTTTTATTACTTCCACACGTTCAAGATGTGAAGTAATTGGTTGTAAAAAGTAGTATTGACGAGTACGCATTCCATTAATCATTTGACCATCATCGGCCTGCGTAATACCTCGAATATTATAATGATTGTACAATCCAGTTAATGCGACATTACTTACTGTTTTAACTGCTTCTGTTAATTGAAAAGCTTGTCTATCTTCAATAAGTTCTTTTGTTACAGATGAAACCGCCTGTGGTAATTCTTTATTTTTAATTGCAATTTTTGTTGCTGAAAAAGAATAATCACTATTGTAATCGTTTCGTTGTCTTCCTAGAATTTCAACTGTTTGTAAATACTCTTCTGATTCAAGTAGTGTTAAAATTCCTAAATCGAAATCTTGATCTTTAGAAACAATAATGTTTTTTGTAATAGTATTGAATCCAACATAAGTTACGTTGATAGTAAATTCACCTTCAGTATTTATTTCAATACTAAATGTTCCATCTGAGTTGGTTGAAACTCCCTTTTGTTTAATTGATTTATTTGATAAAATAATATTTGCTCCAAGAACTGGATCATTATTGGCATCTAAAACTTTCCCCGTTATTTTAGATTGCGAAAAACTTACCTGTACTGCAAAAAAGAGAATTGCAAGTACAATTTTACTTAACTTCATTTTTAGGTTTATTATTATTGATTAAATTGTTTTTACGTATAATTCTTGTAATTGTTGTGCTGAAATATTTTCTGTTTCAGCAATGTGTACTAGAGTCCCTTCTTTCATAATACCTATTCTAGCACAAATATTTACCGCGTTAAATATGTCATGAGTGGCCATTAAAATTCCCACACCATTTGTAGATAATTCTTTGCATGTTTTGGCAAATTCTAATGATGCTTTAGGATCTAAACCAGAAGTTGGTTCATCCATTAATATGTAAGAAGCGTTTTTTGCTAAAGCAATGGCAATCCCCACCTTTTGTCTCATTCCTTTAGAATATGTAGATAGTTTTTTCTTAAACGCCTCTTCTTGTAAGTTTGCCTTTTCTAAATACTTAAATAATTCTTTCTCAGAATAATTAAACCCAGCAATTCTACTGAAGAAATCTAAATTTTCTACACCTGATAAGTTACCGTATAATTGAACAATTTCCGGAATATAAGCTATTGAATTTCTGTTTGATTTTTTAGTTACTGGATGGTTATCGATCAAAGCTTCACCAGAAGTGGGCTCTAATAGACCAAGAAAAATATTAATTGTTGTTGTTTTTCCAGCACCGTTTTGTCCTAGTAAACAGAATATTTCTCCAGGAGCAACTGAAAAATCTAAATTTTTTAGCGCTAATTTGTCATTATAGCGCATACTAAGCTTTTTAGCTCTTAGCATAACGTTGTGTTTTATAAAGAATGATTAATAAATAAACTCTGTTTTATAGAGTAGCGTTTTTACTACTGCTGGTATTTATAAGTTGCAGTATCAAAGGTTAAATACCAAATTGTACATAGTTATAATTCCATATAGAAACTATATTAAGATTAATAATCTATGAATAAATAAGTTTGATATTACTTTTAAGAAAAGAGAGTAGGAGGAGCCCTAGAATTTTTTGAAAATAATACTTCAGAGGTAAATTGTTCAGAAGCAAATATTACCTTATTGTTTATTTTTTTTACAATAGGTAAACTATAGTTTACTTCTTCAAGAATTGGAATTTCACTGTTTAAATAGATGTCACAGAGATTACATTTTTCGGAAATTTGTGAATCTTTATAAGTAACAGTTTTACTGATGTTTTTTGACGAATGCTTATTAGAATGATCAAAAGAATGAATAAGAGTAAAGACATGAGTTAGTAAAATAACACACGCTATAAATACACTGCTTATTTTTAGAATATTCTTCAAATTAACAACCTAATCTTTATTGCATCAGTATAACAAATATAATAGTTTTTATTAAATTTAAATTAAGGAATAGCTTTAATAAAAAAAGACAAGAGCTAATCTTGTCTTTTTACATGAATGTTATTTGTTTTTTATAAATCAAACCTATCTAAGTCCATCACTTTACTCCAAGCCTTCACAAAATCGGCAACAAATTTTTCTTGTCCGTCATTTGCTCCATAAACTTCACAAACAGCTCTTAACTCTGTATTAGAACCAAAAATTAAATCAGCTCTAGTTCCAGTAAATTTAGTAATACCTGTCTTTCGATCTCTTCCTTCAAATTCAGTTTCTTTTTGAGAAGTAGCACTCCATGTAACAGAAAAATCAAGAATATTACTAAAGAAATCATTCGTTAAACTACCAACATTATCTGTGAAAACACCATGATGTGATCCGTTATAGTTGGCTCCTAAAACTCGTAAACCACCAACTAATACTGTCATTTCAGGAATTGAAAGCGTTAACAAGTTTGCTTTATCTACTAACATATCTTCTGCAGCTACATCAACAAGTTTAGCATTCATGTAGTTTCTGAAACCGTCAGCTAAAGGCTCTAAATGGCTAAATGATTCTAAATCTGTTTGTTCTTGAGTAGCATCTCCTCTTCCTTGTGAAAAAGGAATAGTAATATCATGTCCTGCATTTTTAGCTGCTTGTTCTACACCAACATTACCGGCAAGCACAATCAAGTCTGCCATAGAAATTGTTTCATTAAACTCTTTTTGAATGCCTTCAAGTACATTCAATACTTTATTCAATTCTTCAGGATTATTTACTTCCCAATTTCTTTGAGGCTCTAATCTAATTCTAGCTCCGTTTGCACCACCTCGTTTATCTGAGCCTCTAAAAGTAGAAGCAGATGCCCAAGCAGTTTTCACCAATTCTGAAATAGTTAATCCAGAAGCAGTTATCAAACCTTTTAAAGAATCAATATCTGATGCACTTAGTGTATAATTTACTTTCGGAATAGGGTCTTGCCATAATAGCTCTTCTTTCGGTACTTCAGGGCCTAAATAACGATCAATAGGTCCCATATCACGGTGCGTTAATTTATACCAAGCTCTAGCAAATGCGTCTTCGAAAGCAGTATGATCTTTATGGAAACGTTCTGATATTTCTCTATATACTGGATCCATTTTTAAAGCCATATCTGCAGTAGACATCATTAAAGCTTGTTTTTCGTTTGGATTTCCAGCTTTTGGAGCCATTCTAGCATTTGAATCTTTAGTTGGAGTCCACTGATATGCTCCGGCAGGACTTTTAGTTAATTCCCAATCATAATTCAATAATACATCAAAATAATCATGATCCCATTGTGTAGGGTTTGGTGTCCATGCACCTTCTAAACCACTTGTAATAGCATCATCTAACACACCAGTTCCATAAGTGTTTTTCCAACCAGTACTCATTTCTTGAATTGAAGCACCGTGAGGTTCTGCACCAACATACTTGTCTGGATCAGCAGCACCATGAGCTTTACCAAATGTGTGTCCTCCAGCAACTAAAGCTACCGTTTCTTCGTCGTTCATTGCCATACGACCAAAGGTAATTTTAATGTCGTGAGCAGATTTTAATGGATCAGGTTCTCCGTTTGGACCTTCAGGGTTTACATAAATTAATCCCATGTGCACAGCACCTAAATGTCCTTCTAATTCACCGTCGCTTGTATCGTATCGCTCATCATTTCCTAACCACTGATTTTCACTTCCCCAATAAATATCTTGCTCAGGTTCCCAAACATCTTCTCTTCCTCCTGCAAAACCAAATGTTTTAAAGCCCATTGATTCTAAAGCACAGTTACCTGCAAGCACCATTAAATCTGCCCAAGAAATTTTATTCCCATATTTCTTTTTGATTGGCCATAACAATAAGCGAGCTTTATCAAGATTTCCATTATCAGGCCAACTATTTAATGGAGCAAATCGATGCGTTCCTGAACCAGCACCACCTCTACCATCTCCTACACGATAAGTACCTGCACTATGCCAAGCTAAACGAATCATTAACCCTCCGTAATGTCCGTAATCTGCTGGCCACCAGTCTTGAGAGTCCGTCATTAAGTTAATGACATCTTGCTTTAAAGCAGCAAAATCTAAACTATTAAAGGCCTCAGCATAGTTAAAACTTTCTCCCATAGGATCATTTTTTCTTGCATTTTGGCGTAAGATGTTCAATTTTAATTCGTTTGGCCACCAATCTCTGTTGGTTGTTCCTCCTCCAGCTGGTTTTTTTTGAGCGCTGTGAAAAGGACATTTAGAAATGTCGCCTGAATGATTATTACTGTGATTCATTATAATAGAATTTTAAGTTAGTTCGTGTTTCAAAACTACAATAAAACATTGAATTGTTTTTATCTATAATTTTTATTTTAAAATAGTTAAAAATTATAGATATGTTTTATTTGGTTGTAATTAAAGGTTTTATAAAGATACAATAAATGCTTTTTACTTAGTATTGAATTTTCTTATAACGAGATAAAATTTTCTTGTAGAATTCAACTTGAAATGTTTTGGTAAGATCCTACTTTTGCAGCTGTTTTTGAAAAACAATTTTAATATTAATTCAATAAAATAATTAAAAGAATGGCAACATTAGTTGGTAAGAAATTTCCAAATTTAAACGTAGACGCAATGAACGAAATGGGAGATACGTTTAAATTAAATGTTTTAGAAGAGGCAGTAAACAACAAGAAAAAAGTAGTTTTATTCTGGTATCCAAAAGATTTTACTTTTGTATGTCCTACTGAATTACACGCTTTTCAAGCTGCTTTACCTGAGTTTGAAAAAAGAAACACAATTGTAATTGGAGCTTCATGTGATACTCCTGAAGTACACTTTGCTTGGTTAAACCAATCTAAAGATAATGGTGGTATCGAAGGTGTTACGTATCCTTTATTAGCTGATAGCAACCGTAACTTATCTTCTATCTTAGGAATTTTAGACATTTCTAATGAAACATATGATGAAGCAACAGGTACTGTTCAAGTGGAAGGAGATAACGTAACGTATAGAGCTACTTATATTATTGATGAAGAAGGAACTGTAGTTCACGAAGGAGTAAACCATATGCCAATTGGTCGTAACGTAAACGAGTATTTACGTTTAATAGATGCTTATACTCACGTACAAGAAAAAGGTGAAGTATGTCCAGCTAACTGGGAAGAAGGTAAAGCTGCTATGCAACCAAATGCTAAAGCAACTGCTGAGTATTTAGCTGTAAACTAATAAATCAATTACGAATGTTGAATTACGAATTAAGCTTTCTTAGCTAATATAATTCGTAATTCTTCATTTTTAAACTCTTATTTGAATAAAAATGGTACAAGAATTAGCACAAGATAACTTAGGAAATATAGTAGCAGAAAACAAAAAGGTAGTTGTTCAATACTCTGCAACTTGGTGTGGAAACTGTAGAATAATGAAACCTAAGTTTAAAAAGTTAGCTACAGAAAATGAAGATGTTTCTTTTATAATAGCTGATGCAGAAAAATTTCCAGAAAGTAGACAATTAGCAACGGTTGATAATTTGCCAACTTTTGCAACTTTTGTAGATGGAAAATTTGTAAATCAGGTGCAAACTAACAAGTTTGACGTTTTAAAAGAATTAGTTGACGAGGTAAAGTAAGCTGTCATTACGAACGTAGTGAAGTAATCTTTCAATATTAACGGATTGCCACAGCAAATATTATTTGCTTCGCAATGACAAAATTTAATTATGAAATTACCAGTAATTAAACACTTGACTTCTTTCATTGAAGAGAATGATCAAGATTATATTATAGAGACCATTGAAACTTTAGAAGCTTTAACTGAAGTTCCATCATTAAAAGATGAAGAACTAGATGTGATAGGAGAATTAATCTCTAATATGTATGGAGCTCTTGAAGTTGATAAAATGGTAAAGGAAGGAACTCCAAAAAAAGAGGCGCTGAACAATTTTATGCAACGCGTTTTGGGTTCTATAGACAAATAAAAATCCTAAGTTTAAAACTTAGGATTTTTTTTATGAATGTGTTAGTCTAGTTATCACTTCCTTGTGTTGTGGAAATAGTTGGATCAACTCTTTTCTCTCTGGTAAAACAAAATCTTTAAAATCGAAACCAGGAGCTACTGTACAGCCTGTAAAAGCGAAAGAATTTCCTTGTATAACTTCAGCAGCAAACCAATATTGAGCAGGAACTACAAATTGAGGAACTTCATTATTGAGAATATCATTTCCAATTAGAACATAAGAATATTTACCTTCGGGAGAAATCATATGTAATTTTAAAGTAGTTCCCAAATAAAAATGCCACATTTCATCTTGATTAATTTTATGAAATGCAGAAAAACTATCTGAAGTAAGCAGGAAGTAAATTCCTGTAGAATAGTTTCGATCACCAATAAACTCGGTGCTTAAATTTTCGTTGGCAATACTTCCTGAACTTCTGTAAGTTTCTTTAAAATAGCCTCCTTCAGGGTGTTGACTTAAATCAAATTTGTTAATAATATCGTTAATCGTCATTTTGTTCTTTAGATTCGTTTGCTTTTTTAATAATGGCTTTTAATCGCTCTTTGGTACGTTGTTTTTCTAAGCGAAGCTTATTTTCCTTTTGTTTCATTAAGCGAGTATGTTTCGCTTTGTTTACGGTATTTTTTGCTTTTCCTTTTTTAGGCATGTTGTGTTTGTTTAATAGCTAAAAGTCCGAAGAAAGTTAGTGCTCCGTTTAAGATTAATACAAAGAACCCAAAGTCAAAGCCTAGATTATTTTTGCTGTAGGTGCTAATTAAATATGTAAAGACTGGTGCAATAACACATATATAAGGAACTAGTTTGTCTTTCACATTTGATTTAGTGAATAATCCAAATGCATATAAACCTAATAAAGGGCCATAAGTATAACCTGCAAATTGAAAAATTTTGGCTATTACACTTGCATCTGCAATAAAATATTTAAAGATTAAAATAGTAGCGATTAATATAAATGAAAATAGCACATGAATTTTCTTACGAATTTGCTCTCTTTCTTCTTCATTTTCTTTCTTGTCTATTTCTAAAATGTCAATACTAAAAGAGGTAGTTAAAGAAGTTAACGCACTGTCTGCACTTGAATACGCAGCAGCAATTAAGCCTAATAAAAAGAATAGGGAAGTAGTTAAACCTAAATCACCACTCATAGCAATTGTAGGAAATAGATTGTCTTTATGCGCATTGATTTCATTTGCAGTAGCATAATCGGTGAGTAATACTCCCAGCGCCAAAAAGAAAAAGTTTACTATTACCAAAACTAAGGTAAACCAAAACATGTTCTTTTGAGCATCTTTTAAATTTCTACAAGTCAAGTTTTTCTGCATCATGTCCTGATCTAATCCCGTCATAACAACAGCAATAAATGCTCCTGAGAAAAATTGTTTCCAAAAATAATTCCCTGCATTGATATCATCAAAAAAGAAGATTTTAGACAATTTATTTTCAGCTATATACCCAAATAAACTTTCAATTTGTAGAGCATCTTTAATCATTACAATACAAACTCCAACAGCAATTAACATGAATAATGTTTGTAACGTATCTGTCCAAACAATGGTTTTGATACCACCTTTAAAAGTGTACAACCAAATTAATAAGATAGTTATTGTTACGGTTACCCAAAACGGAATTCCATAGGCATCAAAAAGAATTAATTGCAATACATTGGCAACTAAAAATAAGCGGAAAGAAGCTCCAATAGTTCTTGATAGTAAAAAGAAACTAGCTCCTGTCTTGTAAGAAAATTTTCCAAATCGATCTTCTAAATACGTATAAATAGAAGTTAGATTTAATTTATAGTAAAGTGGTAATAAAATTAAACCAATTACTGCATATCCAACAATGTAACCCAATACCATTTGCATGTAACTCATTTGTTGGGCTTCTATCCATCCAGGAACAGAAATAAAGGTAACTCCAGATAATGAAGCTCCAATCATCCCGAAAGCAACTAAATACCAAGGAGAAGAATTGTTCGCCTTGAAAAAAGTTTGATTATTAGCAGATTTTCCAGTAATGTAGGAAATAAATACAAGTACGCTAAAGTACGCTATAATGAGTAGTAGAATATAAAGTGGTTGCATTAACTATATTTTTCAGCCACTAATATAAAAAGAAAAAAGGGCGGAAGATAAAGTATCTTACAACGCCCTTATATATAAATCCCCAATTAAGTCTTAGTTAATGTGTAAAACCGTTTCGTCAGTTTCTTTTCGAACTTTTTTCAAGTCTTTCATAAAGTCATCTTCCGCTCTATAACCAACAGGTAATACTAAAACAGATCTTAAATTTTTAGAAGCAAGATCTAACACTTCGTCGTATTTTTCAGGAACAAAACCTTCCATTGGGCAAGAATCAATTTTTTCAATAGCACATACAGTCATTAAATTTCCTAAAGCTATGTATGCTTGGTTTTTATTCCATTGATATAATTCTTCTTGCGTTTTTTGTTTGAAACTCCCCATCAAAAATTCTTTAAACGGATTTAAAATTTCATCTGGAGTATTTCTAATTTCTTTTACTAAGTTGAAATAATGTTCAACATCTTTTTCAGTATGTTCTGCAGGAACACACAGCACTAATAAATGTGAAGCTTGTGCAACTTGTTGTTGATTCCAACTATGTTCAACTAATTGTTTTTGAATGTCTTTATTTTGAATAACTAACAATGTTATTGGTTGTAACCCATAAGAAGTCGCTGTTAAATTAAAGGTTTCTTTTAAGGTGTTAATTTGTTCGTTAGTTAATGATTTATTTTCGTCAAATTTTTTAACAGCATAACGCCATTGCAAACTCTCAATCGTATTCATTATTATTTAATTTTTTGCTAAGTTACGTACATAAAATCCTTGCAGTTTCTTTACGCTATTGAAAAAACTTATGAGCTTATATCAAAACTTTTAAGCTATTTGCTAAAACACTTATTATGATTGTCTAAACAATATTGATAGTAATTTTAGTAAAGATACTTTAACAAAATTTTTATAAGTTTATAGTCGAAAAATTGAAAGATAATTACACGCTATGAAAGAAAAATTTCTCCACTATTTGTGGAAGAACAAATTATTGCTGCACGATAAATTGTTTACTACTCAAAATGAAAAGGTTACCATTGTTAATTGTGGACAGTCAAATGATAATTCTGGACCAGATTTTTTAAATGCTTCCTTACAAATTGATCAACAGCTTTGGTATGGAAATGTAGAAATACATCAAAAAACCTCTGACTGGTATGCTCATGAACATGAAACTGACACTAATTATGATGCTGTAATTCTTCATGTTGTTTATGAAGATGATGTGGAGGTGTATATGAAGAACAATAAAATAATTCCTACGCTTGAATTGAAAGGTAAAATAGATGAAAAATTATTTCAAAATTACTCTTCATTGATTTCCAAAAAAATAAATTGGATTGCCTGTGGTAACCAAATTTCTACTATAGATTCATTTATTGTGAATAATTGGTTAGAACGATTGTTTTTTGAACGATTAGAGAAAAAATCGGAATCTATACTTATTCTTTTGAAGAATGTTAATAACGATTATGAAGCTGTATTGTTTCAAATGCTTGCAAAGAATTTTGGACTCAAAGTAAATGGCGAAGCTTTTTTGAATTTATCTACATCGTTTGACTTTTCAGTTCTTAGGAAGGTTTGGTTTGATGAATTTCAATTGGCTGCTTTATTATTTGGTCAAGCAGGATTTTTAGAAGAAGAATCAGAAGTAAGTTATTTTAATGAGCTTAGAAATGAATATCACTATTTAAAGCATAAATATTCATTGAATCCAATTGATAAAAAATATTTTCAGTTTTTTAGAATACGACCTAATAATTTTCCAACCATTAGAATTGCTCAGTTAATTGCTTTGTATGTAAAGTGTCATAATTTATTTTCAAGATTAATGGAAATAAAAAAGCCAGAAGAAGTTTATGAATTATTAGACGTAGAAGTAAATATATTTTGGAAAACGCATTACACTTTTGAAAAAGAATCAAAAAAGAGTTCTAAAAAGCTTTCTAAATCATTTATCGACTTACTTATTATTAATACCATAATTCCGTTAAAATTTGTGTATTGTAAGAGTAAAAATAATCTAAATGAAAATGAAATTTTAGAGATGTTAGAATCTTTACATCCAGAAAAAAATTCAATAATTTCTAACTTTGAGAAGCTTAAAGTTAAAATAGAAAATAGTTTTAAAACTCAAGCGTTATTAGAGTTGTATAAAGGTTATTGTAGTAAAAAACGTTGTTTGGATTGTGCTATAGGAAATCAGTTATTAAAAAGTTCCTAGGATCTCGAATGATGTAATTTTACAATTTGCTAAAAAACTACTTAATAATTAAATTATATATTTGTTGTTTAAATCAATTTAAAATGAAAAAAATAATCATTGCTATCATTTCACTTTCAACAATTCTAGTAAGTTGTGGAACAGAAGGTGGAAAAAAATCTGACAAAACTGTTGAAGATCAAACAAACGAAGTTAAAAATGAAGATGCAGTAACTGAAGAGGTATCTGATGACAAAAGCGGAGACGCTATTTGTTTATTAGATAAGTTATCTGTTAGAGCTACTCCCGATGACAAGGGTAAATGGATTACTTCTATGAGTTTAGGAGAAAAAGTTTACTATACTGGAGAGTCTGTTACGGATTCAGTTTCTAAAAAAGAGTATTTAAAAATTAAATTAATAGACGGAAAAGAAGGATGGTCTCGTGCTACTTTTTTAGCTGTTGATGGAAAAGTTGGTGTTATGACTCAAGATGCAAATGTTTATAAGCGTCCTGATTTATTAACGAAAACAGATACAAAATACAGTCCAATGGATATTATTGCCGTTGTTGCAACTCAAGATGACTGGGCTCAAGTAAAAGGAAAAAGAGCAGAAGGACAATACATCGAAGAGGTATGGGTAAAAGCTGATAATATTTCTGATAAATCTGTAGATATTGCAGCAGCTAAGTTTGCTGGTTTAGCAATGGCTAAAGAAACTATGACAGATAGAATCAAAGCTTTACAAGAGATTGTAGATAATTCTGATTTTTCTGAAACTTCTTTTATGGATTTAATCAAAGATAAAATCAGAGATTACGAATCTAAGAACAAAGCAGTAGATGTTCAAGACGTAAAAGTTGAGGAATAAAAATAGAATCAATTTTATTAAAATAGAAAAAGCCAGTTGTTAAAAACTGGCTTTTTTATTGTTGTTTGTTTATCTGTTATTTAGTATAAACTTTTATATTTTTCTGGATTAGCTTCGTGCATAATTTCATATACCTTTTCAAAAATATCTTCAACAGACGGTTTAGAAAAATAATCTCCATCAGTTCCGTAAGCAGGTCTATGTGCTTTTGCACTTAATGTTTGTGGTTTACTATCTAAATGAACATATCCGTTTTGGTTTTCAATAACTTCCTGTAATAAATAAGCTGAAGCTCCTCCAGGAACATCTTCATCTACAACTAACAAACGATTAGTTTTTGCTAATGATTTTACAGTGTCATGATTTTTATCAAAAGGTAATAAACTTTGCGCATCTATAATTTCCACATTGATTCCAACTTGTTGTAACTCTTTAGCAGCTTCTTCTACTAATCGTAATGTAGAACCGTATGATAATATTGTAATATCGGTTCCTTCTTTAATAACTTCTACTTTACCAATTGGCGTTTTAAATTCTCCTAGGTTAGTTGGTAACTCTTCTTTTAAACGATATCCATTTAAACATTCTACTACTAATGCAGGGTCATCTCCTTCTAATAAAGTATTGTAAAATCCGGCAGCTTTGGTCATGTTTCTAGGGACTAATACATGAATTCCTCTAACGTTATTAATAATACCTCCCATTGGAGAACCAGCATGCCAAATTCCTTCTAAACGGTGACCACGAGTACGAATGATTAATGGCGCTTTTTGCTTTCCAAAAGTTCTGTAACGAAGTGTTGCTAAATCGTCACTCATAATTTGTAAAGCATATAATAAGTAATCTAAGTATTGAATTTCAGCAATCGGACGTAAACCTCTCATTGCCATTCCAATTCCTTGACCAATAATGGTAGCTTCTCTAATTCCTGTATCAGAAACTCTTAATTCACCAAACTTTTCTTGTAACCCTTCTAATCCTTGGTTAACATCTCCAATATATCCAGCATCTTCACCAAATACTAAAACTTCAGGATGTTTTTTTAGTAAAGCTTCGAAGTTATCTCTCATTATAATTCTTGCATCAACCAAATTCTTTTCAGCATCATAGGCTGGCTTCACAACATCAGAATTAACAACGGAGTTCTCACTATCGTTAAGTAAGTGAGAAGAATATTTTGTGTAAGCACTGTTAATGCTTTCTTTGATGAAATTCTGTAAGGCTATTTTTTCAGGGAAATTTTCGTCACGAACTAAGCGTAAACTTTTTCTACAAGCAGATAAAATATCCTTTCTAATAGGTTCAGCTATTGAAGCAAGATCGTTTTTGTATTTAGTAATAAACGAACCGTTACTACTTTTAGCAGCAACTTTTTCTAATAGTGAAGTTGCTTCTATAACTTCAGATTTAATTTCGTTAATGAAGCTATTCCAAGCATCTCTTTTAGCAATACTTACTTCTTTTTTAATTGTTTTGTCTAATGAAGTTAATTCATCTTCACTATCTACAAAACGTAAAACTTCTCCTTGATCGTCTGTTAATTCAAATTCAAGAATCCATTTTCTCATTTGAGCAATACAATCGAATTCTCTTTCCCATTCTAAACGCTCTTCAGATTTATATCTTTCATGAGAACCAGAAGTAGAGTGACCTTGAGGTTGTGTTAATTCTTTTACATGAATTAATACAGGAACATGTTGTTCTCTTGCAATTTCTGCAGCTTTATTATACGTGTCAATTAATTGAACATAATCCCAACCGTTTACTACAAAAATCTCATAACCATTGGTGTCTTTTTCTCTTTGGAAACCTTTAAGGATTTCAGAAATACTTTCTTTGGTTGTTTGATGTCTGGCATGTACAGAAATTCCGTATTCATCATCCCAAACACTCATTACCATAGGAACTTGTAATACTCCAGCAGCATTAATTGTCTCAAAAAATAAGCCTTCACTTGTACTTGCGTTTCCGATAGTTCCCCAAGCTACTTCATTTCCTTTTTTAGAAAAATTTGTATGATCTTTTAATTCTTCTACATTTCTGTAAATCTTTGAAGCTTGTGCCAAACCTAATAACCTTGGCATTTGTCCTGCCGTAGGAGAAATGTCTGAAGAAGAATTCTTTTGAGCTGTTAAGTTTTTCCAATCACCATTTTCGTCTAAAGAATGAGTAGCAAAGTGACCACCCATTTGTCTTCCTGCCGACATTGGTTCTTGCGCAATGTCTGTATGTGCGTACAAACCAGCAAAAAATTGTTGAGCATTTAACTCACCAATGGCCATCATAAAGGTCTGATCTCTATAATATCCAGATCTAAAATCTCCATTTTTAAAGGCTTTCGCCATGGCTAATTGCGGTACTTCTTTACCGTCACCAAAAATTCCAAACTTCGCTTTACCAGTTAACACCTCTCTTCTTCCGAGTAAACTACACTCTCTACTTAATCTGGCAATTTTATAATCATTTAGTACTTCATTTTTAAAGTCTTCAAACGATAATTTTTGTGAATTTGAAATTTCAACGCTTTGGCTCATAAATAAAATTTTTATTCGTTCCTACAAAGGTAGTTTTTTTAAATGAAATTTAAAAATCCATGTTTTTTTTGGTAAAATCGTAAAAATTAAGGCTTTTTAAAGATTTCATTGAATTTTCTACAATAGCCCTCTTCGTATAAAATTGTAAATTCTATCTAAGTTAGAGGTAATTACAAAACGAATTTTACTTGGATAGGTTTGGTCGGTTATTTCAAATCCTTCATTTGTATAAATAGGGAAATACAATTCTAAAATGTTTGGTACAAAATTTAAACGTATTCCATTTTCATAAAAGAATCTTGGATTTTCATTTTTACTTTTTAACATTGCCACATCATTATATGCTTCAATCCAACGCCATATACTTATACTTGTATTAGCAGATAATAATAGTTGGTTTGCAAAAGAAGGTTGATTAAAGAATGATTTAAAACCTCCATCTGAAATAACAAATTGCTGGCTAAACAACCCTGTGTTTTCAGATCTACCAAATAGGTTTTGCTCAAATAAATAATCGGAACTTCTATTTAATCCAAAACTAAAGTAATCACCATCAGAATTATTGCTTACGAATAAACCTCCAAAAAAGCGAAGATTAAAACTACGCTCTTGATCAAAAAACTTTAAATACCTAAAGTCGGTAGATAATTTGGTGAAATTGTTTCCAAGTTCTGCGTTCACAGCATATTGTAAGCGTCTAATTACGTTTGGTTTACTATAAATGTATCTGAAATTTAAAATACTATATCTATCACTTTCAATAGCTTGTTGTGTAGGCTGAATTTCTCTATTTACATACACAATTCTAGATAAAATAGATTTAGTTCCAACATCTCTTAAGGAGTTTCTTTTAAATTCTATGTTTACAAACGGATAAAAAGTGTTGTAGGATAATTCTGGTGCATAGTGGAAATTACTTCCACCAATTCCATAACGGATTTTATAAATTTTTGTTTTTTCAAGAAACTGATCGTAAGCAAAAGAAAAAGAACCTGTTAAGTTTTGGCTTTTAAACGCATAATTGGGAGTAATGCTAAACTCGAAATTGTGTTTTATTACAGGTCTGTTATTAAAATTTACACCTAAAATAACACCATCATATAAATTGTATTTTACGTTAGGGTTAAAGAAAACTTGATTATAATATGGGTCTTCAATATCTTTTAAAAATCTGAATTGAATTGGCTTGCTTATTATAGAATTATTAATGTTTTTAAAATTGTTAAGAGAATTGTACTCAGGATAAATTTGCTCATAATTTAGCGCTAATTTATCAAAGCCATTAGCTTTAATCTTTACAGTTTTTACACTATCAACTCCAGTTATCCATATCTTAGATTTAATTTGTTTGTCCTTAACGGTATATAAAGAAACTGGTGCAGTTATATTTCTTTTATTTTTTATGGTAACAGCTAGAGAATCTTCTTTTCTTATGAATTTTACCTTTTTAATTTTATAATCAATTTTTTTATTGGTTTTTATGTAATCATTAAAAAACCAGTCTAGGTTTTTAGTTGTATTCTGAGTTAAAATATCTTTAAAAGCATCAGAAGTAGTTATTTTTAACGCATGATTTTTATACAATTCTTTGAATGAATTGGATAAAGCATTATCACCAATAAAATCTTGTAAATAACGCATCCCTAGTCCAGCTTTGTATGGACTTACAACTTTTCGATTGAAATTAGAAAGTGAGTCGGCTCTAGTAGTCAAGGATTGATCAAAAAAACGTCTTGCGCTAAACTGATACAAAAAAGGGTATTTATCGTTTTGCTTCAGTTTTGCTAAGTTGTAATTTTTAAAGCCCCAAAGATTTGAGAATCGACCAAAAACAGTAACATCAGGATAGTACTTATTCATGTACTCCATCATTAGAAAGGTTTGAATTCCTTCTGTTAACCAGTAATCATTTCGTTTATTGAACAATACTACATCATCGATGTACTTGCTTGATAAAGCTTTGAAGAAGCGAGTTTCCCATTTAAAATTTTCAGGATAAGGCTTTAACCAGTCAGGAATACCATACAAGTCGCGCAAAGAATTTTTGTTCACAGTACTAGCATCTACTAATATTTCGGTATGTGGATGTTTACCGATGTAGTTTTCTATAAATGATATTTGTTGATTTATAATATCATTTGAAAGATTTACATCCATTCTTTTATTGTAGATGTCAGTTTTTATAACTCGTTCTTTTGCTTGAAAAGTTTTGAAGCGTTTAGGATTGCTGCTAATATTAAGTATAATATCTTTTCGTTTACTACCTACCAGATAATATTCGTTACTTATTTCTTTAGGTGTTTGATATTGATATAAATTGCTTTGTAGATAGTATTCTTTAGGTAATGAAATCTCAACTATAAAATCGGCAACATCTTCAAATAAATCATCCATGTTTAAGTTACTCATCAATTGCCAACCATTATCATAAACAGCTGGAGTGAGATACCAAAATCTAAGATGATAATCATTTTCTATTCTTCCATAACCAGTAAATTTTGCATTAGGTATTTTAACAGTATAGTGAGCTTCAATTTCAATACTATCCTTTGGTTTTAGGACTGAATTTAATTGAATTTGAATGATATCATCCTGACCTCTTAATTCTTGTGCATCTAACTCTACATTTTGACTTTTTAGAGAGCGTATTTTGGAATAGCCTTTTTCACTTTCATCAGAAAAATAAAAATCCTTTTTGTAATCTTCAATTAACCTTTTCCCAAGAGGAGTTTTATTCCCTTTAAAGCTATTTGCCCAGTTATGTAAATAAATATCTTGAAGAGTTGTTTGTGTTTTGTTGTAGAAAATTATTGTTTGCTTGATATCTAAAGTATGCTTGTTGGCATCAAGCTGTGCTTTTATTTTTATGCTGTGTTCTTGAGAAACAACTAGTAAAGGTAATATAAGGAGGATTATATGTAGTACTTTGTATATTTTCAAAATAAAAAACTCGTTGCTTTAGACAACGAGTTGAAAGATAACTTTATTTTTTTACTTAATTAAAAGTTTGGTTTTAATTGATATTTAGCATAGAACTTGTTAAAGTGCTCTACAGCTTCTTCTGCAGTATCAACAACTCTAAATAAGTTTAAATCTTCAGGACTAATATTTCCTTCTTCTAACAGCGTGTTTTTAATCCAATCTAATAAACCAGCCCAGAATTTTTTTCCAACTAAAACAATTGGAAAACGCGCAATTTTGTGAGTTTGAATTAATGTAATTGCCTCAAAAAGTTCATCCATTGTTCCAAAACCACCTGGCATAACCACAAATCCTTGAGAGTATTTTACAAACATTACTTTACGAACAAAGAAATAATCAAAATCTAAGCTTTTACCCGGATCAATCCAAGGATTGTCGTGTTGCTCGAAAGGTAATTCAATGTTCAAACCTACAGAAGTACCTTTTCCGCGATTTGCACCTTTGTTTCCCGCTTCCATAATACCAGGACCACCACCAGTAATTACCCCAAATCCACTTTGAGTTAATTGATAAGCTACGTCTTCTGCTAGTTTATAATATTTATGCTCAGGTTTCGTTCTGGCAGAACCAAAAATAGAAACACAAGGTCCAATTTTACTTAATCGTTCATAACCATCAACAAATTCAGCCATTATTTTAAAGATGGCCCAAGAGTCGTTAGTCTTTATTTCGTTCCAAGTTTTTTGCTTTAATTTTTCACGAATTTTTCTATCGTCGTTTGTCATAATCTTTATTTTTTCGCTTTTATATAGCGTTGATTTTTTAGTATTCACTTTGTTTTTTGTCATTAAAAATTACAAATGTTGCATTTCCATAGTATTTAAAAAACAAGCCTGCTAATTTACTTCTTTTTTTAGAAATCAATTCTATTTAACAGTAGAAATTAATACATATAGATCTAAGTGAGTGTTTGTTAGTTGTTTAATTTGTGATTTAATAAAGTAATCCCTAACTTTAGTATGGGAATAATAGAAGAACTTTATGAAAACTACTACTTTAGTAAGCTCACTGCTTTTTATTTTTTTAATGAATTTTAGTCAGAATGTAAATGCACAATATGGGTATGTATATCAAGAAGAATTTTATTCACAATCTAATTGGACTAATGACAATAACGATATTAGAGAATTATATGTTTCTGATGGCTACTATTATTTTAATCATAAGAAAACTGAGGGAGACAGAGAGATTACAACTAGAACATTTGACATAGATTTTAGCAGAGATTTTGAAATTACTACGTCAATAAAGAAAATTTCTGGAGAACAAGATCGAGGTATTTCCTTTTTGTTTGATTATAAAGATAAAGATAATTATACTGAATTTGGATATACTGCAACAGGGTATTATAGGGTTGCAGAGTCTAATTCTGGAAATTATAATAATATAAAATCGTGGACTCAGTCTTCTAATATCAATAAAGGGAATTATTCAACCAATAAATTAAAAATTAAAAAAAGTGGTGCATATATGAATTTTTATATAAATGGTAGTTATGTTCACGGAATAAGCTTCAAGAATTTTAAAGGAAAAAAAATGGGGCTTCGTTTGTATAGAAATCAAAAAGTAGCTATTGATTATTTTAGAGTAAAATATACAAGTGGATCAGGAAGTTTAGCAGGAGGTTCGGCAACTAGTACTTCAACAAAAACTATTTTATTTGATGGTTTTAATGACAATAATAATAATTGGCTTATACAAGATGACTCTGATGCACGTTTGGCTGTTAATAATGGAGAATATTTACTTAGTCATAGAAGAAGTGCAGGAGGATGGTCTTCAACAATTAGTAAATATGTTAACACATCAAGGAACTTTAGAATTACTACACAAATAAAGAAAGTTTCAGGAATTCAAAATAATGGCTACGGGATTACTTTTGGAAAGAAAAATAATGACAATCAAAACCATTTCTTAGTTTCCGGAGATGGATCTTACAAGATAGTAAAATACGAAAACGGTAAAAGAACTTACTTAAAAGATTGGACCAAATCGAGCTATGTTAAAAAAGGAAATTATGCTACAAATTATTTAAAAGTTCAAAAAGTAGGTAATGCCTATAAATTCTATGTAAACAGCAACTTAGTTTTTACAAGTTATTCTGTAAAGTGGTATGGAGATAGAGTAGGGTTTACTGTTTACGACAATCAGTCTGTACGAGTAGGGTATTTAAGTATGGTTTATGAAGATGACAAAACAAGTTCAAACTCATCTAATGTTAGCAATGTTCTTAACTCAATTACGTCTAATAAAAAGTTTGTAACGAAGGAGAATATTTTGTTTGATGGTTATAACGATAATAAGAATAATTGGTCAACAACCAAGAATGAGAATGTTTCATTAGATGTAGTTAGTGGAGATTACTTTTTTGAACACAAAAGAGCAAAAGGGGGATGGTCTAGTACTATACCAAAGTATATTGATACTTCTAGAGATTTTAAAATAGTTGCAGACCTTAAAAAGGAAAGTGGAATTTTGAACAATGGTTATGGAATTATATTTGGTAGAAAAGATTCTAATAATCAGAATTTATTTTTTGTTAACGGAAATGGTTCTTATTCAATTAATAAAGTAAAAAACGGAAAAGATAATTTCTTAAAAACGTGGACTTCAAACAGTGCAATCAGAAAAGGAAATGGAGGTTATAACGTTCTGCAAGTAGTTAAGCTTGGTAGTAAATTAGAGTATTATATTAATGATACTAAAGTATATACAGATTATAATCCTGATTTTTTTGGCGAACGATTAGGATATATAGTATACGACAAACAAAAAATATCTATTGCATATATCAGTGTTGGTTATTTAGATAAAAAGAATACAACTACAAATACTAATTCAACAAGTTCTACAAATTTATCTAGTAATAATAGTTCGACTAATGATAAAACAACAAGTTATACCTATGATAATTCTGGTTATCATTTCAGTGATCAGTTTAACAACAATAGTAATGGATGGTACATTGTTAATGATGATAAAATAGGTTTCAACATTAAGAATGGAAAGTATTATTTAAAGCATAAGCGAAATTTAAAAGGCTGGGCGACTTACGATTATAATTATATAGATACTAATAAGGATTTTGAAATTCAAACTAAATTAGATAAAATCAGTGGTGAAAATAATTATGGTTACGGACTTATTTTTGGAAAACAAGATCTAAACGATTTTAGGTTTTACATATCTTCTAGTGGTTCTTTTAAAGTTTCAAAAAAGATTAATAATAATGAAGAAGCTATTAAAGACTGGACAAAAAGTACTTACATAAACACAGGAAACCAAAAATCAAATATTCTAACGGTAAAAAAGATTAAAGGATTTTATAAGTTTTACATCAATGGAGCATTTGTATATCAGACAGCATTTCAAAGCTTCTTTGGTAACGATTTAGGTTTTGTGGTGTATAACAATCAAGAAGTAGCTGTGGATTACATTAGAGTAAAATACGCTGGTAGTTTTGTAAATGATTAAAACTTTAAAACAGAAAAAAGAAAAGCAGTAACCTAAGTTACTGCTCTCTTTGAAATAAGAGCCTCCCAACTCTTACTACCCTTACTTTTTCATAAAATTCTCCCCGACCTTACGATGTGTTATAATGATTTTCAAGGTCAAAAAACAAAATCATTATTGGTTTTAACGTTCATATTTCATAGCAATTTTTTTAGAACGTATAGCAATTTAAAATAATGAGTAATTTTGATTACTTATTATTTACACTACTGTTCACAAGAAAGTAAAACGTTACCCTCTTTTTTTGAAAAAAAATAAAATAATTGAAAAAAGTGCTACGACACCTAATAAATAAATCCAATAAG
>NZ_SLXM01000011.1 GCF_004345825.1 Tenacibaculum skagerrakense
ATTGATGATGGAGGTACACCAAATGATCCAAGTGATGATATTGTGACGTATGTTCCAAATCCAGATTTCAATGGAACGGATACCTTTACGTATACGATTTGTGACAATGCAAGTCCTGCAAACTGTTCAACAGCTACGGTAACGGTAACAGTTGATGCTACACCAGATGCAGTAGATGATACAGCTACGGTAAATGAAGATGGAAGTGTTGATATTGATGTAACAGCTAATGATAATGATGTTCCGAATGATGGTACTTTAACAGTTACAGACCCATCAAATGGTACGGTTACGATTGATGATGGTGGTACACCAAATGATCCAAGTGATGATATTGTGACGTATGTTCCGAATCCAGATTTCAATGGAACGGATACCTTTACGTATACAATTTGTGACAATGCAAGTCCAGCAAACTGTTCAACAGCTACGGTAACGGTAACAGTTGATGCTACACCAGATACAGTAGACGACACAGCTACGGTAAATGAAGATGGAAGTGTTGATGTTGATGTAACAGCTAATGACAATGATGTTCCAACCGATGGTACCTTAACAGTTGGTACTCCAACAAATGGAACAGTAACAGTTGATGATGGCGGTACACCAAATGATCCAAGTGATGATATTGTGACGTATGTTCCAAATCCAGATTTCAACGGTACGGATACGTTCACATATACAATTTGTGACAATGCAAGTCCAGCAAACTGTTCAACCGCTACGGTAACGGTAACAGTTGATGCTACACCAGATGCAGTAGACGACACAGCTACGGTAAATGAAGATGGAAGTGTTGATGTTGATGTTACGGCTAATGATAATGATGTTCCAACTGATGGTACGTTAACAGTTACAGACCCATCAAATGGTACGGTTACGATTGATGATGGAGGTACACCAAATGATCCAAGTGATGATATTGTGACGTATGTTCCAAATCCAGGTTTCAATGGAACGGATACCTTTACGTATACGATTTGTGACAATGCGAGTCCTGCAAACTGTTCAACAGCTACAGTAACGGTAACAGTTACACCTCTTGATGAAGTTCCAGTTGCGAATGACGATACAGCGACAGTAGCTGAGGATGGTTCAGTAGATGTAGATATTTATGGAAATGACAGTAATGTTCCAACCGATGGTACCTTAACAGTAACGAATCCATCAAACGGAACAGTAACAATTGACGATGGTGGTACACCAAATGATCCAAGTGATGATATTGTGACGTATGTTCCAAATCCTGATTTTAATGGAATGGATACCTTTACGTATACGATTTGTGACAATGCGAGTCCTGCAAACTGTTCAACAGCTACAGTAACTATTACAGTAACAGTAACTCCAGTTGATGAAACTCCAGTTGCGAATGACGATACAGCTACCGTTGCAGAGGATGGTTCAGTAGATGTTGATATTTATGGAAATGACAGTAATGTTCCAACCGATGGTACGTTAACAGTAACGGACCCATCAAACGGAACGGTAACAATTGATGATGGTGGTACACCAAATGATCCAAGTGATGATATTGTGACATATGTTCCAAATCCTGACTTTAATGGTACGGATACATTTACCTACACAATCTGTGACAATGAGAATCCGGCTAACTGTTCGACAGCAACTGTTATTATTACGGTTATTCCTACACCAGATACAGTAGATGATACAGCTACAACAAATTCTGGTGAAGATGTAGATATTGATGTAACAGCAAATGATAACGATGTTCCTACTGACGGTACGTTAACAGTAAGCGATCCATCAAACGGAACGGTAACAATTGATGATGGAGGTACACCAAATGATCCAAGTGATGATATAATTATTTATACTCCTAATGATGGATTTACAGGTACAGATACATTTACTTATACAATTTGTGATAACTTAGTACCGCAAAATTGTAGTACTGCTACAGTAACAGTAATTGTTGAAGACGCTTGTTTGACTGTTTATAATGAGTTTAGTCCAAATCAAGATGGAATAAATGATTACTTAAAGATTAATTGTATTGAGAATTATCCAAATAATACAATTGAAATTTTCAACAGATGGGGTAATACCGTTTATAAAATCGAAGGGTATAGTAATAATGATTCTAACAGAAGATTTGAAGGAATTTCTAATGGAAGAGCAACCATTCAAACAGATGATAAGTTGCCAGTTGGAACATATTATTATATCTTAGACTTGGGAGATGGAAGTGATGTTAAAAAAGGTTGGATATATATTAATAGATAAAATACGAAGAGTAAACGATGAGACTATTTTTGTCAAGTAAAGCAATATTGCTTTTGTTGTTAAGCATTTTTGTTCAAATAAATGTTTTTTCACAACAAGATCCCCACTATACTCAGTATATGTTAAATACCATGTCTGTTAACCCTGCTTATGTAGGTTCTAAAGGTCATACAGTTTTAACAGCACTGGGAAGAACACAGTGGGTTGGTTTTGATGGAGCTCCTGATACCCAAACTCTAAGTTATGATACCAGTTTAGGGTTAAATCGTGTAGGTTTAGGTTTTAATTTAGTTAATGATAAATTAGGTCCTTCACATGAATTATACTTAGATGGTAATGTTTCCTATACCATAGAAACAGGTGAGGAAGGAAATTTAGCATTTGGACTAAAATTAGGAGGTAGAATTTTAAATGTTGATTGGAGTATTGGAAACCCTAATGGAGATGGTAATGATCCAAGTTTTGCTCAAAATATTGTTAATAGATTTTTACCAACAGTTGGAGCAGGTATTTATTATTATGAACCAGAATGGTATATCGGATTATCAGTGCCTAACTTTTTAAGACAAGAACATTACGACGCTCAAAGAGCTAGCGGTGAAGTAGCTGTTGAAAGATTACACTATTTTTTAATCGCAGGTTATGTTTTTGATATTAGTGATGATATTAAGTTCAAACCAGCAGCATTAGCAAAAGTAGTTTTTGGAGCTCCAATGTCTTTAGATATTTCTGCAAACTTTTTGTTCAGCGAGCGTTTTAGAGTTGGAGCAGCCTGGAGATGGGATGATTCTATTGCAGCATTATTAGGAGTACAAGTAAGTGAATCTTTACATATTGGATATGCTTATGATTTGACTACTTCAAATTATAATGTTGTGAACTCAGGAACTCATGAAGTTTTACTTCGCTACGAAATATTTAAACAGGCTAGAATTAAATCCCCTAGATTTTTTTAAAGCATATAACTGTAATGAAAATTATAAAAACCAAATTAGTCATCTTATTTCTTTGTTTGTCTGGTATCATAGTTAACGGACAAAGTAGGAGAGTTGCAGATAAGTACTTTGAAGAGTTTGCTTATTTTAAAGCAGCTAAAATATATGAAGCAGTCTACCAAAAGGGAGATACAACTACATATCTTTTAAAAAGATTGGGAGATGCTTATTATAATAATTCTCAAACCGAAAACGCAGAGTTTTGGTATAAAAAGTTAATAGAAGATAAAAAAGAAAAAGATCCTTCTTATTTATTTAAGTATTCACAGGTTTTAAGAAGTAATGGTTCTGTTCAAAAAGCTGATTCTATTTACAATCTTTTAAAGATAACCATAGATTCCCAAAGTGGAGAAAAGTATGTAAATAAGGAAAATAATTTACAAGATTTTCTAAATAACGGAGATAAAAAAATTAGCCTTAGAAATTTGGCAATTAATACACCTTACTCAGATTTTGGAGGGGTTATTTTTGAAGATAAAGTTTATTTTGCCTCAGCATCTCCTAAAGGAGAGAAAAGAGAAAAATTATATCGATGGAATAATCAACCTTTTCTGAATTTATATAAATCAGATAGTTATTTTGAAAGAGTAGACGAGGCTAAAACAGATTCGATCTTTGAATTGGAAAATAAAACGATTTTATCTCCTGGAATCAATACTCAATTTCATGAGTCTTCTCCTGTTTTTACTAAGGATGGAAAAACCATGTACTTTAGTAGAGTTAATTTTAACGGAAAAAAGCTAGGGAAAGATAAAAAACTAACGGTTAATTTAAAGCTTTTTAAAGCTGAAAGAGTAGGTGACGATTGGGGCAATGTTGAAGAATTACCGTTTAATAGTGATGATTATTCTGTAGCACACCCAGCTTTAAGTCCGGATGGAAAAAGCTTATATTTTGCTTCAGACATGCCTGGAACTTTAGGAGAGACAGATATTTTTAAAGTTGAGATTAAAGAAGATGGTTTTGGAGAACCTGTTAATCTTGGTAAGAATGTAAATACTACAGCAAAAGAGATGTTTCCTTTTATATCTGATGATAATGTTCTTTTCTTTTCTTCAAATGGACACAAAGGATTAGGGTTGTTAGATATTTTCCAAACAAAAATTTACAACGATAGTACGTATAGTCAAATTACTAATTTAGATCATCCTTTTAATAGTAAAAAAGACGATTTTTCATTCTTTATAGCGAAAGATGGAAAAAAAGGATTCTTTTCTTCTAATAGAGCAAAAGGTAAAGGAGATGATGATATTTATAGTTTTTATATAACTGAAATTCCAGAGTCTGAGAGATGTTATCAGTATGTAACTGGTGTGGTAACCGATAAAGTTACTAAAGAAAGAATTCCAAATGCTATTGTAAAATTAGTAGATGATTTAGGAACCGTTTTAGAAGAAAAACTAACAGATAGTAGAGGAAGTTATAATTTTAAGTTAGAATGTAAGCAAGAAAATTACGTTGTTATAGCAGATAAGCGAGATTATAGGAATCCAGATAAGAAAAATATTTCTGTATTAGGTAAAAATAAAGATGAAAGGTATACAGCTGATTTAGTGTTAGATCCGTTAATTATTGGCGATCAAATTGTCATAAAACCTATTTATTTTGACTATGATAAAGATTTTATTCGTGAAGATGCACAATATGAATTGGAAAACATCGTTACTGTCATGACTAACCATCCAAAAATGGTGATTAAGATTGAATCACATACGGATAGTCGGGGAGCAAAATCTTACAATAGAAATTTATCAGATAGAAGAGCAAAATCTACCAGAGATTTTATTATTTCTAGAGGAATTGAACCTGAAAGAATTGAAAGTGCAATAGGTTACGGTGAAGATAAATTGTTAAACCATTGTGATGATAAGAATAGTAAGAAGTGTACAGAGGAGGAACATCAATTAAACAGAAGATCTTATTTTTATATAGTAAGAGGGAAAGAAGTTTCTATAGATAATGTTAAACCAACTGTAATTGATAAAAAAGGGTATAACAATCAAAAAGATATGCTTGAAAAGCTGAATAAGTTTAAGGCCAATAAAACTAAAAAGTTAAGGTCAAAATCTGAAAACGACAAGTGTTTTAAAGAAGACAACGACTGTGGAAAATAACAATTAAAGTAATCCCTAAATTATTTTATTGTACGTAAGTATGTTTAGAAAAGCGAGAAAGAAATTTCTCGCTTTTTGTTTTTTTAGTAAGTATATGTGGATATATGTTATATAGTAGCCTGAGTGCTTTTATAACTCTTATAGTATTGCATAATAATAAAAGAACACATTACAGAAGAAGCAATACCTTCAATAGCTAAAGCAAAAACAACCATTTGTAAACTTAATTCTTTACCCCAAAAAGAGGAGTTTTCTAAAACAGTAATGAAGTTAGGATCTATAAACCCTACATAAATAATTAGTCCAATAATTGTAAGTCCAACACCAATTACTGATGCACCAAAGCCAGCATAAAAGTTACTGAAATATGAATGCTCATTATTGAGTTCTATATTCATTTTTATAGCTCTATTAACACCCCAAAAAACAAAGAGGAAGTTTAAGAAACGTAACTCTGAAACATTATCAAGTCCAAATAGTTTCATTATTAAAAAATAGATAACTATTAGACCATATATCAAAAAAGCATTTTTAAAAATAATTTTATTTGTACTCATAAGAGAAGTTTTAGGATTCGACTCTTATAAATATACGAAATAAACAGATGAAAGTCAATATATTATAAAAGAGCCTCTTTTAATAAAGTTACAGGATGCTTTGCAGTTCTTCCTGTACCATCAAAAATTTGATGTCTGCAACTAGTTCCAGGTGCAGCAATTTCTGTTTGACTACTACATTTTCGTATTTTAGGAAACAAAGTATCTTCGCCAACTTGCATACTAACTTTGTAATGCTCTTTTTCATATCCAAAAGAACCTGCCATTCCACAACACCCAGTATTAAGTACAGTAACTTTATAATTTTTAGGAATATTTAGCATCGTAAAAATTGAATGTGTAGTGGAAAGTGATTTTTGATGACAATGTCCATGGATTTTTATTTCTTTTTCTTCTGAAGTAAATAAGGCTTCATTAATAGAACCATTATTTATTTCTTTAGTTAAAAACTCTTCAATAGTAAAAGTATTTTGAGCAATCTTTTCAGCCTCAGATTTTTGATCTGCTAAGCGTATGTATTCATCTCTAAAACTTAAAATTGCAGAAGGTTCTATCCCAACTAAAGGTGTTTCTTCAGAGACTAAATCTTTAAAAATGGCAATATTTTTATTTGCGATTTCTTTCGCTTCTTTTAAAAATCCTTTTGACAAATAACTTCTTCCACTTTCTTCATGGTTTACAATTTCTACTTTATAGCCAAGTTTATCTAAAAGTTCAACAGCATCTTTACCGATAGTTGCATCGTAGAAATTGGTGAATTCATCATTAAAAAGGTACACTTTCTTTTCTTGTTGACTTTGATAGTTCTTAGAATACCAATTTTGAAGCGTTTTAGAGGCTAATTTTGGAACTTTTCTTTCAATGGCTACTCCCATTATAGTTTTTGCTAAATAAGAGTTTGTAAGAAGGTTTGTAAGTTTTGGAAATTTACTACCTAGTTTATTATACTTTGCATTATTAGCAAAAAGCTTACTTCTAAAAGAATATCCATTGGTTTCTTGATATTGATATAAAAATTCTGCTTTTAAAGAAGCTACATCTACATTACTTGGACATTCACTAGCACAGGCTTTACAGCTTAAGCATAAGTCAAAAACAGTTTTTAGTTCTTGGTGGTTAAACTTGTTAGCTTTATCAGAGTTTGTTAAAAATTCTCTTAATGTATTTGCACGTGCACGGGTGGTATCTTTTTCATCTCTTGTAGCACGGTAGCTCGGACAAAGTGTTCCACCTGCTTCCGGGCTTTTTCTACAGTCACCAGAACCATTACATTTTTCTGCTAATTTTAAAATACCTTCACTATCAGAAAAATCAAGTAAAGTATCAATGTTAGGTTCTTTTCTGTCTACTTCATAGCGTAAACTTTTATCCATAGGAAATGCATCAACAATTTTTCCTTGATTAAAGATATTAAGAGGATCAAATCCTTTTTTGATTCTTTTTAAAAGCTCATAATTCTTCTCTCCAATCATTAATGGGATAAATTCAGCACGTACTATTCCATCTCCATGTTCACCGCTAAAAGAACCTTTATATTTCTTAACTAGTTCAGCTGTTTCAGTAGTTATCTTTCTAAACAAAACTACATCTTCAGATTTTTTAAGGTTTAAGATAGGACGTAAGTGAAGTTCTCCAGCACCCGCATGAGCATAATAAACAGCTTGTTGTTGGTATTTATCCATAATTGCTGAAAACTCTTCAATATACTCAGGTAAATCATTTAAATCAACTGCGGTATCTTCAATACATGCAACTGCTTTTCGATCTCCAACCATATTTCCTAGCAAACCAAGTCCAGCCTTACGTAAATCCAAAACTTTGTTTATATCATTTCCATAAACTTTTGGAAAATGGTATCCAAAATTATGTTTTTGTAAGTCTTCAATCAAAGCATTTGCTTTTTCTTCTGCCTTTTCTGGAGTATCTTCTTTAATTTCTAACATTAAAACAGCTTCAGGATCTCCATCTAAGAAAAAGCGGTTTTGAACCTGCTCTCTGTTATTTTTGGTACAATCTAAAATCACTTTGTCCATTAATTCACAAGTGTATAGATTGTGATTCATTGCTATTAAGGTTGCTTTTAAACTTTCATTTACACTGGTAAAATGAGGAGCAACCATAACACTTGAAGTAGGAGGCAGGTCGTCCAGTTGTATTTTTATAGCTGTTGAAAACGCCAAAGTCCCTTCAGATCCAGATAAAAACTTAGCAACATTAATAGTTTCTTCAGTACCTCCGAATAAATCAGATGTTAAAAATTCATCTACAGCATATCCAGTATTTCGTCTATGAATTGAGTGTTTTGGAAATTGAGATTTTATTTCTTCTTGAGCTTCAGAAGATTTCAATTCGTCATAAATACATCTGTAAATAGTTCCTTCAAAAGAGTTTTCAAAAGTCTTTTGTTTAAATGCTTGTGAAGATATTTCTTCAAAAGTAGCTAAACTTCCATCCGCTAAAATAGCATCAATAGCAATAACCTTATCTCTGGTAACTCCATATTTAATTGAGGTACTTCCTGAAGAATTATTTCCAACCATTCCACCAATCATACATCGGTTAGATGTAGATGTGTTTGGGCCAAAAAACAATCCGTATGGTTTTAAAAACCGATTCAAATCGTCTCGAATAATTCCAGGTTCTACGGTAATGGTTTTATGCTCTTGATCAAACGCTAAAATATTGGTAAAATGTTTTGAAACATCAACTACAATTCCTTCTCCAACACATTGTCCAGCTAACGAAGTACCTGCTGTTCTTGGAATCAACGTAATCTTATGTTCCTTAGCAAAAGAAATTAGTTTTTGAATATCTTCAATGTTCTTAGGATAGGCAACTGCTAAAGGGATTTTTCGATAAACCGAAGCATCTGTGGCATACATTCTTTTATGTAAATCATCAAATAAGAATTCTCCAGTTAATTGTTTAGAAATTGATTGTAGTTGTTCGTTAGCTATCATTGTTAACCTTTTTAAGGTATAATTTATCAAGTTGTGTAAGTAAGAAAAACTGAGTGTAAACTAACTCAGTTTTCTCATTTACAAATATCATTATTTTATGAAACTTAATTACTAAATGTATATTCTTTTCTTATAAAGAAAAAGGAAGAAAATTAAATCAAAATATTCCTTTTGAAACAAGTGTCAAAACAAATAAAAGTATCAGTTCCTGCAACACCATTAATTAAATGTACTTTATCGTATAAGATTTTTTGAAGATGCTCATTGTCTTTTGCATAAATCAAAATAAAAATAGCATAATTACCAGAAACAAAATTACACTCTACAATTTCATCTATTTTTTCAAGCTCTCTCATAACTTCTTTAGCAAAACGAGCTTCTCTTAATCGTATACCTGTATATGATTTGGTTTTGTATCCTAATTTTTTTTCATCTAATACAAATGCTGCATTCTTTATAACACCTTCAGAAGTTAGTTTCTTAATACGTTGGTGAATTAAAGAATTTGAAACCTTCAATTCTTCAGCAATTTGAGAATAGGCTTTACGAGCATCTTTTCTAAGCTGTAAAAGAATTTGTTTGTCTATGTAATCAAATTGATCTTTCAAAGGATAATATTAATTAAAATGAATTAAGCATTTATTTCTGCTAAACATTTCTGAATAGTTTCATCCTGCATATCTTCATACCATTTCATTAGCTTGTATACAGGTTCTCCTAAATCTTTTTCGAATAACGATTGATTTGAGGTTCCTTCATATTCACGTTTAGCATCATCTGTACCTAGGTTAGAAGCAAATATTCCGGCAGCACTTACTGGTAAAAAATCTTCATAAACCATTGGCTCAATTGTCAAATATCCCTCTTTTAATAATTGATTGATATCTTCCTTTGTGTAAACTTTGTCTTTTGAAATGTTTTTCACTTTATCGGTAGTAAAGTAGTGAAAGTAAGCAAGCTCTTCAGATTGTAACTCTCTGTAATCATCAGGAAAAGCTTTGAAGTTTTCAGAAAGTAATCGATTATATTCCGAAGCGTTTTCCGCTGTTGGAGATCCTCCTATAGCTTTACGTGTTTTGCTCAATAATTCATTATATAAGTCAAGACCTTTTTGAGTTACAGCAACTCCACGTTGTTCAATTTCTCCAAAGCGAGCTTTATGTTCACCTGTTTTACCAGTACCAGAATCATTTTTAAACGTTACTTTTTCTGTTAACGCCTTAAAACTAGTTTGACGTAATAAAATAGGGCATTTTCTTGCAGGAGGCCCTTCGATAGTATCTTTTGGTGGAATATTACGAGCTTCCATGCCAGCTTGTACTTTATCAATATCTAATGTTCTAGGAGTTAGGTGATTAATATGTGGTCCTTTAAATGCAACTACATCAGCAATTAATCTGTGTTGACCAAGTAAGGCTTCATACATTTCATAATCTACAGTAGCAGTATCATGCCATCTAAAAGTCTCTAACGCTTCCTGAACAAAGATTTCTGCATCTTCTTTAGTTAAACCACCTTCTTTTTCAGATTTGTCAATTAACTCAAGAGCTTTATCTGTAAATATTTGTCGATCTTCTAAAATAGTTTCTACACTATTACGAAGATTATCATCAGTGATTAAATCTAAACGTAATAGAGAAGTAAAAACTCTAAACGGAGCTTGATTAAGCGCTGTGTTTTCAATAGCTCTAAATGCAGTAGAATGTACAGGAACTCCAGCCGGAGCTAAATCATAATACCCTACAGGATACATTCCCATAACTTTAAACAAACGTCTCATAGTAAATAATTCGTAAGGTTTTCCTAATCGAATTGCTCCATGACGTTCCATGTTCAAACGAGTAATTTCTCCTGTATTAGCTAATTGTTTTTTGGTCTCTTCAGATGTTGTAAGAATATTGTCATTAATATCATGAACCAAATTAAGTAGTTCACCATAAAGAGGTACTTCGTCTTTATACATATCAGACATAATAGTAGCGAAGCGATTACGAATATATTCTGATGACACAAATGCTTTAGTTGTATCATTTAAATTTTCAACCATATTTTTTGATGACATAATTTGTTTAATTTTAATACAAAATAAATGAATTTAATTTTCAAATACCTTTATTATAATGAAATTTACTTTATACGTGATGTTTTTGTGTTATAATGTTTTTCTTAAGTCTATTTTTTTAAATAATTATGGAAATTTTAATCGAATAATGGTTTTTAATAGTCAATTTGACTTTATAATTAAATCAATATAATCACTTATTTGTAAAAAGTAATAATGTTACTGTTTATAAAAGTTAATTAAGCTATTGAGAGAAAAACATTTTGTAACATAAAGAAGTTAGAATCGTCTTTTTAATAAAAACGATTGTTATATGAGCATCTTTAGAGTATTATTAGCTATACTTTTTCCTCCACTTTCTATAATAGATAAAGGTTGTGGATCTTTTCTAATTATTTTTATCTTGACTTTATGTGGTTGGATTCCTGGTGTAATAGGAGCGTTAGTAATATTAAATAATCCAGAGCGATAATTAAGAAACGTTTTCCCCGTTCTTAATTTTTTTATTGCTATGTAGAATTATTACTTCATTGTTTTTATTATGAATTCCAAGTACTAAGCATTCACTCATAAAGTTTGCAATCTGACGTGGTTTGAAATTTACAACAGCACTTATTTGTTTACCTACTAAGTCTTCTTTAGTATATAAATTTGTAATTTGAGCGCTTGATTTTTTAATGCCTAAAGTCCCAAAATCTATTTTTAATTGATAGGCTGGTTTTCTAGCTTTCGGAAAGTCGTTAACTTCTAGGATAGTTCCAATCCTAATATCTACTTTTAAAAAGTCTTCGAAATTAATTTCTTCCATTATCTTTTACTAAGTTTTTCAATAACCCAAAGTGGTCCCACTAATAAAAATTGAAGATCTTTTAAAAAAGAAGGTTTCTTCCCCTCAATTTTATGACCATAAAATTGCCCAATCCAAGCTAACACAAAAAGTATTATCGAAACTAAGAATAGGTTAGTAGTATTATTAATCCAATTATTTCCTGCTATACATATTAATATAACTGCTAGCATCTTAATAAAATACCAAAAAGATAACCTTAAATAAAATCCAACAGATATGAGAATACCAAATACAAATCCCCAATTTTCAATCAAAGGGTTATATAGTTTAAACGTGTTTTTTAGAATGTCATTAGGAATACTCATTATCAATCCTATAACACTAAAGAATATAATAGGGACGCATATATAATGAATAAGTTGGTTTTTTTCGTTTTGATGGCTCTTTGAATATTCTTCAAATAATTTTTCTGCTTTTTTCATTTGTTCTCTATTTGGGTTATAAATATAAAAAAAAGGTCAGAAAATATTTCTGACCTTTTAAATATAAGTAAACTCTTAATTATTGTAATCTGAAGTTAATTGGGAAAGCGTATTTAACGTTTACCGGCTTACCATCTTTCATCGCTGGCTTAACTCTAGGTAATTTCTCAATTAATTTTTTAGTAGCATCCTCTAAAACTTTACTTCCTTGAGGACCTCTAGTTCTAACATCTGCTACATCTCCATTTGCATCAATAACAAAGTACGCATTAATTTTACCTTCGATGTTTTGATCAACTGCTTCTTGAGGATAAGCAAAATACTTATTGATGTGCTTGCTCATTTCAGTATTAAAGCATTCTAAAGAACCATCACTAGAACAATTTTTAAAAGCTGGAATAGTTTGAACTTCATCAAATCTAAAAACTTGAGCAGTTTTCTCTATAACCTTAGAAGTTTTAACGTTTGAAGCTTTCTTTCCAGGGATTACGAAAGCAATTGGTACACCATACTTAACTTTTACAGCTTTACCATTGTGCTTACCTGGCTTAAATTTTGGTAACTTACGTACGATTCTTTCAGCTTCAGCTTCAAGTAACTCTCCTTGGTAAGGACCTCTAATATTTAAGTTTTCTACGTCTCCTACTTTGTTAATAACAAATTGTACAAGAACACGACCTTGAATACTTTTATCATAAGCCTCTTTTGGATAAGTAAAGTTTCTTTTAATGTGCTCTGCAATATTAGCTTTAAAACATTTTTCTTGTTGATAGATTGCTACAGATTCACAATCTTCAAAAAGTGGAATTTCCTCTACTAAATTGAATGGAACTTTTTCAACAACTTCTTCACTACTTAAATCTAAAGTACCTACTAATGATGCTTTTTTCTTTAAAGCAGCTAATTTGTTTGATGTAGCACTAGAAGAATTAACACCTGTTACAGCGTCTCTCTTTCTAATTACTCTTCTACGAGAAGTAACTTCAACAGAAATTTGTTTTGATTTAGCGTCTTTGTCTTCTACCGAACATTTTGTAATGCTATTTAAATCTAATGCCGGTTCTCCGTTTGGGGTATCACAAGTCTCTTTTGATTGAGACACAACATACTGCGTGCTGAACGCTACAGCAGCAACTACTAGTAACTTTTTAACCATATTCTTAGGGATTAAGAGATTAACTTCGCGTCTAAGGTAGGTATTATTACTGATTAAAAAAAATTTTTTAAGATGTTTTGTGTTAATTCTATAGGTAAATGACGATTATCTGTAGATAAACGTAATTAATTAATGGATGAGTTGCAGATTTATGATATTTGCGACTTTGATTTTATTCCGCACTAAAGTTAATTGGCAAACTATACTTAACATTTACAGGTAATCCTTTATGACGACCAGGTGAAAAATTAGGTAATTTACTAATCACTCTTTTTATTTCACTTTCTAGTAAATTGTCCTTTTTTCTAGCTTTAACTAGTAAATCAATTACTTGACCTTTAGTGTCTATAGTGAATTGTATAAATACTCTTCCAGTAACGCCTTCTTCTGATGCTCTTTCTGGATCAAATGTATTGGCAAAGTGATTTGAAAATTGATTATTAAAACAATCTATAGAACTATTACTATTTTTTTCACAATCAGGGAATAAGGGAACATTTTCTACTATATTAAATAGTACTACTTCAGCTTCCATTCTTTTAGTTACAATATCGTTCTTAATTTCTAATTGTGACTCAGTAACATCTGTATTCAAATCTTTAGTATTTCCATCTAGTGAAGTAACTTTTTCTCTTTTTCGAACAATTCTTTTTCGTGTTTTTTTAGCAGCAACATTAAGTATTACATTATTTGAATTGTCTTTGTCTTTTTCAATAGCACATTTAGAAATGGTATTCAAATCTAGAGAAGCTTCATTATTTGGTGTGTCACACTGCTTATTAGTTTGTGAGATAGCAGTAGTGCTTAATAATAGTAAAACTGTTAGCGAAAGGAGGAAAAAATTTTTCATTTAAACTGGGGTATTTAAATTAGATACTTGATTATTGCATTACAAATTTCGTTTAAGATGTTTTAAATGATGTTAATTGTAGCTTATAGAAAAGTTAAGTTCTAAAAATTACGTAACAATCAATTCAAAAAAAAATTACATTAAATTAATATATCGGGGTCAGCGAAGAAAGTTCTTCTATCTACTCAAATATATTAAATAAAAAAGCCAACATAATTAACATATGTTAACTAGGTTGGCTTTTGTTTATAAACTTAAATTATTAATTAATAAATAGTTATAAGTTTTAAGTTTGTTAATAGAAGCTTACTTAACATTCATAAGTTCTACGTCAAAAATTAGTGTTGCATTTGGAGGAATTACACCGCCAGCACCTCTTTCTCCATAAGCTAAATTAGATGGGATAACTAATCTTGCTTTGTCTCCAACTTGTAATAATTGAATTCCTTCATCCCATCCAGCTATTACTTGACCTACCCCGATAGCAAAGTCAATTGGTTGTTTTCTTTTATAAGAAGAATCAAATACAGTTCCGTCTAATAACTGACCTTTATAATGTACAGACACCATTGCTCCTTTAGTAGCTTTTTTTCCTTCCCCTTTTTGGATGATTTTATAACGTAAACCACTTGGAGTTTCATCGTAACCTGCTGCAACTTGATCTAACAATTCTTTTTGCTTAGCTTTTTCAGCAGCTTCTCTTTTTTCACGTTCTCCTTCAAAAGTTCTAAAAGCTTCAACAGCGTTCCATTTTTCAGCAGTTTCTCCTAGACGTAAAATTTCTACTTGCATTTCATCGTCTTGTTCGACAGCATCAACCACCTCTTGACCTTCAATTACACTACCAAAAACAGTGTGCTTTCCATCTAACCAAGGAGTAGCTACATGTGTAATAAAAAACTGAGAACCATTAGTTCCAGGTCCAGCATTTGCCATAGAAAGTTTTCCTGGTGCATCGTGCTTTAAATCTGGATGAATCTCATCATCAAACTTATAACCTGGATTTCCAGTTCCAGTTCCTTGAGGGCAACCACCTTGAATCATAAAATCAGCAATAACTCTGTGAAATTTTAATCCGTTATAATAAGGTTCCCCTTGAGGACGAGCAGCGTTTTCTAAATCTCCTTCAGCTAAAGCAACAAAGTTACCAACTGTTCCAGGTGTCTTTTCATATTCTAAATTCACTAAAATATTTCCTTTAGGAGTAGTGAACTTTGCGTATATTCCGTTATTCATTATTAAGTGTTATTTATCTTTATTATTGTTTTTTTGCTAAAAGTGATGCAAAGTTAAAACTTACACCAATATTTATATTGTTAGAATTTACATTACCAAATGGAGCATATAATTTTCCTCCAGATAGTTGTAACGCTAAGTTGTCTTTTAAATGATAATTTAATCCAAGAGTAGGTCTTACTACAATTCCTTCATCTGTATCAACACCAGCACCTCCAGCAGCACCACCAGTTAAATTGATAAAAGCTTCTATCTTATCATTGATAAATCTATTTGTTTTAAAGCCTAATCCAACTAAACCGTGTGCATAACCACCTGATCTTCCTCCGTAAGCAAATCCAGCTTCACCAATTACATAAACGTTATTGAAAATATCATAATTAAACAGTAAAGCTATTAACTGTAGATCTGTAGAAAGCACATTGTTAGGATCATCTGTTTTGTTTACATCAAAATAAGTTTGATTTTGTAAAGCAGCAGAAATTCCTTGTGTTTCATAGGTGTATTTTTCACCAGAGGTTGGAGTTTTTGTTCCTCCTGAAAGATTCATGTATTTTAGTCCAAAACCTAATGTGTAAGCTTCAAAATCTCCATCAAGAGCTCGGTAATAACCTCCATGCCCGCTAAGCGCTAAATGGTCTGAAATTTTTAAATCTAAGCCAGCTGAAGGATAAATGGTCAAGCCGCCTTCAGGTGCAATTCTACCACCAGCAGCACCAATTCCTAATTTCCCGAAAAAGTTAATGTATTTAGATTGATAAGGATGATAACCGGCCCCAAAGAATAAGTCCATAAACCCAGCCCTTAATCCTTTGTAGATAGCATCAGTGTGTGCGAATAAAAACACATTATCATTCAAATAGCGTTGATACTCAAAACCCAAAACATACAATGTAGTGTCTAACGATGTACCGTTATCTCTTTTCGATTCTCCTCTAGGAAAGAAAAAATCAAAACGAACTTGTTGTGCATTTTTAACACTAGGTTTTTTCCAAAAGAAATCAGTAGTATCTCCTAATACAAATTCTTCATTTGCATTTTTATAATTAGAATATCTAAAAATGCTTGGAATTTCAAAGAAAACAGAGATGCTATTGTCCTTTATTTCTCCAGTGTAAAAATTTACATGACTATATTGAACACCAAAGGCATAATTATTCTTTTTGTATTGTAATCCGATATTAGGATTGATAAATGCACCATCATTTACCAAATAGCGATAACCACCACCGCCACCAAAATGAACATTCGCATCTACATAAAAATCCTTGTAAACTCTTTTAGTTACACCTAACTCTGCACCAAGTGTAAAAAGACCACCTTGGTCTCCTGTAACTGCAAAATGAAAACCAGCCCCACCATATAACCAATCATTAAATGGAATTTGATAATGTAAACCAACTAAACCCATCGTAGCAGCAAGAGAGGGAAACTCATTTGTAGGCATAGAAACGGGAATAAAATTCAATCGAATTTTATTAGTCAGTTTCGTACCTTCAAGCGTTGAAATATCTTTTTGAGAAAAAGAAAATAGTACGCTTACAAGACAAAAAAGAACAGTAAGTTTGGTTTGTATTTTCATGGTTACTTATTTGAATTCACTCGTAAAGTGAAGTTTAACAGTAGGATATTTACTTTGTGTCATTTGAATAGTAAAAGCAGAATCGGCTAAGAATACTAATTGACCTTGCTTATCTTTTGCTAAATAACGTTGCTTTACTCTTTTAAACTCTTTGAATTCTTCATTTTTCTCATCTTCAGGCTGAACCCAACAAGCTTTGTGTACAGCAATATTTTCATAAGAACACTTAGCACCATATTCGTGTTCTAAACGATATTGAATTACTTCATATTGAAGCGCACCTACAGTACCGATAATTTTTCTACCGTTCATATCAAGTGTAAATAACTGAGCAACACCTTCGTCCATTAATTGGTCTAAACCTTTATATAATTGTTTAGCTTTTAAAGGGTCAGCATTATTCACATAACGGAAATGTTCTGGAGAGAAACTAGGAATTCCTTTGAAGTTTAATTTTTCTCCTTCTGTAAGTGTATCTCCAATTTTAAAGTTACCAGTATCGTGTAAACCTACAATGTCACCAGCAAAAGATTCTTCAACAATCTCTTTCTTTTCTGCAAAGAATGCGTTAGGACTAGAAAATTTCACTTTTTTATTGTGGCGGACATGTAAATAAGGTGTGTTTCTTTTGAATGTTCCAGATACAATTTTCACAAAGGCTAATCGGTCTCTGTGTTTTGGATCCATATTCGCATGTATTTTAAATACAAATCCAGTTAGTTTTTCTTCTTTGGCATCAACCAATCTTGAGTCAGACATCTTTGGTTGAGGATTCGGAGCAATATCAATAAAACAATCCAACAATTCTTTTACACCAAAGTTATTTAATGCCGAACCAAAAAATACAGGTTGTAACTGACCTTCATCGTATTCTTTCTTGTTGAAATCTGGATACACTTCATATACCATTTCTAATTCTTCTCTTAGGGTATTCGCAGAAGTTTCTCCAACAAGTTTATCTAATTCAGGGGTGTTTATATCATCAAATTCAACACCAGCCGAAATAGTTTGCTTATTGTCGCCAGAAAAAATATTGATTTTCTTTTCCCAAATATTGTAAATTCCTTTAAAATCATACCCCATACCAATAGGGAAACTTAATGGTGTAACTCTTAATCCAAGTTTTTGTTCTACTTCATCTAATAAGTCGAATGCATCCTTTCCTTCACGATCTAACTTATTGATGAAAACAATCATTGGAATATTTCGCATTCTACAAACTTCAACTAATTTTTCAGTTTGCTCCTCAACCCCTTTAGCCACGTCGATAACTACAATTACACTATCAACCGCAGTTAATGTTCTAAAAGTATCTTCAGCAAAATCCTTGTGACCAGGAGTATCAAGAATGTTGATTTTTTTATCTCTATAATTGAATGCTAATACAGAAGTAGCTACCGAAATACCACGTTGACGCTCAATCTCCATAAAATCGGAAGTAGCACCTTTTTTAATTTTGTTACTTTTTACTGCACCAGCTTCCTGAATTGCTCCACCAAATAACAATAATTTTTCAGTTAAGGTAGTTTTACCAGCATCGGGGTGAGATATAATTCCGAATGTTCTTCTTTTCTGTATTTCTTTTAAAAAACTCATCTATAAAATTTGAAGTGGCAAAGATAGTTTTTAAAAGAAAAAGAGCCAAGTATCTATTACTGTATGTATGAGAATGATTTAGTTGTATTATTTCACAACTTCAATTTTCATTGGAATATCAATTATAGGCCATTCACTCGTGCCTGTTTTTACTTTTGATATCTTTCTTATTGTGGAAAATCCAGAAATAACTTCACCAAAAACAGTATAATCTCCATCTAAATGTGGTGCTCCTCTTTTATCACTAATAATGTAAAAGTTAAAAGGATTTGATTTCTTATACGGATTATAATCCAACTGACGTGCCAATGCCAAAGAACCATATACATGCTTTCGGTGATTTAAAATTTCATTCGGAATCCTGTAGTTTTTGTACTTGTTTTTGATGTCTGTAGATTCTTGTCCGTCTGATTCACCACCTTGAATAGCCATTTCTTTAGCTATCCTATGAAAAACGGTAGTATTAAAGTAACCGATTTTAGTTAAGAATATAAAACTAGCTCTATGTAAAGGTGTTTCCTCAAATAATCTAAGCTTAATATTACCAAACTTTGTTTTAATGAGTACTTGAGTTTCTTTGTTTTGTTTGCCGTATTCCGTTAGAAAAGCAGTAACGTTTTTATGATTTAAACTGTCCCAGGCTTTAATTACAGGTTCTTCTACTTTCTGAATTATTTTTTCAACGGAGTCAACTTTTTGTTCGATAATTTTTTTAGGAGGAACTTCTTTTTCTTTTTTAGGAGCTTCCTTGCAATTGTAAATGAATAAGGTAGTTGATAAAAAGATAAGAGTTCTCAATAATTTCATGTAAAAAAAGATTTAAATGAGCCACAAATATAGTTTATGTATCTATAAGAATGATTTATGAGGAATATTTTGTGAGCGTTACTATTTTAGTACATTTGTCTTTATATGATAGAAAATGTAATTTTAGTAGACGAGCAAGATAATGAAGTAGGTTTCATGGAAAAGATTGAAGCTCATGAAAAAGCACTATTACACAGAGCTTTTTCAGTTTTTGTGTTTAATGATAACAATGAATTGATGCTTCAGCAAAGAGCAAAAGGAAAATATCATTCTCCTTTGTTATGGACTAATACATGCTGTTCTCATCAAAGAAAAGGTGAATCTAATATTGCTGCAGGTAAAAGAAGATTACAAGAAGAAATGGGATTTACGTGCGAGTTAGAAGAGGTATTTTCGTTTATTTACAAAGCACCATTTGATAATGGTTTAACAGAACATGAATTAGATCACGTAATGGTTGGAACTTATAATGGTGAGCCACATATCAATCCTGAAGAAGTTGAAAGTTATAAATGGATGTCTTTAGAAGATGTAAAAAGAGACATTGAAAATAATCCAATGCATTACACCGCTTGGTTTAAAATTATTTTTGAAAAATCGTACGAGAAAATAGCTAACTTTAATTCTAAGAAATAAATGCCTAGAGTTACAGTACATAGAAAAGCACATTTTAATTCAGCACACCGATTGTATCGAAAAGATTGGTCGGATGAAAAGAATTTTGAAGTTTTTAATAAATGTAGCAATCCTAATTTTCATGGTCATAATTATGAACTTATCGTTTCATTAACTGGAGAAATAGATGAAGAAACAGGTTATGTGTATGACTTAGGAAAATTAAAACAAATAATTAAAGAAGAGGTAGAAGAGCCTTTTGATCATAAAAATTTAAACCTTGAAGTTGAAGAATTCAAGAATTTAAATCCAACTGCTGAAAATATTTCAGTAGTTATATACAATAAGTTGCGTACTATTATTCCTAATACGTTGGATATAAAAATTACGTTATACGAAACACCTAGAAATTTTGTAACCTATTCTGGTAAGTAAATGCAAAAACTAAATCAATTTTTAAAGTTTGAACCTATTCTAAAAGAGAAAATCTGGGGAGGTGAAAAACTTGCTACTCTTTTAAAGAAGCAAACCAATAAAAAAAATATTGGAGAAAGCTGGGAAGTGTCTGATGTTGAAGGAGATACTTCTGAGGTTGTTAATGGTGATTGTAAAGGCAAGAATTTAAAAGAATTAATAGCAGAATTTAAAGGTGATTTAGTAGGAGAAAAAGTTTTTAAAAGTTTTGGTACTAAGTTTCCTCTTCTTATTAAGTTTATTGATGCTAAAGAGGCTTTAAGTATACAATTGCATCCTAATGATGAGCTAGCAATGAAGCGTCACAATTCGTTTGGGAAAACAGAAATGTGGTATATCATGCAAGCGGATGATAAAGCAAATTTGATTGTAGGTTTTCAAAAAGATAGTAATAAAGAAGAATATCTTCATCACTTAGAAAATAAATCACTTTTAGAAATCCTTAATGTTGATGAAGTTAGCAAAGGAGATGTTTATTTTATTCCAACGGGAAGAGTTCATGCGATTGGAGCAGGAGTACTGTTAGCTGAAATTCAGCAGACCTCAGATATTACGTATCGTGTGTATGATTGGGATCGACAAGATGATCAAGGAAATTATCGTGATTTGCATACCGATCTAGCTTTAGATGCTATTGATTACAAAGCAGAAAAAAAATACACAACTAGTTATTCTAAACAAGAAAATAAGAGTTCTGAAATTGTTTCATGCCCATATTTTACTACTAACGTGTTACCTGTAAATGGAAAAATTGCGTTAAATCACAATGATAAAGATAGCTTTGTGATTTATATGTGTGTAGAAGGAGAAGTTACTCTATCAAATGAATTTACCACTGAAACGATAGCATTAGGTGAAACTATTTTAATTCCAGCTTCAATCAAGGAATTTTCAATTACTTCTTCTGTGAAGTCAGAATTATTAGAGGTATATATACAGTAAAAAGCTCGAGATTTTAATGCCCCGAGCTTTTTAACAAACAAACCAAATTAACTTACAAAAGAATCTATTCAAACTTAAAAGGTTTATAATCAGCGGCAAAACCAAGTCCGTAGTTTAAGTGTTAAAGTTTTACCTTTTTAACATTTATTCAATTCTATTTTCAGAATATGGAAATATGTATCTTTGAGCTATTCTAATTCACATTTTATGAAAATCATTGCGATGATTCCAGCTCGTTATAATGCGAGTCGATTCCCAGGAAAACTATTGAAAGATTTAGGAGGTAAATCGGTAATTGTAAGAACCTATGAAAGTGCTGTTCAAACTAAATTGTTTGATGAAGTTTATGTAGTTACAGATTCTGATGTTATTTTCTCGGAAATAGAAAATGTAGGAGGAAAGGTGATTATGAGTAAAAAAGAACATGAATGTGGTTCTGATCGTATTGCTGAGGCTGTTGAAAATATGGATGTAGATATTGTTGTGAATGTTCAAGGTGATGAACCTTTTATAGATAAAGTATCTTTAGAAAAGTTAATCAACGTTTTTCATCTAGATACAAATAAAGAAATTGATTTAGCATCGCTGAAAGTAAAAATGACTCAAAAAGAGGAGATTCAAAATCCTAATAATGTAAAGGTTATTACCGATATTAATAACTTTGCAATCTATTTTTCTAGGTCAGTAATTCCTTATCATAGAGATCAAGATATTAAAGCGACTTATTATAAACATAAAGGTGTATATGCATTTAGAAAGGAAGCTTTAATGGATTTTTATACCACACCGATGACTCCTTTAGAAGCTATAGAAAAGATTGAAGCTATTCGTTATTTAGAGGTAGGGAAAAAAATTAAGATGATTGAAACTTCAGTAGAATCAATCGGAATTGATACTCCTGCAGATTTAGAAAAAGCACTTAAAATTATTAGAAATGATGTACAGTAATATTAAAGTAATAGCTTTTGATGCAGATGATACTTTGTGGGTAAATGAAACGTATTTTAGAGATGCTGAAAATGAGTTCGCAAAACTCTTAAATGATTATGAAACCGAGAACAAAATTCACCAAGAGTTATTTAAAAAAGAAATTGAGAACTTAAAAATTTACGGCTATGGTGTAAAAGGTTTTATGCTTTCAATGATTGAAAGTGCCTTAGAATTATCTAATAATCAAATTGAAACAAATTTAATCAATAAGATAATAGATATTGGTAAAGACATGTTAGAAAAGCCAATTGAATTATTGAATGGAGTAGAAGAGGTGTTACAGAAGCTACATGGAAAATACAAATTAATTGTTGCGACTAAAGGAGATTTACTGGATCAGGAAAGAAAATTAGAGAGATCTGGAATTCTTAAATATTTTCATCACGTAGAAGTTATGAGCGAGAAGAAAGTTCCAGATTATCAAAAATTAATAGGACATTTAGATATTCATCCTTCAGAGTTATTAATGATAGGGAATTCATTAAAGTCAGATGTTTTACCACTAATCGAGTTAGGCGCTTCTGCAGTTCATATTCCATTTCATACCACTTGGGCTCATGAAGAGGTAAATGAAAAACAAGCGCTAAATAAAGATTTTAAAACGCTGTCTTCTATAGATGAAATTTTAGAGTTCTTATAATGAAGAAATATTTAGATATTGAGAATTGGAATCGAAAAGAATTGTTTCAGCATTTTAGAACTTTAGAAAATCCAAGTTTTGCCATAACAGCGAATGTTGATGTAACAAAAGTCTATAATTTTGCTTCAAAAAGTGAAATCTCTTTTTTTGTAATTTATTTACATGCCTGTTTAAAAGCTCTAAATTCCGTTGAAAATTTTAAATATAGAATTGAGGATGATGTAGTAGTTATATATGATACAATTCATGCTTCAGCTACTATTTTGAGAGAGGATAAAACATTTGGTTTTTCTTTTATTGATTTTGATGAAGACTTAAAAGTATTCAATAAGAATTTTTTAGAAGAGAAAGAAAGGATTATCAACAGTACAAACTTATTTCCCCCAAAATATTCTTTAGGATGTATTCATTGTTCAGCGCTGCCTTGGATTCATTTTACAGGACATAAAGAACCGGTTTCTGGAAATAAAAACGACAGTGTTCCCCAACTTGCTTTTGGAAAAATAGAGAATCAAGGGAATTCAATTATAATGCCAGTAGCTATAAATGTTAATCATGCTTTAGTTGATGGATATCATGTAGGTCAGTTTTTTGAAAATTTTCAGATTGAATTAGATAAAATGGTTTAATTTTGCTAAAAATTATTATTATGGCAAGTGTTAAAAATTTAAAGAAAGACATCAACTATACTTTAGGAGATATTATCGGAGAATGTAATGTATGGGAATTAGAAAACCCTAATGAAGATGCATCAAAATCTCAAGCAATTATAGATGAAGCTATCTCAACATTTGATGAATTAATTGCTAAAGTTCATGTAAAAGACGTTGAAAATAAAAAAGCACATTTTAAGTCTATAAATGCAGAGCTAGAAACAAGAGCTAATGCTTTAGTAGGTAAGTTAAACGCTTTATAAAATGTAATGTTTTATGTGTAAAAAGTCAATTTTGTTAACAAATTGACTTTTTTTTTGTTATTACTTTAACAAAATGTACAAAACATTTTTGTATATTTAATTCGAAATTTTAATTCCCTATTATGCCAAGAGCAATGTTCGAGTATACTAAAGTTGTACTCCAAAAAGTTAGCTTCAATGCAGAATTGTTTTGTAAAGAACTTGAAAAGGCTGTAAAGAGATTATTACCATACGAGGTTAAAGAACTAGAGATTTGGTTACGAAAATTTACAGCGAATAAGCCAGAATTATATGTTTGTATGGCTGTTGTCAATAAAAATTAACATTATAAATTAAAGAAAAAAAAGAAGCATTTTAAATGCTTCTTTTTTTATCTTCTTCTTTCCATTCTTCTGTTTTTAAGACGTTCCATTAAACGTCTATTAAACTCATGCTCAGCTATTTCTAATAATAATATTTTCTTTGCAGGCAAAAACTCAATTAAACTATTATGAAATTGGATTTTATTATCATATAGTGCTTTTCTAACTTCTTGTAGTTTAGATAAGTAGGTTTCAGCCTCTTTGTCACTAATTTTTTCTATTCCACCAGCTTCTTTTACCTTTTTTCTAATCTCTTTTTTTTCTTTCTGAATAAGACTAAGATTAGTGTCTTCAAATTTATTGTAGATAGGCCAAAACTTTGCAGCTTCAGTTTCATTTAGATTTAATTTCTCTGTAATAAAGGCTATTTTAAAGGCCTTTATTTTAGGATTTCCAGGTCCTCTTTGCGCATTAACTTTAAAGGTTAAAAGGCATAAGGTTGTTAAGAGTACTATTCTTTTCATTTGCTTTTGTGTTTACAAAAAGTAATTATATATCGTTATTGTTTAAATCTATTTCTTCAAATTCAATTAAAGTCGAGGTATCAACTGTGTTTAGATAGTCCTCAATATTATCAGTACTTACATTAACTGTAAATTCATCATAATTTAGATCTTCATTAGAAAGTAATGTTGCTAGTTCATAAGCGTTAGCTTCACCATATCCATTCTGAAACCAAGTTACTATTTCTGCTTCTTTAATTTGAGATTCGGTTTCTTTGGTTGTTTTAAAAAAGTAAATAGAAACAAAAAGAATTACAGAAGCGGCAGCTGTTGCAGGTATAAACTTCTTTATTTTTTGATATAAAGAGATTACTTTTACTTCTTTACTATCAGTGTTTTCTAGCTTTATTTTATCAAAGATTGAATCTTCTAATGAATCAAAATAACCTTGTGGTACTCCTAAATCTGTTTTCTTAGGTAAAGTAATTTCAGGAATTCGTTCAATAAGGTCGTTTTCAAGTTTTTCAAAATAATTTTCTGGTGTTTTTAATCCATTTTTATCAGGAAAACTGCTAGCTATCTGATTATTTAGAATTTCATTTTCTAATTCATTAAAATAGTTTTCAGGTATCGTAAAGCCATGCTGCTTACCAACCTTGTAGTTTAAAAACTCGATACTATTTTTCAAATTATTTTCCATCTCTATTCTAAGACTCTTTATTTTATAAAAGGTTTAATTATAGTTTTTTATAAAACTTTCAATTTTTTTTACCGCATGAAAGTAGGAGGCTTTTAAAGCTCCTACAGAAGTATCTAACACTTCTGCTATTTCATTATACTTCATATCATCGAAGTATTTCATGTTAAAAACAAGTTGTTGTTTTTGAGGAAGTGAAGCGATTGCTTTTTGTAAAATAAGTTGAATTTCGTCTCCAGAAAACCAATCATCACTCTTCAAATTAGAAACTACCTGTTGTTTATAATCGGCAATATCTATATTTTGCTGTTTTGCCCTTTTGTTTAAAAAGGTAATTGCTTCATTAGTAGCAATTCGATACATCCATGAATACAATTTACTATCACCTTTAAAATTGTCAATATTTCTAAAAACTTTTATAAAAGTATTCTGTAGTACATCGTCAGTATCATCATGAATAATAACGATTTTTCTTATATGCCAATACAATCGTTCTTTATATTGGGATATAAGATTACGAAAAGCTACTTCTTTAGTCGCAGCATTTTGTAATTGTAAAACAAGTGTAGTTTCTTCAGTCAAATGAATTGTTTTTCATTATGACTATAAATTTAAGAAAAGGTTTAATTAAAAAATAAAATTAATTTCTTCTGCTACATCCAAATAGCCTTTTTTCTTTAATTACTTCTGCGATTCCAGTTGGCAACATGTCTTCCCAACCATCTTTACCTTCTTTAATCATTTTTAAAACTGTTCGAGAGAAGATATCAAGAATTTCAGGATCAAAATTTTCTATATCAACAACTCTTCCGTTGTTTTTAAAGAACTTGTATAACTCTTTCATTCTTGGATGTACCTTTAAGTTCTCAGAATCAATAAATTGTCCTGTTTCTTCTTCTTTATAAGGATACATGTATATTTTTAAATCTTTGTAGAAAAGTTTTCCAAAAGCCTCTAAAATACCACCACTTATATGTCGATAATATTTTTCGTCGAAAATTTCAATTAAGTTGTAAACTCCCATAGCTAACGCCATTCGCTCTTTGGTAAATTCACTAAAGTATTCAACTAATCTATAATACTCTTGATAGTTGGTAATCATTACATTTTGACCAAGAGAACAAAGTAGTTCAGCTCTATCTAAGAAATCACGTTCATTAATTTCTCCTTCAGCTTTTAAATTACTCAAGGTAATTTCAAAAATAACCTGAGATTTATCTGGGTCTACCTTCTTTTCATCAAAAAACATCTTTTTAGACTGTTCATACATATCCATATTAACTTTGGTAACAGGTCTAAAACTACCACGAAGTGCTAATATGTTTTTTTTGTATAAAACTTGAGCAGGTAATAGGTTATTTCCATCAGGACCAAACATTACTGCATTTGTCATTCCGTTTTTAACAAGTTGTAAACTCATTAAACGGTTATCAACATAAGTAAAACGAGGACCAGAGAAATTAATCATATCAATTTCTAATTTATCCTTGTCTATATTATCATAAAAAGATTTTAATAATTCTTTAGGATTATCATTTAAGTAAAAAGCTCCATAAATTAAGTTTACACCTAAAATACCTAGCGTTTCTTGCTGTAATCTTGCTTCAGTTTCTTTAAAACGTAAGTGTAAAATAATCTCGTTATAATCCTCTAGAGGGTCTAACTGAAAACGAATTCCAACCCAACCGTGACCTTTAAATTTTTTTGTGAAATTTATGGTAGCTACTGTATTGGCGTAACTAAAAAACAGCTTTTCAGGATGCTTCTGACGATCTAATCGATCTTCAATCAAATTCATCTCATGCTTTAGCATTTTTTTTAGTCTATCTTCCGTTACATAACGTCTGTCAGTTTCAATTCCGTAAATAGCATCAGAGAAATCTTTATCGTAGGCACTCATTGCTTTTGCAATAGTTCCAGAAGCTCCTCCAGCCCTAAAGAAATTACGAACGGTTTCTTGTCCAGCTCCAATTTCAGCAAATGTTCCATAAATATTTGCATTTAGGTTAATTTTGAGTGCTTTATTTTTAGTAGTAGGCACGCTACTAATTTTTTGATCTCCCTTTAAGGTAATTGCCATTTATAATTGTTTTTGTTTACAATGAACAAATGTACTGAAAATAGCAAGTAATAGTAAATATTTATGTTATTTTTGTTGAAAGAATGAGTAAAAAAAAACAATTAAAAATAACTTTTTTAGGTACAGCTACATCTACTGGTGTACCTATGATAGCAAGTAAAAACCCTGTCCGTTTTTCTGAGGATATCAGAGATAAACGTTTAAGAGCTTCTATATTGATTTCTTGGGATGATAATAATTATATAATTGATTGCGGTCCAGACTTTAGACAGCAAATGATTAGGGCAAACGTGGAATCGATTAATGGTATTTTATTTACTCATGAACATGCCGATCATATTGCTGGTTTTGACGAAATTCGTCCGTACTATTACCAAATGGGGCCAATACCAATTTATACTGATGAGCGTGTTTTAAACGCTTTGGAAAGAAGATATGAATATATTTTTACTACCGAAAATAGATACCCTTCAGCTCCGGCAGTAAACCCAACTATAATAAGCAAAGATGATGTTTTGAATTTCCATGGAGTAGAGGTAACTCCGATACAAGTTATGCATGGAGATCTACCAATTTTAGGTTTTAGGTTTGGAAATATGGCTTACTTAACAGATGTAAAGTACATTCCTGAAGAAGAGAAAGAAAAGCTAAAAGGATTGGATGTTTTAATTACTACTGCACTTAGAAAGGAATCTCATAAAACGCACGCTAATTTACAAGAAGCATTAGAGTTAGTTGAAGAGTTAAAACCAAACAGAGCTTATTTTACCCATATAAGTGAATTACTTGGCTTTCATGCAGAGATAGAAAAAGAATTACCTGAAAATGTATTTTTAGCCTATGACGAGCTGGAAATCTATAGCGAATAGGTTATTTGTAAAATTTAAACGTTAATTAATTTTGTCTTCGATATTGAGTCATGACCTTCTTGTCCGACTAAATAAGACATTATATCAAAAGGATTTAATCGTAATAAAGTTCGCCATAATATTCTACGAAATGTAGGTTTTTCATTAGTTAAATTTACTACTCTAGTTTTGGTAACTAATTTCCCTATAGTTTGACCATTATTCAAAAATTCTAATAGTAAATAATAGAATATATAAATTAGAAAATACATTAACTCAGAACTACTAGTTAGCAAAATACTAATAATTGAAAAAAGAATTATAATTATTAGATGGTCTATAATGTAATTTACAAAACGTGTACCTTTAGTTATTTCTTTCATAGTACAACAAAATTAAAAAACTGAATTAAACAAAAACAAAAAAGCTACCAGAAAATCTGATAGCTTTTAATATTGTATACTTTATGTCTATTAATTGTCTTCTAAAGCAAAGTTTATAGGGAAACCATATTTAACTGATACTGCCTCTCCGTTATTAGAAGCAGGTTTAAACTTTGGTAAGTTTGAAACTACTCTGATAGCTTCGTCATTTAAAAGTTTTCCACCTTTAGGTCCTAATGCTTTTATGTTGGTAACATTTCCATCTTTATCTATGATGAAACGAACCCAAACCTCACCTTCAATCTTATTAACTAGCGCTTCGTCAGGATATTCGAAATACTCTTGAATGTGCTTCATCATTTCGGTATTGAAACAATTGAATTGATCATCATCTGAATTATTACAATTTGGAAATGCTGGTATTTTGTCTACAAGATTAAATTTTTGAGCACTTCTAATTTCTTCTTTTGATAACCTATTTGTTAAAGCAGCTAAATTAGTTTTGAATTTAGAAGCCTTAGAAACATTTGAAATTCCAGTACCGCTTAAATTATTTGCGCTTGATACTACTTCTTTATTTCTTCTTTTTAAGAAACGTTTATTAGACGCAGAAACTCTAACCGCAATTTGTCTTGATTTTTTATCATCTTTTTTGTCGATTTCCTTGATAGTACATTTTGTAATACTATTTAAGTCTTCAACTGTCTTAGTATCGGTTTCGCATGTTTCTTTTTGAGAATATACAGCAGAAACAAAACCTATAGCTAAGATGTATAGTAGTTTTTTCATGGGTCTATTTGTTTACATTTAGATTGTTACTAAATCTATTTTTGTCAATATAATAAAATATTTCGTCAATAAAAGATTTTACACAAAAAAACAACTTTTTAATAAGAATATTGTAAAAATATCGATTATTGGCTTGTTTTTAACTTTAATCGGTATTATTTAGTAGATTATTTGCGGCATTAAAAGGAGTAGTTTTTCCTTTTTCTAGGTTAATAATTTCTTTTTGAAGTAGTTCGTTAATTTTTGGGTTTTCGTAAAACCGCTTTTTTAATTGATCGTTGATGGTCGTATATAACCAATGTTTATTTTGATCATTTCTTCTATTTTCAAAAGCTCCCGATTTTTTAGTAGTACTTATATATTCTGAAATCATAGTATAAATATCTTCGATTCCAGAGTTGTTAAGAGCGCTAGCTATCATTACTTTAGGTTGCCATCCGTTTTCTTTTGGAGGATATAAATGCAAAGCTCTATTAAATTCGACTTTCGCAATTTTAGCATTCTTAACATTATCTCCATCAGCTTTGTTAATTACAATGGCATCTGCCATTTCAATAATTCCTCTCTTGATTCCTTGTAACTCATCACCGGCGCCAGATAATTTTAGTAATAAAAAGAAATCAACCATAGCATGAACAGCAGTTTCACTTTGTCCAACACCAACTGTTTCAACAATAATTGTATCAAAACCAGCAGCTTCACAAAGTAATATACTTTCTTTAGTTTTTTGAGCAACTCCGCCTAAAGATGTACCAGAAGGAGATGGTCTGATAAAAGCATTTTTATCTGTTACTAATTGTTCCATTCTGGTTTTATCACCTAAAATACTACCTTTATTAATAGAACTACTAGGATCTACGGCAAGTACCGCAACCTTTTTTCCTAAACTGGTTAAGTATTTTCCAAAAGCTTCTATAAAAGTACTTTTTCCAACTCCAGGAACTCCAGTAATTCCAATTCTGATGGATTTATCAGCATGAGGCATACATGCATTTAAAATTGTGTTCGCTTTTTCTTGATGTTTTGAGTTTGTACTTTCAATTAATGTAATAGCTTTACTTAAAAAAGTAATATCGCCTTCTAAGATTTTTTCAATAAAAGTATCTGTCGAAACTTGTTTTCTTCTATTTAATTTGATTTTTTGAGCAGCTGATTTACTGGTTGTTTCAGGTTGAGAAACACCTTGTTTTTCCGATAAGTTTGATTTTGAATCTTTTGTCATTAATTACTGCGGTAAAAAAGCTATTTGTAAATTTAAAGATAAAAAAGTGGATTAAAATGCAACGTGCAGAAAAAACTATCGTCTTTAAGACAAGAAATCAATAAATGAGATCAACTAAGCAGTTACATTATAAGCTCATTCAAGAGTGTAAAAAGCAAAATACCAAAGCTCAATTGCAATTGTATAACAATTACGCACAAGGAATGCTTTCAGTAGCTAATAGATATGTGAAAGATATTCATTTAGCAGAAGATGTAATGCAAGATGCTTTTATAAAGGCTTTTAAAAACATAGAAAGCTATAAAGAGGAGGTTTCATTTGGAGCTTGGTTAAAAAGAATAGTCATTAACCAAAGTATTGATGAGCTAAAGAAAAATAAGTTAGCTATGATTTCTATTAATGAAGAAGTTTTAAATGTTGTGGAAGATGGGAATTGGGAAGTTGATAATGGTGTAACCTCAGAAATGGTTGTAGACGCTATACATAAACAAAAAGAGAAATATAGGTTAGTATTATCCTTGTACTTGATGGAAGGTTACGATCATAGTGAAATATCTCAAATTTTAGGAATTACAGAAGTAACTTCTAGAACACATTTAATGAGAGGAAAAAAATTAGTAAAAGAATATTTAAAAATTACAAATCATGCCGAAGGATATTAGAAATTTAGTGAATGATTTCCAACAAAAATCGGTTGAGTTATCTGATAATCATGAAAGTAAATTCTTGAAAAAACTTCAAGAAGAATTACCTAAGAGAAAAAAGTCGTATGCATGGTTATACGCCGCAGCTTCTGTAATTGTTTTATTAGGTGTAGGATTAAAGTTTTATACCAATATTGATCCTGTTGATCCAAAGCCATTGACAAATCCAGATGCAACACAGGTAGTTGATTTAGGAGATATTTCTCCAGAGATGCAAAAAATAGAAAATTACTATTTAACAGCTATTAATTATGAAATAGCAAGTTTAGAAGTTACTCCAGAAAATAAGGCCTTATTGGATGAGTATTTTGAGAGGATAAGTAAGTTAGATGCAGATTACAAACGTTTAAACCAAAAACTACAAAAAGAAGGTGTAAACAACGAAACAATCAATGCATTAATTACCAATCTTCAATTACGTTTACAATTATTAATCCAGTTAAAAGATCAGGTAAATGATCTACAATCAAAACAAAATAAAAATGAGAAGTATACCATATAAGTTAATTTTAGTACTCGTATTATTTGTAGTACAGCTTAGAGCTCAAAAGAAAAGCTTTAAAGAAGAGTTTAATGTAAATTCTGATGTAGTAATTGATGTGAATACAAGGCATTCTGATATTGAAATAGAAACTTGGAACAAAGATAAAGTTGTTATTGAAGCCTACATGGTTGTGGATGGGGAAGAAATTACCGAAGAGATGCGAGATAATTTCTATAATAAGTGGGATTTTAAAGCTTATGGCAATAGTTCTAAAATTACCGTAAAATCAAGGACTAATTCTTTTATAGATTTAAATACTTTTGATTTTAATTCGCCTAATTATAGTTTTTTCAGTGGAGATTTAGCTGACTTAGCCTTAGGAAGTTTAGATATTCTTGATTCAATTGATTTTGTGTTACCTGAGGAAGCTATTGTAATACCAGAAGTAGCGTTTCCTCCAATGCCACCATTACCTCCAATGCCGCCAATGCCACCAATGCCAACAGAATTTGATTTTGAAGCTTATAAAAAAGATAAGTCGTATTTAGAACGCTGGAAGAAAGAAAATAAAGAAATCATTGGAAAAAATGCAAAGGTAACTATCGGTAAAAATAACATTTCGATTAAGAGTGACGATACAGATATCACTATGCTTAAACAAAATGAAAAATATCAGCAAGAGTTAGAAAAAGCAAGAGTAGAATATGAAAAGGAAAGGTTAAAAGCCAGAGAAGAATATAAAAAAGCTAGAGAAGAACTTTTAAAAGAAAGAAAAGAGTTTCATAAAAGACGTAAAGAAGAGTATAAATCATCTATAAAAAAATATGCTCAAGAAAGGAAAGAAATTCAAGAATTACTAAAAAAGAGGAGTAAATTAAAAGTGAAACGATTGATTAAAATTAAAGCTCCTAAAAATGCTAAATTCAATATGGATGTGAAATACGGAGCATTAAGTTTTTCAAAGTAACCGTTTAAAAGTTAATTAATACAAAAAACCACCAATTTGAGTGGTTTTTTTTTGTTAAAACTTGTTACCTTTACCTTTTTGAAAAGGAATTTTTAATGGAATTATACAAGGAAAATCAACTAAAAATATACAATTCATTATCTAAATCTAAAGAAGAATTTAAACCCGTAACAGAAGGCCGTGTAGGAATGTACGTTTGCGGTCCAACGGTGTATAGCAATGTTCATTTAGGAAATGTTAGAACATTCATGTCTTTTGATATGATTTTTAGGTACTTATTACATTTAGGCTATAAAGTTCGCTACGTTCGTAACATTACTGATGCAGGTCATTTAGAAAACGATGCAGACGAAGGTGAAGATAGAATTGCTAAGAAAGCACGATTAGAAGAAATTGAACCGATGGAAGTGGTTCAGCGCTACACAGTTGATTTTCATGAAGTAACTGCAAAGTATAATTTCTTGCCTCCAAGTATTGAGCCAACAGCTACAGGTCATATTGTAGAGCAAATTGAAATGATTAAAGAAATCATGGAGAAAGGTTTTGCTTATGAAATGAATGGTTCAGTATATTTTGATGTTCTTAAATATAACGAAGCTGGAAATAATTATGGAATTCTTTCAGGAAGAAATATTGAAGACGCAATTCATAACACAAGAGCGTTAGACGGACAATCTGAAAAGAAGAATCCACAAGACTTTGCACTTTGGAAAAAAGCAGATGATCGTCATATTATGCGTTGGCCTTCACCATGGAGTGATGGTTTTCCAGGATGGCATTTAGAATGTTCGGTAATGAGCTCAAAGTATTTAGGTGAGCAATTTGATATTCATGGAGGCGGAATGGATTTAAAGTTTCCGCATCATGAGTGTGAAATTGCACAATCGCATACTTGTACAGGAGTTCAACCTGTTAATTATTGGATGCATGCAAATATGTTATTGTTAAATGGTCAAAAAATGGCTAAATCAACAGGGAATCATATTTTACCTGATGAAATTTTAACTGGAAATAATAAGATTCTTAGTAAAGCTTTTGGAGCAGGAGTAGTTCGTTTTTTCATTATGCAGGCACATTATCGTAGTATTTTGGACTTTTCAAACGATGCATTATTAGCATCAGAAAAAGGCTATAGTAAATTAATGGAAGCTGTAAGCATTTTAAAAGAGTTAAAAGTTTCTAATGAATCTACTTTTGATGTATCAGCATGGAAACAGAAATGTTATGATGCTATGAATGATGATTTTAACACACCAATTTTAATCGCGAATTTATTTGAAGCTGTTAAGTTTATCAACCAAGTAAAAGATGATAAAGCTTCTATTTCTAAAGCAGATTTAGAATTGTTAAGCGCAACTTTAAATGCTTTTGTTTTTGATATTTTAGGATTAGTTAACGATTCAAAAGAGCAAGGTTCAGATAAGCTAGAAGGTGTTGTTGAGTTGCTTATAAAGCTAAGAAAAGAAGCAAGAGATAACAAAGATTGGGCGTTGTCAGATCAAATCCGTGATGAGTTAGCAGCACTAGGAATTCAATTAAAAGACGGAAGAGAAGGAACTACTTTTTCTGTAAACTAAGACATTGAAGAAAATACTAGCATATCCATTTATACTTTTAATCCGTTTTTATCAAACGGCAATTTCACCTTTTACGCCTGCAACATGTAGATACACACCAACGTGTTCTTCGTATTCATTAGAAGCGTTAAAAAAACATGGTGTATTTTATGGTGGATGGTTAGCTACTAAAAGAATTTTTAGTTGTCATCCTTGGGGAGGAAGTGGTTACGATCCAGTACCAGAAAAGAAACAAAAAACTAAACTTTAACCAAATACATGAGTTATTTAGCAATTAAATGGGATCTTGATCCTGAGATTTTCAATATTGGCGGATTTAGCATTCGTTATTACAGTGTAATGTTTATCATCGCTTTTGTTTTAGGATTACATCTGATGAAGAAAATTTTTACAGAGGATAATATTTCTCACGAAAAAATGGATCCTCTATTCATGTACACATTCGTTTCTATGTTAATTGGAATGCGCTTAGGTGAAGTTTTCTTTTACAGTTGGGCAGATTATCAAGATAATTTATTGCAAATAATATTACCGTTTAGAAGACAAGAAGGAGCAGAGATGTTATTTGGTTTGGTAAAAGGATGGAAGTTTACTGGGATTTCAGGTTTTGCGAGCCATGGAGCTGCAATTGCAATTCCAATAGCGTTGTACTTTTATGCTAAAAAACACTTACAAAAATCATGGTTATTCATTTTAGATAGAATGGGAATTATGGTAGCGTTGGCAGGATTTTTCATTAGAATGGGTAACTTTTTTAATTCTGAGATTTACGGAAAACCAACAGGTTCTAGTTTTGGTGTTATTTTTACGAGAGCAGGAGAGAAGTATCCTTGTCATCCAACACAGATATACGAAGCAGTTAGTTATTTAATATTATTCTTTATTCTATGGAGATTATATTGGAAAACAGATAAGAAGCAAAAAGAAGGTTACTTATTCGGAGTGTTTATGATAGCGCTTTGGTCGTTACGATTTGTTATTGAGTTTATTAAGAAACCACAAGTGCAAGAAAGAGGAGAGTGGGCTTTAAATACCGGACAGTGGTTAAGTATTCCCTTAATTTTAATAGGAGTTTGGTTAATGTTTAGGAAAACAGCATCAGAGAAATCTTAATAAAAGATACTATAAAATAAAAAGGAGTAACATTTTTCGTTGCTCCTTTTTTATTTATTGCTTTATTCTTTTTAAAAGTCCATCTAATATTTCATCATTTTCATCTAAGAGGTAATCTTTAATATAAATATCCGGAATTACGCCTTCTGGTTTTGTACTTCCATTTACACGAATCATTTTTCCTTTTGACATTTGAACTTGTATTCCTGTGTTTGGAAGATTGAAATAAAAAACAGAAGCAATCAATGATGGATATTCAGCAGTTTCTTCTCCTACAATAGTTCCGAAGTTGTAATCTTGAATTTCTGCAGCGGTTACAGTTGCTTGTGAATGAGATTGTCTATTTACCAGTGAATATACTTTTCCGATGAATCTTTTTTCTTTTGGTTGAGGTCGCATCTTTTCAAAATTAAATTCATAGCGTTCGCCATTCTCATGACTAAAAATAGATTTCCAATAATCACTTTCCTTGTTTTTACTGTTCTTAACACTTTCTTTTAAAAGCGCGCTCGTTCTTAGTTTAAAACAACTACTCCAAGTAAAAGGTTTGTTGGCAATAAATGAAAGCAAGTAATCACTATAATCATTATCACCTCCTGAATTATTCCTTAAATCGATAATTAGAGTTTTACAACTCTTTGATTTTATTTCAGAAAAAGAAGCATCAATAAACGATTTAAACTTATCGATATTACCACCAAAACTTCCTGGGTTTAAATAAGCTATGTTATCGTAGAATTTTAGACTCATAGTTGAATTTAGAACTTCAGATCTTTTGCTCTCATAATCTTCTATAAGTCGAATTGCATTAAGTTTATAAGTAGTCTTTTTCTCGTTTTGTTTTAGCTCAACTTTAAACGTGTCGTCTTTTCCAAAAACCTGCCAGTAATATCTAGGAAAATTATACATTTCAATTTTTGTGTTTTTCATAAGTAAGCGTTCTCCTGAAACTTGTTGGTAGATTTTATCTAGAATTTCATTTATAGAAGTTCCATTAATACTTATAACTTCATCTCCACAGTTTATGTTTTTGTTTTTCGACCAGTTTTTTCGAACTAAAGGTTTTCCTTGTTCAAAAGCAATTTCCAAAGGAAAAATGGTTGCTGTACCTGAATAGGCATAATTCATATATTCAGAACTGGGAAAATTAATACTTGTATGTCCGTTGTTAACTAAAGCAGGTAGTTGTTGTAATAAATTTGTAGCTTCTAATAAGGAAAGAGAGTCTTGTGTAATCTTGTTTTTTATTTGTTGATATCCTCTTTCAAAAGTATCTTCTGAAACAGATTCGTATATGTTGTATTGAGCTTCAATTAGTGCTTTTTTTAAATAGGAAAGATCGTTTAAAACATGTTCTTTAGAGAATTTTGCTTGCCCGTTAATATGAATTGAACTGAATAGTAATAGTATGATGTAATGTTTAACTTTCATTGATGTAAATAATAATTTCACGTTGCAAAATTATACGCTAATTACTAACAAATCGACCGAATGCTTCTATTCGTACTTATTTTTTAGTCTTTTAATAAGCTGACTAGGAGTTTGTTGTGTTTCTTTTTTAAAAGCACTGTTAAAAGTAGATTTAGAATTAAATCCGCAGTCATATGCTAATCCTAACAATGAGATTTTTTGAAGGTCTGTAGCTTTTACTCGCTCCTGAAATTCTTTTACACGAAAGGAATTTACTAAGTCATAAAAGTTTTTTTCAAAGTTTTGATTTATTTTCATCGAAACTTGTTTGGGTTTCATTTCTAATAATTCCGAAAGTTTGGATAAGTTTAAGTCAGGGTTTAAATAAGGTTTTTCATTTTGCATCAACCTTTCTAATTTTTCTATGAAATTTTTATCTAATTCAAAGGTAATTTCCTTAGGAGAACTATTTGAGTTTTCAATAGATAACAGATCAGAAGTATTTGTTGTCAAATATCCTTTGAAACTTATCCATGTACATGCAATAGCTAATAGTACAAAGTTTGGCAAGAAATAATATTCTCTCAAGTTTCTGTCGAAAGCAAAGCGATCAATTTCTGTAAGAATATTCCAAAAAATAGGATATATAGCAAAAATAAGAATTGGAATTTTTAACCAATTATACGATCTGTTTTCAAGTTTAGAGTAAAATTGTTTTAATTGATGTTGATGTTTATACAGTATTCGAAGTGAGATGATACTATAAATTAAATTTGAAAGAACACCAATCCATTGTTGTGTTAAATACACATAAGTTATGTTTGACATTGGATCGATATATAACCCGTTTGCTCCATCTCTGTAAAACGAAGTTCTGTAGAAAATAAACTCTAGGAGCAAAGGAATGAAATGAATAAAATCCTTGTTTGAGAATTTAAAGTTCGGTTTGGTAATACTAATTGTATAAAAATACAAGGCAGGTCCCATTCCATAGAGAAGTTCTAACTGGATATATCGAAATATATGAAGCTTTCCAATATCTTTTAAAACGTTAACCAATACAATGTTTACGGCCATAATCGCGTAAAATATGATTAACATTGCTAAAAACTTATTCGCAAGAACTCTAGGTTGTTTTTTTAAAATTAGAATACTTAAAACAATTGCTTGAATAGCAAAAACACAGATTATAGTGAATAAAATGGAGTTTGAAGTAATCATTTAAAAGGATTAGAAATTTAATCTTCACTTAGAAAATCTAAAGTAATTAATATGAACGATTTTTAATCTTTTTTCCAAAAGAAAAGGAGCAGCCAAAATTGCTACTCCCAATACATCGAAATACATCGATTTTGAATAAAACTATTTTTTAATAACTATCTACCAAGCTCATGATTTTTAACTGACTATTAAAATCTGTCAATGTTTTTATGTTTCCTTTTTTGATTGTTATTTTCTTTTCTGTATTTGGTAACATGTTGAAATAATTGTCAGAGAAATTCTCGTCAAAATTTCCAGATGCAAATACTCCGATAGCTAGTTTTTTAGATTGAAGAGTTACGATATATTCTTCTTCGTTTTCACTAGCATCAAAAGTAATTTCGGGTTGAGGTAACTTCAAATTTTTAAAAGGAATAAAGAAATGTTGTTTTACGTCAATAACCTTGTTATTTACAATCAAAGTAGCGTTTAAAAATTGTTGATCATTATTCTCAGATAATGTAATCAATTCTTTTTTATTCAAACTGAAATAGCTTTGAGAATCATTTCCTTTTACTTGAATTTCCTTGTTCCAAGAATGTAATTTATTTCCTTCAAAATCCAGTAAGTTTAGCACTAGTTTTGCTGAAAAATCTGACAAGGAATCTGTGGCGATAAACAGTTTAATTTCGTCTTTTTTATCATCAAAACTCACAATTGTTTTTTTGAAAGATTCTTTAACTCCGTAATGTAACGCTTTCCATTTACCATAATAGTCAATACTTGACCAAGAAGCAACGGGCCAACAATCGTTAATTTGCCAGTATAACGAACCCATGCAACGATACCTGTTTTTTCGATGTGCTTCAATTCCAGTGGTAATTCCGTATGCCTGTAATAAATGACTTACATATAAAAAGCTCTCGAAATCCTTTGGTTGTTTATAATGACGAAGCATGTATTCTTTAATGGTTCCATTTCCAATACTAGAACGTTGATGAGATTTCATTACTTCTGAGAAAATATCATGATCTTCTGGAATTGTATATTTATTAACAGTTGCTAATTCAGGAAAAGATTGAAATCCGAATTCAGACATGAAACGCGGAATTTTTACATTATAATTATTAAATGGTTCTTTTCCCCACCAAACTCCCCAGTAATGAGCATCGCCATCGGTGTGAGATTCTGGCACACCTAATTCACTACTCGGAGAAGAAGCCCAATAGTTTCTATCAGAATCATACTGTTCAACAACTTCTGGAAGTACTTTATGAAAAATATCTACATACGATTGCCAAGTAGTATTTGCTGCTTTTTCCGATTGCTCTTTAGTCACTTTCTGTTTCCAACCCCATCGCTCCCAAGCCGATAAAACTTCATTATTTCCACACCATAAAGCAATAGAAGTGTGATTTCTTAGATGTTTTACATTGTCAATTGCTTCTTGTTTTACATTCTCTAAAAATTCTGTATCTCCTGGATACATAGCACAAGCAAACATGAAATCTTGCCAAACTAATAATCCCATTTCATCACACAAATCATAAAATTCTTTGTTTTCATAAAATCCGCCGCCCCAAACACGAATCATGTTCATATTAGCTTCTTTTGCAGAACTTAAAATGTGATGATAATTAGAATCTTTTACTCTCGGTAAAAATAAATCTTGCGGAATATAATTAGCTCCTTTCATAAAAGTTGGAACTCCGTTAACCTTAAAATAGAAGGATGTTCCAATTGAGTCTTTTTCTCGTAAAAGTTCTATTGTTCTTAATCCAACTCGATTTTGTTTTTCATCGGAATGATTTTTATGGCTCACTTTTACATTGATATCATATAAATACTGATTTCCCATTCCGTTTGGCCACCATAGTTTGGGATTTTTAATAATAAACGGGATTGTGAACTTATTTTTCCCTATAGATAAAGGAAAATCTTTTGTAACTAAAATAGTATCATTAATGCTAATTTCTAATTCACTCTTTTCTAATTCTTTGGTGCTTAAAATTTCAATTTCAGCGGAAAGTTGAGCGGAATCTTTTAGTATTTTCTGACGAATAAAAACATCTTCAATTTTAAAATGATTCCAGTTTTTTAAAATTACAGGACGCCAAATTCCAGAAGTAACCAATCTAGGTCCCCAATCCCAACCAAAATGATATCCAGCTTTTCTAGAAAATACACTTACTTTTTTATCACCTTCAACTTTTCCAATTTTGGCTAAATCATTATCTGAAACTTCAATTTGATAATCGATTGCATCGTATTTCTCAATTCCTTTTTTTATTGGAGATTCTAGAATGATTTTCAGTTCGTTATCGCCTTCTTTTAAATATTCTTTTACGTCAACTTTATAACTTCGAAACATGTTGTCTGTAGAAAGAACTTTTGAATTGTTTACATAAATATCACTGTAAGTGTCAATACCTTGAAATTCTATTTCCAATTGTTCTTTTTCGAGTATTTCTTTTGAAATGGTAAATGATGTTTTATAAACCCAATCTTCTTTATCAACCCATTGAACATGGTGTTCATTCAATCTATAAAAGGGGTTTTCAATTATGTTATGTTTTAGTAAATCAGTGTGTACTGTACCTGGAACTTCAGCAGTTCTCCATATTGTATCGTTAAGTTGTTTAAATACCCAATTATTCGAGAGATCAATTTTATTTACGGTCGATTTTTTACATCCAATTATCATAAATGACATTAGTATAGCTAGGTATTTACAGGTTTTCATTTTGGGTTGCTTGTTTGTAGATTGAAGTAGACAATATACTAAAATATCGTGGAGTCCATTTTTACTATTCTTACATAATTTGTTAGTAAAATGACAATGAAAGCCTACTTTAAAAAAGAAACCTCATTCATAATTGAATGAGGTTTTAATAGTTTTATAATTTATTTGTTAAGTTTTTAAAACTTCATTCTTAGTTTAAAGTTTAAAACTCTTCCTGTCATGTAATTTGGAATTGCAAATTGTTGTTTACTGTATACATCTCTAACCCAAGTGTTTGTGATAGAGTTTCTAATGTCAAAAATATTGAACAACTCTAAACCAGCAGTAAGTTCTTCAAAATTGTTCAGAAATTTATTTGAGGTTTTCTTATTGTTGTCGACAAAAACGTATGAAACTCCAACATCTGCACGTCTGTAATCTTCCAATCTGTTTTGAAAGCTATACACATCTGCATAGGCTGGAGCGCCACCTGGTACACCAGTATTATAAACTAGATTTAAGTATGCTTTTAAATCTGGTAGGTTTGGGACATAATCTTGAAATAATACACCCAATTTTATTCTCTGGTCTGTAGGTCTGGCAATATAACCTCTGTTATCAATGTTTTCTTGAGTTTTTAAATATCCAAAACTAACCCAACTATCATTACCTGGAACAAATTCACCATTTAAACGAACATCAAGTCCATATGCATAAGCGTTAGTTACATTGTCTGCTCTATATCGAATTCGAACATTATCAATTGAATATGCATTTACATCACTTAAATCTTTGTAATACAATTCTGTCGTCAATTTAAAAGGCCTATTCCACATCGTGAAACTGTAATCATTTCCTACTACTGCATGAATTGACTTTTGAGCTTTTACATCAGCTGATATTTGTCCGTTATAACCTCTTAACTCCCTGTAAAAAGGAGGTTGAGAGTAGTAACCTCCAGAGATTCTGAAAAGCATATCGTCATTCCAATCTGGTTTTATAGCAAATTGAGCTCTTGGACTAAAAATTAGTTGACTTTTAGATTCGGCTCCAACTGGACTTACATTCCAATATTGAGATCTGACTCCGGCATTGAACCATATTTCATGATTTCCCCAAGTAGTTTTTCTACTGAACTGTAAAAAACCAGAAAAACGATTTATATCAACAGTATTTTGAGCTCTTACATTTTGAAAAGGCTCAATAGGGCCAGTAAAAGGAGTATAAGGTTGGTCATTGCCAATATTGTGATGTGGAGGTCTAACAGAAAACCCTACACTATCAATAACTTCCCATTCTCTAATACGATCTCTTATATTTTCTTTTTGATATTTGATTCCTGCTCTCCATTCGTTATTGCCATCTTTAAGAGTGGCTTTTACTTGAGCATTTACAATTAAAGCATCTAAATCGTTACGAGCATGGTTTAATTGAGAGCCAATACCCTGAGAAAATTCAACTTCACCGAAATTTTCAGAGCCTAAATTAGTATTCACTTGCCCTAAGTTATATTGTGCAGCAATGTCAAAGTATTCTTCTTCCTGTGTGTTAAATGAAGATACAATTCCAGTTAACTCTAAATTATCATTTATTCTGTAATCCATTGAAAATGCTCCAAAAAATGTTTGGAAACGATCAACTTCTTGACCTTGATAGAATACAATTAACTCTAAAGGATTTGCAATAGTTCCAAAACGTGTTCTTCTTGATAAAGGTTTATAGTTGTAATTATTAAGCGAAAAGTTTCCTAAGAAATTGACATCAACTTTTGAAGAAAGTTTATAAGATAAAAAGGTTTGGATATCAGTAAAGTTTGGTCTAAAGTTGACTTCTGTTTGTTTGTCATTAACAAATAAACTATTATCTCTGTAACGTACACCTAAAATAGTACTTAGTTTATCGTTAAATAAAAGTCCTTCTGTAGTTACACTTGCACCTAAGAAACTCAAATCAATTTGTGTACTACTTTTTGTGGGTTTTCTGTAGGTGATATCTAAAACAGACGATAATTTATCACCATATTTAGCTTGAAATCCACCAGCAGAGAAATCAATATTCTGAATCATATGAGGATTTATAAAACTCAATCCTTCTTGTTGTCCAGAACGAATTAGAAAAGGTCTGTAAACTTCAATTCCATTTACATACACCAAGTTTTCGTCAAAGTTTCCACCTCTAACATTATATTGTGTACTTAATTCGTTATTATTGCTAACACCCGGTAGTGTCATTAAAACAGCTTCAACACCCGCATTTGGTCCAACTACAGTTGCTACTTTTTTAGTGTCGATTTTAGTAATTCCTTCCGCCTCTTTTTTTCTGTTTTTAATGATAATTTCTTCTAACTCTTCATTTTTAATTGTAAGAGTAGGAGAGAAGTTAATGGTCCTTTTACCACGAGTAGTAAATCTTTTTACAACTGTTTTGTATGAAACATGTGAATAAGTTACTTCAACAGTTTTTCTTATTGGAATTTCAAAAGAGTAATTTCCATACTCATCGGTTGTAGTTCCTTGATTAAGATAACTGATGGCGACACCTTCTATAGGGTCATTGAATTTATTGACTATTTTTCCTTTAACTGTGGATGTTTTTTGCGCAAAAACCAGTATAGGAAACAAAAGAAGGAATAAAGTTTTTTTCAAAATGATTTATTATTTACGATAAAACGTAGTAGAAATAGTTTCAGTATTTCCAACATTATCAGAAACTACAAGTTTAAAGATATGTTTGCTACCAACCAATTTTTTATCCGAAAAATCGTAGGTTAAAATTCCTTTCTTATGATTGTATTCCATTAAAACCCATTCGTTATCTATGGTAGCTCTGTATTCATCAATCCCGGATTCTTTATCTTCAATTTTTACTTTTAGAGTTTCATTATTTGTTAACCATCTTCCTTCAGCAAAATTAATAAGCGTAATTTCAGGTTTTTTATCATCAAAAAGCAATGTATAACTTCCTAATGTTTTCTGATTAGTAAAAACTTTGTCGTCTTTTTTTTTGGTCGTTACATATTTCGGGTATTTTTCTTTTGTAACATTGGCTATATACACCTGCTGTTTCTGAATTTCAGAAAGATGATTTGTAGTAAAAGTTAAGGTGAATTTTTTATCAAGTGGAATGGTAGGTTCGTGAAGTTTAACAATTCCGTTTTCAAAACTAAAATCAATAAAACAATCGTGATAAAAGGTGTTTTTAGGAAAAGCAACAGAGACGTTTTCTAACTCAAACTTGTGAAAATCTTTTGCAATAATCTTATAATTTGTGGTGTCTTTCTGAGAAAACATAGTATTGGAAGGTACTCCTTTAATAGGAATTCTTAGTGCAGTAGCATTTCCATTAAAATCTTTTGCAATAATTTCTACATTATAATTTTGATAGGCATTTATATTGATTTTACCATTATCAATTAAATCTTCATACAAGCTAAGTTTATTATTTTCTACTTTATGAGTTTTTTGAAAACGGTCTCTATAAGTATTGTAATGTTCGTAATCAATTAAAAGATTGATATACTTACTTTCTGCAAAAGAGAAAGTTTCAACATCGTGATAATATACTCTTTTACCATTTACATTCATTTCTAAGCTATAAATTCCATTTTTATTCATGGCAGCATTTTGATGATCATACACGAAAACACCCAAGCCAATAGTTCCGCTAGCATTAATTCTTTCTGCTACATAATTTCCGTTGTCTAATTCTCTAATCGGAATTAAAGAACTATTATTTGAATTATTAATTCTAGAGCTATTATCTATGGCAAAAACCTTAAGTCCTTTTATGATTGGTTTTTTAGTATCATCTGCTTGTAAACCAAACAACATAGGGTTTATGATGTTTTCAGTTTTTGTATCACGAATTTCATAATGTAAATGTGGTCCACCAGAGCTTCCCGTATCACCAGAGTAAGCTATTATCTCGCCTTTTTTTACCACAAATTGTTCAGGTTTAGGAAATAAATTTCCAATGTTACCTTTTTCTCTTTGATATTGAGTTTTTCTAACGTATTCCTGAATTTTAGGAGCAAACCTTTGTAAGTGAGCATAAACAGTTGTGTATCCATTGGGATGGTTCACATATAAAGCTTTACCATAACCATATTGTACGATTTTAATCCTTGAAATATAACCATCGGCAGTAGCTTTAATAGGAATTCCTTCTTTCTTTTGAGTTTTTAAATCAATACCTGAATGAAAGTGGTTACTTCGAAGCTCACCAAATGTGCCCGCTACAACTACAGGGATATCCATAGGAGGTGAAAAATAGTTTCTTGGATACTTCTTTTGAGAGAAAGAGTAACTATAAATAAAGGTAAAAATTAATAAGAAATAATATTTCAAAGCGATACAATTTGGTAACGAAATTACTAAAATTATACCAAAATAATAATAGGTTGTATTTCAGTTAATTAATAAAAATGTATTTAAGAGTTGCTATTGTTAAAAGAGATTGTTAATTTTGTGGAAATGGTTTTATCTCAATAATAGATGAGTAATACTTTAGAAGCAATTCATTTACTGGAACTTAAGTTACAAGAAATGTTAGCTAGATATGAGTTCTTAAAAGAAGAAAACGAGATATTGCTTCAACAAAATGGAGAATTACAACAGCTATTAAATGAAAAACAGCAACAATTGGTTAGTCAGAGAAAACAATATGATGTATTAAAAGTTGCCAAAACCATTGAAGGCAGTAATGAAGATTCGAGAAATACAAAACTCAAAATAAATGCTTTAATTCGAGAGATAGATAAATGTATCATACTCTTGAATGCATAAAAGTTCTTTTAAAAAAATGGAAAAATTAAAAGTTAATGTGGTCATAGCTGGAAGAACTTATCCTTTGATTGTAAAAGATGCATTGGAAGAGGAAGGGATGAGAAAAGCCGCTAAGCAGATTAACAATTTAATTTTAAATTTCGAACAAAATTATGCTGTAGCTGATAAACAAGATGTTTTAGCCATGTGTGCATTACAGTATGCATCAAAAATGGAAATAAATTCAATTAAAGCATCTGAAGAAGCTACAGAAGTATTAAATAAAATAAATGACCTGACAAATTTGTTAGATAATCATTTAAAATAAGTTCATTATATAACAGTAAACATACTGCCTATATTAGTAAAAGTTTAATAAACTCAACACTATTCAATTAAAAAGAATGAGTCTTGGTTAGTAAAGCAAGCCGTTAATTCGGATCCTTGAGCAACCGGTTAGTTCTAAACCTGTTTATCAGGAGTTTATAAAATCACTACTAATATGGGCTTTTTTTATTTTTAAGAATATAGATATTCAATTTATGGAAGGATTAGTATTACCAATTTTGGTAGGTGTTGTAGGAATTGTAATAGGTTTTATTATTGCAAAAATGCTTGAGAAAACTAAAGCTAATAAGCTTTTAAAAGAGACAAATAAGGAAGCACAAAGCATACTAAAAGAAGCAAAAATAGAGGCAGAGGCTATCAAAAAAGATAAAATTTTACAAGCGAAAGAAAAGTTTATAGAACTTAAATCAGAGCATGAGAAAGTAATTTTATCAAGAGAAAAAAAGATGTCTGATGTGGAGAAAAGGATTCGTGATAAAGAATCTAGAGTTTCTTCTGAATTAGACAAGAATAAGAAACTAACACAATCTTTAGAAAAAAAGACTTCTGATTTAGATTTTAAATTAGACTTTTTAGAAAAAAGAGAATCAGAAGTTGAAAAGTTGCATAAAAGGCATGTAGATATGCTTGAACAAATTTCTGGGTTTTCTGCTGATGAGGCAAAAACAGAGTTAGTTGCTTCTCTAAAGGAAGAGGCAAAAGCGGATGCTATGAGTTTTATTCAAGAAACGTTAGAAGAAGCTAAAATGACTGCTCAGCAAGAAGCAAGAAAAGTAGTGTTAAATACTATTCAACGAGTAGGAGTAGAGCAAGCAATTGAAAACTGTGTTTCTGTTTTTAACCTTGAGTCTGATGATGTAAAAGGAAGAATTATTGGTAGAGAAGGTAGGAATATTCGTGCTTTAGAAGCTGCAACAGGTGTAGAGATTATTGTGGATGATACACCAGAAGCGATTATTCTTTCTTGTTTTGATCCAGTTCGTAGAGAAATTGCAAGGTTATCAATGCATAAATTGGTAACAGATGGAAGAATTCATCCAGCTAGGATTGAGGAGGTAGTTCGTAAGACTGAAAAACAAATTAGCCAAGAGATTATTGAAGTAGGTAAGCGTACTGTTATCGATTTAGGTATACATGGTTTACATCCTGAATTAATCAAAACAGTTGGTAGAATGAAATATCGTTCTTCTTATGGTCAAAACTTATTACAACACTCACGTGAGGTAGCAAATTTATGTGGTTTGATGGCTGCTGAAATGGGCTTAAATGCAAAAGCAGCAAAAAGAGCAGGTTTATTACATGATATTGGTAAGGTTCCAGAAACTGAAAGTGAATTACCGCATGCTTTACTTGGAATGCAATGGGCAGAAAAGTATGGAGAAAAACCAGACGTATGCAACGCTATTGGTGCTCACCACGACGAAATTGAAATGAAGAGTTTAATAGCACCAATCGTTCAGGTTTGTGATGCGATTTCAGGAGCTAGACCTGGAGCTAGACGTCAAGTTTTAGACAGCTACATTCAACGTTTAAAAGATTTAGAAGATATTGCATTTGGTTTTACAGGTGTACAAAAAGCGTATGCTATTCAGGCCGGAAGAGAATTAAGAGTTATGGTAGAAAGTACCAAAGTTAATGATGAAAAAGCTGCTGAGTTATCATTCAATATTTCTCAAAAAATACAAAATGATATGACCTATCCAGGGCAAGTTAAAGTTACTGTAATTAGAGAAACAAGAGCAGTTAATGTAGCGAAGTAATAGATAAAATATACTCAATAAAAAAACCACTGTTGTAAACAGTGGTTTTTTTTATGGTATAATTTTTCTTAAGATCTTCTTCTTGATCTTCTAGAATCTTTATTTTTGAAATCTCTGTTTTTAGTATTCTCTTTTTTAGGAAAAGATTTTTTCTCAGAACTGTTTCTGGTTCTTCCAAATCCTTTAGAAGGACTGTCATCATTTCTTTTCTTGGTTCTTCTACCTCCACCACCTTTTCTTTCCGTCTTTGTAATTTCAATATTCACTCTTCTTCCATTAAATTCAGGAGAATTGGCAGCAAACGCATCAAGGGTATTGTTTTCGTAGTTCTTATCTATTTCAAAGAATGAAAAAGTGTCTAATATATCAATAGCACCTATTTCAACATTATTATTAATTCCTTGCTCGTTGATTAATCCCATTAGTTTAGCAGGATTTAATCGATCTTTTCTTCCTAAATTAATAAAGAAACGTGTCATATCTTCACTAGGCATTCTTCCGTTTCTACCATTGCTACGACGATCACGTTCATTTGAGATGTCATTATTTAAGTCAGGTGCATTTTCATAATATGATAGGAATGAATTAAATTCAAGTGAAACAAATTTTTGAATTAATTCTTCTCTTGAAAAATTCTTAAGCTTATCGTAAATATTTGGTAAATAAGTGTCAATTTCAGACGTGTTTACTTCTGAGTTTTCAATCTTGTCAATTAAATGGAATAATTGTTTTTCACAAATTTCTTTTCCAGTAGGAATTGAAGTCTCAACAAACTTCTTCTTAAGTGCTCTTTCAATAGGGTTTAATTTGCTTCTTTCTTTCCTGTTTACTAAAACAACTGAAACTCCTTTATTTCCCGCTCTACCTGTTCTTCCACTTCTGTGGTTGTAGTTTTCAATTTGGTCTGGCAATTTATGATTGATTACATGCGATAGGTTATCAACATCTAAACCTCTAGCAGCAACATCTGTAGCAACTAACATTTGGATATTTTTCTTTCTGAATTTTTCCATAACACTATCACGTTGCGCTTGTGATAAGTCACCATGTAATGAATCTGCATTATATCCATCCTGAATAAGTTTATCTGCAACTTCTTGAGTCTCTCTACGAGTACGACAAAACACAATTGCATAAATATCAGGATTAATATCTGCTATTCGTTTTAAAGAAGCATAACGAGTTTTTTCTGATACTAGATAGTATTCGTGAGAAACGTTATCAGAACCTTGGTTTTTTTCTCCAGAAGATATTTCAACTGGATTATGCATATAGTTTTTAGCAATAGATTCTACTTCTTTTGGGAAGGTAGCCGAAAATAATAATGTTTGCTTTGAGCTAGGAGTTGCATCAAGAACTTGGTCTAACTCGTCTTTAAAGCCCATGTTTAACATCTCATCAGCTTCATCTAACACTAACCATTTTATGTTTCCTAGTTTTAAAGCTCTACGTCTAATTAAATCTACGGTTCTACCAGGAGTTCCTATTACTATTTGCGCGCCTCTTTTTAATTGCTTTATTTGTTGCTCAATATTAGCACCTCCGTAAACGGTAACCACTTTTAAATCTGGTAAATATTTAGAAAAATCTTCAATGTTTTTTCCAATTTGTACAGCTAATTCTCTTGTTGGAGATAAAATTATGGCTTGAGAGTTATCATCTTTATCATCAATTAGTTCAACTATAGGTAAACTAAAAGCAGCTGTTTTACCTGTACCGGTTTGTGCAAATGCTTTTAAATCTTTAGAAGATGATAAAATTTGTGGAATAGCTTTTTCTTGAATAGTTGTTGGAGTTTCATAACCTAAATCTACCAACGCCTTACTAATAGGTTCTTTTAAACCTAAGTCTGCGAATTTTGACATAATGTGAATTTAACGAATTCACAGATGCCCTATCCGCGAATTCTTATATTAATATATTTTAAGGACGGCGCAAAAGTAGTAAATTAAAAACAAACTGATTCTTAATTATTTAATAAAGTTCAGTTATTTGTTTTTCAATCTTTTTTGAAGACAAAGCACAAAAACCGTTTACTACAGTTCCTTTTTTATCTATTAATACCATTCTAGGGTATTTACTTGTTAAAAACTTATGAGCGTCACTCTCTTTATGAAGATAAAATTGATGCTTAATGTTCAAGTCTTTAATATATTCATTCTTGTTATCATTTATATTGATAACTAAAAATTTGACTTCAGGATGATTGTTGATTAAATAATTCATTCTTGAAGACACCCAATTATCAGAAGAAAAATCTTTATTTCTGAAATAAATTACGGTGCTATTTCCTCGGATAATATCATTAATATTCTCCATTGAACCTTGTGGAGAATATAACTTAAAATTAGGGAATAACTTGCTTTTTGGTATTAACTTCACATCAGATAACAAACACGCAATTTCTTCTTTGTCTGCATCATTAGATGAAAAGTTAGAAAAATAATTGTAAGCTTTTTTATTAAGATTACAACTTGTCTTTGTATAGAAATGCCTTATTATAGTTTCTTTTAATAATTTATTCTTTAGTTCTTGAGAATTTATTTTATTGTTAACGGTCTCTAAAACGGCAACTGTGAATTCATCACTATCGTCTTTTATGTTTTTAGCATATACATCGTAATATATGTTATTGTAAACATATTTTCTGTAAGGAGAGAAAAACATCAGAGAGTCACTGTTAATATTTACATTTTCTCTATGAGCAATAAATTTACTCTCGTTAATATCCTGAGGGTTATCTTTCAAACGATTGTTTATAACGTATGTTTCTAACTTAGTATATAAAGGATAATACAAAGCTATTTTTAAAACGTCAAGATATTTTGTAGAAGTTTCTGGATAGTCTGATGTAAAACTGTTTATGTAAGATTCTTTAATTGATTTTAAAGAGTCTACAGTTTTTAAAAAAACATCGTTTGGTAGTTGATAGTACTTGTAAAAATCTTTAACCTGTTGTTCATTGATTAAAAAATTTTCAATCAAAGCATTGTTTTTCTCTGCATTACTTCCACTAAAAACTAAAGATTCATCAAAATCCCATGTATTCAAGCGAATTAGTAAACTGTCTTGAGGCTCTAAAAAGATATATTGGAATTCGGCTCCGTGTTTAAAAAGGTATAATCCTGTTTTAATATTTTTAAAAGTCCCTGTAAAAGTATTGTCAGATTTTAACTTAACTGTGTCTATAAGTTCTTCATAATGATTGTGTAAGGTGATAAAATCAGATTTGGGATTGATGATTTTTCCTCCAACATAAGTGTAGTTCTCTTTTTTTACGTCATTACAACTTATTATAAAGATTGATAAAAGGGGAACTAAATATTTAATCATTTTATTCAAAACGGCACATAAATTAACGCTCAAAAATAGAAATATAGAGGGGATCAAGATGTTAATTCGATGTTAATATTCAAAAAAATAAGAGATTTTTAACGATATAATTTATCAGCTATAAATGCTAGAAAAGAGAGGAGATTTCATACTTTTGCATAGAATTTTAAAAAACGAAAAATGTTAACAGTTTCTAATTTATCAGTTCAGTTTGGTAAGAGAGTATTGTTTGATGAGGTTAATACTAAGTTCACGCAAGGAAATTGCTATGGTATTATTGGAGCAAATGGTGCAGGGAAATCTACTTTTTTAAAGATTTTATCAGGTCAGATTGATCCAACTTCTGGTCAAGTTCATTTAGAGCCTGGAAAAAGAATGTCTGTATTATCTCAAAATCACTATGCTTTTGATGAGTTTCCGGTTTTAGAAACTGTGGTGATGGGTAATAAAGATCTGTACGAGATTAAAAAAGAAATTGATGCATTATATGCAGATTATACTGATGAAAATGCTGAAAAGATAGGGGAGTTACAAGTTCAGTTTGAAGAGATGAATGGTTGGAATGCTGATGCAGAGGCAGCGGCAATGTTATCAAATTTAGGAATTAAAGAAGATTTACATTATTCTTTAGTTAAAGATTTAGATGGTAAACAAAAAGTACGTGTGTTATTAGCACAAGCATTATTCGGAAATCCTGATGTATTGATTATGGATGAGCCTACCAACGATTTAGATTTTGAAACTATTTCTTGGTTAGAAAATTTCTTAGCTAATTATGATAACACCGTAATTGTTGTATCTCACGACCGTCACTTTTTAGATGCAGTTTGTACGCATATTTCTGATATAGATTTTGGAAAGATTAATCACTTTTCTGGAAACTATACGTTCTGGTATGAGTCAAGTCAGTTAGCAGCTAAGCAAAGAGCGCAACAAAACAAGAAAGCAGAAGACAAGAAAAAGGAATTAGAAGAGTTTATTCGTCGTTTTTCTGCAAACGTAGCAAAATCTAAACAAGCAACTTCTCGTAAGAAAATGATTGAGAAGTTAAATGTAGATGAAATAAAACCATCTAGCCGAAGATATCCTGCTATTATCTTTGAAAGAGATAGAGAAGCTGGAGATCAAATTTTAAATATAGAAGGTTTATCTGCTAAAGATGCAGAGGGAGAATTATTATTTTCTAATGTTGATTTAAATCTAAATAGAGGAGATAAAGTAGCTGTAATTTCTAAAAACTCTAAAGCTACAACTGCTTTTTATCAGATTATTGCTGGAAATGAAGAGCCATTAGAGGGAACATACAATTGGGGTGTAACAACTACTCAATCTTATTTACCTTCGGATAATTCTGAGTTTTTCCAAAATGGAGATTTAAATTTGGTAGATTGGTTACGTCAGTATGCTAAAACAGAAGAAGAAAGAGAAGAAGTTTTTTTACGTGGATTCTTAGGGAAGATGATTTTCTCTGGAGAAGAAGCTTTAAAGAAAAGTAATGTATTGTCTGGAGGTGAGAAAGTTCGTTGTATGTTATCAAGAATGATGATGACTAGAGCAAACATTTTAATGTTAGATGAGCCAACAAATCACTTAGACTTAGAATCAATTCAGTCGTTAAATAATTCGTTAATCAACTTTAAAGGAACAGTATTGTTTACAACTCATGACCACGAGTTTGCGCAAACCGTAGCTAATAGGGTTGTTGAGATTACGCCAAATGGAGTAATTGATAAGTATGCAACTTTCGACGAGTACTTAGATGATCCTAAAATAAAAGAATTAAGAGAAAAAATGTATGTATAAAAAAAGGAAGCTGAAAAGCTTCCTTTTTTTATTCCTTTCGTATAGGACTTATTATATCTACATCACTAAAAGCTATTGCTCCTCTTATAATTCCATCAATATTAGACTTTAAAGCTTCAATTAATTGCATTTTTAATTGCGATTTATGATAAATCAAACTTACTTCTCTTGCAGGAGGCGGAGTTTCAAACTCACGTAAATGAGTTTTATCTTCATCATTTAAATCTAAAGTATTTAAATAAGGAAGTAAGGTCATTCCCAATCCATCTTTAGAGAGTTTTATTAATGTATCAAAACTTCCGCTTTCTAAATGAAATTTTTTGTGATCGTCTTTTTTATTTACTTTACATAAATTGATAACACTGTTTTTAAAACAATGCCCATCTTCTAGAAGTAAAATATCTTCTAACTCTAAATCTTCAATAGATAATTTATCTTTTTGAAACAAACGATGTTCATTTGGAATTAAACCAACAAAAGGTTCATAATATAAAACACGCTCTTTAATAGATTCGTTTCCTAAAGGTGTAGCAGCAATAGCAGCATCAATATGACCGTCTGTAAGTTTTCTGATGATTTCTTCGGTTGTTAACTCTTCAATAATCAATTGAACTTTAGGATAGGTTTTAGTAAAGTGTTTTAAAAACATTGGTAGCAATGTTGGCATAATTGTAGGAATTATACCTAACTTGAATTCTCCTCCAATGTATCCTTTTTGTTGATGAACGATGTCAATAATTCTATTACTCTCATCAACAATTACTTTTGCTTGTTCAACAATTCTTTTTCCTACAGGAGTTAACTCTATTGGTTTTTTAGAACGATTAAAAATTTTAGCATCTAACTCTTCCTCCAGTTTTTGAATTTGCATACTTAACGTAGGCTGTGTTACAAAACAATGTTCTGCAGCAACAGTAAAATTTTTGTGTTCGGCTACGGCTAATGTATACTTTAATTGTGTAATGGTCATTAATAATAATTTTCGATAAAGATATTAAAACTATCAATTATACTAATGGTTGAGACGCTTTATTTTGGGGTAATTTTGTAGTAACGTAAGACAAAAGATTAAAAACATGGCAAAAACAATAATAGGATTAGATAAAGAGAAATCAAGTAAATTAGTAGATGATTTAAATGTATTACTAGCTAATTTTCAGTTATATTATCAAAATTTAAGAGGGTTACATTGGAATATTAAAGGAAAAAATTTCTTTGAACTTCACATGAAGTTTGAGGAATTGTATACCGACTCTCAATTAAAAATAGACCTAATAGCTGAAAGAGTACTTACATTACAAGGAGAGCCTTTACATACTTTTGAAGATTACATCAAAAAAGGTTCAGTGCCAGTTGGGAAAGGTATTAGTAATGATGAAAAAGCAGTAACATTGGTTGTAAATTCTTTATCTGAATTATTAAAGATAGAACGTACTATTTTAGAAACTTCTGATAATGCAAATGATGAAGGAACAAATTCTATGATGAGTGATTTTATCGCAGAGCAGGAAAAAACAGTTTGGATGTTAAACGCTTGGTTATCTAAATAGGATTAACATATTATTTACAATAGGTTTGAGAAGAGTAGTTGTTTTTAACTACTTTTTTTTATTTTATAGTATTGATTTTCATTGTTTTATTACTCTTTGTTTTTCTGTTAAAAATTCTATTTATAATCATTCTAATTATTAAGGCTAGCTTTAATTGTGTAACATTTTCTTAAAGAGAAATTAAAGTAGGATTGATTTAAACTTTAAACTCGTGCTCTTGATTTGTACCATCAAAAAAACAAAACTTAAATAAGGACACGATGAAAAATTTAAAACTAAGCTTAACTGCATTATTAGCTTTGTCAATTGGTTTTACTACACTTACTTCTTGTGAAGATGGAAAAGACGGTATTGATGGAGTTGATGGTGTAAATGGTCAAAACGGACAAGATGGCGCTACAGGTGCAACTGGACCAAATGGTTCTGATGCTTCTGTATATTTAGCAGCTTCTAAAACGCCAAACTTCTTAAAAGTAACTAGCGATTTCGTTGGATTAAAAATTACAACAATTTTATCTTCTGAAGATGTAATTCCAAATACACCAGATTTCGTTTATGGATCTATGGCTGACGGAGCTGGATTATTAAGAGAAGCAGATGGAACTTTCACTTTAATCAATAATATCGAAGCTGATTATTCTATTGCTAGAATCAAATTAAATCAAAACTTAAGGCCAACAGAAGGAGAGTACATTTTAAATGCTGCTGCTACTGCTGAAACTGCTCAATGTTCTGGTTCAATGATTACTATGGAAGAACATGGTTTTGGACCAATGTATTTATCTGGTGGAGAATGGGGTGGATCTTCAAAAGGTGTATTTGCAACTGATCCATATAAGCCTGCTACCGAAGCTGGAACAGGGAGATTATTATCTGCTTTTGGTCAATGGTCTACAGAAAATGCTGTAGTTATAGGTAAAGATGCTTACCCAAACAAAACGGTTGCTTTTATTGGTGACGATCATTCTGATAACGATGTGCCGTCAGGACAATTAGGAATGTATGTTGGAAACAGAGGAGACTTAGAAGGAGGTAAATTATACGGTTTAAAAGTTTCTACTGCTGGAATCACTTATGAAGTCGATATGGTTGAAGGAACTGAGTATGATGCTGAGTTTGTTGAGTTAACTGAAAGAGAAATCAACGCTTTAGATGCTGAAGCAAAGTCTAAAGGTGTTATGGGATTCTCACGTTTAGAGGATATCGACTGGAGAAGAGGAGTTGCTGGAAATCAAAGAGAGATTTACTTTGCTGTTACAGGTAGAAACAAATCAGGATTAGCAGGTAAAGGAACTTTCTTAGGACGTATTTATAAGGTTGTTTTAAACGATACTGATCCAACAGGAGCTGCAAAAATTACATGTGTTTTAGATGGTGATAAAATTGGTGGTAAAGCAGAAGGTTTCCATTCACCTGATAACATTTTAGTAACTGAAAACTATGCTTACATTCAAGAAGATCCAAATGGATATTTAGATACTTCTGTAAATGGATATGCGAAGTTATACCAGTACAACTTAAATACTGGAGAAATCAAAACTGTATTAGAGTGTGATCAAAATAGAGCTGCTGATTTGGGATACGGTTCAAACACAAGAAACTGGGAAATTACAGGTATGATAGATGTTACTGAAGTTGTAAACAACGGTAAAAACACATTCATCGTAATTACTCAAAATCACGGATGGGAGCCAGCAGATGGAACTTCTTTTACAGATCCAATGGCAAATCCTGATTTAGCTAACAGAAAAGAAGGTTCAGTTTTACACATAATCACTGGATTAGAAAGATAAAAAATGAAAGACATATTTAGTCGAGCTAAGACATACCTTCGTGTATGTCTTTTGCTTTTGATAGTAGGATGCGCTAATGAGGAGAAAAAGTATAGTGCTGTAAATACATTTTCTACGGATATTTCTGCTTTGTATAATCAATATTTAACGAGTTCTATTAGTAATGTAGAGAAGTTAAATCTTGAAATTCCTTCAGAAGAGAGAAAAGAATATTACAAAGAGGCTAGGAAATATTTTAAGTTAATGGAGCCAATTTTAGCGTATTCTGATAAGAATAATTACAAGTCGCTAAACGCTCCTAATATTATTCAGGTAAAAGGAGAAGAGTCGCAAGATACTCGTGTTATAAATCCTATTGGTTTTCAGGTGATTGAAGAAAACCTTTATGAAGAAGAGATTGATACGGTAACCTTAACTAGAGCTATTACTGTTACTAAAGATCGTTTAAAGTTGATTAAGGAGAATATTTCTTTAAAGCTAAAAGATTATCATATCATTTGGTTACTAAGAGAACAAATTGTAAGAATTGCTACTACTGGGATTACTGGTTTTGATTCGCCTGTGTTAAGTCAGTCTTTATTAGAAAGTAAATACTCCTATAATACATTAATTGAGATTGTTAAGATGAATGAAAATAAGTTTTCTTCTCTTGAGGTGAAGAATAAATTCATTCAATCAATAACTGATGCACAGAAGGATTTAGATCATGATTTTGATACTTTTGATCGTTATTCATTTATTAAAAAACATATCAATAAGCAATTAAAATTATTGGTTGAAGTTCAAAAAGATTGGAATGTAAAGTTCCCATTTGAAATGGCTTTGTCAAATACTATGACGGAACTTTTTTCAAAGGATGCTTTAAACATTGATTATTTCTCAGATCAGTTAAGTGATACTACAAGTCTTGCTGAAAAAGTTGAATTTGGTAAAGAACTGTTTAACGACAAATCATTGTCAAAAAATCACAAAATGGCTTGTGCTACATGTCATGTAAAGGAATTAGCTTTTACAGATGGTAAGAAAACATTTGATAAAAATCAAATTAGAAATACACCAACAGTAACATATTCAGCATATCAACAAGCATTTTTTATGGATGCAAGAGCTGGAAGTTTAGAAGGTCAAGTAGTTGGAGTTGTAAAAAACCACAACGAGTTTAATATGTCTATGGATTCAGTGGTTAAGCGAGTTCAACAAAATGATATTTACAAGAATAAACTTCTGAAATTATACAGTAATAAAAGAATCGATTATAATATTAGACATGCCATTGCTTCTTATATCAGAAGTTTGAATTCTTTTAATTCGAAGTTTGATAGAAACATTAGAGGAGAGGAAAATACGTTAACAGAAGAAGAGCAATTAGGCTTTAATTTATTTATGGGAAAAGCAATGTGTGCTACGTGTCATTTTGCGCCAGTTTTCAACGGAACCGTTCCTCCAAATTATACGGATACTGAATTAGAATTTATTGGAGTACCATCAAGTATGGACACCATGAATGCAAAATTATCTGCCGATTTAGGGAGGTATGAATTGTTTAAAACACCAGAGCGCAAACACTTTTTTAAAACACCAACAGTTAGAAATACTGGAGTTACAGCTCCTTACATGCACAATGGTGTTTATACAACGTTACAAGAAGTAATGGATTTTTATAACAAAGGAGGTGGAGCTGGATTAGGAATTGAAAATGAGTATCAAACTTTACCTTTTGATAATTTGAGTTTAACTCAGCAAGAGATTGATGCGCTAATTGCGTTTACTAAGACTTTAACAGATGCCGAATAAAAGGTCTTTGTAGTTGTGTTGTAAAAACTCTTTGATACTATTCAAGGAGTTTTTTTATGTTAAAAATGTAATTTTACAAAAGAACTCCGACGAAGTAGTATAAAATCAATTTTCAATGAAAAAACTAATAGCAGTATTTCTACTAGTAGCTTTAATTAGCGCTTGTAAAACCGAAACAAAAAAAGAAGAAAAAGAGGAAGTTAAAAAAGAAGTAAAAAAAGAACCAGCCTATCCAAAAGCATTATCAGAAGTTTTTGAAAAACATGGAGGTATCGATGCTTGGAGAAAAGCAAGATTTTTATCGTACAAAGTAAAAGGAGAGGAGCACACAACAGATTTACATTCAAGAAAAGCTGTGGTTAATGCAGATAATTACTCATTAGGTTTTGATGGAAAAGAAGTTTGGTTACATCAAAAAGATTCTACAGCTTTTACAGGGAATCCAGAGTTTTATTACAACTTGTATTTTTACTTTTATTCAATGCCGTTTGTATTAGCTGATGATGGAATAATTTATTCCGATACAGCACCTATAGAGTTTGAAGGAGTTAGTTATCCAGGAATAAAAATATCGTACAAAGCAAATGTGGGAGTTTCACCAGATGATAATTATTTTATATTTTACCATCCAGAAACCAAACAAATGGCTTGGTTAGGGTATACTGTAACTTATTTTAGCAAGAAGCCATCTGAAAATTTTAAAATCATTAGATATAATGATTGGGAAAACGTTAACGGTTTTTTATTACCAAAATCAATAACTTGGTACAACAAAAACGATCAAGGTGTACCAACAGAACCTGCAGGTGAGCCAACTGAGTTTTCATCAGCATTAGTAAGTCAAGCACCATTAGCAGATAGCTTTTTTAGTAAGCCTGCTAAATAAGTAGAAACTATCAACTAACAAACTAATTATTATGAGTAAAAAGTATATGTGGAAAAAAGAATACACATTCGTTCTATTGGCTAACCTAGTGTACATTGTTCTTTTTTATTTTATTACTAACACATATACTAAATAAGTTTACTCATGCAAGTTTTAGATTGGATTGTACTTTCGATTACCTTATTGTTTATTGTATTATACGGAACGTGGAAAACAAGAGGTAGTGAAAATGTAGAGCAATATATTAAAGGTGGGAACCAAACAAAGTGGTGGACTATTGGATTGTCGGTAATGGCAACTCAAGCTAGTGCCATCACTTTTTTGTCTACCCCTGGTCAAGCCTTTCATAGCGGAATGGGATTTGTTCAATTTTACTTCGGATTACCACTTGCTATGGTAATTATCTGTTTAGTATTCATACCTATTTATCATAAATTAAATGTGTATACTGCTTATGAGTATCTAGAAAGTAGGTTTGATTTAAAAACGAGAACATTAGCAGCCATTTTATTTTTAATTCAAAGAGGATTAGCTGCTGGAATTACCATTTTTGCACCGGCTATAATATTGTCAGCAGTTTTAGGATGGGATTTAGTCTTTCTGAACATCATTATCGGTCTTCTAGTAATCATTTACACGGTAAGCGGAGGAACAAAAGCTGTAAGTGTTACTCAAAAACAGCAGATGGCAATTATTTTCTTAGGAATGTTTATCGCGTTTTATTTAATCTTACATTATTTACCAGATGGTATTACTTTCGGAAAAGCACTTGAAATTGCTGGAGCAAGTAATAAAATGAAAGTCTTAGATTTTTCTTGGGATTTAAATAATCGTTATACTGTTTGGACAGGTTTTCTTGGAGGAACATTTTTAATGTTGTCCTACTTTGGAACAGATCAAAGTCAGGTTCAACGATACCTTTCTGGAAAGAGTGTTAGAGAAAGTCAGTTAGGTCTTATTTTTAATGGATTGTTAAAGGTTCCGATGCAATTCTTTATTCTTTTAGTAGGAGTGATGGTTTTTGTTTTTTATCAGTTTAACACATCACCTTTAAACTTCAATCCAAAAGCTCAAGAGGCAGTTATTAATTCTCAATATGTTTCAGAATATAAAGTTTTAGAGGATAGGCATAAAGAAATTGAAGCGGAAAAGAAAACACTTATTTTATCTGGAATTACTGATACAAATAAACCACGACTACAAGCCTTAAATGAAGAAGATTTAAAGCTGAAACAGGAGGCTAAAACAATTATAGAAAAGTCTGATGCTACTGTGGAAACCAATGATAAAGATTATGTGTTCATTCACTTTATATTGAATAATCTTCCTAAAGGTTTAATAGGTTTGTTATTGGCAGTGATTTTATCGGCCGCTATGTCGTCAACAGCTTCTGAATTAAATGCACTAGCATCTACTACAGCTATTGATTTATATAAACGAAATGTTACTGAAGAAAAAAGTGATCAGCACTACGTTAAAATGTCCAAATGGTTTACACTAGGTTGGGGTATTTTAGCAATTTTAATTGCTTGTGTCGCAAACTTATTTGATAATTTAATTCAGTTAGTAAATATTATCGGGTCTATATTTTATGGTAATGTATTGGGTATTTTTTTAATCGCATTCTTTTTAAAGTTTATTAAATCAAACTCTGTATTTATTGGTGCAATTATTACTCAATTACTAATAATAGGAATTTACTTTTTTGGGATATTTTTACCTGAACAAAATGGAGAGCAAGCATTGATTAGTTATTTATGGTTAAATGCTTTAGGTTGTGGTTTAGTTATCGTAATCGCTTCAGTATTACAGGCAATCAAAGGTAATTCAAAAGAAGGAAACCTAAGTGTAAGTCAAATAGGAGAAGAGTAAATTATTACTTTTTACTATTTCGTTTGTTTTTATAAAACTGTTTATCTGCTACATAAATTGTTTTTCGAACTTCACAGTAGGTTGTACTTTTATCTTTGCTAGTTAGTAAAGTGATTTTTTCTATGTTAATTTCATTTTCTTCTGAAACACGTTTTTTAATTTCTTCCAATTCTTTAGTTGAATAGGTGAAATGGGCATACACATGTTCTTTAGCAGGTCTTTTAAATTTAATTTCTGCTGATTTATCCCAAACAACATAATCGTCTCCAATTAAATTGATTAATTGTACCATCGGTATTGGATCTACAGACGAAAATAAACTTCCTCCAAAAATTGAGTTTACGTAATTCTTGTTTTTGTAACTGATAGGAACTTTAACAACTACTTTTAATAAATCATCAGAAACGGCAATAATTCTACCAGTGCTTCTTCTATACATTGGAGATAAATTAAAACCATGTTTAAATAGTTTAGATTTTGGGATAAACTTAGTTCCAATTTCCGCGATTTTTTTATAAATTGACATAGTACTTATTTAAAAATGTAAAAGTATAAAGAATAAAAAAACTCGAGCTGGTTACACTCGAGTTTTACTTTTAATTTAATTTAGATATACTAAGCTCCCCATTCTTTTAGAGATTCTTTGTTCATCTTTACGTAGTCAGCATTTTTAGCTTTCTCAGCGTGCATTAAAGAGGCTTTAGCAGCTTTAATAGCACCTTTTTTATCACCAGCTTTAGCATGAATTAAAGACTGCTTACGTAAGTACCAAAAACGAGGTTCGCTTTTAGTCATCTCAACAGCTTTATCAATCCACATCATAGCTTTTTGAATATCTTTACCTTCATCCATATAGTAAGAAGCAGCAGCATAATAATCATTAGGAGCTGGACCTGCCATAACAGCCGAAATACTTGATTCAACAGCTTTATCAGTTGGAACGTTAAATTTAATTCCAGCATAAGAGTTTTCCCATAAGATTCCTAAAACCGCCGAACTATTTGTTAAGTCATCAATAGTAATAGTAAAAGTTTCAATACTCATAGGCATTTTTTCAACTTTAGCAGTAGTGGTTAAAGCAACTTTACTGTCGTCCCATTTTCTTGGTGTTCCCCAGTTGTTTGTATCACTGTAAAACATAACTTCCCATGAGTTAGCTTCAGGTTTTGTAAAAATAGCATAAGAACCTTTCTTTAATGTTTTTCCATCAATTGTAACGTCTTCGCTAAATGTTACTGTAGTATTTTTATTAGCTCCAGTTCTCCATAATTTTCCAAAAGGAACTAAATCTCCAAATATTTTTCTTCCTTTTGCTCCAGGTCTTGAGTATTCCACAGTAACATCAGTTAAACCAACTTTTTGCTCTAACTTAGAAAGTGGACTTGGTTGAGGGGTTGTAATTTGAGCATTAACAGATACTGTTAAAGAAGCAACAAATAATCCTAAAAGTATTTTTTTCATGATAATAAATTAGTTTGTTTTTTTCGTCTGTATAAAATTACAGCTTAAAGATGCTTTTAATGTTAACAAAAACTTAAAAAACGAGATTGTATCTTTGCGAGTATGAAAAAATATATTTCTGAATTTATTGGAACTTTTGCACTTATTTTTTGTGGTACGGGAGCTATGACAATTAATGAAGTTACCAATGGTTCTATTGGTCATGTTGGGATTGCAATTACTTGGGGTTTAATTGTAATGGCAATGATATATGCTTTTGGAGAAATCTCTGGAGCACATTTTAATCCAGCGGTTACTATTTCATTTGCTTATGCTAAAAAATTTCCTTGGACAGAAGTACCAAAGTATATCGCTTTTCAAATTTTAGGAGCCGTTTTTGCAAGTTTAGTATTGTGGTTTTTATTTCCTGAAAGTGAGTTTTATGGAGCTACTGTTCCCTCCACAGATGCCATGAGAGCTTTTGTTTTAGAGTTACTATTGACTTTTTTCTTGATGGTTACAATTATTAATGTTTCTACCGGAAGTAAAGAAGTAGGAATTATGGCAGGTATTGCTATTGGGGGAGTTGTATTACTTGAGGCTATGTTTGCAGGTCCTATAACAAAAGCTTCTATGAATCCAGTAAGATCGATTGCTCCAGCTCTAGTTTCAGGACATTTTGAGCATTTATGGTTGTATATATTAGCGCCAATAATTGGTGCTTTGCTAGCTGTAGTAACATGTAAATTAGTAAAAGATGATAACTGTTGTGAAGGTGAATGTTGATTTATAGTATCAAGTAAATAGTACTATAACTGAATACTGTGAACTGAAAACTGCAAACTAAAAAACCGTGAGCTAAAAGAAAAGACACATAAATTTAATTCTAATAGAGATTTTAATAATTTGAAAAATAATCAAAGAACATATAGCATTTTAGGTTGTGGCTGGTTAGGTATTCCTTTGGCGGAATATTTTATTCAGAATTCAATTACAATTAAAGGATCTACCAGGTCAGAAGATAAGATTGAAAAGTTAGAAAATCTGGGAATAAACCCTTTTATTATTGATATTGAAGATGAAATAACAAATAATGAATTCTTTGATAGTGAGGTTCTTTTGGTAATGATTACCTCTAAAGATACCAATGCGTATAAAAGATTGATCCATCAAATAGAAAAATCGTCTGTTAAGAAAGTAATTTTTATAAGTTCTACTTCTGTTTATCCTAGAAATAATAAAACCTATACCGAAGAAGACGAAACAGTAAAAGATTTTTTATTGATTGATGTTGAAGAGTTGTTCAGAAAGAATGAAAACTTTACAACAACTATAATTCGTTTTGCAGGATTATATGGAGGAAATAGACAACCAGGGAATTGGTTTGCTGAAAAAGAAATTCCACAACCGGAAGGTTTTGTAAATATGATTCATCGAGATGATTGTATTCAAATCATTAATAAGTTAATAGAGGAAGATATTTTTGGAGAAACATTTAATGCGTGTGCGAATCACCATCCAACACGAAAAGAATTTTATATAGCAGCCAGAAAAAAAATAGGTAAACCAGAACCTGTATTTAAAACTGAAAATGAATTACAATTCAAAAAAATCAGTCCAGCCAAATTGATAAACCGGTTGAATTATCAGTTTATACATAACAATTTGTTGGATTTGAAGGAGTAATACTAATTTTACTGCCTACTGCCTACTGCCTACTGCCTACTGCCTACTGCCTACTGCCTACTGCCTACTGTTAGCTATACTTCCTTTTCCTCCAATAATTAAACCCAAAGCCAAAAGCTAAAAGAATAGTAAGTGGTAAAACAATATTGAAAAACTGCCAAAAACCACGCTCTTCAAAAGCTTTTTTCTTGTCTAAATTATTTAATTGGACGGTTTTATTTCTTAGTGTAATTAAACCAGTATCGTCTAATAAATAATCAACCGTGTTTAATAGGAAATCTTTATTTCCAAAACGCTGTTGTGTCCATTTATCTAAACCTAGGTCGTATGGTTTTCCTTTCAAAATCTGATTTCTAGCAATATCTCCATCTGCAATAACTACCATTTTATTATCTGTAGAAATCTTCTTGTAATCTGGATAATCAAATGGTTTTGTTCTGTTTTCATAAGCAGAATTAAAACTACCTTCTAACAAAACAGCTAATAATTGACTTCCCGCCGTGTATTCTTGCTGAATAGGTTCTTTTGCAATACTTTCTAATTCAATAATAGCAGGTGTTCCTGTTAGTTTTGATAAAACCGAACTCACTAAAAGTGGCGTCTTTTTGATGTCTTTTTTCAACGTATCTATTTGTGTAGTAAACTGGAATCGAACAGGTAAGACATTCTTTGTTATTGGGTGATTTGGATTTCCTTTAACTAATGGATGATAAAACCAATCGTAACTTTCAAATTGAGCCTGATTTCCTAGGCTTCCTGATGCTAAAGTTAATTTAGAAGCATATAAATCTTGAACTAATTTATTATTGATGCGAACACCATAACTGAATAATAAATCGGTTAAATCTAACTCACGATTATAGGCAAGCATTTTTCCTGCGTTGTATAAACTATCCGTATCAGCATTTAAATTATCAATCATCCACAACGATTTACCACCGTTCATGATGTATTGATCTAATACTAATTTTTCTTCGTGTGTAAACTTTTCAGAAGGTTTAGCAATAATTGATAAATCGTATTGCTTCAATTGCTCTATTGTTTTTGCTGGATTCTTCTCAACGGAATCTAGTGTGAATTTTCCTAAACTATATTTTTTTCCTAGCTCACTTAAAAAGCTAAATAATCGTATGTCTTCTAATTCACCATTTCCAGATAAAACGGCAATCTTTTTTCTTTTGTTTTGAGTAATTAAATTTATAGCATTTCCAAAAGCATACTCCAAAGAAGAAATGGCATTCGATAACTGTTCTTCTTGAGATTTTGCCATAGTGTTTGGTAGTAACGGAACTGTAATTGCTTTCTGACCATAAAACAGTTCTGCCCAAGGAAAGATTAAAGCTTCAGAAAGTTTTCCGTCTTCTTCAACAGTGAGTTGACTCGGCATCATCCCGTTTTTAACAAGCTCTTCTCTAATATCATCTGGATTGATAAAACGAAAACGAATATTGGTATTTTCAGCTTGGAGTTCTTCTAAAAACTGACGAGTTTCAATTTGTAAGCGTTTAAATTCTGAAGGAAAATCACCTTCCAAATACACATTAATAATCAAGGTGTTCTCTAATTTATTAACGATGTTTTTGGATACTTCTGAAAGCGTGTAACGTTTGTCCTTGGTCAAGTCAAAACGAGTAAAGAAAGACGAACTAACAAAATTAATAAACACTAAGCCGGCTAAAACAAAAAGAATCTTTTTCAAATTTTTACTCATGATCTAATTGTTTTTTAGTTATAAATAAAAAGAAGAATGTCACACTTATAAAGTAGATAATATCTCTAGTATCAATTACACCACGACTGATACTTTTAAAATGCTCGTTAAATCCAAACTGACGCACATAAAAATCAGAACTTCCTAATAAATTAGCAATCGCATCAAATCCATAAAACATAAAAAATGAAATGAATACGCTTAAGATAAACGCCACAATTTGATTTTTAGAAAGCGTAGAAGTAAATAAACCAATAGCACAATAACCAGAAGCTAAAAACAGCATTCCAAAATACGATCCAATAATACTTCCTATATCTAGGTTTCCAACAGGATTTCCTAATGCATAAATAGAATACACATACGTAAGTGTTGGTAAAAGTGCTACGATAACTAAAAAAAGTGAAGCTGTATATTTACCTAAAACAATTTGCCAATCGGTTAAAGGCTTGGTTTTTAAAATTTCTAGCGTTCCTGTATTGAATTCATCTGCAAAACTCTTCATTGTAATTGCAGGAATTAAAAATAAAAACAGCCAAGGAGCTATATAAAAGAATGAGTTTAAATCAGCAAAACCAGCATTTAAAATATTAAAATTGTCTTTTAAAACCCATAAAAACAATCCGTTTACTAATAAAAATACTCCAATAACTAAATAGGCTACAGGAGAAGCAAAAAACGAGTTGAATTCTTTTTTAAATATTGATTTCATTAATTATAAAAATAAAGAAAATCCGATGGATGCGCCAAATGTATCAATGGCTAATTGATTTCCGTTGAAATTAGCATAGCTATCATAAAATGTATTTTGATAATTTATTGATAGCTCTATATTTAATATTTCATGAACAAAATAACCTATGCCTAACCCAACTACAAGTTCTTCCATATTACTTTCAGAAATTTGGGTAGATGGAACAGGTGAGTTAATTAAGCCAATAGTGTTTAGTTCGGATGTATATTGACCAAAACCATATTTAAATTGTCCAAAAAAATTAAAATCATTACTTGACGGATAGTAGTATTTAACAAAGGGAGAAAGAATATATGAGGTTGAGTTAAATTCAGCAGCTTCATTGTCTCTGCTGCTAAATGAAAGCGTTGCATCTATTCCTACAAAAAGATTATCAATAATTGAATACCCTATCTGTGGAGAAAAAGTAAATGTTGAAGTTGACTCATTAGTTAAACTATTTCCAGAGTTATCTATAATTCGAGATGAACTATTTGAAAAAGATAATGGAGTATTTAGTCCGATTAAAAATTTTCCTTTTTCAGTTTGAGCAAAAGATGACGCAACAGTCATCATTACAAATAGCAATTTTAACGTTTTAATTTTCATATTATAATTTTTTAAAATTTAAGCCAAACTTACAACTTTATCTACACTCCATGCTTGTGGTTTATCGTTAAAAAACACCTTGGTTTCTGCCCAAATGTTTTTAAAGAGTTCAGAGTGTCTGTAATTTTCTAAATCTTCTTCTTTATCCCAATAGCTATAAGTGAAAAATATATTCGGATTTGTTTTGTCTCTATATAATTCTAATAAACGGCATCCTGGAAAGTTTCGTATATTTTCTTTTTTTTGATCAAAATTTTCTAAAAAAGTAGGAATCTTTTCAGGTTGAAAACTCATTTTTACAATACGTACAAACATAAATCTTAACATTAAATAGTGGTAAACTCTGGAGTGCTTGGGTTTATAAATTCTACCGTAATACGGTCTCTATAATCTAAGCCTAATAAAGTAGATGCACCTCCAACAGTTTTTAAATTACTTCTGTAAATAGCGATTTCTAAATAATTGGCGGAGTTGAATAAAGCTAGTTTTTTACCGTCAAACTGACGAATATCTGTAGATTCAAAATTTACAATGTCGTTATATTGAGTATAAATTTTGTCAAAAGTATAACGCCTTGCTGTAATTTTGAAAGGGCGATCTTTACCAATTTCCTCAAACATTTTCTTGCTTATATTACTAATTACATTACCATAATTATCAATATAAATAACACCGCCAACAATAATTGTCTTCTCTTGATTAATTTTTGGCTGAATTTCAACCATTTTTTTATAATCTTCAATCGCTTTACCAATTACATCTAACTTTCCTCCACGAGCAATAAAACTGGCAACTTTTACAAAAACATCTAATACAGGAAAACTACTTTCAATATGATCGTGTATGTTAATCTCAACAATTTTGGTAGGATTGATTTCAGAAGCAATCATTGAAATAATTCCATTATCTGGACATATAAAATAGTGATCGTCTAAATAAATGGCAATGTGTTTATTTTGAATACTCAACTCAGAATCAACTCCAACAATATGTATAGTTCCTTTTGGAAAGCTTTTGTAAGCGTTTTTTAAAATATATGCAGTTTCAGCAATATTAAATGGTGTAATTTCATGAGTAATATCAATAATAGTAGCTTCTGGTAACTCCGAATAAATAGCACCTTTAACAGCACCAACAAAATGATCCTTAAGGCCAAAATCGGTTGTTAATGTAATAAGCGCCATCTAAACTATTAGTTGTTAATTATTTTGTGAAAAACTCTAATGAAATTTAAGACAAAGCTACATAAATGAATAAAATAATTACTACATTTAAACATAATAAAATTAAAAAAGCTTAGCATTTGAACGAAAGAGTAATTGAACTTACAGAAATCAACCCAAAAGAATTTTTTGGCGCTCAAAACAGTACAATCTCCCTTTTAAAAACAAACTTTCCTAAAATTAAGATTGTTGCTCGTGGTAATAAACTAAAAATTTACGGTGATCCTGAAATTCTAGATGAATTTGAGAGACGATTAGAGCGTTTAATCAATTATTATAATCGCTATAATAAATTAGATGAAAATAGTATTGAGCGAATTTTAACGTCTAACGGGAAAGAAGAGGAGGAAAGAAAGTTTGGTGATAATAAACAAATTTTAGTGCACGGTGTAAGTGGAAAAATAATTAAACCACTTACAGAGAATCAACGCAAAATGATACAACTCATGCGAGAAAATGATTTGTTATTTGCTGTTGGTCCTGCGGGAACCGGAAAAACATACACTGCTGTAGCGTTAGCTGTTAAAGCATTAAAAGAAAAAGAGGTTAGAAGAATTATATTAACTAGGCCTGCGGTTGAGTCGGGAGAAAATTTAGGTTTCCTTCCAGGAGATTTAAAAGAAAAATTAGATCCGTATATGCAACCGTTATATGATGCATTAAGAGATATGATTCCTTTTGAAAAATTACAAGTTTATTTAGAAAATGGAACCATTCAAATTGCGCCGTTAGCATTTATGCGTGGAAGAACCTTAGACAATGCATTTGTAATTTTAGATGAAGCTCAAAATACAACACATGCACAAATGAAAATGTTTCTAACTCGTATGGGAATGCATGCAAAGTTTATTATTACTGGAGATCCAGGACAAATTGATTTACCAAGAAAACAAGTTTCAGGATTAAAAGAAGCGTTATTAGCATTAAAAAATATTGATGGAATTGGGCAAATTTATTTAGATGATAATGATGTTGTTCGCCATAGATTAGTAAAAAAGATTATTAAAGCTTACAAAAGCATAGAAACTGAATAAAATTCATGTTTAAAAATCTTAACTTTCAGGAAATATTGTCTCTTGCTTATGTGTTGTTGATAATTGTGGGTGTTATTAGTGAGAGTATATTTTATGGTGTTTTAGGAGTTCATTATTTAGAGTACACATCAATATTAGACGCACTAATTTCTCCTTTTAGTTTAATTACGAGCGATTTAAGAGTTTTTTTAGTTATAGTCGTTTTAATGATTTTCTATTATCTGTATATGGTAAAGTTTTTACCTTGGATATTCAAGAAAGCTAATAAAGAAAAATCTTTAGAGGAGATTCAAAACAAGAAGACTTTATATTTTGCTTTAATACTAGCTTTTGTTATTTTATTTCCTAGTATGAGAATTGGAATGGCTATAAGTTATAAAAATCGATTAGAAGAAAAAACTTTTGAGAATGACCATTCGCTTGTATTTAAGGGTGGAGATGTTTTGAATGTAAAAAAAATAGGGCAGAATACTAGCTATGTTTTTTATGTGCAAGAAGATGATAATGTGGTTACAGTTACACCAATATTAGATAATATAAAGCAGATAAAAAGAATTCCAAAAGAAGATTAAAAAGTTTACTTTTGCCGTTTACAACAACGCAACACTAAATGAATACAATTAACGAAACGAGTTTTAACTTTCCAGGTCAAAAATCGGTTTACAAAGGGAAGGTTAGAGAGGTGTATAATATAAATGATGAAGTATTGGTAATGATTGCCTCAGATCGTTTATCTGCTTTCGACGTAATTATGCCTCGTCAAATTCCGTACAAAGGACAAATCTTAAATCAAATTGCAACTAAAATGATGAACGAAACTTCTGATATTGTTCCGAACTGGTTGGTTGCAAATCCAGATGAAAACGTAGCGGTAGGATATCTATGTGAACCTTTCAAGGTAGAAATGGTTATTAGAGGTTATTTGTCTGGTCATGCGGCACGTGAATACAATGCTGGAAAAAGAGTATTATGCGGAGTAACAATGGCTGAAGGAATGAAAGAAAATGATAAATTTCCAGAGCCAATTATTACGCCATCAACAAAAGCAGATAACGGAGAGCACGATGAAGATATTTCTAGAGAACAAATTTTAGCTAAAGGAATAGTTTCAGAAGAAGATTATCTAGTGTTGGAAGATTACACAAGAAAATTATTTGCAAGAGGAACTGAAATAGCCGCTAAACGTGGTTTGATTTTAGTTGATACTAAATATGAGTTTGGTAAAACTAAAGACGGAAAGATTGTTTTAATTGATGAAATTCATACACCAGATTCTTCTCGTTATTTTTATGCTGATGGTTATGCAGAGCGTCAAGCTAAAGATGAAAAACAAAAGCAGTTATCTAAAGAGTTTGTTCGTCAATGGTTAATCGAGAATGGATTCCAAGGAAAAGAGGGACAACAAATTCCAGAAATGAACGATGAAAAAATTATTGAAATTTCTAATCGTTATATAGAATTGTTTGAGCAAATTACAGGAGAACAATTTGTAAAAGCAGATACAGCTAATATTTTAAGTAGAATTGAACGTAACGTTACTAACTACTTAACTAAATAAAAAAAGAGAAGTTTAACTTCTCTTTTTTTATATGAAATAGATTAGGAAATATTATTCAGGCATTATAACAGTATCTATTGCATGAATGATTCCATTACTAGCTTCTACATCAGTAATAATTACTCTAGAGATGTTGCCTTTTGCATCTTTTAATAAAACATCACCACCTTTCATCATTGCAGTTAACGAGTTTCCTTGTACAGTTTTTATTACAAATTTTCCATTATTAGCTTTAATTGCTTTTACTACTGCTTTTGCATCAAACTTTCCACCTATAACATGATAGGTCAAAACTGTAGTTAATATTTTTTTGTTTTCTGGTTTAAGTAAAGAATATAATGTGCCTTCTGGTAATTTTCCAAAAGCATCATTGGTAGGAGCGAAAACTGTAAAAGGTCCGTTACCGTTTAATACATCAACTAAGTTGGCAGCTTTTACAGCAGCAACTAGTGTAGAGAAGTTTTCATTTGATGCTGCTACACCAACAATAGTTTCTTCTATTTTCTCTTTCTTTTTATCATTAACGGGGTCTGTAGATAGTGCTTTTACAGTGTAAGTCATAGATGAAAAAGATAGCAGTAATAAGAATGTTAAGTTTTTGAATTTCATAATATTAGTTTTATTTTTTACGAAGTTATGATTTAATAAAACACAAATTGTTTAATGTTTTGTTAAAAAAAATAAACAAAATAGTATTTTTGGAAAATCAAATAAAAATTATGTTGAGTAAAAAAGATATTAGACCAAAATTAGACTTAGATGCTGTTGGTGAAACAGAAGGATTTCAAAATAAAACGTTACGTCCTATTTTAAAATTACAGCATGAAATACTTTTATTAGTCTTTAAAACATGGTCTGAAAAACACAGAATAAATTTGTTTTCTTTAAATGTTGAGAGATTTAATTCAATTCTTGAAAAAGAGTTTTCAAAAAATAATGTGGTAAAAAATCAATTAGTAGGAATTGTTATTGGGCAATTTACCGCAGACGAGTATAAAGAGTACATCATAAAATCCTCTGAGTACAATAAAAGAATTTTTAACATGATTAAAAAAAGACTTTTTGATAGCTTTGAGGAATTAAAGAAGAAGTAACTTTATGAAAACAGCTACGATTAAAATTTTAAAAGATGAATTAAAACATCAATCTTCGGATGAATTATTGGAGTTGTGTTTAAAGTTAGTTCGATTTAAAAAAGAAAATAAAGAGTTATTAACCTATTTGTTATTCGAAGCTTCAAATGAAGATCGCTATATAGAATCTATTAAATTAGAAGTCGATGAGCTATTCAATGAAATAAACACCAAAAGCTTTTTCTATATTAGAAAAAGTGTGCGCAAAATACTTTCTACACTAAAAAAATACATTCGCTATTCCAAAAAGAAAAACACAGAAGTAGAACTACTATTATATTTCTGCTTAAAATTAAAGCAGTTTACGCCTTCAATTTTAAAAAGTCCACGTCTACAAAATATCTATGATACACAAATGAGAATGGCTAAAAAAGCTATGGAAAATCTTCATGAAGACTTACAGTATGATTATAATATGTTTATTGAAGATCAGGATTTAATTTAATGATTTATCAATAAATACCTTTTATTATTAATGGTTGTTTAATTTTGTAACATTTTTGTTAGTAATATTTTATGCTAAATTAATATATTTATGCTAAAATAGTATATCTAATGATTGAGTCTTGCCCTAATTGTAATTCAGAAGAGGTAATTAAAAGCGGAATTATTAAAAACAGACAACGCTATAAGTGTAAAAAATGCAGCTATTATTTCACAGTAAATAAGTTGGGAAAAAAAATAGATGATTACTATGTAAATAAAGCTCTTCAGTTATATTTAGAAGGTTTGACTTATAGAGAAATTGAACGAATTTTAGGAGTATCCCATGTGTCAGTTTTAAACTGGGTAAAAAAATATAATATCAAACGACCTTATTCAGGAAATTATCATCCTACCTATAAAATTTTAAGCGCTTCAGAGCTATCAAAATACTTTCAAAATACTGAGAATTTATACAAATCAGGTGTGCTGATAACTGAGTTAGGAGATAAGTTTATGATGATTAAATGGGAACGTTTTAAAGATTAACTATAGTTATTTAACAATTAAGTATACTGTTTTTTATAAAATACTTGAATTTTAAGAGATTAGCGATGCACACAAAACCAAGTTTAACGTATAACTAATTCTTAAAACTTATGAAAAAATCTTTAGTCTTACTGTTTGGGTTGTTATTATCCTTGCAGTTTTCCTTTTCTCAAGGCTCTCCTGATTACAAAGGAGGTTTAAAAGTAAAACTTGATGAAGATGGGAAAAAATATCTACGTATAATTTCATGGGCGCAAGTTCAGGGAGTATATAATTTTGATGCGTCTGCCAATAGTGCAGATGTTAGTTTTAATTTAAGAAGAGCAAGAATATTAATGTTTGCTCAAATTAATCCTAAATTTTTAATCCTTACACATTTCGGTTTAAATAGTTTAACAGGTGATACCATGAGTCCTACTGGAAAAGGTGAAGGCTCTCAACTGTTCTTTCATGATGTTTGGGCGCAATATAGTGTTGGTAAAGATCATGTAGTTGGAGCAGGATTACATTATTTTAATGGTATTTCAAGATTGAACAATCAGAGTACTTTAAACATGATGACACTCGATAATAACCGTCAATCATGGGCTACTATAGGTTTGTCAGATCAGTTTGCACGTCATCTAGGAATATTTGCAAAAGGTAAATTCGGTAAATTACAGTATCGAGTTTCTATAAACGATGCTTTAACAAATAGTTTAGATGCACGTGATCCTAATGCTGAAACGTCTGCTGTATATGGCGGTAAAAGAATTTTAGGTTCTGCGGATGCTGGTAAAACGTATTCTGGGTACTTCGATTATCAACTTTTAGATGAAGAATCTAACTTTTTGCCATACAAAGTAGGCTCTTATTTAGGAGGAAAGAAAGTATTTAATGTTGGAGCTGGTTTCTTTTTTCATCCAAGCGGTTCCGTATTTAATGATAATGGAAATTTAGTAGGTGAAGATGTAAGCATTTTTGCAGTTGATGCATTTTATGATTCTCCAATTGGAACAGATGGAAGTGCTATCACTGCCTATGCTGTTTATCAGAATAATAACTATGGTACTAACTATTTAAATAGTGCTTATGGAACTGGAAATATGATGTATGGTCATGTAGGTTATGTGTTTGCAGGTGATACTGCTAAAACAAGATATCAACCTTATGTTTCTTTTGCTTCTAATAGTTATGATGCCGTTAATGATAATCGAAATATTTTCGGTTTAGGAATTAATGCCTACCTGAGTGGACATAATTCGAAGTTAACACTTGAGTATCAAAACCAAGATTTTGGAACTTCTACGAGTTCTTTAACACTTCAAGCAATGATTTACTTATAAAAAATACAATTATGACAGATAGAGATAAAGCAATGGCATATTGGAAAGAAAACCTACGATATTTAGTAATTCTACTAGCTATTTGGTTTGTAGTTTCATATGGCGCAGGAATAATATTTAAAGATGCTTTAAATGCAATCAAAATAGGAGGTTTCAAATTAGGTTTCTGGTTTGCGCAACAAGGATCTATTTATGTATTTGTTGTTCTGATTTTCGTATACGTTCGATTGATGAATAAACTAGATAAAAAATATGGCTACGACGAGTAGTGGCTTAAACTAATTTTAAAAATTTACTATTATGAGTGTTCAAATTTGGACTTATATTATCGTTGGAATCACTTTTGCCTTATATATTGGAATAGCAATTTGGTCTAGAGCTGGTTCTACTAAAGAATTTTATGTTGCTGGTGGAGGTGTTTCTCCTTTAGCAAACGGAATGGCAACAGCAGCAGATTGGATGTCGGCAGCTTCATTCATATCAATGGCAGGATTAATCTCTTTCATGGGATATGATGGTTCGGTTTATTTAATGGGATGGACAGGTGGTTATGTGCTGCTAGCATTATTACTAGCTCCTTATTTAAGGAAGTTTGGAAAGTTTACAGTTCCAGATTTTATCGGAGAACGTTATTATTCTAAAACAGCTAGAATTGTAGCAGTATTATGTGCCTTAATTGTTTCCTTTACCTATGTAGCGGGACAGATGCGTGGTGTTGGTGTAGTGTTTTCTCGCTTTTTACAAGTAGATATTAATACAGGTGTAATCATCGGAATGATTATCGTTTTGTTTTATGCTGTTTTAGGAGGGATGAAAGGAATTACATACACACAGGTAGCGCAATATTGTGTTTTGATTTTTGCATTCATGGTTCCGGCAATATTTATTTCAATTCAAATGACTGGAAACCCGATTCCACAATTAGGAATGGGATCAACATTAAATGATGGATCAGGAACTTATTTGTTAGATAAATTGAATGGATTATCAACAGAATTAGGTTTTGCTGAGTATACCGATGGATCAAAATCATTAATTGATGTATTTGCCATTACATTAGCTTTAATGGTTGGTACTGCTGGTTTACCACACGTTATCGTAAGATTTTTCACAGTTAAAAAAGTGAAAGACGCTCGTAAATCTGCCGGATTAGCATTGTTATTCATTGCTATTTTATATACCACAGCTCCTGCAGTTGCGGTGTTTGCTAGAACTAACTTAATCAACACGGTAAGTGAGAAAAAATATGCAGACATGCCAGCATGGTTTACAAATTGGGAAGAAACAGGTTTGCTAAAATATGAAGATAAAAATCAAGATGGTGTTATTCAGTATGTAGCAGATAAAAGTAAGAATGAACTAACAGTAGATAGAGATATTATGGTGTTAGCAAATCCTGAAATTGCTAACTTACCAAATTGGGTAATTGCATTAGTTGCTGCGGGAGGATTAGCAGCTGCGTTATCTACTGCGGCAGGTTTATTATTGGTGATTTCGGCAGCAGTGTCGCATGATTTAATAAAGAATGTCTTCAAACCAGATATAACAGAAAAGCAAGAGTTGCTTGCTGCTCGATTATCAGCAGTGGCAGCAGTAGTGGTAGCGGGTTATTTTGGTATCAATCCACCAGATTTTGTCGCCGCGGTCGTCGCATTGGCTTTTGGTTTAGCAGCGGCATCATTCTTTCCAGCAATTGTTCTTGGGATTTTTTATAAGAAAATGAATAAAGAAGGGGCTATAGCAGGTATGGTAGTAGGAATTGTTTTAATGATTTTTTATATTTTAAAATTCAAATTTGGAGTTTTTGATGGAGGAAAAGAAGCTGTAGCAGGATTAAAGTCTAGCTGGTGGTTTGGGATTTCTCCTGAAGGATTTGGAACTATTGCCATGATTGTGAATTTTGCAGTAGCTTTAGTTGTAAATTCATTTACACAAGAGCCGCCTCAAGATGTTCAGGAAATAGTAGAAAATATTAGAATACCAAGCGGTGTTGGCGAAGCTGTTCATCACTAAGTAAGATGTCTTGCATATTTAATTTTTAAATAGCTAAATTGAAGCAGTGTTATAATTAATTTTAGAACACTGCTTTTCAACTACAATAGAAAAATGAAAAAACGTCACGAACAAAAGTTGGTAGTATTATCTATAGCATTAATAGTACTAATTAATATTCCTATGATTCTCATTTTTAATCATAAAGGAGAGATATTTGGATTTCCTGTTTTGTATTTTTCAATTTTTATTTTGTGGATTTTATCGGTGCTAATTTCATATTACGTTTTAGTTAAGTATTATGAATAACTACACACTTTTCCTGATAATAATAATTTACTTGTTTGGACTGTTTTTTATCGCATTCATAGCAGAAAGAAACATCAAAAGTAAATGGGTAAATAACTCTTATGTGTATGCTTTATCGCTAGGAGTGTATTGTTCCGCATGGACATATTATGGAAGTGTTGGAATTGCAGCAACATCCGGAATTTACTTTTTACCTATTTATCTAGGTCCGTTAATAGCCATTCCACTTTGGATAGTTGTCATGCGTAAAATTATCAGAATTTCAAAGCAACATAAAATATCTTCCATAGCAGATTTTATTTCTCTTCGTTATGGAAATAGCAGATTTTTAGGTGCTTTGGTAACTATTGTTTGTGTGTTGGGTATTGTTCCTTATATCTCATTACAATTAAAAGCTGTTTCTGAAACATTTATCATAATGACAGGTAGAGAGCATAATACCTCTCTTGGAATATTGTCTGATTCTACATTTTACATTGCTGTTATTTTAGCAATTTTTTCAGCTTTCTACGGAACTCAAACCACAGATGCTACTATAAAACGTAAAGGAATTGTAGCAACGGTAGCATTAGAATCTGTAATTAAATTAGTTTTTTTTCTAATAGTTGGAGTCTATGTAACTTTTTTCTTGTTTGATGGAACTGAAGATATTTACAATCAAATTTCAGTTACCGATGGCTTTGAAAAATTGGTAACTATAGATAGTTTAGAAAGTGGGTTTAATTGGTCGTTTACCATAGCATTATCTTTTTTTGCTATTTTTTTATTACCTAGACAGTTTCAAGTTACAGTACTAGAAAACACGAGAACAAAGCATTTGAAAAAAGCTGTTTGGTTATTTCCTTTGTACTTGTTATTGTTCAATGTCTTTGTGATTTTTATTGCATGGGCAGGAAAACTTCAGTTAGATGAAAGTTTTAATCCAGAGTATTATACATTGTTTTTGCCATTACAAAATGATAATACTTTACTAGCTCTTTTGGTTTTTTTGGGTGGATTTTCAGCAGTTATTTCAATGGTAGTAGTATCTACACTTGCACTTTCTACTATGGTAAGTAATAATTTAATTATTCCTTATGGATATTTAGATACATTTATAAAAGGACAATCAGCTGAAAATGCCACTTATATTAAAACAATTCGTAGAGTTTCAATTTTTATATTGATTATTGCGGCTTACTTATTCTATTATTATTTTTCAATTCAGTTGTCTTTATATTCTATAGGATTGATAGCTTTTGTAGTGATTTCTCAGTTAGCTCCATCATTTTTTATTGGTTTATATTGGAATAGAGGTTCATCTAAAGCGGCCATAATTGGAATTTTAATTGGATTTATGATTACGGTATACACGTTAATCTTACCATTTACTATAGAAGGATTAACAGGTTCTCGCGAGTTTACTGAGAATGGTATGTTTAGTTTAGAAATTTTAAAGCCTCATGCATTATTTGGAATTGACTTTTTAACACCGCCAGCACATGCGTTTTTTTGGAGTATTATGCTAAACTTACTTACATATCTTATAATATCTCTTACCTCTAAAGGACATTACAGAGAGCGTAATTATGCTGAGATGTTTGTAGATTCTAGTAATTTTTCCTCGTTACAAGACAACGCTTTGGTATGGAAAGGTAAGGCTTATGTAGCAGATATTAAAAATGTATTGATTAAATTTTTAGGTGAAGAAAGAACCGAAAGAGCATTGAATTTATTTTTTGAAAAGTATAAACTATCAAAAAGTGCTCATATGGCAGATGCAAGATTGGTAAATTTCTCTGAAAAATTATTGACAGGAAGTATTGGTTCTGCATCCGCAAAGATTCTAATATCTAGCGTAGTTAAAGAGGAAGAAATAAGTTTGGTAGAGGTACTTAAAATTTTAGAAGAGTCTAAAGAAGCTAAGGCTGTTAATAGGGTATTAACGGAAAAGTCAAACGAATTAACTGAACTTACTGGGCAATTACAAGAAGCTAATAATGAACTTATTCAAAAGGATAAGCAAAAAGATGAGTTTTTAGATACTGTAGCGCACGAGTTAAAAACACCTTTAACTGGAATTAGGGCTGCTACTGAGTTGATTTTAGAAGATGAAGAAATGCCTTCTGAAATAAAGTCTCAATTCTTGCAAAATATTTTACATGATTCTGATCGTTTATCAAGATTGATTAATAATATTTTGGATTTTGAAAAGCTATCAACGGGAAGGGATAAGTTGGATTTTGTTGAGCAAAATATATTAGATACAATTTTAAAAGCAGTTAATAGTACTAAACATATAGCTTCAAAAAAAGGAATTACAATTGATATTGAAAAGGAAAAGAACTATAGGTTAAAATATGATGAAGATAGAATTGTACAGGTTTTAACCAATTTAATTTCAAACGCAATTAAATTTTGTGGACCTACTAAAGGTCGTGTACATATAGCTTATGGTGTAAAAGACAATTTTATAGAGGTATATGTGAGAGATAATGGAAAAGGAATTGCAGAAGAGGATTTTGATTATATTTTCGATAAGTTTTATCAATCCGAAAATCAAAATATAATTAAGCCTTTAGGAAGTGGTTTAGGATTGGCTATCAGCAAGCAAATAATAGAAAAACACAATGGTATAATTTGGGCAGAAAAAGGAAATAAAATCGGCGCAACCTTTGGTTTTAAGTTACCTTTTAAGTAAATTGTACCTTCATATGAATAGAAAAATATTAATTGTTGATGATGAGCCAAATATTGTAATGACTTTAGAATATACGTTCAAAAAAAATAATTTTGATGTATACATTGCAAGAGATGGAGGAGAGGCAATAGAAATAGTTAAGAGTGTAAAACCTGATGTTGTTCTATTGGATATTATGATGCCGAATGTAGATGGTTATCAAACACTTGAATTTATTAAAAGTAATAATGAATTAAGAAACATTAAAGTAGTGTTTCTTACAGCAAAAAATAAAGCTTCAGATATTGATAAAGGCTTAAAACTTGGGGCAGATAAATATTTATTAAAGCCGTTTTCAATAAAAAAAATAGTTACTGAAATTAATGAACTATTAAATTAAAACTTGGTGAAGTGTGCAAAGTATCTAGTTTTAATTAATAGCATATAAACATGAAATTTCAAATATCACCACGAGCATCAGACATGATCATATTGTTTTATGTTGTTGGCTCTTTATATCTTCGATTTTACCTCGAGAGTAAAGTCCAAATTAGTCCATTAAATTCTATAGTGATTGGTTTATCATTTGTGGTAATTATTTGGTCACTTATCAAATTAAAAGTCTTAGTTCCAAATTGGTTCGGACTTTTTAAAACTCAATCAAACCTTAAAGAATAATTAAAATGAGTAATTATCATATAAAACATTTAGAAGAATACTATCAAGTTTATAGGAAATCCGTAAGAAATCCTGAAGTTTTTTGGGAAGAAATTGCCGAAGAACATTTTTTATGGCGAAAAAAATGGGATAATGTGTTAAGTTGGGATTTTACCAAACCCGAAGTAAAATGGTTTGAAGGAGCACAACTGAACATAACCGAGAATTGTATCGATCGTCATTTATATACAAGAGGGGATAAAACTGCAATTATTTTTGAACCCAATGACCCGAATGAAAAAGCTGAACATATTACGTACACACAATTACATGAAAGAGTTTGTAAGTTCGCTAATGTTTTAAAAGATAAAGGAATTAAAAAAGGAGATCGAGTTTGTATTTATCTTCCAATGATTCCTGAATTGGCAATAGCTGTTCTTGCTTGTGCTCGTATTGGAGCAATACATTCAGTGGTATTTGCTGGTTTTTCATCAACAGCATTAGCAACCAGAATTAATGATTCGGAATGTAAAATGGTTTTGACGAGTGACGGTTCGTATCGTGGAGCAAAAACTATCGATTTAAAAGGAATTGTAGACGAGGCGTTAAAAGAGTGTGATTGTGTAGAAAGTGTGTTGGTCGCTAAACGTATTAATTCTGATATTGATATGAAAGAGGGGAGAGATCATTGGCTACAGCCGTTGTTAGATAATGCTTCTGAAAGTTGTAAACCAGAAATAATGAATGCCGAAGATCCATTGTTTATCTTGTATACCTCTGGATCTACCGGAAAACCAAAAGGAATGGTTCACTCAACAGCAGGCTATATGGTGTATACAGCATATACGTTTAAAAATGTTTTTCAATATAGAGAGCAAGATATATACTGGTGTACTGCAGATATTGGTTGGATTACTGGACACAGCTACATTGTTTACGGACCTTTATGCAACGGAGCAACTACCGTAATGTTTGAAGGTGTTCCTAGTTATCCTGATTTTGGGCGTTTTTGGGAGATTGTAGAAAAACATAAAATAAATCAGTTTTATACTGCACCAACTGCAATACGAGCATTGGCGAAAGAAGGAGTAGGTCATCTTGAAAAACACGATTTATCATCTTTAAAAGTATTAGGAACTGTTGGAGAACCAATTAATGAAGAAGCATGGCACTGGTATGATGATAATGTAGGTAAGAAAAAAGCTCCGATTGTAGATACCTGGTGGCAAACAGAAACGGGTGGAATTATGATTACGCCCATAGCATTTGCTACTCCGACAAAACCAACATATGCTACACTTCCTTTTATAGGTATTCAGCCTGCACTGATGGATGAAAGTGGAAACGAAATTAAAGGAAATCAGGTAGATGGCCGTTTGTGTATTAAGTTTCCTTGGCCAAGTATGGCACGAACTATATGGGGAAATCATCAACGCTACAAGGATACTTATTTTTCTGCCTATGAAAACAAGTATTTTACAGGTGATGGTGCATTGAGAGATGAGGTTGGTTACTACAGAATTACAGGTAGAGTAGATGATGTAATTATTGTGTCTGGTCATAACTTAGGAACAGCTCCTATAGAAGATGCAATTAATGAACACCCTGCTGTAGCAGAATCAGCTATTGTTGGTTTTCCACATGATATCAAAGGAAATGCATTATACGGGTATGTAACGTTAAAAGAAACTGGTGAGGGAAGAAATCAAGATAACTTGCGTAACGAGATTAATCAATTAATTACCGAACAAATTGGTCCAATAGCCAAATTAGATAAAATTCAATTTACTGAAGGATTACCTAAAACACGCTCTGGAAAAATCATGAGAAGAATTCTTAGAAAAATAGCCTCGAAGGATATTAGTAATTTAGGAGATACAAGTACGCTGTTAAATCCTGAAGTAGTACAAAGTATTATAGATAATGCATTCTAATTTTTACAGGTATAAATAAAATACGCAGCTTTTGCTGCGTATTTTTTATATCCAAGTAAACAGGTGTTTAAGTTGTAACTTCGAATTTTTACGTTTTAATAGAGATAAGATTTTTAAAAAGATTAAAGCAGTTAAAAAAGCATCGCCAGACGCAGTATGTCTATCGTGTTTGGTTATTTTAAAAATCTCACACAATTCATCTAAGCTGTAAAAATTATTTCTATTAACATATTTGGTTTTCTTGTATAATACACCGGTGTCTAAAACTTTGTTTTTTAGTTTAGGTAGACCTAATCTATGTAATGCTTCGTTAATCATTTGAATATCAAAATTAGCATGATGGGCTATCAAAACAGCATTTTTAATATGATTTAAGAATTGTATTATAGCTTCTTCTTCTGTAATTTTCGTAATATTTCCTTCCTTTAGAATACCGTGAATAGGCACAGTGTCCGCATTAAAATTTTCTTGAATTACATAACATTCTAAACTGTCTGCAACATCAATTGAAAAATTAGAGACAGCTACGGTACCAATTGAAAGAATCTTATCTACTTTCGGATTTAAACCTGTAGTTTCTGTATCAAAAACCACAAATCGAGTAGTTTTTAAATCGTTTTGTTTTGCTTTAAATGAATCTGTATAGTTCTTCCAGAAATCAGGATATGCTTTTCGTTGAAACCATTTCATATTACATAATTTGAGAAAGTTTGAAACGAACGCGAATCAATTCTTGAATATCTTTTACAGCTTTAAAAGAACCTTTTAATTTTAACCTTTCGGCTTTACTTAATTTTTGAATCTGAATAAACCTACCGGAATCATTATTATGTAAACCTTGTTGAGTTCTGAATCTCAAAAATACCTTAAAAGCATTGATGCAAGAATCGAACAAATCTTTATTTTGAGGTTCAATTTCCTTGAGTTTATCAAATCGGGATATAGTATTATTAAAATCTTTTAGTTTGTGATATAAAATTAATAAGCGAGCTGCATCCACTAAAGGCATAATAGCTCGTGCTTTAATATCAAAAAGATCTTTATGTTCTCCAGAATCTTCCACTAAAAAGTTTCTAAAAAAACTCAATGGAGGAGGGTTCTTAATAGCATTTAAACCTAAATAATTTAAGAAAATTTCATATTTGCTAATTGCATCAAAAATACTTTCAGACATTTGACTTACCAGTTCTTTATTACCGTAAGTCATATCATAATCAAAGAAGATAGTGCAAAGCATTATTTTATCTTCATTAGGTTTCGTAATCCAATTCGTAAATTGATTTTTCCATTCGGTGAGAGATAAACACCATTTTGGGTTACTTGTCATCATTTCTGCTGGACAATATTCAAATCCTACGATATTTAATTTATGGTTTATTGATTTAGCAAGAGTTAAAAAATAGGTTCTGACTTCTTCAATGTTAGTTGGCTCCACATCGTCAAAAACTAGTGCATTATCTTGATCTGTTAATAAAAGTTGTTCTTTTCTTCCTTGACTACCAATTGCTAGCCAAGAAAATGTAGTAGGGGGCGATTTTAATTCGAGTAAACTTAAATCGATAATTCGTTTGGTAATAGCTTCATTAATTGCGGATATGATATTTGCGACAAATGAAATAGGAATTGCTTGTTCAATATAATTTTGCAATAACACCTGAGCTTTCTCTCTTATAAATTTTAATTCATCTGCAGTTTTTGCTCTTTTAATTTCTTTTATCAATACAGATGGATTATTTCCGTGAATAACAATTATATCGTGATCTGAGAGTATTCCGATTAGTTTTGTTTCAGTAGTTCCATCTTCTGTAATACATAAATGTGAAATATCGTTTTTTAACATGCCTATTTGTGCTTCGCTAACCGTAATGTTGGGTGAAAAAGTTATTACAGGAAAAGACATAATTGACGTAATATTTTCTGAAATTCTAATGTTACCTGTGGCTACTTTATTTCGTATATCTTTATCAGTAACAATTCCAATTGGTTTGTTTTCTTCAATAATAACGATAGAGCCAACTTTGTTGTTACTCATAATAATAGAAGCTTCTTGAATACTAGTATCTTTGGAGCACACAATTGGATTTTTTGAAAAGTTTGCAGATTGTACTTCGGTAAAATTGGTGGAATTTGGATTTAAAAAATTTTCATTAGTGAATAAAGTATCTTTTTGTTCATTAGAATATGGATTTCGGGTATTGGTAGCAAAACTTTCAATTAAAAATTGATTGAATTTAGAATTGTGATTAATAATTTCTTTTAACGCTAGAGAAGAAATACTATATATAATGCTCTCTTCAATAGCTCGAGCATTTAATAAATATTGATCTTTTCGTACCACCGCACGCAAACCAAAAATATCACCTTCATCACATTTGTCTACTAATTGAGAATCTTTATAAATACCAATGGCGCCATCTTTTACTACATAAAAAAAATCATGAACTTCCTCTTTCTCTTCAAAAACAAAATCATTTTTCTCAAAATATAGAACTTTTACTTGAGATGAAATTGAAAGAAGTTCTTCATGAGATAATAAATCAAAAGGAGGAAAATCTTTTAAAAAATCTAAAATACGTTGAGCTATAGTATTTTTCATTTCACTAATTTATTGAAATTTAGGAGGACATGGTATGAGTAAAATCATCTTTCATCGTAAATCGATGCTTCTTTTATTAAAATAATCTTAAAACAAGATTAGAGAATTTTAATAACGATATTTTTTGTAACTTAAAATCGATTAAAAACTTACATATAATGCCAACCTATAATTTAAAAATCAATGGAGAATTGGTAACTGTTACTGCCGATTCTGATACTCCTTTGTTATGGATTTTAAGAGACAAACTTAATTTAGTTGGAACAAAATTTGGTTGTGGTATAGCACAGTGTGGAGCTTGTACAGTTCATGTAGATGGTGTAGCTACTAGAAGTTGCCAATTACAAATTTCTCTCATCGACAAAGAAGAGATTACAACTATTGAAGGATTGTCAAAAGACGGAAATCATCCTTTACAAGAAGCATGGGAAGAGGTTGATGTTCCTCAGTGTGGTTATTGCCAAGCTGGACAAATTATGACAGCAGCATCTTTCTTAAAAGAAAATCCGAATCCTACTACTCAAGAAATTCGTGAAGCAATGCATGGAAATCTTTGTAGATGTGCATCATATAATAGAATTGAAAAAGCAGTTGCAAAAGCAGCAACAAAAATGTCCTAAAAACTAATAACCATGAGCACACAAGAAAACAATTTAACATTTAGTAGAAGAAATTTTTTAAGAACTTCTGCATTAGCAAGTGGAGGTTTGTTGGTAGGATTTAATTTATTTACAGCTTGTAAACCAGAAGCGAAACCACCAGTTGATATTGCAAACTTAAATTTCAATGATTTTAATGCTTTTATTAAAATAGCAGATAATGGTTATGTGACTATTTTTTCACCAAATCCAGAAATAGGACAAGGGGTGAAAACGTCAATGCCAATGATTATAGCTGAAGAATTAGATATAGAATGGGATAAAGTTACTGTTGCACAAGCACCGTTAGATACAAAAAATTACGTTCGCCAGTTAGCTGGAGGAAGTCAGTCTATTCGTCAAGGATGGGATGCTTTACGACAAACGGGTGCTACCACTAAGCAAATGCTAATTAATGCAGCTGCGGCAAAATGGGGTGTAGAAGCATCTACATGTAAGGCTTCAAAAGCTGTTATTACCAATGAAAAGGGAGAGACTTTAGGATATGGAGATGTTGTTAAAGAAGCAGCAACTATTGATGTTCCAGAAAACGTAGCTCTTAAAAAGCCTTCAGAATATACAATTATAGGTAAGGATGCTGTAAATGTAGATATAAATAAAATAACTACAGGAAAGCCTCTTTTTGGATTGGATTATAAAGAAGAAGGTATGTTGTATGCTTCTGTGCTAAGACCACCAGCATTCGGACAAACTTTGGAATCGTTTGATGCTTCGGAAGCTAAAAAAGTCAATGGGGTTATCGATGTAATTACTATTGGAGATAAAGTAAGAAGTTTTGTAGATAAAGGAAAATCTAATTGGACCTTCAAACTTTCAACAACAGATAAAGTTGTTGTTATTGCTCAAAATACGTGGGCAGCAATCAAAGGTAAAAAAGCTATTAAAGCTACTTGGAAATCAGATAAAGAATTAGAAAGCACAGAGTATCAAGAAAAGGTATTAAACAATATTTTAGATGGTGATAAATTTGATGTTAGAAGAGAGGACGGTAATGTGAAAAATGCATTTGCGCAAGCAGATAAAGTGATTGAACGAACATATCATTCACCTTTTTTACCGCATAACTGTTTAGAACCAATGAATTTCTTCGCCAACGTAACTGATGAAAAAGTTCATTTAATAGGACCAGTGCAAACACCAGAATTTGCAGCTATTGTTGTTGCTGATATGTTGGAAAGAGATATAAATGATATCCAAGTTGATATGACAAGAATGGGTGGAGGATTTGGTCGTCGCTTGTATGGAGACTTTGTTTATGAGGCCGCTGAAATTTCAGATAAAATAAAAAAGCCAGTAAAGGTTATTTCTACTAGAGAAGATGATATGACTACTGGTATTTATCGACCAGCCATAAAATATAGAATTGCAGCATCAATAAAAGACGGTGAAATAACTGGATATCATTTAAAGGAAGCAGCAATAAATGATAATATGTATGGATTAATTCCTCATTTTTTTCCAGCAGGATGTATTCCAAACTTTAAGGTTTCTACTCAAAATTATAAAAGCGATGTTACAACTGGAGCTTGGAGAGCACCGTACACTAACTTCTTAGGTTATGCAGAACAAAGTTTCTTTGATGAATTAGCGGAAGAATTAGGTAAAGATCCTGTTCAACTTCGATTAGAGTTGTTGCAAAAAGTCAAAGGCACAGCCGACAAGAGAATTCAGTATTCAGGTGAACGAATGGAGAATACCATTAAGTTAGCTGCTGAAAAAGGAAATTGGGGTAAAGCTAAAGAAGGAGTATACCAAGGATTTTCTGCTTATTATAGTCATAATACCCATGTTGCCGAAGTTGCTGAGATTGAATTTAAAGATGGCTTACCAGTAGTTACAAAAGTTGTTGCCGCTGTAGATTGCGGAATTGTAGTGAATCCAACTGGTGCAATCAATCAAATACAAGGTGGAGTGTTAGATGGAATTGGTCATGCGATGTACGGTAATTTTTCTTTTGAAAACGGGAAGCCATTAAATAAAAACTTTGATACCTATCGTTTAATTAGAATGAACGAAACTCCGCAAGTTGAAGTTCACTTTGTGGAAAATGAATTATCTCCTACAGGATTAGGAGAGCCTGGACTTCCGCCTGCTGGTGGAGCAGTAGCAAATGCCATATATAAAGCCTACAATAGCAGGTTGTATAGTCAACCTTTTATAAAAGAACTCGAAGCTAAAAAAACTGAAGTTAAAAGCTAGGTTTAAAAATTTAAAAAAGATGTCTTTGTAGGCATCTTTTTTTGTTTTTAGACAATAAGAAAAATTAATGTTCGAAACGAAAACGTTTTTGTTTGATTCATAGAAACAACCAAAAATTATCAAATTAACAAATCGATAATAAAATAATACGAAATCGTTTTTTCTCTAAACATATTTTTATGAATCTGTTAATTTATTAACTTCAATTGGTAAAAGTGGTTGATTTTTTCAATAAAAATGATTTTTAAATTAACTTTGAAGACAAACAGAATCACAACAAAACAAAAGAATGAACATTAAAAAAGTACTCGTTGCCAATCGAGGAGAGATTGCAATTAGAGTTTTTAGGGCCTGTGTAGAAATAGGTATTAAAACAGTGGGGATTTATACATATGAAGATCGTTATTCTTTGCATAGGTATAAAGCTGATGAATGTTATCAAATTGGGGAAGATAATGAGCCCTTAAAACCATACTTAGATATCGATGCGATTATTAAGGTAGCGGTCGAGAATAATGTAGATGCAATTCATCCAGGTTATGGTTTTTTATCTGAGAATGCCGAATTTGCCCAGAAATGTGAAGACAATGGAATTATTTTCGTTGGTCCAAAAGTTTCAGTTTTAAAAGCTTTAGGAGATAAGATTACAGCAAAAGAAGTAGCAGTTGCTAATAATGTTCCAATTATTCAGAGTAGTGATCAAGATTTGACTTCTATTGAAATTGCTTTAGACGAGGCGGAAAAAATCAGTTATCCTGTAATGTTAAAAGCAGCATCAGGTGGTGGAGGTAGAGGTATGAGAGTTATTCGAAATGCCAATGATCTTAAAAAAGCATATCCAGAAGCTCAGAGAGAAGCGTTAAATGCTTTTGGAGATGATACCGTTTTCTTAGAAAAGTTTGTTGAAAATCCTAAACATATTGAAATACAGATTGTTGCCGATACGCAAGGTAATATGGTGCATTTGTATGAGAGAGATTGTTCGGTACAAAGGCGTTATCAAAAAGTAATTGAGTTTGCTCCTTCCTATGGTTTACCTGAGGAAACTAAAAATAACTTGTATAAATATGCTTTAGATATCTGTGGTGCGGTAAATTATAATAATATAGGTACTGTTGAATTTTTAGTAGATGATGATGGTAGTATTTATTTCATTGAAGTAAACCCTAGAATTCAGGTTGAACATACAGTTACAGAAATGGTAACTAATATTGATTTAGTTAAAACTCAATTGTTCATTGCTGGGGGGTATAAGTTAGAAGATAAGCAAATCAAGATTCCAAGCCAGGAATCTATTACAGTTTCTGGTTATGCTTTACAATGTAGAATTACAACGGAAGATCCTGCTAACGATTTTAAACCTGATTATGGAACGGTAACTACCTATCGTAGTGCATCTGGATTTGGAATTCGATTAGATGCTGGAAGTATTTATCAAGGAGTAAAGATTTCTCCATTCTTTGATTCGATGTTAGTGAAAGCTTCTGCAAGAAGTAGAACTTTAGATGGAGCGTGTAGAAAAATGTTACGTGCTTTAGTAGAGTTTAGAATTAGAGGTGTACAAACCAATATTGCTTTCTTAAGAAATATTCTAGAGCATTCTACTTTTAGAAATGGAGAAGTTACCGTAAACTTTATTAAAAACGAACCAAGTTTATTCGAATTTAAAGAACCTAAAAACAGGGCAAATAAGTTAATAAACTTTTTAGGAGAAGTTGTTGTAAATGGTAATCCTGATGTAAAAAAAGTAGATCCTAAACGTAAGTTTTCAATACCAAGAGTTCCTAAGTATCCTAAATTAGAAGCTCATCCAAAAGGAACAAAAGATTTATTAACCGAATTAGGTCCCGAAAAGTTTGCTGAGTGGTTAAAGAAAGAAAAGAAAATTCACTTTACAGATACCACAATGCGTGATGCGCATCAAAGTTTATTAGCAACAAGAATGCGTACTATAGATATGATGAAGGTAGCGGAAGGTTATGCTAAGAATTTTCCAGATATCTTTAGTATGGAAGTTTGGGGAGGTGCTACTTTCGATGTCTGTTTACGTTTTTTACAAGAAAATCCATGGGAACGTTTAGCATTGTTGCGCAAAGCGATGCCAAATGTTTTACTTCAAATGTTAATTAGAGGTTCAAATGGTGTTGGGTATACAGCGTATCCTGATAACTTAATAGAGAAGTTTGTTGAAAAATCATGGGAAACTGGGGTAGATGTTTTTAGAATTTTCGATTCTTTAAACTGGATGAAGTCAATCGAACCATGTATTCAACATGTTCGAAATAGAACGGAAGGTTTAGCAGAAGCATCTATTTGTTATACGGGAGATATCTTAAACCCTAACAAAACAAAGTACGATTTAAAGTACTATATTCAGTTAGCTAAAGATGTTGAAAATGCAGGAGCACATATTTTAGGAGTAAAAGATATGGCTGGTTTGTTAAAACCTCAGGCTGCTTATGAATTGATTTCTGCATTAAAATCTGAAATAAATATTCCTATTCACCTACATACTCATGATACTTCTTCAATTCAATCTGCTACCTATTTAAAAGCAATTGAAGCAGGTGTAGATGTGGTTGATGTTGCTTTAGGAGGTTTGTCTGGGTTAACTTCACAGCCAAATTTCAATTCAATGGTTGAAATGTTGCGTTTCAATGAAAGAGAGAATCCATTAGATATGCATAAGTTGGCTGAATATTCTAATTACTGGGAAGCCGTTCGTGGGTATTATTATCCTTTTGAGTCTGGGTTAAAGTCTGGAACTGGTGAAGTATATGAACATGAAATTCCAGGTGGACAATATTCAAATCTTAAAGGACAAGCTATTGCGCTTGGTTTAGAAGATAAGTTTACAGAAGTTACAAAAATGTACGGAGAGGTTAATCAGTTATTTGGTGACATTATTAAGGTTACACCAAGTTCGAAAGTGGTCGGAGACATGGCTCAGTACATGATTAGTAACAATTTAACAATTCAAGATGTTAAAGAACGAGGAGATACTATTTCCTTTCCACAGTCAGTTATCAGTTTCTTTAAAGGAGATTTAGGTCAGCCAGTTGGTGGTTTTCCGGAAGATATTCAAAAGATTATCTTAAAAAACGAAAAACCATATACCGAGCGTCCAAATGCACATTTAGAACCAATTGATTTTGATAAGGAGTTTGAAAAATTCAAAGAAGAGTTTACTAAAGGTATGGGTAGGGAGTTGGAAATAACAGATTTCTTATCGTATAAATTATATCCTAAAGTATTTACTGATGCTTATAACAATCATTTGAAATATGGTAATGTAATGAATATTCCTACCAAAAACTTCTTCTTTGGTTTAGAGATAGGAGAGGAGATTATGGTAGATATCGAGCCAGGTAAAAGAGTTTTAATTTCTTTAGTACATAAAACAGAACCTGATGAAAATGGAAATGTAACTGTATTCTTTAAAATTAATGGACAAATGCGAGTTGTTTCTATTAAAGACAATTCAATTAGTGTAGAAAAAATAGAAAATGTAAAAGCAGATACAAGTGATGACAATCAAATTGGTGCACCTTTACAAGGTTTATTATCTACGGTATTAGTTAAAGAAGGGGATATTGTTCAAGAAAACCAACCGTTATTCATTATAGAGGCAATGAAAATGGAAACTACAGTAACCGCAATTACTAGAGGAATCATCCAAAAAGTACAATTATCAGCAGGAACTTTGGTTGATACTAATGATTTAGTAATTAAAATGAAGTAACTAGTAGGTAAGTTTTTGATATACCCGTAAAAAAACTTAGTTTTGCGTCCCAAACAAGTAATATATATGGTAAAGGATTTATTTGATAGAATTAAGAGCGATAAAGGACCATTAGGTAAATGGGCAGACAAAGCAGAAGGATACTATGTGTTTCCTAAATTAGAAGGTCCAATTTCTAATAGGATGAAATTTAATGGAAAGTCTGTAATTACTTGGAGTATAAACGATTATTTAGGTTTAGCAAATCATCCAGAAGTTTTAAAAGTAGATGGTGAATCTGCAGCAGTAGATGGAATGGCTTACCCAATGGGAGCTAGAATGATGTCTGGTCATACAAAATATCATGAACAATTAGAAAGAGAGTGTGCTGAATTTGTTGGCAAAGAAGCCTCTTATTTAGTGAACTTCGGATATCAAGGTATGGTATCGGCTATCGATGCATTGGTTTCTAAAGATGATATTATTGTGTATGATATGGATACACATGCTTGTATTATTGATGGTGTTCGTTTGCATGCGGGTAAAAGATTTGTATATCGTCATAATGATATAGAAAGTTGCGAGAAGAACTTGAAGAGAGCTACTAAAATGGCTGAAAAAACTGGAGGAGGAATCTTATTGGTTTCTGAAGGTGTTTTTGGAATGAGAGGAGAGCAAGGTAAATTAAGAGAAATTGTTGCTTTAAAAGAAAAATACAATTTTAGACTTTTAGTTGATGATGCTCACGGTTTTGGAACTCTTGGAGAAGGAGGAAGAGGTACAGGTTTTGAGCAAGGTGTTCAAGATGGTATCGATGTGTATTTCGCAACATTTGCTAAATCAATGGCAGGTATCGGTGCTTTCTTTGCTGGAGATAAAGATGTAGTTCAATATTTACAATATAACATGCGTTCTCAAATGTTTGCAAAATCGTTACCTATGCCTATGGTTAAGGGAGCGTTAAAACGTTTGGATATGATTCGTACAATGCCAGAGTTAAAAGAGAAACTTTGGGATATTACAAATGCATTGCAAAGCGGGTTAAGAGCAGCCGGTTTTGATTTAGGAACTACTGAAACGTGTATTACTCCAGTATATTTAAAAGGAGACATTCCAGAAGCTATGGCTATGGTTCATGATTTACGTGAAAATCATGGAGTATTTTGTTCAATTGTAGTGTATCCAGTAATTCCTAAAGGAATGATTATTTTACGATTAATTCCTACTGCGCGTCATACTATTGAGGATGTAAACGAAACTATAGAAGCATTTACAGCCATTCGCGAAAAATTAGAAAATGGTACGTATAAAAAAATAGCAGAAGCTATTATGACAGCTTAATAAAAAAAACTCGTGAGAAATCACGAGTTTTTTTTTAGAGAAAAAGTAAATTTGGAACTGTATTTGACAGTATAACGTTATGAGAAAATTGTTTTTTTATTTTTTTATTGCATTCTCTTGCTTAGTAGATGCGCAAATAAAAGACACCCTTCCCGATTTTAATAATGACTATTTTTTGGTTAGAGATGGAGATACTTTAATGATTAAGTTAAATGAGGTTTCTGTATTGCCAAAGCATAAGTTTAAAAATAAAATTGATGTTAATTACTATTATTGGTTTAAGAAGAAGGTTTTCAAAGCATATCCTTATGCTGTTCTGGCTTCTAAAAGAATAGATAGTTTAAATGCTCGTTTAGGTAGAATAGAATCTAATAGTAAAAAACGTAAATATGTTAGAAGGGTACAGAAGTATCTTGAGGAAGAGTTGACAGATCAGATTAAAAAGATGACTAAAACCGAAGGTCGAATTTTAATAAAGTTGATTCACAGGCAAACAGGTAAAACTGTTTTTGAAAACATAAAAGAATTAAGAAGTGGCTGGAAAGCATTTTGGTATAATACCACAGCTAACGTTTTCAGCTTATCTTTAAAAGATGAATATCATCCTGAAACTGAAAATGAAGATTATTTAATAGAAGATGTATTGCAGAGAGCTATTATTGAAGAAGTCATAGAAGCTCAAGAGCCCAAACTAAAGATTGATTCGTATGCTATTTTATCTGCAAAAAACGGATCAGTAGATGTCGAAAAGTATAAAGAGATGTTTGCTAAACTCAGAAAGAAAAGAGATAGAAAGAAAAAAAGAGATAAAAAATAGTAGATGTATAATTTGTAAATTGATATAAATGACGTTACATTATATAGTATAAAGTGTATTTATCAAGATTTCTTTTTTGTTTTTTCTCTCTTAATTATGATGATTTATATTAATCATCATTTTTTTTGCTTCAATAATTAGGTGTTTTTAAGTTGGGTTCCTAATTACAATCAAGTATAATTTTAGGAATAGATGGTTTTCATTCTATGTACATAGGTAGTAAAAATTGAATTCTTGGGCTAACTTTAAGCTATTTGTTGATGTATTTGTTGGGAGATAAGGTTAAATAATTAAGGTTGATTGCAGTTTTTTAGGTGTAATTCTACTTAACTTCTTTAATAAAGATTAATGCTATCATACATATATAATAAGATTGTTTCTTGCTTTATATATTATAGTAAAAAGGGTTATTGTTTTTGAGGTAAAAAAACTTTTAGATGTAAGTGTTTGTTGGTAAGTCGATTAGTATTTTTATTTAAAAAAAGTTTGATTTATTTATTGAAAAAGCTTGTGGGATTAAAAAGTGGTTGTATATTTGCACCCGCAAACGGAGAAACGCAGGTTTGGAAGTTTAAAAGTTCATTAACAGATTGTAAATAAAAGTTCAGTAAAAAGTTAAAAAATAGTTTATTTTTTTCTTGCTGGTTTGAAATAAAAGCTTGTATATTTGCAGTCCGTTTTTACGGAGACGTTCATTGAGATTTTGGTTGTGATTTTAGGTTAAAAAATAGGCTTAAAAAAATTTTAAAAAAAAGTTTTGGTAGTTTAAAAATAGTTTCTAAATTTGCATCCGCTTTCAGAAATGAAACGAAAAAAGTTCTAGAGATTTTGGAATAACAATT
>NZ_SLXM01000012.1 GCF_004345825.1 Tenacibaculum skagerrakense
TCTATAAATCAAAAATTATAACTAATTTTAAATCATGAAAAATGAATGAAAAATTGCTGCTAAAATTATCGCAACTTTTCATACACAAATACGTTGTGCATAATCAAAAAAAACGAATGAAAAGAATATTATTTACCCTAACTTTATTATTAGTTATAAGTTTTTCTAACGCCCAAAAAATAGAAGTTGATTCTACAAACATTCTAACTTATAATGGAAAAAAAGTGACTTTGGATTTAACTCCAGATGAATTAAAAAAAGTGTTCGGAAAACCAGACAGAATAACTTTAAAACATAATATCATATGGACTTATGATAAGCTAGGTTTTATGGTTTATGTAAAGCCTGAAACTTTTAAAATCAATAACATTACAATCAATTTTAAAAAAGAATCATTCGATTTTTCACCTAAGGAACTGTTTAAAGGAGAACTAATCATTTATGGTTCAAACATTACTGAATTCACTAATTTTATTGAATTAAAGAGTATTGAAACTAACGCTAAAAAAAGGAACATGGGGAACGTTTACGGAATAAAAAGTCTTAAACATTCAATTTGGTTCTTCAAGAGTGAAAAAATTAAATCTGAATTATCAGGTTGTGAAATAAATCTGATTTAAAACTATGCACAACAAAGTGTATAATTAATTGCGGCTGAATTTCCTCAACGGAAATTCAATCTTATTAATTATCTTTCCGAAACATCGGAAAAGTACTCGCGTCCTTTTCCCGCAAAAAATCATACACAAATACGTTGTAAGCAATTAAGAAATAATGGAAAAGGAAATATTTGAAAAAGCATTTGCAGATAAATTGAATAAAAATTTCCCAAAATTCTCAAAATATTTTGATTTTAATTTAAAAGCGTTTAACGAACTGAACACTCTGCTTTTTGAAATCAATAAATGTCTATTGTTAGAATTTAATCGAGCTGGAATTACTTTGACAAATAACCTACTAGAGCGATTATTGAAACTAGCTCTCATTTATGACGAAGTTGGTATTGGACCAAAACCTATTGAGAGTTGGAATGATATATTTTCCGAGCCAAATAAAAAGTACAACCAAATAAAACTCGGAAATTCAATAGAACTCTGTAAAAAAAAGAAACTAATAACGGAAAAAGAAAAAATCATGCTGTTTGACCATATTAGAGTTCTAATGCGTAATGGATTCTCTCACGCGGATTCTACCGAAATCTTAGCTGGACTTCCTGACGATTCAATTATGCATCAAGCAACTCTTGATAACACTTCAGATATTCAAGAAGTGAAAATTAATCAAAAGATTATTCCATTCATGCAGGCTTTACAAATGCAAGATTATGCAAATGAAAATGCAGAATACTATTTTGATTACGTATTCAATTTAATTTTTAGAATTGAAGAAAGATTATTAAAAAAACAAGAACAATAAAACAGCTTACAACATGGTGTATAATTAATTGCGGCTGAATTTCCTCTCCGGAAATTCAATCTTATTAATTATCTTTCCGCAACATCGGAAAAGAACTCGCGTCCTTTTCCCGCAAAAAATCATACACAAATACGTTACCACACATTTGAAAAAACCAATCGAAATAGAATTAACATTTGTTAGAAAAGATTTTGAAGAGATCTATTTCAGTGGAAATCAAGCGAACTATTTCAAAAGTCAGACCACGAAAAAACCATTTCAAAATAGTTTGATTTCTGGACTTATATTTTCTCTCTTATTATATAATACTATAACAGAAAATTCTAGACATATTTTAACTATTGTTCTTGGAATCTTTTTTGTTTATAATATAACTCTGTTTTTGATTAAAGCTTATGAAATTTTTAAAAGAAGAAGTAAAGTAAAAAAATATTTAGATGGTGTAGAAAAAATTAAGAGTCATAGATTAATATTAACTGATACTTCGTTCGAAATAATACAAGAACATGAAAAGACAATTGAAAAGTGGACTGACTTTAAATCTTCCGAAATTAATGACTTGTTTATCTATCTATTATCCGAAAAAGAAAATTATCTAATTCCGAGTAAGTCAATCACTGAACAGGAATATATTGAGCTGACTAATATTGTAACTGAAAAGATAAAAGCAGAAATATGACAAAGAATATAATACTGAACATATTGCTATTTTCTGCCCTAGCCTTTCTACTTGTTATATTACAAGTCTTTATTTTTTGGTTTATGTATGGAGAAGGAACTGAATCTGGGAGAATAGCAGATTTATGGTATGTTAGTTTAATTTTAGAATATTTACCTTTATTTATCATTTTGAGTATTATATCGTTTAAGACATTCAAACGTTATAAAGACAAAGAATTTGATAAAGTAAAAGCGAACTTAATTTCCGCTTTAATATTGACAGTTTTATATTTATTAAGGTATGAAATTATAAACTTAATCGGATAAAAACGTGTGGTAACAATGTATAACCTCAATTACGGCGGATTCGACTTCGTCTGAATCCTCTCGGTAATTACTAACACTAGTTTTTAAACAAAATATGTAACTTTAATCCCGTAACAACAGTTATACAAATACGTTGTGCCCAATATAAAAATCCGTCAATCAAAGAATGTTTAAGAGTTTAAATGACTATTACGATTACTTAAAAAACGATAATGGTTTTGACCAAAAATTCGGAATTTCAAGTAATTTAACTTCTTTACGAGATAGCATTGAAGATATTGATGAAAAGAAAAAATGCACCTTCGAAATTTACTTTTCAGATTTTAATTTTAAACAAGGAAATTATGTACCTCTATTTTCAAATAGTGAAAGTAGTTATCCTTCACAATCTTTATTTGAAGATTTTGAATATATTAAATATCGAGCAGGTTTAAATGATTCTATAAGTCCAAAATATTTAGCGAAGTATAACCATTTACTTTGGGACAGTTCTCACAAACACATTGATTACGCAAAAAAAGCAATAGATTATTATTTCAAATTTATTAAATCTGCTCTTTTACCTAAAGACAACAATTTATCAAACAGAGGATTTTCTGAAATGTTTAAGAATCTGTTTGTGTTGTCACAAACAATAAATTACAAAAAAGATGATTCAATAAAATTTCTAATTGACAAGCTAGATACAGAAGATATTAATGGTTTTCAAAAATACTTGTTAATGGATTTTATCACAAAGAATAGTAAAAAACTGGATAAAGTGTATACTAATCGATTCTTTGCGTATTCAAAAGAAGTGATAGAAAAGGATTTATATACAGATTTAAATAAGGAGTATCTTCAACTATTAATTGATATATCAAAAAAACTAGGAAAATCACAAAGAGACTTTCATAACAAATTGGGCGATTGTCATATTGCTGATTCTTCAAAACATAAAGAAAGTTTTGTAGTACACGATTTTTATCTAAAAGCACTTAAGGAATATCAAAAAGCTGGAAATAAAAAAAAGATTGAAGAAGTAACCGTTCTAATTGAGAAAGCAAAAGATAATCTAAATTTTAAATCAATTAAGACTGAACATTCTAGTCCTGAATTACAAAAGTGGTACGACGCGCTAAATGAAATGACGACAAACCTAGTTGAAAAAGGAGAAAGCAAAGATATCTACGAGTACTTAATGTGTTCTGACAAAATTTTTCCGAAAGCTAAAGTCCTCGATGAGAAAATTAATTCCGTAATGATGGATTTAGTGAGTACAATGAGTTTTGATATTAATAGAAATGTGAGTGGCAATAAAGGTGGAATTAACTCATACTACATACATATTCAAAATTTTACATTACGCCATCTTTGGTTAGTATTTTCTAAAGGATTGAAAAACGGAAAAATCAGTTTTGATTCATTAAAAGATTTTTTAAAAAACAATACTTGGTATGGAGTTGAATTTTCAATAAAAAATCCAGCAGGTAAAACAGAAACTTATAATTGGTTACAACTTTTAACACCTGCACTAGATAGTTATTTCAAGCAATCAGAAATCGACATTAAAACAAATACAAACAGTTCATCTGGTTATATTTTATCTATTGATTCTTTAGTTTTAAAATTTGAAGGTATATTAAGAGAGTTTTCTAGATATAATGGAGCACAAACAATTGATATTAAGGAAAACGGAACACAGGAAAGAATTTCCTTTGAAAAATTATTAGAAAACGAAAAGTTTAAAGAATTGGTGCCAGAAGATGATATCGCTTTATTTAAATTTATGTTCACTTCAGAAGGAATGAATTTAAGGAACAATATTGCTCATTGCTTTTTTAAATCAAAAGATTATTCTGCTGCAATTATGTGGCTACTGATTTGCGCATTTTTAAAACTAGGAAATTATAAATTGAAAACTATAACGAAATAAAAATACTGGGCACAACAATGGCTATAAGTAATTGCTTGTTCTCGCCCACTTCTGAAAAACCTCGCGGATTTTCAGTTTGGTGCGTACTTGCAAAGTTAAGTGCTAACCACGCAACTACTTATAGCCGAGACCGTTGTAGCATATTTGAGAAAAAACTATGAATAAGATTCTGACATTATCAATTTTAATATTCCTTTCTTTTCTGAATTTTGGAAATTCATCAGAGTTAAAAGCTCAGGATAAAACGGAATATGAAAAAAACTTAAATATTGCATCTGAATTATATTTAGAAAAAAAGAAAATTCCAAAATCTATTTTAATAAAGTTAGTTCCAGAAAATGATAGTGAATTCGGAGCATATTATGCTACAACTGGACCTGATCATAAAATGGGTGAAACAGACTTTTTCTATGAAACTACAAGACTGATTTTTGAAAAAGTAACTTCGGAAAAAATTCCGCAATTTTACTTACCTAGTCTGAATCTCGCAAGTTATGCAGACGGAGAATATGCAGAGGAATTTTTAGAATATTTGGAATTAATCATAAATTCGGACAAAGAAAAATTTTGCAACTCATTGAGTAAAATAAAACACAAAAATCGTAATCCTATTAAATACTATTCTGAATTAAATAAATGTGAATAAAACATGCTACAACAGCGTGTATAATTAATTGCGGCTGAATTTCCTCAGCGGAAATTCAATCTTATTAATTATCTTTCCGCAACATCGGAAAAGAACCCGCGTCCTTTTCCCGCAAAAAATCATACACTAATCCGTTAGCAAATACTGTCGAAAATGATGTGAAGCTTTCTTTTTGATTAATAAAAGTCAGTTTCAAAATTTTGGTTTCTAATAATAATTCCAGTTCTATCCTTTTTTTAGAGAACTAAACGTTTTATGTGTCGGCTTTTTTGCCAACTTCTCTCCAACTTGATTGTCGGTTCTTAGTTTCTGTTTGAAACGTTTTTGTTTGATTCCGATAACTCCGCTTATTTTTAACTTTATGAAAGAACCTCTTTGAGTTTTAGCCAATTCTCGCTTAACGTTCTGTCCCGTTCTTTTTCTAAAAAAAGGCTTAATAAAAAACTCTAATCACGCAAACTAAATGCAATTAAGGCTTGTAATTATTTCTAATCTATTGGCTGAAAATTGCTCCTTTTTGTAAACGCAAGTATTTGCATTCTGACTCGTTTGCTTTCAGCATAAAATTTTCTAATCGCTTTAAACTTTGGCTAGTGTTCTCCAACATTAGCTAACATGGTGTATAAAAAATAGCTGCATTATCTATAAATCAAAAATTATAACTAATTTTAAATCATGAAAAATCAATGAAAAATTGCTACTAAAATTATCGCAACTTTTCATACACAAATACGTTAGGCACAAGTTAAAATAATGATACGACATCTAATATATTTCATGTTTTTGATAGTACTTTGGTCTTGTAAGCAACCTACTGACAATAAAAGTCAAAAAGAAGGAAAGCCCACACAGACGAAATCGCAATCAACATCTGTAGAACACACAAATGACTTGTCTTTCGATTATGACAAATTTGAAATCAAGAAAGGCCAACTAGGTGAAATCAAAATCGGAATGACCATATCAGAAGCGGAACAAAAATTCGATGGACTTAGAAAAGAAGTTGGACAAGCCACTGACTTTGGCTTTGGTGGAGGCAGTCCAGCTTATTTGTATTACGATAAAGACGACGTGGTATTTGGACTAATTCCCGCTCTTGATACGGAAATCCTTTTATTCATAATTGTCGCTTCACCACGCTTGACTACAATAAATGGACTCAACCCAAATTCAACGGTTAAGGAGATATCTAAACAATATCCTAAAGTTAAGGTATATCAAAACTTAATGAACAGTTGGGAAGAAATAAGTGACACTTCAAATAATTGGGACTTTGTATTTATGACTAACGAAAAAACTGTTGGAGACTACCCCGATTTAGAAAATCCGTCAGAATTGAAAAATATGGATATAAAAGCAGATTGGATAACTATAAAATAAAAACCAGTGCCTAACAAGGTGTATAATTAATTGCGGCTGAATTTCCTCGGCGGAAATTCAATCTTATTAATTATCTTTCTGAAACAACGGAAAATGACTCGCGTCCTTTTCCCGCAAAAAATCATACACAAATACGTTAGCAAACACTGTCGAAAATGATGTTTAGTTTTCTTGTTTATTAATAAAAGTCAGTTTCAAAATTTTGGTTTTTATTAGTAATTCCAGTTTTATCCTTTTTTTAGAGAACTAAACGTTTTATGTGTTGGCTTTTTTGCCTGCTTCTCTCCTACTTGATTGTCGGTTCTTAGTTTCTGTTTGATACGCTTTTGTTTGATTCCGATAACTCCGCTTATTTTTACCTTTTTGAAAGAACCTCTTTGAGTTTATAGAAAATGATCGCTTAACGTTCTGTCCCGTTCTTTTTCTAAAAAAAAGCTTTATACAAAACTCAAATCACGCAAACTAAATGCAATTGAGGCTTGTAATTACTTATAATCCATTGGCTGAAAATTGTTCCTTTTTGTAAAAGCTAGTATTTGCATTCTGACTCGTTTGCTTTCAGTATAAAATTTTCTAACCGCTTTAAACTTTGGCTAGTGTTCTCCAACATTAGCTAACATGGTGTATAAAAAATAGCTGTATTATCTATAAATCAAAAATTATAACTAATTTTAAATCATGAAAAATCAATGAAAAATTGCTACTAAAATTATCGCAACTTTTCATACACAAATACGTTAGCAAACACTGTCGAAAATGATGTATAGTTTTCTTGTTGATTAATAAATGTCAGTTTAAAAATTTTAGTTTTTAATAGTAATTCTAGTTTTATCCTTTTTTTAGAGAACTAAACGTTTTATGTGTTGGCTTTTTTGCCCGCTTCTCTCCTATTTGATTGTCGGTTCTTAGTTTCTGTCTGAAACGTTTTTGTTTGATTCCGATAACTCCGCTTTTTTTTTAACTTTTTGATAGAACCTTTTTGAGTTTTTAGCAAATTATCGCTTAACGTTCTGTCCCGTTCTTTTTCTAAAAAAAGGCTTTATACAAAACTCAAATCACGCAAACTAAATGCAATTAAGGCTTGTAATTACTTATTCACTTTTGGCTGAAAGTTGTTCTTGTTTATGAATGCTAGGATTTGCATTCTGTCTCGTTTGCTTAACACTTTTTATTTTCAAATCGCTTTTAACTTTGGCTAGTGTTCTCCAACATTAGCTAACATGGTGTATAAAAAATAGCTGCATTATCTATAAATCAAAAATTATAACTAATTTTAAATCATGAAAAATGAATGAAAAATTGCTGCTAAAATTATCGCAACTTTTCATACACAAATACGTTACCTACCATTTAAATGAAGATAGAAGAAGCCATAGAAAATTTGTATAAAGTATTTTCAAAATACACGACCTCTGATATGCATTATTGTGACTGTGGCTGTATAGACGAAAATGACGTAAAAAAATTGGCATCAAAGAAACTGCGAGAACTTGAAGAAGACGACTTTAGTTCATATCACGGAAGTGCACTTTATACTTGGGGTGATATTGAACATTATAAGCATTTCTTACCAAGAATTTTAGAAGTTCATAACGAAAAGAACGGAAAAGGACTTATTGGACTTTTTGAAATTACTTCAAAATTAGAATACGCAGAATGGGAAAATTGGGATAGCAATGAAATTAAAGCTATTAAAGACTTCATTTTTGCTGATTGGAATAGCTTTATTAACAAACAGCACTCTGAAATTGGGACAGATGATATTGAATATTATTCCTTCTTTTTTAAGCCAGAAGACCTTTTGAGTATTTGGGACTTGACTATAAATGAAAATAGCTTGAAAAATTTCGTGGCATTCTTCTATTATAATGGAACTGAAATAATAAACAAAGGACTGAAAATCAAAGACAAGATTTATAATAAAGAGTTCATGAATTTACTAAATCAGCCTGAGCTTTTGGATAAATTAGAAATTGAATTCTTTAAAGCAGACGAAATAAATAAAGACTATGCAGAAAAAATATCGATTGTAACACAAATGATTGAACAAGAAAAAACGGTAGGTAACAATGTATATAAAAAATAGGCGATACAGTAGTAAAATCAAGGCTTTTGGCTCGTATCAAACTTCCTGCTTAACCGAAAGTTCAGTGCTTCGAAATCGCCTACTTTTCATATACTAAACGTTAGCACACATATGACAACAATCGCACATTTAACAAACGAAGCAAGATTATTAGCAGAATTGGCTAATTCAAATTTAGGAAATTTAGCAGGACGTTGTCCAAACAAAATAGAGGTTCAAGATTACTATTTAGGAATTCTTCGCAGACAAGCGATTTTATTGTTGGATATGGAAAAAATTCTGAATAACAGAAATCCCGAATTGATAACAACACCATTTATATTACTTAGAAGTCTAATGGATGATTTTTTGCATTTATTATATTTAGAACTTCACGCAGATAGTGAAGAAGAAATAGTAAAAATCAATGCAAAAACTCATAAACAATCATTCAAATCACTCGAGGATTTAACAGCATCTAACCACAATCACTTTAATGGAGCCTACACGTTTTATCTGAACAATGAACAATTTCAGGCGCTAAAAGATACTTTTACAGGAAAAGCGGAAAACGATAAATATTTTAGCGATAAACCTCAGTTTAGATTTAAAAATTTTATTCCTCTTTCTCAGGTCGCTGATAACATCACTCACTCAAGAGAAATAGAGATATTTAAAGATAGAGCCTTTTATTTATGGAAAGAGTTTTCATCATTTGTACATTATTCAAACTCTTCATTTTATCTTGAAACTAATCCGAATCCCATAAATCTTCTAAAAATTGAGGAAGGATTTCAGTATTGCTATAACTCAATTTATCTTTCGTTCAAATATTTTGAGAGGACTTTAGGCATTCCTTTTACTGATAATGCGGAATTAAGAGGAAGACACGGAATAATATACGTGTGCTAACACCGTGTATAATTAATTGCTTTGGTCGTTGCTTATTTGGAAAATTCCTTCGGAATTTTCTCGCGTTCGTTTTTGTTTACTAAATTAGTTGCTTAAACACGCAACTAACCATACACAATCACGTTAGCAAACACTGTCGAAAATGATGTTTAGTTTTCTTGTTTATTAATAAAAGTCAGTTTCAAAATTTTGGTTTTTATTAGTAATTCCAGTTTTATCCTTTTTTTAGAGAACTAAACGTTTTTATGTGTTGGCTTTTTTGCCAACTTCTCTCCTATTTGAGTGTCGGTTCTTATTTTGTATTTGAAAAGTCTCTGGCTTTTTCCGATAACTCCGCTTATTTTTTAACTTCCTGAAAGAACCTTTTTGAGTTTTTAGCCAATTATCGCTTAACGTTCTGTCCCGTTCTTTTTCTAAAAAAAGGCTTTATACAAAACTCTAATCACGCAAACTAAATGCAATTAAGGCTTGTAATTACTTATTCACTTTTGGCTGAAAGTTGTTCTTGTTTACAAACGCTAGGATTTGCATTCTGTCTCGTTTGCTTAACGTATAAAATTTTCAAATCGCTTTTAACTTTGGCTAGTGTTCTCCAACATTAGCTAACATGGTGTATAAAAAATAGCTACATTATCTATAAATCAAAAATTATAACTAATTTTAAATCATGAAAAATGAATGAAAAATTGCTACTAATATTTCCGCAACTTTTCATACACAAATACGTTGGGCATAATTAAAAACGAATGAGAATTATCGAGATAAATGGGAACAAATTTTCAAATCAAAAAGGTTTTTATCGAGAAGTGGAATCAAAAATGACTTCAGGTTTAAATTGGAAAATTGGTCGAAATTTAGATGCTTTTAATGACGTTTTGTCTGGCGGATTTGGAGTTCACGAAGTGAACGAAAAATATATTTTAAAATGGCATAGAAGCGAAAAAAGTAAATCGGAATTGAAATATTTTGACAGAATAATAGAAATAATAAAAGAACACGAAAATATAGAATTACAATTAACATAAATGCTATTCTGGAAAACTAAAAATAGAATTGAACCCAAACAAGAATTTTACTCAAAGATTAAAGAGTATTATATTGGAATTGCTGAAAATCAAATCCCATTGGAATTACTAAATGAAATAATTTTAAAAGTAACAGACAGAATTTATAGTGATTATAAGCGATTTTGGAAACAATATCCTAAATCCCGAAAAAGGTATTCAACTTTAAAAATGGCAGATATTGAGAATCCATTCATTCACTTTATGATAACTGATTTTTTTCAAGAAAAGAATATCGCAGAAAGTTGGAATTTCTCAAAAATTCTGTTTAAAAAGAATGAAAAGGAATTTAATGAACATTTGGAATATAAAAACTGGTACGAAACGAAATAAAAACTATGCCCAACACCATATATAATTTATTGCTGGCAAATTGCTTACTTGCGAAAATCCTCGCGGATTTTCTTTGTCAGTTTTTATTTACTAAATTAGGTGCTTAACCACGCAACAAACCATATATAATCACGTTGTAAGCCATTAGAACCTAGAAATGAGATTTTCACAAAGAATAGGAAAAAGACCAATAAAAGTTGAACTTGAAAAGGAAAAGCTAAGTACTGAGCTTAGAAACTCTCTATGGACATTGATTATTGAATTAGTAATCGAATCCAAAAATGAAGATACTGATAGATTTAAAAGAGAAAAATGGACACCAAGAAGTAATTTTTTTAGGAGTATTTGGATACATTTTTTCAAAAGACCGATTGACAATCTTCCAATAAGTCATGATATTTATTATGGACAAGTTGAATATTTACAAGCTCAATATGAAATCAGAAAATGGTTTTATGGAGTTGAATGGGATTTAGCCTTAGACTTTGTTGAGTTTTGTGTGAATTATGACGCCAATATGTATTCAGATCAGTTCAATTCAATTCTAAAAAGAGAAATGTCAGCCTATAGATTTGTGGATGGAAGTTTAGTAGAAATTAATTCTAAAGAGGAAGTTGTTGAAATTGAAACTGCAATTAAAAACTCTGGGAAATTCAATTCTGTAAAAACCCATTTGAAAAGAGCAATTGAGCTTTATGCGGACAAAAAGAATCCTGATTATCGAAATTCGATAAAGGAATCAATTTCCGCTGTGGAGTCATTATCTAAAATAATTGTTCAAAACAATAAAACGACATTAGGTCAAGCATTAAAAATTATCGAGAAGAAACATAATATTCCCAAAAGCCTTAAGAGCGCATTTAGCTCTCTCTATGGCTATACCTCTGATGAAGGTGGAATAAGACATTCATTGCTTGAAAAAAACGTAAAAATTGACATGGAAGAAGCTCGATTTATGTTGATTACTTGTTCTGCTTTTGTTAATTATTTAATAAGTAAGAAATAAAACAGCTTACAACCAAGTGTATAATTAATTGCGGCTGAATTTCCTCAACGGAAATTCAATCTTATTAATTATCTTTCCGCAACATCGGAAAATGACTCGCGTCCTTTTCCCGCAAAAAATCATACACAAATACGTTGTAAAACATTGCTCATGAAAACCAATATATTGAAAACACTTCTCAAACTGACCTTTATATTAGTTTATGGAATTTCATATTCTCAAGTTGAGATTAACGGATATGTAAAATCTTCTATTACACGTGTAAAACCAATTTCAGAAATTTATGTTGAACTACTTAACAGCAAAAAGCCTCTTTTGGAGAGAATGACAATAGCAGACAGTTTAGGTTTTTTTCGAATTAAAAATCTGAAACCATATAAACTTTATGAAGTTCAACTTTCAGTTTTTGGATATGATAATCAAGTTTTTAAAATAAAAACCAACGACGGAATTACCAAAACGACTCTAATCATAGAAGCTCACTGTGAATATAACAAAGAACAAGCAGACGAAGACTGGAATAATAATAGGGCAAAATTACTTTTAGTTGGATCGATTGCGCCAAGAGCAAACTCTCTATCTGATACAAGGTTTGAGAAAAAATATGGAATAGAATATTTTGACTTTGGTTGTACACCTCCAACTGAGGAGTGCATAAAAATATATAACAAGCGAATATTTGAACTCATGGATGAAAAGTATGGAAAAATATGGCGTAAGAAAGTTCGATCTGATGTTGAATATTTAAACTAAAAAAACGTTTTACAACACCGTGTATAATTAATTGCGGCTGAATTTCCTCGGCGGAAATTCAATCTTATTAATTATCTTTCCGCAACATCGGAAAACTACTCGCGTCCTTTTCCCGCAAAAAATCATACACAAATACGTTAGCAAACACTGTCGAAAATGATGTATAGTTTTCTTGTTGATTAATAAATGTCAGTTTAAAAATTTTAGTTTTTAATAGTAATTCTAGTTTTATCCTTTTTTTAGAGAACTAAACGTTTTATGTGTTGGCTTTTTTGCCCGCTTCTCTCCTATTTGATTGTCGGTTCTTAGTTTCTGTCTGAAACGTTTTTGTTTGATTCCGATAACTCCGCTTATTTTTAACTTCTAGAAAGAACCTTTTTGAGTTTATAGAAAATGATCGCTTAACGTTCTGTCCCGTTCTTATTCTAAAAAAAGGCTTTATACAAAACTCAAATCACGCAAACTAAATGCAATTAAGGCTTGTAATTACTTATTCACTTCTGGCTGAAAATTGTTCCTTTTTGTAAAAGCTCGTATTTGCATTCTGTCTCGTTTGCTTTCAGTATAAAATTTTCAAATCGCTTTTACTTTGACTAGTGTTCTCCAACATTAGCTAACATGGTGTATAAAAAATAGCTGCATTATCTATAAATCAAAAATTATAACTAATTTTAAATCATGAAAAATCAATGAAAAATTGCTACTAAAATTATCGCAACTTTTCATACACAAATACGTTGTGCATAATGTCCCAAAACCGCAGAAATCAATGAAAAACCTGAATGGAACTTGGTTAAAAATTAAAACAGGAGACGACTATTGTCGGCCAGAATTTATTGAATTTACTAATGACCAAATCATCCATTTTGAAATTGAATTAAAAACTGGAAACGAATTATCAAAAGTCCGAACTGAATGGAGCGAAAAACTTTCCGAATCAAAATTTGAATTCGTAAATGACAATCGAATACGAATATTCAGAATGGGAAAAACTCACACTGTGTTGAGCGAAACTGAATCTAAAACAGAGGACACTGAATTTTCGACTGACTACGAAAGAATCGAACCAACCAAAACGGAGCTTGAATCTGAAAAAATTGAAACGCTAGAATTCAAAGCAGAATGGAAAAATGAAAAAATACCCTTTAAATTCAACACGGTTTTGGACAGTTCAGTTATCCAAGAAATAAACAAAAGAATGAAAAGAAGCGGACGAAAACTGGTATTGGAAAATTTACAAGGAACCTATTTTGCTTCGATTTATGATAACAATGAACGAGAAAAACTAATTGGAATAAAGGAAATTGACGAGAAAAAGGCAGTTCTATTTGGTTTCCCAGAAAAACCATACGAAATTAAAGCTGAATAAAAACACTATGCACAACACCGTATATAATTTATTGCTGGCTTCTCGCCTACTTACGAAAGTCCTCGCGGACTTTCTTGGTTGGTAATTATTTACTAAATTAGGTGCTTAAACCACGCAACAAACCATATACAACAACGTTAGGTGTAATTGCAGAGCGGAACTGCACATTGAAAAAATAATTACATAAAAATGTAACAATTCATTATTATTTTCTTCAAATAGTAAAACAAATATTTATGAATATAAAAACAGACTTTAACAAATACTATTTTGAAATTATTGAAAATGGAAACTCAATTTGCAAATTAACGTCTGATTCTAACTCAATCGGAAAAACAAATTATTTAGGAGATTCTATTGAGTTTAAAACAAAAGATAAATGGTGGGAAAGATATCAATATTCTATAATTAAGAATTCAAAAACTATTGGCTCTATCAATTTTAATTGGCTTCTTGATAGTATAATAACGATTAATCAAAAAGGACTAGAAAAAAAATACATATTAAAAATAAATACTTTTAAGCAGGAATTCAATCTGTATGATGACAATAAAATTCATTTATTAAAGTACAAAAAGACTAAAGGTGATTTTTCAATTTTTGAAATAAACTGTAAAATCATAAAACAACCAGAGGAAATGATTGATTTAAATGAATTAATTATTTATTCATACTACCCAGCATTTCTAATCATGCACGGAACATTAATTAATCAAATGAATGGTGGCGGATAATAAAAACTACACCTAACACCGTATAAAAATAATTGCGGTTTAGTGCTTAATCAAAGGTCCTTGCGTGTTTGTAACTTCTGAATTTCCGATGGAAATTCCTCGCATACAAACCCGCAACTATTCTTATACATAAACGTTGTGCAACATAACGCAACAATACATGAAGAATAGATGAAAAAGACAATATTAAGTTTATTAATAATTATATCGCTTGTATCTTGTAATAAATATTCTCGTGAAAAATATCCCCAATTTGCTACTAAAACTGAAAGTTATAAATATGTAAACAGTTGTTATTCTGCCGAGTTTGATAACATCAATAAAATTCCAATTGATATACAGAATCAATTTACCTCTTATCTGAAAAATAGATTGGGAAAAAATGACTTCCAAAAACTGGAATTTAAGAATGGCTATGCTCTATCAGACGAACCAATTGATATAGAGAGAACGAATAGCGAGAGTGAATTTTTAGCAATTTTGGGACAAAACAAAGAAAAATCCAATTGCGATTCAATTATTGATTTTCCTGTTTACTCAATGATTTATGAATTAAAATTACCTGAAATCGGAATTGAAAAACTCGGACTAAATTTAATGCTAGATACAAATGGAAAAACAATTAAGGATATTGATTTTCCCAAAGCTGAATTTAGAGACAAATTAATACCAATAGATTCTGTACACTCAGAATTAATTCGTAGAAAGATCCCATATAAAAAACTGAATATTGATTTGTGGTTTGACAAAAGAACTGAATCGTTTGTTTGGTCAACGAGTACATTAATTCGAGAAGGAAGTATAATGGGACCAAGTTGTTTTCCAGAAGTGAAATATCACTTTAAAATGAATGCAAATAATGGAGAAATTACGGAGTTTAATAATGTACAAACAAATGATTATTTTTTCGGATCTGACAATCAATATGTTGAATAAAAATACGTTGCACAACAAGGTGTATAATTAATTGCGGCTGAATTTCCTCGGCGGAAATTCAATCTTATTAATTATCTTTCCGCAACAACGGAAAATGACTCGCGTCCTTTTCCCGCAAAAAATCATACACAAATACGTTGTGTTTCATACTAGAACAGCAGTGAAAAAAGAAAATCATCAATGAAAAGATCCTATTACTCGAATAGCATACAAAAATTTATACTTGACAATGATTCGAGTATTTTAGGTGAATTAACTGCTAATCATAGCAATCGAACTCTTGAAGAATTACAAATAAATGCTTGGAGAAAGCAGATTGAGGTACTCAAGAATCAGCTCAAGGACTTAAAGGGGAAAATATATTTTGAATTTGCCATACCCAGAATGGGTAAGCGAGTAGATAATATCATAATAGTTAATGATGTAATTTTTGTTGTTGAATTCAAAGTAGGAGAAGGTGGATATGAAAAACACGCCATTGAACAAGTGATTGACTATACAATTGACCTTAAAAATTTTCACGAAGGCAGTCATCATACAAAACTCATACCTATTTTAGTAGCTACTAATGCGTCAATTATAAATCAAACAAACAGTGATATATTAAATTATAAGACGGCCGCAAAAACCAACAAAGACAATCTTTCAGACACTATTCAAATTTTCGTTAATAGCGATAATATACCAATTGATATAGAATATTGGGAAAAGTCTATTTACAAACCTACTCCGACAATAGTGGAAGCAGCGCAAGCCTTGTACAAAGGACATAATGTGCAGGATATCACACGATCTGACTCAGGAGCCATAAATCTTTCAAAGACGGCAAATAGTATAAACGCAACTATTGAGAAATCTAAACGAGAAAAAATAAAATCAATTTGTTTTGTAACCGGAGTACCAGGAGCAGGTAAAACCTTAGCGGGATTGAATATAGCAGTTGAAAGAATGAAAGCAGATGAAGATGAACATGCTGTTTTTCTATCAGGAAATGGACCTTTAGTTGATGTACTTAGAGAAGCGCTCACCAGAGATGAATATTTTACAGCAAAGCAAAACGGAAATAAAATCACTAAGAAACAAGCAGCTATTAAAGCAAACGCTTTCATTCAAAACATCCACCACTTTCGAGACGACAACTTACTTTCAGACAAAGCACCAATCGAGAAAGTTGTAGTATTTGACGAAGCACAAAGGGCTTGGACAAAAGAACAAGCAAGTTCCTTTATGCGAAGAAAAAAAGGAATAGATGATTTTAACATGTCGGAACCTGAATTTTTAATTGAGGTTATGAACCGCCATTTTGATTGGTGCACTATTGTCTGTTTAATTGGTGGAGGCCAGGAAATTAATACAGGTGAAGCAGGCTTGGAAGAATGGATAAATTCTTTACGAAATCATTTTACAGATTGGAATGTACACTATTCAAACTCAATTTTAGATAGTGATAATTATTTAAAATCCCAAGAGTCCAAACAATGGCTAGTTAACAACGGAATTAGTGAACCTGATTTACATCTTGCAGTTTCAGTTAGATCTTTTCGATCTGAAAAATTGTCAAACTTTATTCATGAGTTATTAAATGTCAACATAGACAACTCTAAACAGATTTATTCAGAAATAAAAAACTCATATCCAATCGTTTTGACTAGAGAACTAGAAAAGGCAAAAAGTTGGTTACGACAACAAGCGAAAGGTAGTGAACGAATAGGTTTGATTAGTTCATCAGGTGCCAGAAGACTTAGACCAATTGGCATTGATGTCAAAAATGAAATATCTGCACCTAATTGGTTTTTAAACAATAATCAAGATATCCGTTCTTCTTATTTTTTGGAAGAGGTAGCGACAGAGTTTGATATTCAAGGTCTTGAAATTGATTGGGCTTGTGTGGCATGGGGAGGCAATTTTTATATGAATAGTAAGTCTTGGAAATACCAGAGTTTCAAAGGGACTAAATGGCAAAACATGAACAAAGAGTTAGATAAAGAATATTTGAAAAACACTTATCGAGTTCTTCTTACCCGAGCTAGACAAGGTATGGTATTATACATTCCTAAAAGCAGTGAAATTGATCAAACTCGACCAAAGAAATTTTACGATCAGACATTCGAATATTTGAAAGAAATCGGAATAAAAGAAATTGAATAAAAAGTACGAAAACACAACAAAGGCTATAAGCAATTGGGGTTTAGGTGATTAAATGAACAGAAAGTAAATAAAATAAAGGTGAGTGCTAAACTGAAAAATTAGGGTAAAAAATCCCCAACTGCTCATAGCCAGACCGTTAGCAAACACTGTCGAAAATAATGTGAGACTTTCTTTTTGATTAATAAAAGTCAGTTTTAAAATTTTGGTTTTTAATAGTAATTCCAGTTTTATCCTTTTTTTAGAGAACTAAACGTTTTATCTGTCGGCTAATTTGCCTGCTTCTCTCCTATTTGATTGTCGGTTCTTATTTTGTATTTGAAAAGTCTCTGGCTTTTTCCGATAACTCCGCTTATTTTTAACTTCTAGAAAGAACCTTTTTGAGTTTATAGAAAATGATCGCTTAACGTTCTGTCCCGTTCTTATTCTAAAAAAAGGCTTTATACAAAACTCAAATCACGCAAACTAAATGCAATTAAGGCTTGTAATTACTTATTCACTTCTGGCTGAAAATTGTTCCTTTTTGTAAAAGCTCGTATTTGCATTCTGTCTCGTTTGCTTTCAGTATAAAATTTTCAAATCGCTTTTACTTTGACTAGTGTTCTCCAACATTAGCTAACATGGTGTATAAAAAATAGCTGCATTATCTATAAATCAAAAATTATAACTAATTTTAAATCATGAAAAATCAATGAAAAATTGCTACTAAAATTATCGCAACTTTTCATACACAAATACGTTGGGTTTAATACGAATGAAACATATTAACTATATTTTATTATTACTGATTTTAACAAGTTGTTCTACTTCAAAAAAACTGACTGAAGTAAATTCTCGACCTACAAAATTTGTCTTCAAGAAATCTATGTTTTTCTCGATAAACCGAACTATTGAATTTAAACCAAAAACGGATTCTTTAACAAATAAAGAAACTAAGAAATTACAAAAATCTGAATTCCTTACTCAAACACCAGAGACGGAAATTCATATTGAAATAAAAAATGATTCTATTTGGCGTCATATCGCACTCAACGGAAAAATGATTGGGGATTATTTAATGGTTCAAAAAAGTAATGGAATTTTAAACTATTATGACAAATCAAAAACAGTGAATTATAAAAAGTATGATTTATTTGCTAAAAACCAAAAATATGAGATAATTGAAAACAGAAAAGACAGAAAAAAAATAAATGGATATGATTGTTACAAACTAACTTTGATTAAAAAAGATATCAATAGCGATATAGGAAATACAATTTACAAAATGTATGTTACTAACCGAATTGAATTACCTATTCATTCTGTTGTAAATCTAACCAAACTTGTATCAAACACTTTTCCTATGGAAATTATAATTTCAGAAAAGAATCTATCTGGAATATCTGAAAAATATGAATTAATAAGAATAGAATAAAATAGTACTAAACCCAACAAGGTGTATAATTAATTGCGGCTGAATTTCCTCATCGGAAATTCAATCTTATTAATTATCTTTCCGCAACATCGGAAAATGACTCGCGTCCTTTTCCCGCAAAAAATCATACACAAATACGTTGTACGTAATTTAACCATAGAATGACAAACAGTTTTTTAAGACAAACTTTACTAACAGTTTTTTTGATTATTATTAGTTGCTCTTCGACAAAAATTAATAACTCAAAAAATAAAGAAATAGTTAACTCTTTTATCAATGCTAGAAATAACTACAACATTGAAAAAGTGAGTTCTTTAATTGAAAATGATTATAGTGAAACGTTTATTGATGGAAGTAAAGAAATAGAAAATAAAACTCAATTGATAGATGGAATTTTATGGGGAAAGGAACTTGACTCTAAGATTAAATTATTGAGTATGAATTCTGATGGCAATAAAATTATTACAATAGAGGAAAACACTAATTATCTTGATGTGGCTCTAAAAAGGAAAAGTCGGAAATTTAAAATTATCTACACTTTTAGAAACAATAAAATACTGAATCAAAAGATAGATACTTTACCTGGTTTTTATCAAATTTCTAAATTTAATTCCGAAAGATATAAGGAATTTGTCAAATATTGCAATCAAAATAATTTGACCTACAACCATCATTCCTTCAATCAAGAATTCGGAATTCACTTGAGAAAAGTTTTGGAAAAATATAAAAATGTGAATGAATAAAAACTACGTACAACAAAGTATAACCGCAATTACGGCGGTATAGACTTATAAATAACTAAATTTTTGTTTTACAGGTATTTAAAAAACTTAAGGGAAGCTATAAGGGAAAGTAAACCTTTTTTTATCCGTTTTTAGGTGTGATTTTAAAGAGCTTTTAAATCGTAAAGCAAACTACAACTTTATTTTAATTTTCTTCCTAAAAAAACAAACTCATCTTTTCAAAAAAAGATTTTATTTATATTTACAAAGTAAATTTAGGTATTTAGATTCACCCCTGAAATAAAACCAAATAATTTAGAACTTTTTACTTCTAATTATTTAATAGTTATCTATCTAAATTTTTTATATACAATCACGCTAGCATAAAATAAGCTGTTGTTATATTTACTCAAGTATTAATTTTAAATAGAGTAATTATGAAAAAAACATTGTTTATTTTAATGTGTTTAGTGACTGTTTTAATTTTTTCAAGCTGTACACCACAAAACGAAAAGCTAATTGATGGAGACATTAAACAAACAGAAAAAGACGATATTCAGCACCCTGACGACAGGGATTAGAGTTTTAGGACTATTTCTCGTTTTCATTGTAACCTTATTCTTTTTAACTGCTCCTATGTTACACATGGTTGCATCCAATGATGTAAGTGAAGTGTATTTAGATGCAAAGGATAAGTTTAAAAATAAAGAAATATCAAAGTCTGAATATGAGGTAATCAGAAAAGAACATACTTATTTTGGTTATCGATCTAAAAGGATGTTGTGGTATGCTATCGGTATGCCACTCCTTTTATCTTATGTTTCTGCTTTATTACTATATGTTGCTTCTAAGCTAGAAAAGATTCTCTTACGAAAAATAATCAACATTATTTCAATCTGTTCTAGTGCTGTTTCCTTTTACTTTCTTATATGGGCTTTATGGTATAGAGCTGATTTTCCAAAACATTGGTATTATATCTCAATTGGTGTTCTAAGTTTAGCATCAGTAGTTATTATTAAGTTAATTATTAAGTTAATTCAACATGAGGAATTTAAAAGAGAACAACAACAAACAGCTAATAACAGCTTTTTAAATCAAGGATTTGAAATACTGAATTTATTGAATAAGAAATATGTAAATTAAAACTATGAAAACAATTTTTGAATTAGAAAAAGATATAAGCAAGCTATTTATTGATTTAGAGCAGGACAGATTATCTCTTGAGGAGAGTTTAATATCTTTTGAAAAATTATTACAAGATTATAGTGTTTTAAATAAAACTAAAAATCAAAAGTTTGCACTTTTAATCAATAACTTTAAAAACTCTATATATAAACTTCAAAAAATTAAAAAAATAGATAAAAATATTGAAGAACTAGAACACATTTTGAATAGCCTATATTTAAAAGAAAGTTTTTAGGTTAACTTTTTTTATATTTATTTATAGCCTCAATTTGAGCCGCTAAAACTTTTTCTTTAAGCCATTTTTGAAAAAAAGGCAATTGTAAAACCTTTTCCTCTTTAAGTAAGATTATATCGGATAGGAAATTAATCTCATCTTCTGTCAATTCTTCACTCCCCTCTGATTGTTCTACAGTAACTAAGTTACTCCTAATAGCCATATTCTTTAAAACATTTTGAGCCAACTCTGGAATATTTCTTTTATCTCCTTCCCAATTTTGAATAGTTCGTGACGATACACCAAGCTTATCTGCCAACTCTTGTTGTTTTAGGTTAAGTTCTTTTCTTAGCCACTTAACAAATTCTCCATCAATTTTTAGATTCATAGTTTAAAAAACGAAAAAAGAGTGTATTTTTTTTGTTTATACGAAATTTGGGTGTATATTTGAACTATCTATACTTTCAAATATAGACAAATTAAGTTACTAACTATAATAGATAAGTCTAGTTAAAGGTTAAGATATTGCATATAAGTAAGATAAAGTTTAAATAATTAGAATTAAAATTTGCTAAAGCAGAAAACTACAAATTTCTATTTTAAAATTAATACTAAAATGAATATAGCATAATGTAAGTTTTCTGCGACCAGATCAAAATGTTCCTTAAAGTAGTTAAACAGAAAGTAGTTTTTGGAGTTTTTGGTTTCGGGGGACTCTCTTCTCTCCAATAAACTACAATCCTGTTTTCCCTAGGATTATATCGACCTAAGTTTGAAATACAACTTAGGTTGATTATTACAATTAAATTAAAAACAATAAAAATGAAACGAGAAAGAAAACGGATAAACTCACCTTAAAAGAAATCAATATTTTTCTTAAAAATTGGGTAACATTTCTGGATTAAATTAACCAGTATATAGTTAAATATAAAAGTACGGTTTTAACATACTAAAAGTAAGGGAAAACCATACCTCAATCTTATTACCAATAGGTAATTTCGCCATTAAATAGAATCAAATACTAACATAAATGAAAACAATTAAAATCGCGTGTATCGCGTTGTGTTTCTTCATTCCTAAAATGAATGCACAACAAGAAGAAGAAATCGATTGTAATGCTAATTTAAGCAGTGCATTACAATTACTACAAAAAGAAGAACTATCTGAGGAGGATATTCAAAAAAGTATCGAATTTTTAACTCCATGTGCTAAAAATGGAGATACTACTTCACAAATACTTTTAGGTAGAGTTTATATGAACTCTGAGGATGAAAACAAACACAAAGAAGCTTTTGAATTATTAGAACCTATTGCTAAAAAAGGCAACCCAATTGCTGCTGCCGACCTTGGGGTGTTGTATAAATACGGAAAAGGTTGTAAACTCAACTTTAACAAAGCAAGACATTGGTTTGAGATAGCTAGTGAAAATGGAAACAGCACAGCAAGTTATAGTCTTGGGTACTTATATCTAAAAGGATATGGAAATATCAAACAAGATTACACAAAGGCAATTGAGTGGTTTGAAAAAAGTAAGCATCCAATGGCTAAGTATTGGTTAGGTGTTTGTTATTATTATGGCTATGGAGTAGCTAAAGATATTGCAAAGGCTAATGAATTATTAGGCACTGATTTTTCCGTTACAAATGAAGTAGCTACTGATGAAAATACTTCTGAAACTGAAAGCTCTGACATTGAAGCTTCCTTCACAAATTCTAGTAATGCTAGTACTCAAAATTTAAGTTTAGGAGAAGATACTAGCTTAAATGGTGTGTGGAAAGGTCATTTGTTGGTGTTTGATTGGTCAGGAGAAAACATTGAGCAAAAACTTCCTTTTGAACTTGAAATAAACTACGATGAAGAAGGAAACAACTTTTCTGTGTTATGGAATGTAAACGATGAAAACAAAAACCTTGACTTTACAAGAATAGATAATTCATTGTATTATGATGATTTACAGATTAAACTTCCACATACTTCTTTTAAAGAAAGTATTGCTAATGAATTAAATCACTCAATACTTTCAGTTGAGTTTTCTAAAAATACGATTGGAGAAAAAAATTATTTAATAGGAACTATTGAGAGTTTTATTAATAATTGGAACGAGCCTGCTGCTCCTATTAAACTAGTACTTCAAAAGAAGACAACTTTTGAAAACACAGATATTGAATTGTCAGATGATGCTTTAGAGGCTCTTACACAACAAGAAGCACAGTTTGTAAAACTATATCCTAACCCATTTCAAAACGATTTAATCATTTCTTATGCTTTAGATAAAAAAGCAACTACAACAGTAAAAATAGCAAGTATTAACGGAGGCAATGAACAGATCATTAAACCAAGTACTTTTCAAAAGGCAGGAGAATATCATTATTACTTCGATGGAAGCTCTTTTAACAAAGGTTTATACATCGTTACTGTTTTAGTAGATAATGAAAGAAAAACAAGAATTATTGTAAAAAAATAAAGTGAAAAAGATGAAAAGTATATATAAAATCCTAGCAATAATGTTGTTTTCGTTAACAGCAACATTGAACGCTCAATTAAAAAATGTAGATGGTACAACAAATGATGAGTATTTAGGAAAACAACCTCTTACAGGCGGAGAATGTAATTGTGTAAACAGTGATATTCCTAATTTTAATTTCTCATTTAGTAGTGATTTTTTAAATGCAATAGCGAATGACAGAGCAGTTATTGAAGCGGCTAAAAGACAGGCTAGTGACTGGTATAACCATCAAACCGATTTAATGAAAGACTATATCGGTTATAAAAACAACAAGACTTTTAGCACTTATGACGAAGCAAGAAACTATTTCTACAGAAAAACTGAAAACAGTTATATTAGAAATAATGCACCATCTGCTAAACAAAAAATAGCTTCAACTTACTATAATGCTAACAATGCTGAAAAAACAGGATTAAAAGGACTAAAAGCTCTTTCATATCGAGAAGGCGAAATTAATAAGGGCAATTTGGACAATTCATTATATGCTGACTTTAAAGTTAATGGTGTTCCGCTAAAAGATATTCGCACCATTAGTGAATTAAATAACATTAGAGCCACAGTTAATACTTCGACTGTTAAAGGACTTTGGCAATCTGACCAATACTATGCAATGTTAAATGAAATCAACTCAATGATTTCATCATCTAACTACAGCGAGTTAGAAAATTTAGCTTTTAATAAAAAGAACAGTTTATATCATGGATATAATTATTGGGATAGATTAAACATGATACAACTTCAACTTTATTTTCAAGATCATACTCAGTACGTTAACTACCCACATTTTCTTCCTGATGGTGTATTTGAAAAGTTTCATAATACAATAGAAATAGCAACTCCAAATTTTATTGAAAATGAGGTCGAAAAGAATTACACAGAATACAATTTATTCCATGCTGACCATTGGAAAATTATTTTAAAAGATAAATACAATAACAGTCCATTTTATACTTCTGTAGCTAAGGCTGAGCATCAAGCATTAATGAATGCTGAATTAAATAGACTGAAAAGCCGAACACCTATGGGTGCATCACTTAATGTTGATAAAATTGTTCAGCAATTTCAAATAAGAGATAAAAACCAATACGAATGGTTAAATGCTAATCCTGAAAAAGCCGATGAATTCATAATTAGACTTGCAGATGCAAAAGCTCTTGATGCACAAGAAAACTCTGAACCTATTCCTGACGATGAAATAATTTCTGTAGTTGGAGAAAATTACAATACTGAAAAAAATGAGATAAATAATGAAATTGATTATGGAGGTAGAATAGTTAGTTTAATTAAAGAGCTGAATATTACTGATATAAATCAGAAAAAATGGATGTATCAGAATACGAAAAATGTCTCAAGGTTTGAAGTAGAATTAACTGTTATTAGTAGTGATTTATTTAAAAATTTAATAGCACATGCCAGCAACCCATTAATAACTGAAGAACAAAGAATTACTTTAATTAATAATTTGATTAACGATTCAGAACCAGAAATAAACTCAGATAATATTCTAGACTACAAAGCTGAATTTTTGAGAATGTCATCATACTTAAAACGAGCTGGAAGTTTGGATAAAAAAATTTTTGGGCAATTCGTAGAAGATGTTGCTGATCAATTAATAAATCTTAAATATGGAGAAGTTCTGGATTTATACAAAGTAGTTAGACAACAATATTTCAATGCAAAGTTTGATTATGTTTTAGCAATCCTTTTTACTGCTGTAGAAAGTTTTAAACCTGTAATCCAAGCATCACTTATTGCAGTTGGCGGAGGTGCAACTGTAAGGATACTTCAATCTATTCCTACTATATATGTAAGTACAGAGTTATCTTTAGTCTTAACTAGATTAAGCCCAGTATTTTTACCAGCTGCCAACTCAACTTTTTCTGCTGCATATAAATCTTTATTACATGCAAGTAAATATGGAATACAAACCTATTCTCAGCTCGAGTTACATTTAAGAAACTTAGGGATTAATAGAACTGAGAATTATATGCAAATTCACCACTTAATTGAACAGAGGTTTCTATCTAGACCCGGAGTTGCCCAATGGCTAGGTTCTAATACAAACAATTGGAAAAGTATAGTCGTAAGCTCTGTACCTGGTTCAGGTAATGAACATTATTTAAAATTTACAAAATTATGGAAAGAGGCAATCGCTTATGGAAATGGTGCTGGTTGGACTGGGGCTAATACAAATAATGTTACATTAGAACAAATCAAAATTGCAGCAAAAGAAATTTATGCAGATTATCCAGAATTTTTACAAGCAATAGGGTTAAATTAGTGACATGGAAAAAAGATATTTATTTTCAGCATATTGGAGAAAAGAGGATGTTGAATTCTTAAAACAGTTTAAATTAAGTCGAAATATTCAAGAGGGTTTTAAAGGTTTTACAGTTGATGAAAAAACGCATGACCTAATTATGATGAGATATAATAAAAAAAATATTTTTAGGTCAATAAAACCAAAAGAATTTCAAGTAATATTTACTGGAGTTACTTTTACACAAGAAGAAATTGACAACGCTAAATATTATGTACTATATTCTGTTGGTGACCCAATTGGATATCCTCAACCTGAACAGGGTTATGCTAAACAAGTATTTGATTTTAAAGAATGTAATTTTATTAGAAATAAAAGAAAACAAAAAGCTCCCTTTAGAATCAAAAAGCCAAAATGGAAAAAAAACCAACTTAGTTTTTCATTGCATTGGGAACATGATATTTTGTTTTTTAAAAGAGAAGTTTATGAAGAGATCTTCGCTCCACAAGGGTTAAAATGTATTGATGTATTAGATCATAAGACTGGAAAACCTTTAGAATGTACAATTCAACTAGATATACCCACAGCTAAAAGTAAATTGCTTATTGATGGTACAGCATTTGATATTTATGAACCTAATTGTGGAGTTAAACAATACTCTGGTAAAACTTTAGATTTTTTCCCTCCTTTTGAAAATAATTTTGAATTTAATATTTGTTATACACAAGAAGAATTTGATAATGGTTATAAGAGAATTCTCATTTCGAAAGAGTTTTGTAAACTTTTAGTGGAAGCCAAAATAATTAAATACGAATTTGGTTATCTCTCACCTATGAAATCTCCATTATGATAAAATCAATTTCTCAAAAACCTTTAGGTTTAATTTTGGTTATTTTTTTTGTAATAATTAAACAAGCAAAATCTCAAGAGTTAAGATTTGAAAAAAATTATCAAGATTGTGTTTATGAATCTCTACCTAACAAAGGAGAAAGATTAAAAAGGTATATTCATGGTTTTGAAAAGCATTTGATTTCTCTTGAAATTCTTAAAAATTCAAAAGGAGAAAGCTATTTAGAGTTGTTTAGAACTTTAACTGAGGGAAAAAAATATCCCTCTAGTTATAAATATAGTTATATTGATTCTATAAATACTTTAGAGATAAATATATTACCTATAAATGAAAAATGTTTTAATAAATCTATGCGCGATGAGAGTTATGCACATTATTTTCTTAGGTTCTTTGATAAAGAGGAATATGAAGAAACTAAAGATTTGAGCAATGTGGAAGATCCTGAAAAGTTATTCCAAGAAGTTTTACGCAATACATTTTCAAAAATGAACTCTAAAGATTATAAATTAGATTATTATAAACATAATTTATTTATGATTTTATACACCGTTAATTGGTAATAGAATGAAAAATATATCATTAAAAATGGGAGTTGCAAATGCAACTCTCATTTTAATCAGCTTTTTACTATTATTCTCTTTTAATCATAATGAGAGTTTTATCAAATTAACTTTTTTGTCCCTATCCGTTTTCACAGGATTAATTTTGAGTTCGTTCGGACTATTTTATTCTTTTAAAGAAAAGAACTTAGTTACTATAACTAAGTTTATTTTGAGCTTAGTTCTCAACCTTCTTTTTCCTTTGATAATATTATTTTTATTAGCTATGAACTTAAATGATTTTTTGAACTTCTTATAAAAAACAAATGAAATCAAATAAAGAAATACTAGATACTTTTGGTAAGTTAATTGTTAAGGAAGCTTTCGATAATCAATTAAGCTTTATTAAGAATGATATTAAAGATTTAGCTTTGACAGAGGGATATATGAACTTATTTAAAAATATGTCTGAAACTCAAAAAACCGAAATAGAACACTATACTTCGGAAATTCTAAAAGGTTTTTTATTTGACATTTTAAGAATCTTTGAAGAAAATGATGGGTTTAAAATTATTTTTAAAGAAAAAAATAATCAAATTGACTTAACAGAAATTAGTGAAATGTTGAAAGCTGAACCAATAATTGAAAACGGTTGGATTTCTCGCTACAGTACTTATTTTAAAAATAAAAGCTAATGAAATTATTTATTCAATTAATAAACTTTTTTTGATTAAACATTACTTAAAAACATTAAATATCAATTAATTATTTCTCATAACAATTAGTTGAATAAAAGAAAGCCCTTTAATAGGTCTAAATATGGGCTTTCTATTTTCTAAAACACTAGCTATGAAATACTATAAAGTTATTCCATCTGAAATTTCAGATTTGGAAGCACTAAGCACACCTATAACTCTCTTTTACAACAAAGAAATCGGATATATAAAAGCTAAGTATGGCATCCGAATACACGAAACTAAAGGCGTTCCAAACCTTATGTTTTTGAAAGAATTACCGTTTGGTTATGTGGTAAGCAACAAGCTAAAAAACATCTTAAAAAAACATCATCTTCCTGCTTACCAGTTCTACCCTATTCCTGTTTTAAAAGGTGAGCAAATTATTCAATATTATTGGCTTCATTGGATGCTTGATTTTTGGGATTATGTTGATACGGAGAAATCGAAATTACAAAAGCAACATGAAAACCAAGAAGTATTCTTAAAAAAGGAAATCTCTTTTAAAACCTTAGTATTTAAAAAAGACTTTCCTAAGTACGATATTTTCAATATTGATAATTCTGAAAAGGAGATTTATTTTAGTGAGAAATTAGTAAACAGAATGAATGAAAATAAACTTCTTATTTCAACATTAGAAGAGCCTATTATTATAAAAAAAAATTGAAAATTATAATTGTATATTTCTTAAACATTTCAACTATTGTACAAATTAAAGCAGATAATTAAAACGCTAACTTCCTAATTGATTTGTAAATAATCAATATTACTTTTTTTATAGATTTTGGTCTTTATCGAATCCTTTCTATATAAAAATAAAGCCTGATTTGTTTCTCCTAAATAAACTAAAAGACTATCTGTTTTTATATTTTCTTTATTGTATTTAAAAGAAACTTCTTTAATTATAGCATTGTCATTTTTTATTTTTTGAACTTTTCTGTACGATGCACTGTAAGTATCTACTGTAAAAACAATAAGAATCGTAATTACTGGTTGTAATTTACTAATTACAGAAATGGCGCTTTCCTTTTTTATTAAATTTACGGTGATAATCTTAATTATCATGTAATATACAATTATCCCAAAAAACAGGAATAATACTGGTGGAAAATAAAATTTTCTATCAGTAAAAAATGCAGTCATAACATCGAATACAACTAAAAATAACATAGTACCTATGTATAGTTTATTATTCTGTGAAATACTCTTTTCATCTTTTTGTATTCTATCCCTTAAAACTTTTACTCTTTCTTTTTCACCAACTCTGAAATTCACCTCAAATACAGGTAGTTTTAAGCTAGATTCAAAAAAAAACATAACAATCATTAAAAATAGGATAAGCCCACCTACAATAACTATTTTATCAAAGAATAAGAGTGGAATTTCGGACAACATTAAATAATCTAAAATTCTAATATTAAAATAGTCATAATAAGTATGTAAACTTAAATACCCCATAATCGTTGTCAATAGTAAGAGAAGTGGGAAAAACTTTATTAAACTTTCTAATTTCTTCATATTTTTTTTAATTTTATCTAGCTAATTTAAAATAATACTCCATAAGTGGAGCTTTAAAATTCCACTTCTTGTAAATTAGGTTGCTTCTCTGTAGCTATTTGGTTTAACTTCCCCGAATAAATATTATACTGTAGCTCTTCTAAATTCCTATTTTGATAACGGTTTTTATCGGTATATACATAATGCTTTTTAAAGTCTGGAGACTTCTCTACGTAAAAAATACAGTCTCCGTCAAAAGCACTTTTAGAACCGCCTCTCATTTTCCCGTCTGCGGTTTGTTGAAATACAATTAAAAACAGCTTTCCGTCGTATTTCTTTCTAAGATGTGTGTCTATTTCAAGTTTACTATCCAGTTCTTTCAGCTTAGCAAAACTATCAATCACAATAACATCATGCGTTTTTATTATGGTATCAAGCTCTGAGATATTCTCCATACTAAAGATATTGGTATTTTGCAGGGTATTTGCTCCTTTAAAATACATATCTGCTTTCTCCCAATACAAATCACTGTCTTTGTGTTCTTCCATTGTAATATGCGCTACTTTATAGCTCTTTGCAAGGGCATCAATAAAACGAAAAGCAAATCGTGTTTTTCCGCTTCCTTGTTTCCCTGCAATGGTCGCCACTAAACTTTCCTTTGGTTTTATCTCTAGGTTTCCTAAGAATATGGCTAGGTCTTTATCTGCTATTTCATAACGCTTTACAACTTTGTGTTTACGCTGTTTCTTTAAAAAGGCTGCTGAATTTTTATCTACCGTTTCTCCTGGTACTTTGATAATTTTCTGCACCTGTGGTCTTGAGAGTGAAACAGGAACTAATGACTTTCTTTTTGGCTTAACTTTTTCTACTTCAACATTAAAATTAGCCTTTGTAGCCTTTTTAAAATCCTCGTAAAACTTTGGCTCTTTATCTTCATTTACTTGAAGGAGATAATCAACTGCTTTTTGTGCTTCTGTAGCACTTCGCATGAGTAGCTTACTATCCTCTCCCATCAGCTGTGTAGCGAGTTGCCAATTCTTTAAATACGCTGCATGAGTTTTCTGTGTTTTCCATAAAATCCCTGCTTGTGCTGATAAAAAAACCGCTCCAAACTCTGCTATAAGTTCTTCCTTAGCGTAATCCAAATCTCCAAATTGTTGTCCAAATGTTCTTTTAAGCCTAGAGTTATGAGCAGTACTATGAATCATTTCGTGAAATAAAGTGCTGTAATAATCCTCTGAAGAAACAAAGGCTTTAAAATCGGGCATCTTTACAATATCCTTAATAATATTGTAACTCGCTCCTTTATGTCCGTGAACTATCTTAGCACTATCCTTTGGAAAGTTTTTAATAATTAGCTCGGCAATAGGGTTTTTAGCATCCTTGTTCTTTGGATCACTTGGAGCAACATAACCTAATCGTGCCTTTTGCTCTTTAGTTAATTTATCTAGCTTAAAATCGATACCATTAATATCACTACCATTAAACACTAAATGCTGTTTTAAAATCGGTATGGTCTTTACTAGTATATCAAAATGTTGCGCTGTATAGCCTATGGATTTTAAATGTGCAAGCATTTCTTCTTTTCTATAACTTGTAAATGGTTCATCTTTGGCTTTGCCGTTGAATTTGTATAAACTTGTGAAATACACAACTAGCACTCCTTTAGCACCTTTCTTTAAACTTCCTTTTAAGTCCTCAATCTGTTTTTCTGTTAAGAAATAAGGATTGTCGAAAATGTGAAATAGATTTCCGCCTTTGAGTAGTAAGGTATTTACACCTCGATAACTATTGCCTCCTTTAAAATTTCTTGGGATTAAATAGCCTGCTTTACTCCTATAGTTCTCATCCCATACCTCCTTAAAGTCATCTTTAGCGTTTTTAACCGCCGTAACCATTTTATCGGTGATATGCTCATAAATTTCTTTAGGAGATAGCTGTGGTTTACCTAATCCTTTTCCTGTAGGAACATCTCCCTCTATATAATCTAATCCTGCTAAAAATTCTATTGGAAAATCATTTAAAGCCTCCTTACTTGTTTTTATCGGGCTAGCTAGTCTTTTTTTTTTGAGGTAATCTTTACAATCTTACCTCCCTTTGCATATTTATAGCCTTTTTTTAATCTTCCACTTTTTTGTAACCCCTCTTTCTTAGATGGCTTTGGAATTTTAGCGGTTTTTACTATTCGCCCTTTTACAAATCGCCAACCCTTGCGAAGTTTTCCATTCTCGGTAAGTGCTTCCTTATATGCCCCCACATGATATGGAGCATTTAAAGCCGTTGGATATTTTTTTACACTAATGGTAAAAGTGTCAAACTGCGGATTATCCAATAAGATTTTAGACAATCGGTACACAACCTCTGTGTTGTTTTTCTTCTTCGCTTTCGCAATCATTTTTTGTAGCTCCTCTCTGCTAACATCTTTGCCATTTAAGGCGTTAAATTCTTTAATCATGTTCTTTTCTTTTTCCAATCTTTATACAACCAATAACTAACCAGTACAGCTCCAACTGCTCCTAAAAGCATCGTCGCTTTCTTTTTTTTTTAATCATCACACCAAACTTTCTACCTAAAGTAAAAACACGACTATCCCAACTCTTAGCGAAGTATTTATAATCCTCTAAATTCTCATAATATTCCAATCGTTCTTGCCCTACTTTTATAAACAACTGCTCCCAGTGTACCGAGTTGATGGCTTCAATAGTTTTTACCCCTACAACTCCGTCAACTACTAACTGTTTTCCAAAATGTTTGTTTAAACTCGTTTGCACAATCTTAGTAGCTACACTAGGATTGGCATTTATCGCTTGGTCGGCAATCATTTCGGCAACTCCTTGGCTTTGTATTTGGTCTGCCTTTATTTTATCCCAAAACTCATTTTTAAATAAAACATGAGCCTCAAAGCGTGTAATTCCTTTCATGTCTTCCGCACTTGGCGGTCTGCCTATTACCTTTTCATAAAACTTTGCTGAAATACCGTACTTTGTTCCTACTCGTTCTTTTTTAGAGTTGTAATTCCCTTTGTCATTTACCAAATTTTGATACCCTCCCTCTGCCCTTTCTAAAGTGGGTTTAAATAATTCATAGCTTGCCATTTTCTCTTTCTTTTTAAAATTTTATAACACTTCTTTTTCCTAATCCCGTTACCTCTAACTCAAAGGCTAAATCCTTTGTAAAATCCTTTTGCAATTCGCTTTTTGTAATTAATTGATTGAGTAACAACTCCCCTGATGTAAGTAGCGGTATTTTTATATGTATGGGCGTGAAATTATATACCCCGCCACTTGGAATATCAATGGTATTGGTATCTAAATTTGTAAAGGCTAATAGTTTATTTGTTTTCTTATGATATACCCTTAGTATTTTAGCTTTTATAAAACCAGTATTGATATAGAGTGTTTCGCTAGTAGGGTTTAAAGCTTTTAAATGCAGATCCATTGCAATATCCTTAAAGGTTAAATTAAAGTTACTGATGTTAGATACCTTAAATTCTAACTGCTTTACTAAATCCTCTAGTTGCATTTTCTTATAACTCACAAACCCAACTAATGAAACCACCACCATACCTACTCCCAAACCTATTAATGTGCTGTTTTTCATATCAAGTATTTTTAAATATCTACACCATATTTACTACTGTACTTATCTAGTCGTTCTTGTTGTTCGGCAATTATCTGATGTAGTTTCTTGTTCATCTGTTCTAACTGCTCGATATAAGCACTCAAGGATTGAATACGAGCCAAAAAATCACTCTTTACACTCTCAATCATTTCTGAGTTAATCTCAAAAGCTCGTTTGTAGTTCTCCAGTTTTTGAAGCTCTGCATTGTAACGCTTCTCTAAGGCTTCTTCTTTAGCTTGCTGTAATTGCACATTTCGCATTTTAAGCCCTGCTAAAAAAGAAACCACCACCCCAACTGCTCCTGCTAACTTCTCCCAATGTTCCATTATAAACTCCATACGCATCAGGTTGTAACTTTTTTCTTTTTCCCTTTATCATCCTCCGCTACAACATACATAAGTAGTATTGCCGTAAGCCCTAATCCTGCTACCATGTAGTTCTTTTTCTTTCCTGTGATAATCACTTCATCTAAACTCTCGGTTTGTTCTTGCAGTTCAATTGCTTTGGGTAACTCAGAAGCTTTGAGCGTAACTGTTTTATACCCTACAAAAGAAATGCGAATCTCATCGTTATAAGATGCCTGTAACTCATACATTCCTTTTGCATCAGGGAGCGTTCCTGTACCTCTGGTAACATTATATACATTAACTAGTCCTGCCTCAAAGGGAGCTTTGGTTTTTGAATCGGTAATTATACCCTGTAATAAAAGTATCGGTGGTTTTTTAGTGCTTTTCATACATCTGCAATTTTGTGTTTCTTGTGTATCAAATTCGCTTTGCGCTTGTCTTAGTTCAGGACAGGCTAAGCCATAAATTGGTAAATCCGCTTCCATAATCCTTTTTCTTTTTTTCTGTTCTTTTAAAATACCCAACCCGCACTCTCAATACGAGCCTTGACAATATCATACACCTCTCCATCGGAAGGCTTAATCTCACTCTTTAACCAGTACACCAAATCTCTCGGCTCATAAGTATCCAAATACCTAAAAATGCCTACAGGTGGAGAGTTCCAACCGTTATAATTTTTATATCCAAAAGCCTCATATACCAGTTTAAAATCCTCCGCAGTCTTGAGCTGTAAAAACACTTTTTTTACCGTCTCTTCATCTGTTCCCCATAGCGGTTCCATTTGATTACTTGCATCTAAAAGTTGTTGGGCAAATTGCTGTGATTGTGTTTTGGTAATCGTAGTGTTTTGAGTATTGATAGGTAGATTGATAGTAACCTGCTCTGACTTGTCCTCAAAGGCTTTCTCTATTCCTTTTCGCGTACTACGAATGATATACCAACCTAAAAAAATACCGCCTGCCATCAGTAGTGGTTTTTTATACTCAAGGATAAAATCACTAACACTATGCGCTGTTGAACCTATCTTTTTAGTAGTCTCTTTACTAACAATCTTCCCAACACTTTTAGAGATTTCCTTTTTCTTTTTCATAGCTCCTTTTATTTTAAAAAGCCTTTAACTGCTCCGTATTTGATAGGACAAGTGAAATAACTTTTTGCTTTTTCATTTTGTGAAAGCTCTGCCATTCTAATCAGTACTTTCTCAGGCAAATTCCCCAACACCTTTAAGGCTTCTTGTTTATTCTGTATCTTCATAATTATTTTCTTTTTCTTCGATATAATTTGCAGTATAGGCTATCAAATCTTCTTTCCAATTATCTAGCAAATAATTAAAAAACAGGATTTGCTCATCACTTACTCCCATAGTAGAAAGCTTTTGAATAAATGCTTTATGTACCTGTGAAATGTTTGGACTTGAAAGCCCTGTTTGTGCAATAACTCCATTTGCTCCTGCAACTTCCAAAACTTTAGGTATCATTCCGCCTAATGTCTCCATTGTCTTTTCAAAGGCAGGTGTTTCTAAAAAACTTTTTTTCTTCAATAGTTCTCGCTCCACTCGTAGTTCCTCTCGCTCCTTAGCCGTATCTAGTTTTAAGGTGAGTGAGTTGTTTTTCTCCTCTAAACTGCGATTTTTAGAGCGTAAATCCTTTACTCGTTCTTTTAACTCCTGTACCTGCTCTTTATAATCTGCCGAGCGTTCAGCCTCAACCATTTTTGCCACTAGTTCGGGAGTACCTAAAAAATTAGAAGTATTGTTATTCATTGGTACTGCACTTCCTATATATTCCTGCTCATTCATATCGTTTACAATTAAATCTTCTGTAATTCTATTTACTAAGTGATAGGTAGTTTTTGTAGCACTACCATATACCTTTTGTAAGGTAAATACCACCTGTTTATCAAAACCTTTCTCGGGTAATGCCTCTAAAAAATGAGCAATTGAACCATACTTTTGTACAATATCTTCAAGACTAAAAGCATAACGTCTTTTACTGCCTGTCTTAACAAGCTTACTACCGTCCTTTTCAATCTTGACAACATGAGTGCTAGATGCTGTTAAATGATCTGTTAGTATGTTCAATAATTCATTTCTCACTATACAAATACCTTACTAGTGCTTTCTTTTCCTGTTTCTCGTTTATATCTAGTAGCTCACTATTCTCTGAAAATTCAAATCGAATGATTCCTTTTACAATTGGGTAATTCGATTCAATAACAAAAGGAGTATCGTCTGCTACTATACGCATTCCTGAACCGTCCTTTACCAATAGCGGAATACTTGGGCTTATCACAAATACCTCTAACTTTACAATGCCTCTACACTTCTCTTTCTTAGCAAAGTCAATTTGAAAATCATCGGTAAACGTTTCTATAGCATATCCTACATTCATAATTAACATCCGCAGTTATCCGATTCGATGATAAACACAAACTCTCCTAAAATGGGCTTGCCCGTAATAGTCTCCCAAGCAATACTGATGCGCTCATTGCTACTTTGAAAATCTAGTTCCTTAAATCCTAAACCATAACCGCCCTTTTTATGCTCATAATCCTTTATATCGGTTGGTTCTGTTAGCAAATGCCCTCTACTGTCTTTTAAAGTAATATTAGTATGTGAGAGCATACTGGTAAGTGAAAAATTTGGATTGATAACACCACCTTCTCCCGAACTGAGTGTAGGTATTGTATCAGGTAAGTATGAAATAAAATACGCTCCTTTTACTTTTCCTGAAGGAATGGTATCGTGTATTTCATTTTCCAAATACTCACTAAAATCTTTTACTAGTGGGTTTAGCTTTAATAACTCCTTGTTTACCTGTATGCGTTTAAATATCCTTTTCATGCGTTTGTTGTTTTAAAACCTTGCGCCTATATCGGCGCAAAGTTTTGGTTTACTACTAGAGCTACTTATCGTTTTTGATAGGTCACAAAACCTGATAATCTCGCAGAGGCAAACAGTGCCTTTCCTGTCTCTAAATCCAATCTCGCTCCCTCTGGGTATTGAATCTCAATCTCGGTAATGGTATCATCTTCCAATAAGGCAAAAGAGCCTAACTTAAAGTAATGATTGCCATTCTCGGTAGAGGCTAACATATCGCTAATAGGTAGCTCGATTAAAATCTCATTCTTTTGCTTTACCACTAAAGTAGATTGCATCAGAACATTCGGCATTTGAGACAAACTATACGCCACATCTTGCTCTCCAGTATTTGCATCAGCGATAGCATATTTCATCGTAATACCACTTGCCACAAAAACACGCCCCTTTACAAGACTATTTCCGTCAAAGTTGGTCACGCCTCGCTTGGCAACCGACGAACCCGTTAGTAAGGAAACCGTACCTCCGATATCTACCTTTTTATTGGCATATAAAAAGCTTGGCATCGGTTTCATAGCACTAATGTTCCACTTCTCATTCTCCTTACGCATCGAGTTTTTATACTTTAAATACTCGGTAATTCTCAAATACGGCTCTTCGTTTCTTAAAAAATTCATCTTTCTTTTTCTTTTTTAATTAATTGTTTACTGTTTTTCTTTTTCTCTATTCTGCAAATTCTTGTACGTCCTCATACGCCACATCTTCGGCAATAAAATCATAGTTTGGACGCGTATAACTTGCTAAAAAATCACTACTGTCTAATCCCATATAAGAACTCGTTGGGTTTCCTAAAGCCTGCGCCATGATTTTGTTATCCTTGAACTTATCACCCAACCAATCTTTTAACAAATATCCTGCTTGAGTTACAGCTACCGAAATGGCAATATCCTGCCCGATTTTTCTGCCTCTACTTTTTCTGTCTAAAACCGATGCACCTGCAATACCTCCCAAGACCAAACCCCATCTTTTTAAAGAAGTGTTCTTTACAGGTAGATGCTCTACTGCCAAACGTGAACCCGCAGCTCCAGCAGTCAAACTAGCCAAACTCACAAGGGAGTTTACAACTTTCTCTTTCTTCATAATGTTACTTTTTACTGATTAAATAAATGATTGTTCCAAAGGCTATTACCCCTGCCGTACCAATCCCTAAATACAATAAGGTATTATCCTTTTTTGGTGGCGATTGGTTTTTAAATTGTAGTTCCATAACACGCATTAGATTTTCAACCGAGGTCTGATTTGCCGCAGCCTGCTGTTCTAACTTAGCGAGTAATTCAGGAGCGATGTTTTGTTGTCCTCCACTGGCATTTTGAACATAAACGGGCTTCCCATTTTTTGCCTGTTCAATCTGTGTCCATGTACCTCCGATAGTATTTAAAATACCCATCAGATTTGCCCCATCCCAAAAACTACCGTCTCCATGAAGCCCACTTAGGGCTTGTCGCCTATCTTTTTTTCGTATCTCTTGCTCCTTTTGTTCAGCCAACAAAAAATGTGTCTTTACTAAATCCATAGCTCTTTTTTTAATTACACTTGTACTACTCTTCTTTTCCTTTTTGGCTTACGCATCTGCACATACACAAGTGCGCCTACTAGTGCTAATCCTCCTGCAATAGGCAAAGCATTTTCTTTAAGCTTACCGATAATCGATTTTGTTTTGGCGTTTTGTAAGGAAATAGGATTGTCCGTTGACGTTGCTACTACCTTATTGTCTCGCTCGGCTTTATAGCGTGCTATTTTCTCTCGTAACACAACTATCTGCCCCTTAATAGCCTCTAACTTGGTGCGATTGCTTGCAATTACCTGATTGGCTGTTGTGATACCCGCTCGTTGCTGCTCTTCTAGTGTCTCAAACGCTCCTTTGATTTCTCCTAGTGACTTTTCAGCACTTCGCAAACTCTCCTCTGCTTTCTTGCGTTTTGAAACCGCTCCATTACACCATGCACCTAGTCCTAAAGCATCTGCAATCCCTTGTTCTTGATTGAGTTTTATCTGTTCACTCTTAATCTCTTCTTCCAAGCGTCTCACTTCTTTCTTTAAAGACTCCCACTCTGCCGCTTGTTTTCCATTTTTAAGAGCCTCCATTTTTCTATCCCACTCCGCTTTCTCTGCCCAAACTCCCTTAGCCTGATTGTTCAATCTATCTGCAATCCCATTAGAGGGGCAAAAACCGTCAAACCAACCATTCAGCCCTCGTGTAGGGCTTTTGTTAATTGTGTCAAATTCTTCATTCATAACTGTTACCTTTTTTTAAAATACACATACAATAAAGCCGATACCAAACCTCCAATACCCAATTGCATCTTTAAAGCCTTGCGCTTTTTTGCGCTTTTATCCTCTGCAATGGTCTGGGCAAATCGAGCCTCATAATCCCTTAATGCAAGCTCATTGGCTGTGAGTTCTCCTTGTGCCTTTTCTTTGAGTTGCTCTACATAATCCGTATCGTATGCAAGCCAAATACGATACAATTCTCGTTGTAGTGGTTGTTCAAAATAATAGAGCATTTCCCCTCCTAAAGTTGCCTTTTCTCTAAGGTCAATAATCTTGTTAATAATTGGGGTAATTTCTTTTTCATACGCCTTTTCCCTGCCGTCTGTATATAGCTGTGCTAAGCGTGTTAGATTTCCTTGAAGCCAAGTATGTATGTTTGCTTCAAATGGAAATATTGGGGCTACCTTTTTGGTGTTTTCTTCTTCTCTTAAAACAATAAAACGGTAGTCTGCTACAATAGGGTTGGTATCATTAGGAACAACAAAATACAAGGTGCGACTATTTACATTGGCTCTCTTGGTAAACTCCTCTATAGTATATCTTGTATTTACCTTTTTAAACTCCTTGTAAAAATTATCAATAAAGATTTTTAACTTCTCGGCAAAGGCTAAGGCATTTGCTAAAGTCTCTGCGTCGCAATGCTCAAAAGAACTATAAGCCGTCTCATTGCGCAAATGGGCAATTCCTAAATCAACTTCCTTAAAAATCTCGTTGAACAAGTGCTGGATTCTAGCCCTGTTGCTGTAAAGAATAGCATCGCCTAAATCATCTATCTTAACCTGTAATTTGTCTCTTAGGTCACGACGAATTTTAAGCTCCACTACAGAAGCATCATACACCGAACCACTACATGAGTTCATCTCAGCTATAAACTCATCAACTGCATAGCTTACAAGTTTGCCTACTCCCTCGGTAATAGACGAGCCAACACCTCCCGATAATCCAGTAGTGTTTGCAGCAATAAAAACATCATCAGACTTGTATATGTGTTGCTCCTTAAATGTTTTTAATGTGCCGTCAATAGTATAATATCCCTTTTCTAAATCGTATGTGTGTTGATTTTTAGGAACAATAACGTACACATGACTAAATCCCTCCCCCTCGTTGGTGACCACCCTGCGCAGGTAATGTGAAACACCGCAATTCTGTAAAACACAGCTAGCGAAAATGCTATAGCTCTTACAATCCAAGCCCTCTGCTCGTGTTGTCCAAGCACAGGCAGGACTTCGTAATAACTGGTCGTACTCATCTATTTTATATTGTAGATGCTCGTACAAAAAGCCGTGTAACTTCTTACATAATTTATCAAGAGGTAGGCTCGCAAACTCTTTTTTGGAAAGTAACGCCGTGTGGTGCTTATATCTCTTTGACCACATTGCCATACTATCAATAGCAACCTTGGTATTGCCACTCGCAATTTTAGTACTGCTACAATCACTAAACGGAATTAAATCATCGTATTTCCTTCCCTTTTTTAGTGGACGGTATAATATGGTATTGATTGCTTTACTATTCACCATTTTCTTTTTCTTACTGCTAAAGTAAGGTGATGATAAAGAGTGCTTTTAGGATTGGAAAGGTTTAGTGAAGTTTAGTAAAGGTTCGTTAGTTTTTGTGAGGATTTGAAACTTAGGAGTAATAAAACATCTTCTTTTTACAGCACCTCTGTATTGAATAGAAATAATTATTTTACTTTAGTAGCTTAATTAAGCTATAGAAAATAAGACCTAAACATTTTAACCTTATGGACGGAACAAGTCTTACTCCTGAACAAGAAAAATTAAACACTCTTAAACAAGTATTACCAGAGGTATTTACCGAAGGTAAAGTAGATTGGGAAAAACTTAAAGCTACACTTGGAGAAGATATTAATTTCTCTAACGAACGTTATGTTTTAAACTGGGCAGGAAAAAGTGAAGCCTTTAAAGTATTACAAGCACCTACGACAAAAACACTCGTGCCTGCTAAAGACGAAAGCGTAAATTTTGACGATACGGAACATATTTTTATTGAGGGAGAAAACTTGGAAGTGCTGAAAGTGCTTCAAAAAAGCTACTTCGGTAAGGTGAAAATGATTTACATAGACCCACCATACAATACAGGAAACGACTCGTTTATTTATCCAGACAAATTCTCTGAAACCAAAGAAGAATACGAAAAACGTGTTGGCGATAAGGACGAAGAGGGCTACATGACTAAAGATGGTATGTTCAAAAAGAATAGTAAAGAAAATGGACAATACCATAGCAATTGGCTCAATATGATGATGCCTCGACTTTACTTAGCAAAAAACTTACTTAAACAAGATGGAGTCATTTTTATATCCATTGACGATAATGAAGTGCATAACCTTAGGCTTTTGATGAATGAAATTTTCGGAGAGGAGAATTTTGTCGGAAATGTTGTTTGGAAACACACAGAGCAAAGCAAAAATGATGAACGATTCTTTTCAAGGCAGTTTAATTATCAATTGGTTTATATAAAATCAGATGACACACCAAATTTCAGGTTTCCAAGAACGGGAGAAGATAATAAAAACTACTCTAATCCTGATAATGACCCAAATGGTGATTGGCGAAGTGGAGATGTAAGAAGCCCAAATTTCAGAAAGACTTTATGCTTCGATATTAAAACACCAAATGGAAATGTAATTCCGCCACCAGAAAAAGGTTGGAGATGGAAAGAAGAAACAATAAATGAGAAAATTGAATCAGGTGAAATAGTTTTCAATTCGGATGAAACCAAGATAATTCGAAAAATATACTTGGCAAATCAAGAAGGAAGAGTGCCTGAAAACTTGTGGCAAGGAGAATTGTATGGAACTACAAGAATGGCAAATGCAGAAATTAAGCAATTATTCGAGGAACTGACGATTTTCGATACACCAAAACCGTCTCAACTCGTTAAGCGAGTAATGCAACTTTTTCACAACGAAAAGGACTTCCTAGTCCTTGATTTCTTTTCAGGTTCAGGAACCACCGCAGATGCAGTTATGCAAATAAATACTGAGGATGATGGAAACAGAAAATGTATCTCTGTTCAGTTAGCCGAAAAATGTTATGAAGATTCCGAAGCCTATAAAGCAGGTTATAAAACTATAGCTGATATAGCGAAAGAAAGAATAAGAAGAGCTGGAAAAAAAATACAAGAGGAAAATCCTGAATTTAAGGGAGATTTAGGATTTAAAGTCCTAAAACTTTCAGACAGTAACTTTAAGCAATGGCAACAAATTACAGGCAAAGACAAACAGGCTTTAGAGGAGCAAATGAAACTGTTTGTTGACCCAGTTGCAAAAAATGCCACCACCGAAAATATGGTGTATGAACTCTTGCTCAAAAGTGGCAAAGACTTAAACAGCACTATTGAATCAAAAGAGGGTTTTTATGCCATTAATGAAACGGAACTCGTATTGATTTTGGAAAAAGCCAATCAAGAAATCATTGATTCAGTTATTGCAAGTAAGCCACAAAAAGTAATAGCATTAGACAAGTTATTTCAAGGTAATGACCAACTAAAAACTAATGCTTCTTTACAAATGAAAGATGCAGGTGTAGAATTTAAAACAATTTAAAATGTGCGAAGAAACAATTTCTGATGGCATAATTATTGGCGCTGTAGGTGGTGCAATCGCTGGATTAGTAATTTGGATAGCTGACCTTTGCAGAAAATGGATTTTAAAATATTGTGACACAAAAAGAGTTGAAAATTGGCTAAAAAAGAATACCAAACCGAACCATTCAAAAGAATGGCGTTCAACTAGAGTTATAGCCAGCCATAATAATCTTCCAGAGGATAGGGTAAATTACATCTGTAGTTATTCAAAAAAAATTGAATTAAATAAAAAAGATGGAAATGAATCAGATGAAATTTGGAAATACAAAGAATAGAATATGAAGTTAACATTCGATTCCAACCTACAATATCAGCAAGACGCCATAAAGTCCATAACAGACTTGTTTGAAGGGCAACCTTTAGAGGATTCCATAATGGAATTTAACCTAAAGGAAGAAGGTACTTTAGACCTAATAAATGGCGTAAGTAACAACCTAATCTTGTCAGAAGAGCAAATCTTAAAAAACTTGCAATCGGTTCAAGAGCAAAACGATATTGAGCAAAGTAAGAATTTAGACGGAATGCACTTTTCTATTGAAATGGAAACAGGAACGGGAAAGACCTATGTGTACTTGCGAAGCATTTATGAACTCAATAAAGCCTATGGCTTTAAAAAGTTTGTGATTGTTGTTCCGTCTGTGGCAATTCGAGAAGGTGTTTTAAAAAACTTGGAAATAACTCACGAGCATTTCCAAAACCTGTACGACAATATTCCACTTAATTTTCAGGTGTATGATAGCTCAAAAGTTTCAACTTTAAGAGGTTTTGCAACCAATAACAACATTGAAGTTTTGGTAATTAACATTGATTCGTTTGCCAAAGACCAAAATATTATCAACCAACCACATTACAGAGCCAACGGAAGAAAACCCATTGAATTTATTCAGTCTGTAAATCCAATAGTTATTGTTGACGAGCCACAAAATATGGAAACCGAAAAACGTATTTCGGCTATTGAAAACCTAAATGGACTTTGTACACTTCGCTATTCGGCAACACACAGAAATCAATACAACCTTACTTACAGCTTAAATCCTGTAAAAGCCTACGATTTAGGTTTGGTTAAACAGATTGAAGTAGATTCAATAGTTGAAGAAAACGCATATAATGATGCTTTTGTACAGGTAGATTCTATCAAAGCGACTAAAACAAAGGTTACAGCAAAAGTTTCAATCAATGTAAACGACAAAGGAGGCGTAAAAAAGAAATCTGTTTCCGTGAAAGTTGGAGACGATTTATACAAACTATCCAACGAACGAGAAATTTACTCAGATGGCTATATCATTGAAGAGATAGACGCAACAAACAATTGTATTTCTATTTCAAACGGAAATCTTTTGTACAAAGGAGACAGTCAAGGTGGATTGAATGATGAAGTGATGGAATTTCAAATTCGCAAAACGGTTGAAGAACATTTAAAGAAAGAGAAACGCCTAAACAAATTAGGAATAAAAGTGCTTTCGCTGTTCTTCATCGACAAGGTTGCCAACTACAGACATTACGATTCAGCAGGAAATCCGCACAAAGGAAAATTTGCAGAATGGTTTGAAGAAATCTACCAGGAATACATTTCAAAACCTGCATTTAAGGAATTAAACAGGTTTCCTGTCAATGAAGTTCACAATGGCTATTTCTCACAAGACAAAAAAGGAAAATTCAAAGACACTTCAGGCGAAACAAAAGCAGATGACGACACTTACAGTCTGATAATGAAAGACAAAGAAAAGTTGTTGGATATTGATAACTCGCTTCGTTTTATATTCTCGCATTCAGCACTTCGAGAAGGTTGGGATAATCCGAATGTATTTCAGATTTGTACTTTAAATGAAACTAAATCCGACATAAAAAAACGTCAAGAAATTGGAAGAGGTTTACGATTAGCGGTGAGGAAAACAGATGACGGAAAGTTGGAAAGAACTTATGACCAAAACATCAACCGATTAACAGTTATCGCCAATGAATCGTATGATGACTTTGCAAAAACTTTACAAAAAGAAATCGAAGACGATTGTGGTGTAGAGTTTAAAGGTAGAATAAAAAACAAACGAGAGCGAACTACAATCAAATACAGAAAAGGATTTGAAGCTGATCCAAAATTCTTGGAGATATGGGAAAACCTGAAAAAGAAAACGACTTATCGAGTGGACTATAAAACAGATGAGCTAATCACTTTTGCTTCAAAAGCGGTAAAAGATTTACCCGAAATCAAAGCACCTTCTATTCGTTCGACAAAGGTATCTATTAATATGTCTGACGAAGGTATTGAAGCAGAATATAAAGGAGAAAAGGTAGATTCATTTGACAATTACTCTTGGAAAATTCCAGACGTTTTAGGTTATATCCAAAGTAAAACAGAGTTAACTCGTTCAACCATTCAAGAAATTTTGAGCAAGTCTGACAGAATTGGAGATATTTTAATTAACCCACAATTGTTTTTAGACTTAACCACACAAGCCATAAAAAGAACTTTATATGATTTAATGATAGACGGGATTAAGTATCATAAAATTGGAGGAGCCGATTACGAAATGACTCTTTTTAAAGCTCAAGAGTTAGAAGTTTATTTAAACGATTTTTCATTTAAAGTCACGGATACATCCAAAACTATTTATGAGGAATTTATACCTTTAGATTCAGGTGTTGAAAGTAAATTTGCAAAAGATTGTGAATCAAGTGACCAAATTAAGTTCTATTTTAAACTCCCAAATTGGTTTAAAATTCCAACACCAATAGGGAATTACAATCCTGATTGGGCTTTAATATTTGAAGATGATAAGAAAATTTATTTTGTTGCTGAAACTAAAGAAACAGGAACACCAGAAGTTGATTTAACTAAATTAACTGGTGACGAACGACTGAAAATTAAATGCGGAAAAGCACACTTTAATGAATTTGACGAAATGGAATACAAAGTGGTTAACAAAGTAGGACAGTTGATAAGTTAGATGACAAAATTTATTCATATCATCTCTAATCCAAATCATAAACCTCTAAAAATCTTCGCACCTCACTAGGGCGAAGATTTTTTTTAAACTTAGCTATTTCTAAAGGCAAACTCCTTGTCTCTGCAATAATCTCATTAATAGTTGCTCTTATTTCTCTTTCTGGTAAATAATAGTACTTCTCAAAAAGCTTTTTCTTAGTGTAAATTCCTTTCATAAGTTCTTCTTTTAAATTGACTTTTAAACTTCTCTATACTGATATTCTACAATCTCATCATTAACATCATACTGATATACTTTGACAGGTTTTAACACATAGGTTGTACTACCAAACATTAAAACTTCATTAACTAAATTCGGCTTATCTACTCTGTAGATATAATTAAGCGTTACCCTGATAATAAAAGTCTCAAATTGACATAAATATTCTTCTTCTACTATTTTACCGTCTCTTACAGTTACTCCTCCTATATTTGATTTATTAGCTTTTACAAAGGCTAGTAGCTTTTCAAAGGTGTTTGCTTGAAGGTATGCTACATAATTAGGATCATTCTCTTTTGTTAGCGGTTCTTGTTTGTTAGACACAATACCACTAACCGCAATTTGTGTACTTAGTAACTCTTTTAACTGCTTAACATCGCCGTTAAAATGAACATCTCCTACACTATTTACATTATTTGCCAGAATCGAAATTCCCGAAAGTTCACTCCCATAGGAAGGAGAATTATTCAGTAAAATTGCGTTTTTCTTGCGCTTGTGTTGATGCACATACATACTCGGTAAGATGTATAATATATCTCCGTTAGCTCCTGTTATTACTATATTACCGTTCTCTTCTTGTTTAATTTTCATACCTCACTTTTTTAATGATTTTGCGTTTTACTGCGTTATTCTTGCGTTTTTTTGCGCTTTCTTGCGTTTCTCTTTTTGCCTCCCAAAAGGCTCTATCTTCCTCTAGTTCCTGCCATTTTTCGTAAGTATTCATAGGCTATTCTATTTTTTGTTCTTTTTCTTGTTACTGTAGTACATTACAACAACATTCTGATTCCTTGCATACCAATTGCGATATAGTTTTTCAATAGCCCTACCCATAGCCATATAAGCACTAATAGTCTCCCCTTTATTAGCAGTAACCCCTTGATAAAAAACATGAGCATTACGCATCGAGTAGTGTGTTCCATCCACAATCTTAAACACCCTCTGTCCATCTTTTACTTCTGCCGTTAAAAAGCATTTTAAGTTTTTCTCTAAATTTTCTTGTCTCATCCTCCCAATTATTTAATTCATTTAACAATTACATACTGATAATTAACTCTTTGGTATAATTATCATAAAACATCACTTTGTTTGTTATTCCTTTGTAGATGGATTTCTCAAAGCGTTTGTACATACTATTTATTACAAGCCGCACAGGTTTGTTATTCTTACTTACAGGACTATACCATACAGGGTTTGAATAACCTTTGGTACTGCTCTTGTATTTATAGGCTGTATTCCCTTTCTTAAGGAGTATCACCATTTTTATCCTGCTACAAGTAGCACAAATAATGGAGCGGTTTTTTCCGCAGATACATTTTTTGTTGGTTCTCTTTTTCATATTGTTTTTTAAGCGGTCATTGTATTTCCAAGTGTATTGGTTAGTTCTGTTACATACTCATAAGGCAAGTTGTCTTGTACATAATCATAAAGCTGTTTGGCTGTGTATTTTCCCTTTCTATATGCCCTGATTGCATTGTCTAGCCTACGTTTTGCGCTAGCTTTGCGTACTCTTGCGCTTTCATTGCGCCTGCTTGCGTTTTGCTCTTGCGATTTTTTGCTTTTATATTTTTGGTGCGAAACCCATACAGAATGCAATCCAAAAAAGCCTACTCCACTAGAGCTTTTACGATTCACATCAAAATACAAGGACGGATATAATGCGTTGTGATTATGCTTTAAAAACCACTTACGAGCAAACTCCAGTTTAAAACGATACTCTTTCAGCTTTTCTATAAGTGTTTCCTTTTGGGTTATTCCACTAAATAACACCTCGTTTAACTCATTGATAGCATTTTTCCAACTTCCTACATGAACAGAGCTGTGATGCTTCCATATCTTAGCAGAAGATTTAATAACATCCTGTATCAAAACAGCCCTAAACTCATCCGTACTTACATTCCCGTACTGCTCTATTTTGCGCAAATAGTGATAGGAAAGCCCTGTATAGCTATTATACTTGCCTGTAGTAAGTTCTTGCGCTAGTTCCCTATCATCCATTAGCTTTGATAAGAAATTTCGTGTTAGTACCGAGCTTGTTCCTGAATTTTCGGGCGTGGTTTGTAAAAAATCAGGTAGTAATTTGCGCATCATACTTCGATGCTCGCGCGCCCTAGTTTGCCTTTTTGCAGTACTTATTTCTGTGGTGTTCTTGTAGCCGTCCGCAGGACACACACTCCCCTTGGATTCCAAACCACATTTTTCTCTGGCTATGAAATTTTCATAGTCTTTTATTTCTTTTCTTTTTATATATATACTACTATCACTATTATAAGGTAACTTTTTCTCGCACTCTCTAGTAACTAATTGATTTTGTGAATTTTGTTTTTTTGGAGATTTTCCCTCTAAAACTTGTACAATAGTGGTATTAAAATGTACTGAAATTGGCTTGTATTGATTCGTGTAATGATAATTGATTAACACTCCAGCTTCACGAAGTCTTTTTATATGGTTTTGAGCCGTTTTCTTACAAAAATCTAATCTAGGTATTCCTAAAATGGTATGAGTTGCTAATTTGCGGTTATCTATCTTTAATTTTGGTAAGTCATTTTTAAGCACTCGGGTTGGTCTGCCGACTGCTTGTAAATAAGTATTGCGCGATTTCAGCTGTGAGATATAAAATCCTACTAGCACATTAAAGACTAGTTCACTGGTATATTTTACCTTTTGAATACGTTTTTTAGGAAGATAGCTTACTTGCAACTCTTTACTTAGTGCCTCAACCGCTTTGTTGTACTCTCTTGCAAATAACCCCTGTTTATTCTCATATACCTGGGTAATCTTTTTAAGATCTCTGAGCTCAATACACTTAGGTAGCTCAACAGCTTTATTGTACCTAGTGATTTCTTTATTCTCTTTCTGAACTTCGGTATTATATTCATATACATACCTGCGGTACTTATCCATAGCACTTTTCATACCCTCTCTATTTAGGTATGGAAAATTGATATAATTATAGCTTGTTGCGTTTGCTTGCGTTTGCTCTGCGCCTCGTTTGAGTAGCAATAAACCATGTGTACTATTAAACTCTTCAACAGCTTTATTGTATTGCGCATCACTATACTTTTTGCGTTGTGCAGTATCTTTAAAAATTTTAATAGTGTACTGGGTAATAGCATCTAGTTTGTTTTGAGCCAAGTACGCTCGAACCTTTGTATTATACTGCCCTATTACCGTTAGTACCGTCTTTTTCCCTATATTTTCTTGCTTTTTTTCCATAACTTAGTACTTTCATAAGACTACCGACGGGTAGTTTCTTTTTCATAGCAATTTTCCCTAGTCAGTTCTCGTTGGCTGGGGTTTTTATTTTTCAGATATTTTTAAAAGAATTTTGATTCTAAATATTCTTACATTCGCGCATCATTAGAATAGTGGGGATTATTCAATGATTAGTTTAGTTAGTAACCCACGACCTTCACGTGGGTTACTTTAGTTTGAATAAGTAGCACTTATTCCCGTGGTATGTTTAACTAGCCTCTAACATATCATGTTCAAAGCTGTAGGTTAGACTTTCTAAAAATTGAAGTTTGGGAATATAAAATTTACCCGATTTGGTTATTGAAGTAATCGTATCTGTTTTGATACGGTTCTTTATTGTTCTTGCGTGTACCTGTAAATAATTTGCGCATCCTTCAACAGTAAAAATGGTTGCATTTGCGTTGAAAACTGTAAATGCCTTTACATTATCAATGACTAATAATTTAACAGGAGTACTCATATCTAAATCTGTTGTTAACTTTTCTAAAAACTGAATCTTTGGAATATGATATTTGCCTCCTTGAAATACTGCTTTTATCCGTTCTTTTTCAATACGGCTTTTAATGGTATTTGGATGAGCTTTTAAAAAATCTCCACACTGTTCAACGCTTAACATGGTGTCATTTTCTTTAAAAATGTTCAAAGCCTCAATATTTGCTTTAAAAAAATCCGATTTTGTCATAGCTTGTCTATTTTTAATTGGTACTACTTTTTCTTTTTTTGTGCCTTTTTGTATAAAAATTAGGAAAAAATAAACATTTTACCTATTTTTGATGAGTATTTAACCTCATTTATACATTTCAAATATAGTTTTTTGAATTATAAAAACCTATATAAAATGTGTTAAAACCATTGAAGCCATGAACAAAAGAAAAGAGAGTGCAGTCATTTTTAAAGAACTCTTAGACCATATCGGAATGAGTGCCAATAAATTATCCCAAGAACTTGGATACTCTACAAATTCTTTCCTGTACAATATCAAAAACGGAAAAAATAACATTACCCAAAAAATTGCACAGCAGATAACTGATATATTCAAGGATATTAACTACACCTATCTGTTAACAGGAATAGGAACACTTACGAAAAACCAATCTGAACCTATCCCCGATAATGTATATATCAATACCAACGGTAATAAGTTCACAGAAAAAAAAGATGGTAGTTTTGATGTTACCGTAAGGTATTTATCTTTTAACAGATATAACTCTTATCTCAGATCACTAAAAGATGATTCTTTTACCTATGATTGGGATGAGACTACTTTTTGTGTTGACCAGTTTGGAAAAGGAAATTACCTTGGGTTTAAAACCTATAGTATGAGTATGAATGGCGGAATGTTATATGATACACCGAGCGGAGCTTCTCTATTAGGTCGTGAACTTGGAAAACATCATTGGGAAGATGGTTTTAGACCGAGTGATAGCGGTTGGGTGATTTTGACAGAAAAAAATATTTTTCATAAAGATATTACTCAGTTTAATAAAGAAAAAAAGACTATCATTTGCAGTAGTAGAAATGATAGCCCTGAATATGTAGATTTTGAATTACAGCTTGATGATATATTACAAATCTTTAAAGTCATTAAGCGGACTTTTTAGACCATGCTTTGAACATATAACGACTTACACTCTCTTGGCTTGTCTTTTTATATTTCTGTAAAGTTTCAGGTTTACTAATCCCTGTTACCGCCATTATGATATGGTCGGGCATCCCTCGCTCTGCGGATAAGGTTATAAAGGTTCTTCTTGCGGTATGGGTACTTATTCCCTCCCACTTCTCGTAGTAAGTAACTTTTTTCTCACTTCCTTTTTTGCGCATCTTCTTTTGAGAGCTGTTTATACCTGCTTTCTTACAAATCTGTTTAATCTCGATATTAAAATCGTCCTTGTGAACACAAGGAAGCTTCCAATTGTATTTTTCTAATAAACTATCTAAGTCAGGCGTTATTGGTATAAAACTTTCTCGAACGGTTTTTTGAGACTTTTTAATTATCATATCACCGTCAGGAGTTTTAACAACATCTTCCTTTTCAAAAACCGAATAATCAGAAAAACGCTGTCCTGAATAAATACCAATTAAAAATAAATCTCTTACAGTATCTTGAAACGTATCTTCCAACTCTACATTTTCTAAAAGTTCTACTTCTTCATCCGTTAAATGCACTCTTCCCGTAGGATAAGTTTTAATTGTATTCTTCAACTTCTTAACCTTGATTTCATAATTTTCTTTTGCCCAGTCTAAAAACCCAAACAATATTTTCAAATGACCATACAGCGTATTGTCATTATAATTATTATTGCTTTGTACTTGAGCATTTAACTCCTTTGCTTTTTTCTTATCAACTAAAGAGTTAAAATTGCGAAGAAAACCACAATACCCCTCCAACCAATCTTGGTTTAAATCTCCAAACAAAGTTGTCCTTTCTCTGTAGATATCATATAAGGTTACTTTCTTTCGTAAATTATTATTAATAGTAAGCCAAGCCTTAGACGGTTTATCATTCTTTGTCTTGGTATCGATATAAAATTGAATAGCATCTTTTAAAACTATAGGACAATCTTTTTTCTGATAATTATGTTTGAATCTCCTATCGAAAATCATTCTCAAATCCGCCTTTGTAAGCGGTCTATCGTTTCGTTGAAAATCTGTAATAGTATTTTCTAACAACCTTTTGAACTTATCTAACTCTAAAGCGATTTGTTTATTCTTCTTTCCTGAAGTTCCTCTCTTTGATTTTGGATATCTATTCTCGAAATCCCACTCACTTGGAAGTATTTTTTGTTTTGTACTATACTTGAAGTTTTTGTTACTACTTGGCTCATCCTTTACATAATGAATCAAGTCTATTCCCGTTACTTTTTCTTCGTTGGGCTTTTTTAAATAAAAATACATATTTTTTCTTTTTACATTTTCAAATATAAACAAAAAAAGGGAATGAAAAAGGGAAAGTAAAAGTATATTTGTTTTCCAAAAAAACAGGAAATGAAAAACAAAACAGAAAATAAAAACCTTTTAAAACCCCTAATTATAAAGGAAAAAATACACTTTTTATGTATCCTTTCCAAAAATCATGGAAAACGTAAATATCACTTACCGCAATAACGGCGGATTCGACTACGTCCGAATCCACTCAGTAATTACTAACACTAGTTTTTAAACAAAATACGTAACTTTAATCCCGTAACAACAGTTATACAAATACGTTGTGCAACATTAAAACGATTAATGAGAAAATTATCATTTATCTTATTTATTTTCACATTACTTTCCTGTAATGACAAATCTAACGAAACACGAGTTATAGAATTTCATAACATGAGGATTAAGATTCCGTCATCACTAACTCAAAAAACACTAGACTCCTGTAGTAATGTTCAATCCTTTACTGATTTAGAGAATAAAAGCTCTTTAGAGTTTAAAATCTGTAATTATGGACTTATAACAGGAAGACAATCTTTTGAAAGTTTAAATAAATTTTTCCAAGAAGAGTGTGAAATTCTGAAACATGAAATTCTTAACTCAAATTCCTTAAAGAAATTATCAAAAAAAATTGGTGATAATTATATCTTTAGACACGACTTTAGAATTGGAGAAAAGTATTTCAGTAATAATTACATCGCTTACAAAAATAATTACCTGACAATAACTCTTCAAACATTAAATAAAAAGACTCTTTCTGAATTTAAAAAAACAATAGAAACTCTTTCTTACGAAAATTTATCAAGTAAAATAAATACATCTGGAATCGATAAATGTTATTATTGTAAAAGACCTTTGTTTTGGTAAAACGTAGCACAACACGGTGTATAATTAATTGCGGCTGTCCCGAAGCTTCGGGACCTCACCGGAAATTCAATCTTATTAATTATCTTTCCGCAACATCGGAAAAGAACTCGCGTCCTTTTCCCGCAAAAAATCATACACAAATACGTTGTGCACAATTTAATAAAACAAGAAAATGAGTTTTAAACATCTAATAATTACAATTTTATTTTTTCAAATAATTAATAGTCAAACTCAAAATTCGGGAGATATAAAAAACATTGTCTCAAAAGTTTTAAATGAGAAAAGAGAAATTAAAGTTTTATTACCAACAGATTATTCTAAAGAAAATAAATATCCAGTTGTCTATATTACAGATGCTAATTATAATTTTGAGATTGCATCAAGTTATTTAACACAACTTATAAAATTCAATTCTATACCAAAAACTATATTGGTAGGTATCCCTCAAAAAGATAGAGGAAATGAACTTGATATTTTTTGGAGCAAAAATGGAATTAGATTCAAAAATTTCATCTTTAATGAAGTTATTCCGTTAATTAATAGCGAATATGCAACATCAGGTTTTAATACAATAATTGGACATTCAGACGGAGCCGAATACAATCACTTATTAATGATGGAAAAAGATAATCCTTTTAGAGGATTTATAAACATTAGTGAGAATCTTTACAATGATGTTAGTAATAACATTTCAACTTATTTTAAAGACTATAAAGGTGAGAAGCTTTATTATTTTATTGCTAATGCAGAATATGACACACAAGATAGAATTGATGCAGGAAAATCAATTGAAAAGTTGTTTCTAAAAAGTAAAAATGAAAGAATTAAGTTTATAAAAAAAAACCTATAATGCCGACCACCAAAATGTACCTTCAAAATCACTGTTAGATGGATTATTGTTTGTTTTTCAAGATTATCGAAACTGCTTGAATTATCAAAATTTTAAAGATTATGTAGAAAATTATCAGAATGATATTTATATAAATTATGGTTTTAGCCCAAATCTAAATGAGAATGACATTGATTTCTTTTTTGGAAAAATCATTGATGACAAGGACATAGAAATGTATGAATACTTAATAGACTATACTTCAAAAAAAGGTGTGTTTTTTTCTAACACTTTAGATAGAGCCAATCAATACTTTTATATGGAGGAATATCCTAAAACAATTGAGTTTTGGAATAAGACTGTAGATGAATTCAAAGATATTTCGCCTCGTGTATTTTATTTTAATTTTACAAAAGCTATTGACGCCTATTTACATCTAAATAACCCAAATGGAGCAATTAAATTTTTAGAAAAGTGCAAAAAAAGATTACCCGAACATAAACTTTCTTTTAATTACTTTATTGCAAAAACTGCGTTAGAAAATAAAGTAAAGAAAAGAATTGGAAAGAAATATTTAAAGTATTGTGAGGAAAATTACACTGAAAACAGATACTTCAAAATGAAAGATTTGATTAAACTGAAAGAAAAACAAATAACTGTGCACAACAAAGCGTGTAATTAATTGCTGCTGTCCCGAAGCTTCGGGACCTCAGCGGAAATTCAATCTTATTAATTATCTTTCCGCAACATTGGAAAACGACTCGCGTCCTTTCACGCAAAAAATCATACACAAATACGTTGTGCTTCATTATGACAAACTGCTAACCAATAATGAAGTTCTTTAGAAAAATTATACAAAATACACTCACTCGGGTAAAATTTAAAAATATTTTAAACATATTCTTGGAGAAATTATTATTTACTTTTGAATCTTACAAGAAAAGAGTTTCTAATTCATGATTACTACACAACAAACCAAAAATAAAGTAAAAACAGCATGGCATAAATTTATCAGTAGTTCTGCATGGAGTTGGATTCAGAAAGCAATTATATTGATGGTTTTCTCTTTAGTGGTAAATCATTTAGCAACGCGCGATAGTTTTCCAGATAGTGAATCGTATAGATTCCCTATAGAAGGTTTTCTGTCGTCTATTGTTTTATTTATTCTCATTGGAATCATAGCTTATCTTAATTTTAAATTTTACAAGAAAAAATATTTCTCTAAAAAGATAGAAATTATAACCATCGTATGGTTTATGGCTTCTACTCTAGGATATATTACAATCATGTATATTCCTGTAAATATTATTTTCAATAAAGTTGCAGATGGACAGACAGAGTTCTATTATTTATTAATCGGTTTGCTAATCTCCTTATTGGTGAGTTTTATTTTCATAGGTTTATGGTATGCACAAGACATATACAATTTATATAAGTTATCCATAAAAGATGCTGAAATTACTATTGAAAGCGGCGCGAAAATGACGAAGCTTACCTATGAAAATATTGCGTGCTTTTACAGCGAAAACAAAATTGTATATACGGTTCAAAATAATGGCACAACAATCAGCACCGATTTTACATTGAATGAGCTCGAAGAAAAAATAAACGATCAATTGTTTTTTAGAGCCAATAGGCAAATTATTATTCACAAAGATGCTATAGCCCAAATTGAAAAAATCGAAAATAGCAAGTTGCGTATTCGATTAAAAGCTTCCATTGAAAACGATGCGATTGCTGAAATCAATATCAGTCGTTACAAACGAAAAGCATTTATGAATTGGTTTCAATAAAACATAACAAAAACTAGCAACTATTCAGTTATAAATTTACTACCATTCAGTAAAAACAAAAGTATTTAAAGGGATTATCAGAGATTTTGTTCATTATTTCGCTTAGAATTTAAAATTAAAAATGATGAATAAAATTACCTTACAACAAACATTAATTCCATTAATCACAATGGCGATTATTTATTTCATATACTTTGGACCAATCAACAGAACACCTTTTGAAAATATAATTATCTCTATAATCATCATTATAGCTAATTATATAGAATACAAAGGAAAACCATTTTCAGCACTTGGTTTTCAACGTGCAAAATTCAACGCAAAAAATCTTCTTATTTTTGCCCCATTGGTAGCTATAGTACTCTTTGTTTTTTATGTCATTGCAATAGTTCCTGGAATCGAGATGTTAACAGGAATTCCTATTGATTATTCGAGTATGAGCCAATTGAAAGGGAACCTTCAACTCACCATCGTCTGGTTATTATTAGTATGGGCTACAGCAGGATTTGGAGAAGAAATTATTTTTAGAGGTTTTTTTATGCGACAATTTGTCAAATTCTTTGGAGAAAGCAAAATTAGCATAGTGTTTAATATTGTCCTAGTTACTGGATTTTTCGGCTTTATGCACAGTCAACAAGGCATTACAGGACAACTTGTTACTTGGATTACCGGAGCACTTATAGCTCTGATATTCTACTTACGCAAATACGATTTGTGGTTTGTTATTGCCGTACACGGTTTTTTTAACACTATAGCTTTAATTTGTATCTACTTTGGCTTGGCGTAAAGATAATTATAAATATCTCTAGCACTTTTTTTAATCATTGTAAGTATTTTAAAAATTTTATTTTATTTTAAAATAACGAAAGTACAACACCGTGTATAATTAATTGCGGCTGTCCCGAAGTTTCGGGACCTCGCCGGAAATTCAATCTTATTAATTATCTTTCCGCAACAACGGAAAAGAACTTGCGTCCTTTTCCCGCAAAAAATCATACACAAATACGTTGTCAATAATTATGAAAAGAAAAATTCTTATTCTAAAGCTGTCCTTTATAATCTCCTTAAGTTTTGCTCAAGCCGAATTATATTACCCAGAATTTAATGATAATATCAAGAAGGGAACATATGAAGGTAAAAGTCTTTCGAAAGAGTATTTGAACTTAGACTTACCAATAATAAAATCTAATTTAATACGTCTAAACCCTAAAATATATTCTGATTTCTTA
>NZ_SLXM01000013.1 GCF_004345825.1 Tenacibaculum skagerrakense
GATAATTCTAATTTTATATTAGAATGAAAAAGGGGACTTTTAGTCCCCAGTATAATAAAACCTCTGTACTTTCAGTACAGAGTGATTTAGTTTAAAAACTTGGACTAGGATCCCAATCACAGCGACTCATACAGAAACTTACAGAAGTTGCACAGAAACTCCATCCAGATGGACAGGTACATCTAAAGCTGCCTTCAGGACAGAAATTACCAACATTTAATTCTCCTTTAATGTGTTGTAATTCGTTTTTGTTTAGTTTTTTAACTCCTTTGAGATTTAAAATTGAGTGTTTCATAATAAAAATATTTAATGATATTACATATTGTAGTTCCATAAACTGTTGTATTGTTACTAAAAATTAATTTTGAAATGCTGATTTTAATAGTATTTTTATCAAAAAATATAAGATGAGTCAGACGGAGGCGTTTTTTAATTATATCTCTGAAGGATATAAGTGTAAAGGAGATTTTATTACTCTGGGAGCAGGAATGTTAGGAGAAGAAACAGTCACAAATGCACTGGTAAATATTCCTCTAAAAACGTTAAACAGGCATGGATTAATAGCTGGAGCTACAGGTACAGGTAAAACTAAAACATTACAAGTACTAGCAGAAAATATGTCTGAAAAAGGAATTCCCGTATTATTAATGGATGTCAAAGGAGATTTAAGTGGTCTAGGACAACCAAGTCCGGGGCATGCTAAAATAGACGAAAGACATGAGAAAATCGGAATTCCTTTTGATGCAAAAAAATTTCCAATTGAAATTTTATCAATTTCAGAACAAGATGGAGTTCGTCTTAGAGCTACAGTTTCTGAATTTGGTCCAGTATTGCTCTCTAGAATATTAGATTTAACAGAAGCACAATCTGGAATTGTAGCAATTATTTTTAAATATTGTGATGATAATCATTTACCATTACTTGATTTAAAAGATTTTAAAAAGATGTTACAATTCGTAACAGCAGAAGGAAAAGATGAAATTGCAACAGAATACGGTAGGATTTCAACTTCTAGTACAGGTGCTATTCTTAGAAAAATTGTCGAGTTAGAGCAGCAAGGAGGTGAATTGTTTTTTGGTGAAAAATCTTTTGAAGTTGATGACTTAACTAGAGTAGATGAAAATGGAAGAGGAGTAATATCTGTTTTAAGATTAACCGATATTCAAGACAAACCAAAGTTATTTTCAACATTTATGCTTCAATTATTAGCAGAAGTATATGAAACTTTTCCAGAACAAGGAGATAGTGGTAGACCAGAGTTAATTATTTTTATAGATGAGGCACATTTAGTTTTTGATGAAGCATCAAAAGCATTATTAAGCCAAATTGAAAGCATTGTAAAGTTAATACGATCAAAAGGAATTGGGTTGTATTTTGTAACTCAAAACCCTAAAGATGTTCCTGAAGATGTTTTAGCACAATTAGGAATGAAAGTTCAACATGCTTTACGTGCATTTACAGCTAAAGATAGAAAAGCATTAAAGTTAGCTGCTGAAAATTATCCAGATTCTGAGTTTTATAATACTAGTGAAGCATTAACACAACTAGGTATTGGAGAAGCATTTATTACGGCCTTAAATGAAAAAGGAATTCCAACTCCTTTAGCAAGAACTATGCTTAGAGCACCAATGAGTAGAATGGATGTTCTTACTGATAGAGAAATCCAAGAGGTGCTAGATAATTCTAAACTAGTTGATAAGTACAATAAGAGTATTGATAGAGAAAGTGCTTATGAATTGTTAGAAGAAAAAATTGAGCGCATCAACAAAGAAAAAACAGAAGAAGATAGAAGAAGAGAAGAAGAAAAAATTAGAAAGAAAAGAAGTACAAGTTCTTCATCAAGAAGCACTCGACAAAATCCAGTTGTAAAAGTACTAACAAGTGCTACTTTTATTAGAGCTGTTTTTGGGATTTTAAAGAAAGTACTATAAACTAAATAGCAAAAAGAAACGTTATATTTTGAAATTAAACTTACATGAAAAAATTAACTAAAATTGTATCAATACTTTGTATTTCATTTTTATTTGTTCAATGTGGAAAAGATAAATTTACGATTGCGAAAGGAAAGGTTGGGCAATTAACTACAAAAACTACTGTACAAGAATTAGATAAAATTTTTGCTAAAGATTCTTTAGTAAAAATATTAAGCGAAGGAGCTAAAGGAAATAATTATTTTCAAGATGATGATGTATATGAGGTATATGAAAAAGGAGGAAAACTTTTACTGAGTATTATACCAAAAGAGCAATTAGATTCGACTTCTGTTATAAAAAGTGTTGAAATTTTTGATGAACGCTTTAAAACAGAAAAAGGATTGAATATTAATTCTACATTCAATGAAATTAATTCAAACAATGCTATAAGTAAAATAGAGCCTTCATTTTCTTCGGTTACGGTTTTTATAGATGATTTAAATGCCACTATTGCCATAGATAAAGAAGGTCTAGGTTTAAGTGATTATAACATGAAAAAAGTGTCTATTGAACAAATTCCCGATTTAGCAAAAATGAAATCGTTCATTATTTGGTTCAATTAAAAATATAAAATCCGCTTAGGCGGATTTTTTTATAGACGCATACAAAACAAATTTCCAAACTTATATATTTGCACAACAAATCAAAGAACATGAATTACGCAAAGAATATTCTTGAGACTATTGGAAACACTCCTTTAGTTAAAATTAATAAACTAGCCGAAGAATTACCTTGTTTAGTATTAGCTAAGTACGAAACTTTTAACCCAGGTAATTCAGTAAAAGACAGAATGGCTCTAAAAATGATAGAAGATGCTGAGGCTGATGGAAGATTAAAGCCAGGAGGAACAATCATTGAAGGAACTTCAGGAAACACAGGAATGGGATTAGCTTTAGCTGCAATTGTTAAAGGATACAAGTGTGTTTTTGTAATGGCAGATAAGCAAAGTAAAGAAAAAGTTGATATTTTAAAAGCTGTTGGAGCAGAGGTTGTAGTTTGTCCTACGAATGTAGAACCAGATGATCCTAGAAGTTACTATTCAGTTTCAAGAAGATTAGCAGAGGAAACAGAGAATGCTTGGTATGTAAACCAATATGATAACCCAAGTAATGCAAAAGGTCATTATGAGAGTACTGGGCCAGAAATTTGGGAACAAACCGAAGGAAAAATTACTCATTTTGTTGTTGGAGTAGGAACTGGAGGAACTATTTCGGGAGTTGGAAAATATTTAAAAGAGAAAAATCCAAATGTAAAGGTTTGGGGAATTGATACTTACGGTTCTGTTTTTAAAAAATACCATGAAACGGGTGTATTTGATGAAAATGAGATTTATCCTTATGTAACAGAAGGTATTGGGGAAGATATTTTACCGAAGAACGTTGATTTTAGTATTATTGATGGGTTTACTAAGGTTACTGATAAAGATGCAGCAGTGTATACACAGTTATTAGCTAAGAAAGAAGGAATGTTCTTAGGGAACTCTGCCGGAGCAGCTATGAAAGGTTTGTTACAGTTAAAAGAGCATTTTAATGAAGATGATGTTGTAGTAGTATTATTTCATGATCACGGAAGTCGTTATGTTGGAAAAATGTTTAACGATGACTGGATGAGAAAAATGGGATATTTAGAATAAACTAGAATCCATGTTTAAACTATTTTGTGGAAGTCCAGAGGGTTTTTTGGGTTTACTCTTTGTTTTGTTCATATTTGCTTTGCCAGTAGCTATAATGGTAATCATTGCAAATATTATCTTAAAAACAACTGAATTCTATAAAAAACTAATAACCAATAGTTTTAGAAAATTTTTATATTTTATTTTTTTAATTTTTATAGCAATTCTAATTTGTATAATCTTCACAATCGGACTTTAATTCGAAATCAAGAAAATATAAATTATTAATATAATCAAAAAGCCACCTCATTGAGGTGGCTTTTCGTTAATCAACTAATTCAAATAATTTACACAATGAAAACAATTATTATTGTTAACAATTATATGTTTTCAATTTACGTGCCAAAATTAATAATATTTACCACATAAATGTGTATTTATTTTATTATTTACATTTTTTTAACTTTTAAAACCTTTATTGTTAAGAAATTAATAATAGAATGTTAGCTAGCATGTTTGTGTGCTTTGTAAGAAGACCTTACTAAAGCTCCACTTTCCACATACATGAATCCCATTTCTTTTCCTAAAGTTTCGTATTTCTTAAACTGTTCTGGAGTAATAAATTCTTTAACAGGTAAATGTTTTTTGGTAGGTTGTAAATACTGACCAATAGTGATAATATCTAAACCAACATTTCTAAGGTCTTTCATTGTTTCGATAACCTCTTCTTCAGTTTCACCTAAACCAAGCATAATACCAGATTTAGTTCTCATCCCGTTCTCTTTTAGGTATTTTAAAACACCTAAACTTCTATCATATTTTGCTTGAATTCTTACTTCTCTTGTTAACCTTCTAACGGTTTCCATATTATGAGAAACAACTTCAGGATGCACTTCAATAATTCGATCTATAAGCTTCGTATTACCTTGAAAATCTGGAATTAGTGTTTCTAAAGTTGTGTTAGGGTTAGCTCTTCTAATCGCTTCAACCGTTTCAGCCCATATAATAGAACCTCCATCTTTTAAATCATCTCTATCAACAGAAGTAATAACCGCATGTTTAATATTCATGATTTTTATAGATCGAGCTACTTTTTCAGGTTCGTCCCATTCTACAGTTTCAGGTCTTCCTGTTTTAACACCGCAAAACCCACAAGAACGCGTACAAATATTACCTAAAATCATGAATGTAGCAGTACCTTCGCCCCAACATTCACCCATGTTAGGACAACTACCACTAGTACAAATAGTATTTAGTTTGTACTTATCTACTAATCCTCTTAATTCGGTATATTTTTTTCCTACAGGAAGCTTTACACGTAACCACTTCGGTTTTTGTACACGTTCCGAAGTTGCGTCTTTAGTAATTTTAGTTTCCGATGGGATAAGAATCTTTTCTGACATTCACTATAAATTTGATGTACAAATTTACGAAGAATGTTTTATTGCATAATACCTAATTCGTTAGCTTTATCAATTGCAAGTTGTAATAACTCGTCATTTGTCTTAATTGTACTAACAATTCTACCGATTTTGTCTAGGTCTTCTTTGTTAGCGCTCCAAAAAGTAACACCAGTAACATCAACTTTCATCTCAATCTCATCGATTAAATTGTTGTCACAAAGCTTAAAAGCACCGTAAATAATACCTAACCAAGACGGACCACCTCCGTGATAACCACTAGCTTGAAGATCTTTTGCAAGAGAATCTGATTGATAAACATCATGATAATCATACCTATATTTGCCATTTTCTTGTTGTAATTTTCCTTGAAAAGGAACTGAAGTATCAGAAATAGCTGTTTGAAGTTTTTCTACTTGAGCAAAAGTATTTTGTAATGAAAAAAGTGTAAGGGATAACACACATACCAACTGTAAGAAAAATCTTTTTGTTTGCATTCGTAATATTGGGATTTTATTATACTTTGTGGATTATACCAAAAAGCGTGCTAATTTAATTTTTTTTCTCTTTTTTTTCAGATTTTTTTAAATATATTTTATTAGTGTGTTGTATCACAGGTGTCTATTTAAAAAAGATACTTACATACCATAGGCTGAAACAAATAAGAAATAAAATTCCTGTCATACTTATAATCTTAATAATAGTTGAAGGATGATGTTCTTTTGGTGTATATTTACTAGTAATAAGCTTATAATTTAAGATAGCAAAAACAGGAGCAGTTAGAAACGAAAATATGGTAGCAATTTTAACCATTAACAACATGCTATTCAGTAATACAAACAGAATTAATAATGTTCCTGTAATTAAAAGATAACTCCAAAACTTATAATTTAATTTTTCTTTACTGAATAACAAAAAAGACGCTTTTTCCATTGCTCTAGGTGAAGCATCTAGCGTAGTAATTGTTGTGCTAAACATGGTGGTAAAAGCAGCTATTCCAATAATGGGTTTTGCATACTCCCCTAAATTATTGGTGTATAAATTAATAAGTTGTAAAGCAAATTGACCTCCATTACTAGCAAATTTTTCATCAGAGGAAAACATTACTAATGCACCTAATAAAATAAAGCATAAACCTAAAAACATTGTACCAAAGTAACCCACATTGAAATCGAAAATAGATTTTTTTACACTTACTTTTTCATGAGTGTTTTTTTGTTTTTGTATCGACCAAAGAGAATGCCAAATAGAAATATCTAAAGGAGCTGGCATCCAACCTAAAAAAGCAATTAAAAAACTGATTCCAACAGCATCTGTAGGAAGAACTTGAGCATATGAAAAGGTTCTTTCATTTTTAGTAATTGCAATAATTAACGATAATAGCGTACTAATTGTTAAAAATAAAATAATATACTTCATTAATTTATCTAACAATTCATACTTCCCTATTGAAAGGATTAAAAAACTTACTATCAAAATAATAGTAGCCCAATACACCAAATTGTTTGTAATCCCGAATAAGTAAGAAGCTAAACTGGCTGTAACTATCGTAACTCCTGCTTGAATAGTAAACATAGTGGCTATGTTTACAATAAAGTAAAGATTCAAATAACCTCTTCCTAATTTTTTATAGCCATCTAGTAAGCTTTCACCAGTCGCAGAAGCATACTTTGGTCCGAATTTAAAGAAAGGATATTTAAAGAAATGAACAAGAAATAAAGCCCAAATTAATCCGTATCCATATTCTGCACCAGCTCTAGTAGATTGAACTAAATGCGAAACACCAATTGCAGCACCAGCAAATAATAACCCTGGGCCAAAGGCGCTAAAAATGTTTCTTTTCATGATTTATTCTTCTCAATAATTTCAGCTAGTAATTTTTTAGCTCTTAGAAGTTTAACTTTAACATTATTCATTGGTTCATCAAGTTGTTCAGAAATTTCTTTATAACTTAATTCTTGAAAAAATCGTAGATTAATTACTTCCTGATACTTTGGCTTTAATTGCTTAATGTCCTTTAGAAGCTTCGCTAGATTTTGCTCTGTTATGATAGTGTCTTCTGGAGATGGTGCATCATCAATAACTTTATAAGCTTCATCATCTGCTTTTGAAGATTTTATAACAGGAGAGGATTTACTTTTCCTTAAAATATCTTGGTGAATATTCTTAGAAATAGCAATTAACCATGTGCTAAATTGATACTCTTCATTAAAAGTATGAATTTTGTTAAATGCCTTAGCAAAAGTCTGAATAGTAATGTCTTCAGCATCATTTTCATTTGCTACATTCTTTAATTGATACCCATAAACAATAGCCCAGAAAGCATCTAAAAGAAAGTTAAAAGACATTTGATTGCCTTTTTTCGCTTTTTCTATATGTTGAAGAATTTCGTCTTTTATGAGAAGAGAGTTTTATTGGTGTTGAGGTTCATTACATGAATCAAATTGATCTGGAGTTTTTCCACAAAAACCACACGCTTCACCTGATTTATTTAACATTGGATTTTGACTAGCACATGTTCCTGCAAATTCACCATCTTTTTTTGCCCAAATTTTAATAGCAATTCCTGCAAAAGCTATAGCTAATAATCCTGCTGTTAATATAACTAATTTCATGAATAAAATTTTAATAGTTCAAAGATAATGAAACTATTTTTTTAGAGTAGGTGACTTTTTAAATAATATGGTGTCTTAATAGTGTAACTAAACTTTAAAACAGTATAAAATGAAATCAGTATTAGAATTCTTAATCACTTTTTATAAGTTCATTGGTTTTTCAATGAAAAAGACTGAAAATCAATTATTGCCAGTTTACATTAAAACTCACAATAAAATTAAAAGATATAATAGATAATAACATTTGTAGATTCCCAATATTAAACAATAGGTTTAAAAATAGAAAAACTGCTTCTAAAAGAAGCAGTTTTTTGCTATTTACTATAATTTTAATTTAAAGGGAATTAGTTTAAATTAACATACTCTTCTTCCGAAATTTCCCCAGAAGCAATTTTGCTAAGTTCTTCTCTAAAAGAAGAAATGTATTGATGAGCTTCAAAAGATACTCCTTCTGGTTTTTGAATTTCTGATCTAAGTTGTCCGCCTAAAACATACTGATCGTAATAATAAAAGAACACATTGTCAAAGTTTCTATTAGAATAGTTACCATTCTCAGCGATAAGATAACCTAATCTGTAAGCAGATCTTCTTTGAGCAGCAGAACCATGACTTGAATTTACAGGTCCAGCTAAAGTTTGTGCAAAGTTATAACCTTGTGCTGCTGTAGTCCAATTACTAGTATATCTCTTTCTGATATAATATCCTCCAAATCCATCAGCTTCTAATTCTGTAGCGCTAACGTGATTTCTACTAGGGATTCCAGATGTTCTAAATTGGACTTGATGTGCAATTTCATGAGCAGCCACATAAGCTATAGCAGTATTACCATAGCCGTTTGCGTTTTGTAAAAGCTCCTCTCCCCAAACAACATAACCTCCACTAAAAGAAAGAGCGTTAAAAGTTCCTGGTCCAGCAGCATAGTATAAAGGAACATTTCCCATGCCGAATAAACTAGCAGCATTGTCATGTTGTCCTTTTAAAAAATTAGTTACAGATTGACTTACAATGTAACTAGCCCAATAAGAATTAGGTCCAAAGCCTTGTACTGTAGCATGATCAGCATCATGCATGTTTAAGTTAGAGGGAGAATCTTGAGGAAAATCTAAACTTGATTCTTGATTTTCATCTGAAGTACAATTTTGAAATACAGCTAAAATTGTTAAAAGCATTAAAAATTTTGTCAAATTTTTCATTACGAAGGTTTTTTTGATTGTTAATAATGCCGTAATGATATGGAAAATAGTGAATTGCTAATAAAAAGTTAAAAAATAAATATATATAAATTTTTAGAGCTAAAATTTAGATATATTTTAGCTTATTTATAAAAATAATTTTTACTAAAATTGAGGGTAGTAAAGAGAAATAAATGATTTTTTAATTAAATAATATTTACTTCAATTTCTAAATCTATTTTATAAGTCTCTTTTATAGTTGCTTGGATTTTTTGTGCTAATTCAAAGATATCTTTTCCTGATGCATTACCATAATTAACAAGTACTAAGGCTTGATTTTCATGAACTCCGTAATCACCATATCGTTTTCCTTTAAAACCAGATTGTTCGATTAGCCAACCAGCAGGAACTTTAATTTCTGTCTCAGAAACAGGGTAGCTTGGTATAGTTGGGTACTTATTTTTTAATTCTTCAAAAAGAGAAATTGAAATAACTGGGTTTTTGAAAAAACTACCGCTATTACCAATCTCATTAGGATCGGGCAATTTAGATTGTCGAATGGCGATAACAGCTTCCGAAATATCTTTAATTGTAGGATTAGTAATTTGTCTATCTGTCAATTCCTTTTCAATAGCACCATAGGATGTAGTTAGTTTATGGTTGCTTTTAGAAAGCTTAAAACAAACAGAGGTTATAATGTATTTTCCTTTAGCTTCATTTTTAAATATAGAATTTCTATAACCAAAATTACATTCTGTGTTAGAAAAAGAAACTAGTTTGTTTGTTTCGATTTCTATAGCTTCTACCTTAGTAATAACGTCTTTAACTTCTACACCGTAAGCGCCAATATTTTGAATAGGACAAGTGCCTACTTTACCAGGTATTAAAGATAAATTTTCAATTCCTCCATATCCTTGCTCAATAGCCCATAAAACAAATTCATGCCAATTTTCTCCAGCATTTACAGTCAAATACACAGCATTATCATCTTCTCTATCAATTGAAATTCCTTTGATATTAAGATGTACTACTAGCTGTTCTATGTTTTTTGTGAGTAACATATTACTTCCGCCAGAAAGAAGAAACAACTTTTTTTCCTTTTTTAAAAGCTGCTGTAACTCGTAAACAGAACTAATAGAAATAAAACGTTTGGCATTAACATCAATGCCAAACGTATTGTATTTTTTTAATGATATGTTTTCTTGAAAATTCAACTATCTATAATTATTGATTGTATTGCTCTAATGCTAACTTTAAAATTTCAACAGAACGTTTTAAATCTTCTTTATTTAAAACATACGCAATACGAACTTGATTTTTACCTTCTCCTTCTGTAGAATAGAAACCACTTGCAGGAGCAACCATTACAGTTTCGTTATTATGATGGAATTTTTCTAAAATCCATTGTGCAAAATCATCAGAATCTTTCACAGGTAGTTCAGCTACACAGTAAAAAGCTCCTTTTGGATTGGCAACTTTAACACCATCAATCTTTTTTAACTCGGTAATTAGTGTGTTTCTTCGCTCTACATATTCTTCAATAACATCTTCAAAATAGCTTTGAGGAGTATCTAAAGCAGCTTCGCTAGCTATTAATGCATATGTTGGTGGACTTAAGCGTGCTTGTGCAAACTTTATGGCTGTCTGAATAAATTCTTGATTTTTAGAGACTATACATCCAATTCTTGCCCCACACATACTGTAACGTTTAGAAACAGAATCAATCATAATAGCATGTTGTTCTAAACCGTTTTCTTTCATTACAGAATGATGCTCAGCACCATCATAAGCAAATTCACGGTATACTTCATCAGCAATTAAGAATAAATCATGTTTTAGAACAATTTGCTTTAATTTTTCAATTTCTTCTTTGCTGTATAAATATCCTGTTGGATTTCCTGGATTACAAATTAATATAGCTTTTGTTTTAGGCGTAATTAACTTTTCAAAATCTTCAATTTTAGGTAATGCAAAGTTATCATCAATAGAAGAGATAACCGGTACAACTTTTACTCCAGAAGCTATTGAAAATCCGTTATAATTAGCATAAAAAGGTTCAGGGATAATGATTTCATCTCCTGGATCCGTTATACTTCCAATAGTAAATAATAAAGCTTCTGATCCTCCGGTAGTAACTACTATATCATTTGCATTAACATGAATGTTATTTTGCGAATAGTAATTTGTTAACTTGTCTCTGTATACTTCTGATCCTTCAGAACGCGCATAAGATAATACTTCTATGTCGTTGTTTTTAACAGCATCTAATGCTACTTGAGGGGTTTTAATATCAGGCTGACCAATATTTAAATGAAAAACGTTAATTCCATTTTTTTTAGCGTTTTCAGCATAAGGAACCAATTTACGTATTGGTGATTGAGGCATTAAATTACCTTTAGATGAAATAGCAGGCATTGCTTTATTTTTTTAGTTGTTTTAAGTAGGCAAATTTGCAAAATTATATTGATTTGGAGTATTTTTTACCTACAAAAACTAACCCTACATCTAATGAAATGGTTAAAACTATCTTAAAAAAAAATAAGTTGACTAATAAGATTGTATATTGTTATGAATGTAAAGTTAAAGTGTGTAATTTGAGAAGACTATTACTATCCCTATTATTTTTTGTTTTTATTCTTAAAGGTTATGGCCAATCAAAGTTTCAGTTTTATGGGAATGAAGATGTGAGTCAAAAGGTAAAGTTCACCTTAATTAACAACCTTATAATTATTCCATTACAGATTAATGGAAAAGATTTAAACTTCATTTTAGATACAGGGGTCAATAAAACTATTTTATTTAATTTAACAAAAAATGATAGCCTTGGATTAAATAATGTAGAAAAAATTCAATTAAAAGGTTTAGGAAGTGGTGAACCTGTTGATGCTTTATTGTCTAAAAATAATCGCTTTAGAATTAAAAACTTAGTAAATCCCAATGAAGATCTTTATGTAATACTTAGAGATAATTTTAATATGTCTGCTAGAATGGGTATGACAATACACGGAATAATAGGATTTGATTTACTTAAAAATATAATTCTTAAGATAGATTACAAATCTAAATACCTAACTTTTTATAATCCGAAAAAGTATAGATTAAAGAAATGCAGAAGATGTGAGGAGTTCCCATTAGAGTTTTATAGAAACAAACCTTATATAAATACCTATGCACAACTAGACACTATTGGTGAAAAGAAAATTAAGACAAAGTTGTTGATTGATTCAGGAGGTAGTGATGCTTTATGGTTTTTTGAAGGAACTCACAAAGATATTAAAACCCCGAAAAAATATTTTAGAGATATATTAGGGGAGGGATTAAGTGGTACTATTTACGGGAATAGAAGTAAAGTTCCATTATTTGAACTAGGAAAGTTTAAAATAGAAGAACCAACAGTATCTTTTTTGGACACAACTTCTACGGCTAATGCGAGACAATTTAAATTAAGAAATGGTAGCATTGGAGGTAATATTTTAAAACGATTTATTGTTTGGTTAGATTATGGTAGTAGAAAAGCGATTTTTAAGAAAAATGCATCTTTAAAGAGTGGGTTTTATTATAATATGAGTGGTTTATCTGTTATTTATGATGGTCAAGAACTAATTAAAGAAAGACAAGATAATATTATTACGGATAATTTTAATTCAGGAAACAAAGTTTCAGATAACAAAACAATATCGTTTGTAACTAGTTATTTCTATCGTTTTAAGCCAGCTTATAAAATTAGTAATGTGCTTAAAAATTCTCCTGCAGATTTAGTAGGATTAGAAAAAGATGATGTTATTAAACGTATAAATGGTAATCCAGCTTATACCTATACACTATCACAAATTAATGCTCTTTTTCATGATAAACCTAATAAAAGGATTAGCTTAGAAATAGAAAGAGCAGGTCAAAAATATAAGTTTAAGTTTAGATTAAAAGAAAGGATATAAACAAAAAAAAGAGTCTTTAATAAGACTCTTTTTTTGTTTTTTGTAATTACAAGCTAGTATTAAGATTTTTGATCTTCTTCTTTCTCTTCTTTCTTTTCTTCAGTACCAGCTTTAGTAATATATCCTTTGATCTTTAACATCATTCTCTCTTGCTTAGCATTAGAGTAAATAGTTATAGCTTTAGAGAAACCTCCTAATCTTTTAGTGTCATAAGAAACTTCGATTTGTCCTTTTTCTCCTGGCATAATTGGTTTCTCTGGTTTACTAGGTACAGTACAACCACAAGTTGATTTAATGTCACTTATAATTAAAGGTGCATCTCCAACGTTTGTAAACTTAAAAACTCTCTTTCCTTCAGAACCTTGAGTAATTTTTCCGTAATTAATTAGTTCGCTATCAAACTTAAATTCTTGAGCATTTACAGATAAAGTTAAAAAACAAACTGCGATGAATGATAAAATTGTTTTCATAATTCTAATAATTGTTTTAGGGATTTCCTACTTGTGTTACAAATCTAATATAAATTTTTAGTTATAAAAAATCAACTACTAATTTTATAACGTCATAGATAGTTGTATTTTTGTGAACTATATTCCAAAAATGATGCCAAAATCATTTTTTTCGAATGTACTAAAACTAATAACAATCAAAATATTAAGTATATCAAATGGGTATTCCATCTAAATACAATGCAAACGAAGTAGAAAGTAAATGGTACGATTACTGGATGAAGCATAACTATTTTCATTCAGAAGTAGATGAAAGAGAACCATACACAATTGTAATCCCACCACCAAACGTCACGGGTGTGTTGCATATGGGACACATGTTAAACAATACTATTCAAGATGTATTGATTAGAAGAGCTCGTTTACTTGGAAAAAATGCTTGTTGGGTACCTGGTACAGATCATGCCTCGATAGCTACAGAAGCTAAGGTAGTAGCAAAATTGAAGGAGGAAGGCATCAATAAAAATGAGTTAAGTAGAGAAGAGTTCTTAAAACATGCTTTTGAATGGAAAGAAAAGTATGGAGGAATTATTCTTGAACAATTAAAGAAATTAGGAGCTTCTTGTGATTGGGATCGTACTAAGTTTACGATGGATGATGATATGAGTGAAGCGGTAATCAAAGTTTTTGTTGATTTATACAACAAAGGAATGATTTATCGTGGATTTAGAATGGTGAATTGGGATCCTGAAGCAAAAACTACACTTTCAGATGAAGAGGTAATTTATGAAGAACGCCAAGGTAATTTATACTATTTGCAATATGATATTGTTGATTCTGAAGAGAAGGTAACTATTGCAACAACTCGTCCTGAAACAATTTTAGGAGATACTGCTATCTGTATCAATCCAAATGATGAACGTTACACACATCTAAAAGGAAAGAAAGCGATTGTACCATTATGTAATCGTGAAATTCCTATTATAGAAGATGAGTATGTTGATTTAGAATTTGGTACAGGTTGTTTGAAAGTAACTCCTGCACATGATGAAAATGATAAAGTATTAGGTGATAAACACGGTTTAGAAGTAATTGATATTTTTAACGAAGATGCTTCATTAAATTCATTTGGTTTACATTATCAAGGAAAAGATCGTTTTGTTGTTCGTAAAGAGATTACAAAAGAATTAGAAGAGAAAGGATATTTAGTAAAAACAGAACAACACACTAATAAAGTTGGTACTTCTGAAAGAACCAAAGCTGTAATCGAACCTAGATTATCAGATCAATGGTTCTTAAAAATGGAAGAGTTGGCTAAACCTGCTTTAGAGGCAGTTTTAGGTGAAGATAGAGAGGTGAAGTTGTTTCCACGTAAGTTTGAAAACACTTATCGTCATTGGATGGAGAATATTCGTGATTGGAATATTTCTCGTCAATTATGGTGGGGACAACAAATTCCTGCGTATTACTATGGAGATGGTAAAGAGGATTTTGTAGTTGCAGAAACAAAAGAAGAAGCTTTAAAATTAGCTTGGAAGAAAACCAATGATTATGAAATCACATTAGAGGATTTACAACAAGATCCAGATGTGTTAGATACATGGTTCTCTTCATGGTTATGGCCAATGTCGGTTTTTGATGGAATTAGAAACCCTGAAAACGAAGAAATCAAATATTATTATCCAACAAATGATTTAGTAACAGGTCCAGATATTTTATTTTTCTGGGTTGCTCGTATGATTATAGCTGGATATGAATATAAAGATGCTCGTCCGTTTGAAAATGTGTATTTAACTGGTTTAGTACGTGACAAGCAGCGCCGTAAAATGAGTAAGCAATTGGGAAATTCCCCAGATGCATTGAAATTAATTGAAGAGTTTGGAGCTGATGGTGTTCGTGTAGGGTTGTTATTAAGTTCAGCTGCAGGAAACGATTTATTATTTGATGAAACACTTTGTGATCAAGGTAAAAAGTTTGGAAACAAAGTTTGGAGTGCATTTTATTTAACAACATTATGGGAAGTTTCTGAGGAAATTGCACAACCAGCGCATAGCAAATTAGCAATTGAATGGTATAAGTCTAAATTTCAAAAGACTTTAGTTGAGGTTGAAGATCATTACAGTAAATATAGATTAAGTGATGCATTGATGGCAATGTATAAGTTAATTTATGATGATTTTTGTGGATTCTTTTTAGAAGTTGTAAAACCAGCTTATCAGCAACCAATAGATAAGAAAACGTATGATGAAGTAATTGCCATTTTTGAAGATAACTTACGAATCTTACATCCTTTTATGCCGTTTATAACAGAGGAGATTTGGCAATCTATTTCTGAAAGATCAGTAGAGGAAGCATTGGTTATAGCTAAATATCCAACACAAACTTCATTTAATGAGGAATTAATTACTGAAATGGATTTTGCTTCTGAAGTTATTTCAGGAATTCGTACAGTTCGTAAAGAGAAAAATATTGCACATAAAGATGCTGTAGCGATTTCTGTAATCAACAATGAAAAGTCTTCTGATAATTTAGATGAAGTAATTAAAAAGTTAGTAAACGCCTCTGAAATCAACTATGTAACAGAAAAAATTGATGGAGCTTCATTTAGAGTAAAATCGAATGAATATTTTATTCCTATTGCTGTTGATAGTATTGATGTAGAGGAAGAAATTAAGAAAATCACAGAAGAATTAAACTATACTGAAGGTTTCTTAAAATCGGTTCAAAAGAAACTGTCTAACGAGCGTTTTGTAAACAATGCTCCAGAACAAGTTGTTGCTGTTGAACGTAAGAAAGAAGCAGATGCTGTAGCTAAAATTGAAACATTAAAGGCAAGTTTAGCTAGTTTACAGTAGAGTAAAAATATATAAACAGTTTTAAAAAAGCGTTCCTAATTAATTAGGAACGCTTTTTTTATCTGAACTATTTCAGGTTGGTGCACTATATTTTATTTCTTTAACTCACAGAAAAAATCTAAGGTATTCTCATCACATTTATCTGTTAGAAAGTAACTTTTATCAGTAATGTTAGTAATAATATTAGAATGTTTTTTAAACAAGGAAGTTCTATTAAATCGATTCAATATTTCATAAGGAAGCTTCAGTATAAAACGTGGAGCTCTTTTTTCTAATTTAAAAATATCCCAACGTAAAATTTTTGCTACCGATTTTTTATTTTCTTCATAATAGTCCATAGCAACATCTGAACCAGTAATTCCTTTAACTTTAGATTCTTTAAAAATATTTTGACTAAGTTTTTGTAACTCTTCAAACGTGTATTCTCTGTAATGCCAAGGATTTCTACTTACCGAACGATTTGCATTTGGAGTTGTTAAAAATAATGTTCCTGAAGGTTTTAAAACTCTATGGATTTCTTCTAGAAAATAATTATCGTTTTTGATGTGTTCAATAACTTGAAATGCAATCACAAAATCCTGACTATTAGATGCGATTTTTGATAGTGGTGGAACTCTTTGTTGAATTACATTAGCATTAGGAAATCTATTTTTCAGTCTCTGAATGGCATATTTTGATTTATCAACAGCTGAAATAATAAGACTATCATTGGTTTTTGATAAAATTTCTAAACCATATCCTTCTCCTGGACCAATTTCAAGAATGTTTCCATGCACTTGATCTTTAATTAGTTCATATGCCGTTTTAGTTCTTTGAAAAAGCGGACTGTCAGACGAAATATGAGAAGAGGTAACCTCAGTTGAGTAAAAGAACATAATTAAAAATTAGTAAGGCCAGTTTTTCTTTTTCCATTCATTTAATCGCTTTTCAATAGCTTTTAAATCAATAGATTTATCTTCAAAATACTTACCATCAAGAGGTTTAATTTGCATAATCATTTGACTGTATACTTTAAAGAGATAGTTAGCGTGCCTAACATTAATAATAGGGTTAGGAGGGTTGAATGAGGTCATCCAAGCAAGTTCCTTTTCAATATTATCAATAGCTGTTTTACAGACTGTACTACCATCTTCTATTTTTTGTAATCGGTAATATAATTTACCCAGAGCAAAAGCAAATTCACCATAAGGAACTTGAATATTAGGAAAATTAGTTTTACAAAAATCTAACGTTTGAAGTGCTTTTTCAGTTTTTCCTTCTTCAATTAAAGCTTGTGCAAGGAAATAATAATTTCTTCTTAAAACTGATTTGGAGAAACTAATAGCTTCGTCGGTAACTTTAACGTCTTTATTGTTTAATTTTAAAAAGTTAGTTTTTTCTACTAACTGATTATAGGATTTAGAAGTGTTTACAATTTTAGGATTTTCATTTGCAATAGCTCTAACTGGAATAAGTTGGTTAACTAATCCTTTTTGAACTAAATACCCATCTAAACCTACGGTATGAACATTGGTTCCCATTTCCGTAAAACATATTGGTCTAGATTCGATGTTTTGAGCGATAATATCTAAAACGGCAATATCATTTTTTCTATATACAGCTTTTTTATATTCCCATCTCAGCGTATCTTTTGGTATTAATACTCTACTAATGTTGTTTTTTTCAGTGGTTAAGTATGGTAAACTATTTAAAGGTAAAATCAACTTTTCAGTAGGGAAGAAGCTCAAGTCTTTTTCAAGATATTTAATTCTGTTTTTAGGATTTTCAAAAAAAACAGAAATATTTTTTATGTTGAAAAACTGATTAGTAATTTTATTGTAAGTGATATCTGTACTATGAGGTTTAGCAATGAATTTCTCAGACAACGACAACTTTAGAGGTTCAGAAGTGTTCATTTTTAACCTTAGCTTTTCAATATACCAGTCTAATAATAACTGATCATAGTTGATAACTCTGATATCTGTTCTGTAGTTTTCAACTTCTTGTAAATACCAAAGTGGAAATGTAATATTGTCTCCGTTTGTGATTAAAATTGCTTGCTCAGGACAAGAATCTAAATAGATTTTAGCTAATTGATATGCAAATGTATCGTTACTTCTATTTTGATTATCCAATCCTTTTGCAAAGAGTTGAATAGGTGATGCTAATGCAGCAATTAAAGCAGTTACTATTAGTTTCGTAGCATCTTTTTTTATGAATTTTAGAGCGTTAAAAATTCCAATAACAGAAAGCCCTATCCAGATTGAAAAAAATATAAAAGAAGCTGCAAAAATATAATCACGCTCACGAATCATTAAGCTCTGAGGAACAGGATTTACGTACAACGTGATTCCAATTCCGAAAGTCAAAAATAATAACACAGAAACAGAGAAGAATAGCTTGTTTTTTCTAAGTAGAAAAAGTCCCCATAATCCCATTAAAAAAGGCAAAAAGTAAAAAGCGTTTCTACTGTTTTTATCTTTATAATATTGAGGGATAAATTTTTGGTCTCCTACATATGATTTATCAAAAAAATTAAAACCAGAAATCCAATTTCCTTTTTTGATAGCTCCAGTACCTTTTAAATCATTTTGCTTGCCAATAAAGTTGTGATATAAATATCGTAAATAAAGCCAGTTTGCCTGATAATTATAAAAGAAAGCTATGTTTTCAGAAAACTTAGGTTTAGAAATAGTAACTTCTTTATTATTTATAGTTGTCTGAATAGGCGTTCCTTTTATTGTAGTCCAGGTTCTGTAAGCTTCTTGATTTATCGGGCTTTTATGAAAAACTCTTGGAAAAAATAAATTAAAACGATCATCGTAATTTGGAACTTCATATAAAGGGTCATTGGTAACTACGTACTTCTTTTCCGATTTACTGAATTTGTATTCAGGTTTTCCATTCACATAAGGTTCTCTTAGATCAAGAGGAGCGTTAAAAGCAGTTCCTCTTAATAACGGTATTTTATCAACGCCAAATTGTTTTGCTTGAATGTAAGTTAATAATTCATTAGGAGTTTTAGCACTGTTAGAAATAGGGGTGTTAACTTGAGATCTTATGATTGGAAATAAGAAGCTACTACAACCAATAATAAACATTAATACGTTTAAACTTATGTAATGTAAAACCGCTTTTTCTTTTTTGTAAGTAATTGCAACAACAGCTAAAATTCCAATGATTAGTAGGAGTAAAGTATACAAAGCACCTTTGTTAACAGTAGCTCCAAGAGAATTAACTGTCCATAAATCTATGGAAGCACAAAGCTTAATGATTCCTTGAAATACGATATTTAATAAAAAGAAGAAAAGGAATAACCCCGAAAATAAAGCAATGAAAATATTCTTTAGGGTAAAACCATACTTTTTGTAAGTAAAAACTAATGCTAAAGGAATTATAACAGCAATATTAATTAGGTGTACACCTACAGAAATTCCTAAAAGCAAAAAAACAAGAAGGATGTATTTTATTTCTTCAGTTTTTTCAGAGGTTGCTTCCCATTTAAATCCTAACCAAACAATTAAAGTCAGTAGAAAAAAGGAAAATGTATATACTTCGGTTTCAGTAGAGGCAGTCCAAAAACTATTACAAAAAGCAAAGGACAAAGCGGCAATGATACCAGCTGTAATTGAAATCTTTACATGTTCTTCTTGTAGGAGTTTACTACTAAAGTGAAATGTAATCTTATAAATAATAGGAATAGTTAATGCTCCAAAAAAAGCAGAAATTAAGTTTGAAACCAAAGCAGGCTTCAAAAAGAAAAATATTCCAAGCAACACATTTGAAAGTAAAGTGTAGAATGGAGCACCTGCAGGATGCGAAATTTGCAACTTATAGTTGGAAGCTATAAATTCAGGACTGTCCCAAAAAGTTATACTGTCGGGAATACATAATACATACACTAAGAATGTGATGCAAAAAAGAGTCCAAGAAATAATATTGTTGATTCGTTTCACTGGTATCAAATATATGATAAATCTATAATTGATTTTTTTCAACAAAGAAAAGATAAAAATAATACAGTAACTAAATAGCCTAATAAAGTTGTTATGCAAGCATAATAATTAAAGTCTTTTTTGGTAGATAAGTAGTTATACAATAAGTTATTAAGTTTTATTAAAAACTTAAAATTTTGTTAAACTGTTTAAAAAAATATGTAACTTGTGCCCAACTAAACGAGTGAAGATGAGAATAACCCTACAACTATTTGTGGTAATGGCTATGCTATGTACTACTTTTTCGTATTCCCAAACCCTAAATGAAACTTCAGGAACAGGTTCAGGAGTAAACATTACTTCAGGAGATTTTAATACTATGTATGGAGATAGTACAGGGTCTTTTTTAACATCTGGTAGCCAAACAGTTTTTATTGGATATCAAGCAGGTAGATCAAATACAACTTCTGAGTCTGTATTTATAGGTTACCAAGCTGGATATTCAAACACTACAGGTTTTGACAACACATTTGTTGGTTGGCAAGCCGGTAGATTAACTACAACTGGTGGAGATAACACGTTCTTTGGTGCAGAATCAGGAGAGCTTAACACAACGGGATATGATAATACTTTTGTTGGTGAGGAATCAGGAGCAAATAATACAACTGGTTATGAAAATACGTTTATTGGAGAGGATGCAGGTTTTTCGAATACTACAGGTTATAAAAATACATTTGTAGGTAACGAGGCAGGAATATCTTCAGGAACTGGATTTCGAAACACTGGTATTGGAGACGAAGCTCTGAGTGATGTTACTACTGGAGACCATAATACTGCTTTAGGAGATTCAGCTGGTATTGATGTAAATGCAGGTCGTTGGAATACATTTATTGGAGCAGCTTCAGGTGTAGCTACAGAACATGCAGATTACAACACTTTTGTAGGAGGAATGTCTGGTTGGGATAACAACCGTACTAATAGTACAACCAACGCAAACAGAAACACCTATGTAGGTTTTCAAACAGGTTTTTCTAACCGTGAAGGAGAAGACAACGTAGGTATGGGAGCGTTTTCTGATTATAACAATACTGTTAGAAGTAGAACTACCTTTATTGGAGCAGCTATGGATGTGGATAATAATGATGTTACAATGATAGGATATAGTGGTTACAACAATGCACAATATTCTATTTCTATAGGTCAACACCATGACATGAGAGGTACTGGAGCCATAGGTTTAGGGTATGAGTCAAATCTAAATGCCAATTCAAACTATTCTGTAGGAATCGGTTATCAAGTAGATGTTAACGAGAATAATGCAATTGCAATAGGACAACAAGCTACCATTAACAGTGAACACGGTATGGGATTAGGATTCCAAACCACAGTAGATGGTACATACTCTGTTGCTATTGGATATCAGGCTACTGCAGCTGTTGATAGTACAATGGTTTTAGGAGGTACAGTGCATCCACTAAGTGTAGGTATTGGTACCAATACACCAAATAAAAAAGCTTCATTAGAATTAGCTGATACAGATAAAGGTTTTAAAATAAATAGCTTAACTAATGCACAGCGTACGGCTTTAGCAAGTAATTTAACAGTTACTGAAGAAGGTATGATGGTGTATGATAATGAGGACAATGCACTATATACTTGGAGTGGTAGTGCTTGGGCAGCGGTCGATACAGATACGGGTGACAATTTAGGAAACCATACAGCAACAACTACCGTTAATTTAGCTAATAATGATGTTAATAATTCAGGAAATTTTGAAATAAATGATAATAAAACATTAACTTTTGATGGTGGAGGTTTCGGTTCTAACCGTTACCAATTAAAGGAAGTTTATACAACTGAAACTGAGAATGCTTATGGTCCAATAACATCAGCTGGAGGAAGTTTACGTTTTAATTCGCCAGATTTAGGAGTTCATGGTTTTACATGGGGGCCTGAAGGGTTGGCTCCAACTGCCGCTTTAAGTTCAAATGGTAACTTCCAAATTGCAGGATATTTAAATATTGCAGGAGCATACCAATTCCCAACTATAGATGGTACAAGTACACAAGTATTAGCAACAAATGGTTCAGGTACGTTATCTTGGGTTGATAATACAGATGATCAAAAAGTTGATGAGTTTACTTTATCAAGTAACACATTAAGTTTATCGTTAGAAGGAGATGCAGAAGCTGCTAAAACTGTAGATTTATCAGGATATTTAGATAATACAGATAGTCAAGATTTAACATTATCAGGAAGTACATTAAGCTTAACAAACGATGCAACCTCTGTAGATTTATCAAGCTTTTTAGATAACACAGATGCACAAACATTATCTTTTTCAGGTACTAGTTTAACAATTGCAAATGGTAACTCAGTTGATTTATCTAGTTTACAAGATGGTACAGGAACAGATAACCAAGATTTAGATTTATCAGGGAACACATTAAGTTTAACAAACGATGCTACATCTGTTGATTTATCAAGTTTCTTAGATAACACAGATGCACAATCAATCTCGTTATCAACAAATACATTAAGTATTTCAGGAAATGCATCTACAGTTGATTTATCGGGATATTTAGATAACACGGATGCGCAAGCAATTTCATTGTCAACAAACACTTTAAGTATCTCAGGAAACGCTTCTACAGTTGATTTATCTACTTATTTAGATAACACAGATGCGCAAACATTAACATTATCTGGTAGCAACTTAACTATTGCTAATGGTAACACAGTTGATTTATCTGGAATTGGAGGTACTAATACTGATAATCAAGATTTAACATTATCTGGAAATACATTAAGCTTAACAAATGATGCTACTTCAGTAGATTTATCTGGATTCTTAGATAATACAGATGCGCAAACATTAACATTATCTGGTAACAACTTAACGATTGCTAATGGTAACACAGTTGATTTATCTGGAATTGGAGGTACTAATACTGATAATCAAGATTTAACATTATCTGGAAATACGTTAAGTTTAACTAACGATGCTACTTCAGTTGATTTATCTGGATACTTAGATAATACAGATGCACAAACATTAACGTTATCTGGAAATAATTTAACAATTGCTAATGGTAACACAGTTGATTTATCAGCATATACAAATACAGATAGTCAGAATTTAACTTCTGCTACTTTATCAGGAACTACTTTAACAGTAGCTATTGAAAATGGTGCTTCTGTAAATGTTGACTTATCTCCGCTTTTAACAGCTCAACAAGCTCAAATTAATGATTTAATTAGTAGAGTTGAAAGTATTGAAAGTTGTGCTTGTGGCGGAACTTTAAGTTCTGGTGGAGGTTTAACGGCTGGTAGAAATCAACCAATTTTATATCAAAACATACCAAACCCATTCAACGGAACTACATCTATTAAGTATTATGTTCCTGAGACTATGGATAAGGCCGCTATTGTATTCAGTAATACATCAGGACAGGTTATTGATACTGTTCATTTAAACAAATTAGGAGAACAAGAAATCTATTTTAATAGTTCTTCTTTACCTGTAGGTGTTTACTATTATACTTTATACATTAGAGGACACAAAGTAGATACTAAGAAAATGGTAATTGAATAATTTCAATTATAAATAAGATACAAAGCTTCATCAATTTATTATTGGTGGAGCTTTATTTTTTTGTGGACTTATGAAGCTTACTGTAGATTTACTCAATACTTTTTTAATTCTAATAGCTCTTTTTATAGCTTATTTAATGCCTTTTGAACTGTTTCTCATATCGTATGCATTATTAGGTCCATTACACTACCTAACAGAAATTAATTGGATAAAAGACAAATCGTATTTTGTTAAAGAAAAGTACTGGCTTCAACTGTGTGTAGTGATGGCTTTACTAATTGCAATTCCAGCCCTGATTGGTCTAGATTTTATTAAAAATAGCTTATCAAAAAGCATAATTTCAATAGTTGATTCAGTAAAACCGTATACAAATATGGCTATCTTTTTATGTTTAGTAGCTGCTTTTACAGCAATATTTATAAAGAGAAATTACCTAAAAGTAATCGTGTTTTTTGGTATGGGAATCTTAAGTTTTTTCTTAATTAAAGTATCTAACTTTAATTTAATTATTGGAATTTTCTTACCAACCTTAATACACGTTTATGTATTTACAATGTTGTTTATGTGGTATGGGACATTAAAACAAAGTACTAAAGTTGGAAGTTTTAATGTAATACTTTTAGCTGCTGTTCCAATAATAGTCTATTTTCTTCCTTTATATGATAGCTGGCGAGTATTGTCAGAATATGTAAAAAATGTCTATGTAGAAAGTAAATTTTATTTATTAAACGTTTATACATCAAAAACAATAGGAGCTTCAGACGGAAGTAATTTTAATTTTTCGGATATAATTACAGGAAAAATTCAACTTTTTATTTCCTTCGCTTATACCTATCATTATTTAAATTGGTTTTCCAAAACTACCATTATTGGTTGGCATAAAAATATCAATAAAACAAAGTTATTTGCACTGTTAACTATTTGGGTTGTATCAGTGGCTTTGTATGCTTATAACTTTAAATTAGGGTTAATTTTACTATTATTCTTGAGTTTTATGCACGTGTTTTTAGAGTTTCCTGTTAACATAATTTCAATAAAGGAAATTGTTAAGCATTACACCAAGAAATTAAATTCAGTAAAAACTAATTAAGGTTTTTTGACTTTTCTTTGATGATTTGCGCAACCGTTTTATTCGCTATTTTACTTTCTAACCACGATAGAATATCTAAATAAAGAAAGGCTCTTTTTTCGTAAGGATGATGCTCAAATGCTTGTAGTTTTCTATGAATATTTTGGAATTCCTTTTTAAATTCATGTGGATATAAATCTCCTAAAGATCGAATGGATTCTATGAAGATTTTTTGTACTTCTTGGAGGCTTTCCATTTTTAATAAGAATTTATACGTCTCTTTAAATTGTCTTTCTAAATGATAATCCAATCCACACTCATAATGTGCTATTAAATTCAGTACTCTGGCAAAGCACTGTAAATCTTCACCAACATGAAGTTTCTTAGCTTCAATTATCTTTGTAAGATACTGTATACATTCTTTATTTTTCCCCATACCAAAGTACAAACAAGCAATTTTGTAATAAAACTGAACAATATGATGTTGATCAATTCTACTCTGATATTCCACTATTTTTTCATTGATTTCATCAATTAAATATTCACCATCTTTAAAAGATCCTTCAATAAAATGCTTGTGCAATTTATTGGTATATAGGTACTGAAACATCAAAATTTCAGTGTTACTATTTAAAGTAATTTCACTATTTAAAATTTCTGATTCGAAGAAATCTAGCTCTTTTATAAATTCTTCTTTTTGTCGAGTAAAAAAGAGCGATTCCAAGAAGTAGTTTTTTCCTTTTAAATAAAACACAGGATTCAGTTGAATCATTTTTGGATATTCATAGAATAGCATAGTCCACTTCTTAGCATATTTATATCCGTTTAAAAAGTCTTGTGTTAAAAAACAACGCCATAAATGTGCCTTGTAAAGCCATAATTTTTCTCTAAATCCTAAAGTATTGTAGTCAAATTCAGGGAGTCTGGCATTAAAGTAATCGTTAATTTTCTGTAGTTCATCATCGTTTCTTGAGTATCCAGTTTTTAATAGGATTCCGTACAGTTGTAATGATAGATTAGACAACTTACTGGTAATAACGTTTTGCTGACTTAACTCCTTTGCTTGTACTGTTAATTCATCTGCTCTAGTATCTATACTTCTAGTGATGTATTGACTTTCAATTATTTTTTCCAGTTCAACTATTTCATAAGCAATATTCTTTTCTTCATTTTCAATAGCCATAGTTTTGGCTTTGTCTAATAACTTTAGACTTTGCTTATAAAGTCCTTTTTGATATAAAACAGTCGCAAAATCCAATTGCTCACGTATTTGAACTCTTATGTTTTTATGTGCCGGATTCATTCTAAGACTTGTTAGAATTTGCTTGTACAAATGAGCCTTTAAATTTGATAATTGTTGCTTGCTAACAATTCCACTATCAATAATTGCTTTTTCATCATATTTTTTCTGTTTCTCTAAGAATTTAAAAAGCGCATAAAATTTAGCTTCATTATTTCCAACTAGGCGGCCAACATACAAGTTAAATTGTCTCTTTTCAGATTTAGTTAAGGACTGGATGAGTTCGAATAAAGTATCTTGATATTGATTAGCTCTTGTAAAATTATTCATTTTAAGTACTTGTAAAACAGTTTGTTAAAAATAGTTTTATCGGGTTTAGATATCGTAAATACAAAGTTTAGATTTAAGACTTCTACAGCCCCAATATATACATTTGATAGAGATAACAACAACTATTTAAAAAATGAAAGACAATAAAGTCCAAATTTTTGATACAACTTTAAGAGATGGTGAACAGGTGCCAGGTTGTAAATTAGATACTCAACAAAAGCTAGAAATAGCTGCTCGATTAGATACATTAGGTGTAGATATAATTGAAGCTGGTTTTCCTGTTTCAAGTCCTGGTGATTTTACTTCAGTATCTGAAATTGCGAAACTAGTAAAAAACGCCACTGTTTGTGGACTAACTCGTGCAGTTCAAAAAGATATTGAAGTTGCTGCTGATGCTTTAAAACATGCAGTAAAACCAAGAATTCACACGGGTATAGGTACCAGTGATTCTCATATCAAATATAAATTCAATAGTTCAAGAGATGAAGTAATTGAAAGAGCAAAACAAGCTGTAGCTTATGCTAAAAACTATGTTGATGATGTAGAGTTTTATGCCGAAGATGCTGGAAGAACCGATAACGCTTTTTTGGCTAAAGTATGTGAAGAAGTTATAAAATCTGGAGCAACGGTTTTAAACATTCCTGATACAACTGGGTATTGTTTACCTAGTGAGTATGGTGAAAAAATTAAATATTTAAAAGATAATGTAAGAGGAATAGAAAACGTAATTCTTTCTTGTCATTGTCATAACGATTTAGGATTGGCTACTGCGAATTCAATTGCTGGTGTTGTAAATGGTGCAAGACAAATAGAATGTACTATTAACGGAATTGGAGAACGTGCTGGAAATACTGCTTTAGAGGAAGTCGTCATGATTTTAAAACAACATCCGTATTTAGATTTACATACCAATATCAACACACAATTATTATACGATACAAGTTTAATGGTTCGTGAAAAAATGGGTATGCCAGTTCAACCAAACAAAGCCATTGTAGGTGCTAATGCTTTTGCACATAGTTCTGGAATTCATCAAGATGGAGTAATTAAAAATAGAAGTACTTATGAGATTATCAATCCAGAAGAGGTTGGTGTTACAGAAAGTGCTATTGTTTTAACAGCAAGAAGTGGTAGAGCAGCGTTAGCATACAGAGCAAAGAAAATTGGTTATGAGTTGACTAAGGTTCAACTAGACAAAGCATATCAAACTTTTTTACAGTTTGCTGATCGACAAAAAGAGGTAATCGATGAAGATATTCATGTGATTATGAAACAAATCAATAAAATTTCAAAAATAGCGATCGCATAATGGGAAAAACATTATTTGATAAAGTTTGGGATGCGCATGTGGTTGACACTATAGAAAATGGACCAGATGTTTTATATATCGACAAGCATTTAATTCACGAGGTAACAAGCCCTCAAGCTTTTAACGAGCTTAAAGAAAGAGGGATACCAATTGCTCGTCCTGATAAAATTGTGGCAACTGCAGATCATAATACACCAACGGTAAATCAACATTTACCTGTAAAAGATGAGTTGTCTAGAAATCAACTTAAACAATTAGAAAGAAACTGTAAAGAAAATAATATAACCTTATATGGTTTAGGACATAAATACAACGGAATTGTGCACGTAATGGCTCCTGAATTGGGAATTACACAGCCAGGCATGACAATGGTTTGCGGAGATAGTCATACATCAACTCATGGAGCATTTGGAGCAATTGCCTTTGGAATAGGTACAAGTCAAGTAGCACAGGTATTTGCGAGTCAATGTTTATTGATGCAAAAACCAAAAAGTTTGCGTGTAAATGTAAATGGAAAATTGAAAAAAGGTGTACTTCCTAAAGATGTGATTTTATACATCATCTCGAAGTTGGGTACAAATTCAGGAACAGGTTATTTCTGTGAATATGCCGGAAATGTTTTTGAAGAAATGTCGATGGAAGGTAGAATGACCGTTTGTAATATGAGTATTGAAATGGGAGCAAGAGGAGGAATGATTGCACCAGATCAGACAACTTTTGAGTACGTAAAAGGAAGAAAATTTTCACCAACAGGCGAAAAGTTACAAGAGAAGATTGCTTACTGGAAAACCTTAGCAACAGATGAAGATGCTGTTTTTGATCAAGAGTATTCTTTTGACGCTGAAGATATAGAACCAATGGTTACTTACGGAACAAATCCAGGGATGGGAATAAAAATAACTGAAAAAATTCCTGAGAGTAACGATAAATCGTTTGAAAAATCATTAGCATACATGAATTTTTCTAAAGGTGAAAGCTTAATAGGAAAACCAATTAATTATGTATTTATTGGAAGTTGCACCAACTCACGAATTGAAGATTTTAAAGTAGCTGCGAATTTTGTAAAAGGAAAACAAAAGGCTTCTAATGTAAATGCTTGGTTAGTTCCAGGATCACAACAAGTAGCAAAGCAAATTAAAGAAGAAGGTCTACAAGAAATATTTGAAAGTGCTGGTTTTGAATTACGCCAACCAGGTTGTTCAGCTTGTTTAGCAATGAATGATGATAAAATTCCGGAAGGCGAATATTGTGTTTCTACTTCAAACAGAAATTTTGAAGGAAGACAAGGACAAGGTGCGAGAACAATTTTAGCAAGTCCACTTGTGGCGGCAGCAACCGCAATCGAAGGGCAAATTATTGATGTAACTAAATATGTAAGCTAATGGAAAAGTTTGTAAGATTAATAGATACAGCAATTCCCTTATCTATTTCAAATGTAGATACAGACCAAATTATACCAGCACGTTTTTTAAAAGCAACAGATAAAAAAGGATTTGGAGAGAACTTATTCAGAGATTGGCGTTTTGAAAAAGATGGCTCTGTAAATCAAAAATTTGTTCTGAACCATCCAGAGTATAAAGGCACAATTTTAATTGCGGGAGATAATTTTGGTTGTGGATCTAGTAGAGAGCATGCCGCTTGGGCGTTAGTTGGATATGGTTTTAAAGTAGTAATCAGTAGTTTTTTTGCTGATATTTTTAAAGGAAATGCCTTAAACAATGGATTACTTCCTGTGCAAGTTTCGGAAAAGTATTTAAACTTCTTGTTGAAAGAGGTAGAAGAGAATCCGCATACAGCAATTGAAATTTGCTTAGAAGAACAAGAAATCAGAGTTCAAGGAAGTCATTGTTCAGAAAAATTTGAAATAGATCCTTATAAAAAAGTATGCTTATTAAATGGTTATGACGATATCGACTTCTTATTAAGTAAAAAAGATAAAATAAAAAAGTACGAAGCCTCTTTATAATATAAATTATGAAATTTAATATAACTGTAATTCCCGGAGATGGAATTGGACCAGAAGTAACGGAGCAATCTATCAAAGTGTTAGAAGCCATTTCAGAAATGTATGATCACACATTTGTTTATGAAAAAGTTATGATGGGAGCCTGTGCAATTGATAAAACAGGAAATCCATTGCCAAATGAAACTTTAGCGTCTTGTAAAAAAAGCGATGCTATACTTTTTGGAGCTATTGGTGATCCTAAATACGATAATGATCCAACAGCCAAAGTAAGACCAGAACAAGGTCTTTTAAAATTACGAAAAGAGTTAGGGTTGTTCTGCAATGTAAGGCCAGTTACCGCTTATAATTCATTATTGAAAAATTCTCCGTTAAAAGAGGAGATTATTAAAGATACTGATATCACTATTTACAGAGAACTAACTGGAGGAATTTATTTCGGAATAAAAGAGTTAAGTGATGATGGACAAATAGCTTTTGATGGATGCTCATATTCAGTGGAAGAAATTGAACGAATGGGACATTTAGCATTTAAAGCAGCTCAAAATAGAAGAAAGAAGTTAACGTTGGTGGATAAAGCTAATGTATTGGAAACTTCTAGATTATGGAGGAAAACAATTACCAAACTCGCCGAGCAATATAAAGATGTAGAGGTAGATACTATGTTTGTTGATAATGCTGCAATGCAGTTAATTTTAAATCCAAAACAATTTGATGTTATACTTACTGAAAACTTGTTTGGAGATATTTTATCAGATGAAGCAAGTGTAATTGGAGGCTCAATAGGTTTATTGGCGTCTGCATCTATTGGAGATAGAAATGCACTATTTGAACCAATTCATGGTTCGTACCCACAAGCAAAAGGAAAAGATATAGCCAATCCGTTAGCATCAATTCTTTCTGCGGCTATGCTATTAAAACATTTAGGTTTGCATAAAGAATCGTTTGTAATAGAAAAAGCGGTTCAAAAATCATTAGAATTAGGTATTACTACACAAGATATCAACTATGAGAATAGTTTCAGCACCTCAAAAGTTGGAGATTTTATTGTGGATTATATCCATAATCAAGAGGATAGTAATATTAATTTTATGAATGTCCATATGGGACAAAGTACAATAATTTAGTTGATTTTGTATTTGAAGTAAAAACACCCTTTTTAGGGTGTTTTTTATTTTGAATTATATTCAATAAAAACACTTAATTATTAAAAATAATTCAACAAAAAGAACATTTAAAACACTTTTAATTTAAATAAAAATGTTAAAATGTGATTTTTTTTCAAAATAATGTATTTTTATTTAAATCGTAATTTCTCGGTCAATAATTAAGCATATAATAAATCTCATATGTTTTTGAAATAGCAAATTAACATATTATAATTTTAAGCACCTTTTTTTTGACGACTTGATTTTTATTTACATCGTTTTCGCTTGTTTCACAGGGGTTTAGGTTTTGTTTTTTAGTTTGAACACTATAGATTTGGGAAGCAGTTAACTAATATAAAATCTTATAATTTATGTCAAACTCAAGAAAACTTAGACTAACGATTTTAGCATGTTTATTGCAAATCATGGCGTTTGCTCAAGAAGAAGCAAAAAAGAGCAAAATTTCATTCACAGGTAGTGTAGATGCTTACTACCAAACGTATCTAACAACTTCAGATACATCAGGACAGTCTTTTGGTTCATCCTTTGCTGAAAACTCTGGATTTGCTTTGGGTATGGCAAATGTAATTGCGAGTTACAATATGGGGAAAACGGGAGCAGTTGCAGATTTAGCTTTTGGAGACAGAGGTGTAGGAGCTGTTGGTGGAGATGGAACAATTGGCGATAATAACTTTTTCGTAAACCAATTGTATGTGTATTGGAATGTTTCAGAAAAAACTACACTAACTTTTGGTCGCTTTAATACCTATTTAGGGTATGAAGTAATTTCACCGACTGGTAATTTTAACTACAGTACTTCTCATTTATTTTCAAATGGACCTTTTTCTCATGTAGGAGTAAAAGCTGATTTCTCTCTTTCGGATGATGTTAGTTTAATGGTAGCAGTAATGAATGTTACTGATGTGAATACAAATTTAACAGGTGTTTATTCTGTTGGTGCTCAGTTAGGATATGCAAGTCAGTATCTTAATTTTTATTATGATGGAGGAGCTGGTTTAGGTTTCGAAATTGATTACACAGGAGGTTTTGACCTAATTGAAAAGCTTTACTTAGGAATCAATGCTGCATATGCCGATAACGAAGGTAACGGATTTTATGGAGCAGCTTTATATCCACAATTAGGAATAACAGATGATTTTACATTAGGGTTAAGAGGAGAGTATTTCGCAGAACTAGGAAATAATGGGTTGTTTGCTGCATCTGATGATGATAGTGTTTTTGGAGTAACGCTTACAGGAAGTTATAAGGTTGAAAATTTCACAATTAAACCTGAGTTACGATTAGATAGCAACTCTGAAGAAGTTTTTCTAGACAATGATGGAACACCAACAAAGAGCTTAGCAGCATTTACAATCGGAGCAATCTATAGCTTTTAATCAAAAAAGAATCAACAATAATTTACAAGAATATGATAACTAATTTTTTATTAACTATTACAGAGCCTCAAGTGGCTGAAGATTTAGCAAAACAAGTAGAGGCTATTAAAGGAGACATGACAATGTTGTGGATTTTAATTTCGGGTATTCTAGTGTTTTTAATGCAGGCTGGATTTACATTGGTAGAATCAGGAATGACAAGGTCTAAAAACGTGGTTAATATTGCTATGAAGAATGCATTGGATATTGCGGTAGGATCATTAGTGTTTTGGTTTGTAGGATATTCTTTAATGTACGGAGATACCAATGGTTGGATTGGTTGGAGCGGTTTTGCTTTTTACAATAAATTAGATCCTTCAGATTTATTTTTCCAAACGGTTTTCTGTGCTACTGCGGCTACTATTGTTTCAGGAGCTATTGCAGGTAGAACAAAATATACAACTTATATAGTTTTTTCTGTGGTAATGACGGCTTTTATATATCCAATCGCTGGAGGATGGCAATGGAATGGAGATGGTTGGTTAGCAAAAGAAGGATTTATTGATTTTGCTGGTTCATCTATTGTACATTCTGTTGGAGGATGGGCAGCGTTAATTGCAGCTATTTTAGTGGGTCCTAGATTAGGGAAATATACAGAAGATGGTAAAGCAGTTACTATTCCAGGTCATAATAAACTTTTAGCAACTTTAGGAGTATTCATTCTTTGGTTTGGATGGTTCGGGTTTAATGGTGGATCTCAATTAGCTTGGGGTGGAGATGATGCAGTAGGAGCATCTAAAGTGGTGTTGTTAACAAATCTAGCTGCTGCTGCAGGAACCTTAGGAGCACTTATCATTTCATGGATAAAATACAAGAAACCAAATTTAGATATGACATTAAATGGTGCTTTAGCTGGTTTAGTTAGTATAACTGCTGGTTGTGGAAATATGTCTGAAGGTGGAGCTGTATTGGCAGGTTTAATTGGAGGTGTTATCGTTGTGTTCTCTATGGAGTTTATCGAGCAAAAATTAAAAATTGATGATGCTGTTGGAGCTGTATCTGTTCATGGTGTTGTTGGTGCTTGGGGAACTTTAGTAATTGGTTTATGGGGAGTTAACGGTGAAACTGCTATCGGTTTATTAAACGGAGGCGGAGCTGCTCAATTTTTAACGCAACTTACAGGAACAGTAGCGTATGCTGTTTGGGCGTTATCAACTTCACTTATTTTCTTATATATACTAAAGAAAACAATAGGTTTACGTGTTACAGAAGAAGAAGAAATAGAAGGATTGGATTTATCTGAGCATGGAGCTTTAGCATATCCAGGAAAAAGAAATAGAGGAAGTCAAGAGGAAATTGAAACGTATAAAGAAGAAGAATTAGAACTAGCTGGTAGTGGAGTTTAACTTTTTAAAAAGAAGAATTCTAATAACCAATAAAGTAAGTATTGCTTAGTATTTTATAAATCGACATGTAGGAAATTAACACTTAATTGAAGCAAGCTTACTTAGATGAGAAATGTGTTTTATACGCATTTCTCATCATACTCTTAAATAACCTCATTAATAAACAATCAACTTACAATGGAAGATCAAGGCTTATATTTAAATGAATTTGAAAGAGATAATTGTGGAGCTGGATTTATATGCAATCTAAAAGGAAAAAAATCAAACCAAATAATTCACGACGCACTTGAAATTTTAATAAAATTAGAACACAGAGGTGCTGTTAGTTCTGATGGTAGAACTGGAGACGGAGCAGGAATTTTAATTGATATTCCGCATGATTTTTTTAACCGTGTCTGTAACTTTACATTACCTGAATCTAAAGATTATGCAGTTGGACAGGTATTTCTTCCAAAGAAATTTAATCAAAGTAGCTATTGTGAAAAAGTATTAGAAACTGAATTAAAAAAACAAGGATTACATATTTTAGGCTGGAGAGATGTTCCAGTTGATACTTCAAATTTAGGAGCAATTGCAGCTAAAACGCAACCTAAAATCAAACAAATTTTTGTAGCTAAAGGAGAAAAAGAACTAACCGATTTACAATTTAATGCAAAGCTTTTTGCTGCAAGAAAAATTAGTGAACATACCATTGCTAACTCAAAAATATCTGAAAGTAGTTATTTCTATCTATCAAGTTTATCTACAACAACTTTAATATACAAAGGCTTACTAATGCCCGAAGATATCGGACGATTTTATACCGATTTAAAACAACCTGATTTAGTTACTCGACTTGCTTTAGTGCATCAACGTTTTTCAACGAATACATTTCCATCTTGGGATTTGGCGCAACCATTCAGATTCATGTGCCATAATGGAGAAATTAACACGTTGAAAGGAAACGTAAAAAGAATGATGGCGAGAGAGGAATTAATGAAGTCTGATTTATTCGGTGATGATATTGATAAACTGTATCCTATTATCACTAGTGGTAAATCTGATTCAGCTTCTATGGATATGGCTGTGGAATTGTTGTTAATGACAGGTAGATCTTTACCTGAAGTAATGATGATGTTAGTTCCTGAAGCTTGGGAGAGAGATGAAACCATGGATGAAGATAAAAAGGCTTTTTATGAGTATAACTCGTGTATTATGGAGCCATGGGATGGTCCAGCTTCTGTTCCTTTTACCGATGGTAATTTTATCGGAGCTGTTCTAGATAGAAATGGTTTACGTCCTTCGAGATATACCGTAACAAAAAGAGGAAATGTTGTAATGTCTTCTGAAATCGGAGTGTTAAATATAAAACCAGAAAATGTTGTAAAACACGGACGATTAGAGCCTGGTAAAATGTTTTTGGTAGATATGAATGCTGGTAGAATTATCGAGGATGAAGAAATTAAGAGAGAAATAGTATCTAAATATCCGTATAAAAAATGGGTAAAAGAGCATACACTTCCGTTGGCAGATATTCCTTATACTCAAAATGAAATTGTTCAAGAGAAAACCGATTATTATACACGCTTACGTTTATTTGGTTATACCACTGAAGAGATAGATCATATTATTGCGCCGATGGCTGCGGAAGGTAAGGAAGGAATTGGTTCTATGGGAACTGACACTCCATTGGCTGTTTTATCTGATAAACCGCAGTTACTGTATAATTATTTTAAGCAATTATTTGCTCAAGTAACAAACCCACCATTAGATGGAATTCGAGAGGAAATCATCACCGATATCAGTTTGGCAATTGGTTCGGATAGAAATATTTTTGATATCGTTCCAGAACAGGCAAAAAAACTTAGAATTCAAAATCCGGTAATTTCCAACGAAGATTTAGATAAGATCAAAAATTTAGATCATGAAGATTTTAAAGCGGTAACAATTCCAATGTTATTTCCTTTAGAAAAAGGTGTAAACGGAATTGAAAATGCTTTAGAGGGTATCTTATATAAGGCTACAGTTGCTGTTGAAGATGAAGGAGCTAATGTTATTATTTTATCCGATAGAGGAGTTAATAAGGAATGGGCTCCAATTCCAGCATTATTAGCGTGTTCGTATTTACACAATTCAATGTACAGAAAGAAAACACGTTCTAAAATCGGGATCATCATTGAAAGTGCAGAGCCTAGAGAGCCGCATCATTTTGCAACATTATTTGGTTACGGAGCAAGCGCTATCAATCCGTATATGGTAAATGAAATTATAGCCAAGCAAGTAAATAGCGGTGTTATTAAAGATATTGAAGTTGGCAAAGCGGTGAAAAATTTCAATAAGGCTATTGGTAAAGGATTGTTGAAGATTATGAATAAAATCGGGATTTCAACATTACATTCCTATCGTGCTTCTCAAATTTTTGAAATACTTGGTTTAAAAAAAGCTTTTACCGATAAATATTTCCCTGGAACTCCGTCTAGAATAGGAGGAATAGGATTATATGTTTTGCAGAAAGATATTTATAAACGATGCACAGAGTCATTTAGAGATAAAAATATTGATGCACTTCTGAATTTAGAAGTAGGTGGAGATTATCGTTGGAGGCGTAATGGAGAGCGTCATATGTTCAATCCAACAACTGTTTCTAAATTACAACAAGCTGTTCGTTCTAAAAGTAAAGAGAGTTATAAAGTTTACGCAGACAAAATCAACAAACAATCTGAAGAGTTAATGACTATTAGAGGTCTGTTTGAATTTGTGAATTTAGATCCTATTCCGATAGAGGAAGTAGAGCCTTGGACAGAAATTGTTAAACGCTTCAAAACAGGAGCTATGTCGTACGGTTCTATTAGTCAAGAAGCACATGAAAACTTAGCCATTGCGATGAATAGAATTGGAGGGAAATCAAACTCAGGTGAAGGAGGAGAAAATAAAGAACGGTTTAAAAAATTATCTAATGGTGATTCAAAAAATAGTGCTATTAAACAAGTTGCTTCTGGTAGATTCGGAGTAACTAGTAACTATTTAACAAACGCTAAAGAAATTCAAATAAAAATGGCTCAAGGAGCTAAACCTGGTGAAGGTGGTCAACTTCCAGGAAAAAAAGTATTGCCGTGGATTGCAGAAGTCAGAAATTCAACTCCTTATGTTGGGTTAATTTCACCACCACCTCATCATGATATTTATTCTATTGAGGATTTAGCTCAGTTAATTTTCGATTTAAAGAATGCGAATAGAGAAGCAAGAATCAATGTAAAACTAGTCTCTAAAGTTGGGGTTGGAACCATTGCTGCTGGAGTCGCAAAAGCGAAAGCCGATGTCATTTTAATTTCAGGATTTGACGGAGGAACTGGAGCTTCTCCTTTAACGTCTTTACGACATGCTGGATTACCATGGGAATTAGGAATTGCAGAAGCACAACAAACTTTGGTAATGAATAATTTAAGAGGTAGAGTTGTACTTGAATGTGACGGACAATTAAAAACGGGACGTGATGTAGCTATTGCTTGTTTGTTAGGAGCGGAAGAGTTCGGGTTTGCTACGGCTCCTTTGGTGGCTTCAGGTTGTATAATGATGCGTCAATGTCATTTAAATACCTGCCCAGTTGGAATTGCAACACAAGATCCTGAGTTAAGGAAAAACTTTAAAGGTACACCTGAGCATGTAATTAACTTTATGTATTTCGTTGCAGAAGAACTTCGTCAAATTATGGCATCTCTTGGTTTTAGATCTATCAAAGAAATGGTTGGTCAAGTTGAGAAACTAAATGTGAATAATGCGATTAATCACTACAAAGCAAAAGGAGTTGATGTATCAGCAATACTTCATAAACCAATAACGGATGTTGATCCGGTTTTATTCAATACAGAAAAGCAAGATCATAGTTTAGAAAAAGTATTGGACTTTAAAATTGTAGATGATGCTAAAGGTGCCATCAAGAATAAAATTAAGTCTGAGTTTTCCTATGAAATTCAAAATACAAATCGTTCAGTAGGCGCTTTAATGAGTAATGAAATTTCGAAGCTTCATGGTGAGAAAGGGTTGCCTGAAGATACATTAACATTACGATTTAAAGGTTCTGCTGGACAAAGTTTCGGAGCGTTTGCAACACATGGTTTAACAATGATTGTCGATGGTGAAACCAATGATTATTTAGGGAAAGGATTATCTGGCGCAAAAGTAATTGTGAAGAAACCTAAAGAGGCTGATTTTGTCGCAAAAGATAATATCATTGTTGGGAATGTTTGTTTTTACGGTGCCGTAAAAGGGGAAGCTTATATAAACGGAATTGCAGGAGAGCGTTTTTGTGTTCGTAATTCTGGAATCACGGCTGTTGTAGAAGGAATCGGGGATCATGGTTGTGAGTATATGACAGGTGGTACAGTGGTTGTTTTAGGAAAAACAGGTAGAAATTTCGCTGCTGGAATGAGCGGAGGAATAGCTTATGTGTATGATCCTTCTCATCAATTCAGAAATGAACTATGCAACCTTGAAATGGTTGAACTTGTTCATTTAGAAACTGAAGATCAGTATGAATTAAAGGAATTGATCTCTAAGCATGTGAGTTATACTAAAAGTGATTTAGGAACTTCAATTTTAGAAGATTGGGAAATAAATAAAATGGATTTTATTAAAGTGTATCCAACTGATTATAGATTGGCTTTAGAGAGAATAGCGAAAGAAGAATTAACAAAAATAACAGCTTAGTATTATGGGAGAATTAGGCGGATTTAAAAAATACGAAAGAAAGCAAGAGTATAATAATGCTGTAGAAGATAGAGTTCAGAATTTCAAAGAATTTACAAGTCCATTATCTGAAGAAGAGCAACAAAAGCAAGGTTCTCGATGTATGGATTGTGGTATTCCTTTTTGTCATAGTGGTTGTCCATTAGGAAATTTCATTCCAGATTTTAATGATATGGTTCATAAAGGTGAATGGAGAAAAGCATTGGAAATTTTACATGCTACCAATAATTTTCCTGAATTTACAGGTAGGTTATGTCCTGCACCTTGCGAAAAAGCGTGCGTTTTAGGAATTATAGATGAACCCGTTGCTATAGAGAATATCGAAAAATATATCGTTGAAAAAGGTTTTGAAAAAGGCTGGATTAAAGCTAAACGCCCGAGTTACCGTTCAGGAAAAACGGTAGCCGTTGTAGGTTCTGGACCAGCTGGTTTGGCTGCTGCTCAGCAATTAAATAGAGCCGGACATTTGGTTACTGTTTTTGAACGTGAAGATAAATTGGGAGGATTGCTGCGTTATGGAATTCCAAATTTCAAATTAGAAAAAGAAATTATTGATCGCCGTATCAATATATTGGAAGAGGAAGGTATTATTTTCAAAACAAATGCAAATATTGGTGTGAATGTTTCTGAGGAAGAATTAAAAGATTTTGACGCAACTGTTCTTTGTGGTGGCGCAACTCAAGCAAGGCATTTACCAATTCCAGGTGCAGATGCTAAAGGAATACACCAAGCTATGGATTTCTTAACACGTCAAACAAAAGCATTGTTGAATCCTAAGTTAGAAAGTGAAATTATTAGCGCAAAAGGTAAAAATGTTATTGTTATTGGTGGTGGAGATACAGGATCTGATTGTATTGGTACTTCTAATAGGCATGGAGCTGCATCGGTTACAAATTTCGAAATTATGCCAAAACCACCTGAAGCTCGAAGTGAAAAAACACCATGGCCTTTTTGGCCTTTACACTTAAAAACTAGTTCTTCTCATGAAGAAGGTTGTAATCGTAATTGGCTGATTAATACGAAAGAGTTTATCAAAAATGACAAAGGTGAATTAGTTGCATTAAAAATCGTTGAGGTAGAATGGAAGTTAATTCCAGGAGAACGCCCACAGTTAATTGAAAAAGAAGGAACTGAAAAAACGTGGCCTTGTGATTTGGTGTTTTTAGCATTAGGATTTACAGGCCCTGAAAAAAACTTACCTCAAAAATTAGGAATAGTTCAAGATGCTCGCTCTAATATTAAAGCCAGTATTCATAATTATCAAACGAATGTTCAAGGTATTTTTACAGCGGGAGATATGAGAAGAGGTCAGTCGTTAATTGTCTGGGCAATTTCAGAAGGAAGACAAGTAGCACATCATGTTGATGCTTACCTAATGGGAAGCTCTAGTTTACCTTTAAAAGATGCTAATGATTTGCTAAGTGCGTAACATTTTTTAAAAAATGATTAGGATATATCAAAAATAATTAACAATATTTGTGCAAACAGATGAATAAACAGATTTTAAATATCATTTCTATTATTGTCGTTGTGATTATTATTTCACAAGGATAACGGAAGTGTATATGTAAATTTTAAAACATAAAATCGAAAAGGCTTCCTAAATTTTAGGAAGCCTTTTTTAGTTTAAACTTATGAACTTAATTCAGAACATCGTAATTATCATTATTGTCATTATTAGCTCACCACCGAGTTGATACAGATGGTTATTGTTCTAAAAGAAGCCTGTATCTACTCTAGATACAGGCTTTTTTTGTTACAATGAATATCATATGTAATTTAATTTAAGTAGCTGATAATAAGGTTTTTAATAATTTACAATTAAACTTAAAAATCATAGATGTAAAGAATAGAGAGATTGTATAAAAAAAGTATAAAATAAATTCGAATAACTAATTAATTAACAATGTATTTCAACGATCAAAGTGTAGTTTTTTATAACGGGAAATTTATAAAAGCTAAAGAAGCTTCTTCAGATTTGTATAGCCAAAGTTTACACTATGGAAATGGTGTCTTTGAAGGAATTAGATCTTATAAAACAGATAATGGTGCTAGAATTTTTAAGTCTCACGAGCACTACAAAAGATTAAAATTTGGAGCTGAAGTAATGAATATTAACCTCAATTATTCCGAGGATGAATTAACAGAAATCACTTACAAATTATTAGAGTTAAATAATTTAGAAGATGCTTATATCCGACCGTTAATTACTACAGGAGCAAATATGAGTTTGCTTACTTCAGAGGAAACCAATGTAATTATTCAATGTTGGGAATGGGGAAAATACATGGGAGATAAATTGTTGAGAGTAAAAACATCAAAATTTCAAAGACCAAACCCTAAGTCTTGTTTTGTAGAAGCAAAAGTAACAGGTCATTACGTAAACTCAATTCTTTCTACTAATGAAGCAAAAAGCGAAGGTTATGATGAGGCATTGTTATTAGACATGAATGGTAAAGTAGCCGAATGTTCTGGAGCAAATGTTTTTATGCAAAAAGATGGAAAGTTATATACACCACCAAGAGGGCATATAATGGCTGGGATTACAAGAGCAACAATTATAGAAATCTGTCAAGAAGAAGGAATTCCTGTAGAGGAGAAGTTCTTTACACTTGACGAATTAAAATCAGCAGATGCTTGTTTTTTCACAGGTACGGCTGCAGAAGTGGTTGGTTTACAATCCTTAGATGAGTATGAATTTCCAATGAAATGGGAAGAAACTCATGGATTTGAATTGATGAAATTATACCAAGCAGAAGTTTTAGGGCAACGAGTTAAAGAAAACGCATTATAAAATGGAACTGAATAAGTTTAGTAAACAAGTAACACAAGATGATACACAACCTGCGGCACAAGCAATGTTGCATGCTATTGGGTTATCAAAAGAAGATTTACAAAAGCCATTTGTAGGAATTGCAAGTACAGGATACGAAGGAAATCCTTGTAATATGCATTTAAATGATTTGGCAAAATTGGTGAAAAAGGGAACCGAAAATGTCAATTTAGTTGGATTAATATTTAATACCATCGGAGTTTCAGACGGAATTTCAATGGGAACACCTGGTATGCGTTATTCGCTACCTTCTCGAGATGTAATTGCAGATTCTATGGAAACTGTAGTTCAAGCCATGTCTTATGACGGTTTGGTTACTGTAGTTGGTTGCGATAAAAACATGCCAGGTGCTTTAATGGCAATGCTACGATTAAATAGACCTTCAGTTTTGGTGTATGGAGGAACAATCGCTTCCGGATGTCATGAAGGTCAAAAATTAGATGTTGTATCTGCTTTTGAAGCCTGGGGAAGTAAAGTTGCAGGAACAATTACGCAACAACAATATCAAAGTGTTATTGAAAAAGCTTGTCCGGGTGCAGGTGCCTGCGGAGGTATGTATACTGCAAATACAATGGCTTCGGCTATAGAAGCTTTAGGTATGAGTTTACCTTATAATTCTTCGAATCCAGCTATTAGTGATGATAAAGAAAACGAATCAGTAAAAGCAGGAGAGGCATTACGTGTATTATTAGAAAAGGATATTAAACCTTCTGATATTGTTACGAAAAAATCTCTAGAGAACGCAGTTCGTTTAGTAACTGTAATGGGAGGTTCTACAAATGCAGTGTTACATTTCTTAGCGATAGCGAAAGCTGCTGATGTACAGTTTACTCTGGAAGATTTTCAACGTATATCTGATGAAACGCCATTTTTAGCCGATTTAAAACCTAGTGGAAAATACTTAATGGAAGATGTGCATAAAGTTGGAGGAACACCGGCTGTACTTAAATATCTTCTAGAAAAAGGTTTGGTTCACGGCGATTGCTTAACAGTTACCGGAAAGACTTTAGCTGAAAATTTAGCTGATGTTCCAAGTTTAACAGAAGGACAAGAAGTTATCAAGCCAATTAATAACCCAATAAAAGAAACTGGACATTTAAGAATGTTGTACGGAAACTTAGCTAAAGAAGGTTCTGTAGCGAAAATTACAGGAAAAGAAGGATTGTACTTCTCCGGAAAAGCAAAGGTTTTTGAAGGTGAATATGCTGCTAATGATGGAATTAAAAAAGGAGAAGTAGCAAAAGGTGATGTTGTCGTAATCCGTTATGAAGGACCAAAAGGAGGACCAGGAATGCCGGAAATGTTAAAACCAACAGCTGCGATAATGGGAGCTGGTTTAGGAAAAGAAGTAGCATTAATTACAGATGGTCGATTTTCTGGTGGAACTCATGGTTTTGTCGTTGGTCATATTACGCCTGAAGCTCAAGAAGGAGGTGTAATTGCATTGGTAAAAGATGGAGATATTATTTCTATTAATGCACAAACCAACACAATAAACCTAGAGGTTTCAGAAGAAGAACTAGCTCAAAGAAAAAAAGAATGGAAAGCTCCACCGTTAAAAGTAAAAAGAGGAGTGTTATATAAATATGCAAAAACAGTAGCATCTGCATCTAATGGATGTGTAACCGATGAATTTTAAAACTACGACATCATGGAAACTAAAACAACAACAAGTACAGTTAAAGGTGTAAAAACTAATGTGACAATTTCAGGTGCTGAAGCAGTCATTAAATGTTTATTAGCAGAAGGAGTCGATATTTTATATGGTTATCCGGGCGGTGCTATTATGCCTGTTTATGATGAATTATATAAGTATCAGAAAGAGTTACATCACGTACTTACACGTCATGAGCAAGGTGCTACACATGCTGCACAAGGTTATGCTAGAGCTACAGGAAAAGTTGGAGTTGCTATTGCTACTTCTGGACCTGGAGCAACGAATTTAATTACGGGAATTGCTGATGCTCAAATAGATTCAACACCAATGGTTTGTATCACTGGTCAGGTTGCAGAACATTTATTAGGAACTGATGCGTTTCAAGAAACAGATATAGTAGGTATTTCTACACCCGTAACAAAATGGAATTATCAGATTACAAAAGCTTCCGAAATACCAGAAGTATTAGCAAAGGCATTTTACATTGCTCGTTCTGGAAGACCAGGGCCAGTATTAATTGACATAACCAAAAATGCTCAGTTTGAAAAGTTTGAATTTTCATATGAACCCTGTACTTCAGTTAGAAGTTATAAAGCAGTTCCTAAATTAGAATTGGATGCGGTAAAAAAAGCTGCTGAACTTATTAATGAAGCTAAAAAACCATTCATTATCTGGGGACAAGGGGTTATTCTTGGTAAAGCGGAAGAGGAATTTAAAACCTTTATCGAAAAAACAGGAATTCCTTCTGCGAGCACACTTTTGGGCTTATCTGCATTACCAACAAAGCATAAATTACATGTAGGTCTGGTAGGAATGCATGGAAATTACGGTCCTAATAAACTTACAAACGAATGTGATGTATTAATCGCTATAGGAATGCGTTTTGATGATCGTGTTACAGGTGATTTAAGTCGTTATGCAAAACAAGCTAAGGTTGTTCATTTTGAGATAGATCCTGCTGAGGTAAATAAAAATGTCTTTGCAGATGTTCCAGTTTTAGGTGATGTAAAAGAGAGTTTGAAAGAGATACTGCCATTTGTAGATGAGAAAGAGCACACAGATTGGTTACAAGAATTTAGAAATCATGATGCTGTTGAATTTGATAAGGTTATAAAAAGAGATTTATATCCACTGAAAGAAGGATTAACAATGGGAGAAGTTATTAAAGAAATAAACAATGCTTCTAAAGGAAAAGCTATTGTTGTAACAGATGTTGGTCAACATCAAATGATCGCTTGTCGTTATGCAGATTTCAATCAGTCAAAAAGTAATATTACTTCTGGAGGTCTAGGAACCATGGGGTTTGCTTTGCCTGCTGCTATCGGCGCAAAAATGGGTACTCCAGAAAGAGAAGTTGTAGCGGTAATTGGAGACGGAGGTTATCAAATGACAATTCAAGAATTAGGAACCATTTTACAAACAAAAGCAGCAGTAAAAATAGTGGTGTTAAACAATGAGTTCTTAGGAATGGTTCGTCAATGGCAACAACTGTTTTTTGATAAGCGATATGCATCTACAGTAATGACAAATCCAGATTTTGTAACTATTGCGCAAGGATATCATATTCCAGCTAAAAGAGTTACTAAAAGAGAAGAATTAGCAAGTGCAGTTTCGGAAATGATGCAGTCTGAAGAAGCATTTTTCTTAGAAGTATGTGTAGAGAAAGAAGACAATGTATTCCCTATGATTCCTACAGGTTCATCAGTTTCAGAAGTTAGATTAAGTTAAAAGTTATGGACGAAAAACAAACATACACAGTATCAATTTATACTGAAAATAACATCGGAGTTTTAAACAGAATCTCGGCAATTTTTCAACGTAGACATATCAACCTAGAGAGTGTCAATGTTTCAAAATCTGAAATAAAAAGTGTTTCTCGAATTACACTTTTAGTTCAGGTTACTGAAGATCAAATTAAAAAAATTATCGGTCAACTAGAAAAACAAGTGGAAGTGATAAAAGCTTATTATCACACAGATGAAGCTACTATTTATCAAGAATCTTGCTTGTTTAAATTAAGTACAGATTTACTTACAGAAAATGACGAAATACAAAAAGTGATTAATAGTAGTAAATCAAGAGTAATCAATATAAATAAAGATTTTTTTGTGCTAGAGAAGTCCGGAACAAAAGAAGAAGTTGAAGAGTTATATCATTTACTAGATAAATATGGAATCAAACAGTTTATAAGATCAGGAAGAATTGCAATTACTAGAGATGAAATGAGAGTGTCTGAATTATTAAAAGGCAATTGAAATTATGAAAGTACATGAAACAGCTTTTATGACATCAATGTTTAGAGCAATGGATGAAACCTTAAGTAAGGATGTTTTTTCTAAACTATGGAATAATCAGAAAACCAAAGTTTGGGTTGATGCTTATTTAAATGAGGTTTCTTCAGAAGAAGCTAAAACACATTGTGTTAGGAACAGATTTTTTTTAGAAAGAATAAGTCAACTATATCACGAAAAACAAGTTGATAGAGTGATTAATTTTGGTTCGGGCTTTAGCATGTATCCTTTTTTATTAAACAAATCAATTCAGCACATAGAAATTGATAAACCTGAAGTTATTGATTATAAAAAAGATAAAATTTCCGATTGGATAAGTAAGGGTAAACTACCTCTTAGAGATATACATTTCATTGGTGCTGATTTCAGTAAAGATTATGAAGAATATATTTTATCTGAATTGAAAGCTTTTAAAAGTAAGAGGCACACATTTATTTTATTAGAAGGAGTTCTCTTTTTCTTAAATAAAAGTCAAGCGAATAGAATTTTTGATTTTTTTAATAAAATTCAAAAGAAAGGAGACTTCATTGGAAGTGTTTCTTTTGACGATTCTATACAAAAGAAAAAAGCTTTTGCTAGGCTGCAAAATTTCTTTTTAAGTAAAAATCTTACTACAACTAAGGGTGATTATTTAACACTGAATAATGATTTTTATAAAAACAGAACCTCCTATTCAGTAATAGAAAATAAGGATTATTTCGATTATTCTAAAGAGTTAGACAATACAATAAATACAAACGCAACAGATATTTTAAATGAAAATTTTTATCTGTTGGAAAAACAGAATTAATAAAAACAAAATCATGGGAAATTATTTTAACCAGTTATCATTAAGAGAAAAAATAGCACAATTAGGAAAATGTAGATTTATGGAATCTGAGGAATTTTCTGATGGAATTGAAGCATTAAAAGATAAAAAAGTAGTAATTGTAGGTTGTGGTGCACAAGGTTTAAATCAAGGATTAAATATGAGAGACTCTGGTTTAGATGTATCGTATGCACTAAGAGCATCTGCTATCCAAGAGCAACGCCAATCATATAAAAACGCAACAGAAAATAATTTTGTTGTAGGTACTTACGAAGAGTTAATTCCAAATGCAGATTTAGTATGTAATCTAACACCAGATAAACAACATAGTAATGTAGTAAAAGCGGTTATGCCACTAATGAAAAAAGGAGCCACTTTATCTTATTCTCATGGGTTTAACATTGTTGAGGAAGGAACGCAAGTTCGCGAAGATTTAACGGTAATTATGGTGGCGCCAAAATGTCCGGGAAGTGAAGTAAGAGAAGAGTACAAAAGAGGATTTGGAGTTCCAACGTTAATTGCAGTACATCCTGCTAACGATCCAGAAGGAAAAGGGTTGGCTCAGGCGAAAGCATATGCATATGCAACAGGTGGACATAGAGCGGGAGTTTTGGAATCTTCTTTTGTAGCTGAGGTAAAGTCAGATTTAATGGGAGAACAAACCATACTTTGTGGAGTATTACAAACAGCTTCTATTTTGTGTTTTGATAAAATGGTTGCAGAAGGAATTGAGCCTCATTTTGCAAGTAAATTGGTACAATATGGTTGGGAAACCATTACCGAAGCATTAAAGCATGGCGGAATTACAAACATGATGGATCGTCTTTCAAATCCAGCAAAGTTAAAAGCATATGAATTGTCAGAAGAATTAAAAGTGATTTTAGAACCTTTATTTGATAAGCATATGTCAGATATTATGTCAGGGCATTTTTCTTCTACAATGATGGCAGATTGGGCAAATGATGATAAAGATTTACTTACTTGGAGAGCTGCTACAGCCGAAACAGGTTTTGAAAAAACAGAAGCAACTGAGGTGGCAATTTCTGAACAAGAATATTTTGATAAAGGAACATTATTAGTTGCATTTGTAAAGTCAGGTGTAGAATTAGCTTTTGAAACTATGGTTGCTTCAGGAATTATAGAAGAGTCAGCATATTACGAATCCTTACACGAATTGCCTTTAATTGCTAATACAGTAGCAAGAAAGAAGTTATATGAAATGAATAGAATCATTTCTGATACTGCAGAATATGGATGTTATTTATTTGATCATGCGGCTAAACCATTATTAACCGATTTTATGAAAACGGTTACTACAGATGTCGTTGGTAAAGAATTTTCAAGTTCAAACCATGTAGATAATGCACAATTGATTAAGGTTAATAAATCGATTAGAAATCATCCAATTGAAAAAGTAGGAGCGCGATTAAGAGAAGCTATGACTTCAATGAAAGCCATAAAAGAAGAAAAAGTAGCAGAAGAATTAGTGTTATCATAATCCATGGAATCAGTTGTAAGTAAAATATATTTTCCAGAATTAAAAGCTGTTAAGGAAGCAGCCGCAACATTAAAAGATGTTGCGGCTGTAACTCCTTTGCAACAAAACTTTAATTTATCTAATAAGTTTCATGCAAATATTCTTTTAAAAAGAGAAGATTTACAGCAAGTGCGATCGTATAAAATTCGTGGTGCTTTTAATAAAATTAATTCGTTATCAGAAGCAGAAGTAAAAAACGGAATTGTATGTGCCAGTGCTGGTAATCATGCGCAAGGTGTAGCGTTAGCTTGTAATAAGAAAAAAATTAATGGGTTGATTTACATGCCAGCACCAACACCTAAACAAAAGGTTGAACAAGTAAAAATGTTTGGAGGTACTTATGTTACAATAAAATTAATTGGAGATACTTTTGATGATTCTTACAATGAAGCCATTAAAACAGCAGAATTAGAAAATAAAACTTTTGTACATCCTTTTGATGATGAAAAGGTAATTGAAGGTCAGGCTACAGTCGGATTAGAAATTTTGGAACAAGCAAATTGTGATATTGACTATGTTTTTGTTCCTGTAGGGGGTGGAGGTTTGGCATCTGGACTTTCCTCTGTTTTTAAATATATTTCACCTAAAACCAAAATTATTGGAGTAGAACCTTTGGGAGCACCTTCAATGCAACTGGCTATAGAACATCAAAAAGCAGTTACCTTATCTTCAATAGATAAATTTGTAGATGGAGCAGCAGTTCAAAAGGTTGGTGAATTGACTCATAAAATTTGCGCCGAGAACCTAGAAACTATGATTACTGTACCAGAAGGTAAAGTGTGTCAAACAATTCTAGAAATGTATAATAAAGAGGCTATTGTGGTGGAGCCAGCAGGAGCATTAACAGTAAGTGCTTTAGATTTCTATAAAGACGAAATTAAGGGTAAAAATGTGGTTTGTGTAATAAGTGGAAGTAATAATGATATTACAAGAACTGCTGAAATTAAAGAGAGAGCGCTGTTATATAATGGATTGAAGCATTATTTTATTATTAGATTTCCTCAAAGAGCAGGAGCCTTGAAAGAGTTTGTAATGAATGTATTAGGCGAGCATGATGATATTACATTTTTTGAATACTCTAAGAAAACTACGAGAGAAAATGGACCAGCAGTGGTTGGTATCGAATTAGAAAATAGTGAAGATTTAAATCCGTTAATTAAACGAATGAAATCACTTAATTTTTTTGGTGAATATTTGAATGATAAACCAAACTTATTTGAGTTTTTAGTCTAAATTACTGATGAATATCTTAAATTTCAGTAAATTTTTTTAACAAATTTATATAGCTATTTAAATAGCAAAAACCGAGTAAAATACTCGGTTTTTTGTTTTTATAAAAGCTTGAAAAAATTTATTATTTTGAAATAAATTTTAACATTTTTCATTTTTTCTCTTTTATATTATTTTGTTTATCAGTATCTTGGTAAAGATTATTTGTCACTTTTCATTCAAGTAATAAAAAATCAACGTTCTTAATATTTATTGTAAATACACAAGAAAAACTAGTTTCATTTAAACATTTTAACCCCCCCGAATCATGAATAAAAAACTAAGGTTTTCAGCATTGCTATTTCTATTTTTAATAGCAAATGTAAATTCTCAGTCGTCAAACACTTGTTCTAACTCTGTAGACGACCCAGTATTAGATCTTAATAGTATTACCAAATGTTCTATTGAGAAAAAGTCAGAAGACAGTAAAGTACAAAAAGTTACCGTTCAAGTTACTTCTAGAAGAAGAATAGTTAGGAAGAGAGATAAAGCAACAGGATTAGCATCTGATGGTTATTCTCATAAGCTAACTTCATTAAAAAAGAAGGTAGATATGGTAAACTCTATTGTAGATGTAAAAAAGGAAGAGATTCCAGATATTTTACCTTTCGACTATGTAGATCAAATTCCTCTTTTTAAGAATTGCGAGTCAGTTCCGATTTTTGAACAAAATCGTTGTTTTAAAATTAATTTAAGAAATCACATTAGAAAAAATCTTAAATATCCTGTTAGTGCTTATGACAGAGGTATTCAAGGAAAGGTATATGCACATTTTTCTATAGCTAGAGATGGAAGTATTAAAGATTTGAAAATTGTATCACCTTACAAAGGAGATTTGTTAGGAAAGGAAGCTAAAAGAATTATAAATGAACTTCCAAAGTTTAAACCAGGAGAGCATAATGGTAGTCCTGTAGATGTTAAGTATGGTTTGCCAATTACTTTTAAAATACCTGGTAGAAAACCAACAAATATCAAAAAAGTAAATACATCTAAAATAGAAGAAACTATCTACAGTTTTTCTTCATTAGATAAAATTCCACAATTTGATTCATGTAAAAAATCGAAAGACGATTCTATAAGTTGTTTCAATACGAGTTTAATAGAGCACATTCAAAGTTATTTTGCCTATCCTGAAGAAGCAAAAATGAAAAATATTGAAGGCGAAGTTGTGGTAAATTTTATTATCGATAAAAAAGGTGATGTTGTAGATATTACAGCAAAAGGACCTGAAAATTCAGAAATTCTTGAATTAGCGACAATACGATTTATAGAAAAATTACCAAATCTTAAAGCAGGTGAAATAGAAGGTAAATCAGTTAATACTTCATACTCTTTTCCTATCAACTTTACATTGAATTAATAAACATATTAAAATAAACTTTTCTCTAAATGGTGTCTTTTCTGATACCATTTAGAGTCATAAGACCTACCCCTAAACCAAAAATTTAGTTTACAACCAATTATACCATTCTATATGAAACGAATAATTATATTATTTAATCTATTCTGTCTTTCATTTCTATCCTTTGCACAAAACATTGAGGTAAAAGGTAAAGTGTTAGATGCAGTAACAAAAGAACCGATTCCAGGTGCATTTATTTTACTAAAAGAAACATCTGTAGTAGCAGAAACCGAATTCGATGGAAGCTATGTTATTAACGCCGGAATTGGAAAAATTTTAGAGTTTAGTTATCCAGGTTATACAAAAAAAGTAGTAATCGTAACTAGCGCATTAATTGATGTTGAACTAGATATAGATAATGAGTCTAGCTTTTTAAATGAAGTTATCATTATTGGATATGGGGCACAACGAAAAGAACTTGTTTCAGGATCTTACAGTACTGTTAAGCCTGAAGAGATTGAACGTAATAATCCTCAACGTATAGAACAAGCTTTACAGGGAAGAACCGCGGGAGTTCAAGTAAGTGCTAATTCAGGATCACCAGGTTCTGCATATAATATTAGAATCAGAGGGATTACTACAAATGGAGATAATTCGCCTTTGGTTCTTGTAGATGGAATACAAATTGGACCCGATTTAAGTATTATTGACCCTAACGATATTGAAAAAATAGACGTAATTAAAGATGCAAGTACCGCAATTTATGGAGTTCGTGGAGCAAACGGTGTAATACTAATCACTACAAAGTCTGGTAAAAAGAATACAAAAACAAAATTTACCTATAATACATCAGTTTCTGTTCAAGAAACAACCAAAAAACTTGATTTGTTAAAAGGTGTTGAGTATGCTGCATTAGTAAATGAAACGGTAGTTGCAGATGGCGGTGTTGCTCCATATCAATTACAAAATATTAGTACAGATACCGATTGGCAAGATGCTTTATTTGAAGCTACTCCTATGATTACTCATCATATTGGAGCTATAGGTGGAGGTGAAAAATATAATTTTAATGTAAGTGGAAGCTTATTAGATCAAAAAGGAATTATTGCTCCAGGGAGATCAAACTTTGCTAGAGCAACATTAAAAAGTAGCTTAGGATTAGATCTTACAGATAAGTTAAAATTAAATACGCTTGTTTTATACACTAATAATGTTAGAAGAACTATTCCAGAAGGTAGCAGAGGTTCTATTTTATATTACGCAAACAATGCTTCTCCATTAACTCCAATTTATGATGGAACAGACGGAACAGGTCCTTCCAGAGGATTTTCGTATATCGGAATTGAACAAGGAAATGAAATTGTAAACCCTTTTGCGGTTATTAACAATACGTACAATGAAACTAGAGTTAATAGGTTTACAGGAAAGATTGAATTTATCTACAACATTCTAAAGAATTTTGAAGTGACTTCTAGAAATAGTTTTAATTATTCTAATGTAAATTCTAGAGCTTATTTTCCATTGCAGTATTATGGAGAAAATAAAGTTGTAAATACTGTTCGATTAGATTCTTCTACGGGGCAATTTGATTTGGATAGAAACGGAGACGGAGACAGAGATGTTTTTAGCAGAGTAAATGAGAATACACAAAGCTATTTTACTTTTATTACAGAAAATTTTATCAATTACAATTTTACCCTAGGAGAGTCTCATAATTTTCAAACAACACTTGGTTTCTCTCTTACTAAAGAACAAAGTCAAGGAATATTTGGTGCTGGATTTTTAACGGGTAATGATTCTTGGAATAACGCTTTCCTATTTAATACTCAGTCTTTTATTATAGATGATGATGATAACGGAACTAATGATATCAGGGAAACTATAAATTCTGATTCTTTTTCGGTTGAAGAACGTTACACATCTGTTTTCGGAAGACTGCAATACGATTACAATGAAAAATATTTATTTTCTGCTATTTTACGTCGTGATGCTTCAACTCGTTTTGGACCTAATAATCGAGTGGCGTATTTACCTTCCTTTTCAGCAGGTTGGGTACTTCATAATGAAGATTTTTTGGGCGAAACCGGAATTACAAATTTTAAGATAAGAGGAAGTTGGGGACAAGTAGGAAATGATAAAATAGGTTCTTACAGATGGTTAGGTTTCTTACAAGGAATTAATGGAGATGCTACCTATCCTTTCGGTGATGTTTTGTCTTTTGGTAATGCAGTTGGAATTTTATCAAATCCAGATTTACAATGGGAAACAACTACACAAACAAATATTGGTTTTGATTTAGGATTCTACGACAATAATTTAAATTTCACATTCGATTATTATAAAAAACGTACCGATAATTTATTAGTAGTTCCTGAAATTTCTGCTTTGTTGGGTGTCGGAGCACCTGGAAGTGGAGCCCCTTTTGTAAATGCAGGAATTATTGAAAATAAGGGTATTGAATTTGGAATTAACTATACGCATTATTTTTCTGATGATGTTTCTTTGGCTGTAAACTACAATCTTACCACAATTGACAATGAAGTAATTGATGTTAATAATGCAGCAGGATTTATTCCTGGGGGATTATTTAGTTTGAATCAGCAACCGTCTAGAATGCAAAACGGATTACCAATAGGTGTTTTTTACGGATTACAAACGGATGGAATTTTTCAAACACAAGCGGAGATTGATGCATTGGCTGTTGATAGAGATGGCGATGGTACTTTAGACGAATATCAGCCTGGAGCTGCTCCAGGAGATTTAAAATATGTAGATGTTGATGGTAATGGTTATATTGAGTTTGGTAGTGAAAACGATTTAACTGTTTTAGGAAGTCCAATTCCAGATTTTACCATGGGAGGAGGTTTTAATTTAAAGGTTCATAATTTCGATTTTGGTGCTTCATTTTATGCTTCAATAGGTAATGAAATTGTTAGAAGTTACGAGCGTTTTTTAACTTATAGTAATAAGTTGTCGTTATATAATGGTAGATGGAAAGGTCCAGGAACTTCCAATGAAGTTCCAAGAGCTTCAACAAATGCAGCTAACAATCAATTGTTCTCGTCTTTTTATGTTGAAGACGGTTCGTTTTTAAGAATTCAAAATGTTCAATTGGGTTACACTTTAAATACGCAAGACATCAAAGGAATTGATTTTCTTCGACTATACTTTTCTGTAAATAATCTTTACACGTTTACAAAGTATCGAGGTTATGATCCAGATATTTCCAATGCTAGTGCTATAGGAGCTGGAGTAGATTTAGGACAATATCCACAGGCAAGAATGTTTATCACAGGAGTTAAAGTATCATTTTAATTAATAGAAAGATGAAAAAAAGTATACAAATAATAGCAATACTACTATTTACAATCACTATTAGTTGTGATAATTATTTAGAGGTTTTGCCAAACGGACAAGAAAATACAGAGAACTATTTCAATACAGCAGAAGATTATGAAAATGCTTTAATAGGTGTATATGATTTATTATCAACTACCTATTTAAATCAGATTTTAGGTGAGATAGCTTCGGACAATAGTTTGTGTGGAGGCGAGAATCCTACCGATGTATTAGATTGGCAACAGATTGATGACATGACACATAATCCAGATAATGGTGCATTACGAAACATTTTTCAATGGATGTATGCAGGAATAAGTCGTGCAAACTATATCATGGAGTTCAAAGACAAAACACCATTTGCAAGAAAAGAGCAGGTAATAGCGGAAACTAAATTTTTAAGGTCTTATTATTATTTTGAATTGGTAAAATTCTTTGGAAGTGTTCCAATGTATTTGGATAAGCGAATTACCATTGAAGAAACCCAAAGTATAGATAAGTCAACCACAGCGGTGATTTATGCACAGTTAGAAAGAGATTTAGAAGATGCCGCAAATGTTTTGCCATGGCAGCAAGGGCAAGAAGGAAGAGCAACCAAAGGTGCTGCTTTAGCGTTATTAGGAAAAATATATTTATACCAGAATAAATTTACAGAAGCATCCCAAACGTTAGATCAAGTCATTAATTCAGGTCAATATAGTTTAGTTTCAAATTTCTCGAGCATTTTTTCAAATCAAAATGAGAACAACTCAGAATCTGTTTTTGAGGTTCAATATTTTGGACAAGAAGGTGCAAGCTTCGATTGCTTTCAATGTGTAGAGGGAAATATAGCTGTTGGTTTTATGGGACCAAGATTTAGAACAGGAAATTATACTCCTTATGCAGATGGTTTTAGTTTTAATATTCCTTCGTTAGCTATTGTAAATGCTTTTGAAACTGGAGATTTAAGAAGAGATGCGACTTATTTTAATATTAATGATTTCGTTGCAACTCGACCTGATGTAACCTTTAGCGAAGGCCATGATCATAATGGATATTTTAACTTTAAATATATTCCTTATGCTGAAGGAAACGCATTGGATCAACGTTTAACTCATAGTAATAATTATAGAGCTATTCGTTATGCGGATGTGTTGTTAATGGCCGCTGAAGCTCATGTTCAAGGCGGAAGTGCTGGTTTAGCTCAAAACTACTTAGATATGATTCGTGACAGAGCATTTGGTAATACGAGCAATCGTATACCAGCCACATTAAATAATATTTTACAAGAAAGAAGATTAGAGTTAGCTGGTGAAGGGCATCGTTTTTTCGATCAAGTTCGTACAGGTCAAACATCTTCAATTCCTGGATTTACACCAAATAAGAATGAGTTATTTCCATTACCAAGGATAGAAATAGAGTTATCAGGTAATAGATGGTCACAAAACCCGGGGTATTAAAAAATAATAAGGATTATGAAGAAAATAGTCAAGATATTACTAGTATTAATCATTTTTGGTTCGTGTACTGAAGATGAGCGCGATTTATC
>NZ_SLXM01000014.1 GCF_004345825.1 Tenacibaculum skagerrakense
CTGTCAGTTTTTTGGGCGAACAAAATTCCGCTTGTCAATAAAATAAAAGTTAATAGTATATTCTTCATTTTGATTTTTCTGTAATTGGCTACAACTAGTTATATCATTACAAATATACCTGTTTATAGGTCTAAATTCCCGGATAACAGGAACTTTTGTTCCAATTCACTTGTTTTTGGATTTTTGGTGGTTATTTGATCTAGAGGACTTTTTATTTTTAGTAAACTCTTTTGTGTTACTTGGGTGTAAATCATTGTGGTTTCTGGTTTGCTGTGTCCTAATAATTCTTGAATATATCGTAAACTAACTCCATCTTCTAATAAATGTGTTGCAAAACTATGTCTAAAAGTATGTGGTGTTACATGTTTTAATATTCCCGCTTTTTCACATGATTTTTTTATAAATTTTCGAACACTACTAGCCGAATACTGCTGTCCTTTTAAGTTTTCTATTAAAAATACTTTTGGTTGATAAGTGTGATAATAGTTCAATAACAATGGTATAAAGTTTTCGGCTAATATTACATACCGATCTCTTCTTCCTTTAGCATTTTCTATTCGAACTTGTCTTCGTTCAATATTTATATCCGATATTTTTAAAGCTAATAATTCGCTAATTCTAATTCCAGAGGAATATAACAACGTAATTATTGCTCTATGTTTAAGGTTCTTTGTAATTCTTATTATTGTTATAACTTCTTCCTGTGATAAAACAATAGGTAGTTTTTTCGACTTTTTCGGTCGGGTTAATTCTATATCTTGAATTGATGTCTCTGGAAAATATTGAGTAAAGAGTTTTACCGCACTTATAAATTGTCGTTGAGTACTAATGGAATATTTTCTCTTGAGAAATATGGATTCAATAAATTTTCGAACATGAACATGAGTCAGTTCTTTTAAATCAATATCAGAATAAAAACTAACGAAATGTGCTATAAAAAAAGTATACGTTTTTATAGTACTCTTACTATATCTTTTTCCTTTTAAAAATAAATAATAACCGTTTAAAAACTTCTTTTGATTTTCAGTTAGTTCTAGATAGGTTTCTTTGATTTTATCTACAACATTGTATTGCTTTAATACTTCCAGTAATTTGTGCCTATTTTTATTAGAAAGAGTAAGATACCAAGCTCTATTAGAGTTGCTCCAAAGTGCTGAAGTGTTCTTTTTTAATAGGTCAATAATTTCTGAATCGAAGGTAAAAGAGATAAATATGCATATCTCACCTCTATGTTTTTTAGAAGATAAAGTAATTGTTTTCATAGCGTTTATAAAAATAAACTTTTAATTGAAATAAGCAAAACAATACAACTATCAGAAATAAAAAACCGCCAATTCAGAAAGAGTTGGCGGCTAAAAATATCAAAAAAAATTCTCCCGGTTTTCTTTGATGTATTTATCTATTTTTTAATCAATCGTTGTTTCTTTATCAATTTTTCTCCTTGTTTTACAGTTAGAATATAAATTCCTGAAGCTGTAATATTTGGAGAAATTATTCTCTCAACACTAGTGTTTACTGAGAAAAACTCTTCATAAACTTGTTTTCCGTTTGTGTTAAAAAGTTGCAAATGTAATGGTTTTTCAAAATATATGTTACCAACGGTTATTTTTATTTTATCGCTAAACGGATTTGGAAAAATTTCTACGTCTACAGTTGTTAGAGGAGGAAAAAATCCTGTAGGGTTTTTAGCGACTGTAGTACCACAAGCTCCTATGAAATTCCAGCCTCCAGAAGTTCTTTCAAATAAATTACCGTTATAGGTTACAAATGAACCAACTGTATAATTAACACCACTTTGCCATTCCGCAATTCCATTACAAATATCTGTTGAAGGAGTAGCTCCTCCATTTTCATCAGTAGTATAAGCAACAATTAACCTCGGAGCTTTGTTGGAACCACCTTCATATGAATCTGCAACTCGTTTAGCAGAAGTGCTTGTTAAACTTGTACCTCGTCCTTTAATTATAAAACTAGCACTATTTCCAGATGTCCAACCAGATTGATTTACTAAACTCTGAACCATGTTTTTTAAACTAGGTGTTCTTTGAGCAGTACCCGTTTGTCCGCTTGACCAACCACTTGGTTGCCATGTTACTTTAGACGAGAAAGTACTTCTTCCTGAAACATTATTGGTATCGGTAAATACTGGTGAATTTGTCGAGTTGTGTAAACTGATTTCTAAATCAGCATTATTACTATGACTTTCATCTGCGGTAAATTGAATATAAGCACTAGTGATGGTAGCATTTTTAGGAAGATTTACATTTCTAAAACGTAACCCAATAGTTTGGTAGCTTGAGTTGTTATAAGAATCGTAAACCAATTCTAAATCGCTACTATCATCGTAAATTTTTCCGTTTTTATCTTCTTCTACGTCATCACTTCCATTAGAGATAGCAACATCTATATTTCCATTAGTATCTCCAGATCCACCACCAGTTGATCCAGATTTATTAATAGTTACAACACTACCATTTGATGGATTCCAAACATCTAGATTTGAAGGAATTTCAAAAACATTAGTATTAGAAACTTCTCCAACATTAGAAGCATTATCAACTTGAATTGTTCTTGTTTCGATTTTGTTTTCGTCGATAAATATCCACTTAAACTGATTGAAACTTCCTGAATTTCTTGTCCAATTTTTGTTATCACTGTTAGAACGTAGAGGAGCCCCCCAGCATCCTTCGCCTACGTATACTGTTCCGTTTGAATCATCTCTAACGAACCCTTCATCACTTCCAGAACCAGTTGATGGTCTTACCGGCCATGTTGTTTTTACAGTATGTGCATCACATTCAACAACTAATTGTACTTTGTTGTCGTAAAAAGTTTGTGCCCAATTGCTATATTGACTGTTACCTTCGGATTTATATGAAACGTGTGGACGCATTGGTTTGTGATATTGTGCAATTTTCCATGTCGCAGATGAATTTGCACTTAAATCATTACGTAACCAAGTTGTTTGATTTCCAGAAATAGAAATTTCAGTATTTAAGGTATATGTTCTTACTAGATTATTTCCAAAGGTAATTGCGTAATAAATATTTGAAGAAGGTGTGTCAAATAAATTATAGATACTATTGTTACTTCCTTCGTGATTTCCACGTGCTGCAATAATTGGAAACATTCTTCCATCAGAAGCAATTGTTAATTGCCAATCGTTAAACCAAGTTTGCCACTGGCTATTAGTGTCGTTATCAGTCATATCTCCTCCAAACATCACTGCATGAGGTTTTAACTTAGAAACTAAAAGATTAGCATTTCTTCGAGGTGTTCTATTGTTTCTAGAATCTCCTCCAGCAATAAAAGATAATCTGCTTTTATCACTTGGTGCCGTTTTAAACCAAAAACGATTACTTGTTCCTTCGCTATCATTAATAACAAAATAGTAAGCTGTGTTTGGTTGTAAACCGGTTAATCTTACAAAAGTATTATTCATTCCTTTATATGAAGATGTTCTGTTAGGTGCCGCTGAATTTGGATAACTATTATAGTTGGTTCCATAATCGGTAGTTCCATAATAAACACGAGCATTACTTCCAGAAATTTGGTTCCATCCGATAACAATTGAAGTAGATGGATTTCCTCTTAGAGTTAAACGGTATTTGTCGTTAGAGGCAGATGCATTGATACTAAAAAATAAAATCAATATCAATAAAAAATAGTTTTTCATGATTTGTAGAGGTTGGTTAATTAATATGGCGCGAAAATATAAAAGTTGAAGTATCAAAAAAGCAGCGCATAAAATGTTAATTGAAAATTAAATCACATAACTATTCTTTTAAAATAAGATAACATTCAGCTCTTTTTAAGTTAACATATTAGGTAGTTATTTTGCATTTATGAAACAAACTAACCTCCTTAAAGTTTCTGTTTTTTTAATTTTCTTAGGCAGAGCTTGGCAGCATTTATTTTGGGATGCTCCGTATCGAACATTTTTTTGGGATGAATCATTTTTAAAACCAGTTGTAGAAAATTGGTTGGGAATCAATTGGACAGCGTATGTTACCAGTCCCAATACTGATAATTTCATTCAAGTATTTATTCAATGCAATGGTTTTTTGTACTTGTTAGCAGCCATTTGTACGTTACTAATTACAAAGTTTAATAAAAAACTATTTCGGATTCCGATTTTTATTGGTGGCATTAGCTTAGTTATTTTATCGGTTTTACTTACTAAAGAAAAGTTTTACCATACAGCACAGTTTTTTGAACATAGTATTCAATTCGGATTACCCTTTGTGTTTTTGTATACATTTAGAAAGAATTACAAAAAATCTAGAATGTTTTTTGTTCTTAAAGTATTGATAGCTGTAACGTTTTTCTCACATGGATTATATGCTTTTGGCGCGTATCCAGTTCCAGGGAAATTTGTGGATATGGTAATTAATATTTTTGGTTGTACAGAAAGTTTTGCTATTACATTCCTGTATATAGCTGGAGTTTTAGATTTTATTTTAGCCGTGTTGCTATTCATTCCTAAAGTGGATAAATATGCTTTAATATATGCAGTTGCTTGGGGATTATTAACGGCTTTAGCTAGATTGGTAGCCAATTTTTATTGGGAGTTTCCATTGCAATCATTACATCAAAATGTATATCAAGTAATTTATAGATTACCGCATGGTTTAACTCCGTTAATGGTGTTAACAGGTATCAATTTATACTGGAAAAAGGAAAGTTTTATATACCGAAAAAGAGTTCTTGAAACTAATTAGAATTAATTAAAGAGTTAATATCAAATTGAAAAACCACTGTGACAATTATCACAGTGGTTTTTACTCACTGAAACTTGATTTACTACTTAAAACATGATTTTTTAGTTGTTATGATAAGCCTTTGAAACAGCGTAGCTATCTTCAAACCAATTCCATAAAATTACTTTTCCATCTTTTACTTTAACACGTAAAGCATAAGTGAACTCTGGAGTTTGTTTTCCTGTTTTAGTCAATTCTCCAATCATATTTCCAAAAAATGCAGCTGTATCTCCTTTAGATAAAGCATCTATAGGTTCCCATTTGATAGTTTTAAAATTAGAACCAAAAGCAGCTAAAAACTTTTCTAAAATGACATTCTTACCTTTCCACGGACCAATCCAAGGTAAGCTTTTGTCTCCTTCATTGTGCCAAACCATATCATCGTGCATTAACTTTTTCATTGTTTCCATATCACCTTTTCCCATTGCGCCCATAAAATTCATTGCTATTTCCATAGTTTCTTCAGAAGTGCTAGCATCTTTTGGTTGTAATTGCTTCATGGCAGTAGCCCAATCTTCAATATGGTTAGTACTTATAAATTTTCCATCTTTCATTGTATGCATGTCCATTGTCATAATTTTAAATGACTTACTTCCATCTGTTGGCAATCCCATAAAATCACCATTCGGAGTTCCAGTAGCAATACTTCGAACTACATAAATATCTCCGTCATTTGCAATTTGTTGAATTTCCCATTTTAAATCAGGAATAAGTTTCCAGAAAAACTGAAGTTGTCCCATTAACTCTTTAGCGCTTTTTGATCCAGTTGAACTTGAAGATTGATAATTTTCTGCCATTACAGGTGTTAATACTTCAATAGGAGTTGTTTCTGTATTTACAGTTAAAGCTTTAGTGTAAAAAGCTTCTATAGCTTTTTTGTTTTTCATGTTTTCTTTTGAATTATTTTTTTGTGTAGTACAGCTTATTAGCAATAACAGTAGAGATACTGAACTAAAAAGTAGAGATAGTTTTTTCATGTAATAATTGATTTGTAATTATAGAATTACAAAGCTAAAGTGTGGGGCAGAAGTGTTTGGGTGAAAACGATTCTTTTTAGGGTAAAAATGAGAAAGTTTATTTTTTCTGAGATTCTTTGAATTCTTTTGGAGATTGCCCTGTGTTTTTTCTAAAGTACTTGAAAAAGTTGGTAGGTAAATCAAAACCTGTTTCGTAAGCAATTTCACTAAGAGATAATTGAGAGTTTACTAACAGTCTTTTTATTTGTAGAATTACAATTTCATCAATGAAAGATTTAGCTGATTTTTCAATAATATTTTGTGTAATATTATTAAGAGTTTTTGGGGTAACACCCAATTTGTCGGCATAGTAAGCAACTTTTTTGTGTTCAAAGCAGTTTTTTTCAATAAGTTCCTGAAATTGAGTAAATTTAACGTAATAATTACTGTTGTTTAGGTAATTGTGAGTTTTGGATTTGATTCTAAAAAGATTTAAAACCAATACTTGTACTAAACTTCTAATGATGGGAATTGCGTATTCGTCGTTTTCTTTTTGAAATTCACTTTCTATATGATGTAATAAATTTTGAGTTTCCAGAAATTCTTTTTCGTGTAATTGAATTTTAGGTGTTCCTAACATTTCATTAAAAAGCTGACGAAGTTTTAAAGTTTCATAATTCTCTGAATATTGAATAATAAAATCTTCGGTAAAAACAAGAAACTTGCCAGATGCATTTTCGCTGTAAAACTTATGGATGTTGTTTTTTCGAACGGTAAATACAGTTCCTTTTTCGTATGTATATTCGTTGTAGTTTATACTGTGTTTTCCTGCGCCTTCAGTAATAATAGCAATAATATAAAAAGCAACTTTATGATGTTCATACTGATTATGATCGGTAGGTTTTAGATTTAAAATATCTTCTAAACTCACCAAATCAAAAAAGTAGGAGTTACCTTTTTTATTTTTAAACGTTATTTCCTTAATAGGTTTCATAAAGGTTTAAAAATAGTGATTTCCTTTCTTCTAATTTGTCACTAATAACCTTTTAGAAGCATTTAACCCACATTTTTGATACTTGTTGTATGCTTTAGCTGCGCGTAAACTTATAGCCTCATTTGATTCGTTTTTGATATAACCTTCAAAAGCTTCATGGATAGTGTAAGCCTCTGGTGCCATTAAACCTGTTGTCCAAACTAACGGATTTATATTTGCTTTTTGTAAATGTGGTTGAAAATAATTTTTGCTAAAACAAGCTAAAATAATAACATCTCTCTTTTCTTTATCTTCATTTATAAAGCGTTCATGTAGTTCAAAATCCATCAAGCCATCATGTCCAATATACGCTATGAGATTAGCATTACCTTTTATTCCAATTGTATCTTTATTGATATTGAAAACATCTTTTTCAATACCAGCAGAGCTTCTTAAAAAGGTTTCGGTTGCTTCTTTAATATATTTTCCATCGTATGCATCGGCAACAATTGTATAATCTCTAGTTTTATGTTTAAACACTAATCTTTCTAGGATTAATGTGTCAAGTTTTTTAGAATGTTTTAAAGTCCAATTTTCACTTCTTTTAAAGAAAGATTTTATCCCATAAGCTGCTCCCCAATATAAATTGTTTTTTGGGTTTTGCCCGTTACCTAGTTTTTCTGGAACAGGAACAATTCCTTGATATTTGTTATCACATAAGGCAGCTATAATAAGTATTGTTTTCGAACTGTTATCGAATTGGATATTAGTAAAATTATTTATAGGTTTTTCAATAACCTTTTCTGTTGAAACAATTTTTACAGACTTTTCAGTTTTCTTTGGTTTGTCTTTACAATGAATAAGAGTACAACTGATGAACAAGAAAAATAAGATTACTTTTTTCATAATGTTATTTTCACTTAACCTTCACTCGTACACCTTCAGAATGACTTGAAAATTCTGGTGCATACATACTTTGAATGGTTGTAATTCCGTTACTGAAATTTCCTTTGTTGTTCACACGGACGTCATATTCAAAAACATAGACACCTTTTCTAACGCGATCGAAAAAGAAATTCGTAGCAGCATCTTTTGTGCTTTGATAATACCCTAATCCGTCTTGCCATTTGTACTGAGAAATAACATCAATAGGCTCAAAAGCAGAAGCTCTCATGTCTTTCATATGAATAAACTCCATATCTCTGTCAACTTTCAATTCAATGCGAACAGTAACTAAATCGCCAACTTCTAATTCGATATCAGAGACAGCCAGTAGTTTTTTACCAGTATCAGAATTTACTTTTTTAAATAGTTTTTTTGAAAGCTGTAACGGAGTTTTAGCAGAGGTAATTTTGTCTAAATCTTCAAAATATTGCCAGTACAATCCGCCCCAAACAATTCCTTTGTCTTTTTTAGTTAAGGTTACTGTAGCTTTATCAGAAGAAATTTCTGAACCATTCCACGAAGTTTTAAAATAACCTGTTCCAGCTTCAACTTTCGAATTTTCTAATTGAGTTGGATCGATGGTTTTATCTCCCATTTTGATAGTTACCAACTCGTTTGAAGCTAACCAATCTGAACCTTGTAGTAATAAAGCATATACAGCTTCGGAAGTTGCTTTGGTTGTTTTCCAACGACTAACTTGTTTGTTTTTTAACAACCATACTTTTAAATCATCAATTGTTTTGGTATCATTTTCGATTTCTGAAAAAGCTTCAATTAACAAAGCTTGCGTTTCAATAGGAGCTTGATGCCAGTACCAACCTGCAGTATTTTCTTTCCAGTACATACCTAATTCTTCAGAATTGATGCTATTTTCTTTTAACGATTTTAGAATTTTACTCGCTACTGATTTATCTCCGTCTCTAAATTGAGTAAGCGCAATCCAACCTTTCCCAGATAAATTAAACGATTTCCAATAGGTTGCTGCTTGCTTTTGATAATAAGCTACGGCATCTTTAGTAACTCCCGAAATTGGAATGTTTTCATAAAAACTGCGCATATACAAATATTGAATATCAAAATATCCAATATGTTGTTTTTCTAAAAACTTTTGAGATGCTTTAGCTCCGTTTTTTTCTTGGATTTGCTTGGCTCTTTTCAGAAGTTTTTCATAGTTATACGCTATTTCATTATCCAAAAACTTAACCGCTTTGGCAAGCATACTACGTGTATTTTTATCAAATTGTTCAATTTCTAATTTGTCTAAGTGACCAAAACCAGAAACAATATAATTAGTAATGTATGGATTTGGATATCTGCTTCCTTTAAACCAAGGAAAACCTCCATTATTCATTTGTAAGTCTTGAAGTTTGTTAAACGCTTTTTGTTGCTCATTCTTCATAGTGTTTAAATCGAATAACAACGCAATACGCTTCTTTTGCTCACTTTCTGATTGCGCATCACGTAACCAAGGAGTTTCCTGAATGATTAAGGATTTTAATTCTTGGTTTTTCTCTAAATTACTCAATAACGCTTTGCTAGATTTCCACTGATTGAAAACGTTTTGAATTTTCGGATTTGAATTTGCAATAAACGTTGCTAAGGTATTTGCGTAATAACGTGCAAAAGTCTGCTCTGCACAATCATACGGATATTCCATTAAATATGGTAATGCTTGTACAGCATACCAAGTCGGATTTGAAGTAACTTCTAAACTTAACTTATGATGTTTTAGTGTAGAAGAATTATTGTTCTTTAGTTTGTTTAATGTAAATGTTTTTGACTGATTTGAACGTACCCACATTGGAAGCGTTTCAGTAACCAACATTCGGTTCGATAATACTGGTAATACATTTTGTTCTCCATCAGAAAAATCCTCAGCCTTAGCAATTACTTGATATTGTACTGCTTGAACTGTAGCAGGAATTTTTAAATTCCAAGATACTTGTGTGTTTCCTTCAGCATCAACAGTAAATGTTTTTTGATTGTTAGTATTGCTTAACTCTGAGTCAATTGATTTTCCTGAAATGGCATCAGTAAGTAGTAACTGACTTGTTCCAGACAATGTTTTTTCTGTTAAGTTGCTAATTTTTGCACTGAATGTAATTTCATCTTTTTCTCTTAAAAAACGAGGAGCATTCGGAACAACCATTAATTCTTTCTGTGTAACTGTTTCTAAAGTTTTAGTGACTGAATGTAAGTTTTTAGAGTGTGCTAATAGTTGTAGTTTCCATTTTGTCAACGCTTCCGGAATTGTAAAGTTAAATGACACATCTCCATTAGCATCTGTTGATAAATGAGGATAGAAGAAAGCAGTTTCTTGCAAGTTTTTTCGGATTTGAACCCCACCTAAATCTTCTTTAGGTTTCTCATCAGCCTCCAGACTTCCTGTAACTACAATTTCTTGTAAATCATTATCATCTTCGGCAACTTCTTTTGTTGAAATTGATTCATTGGCAAGCCATCCTTTTGCAACTTTTTTTCTGCTCGCAGCTGGAGCAGCGCCTCTAACCATTAAAGCTTCAGCCTCTACTGGAGCTGCTTCATAAAGTTTATTAAGACGATTACCATTTTCAAAATAAAATCCAAACCAATTTAATTGGTCGTATTGTAATGTAGGATAATTAAAATACATCTGACTGTCGTTTTGAACTCTGAAGTAATTTGTACCAAAACTGTGTTGAGAAGTTGTATAGGTTCCAAAACTATAGGTTGGTTTTGCAATAGGATTAAAATTCCAATTGTGTGGTTTAAATTGATCTAATGAAGCGTCGTACATTCCAGCTAACAATTCTGCAGCAACCTTATCTTTCTGAGCACCTTTTACGGTAAAGCTCCATGTTTCATTAGCACCGGGTTGTAATTTGTTCCTAAATGTTTTAGTAATAATTTCTAAGTCCGTTTTTGGATAAGGAACAACAATTAGCAACGCCTGACTTTTAAACGAGTTGTAGTTTACAAAATGATAACGAACACCAAATCCACCGACATCTTCTTTTGTAACAGGAATTTTTATGGTTTTACAGTTTTTATTAAGGTGGATATAATGTGCCTCAATCACTTTTCTATCTTTTTCAATAGTAACCATTACGGTAATATCTTTTGAGTTAGAGGCAACTTTTATAACCGCAGTTTCTCCTGGCTGATACTCTTCTTTGTCTGTTGTAATAGTAACTAATTTATTGTCAGCAGGCAATTCATCTTTGTTGCTAAATAAGCTTACAAATTGTTTATCGGTAACTAATTGATTGAATTTATCACGAGAGCTAAGTTCAATGATGTATTTACCAGATTTCCATTTTTTTAAAGGAGGTAATGTAATTTCTTCCGAACCTTTATTGGTAGTAAATTCTTTTGAAAATAAAGAAGTGCCTTTTTCCCAGGTTGTGTAATCGTCTTCATTTTTATATGCTTCATTTGGAAATTTTGTACGAAACTCTTTTTCTGAAATTGTTTGATAGAAAGGTGCTTTCCAAGGACGTTTTCTAATTGGGTTTTCAGGAGCTTCAAGTTTATAAATGGTAATTGTACCGTTAGCATTTACAGGTTCTCCATTCAGGTTTTTTGTAGATACTTGAATCGTTTGATTTTTTTCATCTTTATCTAAAGAATCATCACTCTCAATCGAAGCTAGTAAACTATGATATCCAACTTTAACTATAGTAGTAGACGAACGAGTTTCTCCGTTTAAATCAATTATATCGGCAGTTACTTCATAGTTAAACACAGGAAGTTTTTCCTTGGCAACACTTTCATCTGGAAGTGCTTTAAATAAAATTTCAAACTCACCTTTTTCATTAGTTTTGGTTTCTCCGTTGATGATTTCTTGAGGTTCAGAATCTAAATACGGATAATACCAATAGCACCATCTTGGGTAGATAACTTTTCGATGTACTCTATATACTACTTTTGCGTCTGTAATATTTGCGCCCGAATAAGCTTTTGCAAAACCAGTAACAGTAATTTTATTGTTTAATTGATAGGTTTCAGTAACAGGTTTAAATTTAGTTTCAAACTTTGGACGTTTGTATTCTTCAACTGAGATATATTGGTAATCTTTTTTCCCATTTATGGTTGCTTCAATAGTAAAGTTGCCGGTTAAACCAGTATTAGGAAGCGTAAATTTTCCAGAAAAAGAACCAAATTCGTTAGTAGTAAGCTTTACTTTTTCAACCTCTTGATAATTAACATCTTTTAAAATTACTTCCACAGATTGGTTTGTAATGATAGAGGATTTATCTTTTAAACTTTCTAAAGAAATTCCTTTAAAATGAAGTATTTGTCCTGGTCTGTAAATACTTCTATCTGTAAATAGGAAAGTTCTGGTAATTGTACTTGGTTTGGAATTGTAAATACGATTTTCTCTTAGGTAATACTCGCCAAAAGTAGCCTTGTCGTTTTTATGACTTATAATTGCTTTTACTCCGTAATAATAAGAGTTTGAACTGAAAGAGAATTCTCCATTTTTATCAGTTGTAAAAGTTTTATCAATTACGTTGTTTTGATATCTGTCTTCTTTGTTAACAAGTTGAACTTTGGCTCCATAAATTGGTTTCCCATTATTTCTGTCGAGTACCTGATAGGTAGTTTTTCCAGTTTCGTTGGTAGTAATAAACGTTAAATTGGTTACCTGAATTAAAGCATGCCCAAAAATATTTTTTTCATCCAATTGTTCTTTTTCAGAAGCAAGAATTAAGTATGTGCCTTGTTGAAGTTTTGGAATAATAATTTCTGTAGAATGCTCTAAATAATCTTGTTCATTGGGTAACTTATTATTCCAAGAAGTTACTTTTTCTAGTTCTTGAATGGCTTTTAGCTTTTTAGCCTCATCATAGGTTTTTTCAAATTTTTGATATTGGTCATGAGATACGTTGTAAATCGAAAAATATAGCTGGTTGATATTCTTATAATTTAGTAAAATCCTTGAAAATTTATCAATAGGGATATGTTGTTCTTCAATAATAGAAAGGTCTTTTCGCTGAATTGAAGTACTTAAAATACTGGCTTTTTTGGCAGCTAAACTTTTAGGAAATTGTTGTTTAATCTGTTCGCAAATTGCAAGTGCTTCTTTATTTTTAAAACGATAATTTTCGTTTTTTTCTTCCGTGTATTTAGTAGTTGCTGAGTTGTAGATACTAGCGATTTCAAACGAGTACAAAGCTCTAGCTTCGTTATTTTGATAGTTGTTTTCTGAAGATTTTAAAGTTTCTAAGTAAACATTATCACTATTAGCATACGTAGCATTTTTATTTACAAAAGCCAAACGTTGTAAATCAACATCTACCAGTGCGTCTATATTTTTTTCTTTTTGATGTAAAAGAGTTAATTCCTGATAAATTTTCAGTGCATTAAATTGTAATGACAAAGAATCTTTAGTTTGAAGATGTAGCTTTGTAAATAAGTTGGCCTCACAGATATAATCAGTAGTGTCAATTTTAAATTGATAAGCTGGTTTAGTAATATTCGTTTCGTCTGTGGTATAAAATTGTAATGTGTTTTGCGCTAACAAATCATATAAAGTAGGGCGGTATTTTTCCGAGTCTTCTGCTAAAACTAGAATATCTTTAAAATCTCGAATATTTATTTTTTGAAGTTTTTTTGTGTCTTCTAAAGAACGTTGGTAGTATGTATGAATTTCTTTAAATAAAGTGGTTAAATCCCAAGTTCTAAAATCATTAGGATCTACTTTTTTATCGGTGTTTGTTCTGTTGTAAAAACCATATCGATTATCTTCAAAATACTGCCAATACAAATTAGCCAGCATATTTTGCAGAATGTTTTTTGTAGGAAAACTACTATTAGTAATATGTTCTTTAAACTCGTTAATAATGGTTAACTGAACATTCTCTTCAAGATTCAACGATAACTTACTTTTATAAACTAAACACTTTATAAGTTGAGGTGAATTCTTATCGGCTGTTGCTTTTTTATATATTTCTTCAACTATTTTTAAAGCAGATTTTGGAAGTGCTTCTTTTTCAAAATCTTCAACTTTTTTCCAAAGATTTGGATACTTGTTTTGAGCCTGAGAAATAACTGAGAATAATATAAGCATCGTAAGTAAAATCGATTTTTTTTTCATCACAAAAAGGTTTCTAATTATGGAATCTCATAAGGTTGTATAGTTATAACAGAGATTTTATAATCAAATTATATTTTAGATTGTAAGTACAGTTTCATTACTAGTAATTAAAAATAGTACTTAGTATTTGGTTGATTTTGGTTCGTAAAAACATCATTTTAATGAGTTTCGTTTTAAAGATACATATTTTGTTTTTGGGTTTTGTATTTTTGATTTCAGATTATTCGATAAAATGAAAATACACTTTATTGCCATAGGCGGAAGCGCTATGCACAACTTAGCATTAGCATTATACCAAAAAGGATACCAAATTACAGGAAGCGATGATACGATTCACGATCCATCAAAATCTAGATTAGCAGCAAAAGGTTTGTTGCCGCAAGAATTTGGATGGTTTGAGGAAAAGATAACAAGCGACTTGGATGCTGTTATTTTAGGAATGCATGCAAAAGAGGATAATCCAGAATTATTAAAGGCTCAGGAGTTAGGATTGAAAATTTATTCATATCCAGAGTTTTTGTACGAGCAATCAAAGCATAAAACTAGAGTGGTTATTGGAGGTTCTCATGGAAAAACTACCATTACTTCTATGATTTTGCATGTGTTGAATTATCATGATAGGGAAGTAGATTATATGGTAGGAGCACAATTGGAAGGATTTGATACGATGGTTCATTTAACAGAAGAAAATGAGTTTATCGTTTTAGAAGGAGATGAATATTTAAGTTCACCAATCGACAGAAGACCTAAGTTTCATTTATACAAGCCAAATATTGCTTTATTAAGTGGAATTGCTTGGGATCATATTAATGTGTTCCCAACATATGAAAATTATGTAGAGCAGTTTTCTTTGTTTATCGATTCACTTGTTAATGGCGGAATCATGGTGTACAATGAAGAAGATAATGAAGTGAAAAGATTAGTGGAGGAGTCGACAAATTCGATAAAGAAGTATCCATATAATACACCTGAGTATTTTATTGAAGATGGAGTCACCTATTTAAGTACTCCAGAAGGAGATTTACCATTGGAAGTTTTTGGAGAACATAATTTGCAAAATATTGCGGGAGCCAAATGGATTTGTCAGCATATGGGAATTGACGAAGAAGATTTTTATGAAGCGATTGCTAGTTTTAGCGGAGCAAGTAAGCGATTGGAAAAAATAGCAGAATCAAATTCGACAGTTGCCTTTAAAGACTTTGCACATTCACCATCAAAAGTAAAAGCAACTACAGAGGCCGTTAAAAATCAGTATTCAGACAGAAAGTTACTAGCTTGTCTTGAATTACATACATATAGTAGTTTAAATGAGGAGTTTTTAACGGAATACAAAGGAGCTTTAGACGCAGCTGATACAGCAGTAGTTTTTTATTCTCCACATGCCGTAAAAATCAAAAGATTAAAAGAAATTTCGGAAGAACAAATATTTGAAGCTTTTCAAAGAAAAGATTTAATTGTTTATACTAAACCAGAAGATTTTAAAGCGTTTTTATTTAATGAAGATATAAGTAATTCTGCATTGTTATTAATGAGCTCAGGAAACTATGGAGGCTTAGATTTTGATGAGGTTAAAACATTGATTTAATTCTTTTAAGAACATATGTTCTATGTTCTTTGGAATGCAGGCTTTTAAGGATTAGGTTAAGAAGGTATTTAAATCTTAGCAGTGTTTTTCTGAAATCTCTCTTCTTTTTGCCCGTAAACGAATTAATACCTTGTATCTGACTTTGATAAAATGAATTTGCAGCTTGGTCATCATCATAATCAATAGTCTTAGGATTGTTAAATACTTTATTAGAGCTTAAAAGAAAAGGATTTAGTAAGCTGTAATTAGAAATTTTCTTTATAGCACTTAAAGGAGAGGTTTTTAAACTTAAGACCAATAAATCATAGGAGTTTCTTAAGCTGAAATTTTTCAATTCATATCCACCATCATTGAATTGCTTATTAATACAAGTCATGATAATTTTATCCTCATAAGAGAGAAAGTTATAACCGTATAGAGAATTTAGCTGCTTTTTTATAAACTCAAAGTTAAACCCAGTAAACCTTTTATCACTAACCATTTTATAATGAACTTCAATGGATGAAATTCTATCTTCTTTGATCATTTTTGGGTAGTGTCTATTAATAAATGTGTTATCTGGTATATTTTTATGAAACTCAGAATACCCATTCTTCTTTAATAGTTCAATTGAGTTTTTAAACTGATCCTCATCAACTAAAAAATCGATATCACCAACCATTCTTTCAGCAATATCATTGTATAAACCAGACAATAAATTTCCAGTTCCTTTTAAGAAAATAGGAGTAATATTATTTTCTAGAAGCAGCTCGTTGATTTCCTTAGCTTGCTCAATTATTTGCTCATTACGTTCTCTATTTAAGTCTGTAATGTGTTGCATATATTCAACTAAGTCGTTAGGCAAGTAATCTAAAAAATTAGCTTTTTTAAGATTACAATATAAAGCAGGGAAAACATAATGTGAAGTACTTACCTTAACTACATTATCCCAGTTAACTAAACCTGCTTTTAGTTCTTTTTCAACATCTAATCTATTATGTTCTTCATGATTTGTGGTTAAACATTTTCCAACAAAAAATAACGTGTCTTTATAAGTCATTGTTTAATAAATTCTTTATTGTTTTAACCATTTTATCATTGTTAGAATACGTCAGTTTGTAACAGTTAGTATTTGCAAACCATTGTAAAAAAACTTCAACATTCTTTACGTTATCAGAAATCCAAGAATCTGGAATTAGCTGTTGAAAAGCCTCTATTTTCGAAATCTTATTAAATTGTAGATCACTTCCTTTTTCATATTTGATAAAAACTAGATCATTACAAGGTAAATTATAATGAGGTTGATTAGTTTTTGGTGGTAAAAAACGAACAATTTTGTTCAATCTTTTAAAATGAAATTCAGCAGTAGTTTCTAATTCAGGATACATCGGTAGTAATGTTTCTAAACTATTTCTTTTGATAGAGATAGCAGAAGGAAACGTGTAAACATGTTGTTTTTCAATATCCATTGGGACAAAATCATCAGCTAAACAAGTTAATCCATTGGCTTGTAAAATAGCTAAGGAAGTACTTTTTCCATTTCCAGAATCACCTAAAAGGAGTAATGATTTTTTATCGTTTCCTAATCCTGAAGCATGAAAAATCCCCATCCAATCTTCTTCAGGTTTATTATGCATGTATTGCACTATGTACATTGAAAACTTCCCCTGAAAATAGTGAATCTCTTTCCTTGGCCAAGACCCAATGAATTCATTGTTAATTATTAGAAATGTAACATCTTCTTGCGTGAAAACTTGAAAGTTATGATTGAAATCACTAGTTTCTGTTATTTCTAAGTGAGAGAATTTTGGATGTACTAGATATTCTTCAAATTCCGATAGATATTCTACTTTAAATACCAATGTATTTATTTTGTAAAATTTGGTTTTTGCGAAACTTGTCAGGTTATATTCAGTATTGTCTTTTAAATCAGATGATTGTTTTTTGGTGTTTGGTATGTAAATTTCATTTTGAATTTGTTGTACAAAACCCAAAGCGTCATTTAGTTCAATGTGAAACTCATTTGCTAGGTGTTGACTTATTTTTTCAACAGAAATATCAGTATTTAATTTAGAGATAATTTCAGCTGTTTTATTTTCTAATACAACATATTGGTTTGTGTTAGAAAACCATACAACAGATTTGTCTTCAATAGTTTGTTTTACAAGTGTAGTCTTCATCTGCTGTAAAAATAAAAAAAACCTCAAGGTAATCCTTGAGGTTTTAAATTATTTAGTTTGGATTTTAGAATCCGTCACCTGGAGCTTCAGGTGAAGCCGCTTGTGCTTTCTTCGGATTTAAAATTAAGTAAGTTCCTAAAGCCGTTAACGCTGTATACTTACCATAGTTTCCTATTTTTTTAAGAGCTTCTTTTCTAGTAATCTCTTCTTTATTTAGTTTATTATTCTTCATGATTGCAATAGAAAATTCGTTTATTCTAAGATAATTTTTTTAGTAGTACTTCCTAAAACAGAGTTTAGTTTTACTATGTACACTCCAGTAGATAAGTTAGGTAAGGCTACTTTACTAACTCCATTAGATTCAATAGTAGTATTTACTAATTCTTCACCTAAAAGAGAGAATACTTTTACGTTAGCTTTTGCTTGTAATCCAGCAACAGTAATTTCATTTTTAGCTGAATTATAAATACTCACATTAGCCATGTTTTGAGAAATATCATCAGTACTTAATTTAGCAGAAGTATGGATGTAGTATTGTCCTATTCCATTTACAGCTGTTTTTGTAGTGATTGTATGATTACCTTCTAAAAGATTTGTAAATGTGTTGTTAACTCTGTCTTCTAAATAGATTTCAACACCTGATGGTAAATTAGTAGCAGCTACAGAAAATGTAACTTCTTTATTAGCTTCAGCAATTAAACCAACAGGAATAACCATTGTTTCAATATTAGAACTTGGTAATGTTTGAATCGCTAATTTCTTTCCTTCGTCGTTAGAAACTAATTGAGTAAACACACCAAAATCATTTGTAACTCCACCAAACATACTACTATCATAACCATTATCCCAACCAGTAGTTTTGCCATCTACAAAAAATACTTTTGTTCCTCTTTTAGTATCATTATTCTCAACAAATAATTCAAAAGAAGGTTTTGGCTCTTGTCTCATGAAAGTATCTGTAGATTGGTGACTTTGGTTTGAAGTTTCAAAAAGTACTTGTCCGTTAGAACCAGCCTGCACAAAGAAACCTTGCATAGGAGCAATCTCAATCGGATTTAAAGCATTGTAAGTTACATATTGAGTTCCGTCCCATAACCAAACTGTTTGCTCTGCTAATAAACTAGCATTCGCTGCAAGAGAAGTAAAGGTGTTAGAATTGATGTAAGCAGTAAAAGGATTTCCTAATAGATTAAAACTATTTCTTGATCCATTAACAATTCCAGGTCCTACAGTTGTTGTATTAAGAGAACCTCTTACTGAAATGTTTCCAGCAGCACTTAATTTTACTGCATAACCTAAACCAGCATCTAAACTTCCTGTAGAAGCTGCATTTTGATAATTCCATGGTGTAGCACCGTTATTGGTAAACGAAGCCAATCCTAAATTTCCAGCCGTACCAGAAGCTAAGCTGTTGTTTGTAATAAAATCTTCAATTGTTGCTCCAGCTACAGCAGGTGCTATTAAATACCAGTTAGTAGTTGGTAAATTTCTTGTATATGTAACGTTTCCTGTTACAGTAGCATTAGCAATTAATGAAGCCGCAGAAGCTACGTTTATTGAGTTTACGGTTATTGCTGAAGAAATAGTAGGGTAGTTTGATACACCTGATGGAATTAAAACATCTGAAACGTTACTAGGAATACCTACTTGCCAGTTACCAGCTGTATTCCAATTTGAATCAACTGCACCTGTCCATGTAGATCCACTTACTTTACCTGGAGAACCTCCATTTACAACACTAGCTTGCCAGTTACTACTAGTAGTCGCGTTATCAGAATTTACATCAATTATTTCAAAAGTAGCACCAACTCCATCTGTAGATGATTGATCACTGTCACTATATGTAACTTGATTCACAACATTACCACTTGCATTTTTAAGTGTAATTGTTCCAGAAGTGTTTCCAAGCTTATTAGTGTCGTTAGTGTCTTTTACAGCACTATTCGCAACAGCTAAATTGTTAAAATCAGGTGTAAAAGGAGCATCGTTATTGTATGTTCCATCTCCATTACTACCAACTGCAATAACAGTATAAGCATTATTTGCTAAAGTGGTAGAACCAGGGAAAACAAATGTATTTCCATTATATTCTAAGCTCCAGTTAGAAATATCTACACTACTTCCTTCATTATTGTACAATTCTATCCATTCGTCATCTGTGCTCGGAGTATTGTACATAACTTCAGAAATTACAATCATCGGTAAATCATCATCCTGAATTGTAACAGTATGACTACTATTACTTACAGTAGCGGAACCAGACGTTACAGCTAAATCTAAGACAATAGTCTCGTTGTCCATATCAGCATCATCATTAATATCTAATGAAATTGATTGAGTACCGTTAGCATTGAAAGTTAAAGAAGTTGTATTAAGAGTATAATCACCAGCTTCAGCAGTACTTGCGCCATTAACAGAAACACTTAAAGTTACATCTGAGGAATAATTAGAAAATGTTACTGGTATTGTAGTATTGAAAGTAGCGTCGGTTTCATTTTCAGTACTAGTGGCTGTATCAAAACCTACTGAAGGCGACGAACTAGCAGAAGAAACAGTACCGTTAACAATTATATCGTTACCAGTTCCTTCAAAACCACCACTTCCTCCTGTGCTTTCAGCTGTATGTAAATAAAACCTGTAAGTAACAGGTGTAGTCGAATTTGCTTGACTAAAAGTAAATGTAAATTGTTGTACACTAGTGTTGTCAACAATTGCTTTTTCTGAATCTAGATTACTAGCGTAACCATCAACCGAACTTCTAAGAGTTATTGCCCCAGGACCAGTCCCAGATCTTTGAACATTTACAATAATTGAAGAAACAGAAAATTGATAAGTTGGATTTGGAGTTATGGTAAATTCCATGTAATCCTCATCCGTAATAGCTGTATCTACATTACCTACACTCCAATTGGTAGCATTAAATCTACCTGAATTGTTTGAAGCTGTTAAACCAGCACCTCTTGAGATTGTTGATGTGCTTAAGTTAGCATTGTTAGTATTTGAATCAGCAGTTACTTCACTTCCAGTTAATGCGCTGAATTCAAAAGTTAATATATCTTGTCCGTAAGATAGAGACATATTAAACATGAATAGTAAAACTAATCCAGTTTTAAAAAAATAGTTTTGTTTCATAATTGTATTAATCATTAGGACGGGCAAATTACTAAAAATCAACATTCAGTAATTACTTTTTATAAAAAATTGTTAATTATTAACCATTTATTAATATGTATAAAAAAACCTCAAGAATTTTCTTGAGGTTTTTGTGTTTATATATCTATTTTTAGAATCCGTCACCTGGAGCTTCAGGTGAAGCAGCCTGGGCCTTTTTCGGATTTAAAATTAAGTAAGTTCCTAAAGCAGTTAATGCAGTGTACTTACCATAGTTTCCTAATTTTTTAAGAGCTTCTTTCCTAGTAATCTCTTCTTTATTTTGATTCACTTTTTTCATGATAATAGGGAATTAGATTATTCTACAATGATTTTTTTAGTAATGTTTCCTAAAGCTGAGTTTAGTTTAACAACATATACTCCAGTAGGTAAGTTAGGTAAAAGAACCTTGCTTAATCCGTTAGAGTTAATATCAGTGCTTGCTAATTCTTCCCCTAAAAGAGAAATTATTTTAACAGTAGCATTTGCTTGCAAACCTGCAACTGTAATTTCTTGTTCTGCTGATTTATAAATGCTAACATTAGCTATGTTTTGAGTGATATCATCGTTACTTAATCTAGCAGAAGATGCATGGATATAATATTGTCCAATTCCGTTTACTGCAGACTTTGTAGTAATTGTATGATTTCCTTCAGAAAGATTTACAAATGTATTATTTGCTCTATCCTCTAAGTAAATTTGGATACCACTCGGTAAATTTGTTTCTGATACAGAGAATGTAATTTCTTTATTAGCACCTGCAATTAAACCTACAGGAATTATCATAGTTTCATGATCAGTATTCGGTAAGGTTTGAATTGCTAATTTATTTCCGTTATCATCAGCAACTAACTGAGTAAATACACCAAAATCAACAGAAACACCTTCAAACATTTTAGAATCATACCCGTTGTCAAAACCAGTAGTTTTATTGTTTACATAAAATACTTTAGTCCCTTTTTTATCATCGTCATTTTCAACAAATAATTCAAAAGAAGTTTTTGGTTCTTGTCTCATAAAAGTATCAGATTGATGACTTTGATTAGAAGTAGCAAAAGTTACATTTCCAGATGATGCTGCTTCTACAAAGAATCCTTGACCAGGTGCTAATTCAATTGGGCTTACAGCATTGTAAGTTACATATTGACTACCATCCCATAACCATACTGTTTCTTCTGTTAATAATGCTGTGTTTGATGCAGCAAAACTAGCAGAATTAGCATAGGCAGTAAAAGGGTTACCTATTAAATTAAAATTAGTTCTCGTACCAGTAGTAATTGGAGTATTTACATTTGATGAATTTATTGTTCCAGTGATAGATACATTTCCTGCAGTAGCTAATTTTACTGATACACCTGCGCCAGAAGCTAAAGAACCAGTTGAAGCCGCAGTTGCATAAATCCAAGGTGAAGCTCCATTATTAGTGTAAATACCAATACCTAAATTACTACCTGTTCCTGAAGCAAAAGTATGACCAGCTATTACGTCTTCTAAAGTTTCACCAGAAACTGGTGCAGCGACTAAATACCAGTTTGTAGTTGGTAAATTTCTAGTATAGGTTACATCTCCCGTAACAGAAGCATTGGCAATTACTGAAGCTCCTGAAGCAATACTAATAGTACTAACAGTAACAGGTGAAGTAATGGTAGGATAATTAGTAACTCCGCTAGGTATAATTGCATTACCTGTACTATGAGGTGCTACATTTGTATTCCAGTTAGATGGTTGTTCCCAACTATTATTAATTGCTCCAGTCCATGTGTAATTATTGAAAGTTATGGTTACTGAAACGTTGCTTGAATTAGGACAAGTACCTGCTGTTGTATAAGTAACAGTGTATGTTGCAGGAGTTGAAGCTGATACATCGATAGTACCAGTAGAAGCATTAATGCTTAATCCAGCAGTAGAGCTAAATGTTCCTCCACCCAGTCCTGTAATTGTTGGTGTTGGGTCTGCGTCATCAATAGTATAAGAAGAAGCTCCATAAGAGAAAGAAGCATCATCTAAGGTGTTAATTGTTACTGATTCATTACTAGCATTAGGACATGTTCCTGCTGTGGTATACGTAACGGTATATGTTCCAGGTGTTGAAGCAGACACATCAATTTGTCCAGTTGAAGAATTAATACTTAATCCAGCAGTAGAACTAAATGATCCACCCGTTAACCCAGTAATTGTTGGTGAAGGATCTGCAGCATTTACACAATAAGAAGCAGCTCCATATGAGAAAGAAGCATCATCTAACGCGTTAATAGTTACAGAAACATTACTAGCATTAGGGCACGTTCCAGCAGTAGTATATGTTACTGTATAGGTATTTGGAGTTGAAGCAGACACATCAATTTGTCCTGTTGAAGAATTAATACTTAATCCAGCAGTAGAACTAAATGTACCTCCAGTTAAACCTGTAATTGTTGGTGAAGGATCTGCAGCATTTACACAATAAGAAGCAGCTCCGTAGGAGAAAGAAGCATCGTCTAACGCGTTAATAGTTACAGAAACATTACTAGCATTAGGACACGTTCCAGCAGTAGTATAGGTTACCGTATACGTATTAGGAGTAGAAGCTGATACATCAATTTGTCCTGTCGAAGAATTAATACTTAATCCAGCCGTAGAACTAAATGATCCTCCAGTTAAACCTGTAATTGTTGGTGAAGGATCTGCAGCATTTACACAATAAGAAGAAGCTCCATATGAGAAAGAAGCATCATCTACTCCATTAATTGTAACTGAAACATTACTAGCATTAGGACACGTTCCAGCAGTAGTATATGTTACTGTATATGTTCCAGGCGTTGAAGCTGATACATCAATTTGTCCTGTAGAAGCGTTTATAGATATACCTGCAGTCGAACTAAAAGTTCCTCCACCTAAACCTGTAATAGTTGGTGTAGGGTCTGCATCATTAACACAATAAGCAGCAGCGCTATAAGAGAAAGAAGCATCATCAAGATTGTTTACCGTTACAGTAACAGTACCGCAACTTCCTGGAGTAACACAACCTCCCTCTCCACGTATAAAATAAGTAGTTGTTATTGTTGGGCTTACATTAAAAGTACCTGTTGAAGTTGTTCCTATTTGAGTACCTCCGCAAGATCCTGTATAAACGTGCCATTGAGTAGCATCATTTAGACTTCCTGTAATGTTTAAGTCTGTACTTGAACCATTACATATTGATGCGTTTGTTGCTGTTACAGTTGGTACATCTGGGTCAGTACAAGAAACAGCAGTTCCAATTACAACTTCATCAACAGAGAATCCACCATTTATTGGAGTTGCAGGAATTATTACAATTTCATCAATATTTGTAAAAGAACCTGATGTTGGTAATGTAAAATCAATATTTATTTCAGTATTGTGGGGAGGAGAATTAAGAGCGACTGTTCCCACAGTTGCACCATCTTTTTTCCCTTCAATTGTAAAATTTATTATCGAAGCACCAAAAGATAATTCATAAGCAAATTCCATTGCTGAAATACTAAATTCTGTTCCATCTGTACTAGACATGGTACCAGATGAAAAAGTTCCCAATGAATCACCTGTCCAAATAAGAACATGGTCGGTACTTGATCCAATAGCATTTGTTCCTCCTCCGTTTCCAGCATTAGCAAAAGCTATAAGTCTAGAATTACTGGAAACTCCTGACACATCAAAATTATTAAGTTCTGAACTAGTTGAAGCGTTTGCGCTAGGATTAGTTGAGTTAGCAAGAACAACAACAGAACTACCAAACTCCATAGTAGTAGGAGATGGTGTTTGTGCTAAAACAAGCTGAAAACTAAATAAGAATGTAAAACAGAACAAAAGTTTTGTTACATGTTTAAAGTAGAGTTGTTTCATTTTTCAGTTAAATTAAGTTACTTAAAAATATTAAAATTGTTCTGATTTTGAGGGACAAAAAAAAGAAAACTCCTATGCAAATTTGCATAGGAGTTTTTTTATTTATTAGCTTCTAGAAGGGAAAACCCCTTGCATACAAATAATGTAATTTAAAGTTAAAGAAGGTTGCATGTTTCTTACCTGTTGGTTACCACCTGTGTTACCAATGGTAATGTTACCACCTAAAGGTTGACCATTTACTGTGTTGGTCGCTGGTCCGTAAGCTTTTACAGGTGTAGCACTTAAACCACTTCCAAATAAGGCTGCCGCTGGAACATCATTCGCTTGAGGTGTACTCCTTACAGCAGGATCTGTACTGAGTAGTAAATTCCCTCCGCCACTTGTAATAGCAACGTGGTTGTGTGATGGTAATTGAGTGATATTAAGAATGTTATATTCTGTTCCTAATTTTTCACCTAATCTATAAGATGATAATCCTGGACCTGTTGAGTTACCCCAGTGAATTGGAGTTCTTCCTCTTAAATCTGGTAAAGCAAACGTAGTTCTACCATCCCCTCCGTACATTGTTCCTAAAATAGAGAACAAAGCTGAGTTAGAAGAGATCGCTAATAACTGACCGTTACAAAATGCCCATCCCCTAGGAGCAAAGTTACCAGCAAATAATCTTATTTCTCCTAAATAACCTTCTTGCGCTTTTACAGAAGTATTAGATAAAAAGAAACAAACGAAGAAAAGTCCGATGATTTTTTTAATTGAATTCATGATAATTTAGTTTTGGTTAGTAAAAATTTTATGTTCTTATATATTTCCAAAACAAATTTACTATCAATCTTTACTTAGATAGATCTAAAAAGTATTAAGCGTGTAGTTTTTAGTCATAAGTGTGATTTAAATAGTAATATATGTTTCCTACTGTTAAATATAGAAGTTTTTTTTAACTAATTAACAGTTAGTTAGTTTTTTATTTAACAAAACCTTTAGAGAATTTAACAAGTTTTTAGTTCTTTTTCCAGAAGAAAGGAGAGAATAAAATCAGTACTGTAAAGAGTTCTAAACGACCTATTAACATTAAAAAAGAACAGAATAATTTTGCAGATGATGATAAATGCGCAAAATTGTCAACCGGACTAACACTTCCTATAGCTGGACCAATATTACCTAGAGAAGAAGCACAAGCTCCTAAAGCAGATTTGATATCTAATCCCATTGAAGTTAAAATTACAGCCCCAACTATAAAGATTAGCATATATAAGATAAAGAAAGAAAGTATATTAAATACAATGTTTTGGTTTACCGCCTTTCCATCATAGCGAACAGGTATGATTGCATTTGGGTGTAATGATTTTTTAAACTCTAAGAAGCTATTTTTTAACATTACAATATGACGTACAATTTTAACTCCACCTGAAGTAGAACCAGCAGAACCACCCACAAAAAATAAGGAAAAGAAAATTCCAGTGATAAAGAAACTCCACATGGTAAAATCGGCAGTAACAAAACCAGTAGTTGTAACAACTGAAATTACGGAGAACAAACTATGGCGAAAAGCACTTTCTGCTTCTCCCAAAACCATTGGATGTTCTATAGAAGTTTGTAATGTAGGATCTTTAAAAAAGAGAATACAAATACTTACAAAAACGGTTATAGATAAAATTCCTAAGCTGTAGTACTTAAATTCTTCACTTTGAATCACTTTTCGAACCTTTCCTTTTAATGCGAAATATGTCAAAACAAAGTTTGTTCCTGCAATAAACATGAAAAATATAATAATGTATTGTACTAAAGGAAAAGCATTCCAATGAGCTACACTTGCGTTTTTAGTTGAAAAACCACCTGTACTAACTGTTGCCATAGAATGATTTATCGCATCATACCAAGTCATTCCTGCAACTTTTAGTAATAAAAACTCAGCAAGTGTTAAGCCTACATAAATTAACCATAAACGTTTAGCTGTATCCGTAATTCTAGGGTGTAATTTATCAGCAGAAGGACCTGGAGCTTCAGCCATAAATAACTGCATACCACCAATACCAAGTAAAGGTAAAATAGCTATGGTAAGTACAATAATTCCCATACCACCAATCCAGTGAGTTGCACTACGCCAAAATAAAATTCCTTTTGGCATGCTTTCAATATCTGTTAATATTGATGATCCTGTTGTTGAATATCCAGAAATAGTCTCAAAAATAGCATCTGTTACAGAAGGAATACTTCCTGTTAAGAGATAAGGTAACATTCCTGTTATGGTTAAGGTAACCCATCCGAGAGTAACGATAAGATATCCTTCTTTTTTCTGAAGATTTTTGTTGTCTGGTTTATTAAAAAAGTAAAGTAACAAACCAACAAAAATGGTAATAATCCCAGCATTTAAAATCCCTAATGTGGCTTTTTCTTCAAAATAAAGACTAAAAGGAATTGCCAGCCACATGAAAATACCGTTAAGAACTGCTGTAATTCCAGAAAATCGAAAAATTAATTTGAGATTGAGGTTTTCCATTAATTAAATAAATCTTCAACTGTTGATATTGCTTCCGGTAAACAGAATACAATTACGTAATCTCCTGCTTGAATTTGCATATTACCAAATGACATTAAAGCTTTACCATCTCTAATAATTCCACCAAAAACCGCTTCTCTAGGGAAACGTAAATCTCTAATAGGTTTTTTAGTTACTTTAGCACCTTCTTGAACTTCAAATTCAAATACTTCGGCATCAACATTATGTAAATTTGCTAGAGCTAAAATTTCACCTTTACGGATATGTCGAAATATATTACTAGCAGCAATTAATTTTTTATTAATAAGTGTATCTATTCCGATAGTTTGAGAAATATTGATGTAATCCATATTTTCTACTAAGGCAACAGTTTTTTTAACACCTTTCGATTTCGCAACCAAACAAGACATGATGTTAGTTTCTGAATTACCTGTTACAGCAATAAAAGCATCCATGTCTCTAATATTTTCTTCTTCTAACAATTCAAGATTCCTTCCATCTCCATGAATCACTAAGGTAGATCTTAACTCTTCCGCTAGTGTTAAGGCTCTTTCCTTTTGTTTTTCAATAAGCTTTACCTTAAAGTTTTCTTCACATAGATTTCTAGCAGTTTTCATTCCGATACTACTTCCACCTAAAATCATTACATTTCTAATGTCAATGTGTTCTTTACCACAGATAGGATATAATTTTTCTATACTATAATTTGGAACAGAAAAATAAACCTGATCGTTCATTTTATATTCTGTATCTCCTCTAGGAATTATAGTTTGAGCAATTCCTTCTCTTTTGATAGCGATGGTAATAAAATCTACCATATTGAATTTGTCTTTTGCTTCTTTAACGGTTAAATCAACAATAGGAGATTTATATCCTAACGTTGTTCCCATTACGTTGAAAAGACCATTTTCAAAAGCTACTGTATCATTAAAAGAAGATTGGTAAAGCAATTGTTTAATTTCTTCCGCAGCAAGTTTCTCTGGCGAAATCATAAAATCTACACCAAAATCTTTGAAGTCAACTATATCGCTACTTAAGAATTCTGGATTCTTAATTCGAGCAATTGTTTTTTTAACACCTAATGCTTTTCCTACAACAGAAATAGTAAAGTTAGTGTTTTGACTTTCGGTAACTGCTAATAATAAATCAGCCGATTCAATTCCAATTTCTTTCAACAATTTAATTGAGGTAGCATCTCCTTTTTTTGTAATTACATCAAGATTGTTATTGATGTAATTCAATCGATCACCATCTAAATCTACGATGTATGTGTCTTGAGATTCGTACGATAGAAGTTTAGCCAAATGAAATCCAACATCTCCAGCTCCGGCTATTATAATTTTCATATTAAAAATTAAGAATATTGAATGCAAAGGTACATTTTTAAGATGAAAAAAAATGGAACAAAATTCATTTAATGTTTTGAGTGAGCTTTAAATCAGGAAAAAATGAAGATTTAGTATATTTACCAAAAATTGCAAAAAAATTGAAAAAGTTAACTATTAAATCTTGGTCTTTAGAAGATCGACCAAGAGAAAAACTCCTATTAAAAGGTAAGCAAACACTATCTAATGCAGAACTTATAGCAATTCTAATTGGTTCTGGGAATAGAGATGAAAGTGCGGTAGCTTTATCTAAGAGAATTTTAAATTCCACTAAAAACAATCTAAATCAGTTATCACAACTTTCAGTTGAAGAATTACAACGATTTAAAGGGGTAGGGGAAGCCAAAGCGATTAGTATTTTAACTGCCTTAGAACTGGGCAAGCGTCAGTTTTTTGAAAAAGTTGAGATACATCCCAAAATTTCATCATCAAAAGATGTGTTTGAAGTCATGCAGCCTCACATAGGAGATTTGAAGCATGAAGAATTTTGGGTATTGTATTTAGACAATGCTAACAAAGTACTAAGTAAGAATCAACTTAGCAAAGGAGGTTTAACCGCTACTTTAGTTGATGTTCGGTTGGTTTATAAAAGAGCGCTAGAACTATCCGCGGTAGGAATTTTGGTATGTCATTATGCAAAGTAAAACATTATGTGTATAAAACTTCTCTATATAAGATAATCACTAAACTTTATTGAAATTTACTTCACATAATGTGCAAAATAGTTTCTAATACTTATGTAATAAAACATTTCAGATTTCTTTTTGTTTTTTTATTAACTAATATTCTTTCGTCTTTTATTTTTTCAATTAATAGAAGATAAAATTCAATATATTTGAGTGCCCCGAAAAAAATAAACTAAATAAAAATACCAATTTCACCAAACACTAAACAAGAGCCCATCTTTTTATAAAGATTCAACTAATTTCATAAATGATAATCCTACAAATGGGGCTTAAAAAAGTTATGTGACTTTTTTAAGTTATTGTGTCTTAAAAATTAACTTTTTAAATTTTAACTAAATTTAACAATTATATAGTGTAATAATATTCTTATAAATTATTAGCTAAACCAGAAAAACCATTCTTCTATGATAAAAGCATTACCTAGTAAAATATTCCAAAGATTATCATTAAGAGATGTTTGCATTTCTATTTTAATATTGTTTTATACAACATTAAGTTCAGCTCAACTAGATAGTAAACATTATTTGCCACCTTTAAAGCAAACATCAGGTACTGATAATACAGCCAATCATCAAAGTAATGCAGCTATTCAACAACAATCCATTTATCTTTCAACACCTGAAACTACTGCTTTTTCTGTTAATGTGTATAGAGGAACATCTACAATTCCATGGATGGTTATTCCTAGTTTAGTAAAAGGGGCTCCTTTTGTTATTGATAATGTAGATGATTCTGCTGGTGGATTTATAGATCAAATATTAGCAGATAGTAATAATAATATAACTCTAGTTACTAATGGAAATACAGGTGTTGTTTTAACTAATGCAGGCTTACGTTTCGAAGCTCCTGGAGGGCAAAAGTTTTATGTTAATTATAGAGGGCGTTCTGGGGCACAGGCTGGTTCTTTAACTTGTAAAGGAGGTAAAGCTTTAGGTAAAGAGTTTAGATGGGGAGGAATTGCTAATAGACATAGTAATGCCAATAGTAGTACTAGTTTAGGTATAATGGCAACACAGCCCAATACCATAGTAACTATTTCTGGTTTTAATCCAGATTGTGCTTTTAGAAATGGAACAGATCCTGATGGAATTACAGATGATATCATCAATATAACATTACAAGCAGGAGAAACATATGTTTTAGAAGCAGTTAGAAATCAAGGAGGAGTTAATGCTACGGTAAATACAGCTAATGTAGATGGTTGGCTAGGAGCAACCATTACGGCAACCGAGCCTATTGCTATTGCTAGTGGAGGGCTAAATTTTGGAATTAGTGCAACTTCTCAAAGTAGAGATGTTGGTATAGACCAACCTGTTGCTACTAATGTGATTGGAAGGGAATATGTATTCATGCGAGGAGCGGGAGATGGAAATGATGGAACTGAATTTCCTGTAATTGTAGCAACACAAGACGATACACAAGTATTTGCTGGAGGAACATTAATTGGTACAATAGATAATGGAGAATATTTAGAAATTCCAGACTCTAATTATTCAGGAACAACTGCAGGATCAAATATGTATGTAAGAACCTCGAAAGATGCTTATGCTTACCAATGTTTAGCTGGTCAAACAAATAGAATTCAAACAGTAGGAATGAATTTTATTGCTCCAGTAAACTGTTTATTGCCAAATTCTTTAGAAGAAATTCCTCAAATCCAAGATATTGCTAGTGCCAATTCAAATATTTCAGCGTTAACTATTGTTGCTTCAGTATTAATAAACGATGCTGATGTTCAAATATTTCAGAATAATGTACAAATTACTACGCCATCTTCTACATTGGTAAATGATGGAACAGCTTCTCCTCAATGGAAAACGTTTTATGTGCCTGGTCTATCAGGTGAAATTTCAGTTATAACACCAGGCCCGATAGCAGTTGGTACTTTTATGTCTTTAGGAAGTAATGCTGGTTTAGCAGGTTATTTTTCAGGTTTTGATACAGTACCTGTAGTAGAAGTTCAATTAACAGGAGGAGGATGTCATCCTGGATCAAGTATCGAAGAAGTTACAGGGGGGTTTGCTAATTACGCTTGGTACAAAGGTACAGATGAAATTTCAGGAACATTATTAGCAAGTGGTCCGGCGTTACAAAGTTATAACCCGACTTTAAATGGGGTTGGTGATTACTTTGTTAGAGTAACCGATTTCGGTGGTTGTGAATATAATTCGGCAGTAGTATCTTTTTATAGTTGTGATCCTGAATTACAAGTTACAAAGGTTGATAATGCGGATCCTATTGATGCAGGTAGTAATGTAACTTTTACTATTACTGCAGAAAGTTTTTCAGTAGATCCAATAACTAATGTTGTTATTGAAGATGTTCTTCCTGCGGAATTAGAATTTGTAAGTGCTAACCCCGAGCCTGGAACAACATTTTCTAGCACAGGAACATTGACTTGGATTATTGGAGGAATGAATCCAGGAGATAAATTTGAACTTGAAATAGTAGCAAGAGCTAGAGACGATGCTTCAGGAACTGTAACTAATACTATTACATATAATTATACAGAAATAGCAGGAGAGGTTAATAATTTACCAGATGATTTAAGCGAAGATGTTACTATAAATCCGTGTAATACTGCAAGTGCACCATCGAGCACTCCAACTTTATGTGTCAACACACCACTAACTAACATAACTCATTCAACAACTTTGGCCACTGGTATAGGTATACCAACGGGCTTACCATCTGGAGTTACAGCAAGTTGGAGTAGTGATACAATTACGATTAGTGGAACACCAACTAATTCTGGGATTTTTAATTACAATATACCGTTAACAGGTGGTTGTAATACTATAAATGCAACAGGAACAATAACAGTAAATGCATTGCCCATTGCTAATCCAATCACAGGGCTTGATGAAGTTTGTGTAGGTGGTTCAATTGACTTAACAGAAGGAACTACTGGAAGTACTATAATTTGGAATTCGTCTAATACTGGTGTAGCTACAATTGATACTAATGGTTTGGTTACTGGTGTATCCGCTGGAAGTACTGATATAACTTATACTGTAACTGATACAAATGGATGTACTTCTTTAGCATCAGCTACTTTTACAATTACAGTTAACCCATTACCATCACTTATTTCACTTTCATCAAATACTCCTATTTGTGAGGGAAATAATGCTGAATTCACAATCTCTGGTTCTGCAAATGCGGTATTAACTTATAACATTAATGGAAATAGTAATCAAACTGTGACGTTAGATGGATCTGGAGAAGCAACAATAATAAGTACTTCTGCTACAAGCGATGTTACTATAAATTTAGTATCATTAGAAGCTTCTTTAACAAGTTGTTCTATTACTCTAACGAATTCAGAAACTGTTACAATAAATCCTAATCCAACTCTAGCAAGTGTAAATGATATTATTGTTTGTGATGATATGTCTGGAACACAAAGTTTGGACGCTAATAGTGGAATTACATTGAATCCTAACACTAGTGTTGTTTGGTATGACGCTCCTTCTGGAGGAAATATTGTAGCCTCACCTGTAGTAAATACAGCAACTCCTAGTACTGATCCTCCAACGTCTTTTTATGCTGAAATATCTGATACGAGTTCGTCTTGTGTTAACCCTGTGAGAGAAGAAGTTAAACTCCAAATTGTTTCACCTCCTTTTCCGAATTTGTCGGAAACAGTGTGTTCAGATGAAATGCTTAATATAGGTTTATCTTTTGCTACAACTTATACTGTTGCTTCCTCTGATCCAACAAACGTACCAGCAGCAGCTAATAGAACTACAGCTACTACAGCCAATATTACAGATACCTATACCAATACTACAGGAAGTCCGGTTACGATTACATATACAGTAACTATTCAGGATGGTTCTCCGTGTGACGGTAACATTTTTGATGTTGTTGTTACGGTTAACCCAGAGCCATCAAATACAACAGCTCCAACAGAAACCATTTGCAGCAGCTCAACATTAGGTCACGATTTAAATTCGGATGTAAATGTTTCCGGGTCAAGTTTTATGTGGTCAGCAACTGATAATTCTAATGTAACAGGTGAAACAGTATCAGGTGGAACAAATTCTATTATTAGTGATACTTTAATTAATAATTCAGGAACGAATCAAATCGTAACATATACTATAATTCCAACAAATGGAAATGGTTGTCAAGGTGATTCTTTTACATATACGGTTACAATAAAACCAGAAATTTCAGTAACAGCACAACCTTTAGCAACGCAAACTATTTGTGTAGGAGCAGTTCCAACAGATCTTTCCGTTACAGTTACTGGGGGAATAGATGGGTTAGATTATCAATGGCAGAGTTCTACAACCAGTGGTTCAGGATTTACCGACATTTCAGGAGCAACTTCTGCTACATACACACCCGTTACTACAAGTTCAGGAACAACATATTATCAAGTTATAATTAGTGATTCTAGTGGTGTTTGCTCAGATCTTACTTCTACTGAATCTGTAGTTATTATCAATGAAGATCCAGCTATTACATCACAACCATTATCAACTCAAACGATTTGTGTTGGAGCAGTACCTACAGATTTATCGGTAACAGCAACAGGTGGAGTAGCAGGCTTAACTTATCAATGGCAGAGTTCTGCAATCAGTAGTTCAGGCTTTACCGACATTTCAGGAGCAACTTCTGCTACATATACACCAGTAACAACAAGTTCAGGAACAACATATTACCAAGTTGTAATTAGTGATACAGGCTCAGGGTGTAATGATGTTACTTCTACTGAATCTGTAGTTATTATCAATGAAGATCCAGCTATTACATCACAACCATTATCAACTCAAACGATTTGTGTTGGAGCAGTACCTACAGATTTATCGGTAACAGCAACAGGTGGAGTAGCAGGCTTAACTTATCAATGGCAAAGCTCAAGCACAAGTGGTTCAGGCTTTACCGACATTTCAGGAGCAACTTCTGCTACATATACACCAGTAACAACAAGTTCAGGAACAACATATTACCAAGTTGTAATTAGT
>NZ_SLXM01000015.1 GCF_004345825.1 Tenacibaculum skagerrakense
TTTTAAATAAAAATACTAATCGACTTACCAACAAACACTTACATCTAAAAGTTTTTTTACCTCAAAAACAATAACCCTTTTTACTATAATATATAGACACAACTATTGCATTAAAATTGCATTTACAATATCTTTGCGAACTGAGATTTTCACTTGTAAGAAAATCTATTAACTATACATATATATAATGATTAAAATCACACTACCCGACGGAAGTAAAAGAGAGTATGAAAAGAACTCTACTCCTATAGATGTTGCTAAAAGTATTAGCGAAGGTTTAGCAAGGAATGTAATTTCTGCAAGTTTTAATAATTCAACTGTAGAAACCACCACTCCATTAACCACAGATGGAAACCTTACATTATATACTTTCGATAGTCCTGAAGGTAAAAAGGCTTTCTGGCATTCTTCAGCTCACGTTTTAGCTCAAGCCGTTTTAGATTTCTATCCAAAAGCAAAACTTACTATAGGACCGGCTATTGATAATGGTTTTTACTATGATGTTGATTTTGGAGAAGAAGTTATTTCTGAAAAAGACTTTAGCAAAATAGAAAAACAGTTTTTAGAAAGAGCCAGAGAAAAGGCGGAATTTAAAATGCGTTCTGTTTCAAAAGCTGATGCACTAACTTATTATAAAGAACAAGACAATATATATAAGGTAGAACTTATTGAAGGACTAGAAGACGGAGACATCACTTTTTGTGACCATAGTAACTTTACAGACTTATGTCGTGGTGGACATATTCCTAATACAGGAATAATAAAAGCTGTAAAAATAATGAATGTTGCAGGAGCCTATTGGAGAGGTGATGAAAAGAACAACCAACTAACACGTATATATGGTATATCTTTTCCTAAACAAAAAATGCTTACTGATTATTTAGAACTATTAGAAGAAGCTAAGAAAAGAGATCATAGAAAGCTCGGAAAAGAATTAGAGTTATTTACCTTTTCACAAAAAGTTGGACAAGGATTACCTTTATGGTTACCAAAAGGAGCTGCTTTAAGAGGTAGACTAGAAGACTTTTTAAAAGCTGCACAGAAGAAGGCTGGCTACGAAATGGTAATGACACCTCATATTGGTCAAAAAGAACTATATGTAACCTCTGGTCATTATGCTAAATATGGAGAAGATAGTTTTCAACCTATTAAGACTCCAAAAGACGATGAAGAGTTTTTATTAAAACCTATGAACTGTCCTCATCATTGTGAGGTGTATAATCATAAACCATATTCATATAAAGATTTACCAAAACGTTTTGCTGAATTTGGAACTGTATATAGATATGAGCAAAGTGGAGAATTACATGGATTAACAAGAGTAAGAGGTTTCACTCAAGATGACGCTCATATTTTTTGTACTCCAGACCAATTAGATTCTGAGTTTAAAAATGTAATTGACCTTGTATTATATGTTTTTGGTTCTTTAGGATTTGAAGATTTTACTGCACAAGTTTCAGTAAGAGATTTAGAAAAACCAGAAAAATACATTGGATCTGTTGAGAACTGGGAGAAAGCTGAACTAGCAATCATTAATGCTGCAAAAGATAAAGGACTTGATTATGTTATTGAGTCAGGTGAAGCTGCTTTTTACGGACCAAAGTTAGATTTCATGGTAAAAGATGCATTAGGTAGAAGTTGGCAATTGGGTACTATTCAAGTTGATTACAATTTACCTGAACGCTTTGATCTTCATTATAAAGGTAGTGATAATGAATTACACCGTCCTGTAATGATCCATAGAGCTCCATTCGGTTCTATGGAGCGCTTTATTGCTGTTTTACTTGAACACACTGGAGGTAATTTCCCTTTATGGTTAACGCCAGAGCAAGTTATTATACTGCCAATCAGTGAGAAATACGAAAAATATACCGAAAAAGTTTTACATTTGTTGGAAAATTCCGAAATTCGCGCCCTCGTAGACAATAGAAATGAAAAAACTGGTCGAAAAATTAGAGACGCAGAAGTAAATAAAATTCCTTTCATGGTTATTGTTGGCGAAAAAGAGGAGCAAGATGGCACGGTATCTGTTAGGAAGCATGGTGAAGGTGACATTGGAACTTTTACCATTGAAGAATTTGTTTTGTTAATTCAAAAAGAAATTCAAAAAACGTTAGTAACGTTTAACACAAATAATTAAGAAGTAATTTTAAATTAATAAGCCATAGCAATACGAAGAAAAGGCGGTAGAAAACCCGCAAGAGTAATTAAAGAAGATCAACATAGAATTAATGACAAGATTAAATATGTTGACGAAGTTCGCCTAGTTGGCGAAAATGTAGAAGTAGGTGTTTATCCTTTAGCAAAAGCTAAAGAGATAGCTCGAGAACTAGAGTTAGATTTAGTTGAAATTTCACCTAAAGCTGTTCCCCCAGTCTGTAAAGTAATAGACTACAAAAAATTCTTGTACGAACAGAAAAAACGTGAAAAAGCATTAAAGGCTAAAGCTACTAAAGTTGTTGTTAAAGAGATTCGTTTCGGTCCTCAAACCGATGACCATGATTACGAATTTAAGAAAAAGCATGCAGTTAAGTTTTTACAAGATGGAGCCAAATTAAAAGCATATGTATTTTTTAAAGGGCGTTCAATTGTATTTAAAGAACAAGGTCAAATTTTACTACTGAAGCTTGCTCAAGAATTAGAAGACTATGGTAAAGTAGAGCAAATGCCAAAATTAGAAGGTAAAAGAATGACAATGTTCATAGCACCTAAAAAAGTAAAATAGAATTTTACAAATAAAAGTAATATAAGCAAGATCAAAAACGAAAGCAAAAGATGCCTAAAATGAAAACAAAATCTAGTGCCAAGAAACGTTTTAAGTTAACTGGTTCTGGAAAGATCAAAAGAAAGCATGCGTTTAAGAGTCATATCTTAACTAAGAAGTCTAAGAAACGTAAGCTTGCATTAACACACGCAACGTTAGTACACAAGTCTGACGAAGCTAACATTAAGCAACAATTATTATTAAAATAATAATTAGCTAGGTAGTAAAATTAATTATTAACCATGGAGTTGGGCTCATCAAGTACTATTTAATTAGTCGCCTACTACAAAAAACAAAGAATTATGCCAAGATCAGTAAATTCAGTAGCTTCAAGAAATAGAAGAAAGAAAATCTTGAAGCAAGCAAAAGGTTACTTTGGACGTAGAAAAAACGTTTATACAGTAGCTAAGAACGCGGTTGAAAAAGGGTTACAATACGCTTACCGTGATCGTAAAAACAAAAAGAGAAACTTCCGTGCTTTATGGATTCAACGTATTAACGCTGGAGTTCGTCAGTATGGAATGTCTTATTCACAGTTTATGGGTAAAGTAAAAGCTAATGATATTGAGTTAAACCGTAAGGTTTTAGCTGATTTAGCGATGAACAATCCTGAAGCTTTTAAGGCAATTGTAGATAAAGTAAAATAAGTTTAATAATCTTGCTTATACTAAAAACCCAAACTTTTTCGTTTGGGTTTTTTTAAATTAATCCCAAAACACTATTACTAATAAATGAAAATCGTACATCTAATCATAGTAACTTTATTTTGTTCAAATGTTTTTGCTCAAACGTCGTTAACCAAAAAGCAGCAGTTAGATTCTTTACCTAATACTGTAGAAAATCAACTTATAAAAGCGTATGGCAAGGCTAGTAATTGGCAACAGTATAAAATGATTACCAGAACTGATTTTCAAATTTTACAAAAGAACATTATTGATAGTGTTACTGCATTAAAGAAAAATATTGAAAACAAGCAATTAACAATTAATGAACAAGAAAAAAAAGTTACTGCTTTAAATGAAAAAATCACCTCTTTAACTGAGAAACTTAATTCTTCAATTGATAAAGAGGATAAAATTAATTTCATTGGTATTGGTATGACTAAAAATACCTACAACTTACTATTATGGTCTATCATTACAATATTAGCAATAACGACAGTATTCTTTTTCATGCGATTCAAAAACAGCAATAGTTTAACAAAAGCTGCAAAAAGCAACTTAGCTGAAATTGAAGAAGAATTCGAATTACACCGAAGAAAATCTCTTGAAAAAGAGCAGAAGTTAAGAAGACAATTACAAGATGAAATAAATAAACAACGAGGAGTTTAACTCGTTATCAAATAGATAAAATAAAAGACCTCAAATGTTTATTAAATTTGAGGTCTTTTATTTTTACACTTATTCGAAACTGTAATATACCTCTTAGAAAAAAACAGCAAAACTGATTACTGATTGATTGTTTACTGGAACAAAATTTAATACTAACTCAAAAAAACAAAACAAACTTTAAGCTTAATTAAAAAAGTTAAGTAATATAATAGTATAAAAGCAATAAAAAATTGGGTTTTCTTTTTTGATATACTATATTTGCACGTTTTTAAAAAGAAGTCATTTAAATTATTGAAGATGCAAAACAAAGGTCTTATTAGATTATTTGCAATCCTTTTCGGAATTGTAAGTTTATACCAATTATCATTTACTTTTTTTGCTAACAAAGTAGAAAAAGCAGCAAATGCTTATGCTACAACTAGAGTTAGTGATCAAAATGATGGTAGAGAACTTGCAAGATTAGAAAAGAAATACTTAGATAGTGTTGCAAATAAAGAAGTAATTGCTGGATTCACTTATGACGAGATTAGAGATAAAGAAATGAATCTTGGTCTTGACTTGAAAGGTGGTATCAATGCAATATTACAAGTATCCGTAAAGGATATATTAATTGGTTTATCAAATGAATCTCAAAATGCTGTTTTTACAAAAGCGTTAGAAAATGCTGATGAAGCTCAAAAAGATAGTCAAGCAAATTATCTTGACATTTTTTATGGAGAGTTTGAAAAAGCTAGTAACGGTTCTGTAAAGTTAAGCGATCCAACAATATTCGGAAACAAATTACTTCGTGATAAAATTGACTTCAACAAAACTAACGAAGAAGTAAAACCAATTTTACAGGAAGAAATCAACACATCAATTAATACAGCTTTTGAAGTACTACGTAGCCGTATTGATAAGTTTGGTGTTGTTCAACCAAACATTCAAAGGATTGGAACTTCTGGTAGAATTCAAGTTGAATTACCAGGTGCTAAAGATATTGAGCGTGTAAGTAAATTATTAGAAAGTACTGCTAAACTTCAGTTTTGGGAAGTATATTCTAACATAGAAGTTCAAAACTTTTTCTTTACTGCTAATGCTAAAGCTGCTGAGCTTTTAAAAGAAGAAACAAGTACTACTAAAGAAAAAGATTCTACTAAAACTTCAGATAGTATTGAAGATTTAATTGCTGAAACTAGTGATTCAACAGAAGTTGCAAACCAAAAGAGTTTGTTTACATATTTATTCCCTAATGTCGCACAGAATCAAAATCAAGCGAACTCTTTAGTCGCACAAGCGAAAGTAGCAGATACTGCGAAGGTTAATAGCTTGTTAAAGAACAGAGAAATTAGATCTTTATTACCTGATAACTTACGCTATGTTAAGTTTTTATGGGATTATAAATCACAGCCAAGTGCAGATGGAACATCTGAAATAATAGGTCTATACGCAATCAAAGGAAATAGAAATGATGTAGCCACTATCGAAGGTGACGTTATTGCTGATGCTAAACAAGATTATGATCAATTGAGCAAACCTGTTGTTTCAATGGCAATGAATGGAGTAGGAACTAAGCAATGGACAAAAATGACTAGTGAGAACGTTGGTCAATATGTTGCTGTTGTTTTAGATAACTACGTATATACAGCTCCTATTGTAAATCAAGTAATTTCTGGTGGTCAAACTCAAATTTCTGGTGGTTCAATGACAGTTGAAGAAGCACAAGATATTGCTACAGTATTAAAAGCTGGTAAATTACCTGCTCCAGCTAGAATTATTGAAGCAGAAGTTGTTGGTCCATCTTTAGGTAAAGAAGCAATTTCGGCAAGTATGTGGTCTTTTGCTTTAGCTATCGTATTAGTTTTAGCTTGGATGATTTTATACTACGGGAAGGCTGGTTTATATGCAAACATCGCTTTAGTTGTAAACATCTTATTCATTTTTGGAGTTTTAGCTTCATTTAATTCTGTATTAACGTTACCAGGTATTGCAGGTATTATCTTAACCATAGGTATGTCTGTAGATGCTAACGTAATTATCTTCGAAAGAATAAAAGAAGCACTAAGCTCAGGAAAAGGTTTATCTACTTCAGTTGATGAAGGGTTTAGTATCAAAGGAGCCTTATCTGCTATTATTGATGCAAACATCACTACCTTATTAACAGGTATCATTTTATATGTATTCGGAACAGGACCAATTAAAGGTTTTGCTTTAACATTAATGATTGGTATTGCAACGTCATTATTTACTGCAATTTTTATTACTCGTTTATTAGTTGATAGCGCAGTTACTAAAGGAACTAATTTAACGTTCAATACAAACATTTCTAAAAACTGGTTCCAGAATATCAATATTGAGTTTTTAAGAAAGCGTAAGTTAGCTTATATTGTTTCAGGAGGAATTATCTTAGCTGGTTTAATTTCAATTTTTACAATTGGATTAAAACAAGGAGTTGATTTTAAAGGAGGACGTTCTTATGTTGTTCGTTTTAACCAACCAATGAATGCTAATGAAGTAGCAAGTACTTTAAAAGATGCTTTCGGAACTGCTCCAGAAGTAAAAACGTACGGTACTAACAATCAGTTAAAAATTACAACTGTTTTTAAAATTGAAGATAAGAGTAAAGAAGTTGATGAAGTTGTACAAAACACCTTATATAATGGTTTAAAACCGTATTTAGGTGACTTAAGCTATGAAAGCTTTAAGCCAGGTTTTGAAAAGTTGGGTGAGCCACAAGGTATCATGAGTTATATGAAAGTGGATCCTACAATTGCAGATGATATTAAACAAGCTGCTATTTGGGCCGTTTTAGGTTCTTTATTAGTAGTTTTCTTATACATCTTATTACGTTTTAGAAAAGTTTCTTTCTCTATTGGTGCAGTTGCCGCTGTATTCCACGATGTTTTAATCGTATTAGGAATCTTCTCTATCTTATATAAATTCATGCCGTTCGATATGGAAATCGGACAATCATTCATAGCAGCAATTCTTACGGTTGTAGGATACTCTCTGAATGATACTGTGGTAATTTTTGATAGAATTAGAGAATATTCAGCAGGAAGCAAAACTTTTACGGCTGGTCTTGTAGACAAAGCGTTAAGTAGTACGTTAGGTAGAACAATCAACACATCGTTAACTACAATGTTAGTAATGTTAGCTATTTTCTTCTTCGGAGGAGATAGTATTAAAGGATTTATGTTCGCTTTAATCGTAGGTGTTCTTGTTGGTACTTACTCTTCTTTATTTGTTGCAACTCCAATTATGTTTGATGCAACTAAAAACAAAGAAAAGGAAACTAAAAAATAACATTATATTTTTATAATAAATCAACCGTTTTGTACCCACTGAATTCTCAGTAGATCAAGACGGTTTTTTTTATTTAATCCTTATATTTACAGGAAAATGAGAATTAAAAAACTTCACGATTTATATTTCAAACAACTTATTAGTCAAGAGGAAATAGCAAGTATTGTTAAATCTCTGGCTATTCAGGTTAAAAAAGATTTACCAGAAGGAGAAATACCTGTGTTTGTGGGTATACTTAATGGTTGCTTTATGTTTGCTGCTGATTTTATTCGTGAGTTTAATGGTGACTGTGAAATTTCGTTTGTAAAACTAGCGTCTTATGATGGTAGCTCTTCAACCGGTGATGTAAAAAGACTAATTGGTATTAATGAAGATATTGCCGGAAGAACTGTAATTATTCTTGAAGATATTATAGATACTGGTACAACACTACAAGAAATCTATGAGATATTCAGAACAACGAACATAAAAGAATTAAAAATTGTAAGTCTTTTCTTTAAACCTGATGTATACAGAAAAGAATTGCATATAAATTATATTGGTAAAAACCTTGACGATAAATTTATAGTTGGGTATGGCTTAGATTACAACGGTCTAGGAAGAAACTTACCTGCTATATATCAATTAACAACAACACAACCCAAAATGAAAAACATAGTTTTATTCGGACCTCCTGGTGCAGGTAAAGGAACACAAGCTGAATTATTAAAAGAAAGATATCAATTAGTGCATATTTCTACTGGTGACTTATTCAGGTATCATAAAAAGAATGATACTGAATTAGGAAAGCTAGCAAAAAAATATTCTGATGAAGGTATTTTAGTTCCAGATGAAGTAACCATCAACATGTTGAAGGAAGAAGTAGATAAGAATTTAGATGCTAATGGATTTATTTTCGATGGATTTCCAAGAACAGAATCTCAAGCTAAAGCTCTTGATGAGTTCTTAGCTGAGAAAAATGAAACTATTAATGGAATGGTTGCTTTAGAAGTACCAGAAGAATTATTAAAAGAGCGAATTTTAGAAAGAGGTAAAACTAGCGGTAGAGCTGATGACACTGATGAGGCTAAAATTAACGTAAGATTTAATGAGTACAACACTAAAACAGCTATATTAAAAGACTACTATGAAGCTCAGAACAAATTCTATGGAGTGAATGGTGTAGGTACTATTGATGAAATAACCCAACGTTTGTCGGAGGTATTTGATAAATTATAAATTTAAACATTGAAGATGTAATGATTGAAGAGTTATTAGTTCTTTAATCATTATATCTTTTAACTATAAAACAATGACAGAAGGAAATTTTGTTGACTACATAAAAATATATGCTTCATCTGGTAAAGGTGGACGAGGATCTGCTCACTTACACAGAGAAAAGTATATTGCAAAAGGTGGTCCTGATGGTGGAGATGGTGGTCGTGGTGGACACGTAATTTTTCGTGGTGACAAAAACATGTGGACACTATTTCATTTAAAATTTAAACGTCACTTCAGAGCAGAACATGGTAGTGACGGTGGTTCTAGCAGAAGCACTGGTAAAGATGGTACTGATGTAATTATTCCTGTACCATTAGGAACTATTATTAGAGATGCAGATACTGATGAAATTTTATTTGAAATTACTGAAGAAGGCAAAGAAGTAGTAGTATTAGAAGGTGGTATGGGTGGTAGAGGAAACTGGCACTTCAAATCTTCTACGAATCAAACACCTAGATATGCGCAACCGGGTATTGAAGGGCAAGAAGCTTGGTTTAGAGTTGAGTTAAAAGTATTGGCAGATGTTGGTTTAGTTGGTTTTCCGAATGCGGGTAAATCTACTTTACTTTCTGTTATTACAGCTGCAAAACCAAAAATTGCAGACTATGCTTTCACTACCTTAAAACCTAATTTGGGAATTGTAGAATATAGAAATCACCAAAGTTTTGTTATGGCAGATATTCCTGGAATTATCGAAGGAGCTGCTGAAGGTAAAGGTTTAGGACATTATTTTTTGAGACATATTGAACGTAACTCTCTCTTACTCTTTTTAATTCCTGCTGATAGTGAAGATATTAAAAAGGAATATGATATTTTACTAAATGAATTACGTAAACATAATCCTGAATTATTAGATAAACAACGTTTATTAGCCATTTCAAAAGCAGATATGTTAGACGATGAATTGAAATCGGAAATAGAGCAAGATTTACCAAAAGGGATTGAGGCTTTATTTATTTCGTCAGTAGCCCAAATGGGACTTACTGAACTAAAAGACAAACTTTGGAAATATCTCAATGAGTAATAATTCTTTTCGCTATAACAAAACTATCTTTCCAATAGTTTTCGTTTAATGAAGAGTATATTACTCCTTTTGATGTTGTTGAGTGAATAAATAATACTTCATCTTCAATAGAAGTGACTAAGCCTACATGGTTTATGTTTCCTTTTAACCTATCAATATTAAAAAATAATAAATCTCCTTTTTCTATTTTGTCTAATGGAATTTCTGTTCCAATAGTACTCATGCCCGCAGAAGATCTTGGTAATTTAATATCTAAGCTTTTAAAAGTAGTTGTAACTAATCTAGAACAATCCATCCCTTTTTTTGTAGTACCTCCTGCTCGATACCCCACTCCCTCAAAACTTTGTGCTTTTTGAACTAGTTTTTCTATTTTTTGATACGTATCTTTTTCTTCATTACTATTGAAACATCTGTATAAATAGATTAAACCAATAATAACTACAAAAAATACTTTCCTATTCATCTCCTAAAACACGTTTGGCTCTGTAAAAAGCAGCCTTCCAATAAGGCATACTCAAAGAGCTTACTATAACACCTCTTGAAGTAGTTGAATGTATAAATTGAATATTATCATTATCTACAGAAGTTACCAAGCCGACATGATTTACGACATTACGTTTCTTTGCCGTGATAAAAAAAAGTAAATCTCCTCTTCTAACTTCTCTCAACGGAATTTCATATCCTTCAGAAAACATACTGTAAGAGGTTCTTGGTAAATAAATGTTTCTTTTTTTAAATGACGTATGAATTAACCCTGAACAATCCATTCCATTTCTAGTGGTACCTCCGTATTTATAAGGAACACCTTTATAAGTTACAGCTGTCCAGACTACCTTATCTGCTAGTGTGGCTTCTTTTATTGTAGATGACTGTTTTACTTCCTCTTTTGAAATAGGTACTCTGCTTTTAGATTCAGTAGTTTTTCTTGAAGAACCGCAAGAAACTAGTAGGGTAGCTATTGTAAAAATAAAGAGTAGTCTTTTTATCATCTATTTAATTTTTCAAACCTTCAATAATCAATTGAGCTGTTTTACTAGAAGCTCCTTTACCTCCTAGTTTATTTTCTAAGTCAAAATAATCTGCAAATAATTCTTCTCTTTTCTGACCTGTAAGAATAGATTGCAATTCTTGTTCCAATTTTTGCTTGTTAAAATCATTTTGGATTAATTCAGTAACGACTTCTTTATCCATTATCAAATTAACTAAGGAAATGTATTTAAGCGTAATAATTCTTTTTGCTATTTGGTATGAAAGCCAACTTCCTTTGTAACAAACCACTTGTGGTACTTTAAACAATGCTGTTTCTAGTGTTGCTGTACCAGATGTAACTAAGGCAGCATGAGATACACTAAGTAAATCATACGTTTTATTATTTATAAACTTTACATTCTTATTTGAAATAAAGTCTTTATAAAAACTTTCAGGCTGACTTGGAGCTCCTGCTATTACAAACTGATATTCTGGAAATTTATCTACCATTAAGAGCATTGTAGAAAGCATTTTGGTAATTTCTTGTTTTCTACTTCCTGGTAAAAGAGCTATTATTTCCTTATCTCCAAGATTATGTTCTTTTCTAAATACCCTTTCATCAACTTGAGGACGATCTGCAATTCCATCGATTAATGGATGTCCAACAAATTCTACTGAATAATCATATTTATTGTAAAACTCTTTCTCAAAAGGAAGAATCACAAACATTTGATCAACATCTCTTTTTATTGCTTCTACTCTGCTTGCTCTACTAGCCCAAACTTGTGGAGAAATATAATAATTAGTTCTAAATCCTTTTTCTTTTGCCCATTTTGCAATTCGTAAATTAAAGCCTGAATTATCAATAAAAACAATTACATCAGGATTAAAAGCTTCAATATCTTCCTTACAGAACTTAATGAAACCAAAGATTTTACGAAGATTCATTATCACTTCAACAAATCCCATAAAGGCTCTTTCTTTATAATGACTTACTAAAGCACCTCCTACTTCCTTCATTAAATCTCCTCCCCAAAAGCGAATATCAGCATCACTATCTTGTTTGAAAATTTCTTTCATCAAATTAGCGCCGTGCAAATCTCCAGAAGCTTCTCCTGCAACGATGTAATACTTCATTTTAGCTAGAAAAATTTAAGTGCAAAAGTTACTAATGCAGTAACAATTGTTGCTATTAAAACACCTTTAGCACGATAATCTTGTTTTTTCTTTAAGAAGATAAAAAATACGAATAAGTTAGGTAATGCTGCTAAAGTTATCACAGGCCCCAATATATCGTTCTTTTGAATCATTTCTATAGTTTCATAAAAACCAAAACGAGACACATATTGCAGGTAAATGAACATTCCACAAAAAGTAGCGAATAATGAAACAAAAAAACCAATTGCTATTTCCTTTCTTATAAATCCCATGAATGTAAATTTTTGATTGCATGATGAGCCGTCATATCAAATTGAACTGGAACAACAGATATGTATCCATTTTCTAATGCCCAAATATCTGTATCCTGACCTTTATCATTATTAATAAATTCACCAGACAACCAATAATATTCTTTACCTGTTGGACTTTTTCTTTTATCAAAATCTTCCTTCCAATACCCGTTAGCTTGTCTGCATATTTTTATTCCTTGAATTTCATCTTTTTTTAATTTAGGAATATTAACATTTAACACCACACCATCAGGCAAACCATTTAATAACACATTTAAGGCGATTTTTTTTATGAATTCTCTTGAAGATCTAAAATCAGCATGCCAACTAAAATCTAATAATGAAAATCCTATTGCAGGTATTCCTTCAATTCCAGCTTCAACAGCAGCACTCATTGTACCTGAATAAATTACATTGATTGAAGAATTAGAACCATGATTAATTCCAGATACACATAGATCTGGTTTTCTATTTAAAATTTCATTCTTAGCCATTTTTACACAATCAGCAGGTGTACCCGAACAGCTATATTCTATTTGAGGCCCATCATCAATAGAAGTAGGATTACAATGCAATACATTGTTTACCGTAATAGCGTGTCCCATTCCACTTTGTGGACTATCAGGAGCAACTACAATTACCTCTCCTATTTCATTCATTATTTCAATCAGCATTCTTAATCCAGGTGCTGTTATACCATCATCATTAGTTACTAATATCAAAGGTTTGTCTTGCATACATATGAGTTTTCGAGTAAACAAATATACATTAAAAAATAGCTCTTATTTTTAACATTTTGTAAAGATAATACCGTAAAATTAATCAGTAAACTTGTAGTAAACTAATCAGTTACAATTATGTTTAGAGTTATTACAGTATTGGTCATGTTAGTTCTTTCTTTTTTTTTCACCAAGTTAGAAGCTCAAAACACTACATCTCCTTGTTCTTCTCCAGAGTACCAACAGTTTGATTTTTGGGTTGGAAATTGGAACGTATACAATACTAAAAACCAACTAATAGGTGAAAACAATATAGTTACAATGCCTAACGCATGTACTATTCAAGAAAACTGGAAGTCGCAAAATGGAAAATCTTTAGGAACTAGTTACAGTTACTATGATATTTCTGATAAGCAATGGCATCAACTTTGGATAGACAACAAAGGATTTGTACTTGAAACATCAGGTTCTTTTAAAGACAATAAAATGATTTTAAAGAGTAACCTTATTGAATCTCCAAAAGGAAAATATTACAATCAAATTACATGGGTTAAAAATTCAGACGGAACAGTTACTCAAATATGGGATTACGTAAGTCCTGAAGGGAAAATTATCCAGCAAGCTTTTAAAGGCATTTACAAAAAAAAGAATGGCTAGTAAAATTGGCATTATTTTAGTAGCTTAGCAATTAACAACACATACTTATATTCATTTAAAGATAGAAGGTTTATGAAGATGAAATTAATAATCCCATTACTAGCATTATTCTTAGTTAGTAATACGATACAAGCAAAAACTTATAACGAATTAGAAAAAGACCCCGAAAAAGACAAAGTCATTTTATATGTCTTAAAAAATATACTTACAAGAGGCCACTATGTTCAAAAAGATTTAAACGATGATTTTTCAGAACATGTATATGATGAATTTATAAACAGTTTAGATCCTAGTAAGCGTTATTTCACACAAGAAGATTTGAAAGAATTTTCTCAATTTAAATATGAAATTGACGATCAATTAAGAAATTCAAATTTAGATTTCTACCAATTAGTATATGGTCGCTTTCTTGAAAAAGTAAAAGCAGCAAAATCAATATATTCAGCATTGTTAAAACAACCTTTTAACTACAAAAAAGAGGAAAATATAAATATTGATTACGATAAAGTTCCTTTCGCAAAAAACGAAAACGAACTGGTTGACTATTGGAGAAAACAATTGAAACTACAGGTTGTAAGTCTTACGCAAGAAGCAGAACAACAACAGGTTGAAAAATTAAAAAAAGACCCAAAAGCCGCTCAAAAACCTTTTAAAGAATTAGAAGTAACTGCTCGTGAGAAAGTATTAAAAAACATGAACGATTTATATATCAGAATTGATGAGTTAGAAAATTCTGATTGGTATTCAACCTTTTTAAATAGTGTGGTAAGTGGCTTTGATCCTCATACAACCTACATGTCACCAAGAACAAAATCTCGTTTTGATCAAGATATGTCTGGTAAACTAGAAGGTATTGGAGCTAGACTTCAAAAAGAAGGTATTTACACTAAAATAGTTGAGTTAATTTCTGGTGGTCCTGCTTGGAAACAAGGTGATTTAGAGCCTGGCGATATTATTTTACAAGTTGGACAAGGTGATGGTGAGCCTTTAGATATTGTGGGTATGCGTTTAGATGATGCTATTACATTCATTAAAGGAAAGAAAGGAACGGAAGTTCGTTTAACAGTTAAGAAAAAATTAGATGGTTCAACTGTTGTTATTCCAATTATTAGAGATATTGTTGAATTAGAAGAAACTTTTGTTAAATCTAGTATTGTCGAAAAAGATGGTAAGAAATACGGTGTCATTAATTTACCTAAATTTTATATCGATTTTGATGATACTAAACAACGAAACGCTGCCGGAGATATGAAGTTAGAGATTGAGCGTTTAAAAAAAGAAAATGTTGAAGGTTTAATTGTTGACTTAAGAGACAACGGTGGTGGATCTTTAAAAACAGTAATTGAAATCGGAGGATTATTTATTAATGAAGGACCAATAGTACAGGTAAAATATCGTGGTGAACCAGCCATTATAAAAAATGATACCGATTCAAAAGTTCATTGGGAAGGACCATTGGTTGTTATGGTAAATGAAATGTCGGCTTCTGCTTCTGAAATTTTTGCAGCTGCAATGCAAGATTATGGTCGTGGTGTAATTATGGGAGGTAAACAAACCTATGGTAAAGGGACTGTTCAAAATGTTCTTCCTTTAAATTACTACGTAAATAAATATCCAGATGATTTAGGTGCTTTGAAAATGACTATTCAAAAATTCTATAGAATTAATGGTGGCTCTACTCAAATTGAAGGAGTGTATTCTGACATTGCAATGCCAGACAGATATAGTTATATGGAGTTCGGAGAACGCGATTTAGATGGAGCTTTAAAATGGGATAGTGTTAAAAAAGCGAATTACCAACAAACTAATTCCTACACTAACTTTAATGAAGTAGTTACCAATAGTAAAGAAAGAATTAATAATGATCCTAAGTTTGTATCTATTAATGAGTATGCTAAATGGTTAAAGAAAAACCAAGACGATAATACATATTCATTAAATTATGATTCTTACAAGAAAGAGGTTGAAAAACGTTTAGAGGAAAGTAAAAAATTTAAGGATATTTTTAAGTATGATTCTAACTTAACCTTTAACTCTCCAAGCTATGAATTAGCTTATTTTAAAACAGATACTGTTTTAAAAGATAAACGAGAAATGTGGCATAAAAATCTACAAAAAGATATTTATTTAAATGAAGCTTTAAATGTTCTTAGCGAACTAAAGATGAATAAAAAACTAGAGTTAGTTAAGAAGTAACATAAAAAAAGGATGCAAATGCATCCTTTTTTTTATTCTTTTATTTCTAACTTTACAACTAGCCCTTCATTAGCTCTAACATTAAAAACAGTATTATCTTCAAAAATAAAATACTGCCCTTTAACACCAACTAACTTACCAGTATAACTACCTTCCTTGATAAGATTTAGACTTTTAGGTTTTTCAGGATACTGATTAACAGGGAAATTAATTTCAGTTTCTTTATTATTTTCAATGAAATATTCCTGAACTTCTTCTGGTATGAAAGGTTTTAATCTTTCTTGCCATTTAGACAAATCCTCATCTTCTACATCATTTTTCAGCATTTTACGCCAGTTAGTTTTATCAGCAACATGTTCTTTTAAAGCAACTTCCGTAATTCCAGCTAAATAACGATTAGGAACCTCTACAATTTCAATTGCTTCATGTGCTCCTTGGTCAATCCATCTTGTAGGAACTTGCGATTTACGTGTTACACCAACTTTTACATTACTTGAATTGGCTAAATACACAATATGTGGTTGTAATTGTACTTTTTTCTCATACTCCAAATCACGATCTTCTTCATCTAAATGTGCTTTACTTAATTCTGGTCTCATAATCCAATCTCCAGCAGTTGGCGCATCAAAAAAGCAGGATTTACAGAATCCCTGACGATAAATTTCTTTTTCTAATCCACAATTTAAACACTCGTAGGTTACAAAACTCATTTCAATAGTTTTAGTAAGCAATTGGTTTACATTGATAAAATCAGTTTTCATATCTAAATAATACTGAACAGTATCTAAAAGTTCTGTATTCATTTTTTTTAAAACGCCAGTGTATTGCATGTTGTAAAATTTACTATTTTTAGCCAAGAACAAACTTACAAATTAGCTATTAAAAATGCCGTTCCAGTTTATAAATTCTATCATTTCTTGGTTTTTAAAAAAAAGGAAACATCAAATGGAACTCTTTTTAAAGTATCCTATTGATGTTCAAGAGGAACTATTACTAAAACTAATAGCTTCTGCTAAAAACACCGAATTTGGCAAACTTCATCAATTTTCTAAAATAAAAAGCTATACAGATTTTCAAAAAAACGTTCCTATTCAAAGATATGAAACTATAGAACCACTTATTGAACGCTGTAGAAAAGGGGAACAGAACTTATTTTGGCCAACAAAAATTAAATGGTTTGCCAAATCTAGTGGAACTACCAATGCTAAAAGTAAATTTATTCCTGTAAGTGATGAAGCTCTGGAAGATTGTCATTTTAAAGCTGGTAAAGACATGCTTTGCTTATATATTAATAATAATGAAGATGCACAGCTTTTTACTGGAAAAGGACTTCGGTTAGGTGGAAGTTCTGCAATTTATGAAGATAATGAAAGTTACTTTGGAGATTTATCTGCTATCATTATAGAAAACATGCCTTTTTGGGCTGATTATAGTTCTGCTCCAAAACAAGAAACTGCTTTAATGAGCGAATGGGAAACTAAAATGGAAGCTATCATCGATGAAACTATTCATGAGAATATTACTAGTTTGGTTGGAGTTCCTTCATGGATGTTGGTATTACTCAATAAGGTTTTAGAAAAAACAGGAAAAAGTAATATTCTAGAAGTTTGGCCTAACTTAGAAGTATATTTTCATGGAGGAGTAAATTTTAGTCCTTATAGAGAACAATACGAAAAGCTTATTCCAAAAAAAGACTTTAAATACTACGAAACTTATAATGCTTCAGAAGGTTTCTTTGCCCTTCAAGATCAAAATAATTCAGAGGAATTACTATTAATGCTTGATTATGGTATCTTTTATGAATTTATTCCAATGAGTGAATATGAGGGTGAAAATTCAAAAGCAATACCACTATCTGAGGTTATAACAGATGTAAATTATGCCGTTGTAATTTCTACTAATGGTGGTCTTTGGAGATACTTAATTGGAGATACCATTAAGTTTACCTCTACAGATCCTTATCGTATAAAAATTACAGGACGAACTAAACATCATATTAATGTTTTTGGTGAAGAGCTTATTATAGAAAATGCTGAAGAAGCATTAAAATCTGCCTGCGAAAAAACAGATTCAACTATTAAAGAATATACAGTTGCTCCTATTTTTATGAATGGAAAAGATAAAGGAGCTCATGAATGGATTATTGAGTTTGAAAACCAACCTGAAGATTTACATTTCTTTACCGAAATTTTAGACAATGCTCTAAAAAACTGCAACTCTGATTATGAAGCTAAACGCTACAATAATATGACATTGAACATGCCTAAAGTGCAATCTGCTAGAGATGGATTATTTTATGATTGGCTAAAGAAAAAAGGGAAACTTGGAGGTCAACATAAAGTTCCTAGGTTGTCTAACAAACGTGAGTTTATCGAAGAGTTACATCAATTGACTTAAATTTAAATGGACTCTTTTTTCTTACATAATGCGCATCTTTTATTAGAAAACAAAGAAATATCCGAAGCTTTAGAAAAAGTTGCGATTCCTAAAACATTTAAAAAAGGCGATTTATTACATCAGTCTAATTCTATTTGCAAGCATTTTTTCTTGTTATTCAGTGGAATTGCACGTGTCTTTTATTTTAGAGATGGTAAAGATATAACTGTGCATATTGCCCAAGAACAAGAAAGTATAACCGCTATAGATAGTTTCATTCAACGAAAAAAAAGCAAGTACAGTATTGAAGCTTTAGAAGACATAGAATGTATTGCAATATCTAGGTCTGACCTCGAAAAACTCTCTGAAGAAAGTCATCAATTTGAACATTTTGGAAGATTATTTTTAGAAAAAATTTACATTGATTTAGCCGAACGAATTGATAGCTTATTACTTCATACCTCTCAAGAACGTTACGAAGAGCTTTTGGAAAGAAAACCCGATTTATTCAATAGAATTCCTGCAAAACACCTAGCTTCTTTTTTAGGAATGACACCAGAAACGTTTAGTAGAATTAGGTCTAAATAAAAAATGAGCCTTTTTACAAAGACTCATTTCAATTATTTCTATGAAAAACGGTTTATTCAAAATCTACTTTTACATCGAAGAAATTAGGATTTTTCCCCATATCACTAATGCTTGCATTAAATTCAATTCCTTTGAAATTTGAAAGAATTTTAACATTCTCATTACTTACACTTTTAATTCTGTAAGGAAATACATAACGTATTTTAAACACAATCATATTGGCAAAAGCAGCATCTTTTTCAGAATCACTCTTCATGTTTTTTGCCGCTTCTTCTTTGATTTTAGTTTCAAAACTTTTTTTACTAAAATTAATATCGAACAAATCTGTAATTACAGGAAGTCCTTTCTCCTTCTTCTTCTCATCCATCTTCTTAGAGTTTCCAAAATTCGCTAGTTTATCAATTTCAACTCTTTTAAGCTTTTCTCCAATCGATTTTAAATCTTCTATATCATCAAAATCGTAATCAATACGAATAAAACCTTTATTAGTAGCAGTATCTGCTTTTATTTCAATCGATAAATCCTCTAATTCCTTTAATCGCTTTTGCTCATCTTTAGGTAATTTAGAAATGCTATCTTTTTTATTTTCTAAAATCTTTGAAAAATCTATTACCGTATCCTTAATAGAAGATGACTTTTCTTCATCTGGACTTGGCATACTTGACGCCATTTGAAGTATGGAAGAAAGATCAACCATCATACTATACTTACCACTTCCATTTTTATTAAACTGTGTTTCCCAAGCAACTTCACAACCGGTTAGGAAATATAGTGAAATGAAAAACAAAAAATAATACATTATTCTCTTCATAATTTTCTTGGTTATTAATTTTCTATAAAGCTACTACTATAATCTTTTTTTACCATAATCCAGAAACATAATTTTCTTGATAATAATCAATTTCTAGTCAAACTCCTTGAAATACCTTTAGCTGAAATAATTTAGCACATGATTGTATCACAAAAACTAGAGCAATTTTATCTTGAGAATGACCTTGATCAAAACGGAGGAGCTGACAAAGACTATTTTACAATGAAATTCCGTTTGTTCTCAATAAAACTTCCAAACGCTGAATTCAGAAAAAGCATTGTTCATATTCATGATATTGAACATGTGTTATTTAATTGTGATGTTTCATGGAAAGGTGAAGCTTTTATTGCTGGCTGGGAAATTTCAACAGGAATGTGGAAACATGTTCCGATAGGATTTATGAGTATTTGGGCTATGGGTTTTGGACTCTTAACTTATCCTAAACAAACTATAAGTGGATATAAGAAAGGACTTAATTATGATGGTTTAATCGATAAAAAAATTCCTAAAGAAAAACTCATGAATTTAACAATACCAGAAATTAACAAGTTACTATTAAAACCTACTCCAAAAAAAATTAATTATTCTATTTTTTGTTTGTGGAACATTATCTCAATTTTAATAGTTATTTCTCCTATACTACTAATTATTCTTTGGTTTGTATTTTGATTGGTAGTTGATATTCTGTAGTAACTGGAATTCCTATTTTAGTTGCAGGTGATAAATCTGGAATTTCTCTAACAATACGATTCAAAACAGACGTTAATTCGGGTAATATAGTTCGGATTTCTTCTGAAGATTGTATCTCTTTGAGCGTAACTTTTCCTTTTTTATCAATTCGTAAAACTAAAACTACAGTTTCGCTTATATCTTCTTGACTTGAAAACGTGTTTTGTGCTAACCTATCTGTAAAGTGCTTCCTGATAGTAGTTCTAAAACAATTGGTTTTGTCTTCATCAATCAACTGTTCACACTCTTTAAAAGATGGGGAAACATTTACGGTAGTAAAATCTACAACTGTATCTAAATCCGTTTCATTGCTTTTAGTATCACCTGTAAAATAATTACATGATACCAAACAACTCATTACAAGTACAAAAAGAAACAATCTATAATTCACTTTTGTAGATTTATTAAGTGAAAATATAAAAAATAGATTTATTCTAATATCTCTCCCTTTAAGAAATACTCTTTTTTTATTTCTTTTAATCGTGCCTTAACAAACTTATCCGTTAAAGTATCTTTTCCCTGAAACGTTTCTTCGTACCTTTTGTAAAGTTTATAACCTATTGTTTTGTCTTTATAATAATTATCAGATTGTTGGGCATAAGCAAACATTGCTTTGTAGTTCTTTGGATTTTCCTCTACAGCACTTTTGTAACTCTCTAAAACATTTTTTGGTAACTTCATTTCCGAAAAAACATTAGCCAATCCCATGTAAGCTTTATCTCTTTTTTGCTTTCCTTTTGTAGTTCCTGACATATAAAAGTACATCGCCATCTTAGTGTTTTTCTTTTGCATAGCAATGTCTCCTAAATAAATCATACTTCTAAAATCATCCATGTCCAATCTACTAGCTTGTTGAAAATGCTTTTCAGCCAAATCATAATCTTCTAGATTAAAATAACAACGACCTAACATTTTGTGCGTATAATGTTCGTCAGGCTGAATAGAGTCGATATGTTTTAATAAAGTGACACTCTCTTTATACTTTTTATTTCTAAATAAACTATTGATTTTTAAGCGATTTAAATCAATATGATTAGGACTTAATGCTAATCCTTTATTGATAAAAACCAAAGCCGAATCTCGATCTTTAATAATTGTAAAACTTCTTGCCAACTTTTCAATTGCATTAAAATGATTGTTGTCTTTTTTATACGCCAATAAATAATAATCTATTCGTTTATATATCTTTTTTGGTTGTGGGTTGGCTAGCGCATACTGATAATAATAGTTTGCGTTTTCATCATCATTTGAAATTAATTCACCAAAAATCATCTTTGCTTTAGTATATTGATTTACTTGTAAATACAGCTTGCCTAACGTATACTTTGCAATTAAATTCTCTGGATCATTATGGCAAATTTCTTCATATAACTTTACAACCTCACTAGTTTTCTTTTCTTTTAATAGTGAATTGCCAAGTTTAATTTTAGTTTTATAATCATCATTGATATTTAGTGCCTTTTTAAAGTAATTTGATGCTTCTCTATTATTGTCTAAGGCTTCATAAATACTTGCAATTTTGTAATTTTTTTTAAATGATTCTGACAAATTAGCTAACTGATGTAATGCTTTTTTATATCGTCCAATTTCAATTAAGCTATCTATTGCCTCCAATTCTTTTTGAGCATTTATACCAATGCATAAAACAGTTAAAAAAAATGTTATAATTCTTATCTTCATAGTATTATTTTAATTTAACAAGTGTTACTCCGCCATAAAAGCTGAAGCAAAACTTCAGCCTTTATACGCATCATAGTAATCGTTATAATAAAAATTCTCTTTTTCTGTTATTATTTAATTTCAAATGTAATTGGTAATGTATATCCAACTTTAACTGGTTTTCCTTCATGTTTTCCTGGAACCAATTTAGGAAGCTTTCTTACCACAGATTCAGCATATTCTTTCAACTTAGGGTGAGGCGCTCTTGCATTGATAACAATTACATTACCTTGTTCATCAATTTTAAACTGAACATATATTCTTTTAGTTCCCGGTTCTAATCCTAAACTGTTAGCAAATTTCACATCAAAATTTTCTTGGATATAATCCCTAATATTAGCATTAAAAATTTCTTTTCCTTTTTCTTTTCCCACAAAAGAAGGTGATTCATCTAAAATTGAGAAAGGAATCATATCTCCATAATCCGGTTTATTAGACTTTGTTGGTTTTCTTATTATTTTAAGCATATCAACAAAAAGCACTTTTCTACCGTTCTCTCCTTCAAATACACGAAGCTTAAAATCTTCGCCAACATCTTTAAATGAGTTTTTTCTTTTTAAAAATTCATCTTTTTCTTCTTCCGATAAGTCTTTGAAATCATACTCTTTAGAGTTAGGTGGATTTTTACCTAAAAATATATCCATAAGATTCTTGGAACCAGATATTGGAGGTGGCGGTGGAGGTGGGAAATTTCCTTTTTCCTCTATTACAATATCTCCTTTATCTGTATTAAGTTCTTTTTCTGAACATGCTGTATATAGCAACATACTCAATAATACGGGTGCAAGTAATAAATACTTTAACTGCTTAATTTTTGTTGATCGTTTTTTTGTCATCATAATGATTCTCTTTTTTAGTAGCGAATTTTTATAAAACTGATTTACAAATGATATTTTTTCAACTTGAAACACTTGTTCAAGTAAACTGTTTATGTAGATTTTTGTTTCATGTGATTTACTAGCAACTTCATCGGAAAGAAACTCGTGTACAGTAGCTATTCTTTTTTGATAAACCCATAGAATAGGATTAAACCACATGCCAATTTTTAGTAATTCAAAAAACAATAAATCTACTGTATGTTTTTGTTTAGCATGTACTTGTTCATGCTGAATGATTTTATCTCTTCGTTCTAATGGTATATCACTACCAATAAAAATGAAATTAAAAAAGGAAAAAGCTTTTGTTGTATTTGGAAGAAAAATCAATTTATATCCGTTATACCTTTCTACATGATTCTTTATTAAAAGTTGTAAAATTCCATATAGCTTAACTATGAAAAGCAAGGTAAAAACAACTACACCTGTCCAAAATAGCGCATCTAAATAACTAATAGATTGATACCATTCTTGTTTTTCGATAATGGTTTGTGGAGACAATATAACTTCAGGCAATAAAATACTGTATTCTTGAGGAACTGCTTTTTGAAAACTAGAAATTTTAATGAACGGTACTACAAATGAAACAATAACGGAAGCAATTAAATAAAATCGGTTTTTGGTAAAGAATGTTTCTTTACTTAAAAACAAATCATAAATAGCTAAAAATAAGGTTTGAAATAGTACAACTTGAATAATGTAATGTAACATAGCATTTATTTTTTATTACTTTTTTCTACTTCTTTTAAAATGGTTTCCAACTCTTTGATATCAAGTTTATTTTCTTTCATAAAAAAAGAAACCATGCTTTTAAATGAACCTCCAAAATATCCATTCATTAATTTATGCAGACTCTGATTGCTATATTCCTTTTTGGCTATCAATGGAAAATATACATATCCTCTACCTTTGGCTTTGTGTCCAACAAATTCTTTAGTCTCTAATATTCTAATAATTGTTGAGACTGTATTATAAGCAGGTTTAGGATCTGTTAACTCAGCAATAACATCTTTTACTGATGCTTCATCTAAATCCCATAAAACTTGCATTATCTGTTCTTCGGCTTTGGTTAGTTGTTTACTCATAATTCTTATATTTTACTTTACCACATTGAGCAAATTGATTGTCTCTTGTTAAATCTATAGTTAATTTATCTAAATTATTTTTTAACAAGCTTACATAAGTGTTTTTAGTTTCATCACTTACATGCTCATTTTTAATATTCACTAAAAAATAATTTATAGTTCCATCCTTCTTGAAATAAATTTTATTTACAACTGTAATACTAGAATCAGCAACACCCCAAGAAAAATTATTCTTAGTTAAAACATCATTAACTGTATTATGAAAGCTACTCCAAGATTTTAAAATAGTTTCATACTCTTCTTTATCTGAAAGACTTGGGTTTAATAAATTAATATAAGAATCATCCAGTTGTAACTTTTTAATTTTTTCATACTCTGTTAAGTTATGAAGACTAACTACACTTCCCTTTTCTTGCTTACATGAAAATAAAGTGATAAATACCACAATTACTCCTAAATACTTTTTCATCATAATAATCGTTTTTAAAACTCTCTTTTACAAATATAACTAAAAAATTAGTTTAAACTAATTTTTTAGTTATAAATTATTCAAATCGTATGTAACAATCTAAAAAACTGCTCGTCATATAATTAAATTATCATAAATTCTATGGATATTTTACTAACACTAGCAGGACTTATATTTGTCTGCTTAGGAATTATTGGTTCATTCTTACCTATATTACCTGGACCAATTACTAGCTGGGTTGGGTTATTTTTGTTGCATCTTACAAAAGCTATTCCTCAAAACTGGACATTCTTAGGCATCACACTTTTTATTGCTATACTAATTTTTGTGTTGGATTATTTTATTCCTGCCATGGGAGCAAAACGATTTGGAGGAACTAAATACGGAGCATATGGAACTACAATAGGATTAATTATAGGACTCTTCTCTCCTATTCCTTTTGGAATTTTAGTGGGAGCTTTTTCAGGTGCTTTTGTTGGAGAACTTCTGTATGATAGTAAAGACACAAACCGAGCATTAAAAGCTTCTATTGGAGCATTCATAGGATTCTTGGCTTCAACTTCAATAAAGTTCTCTATTGCGAGTGTTTATTTTATTCTATTTATAGGTAAAGTTTGGGAATATCATACAGAAATATTCTAAAATGAAGTAGCTATAAAATAAAAAAGCAACCCGTTAGGGAAGCTTTCCATTGGTTAACAAAACCTAGGCAATTTCTTGCCTCACAACACAACTAAATGCTGTTTTTAAAATTAAACAGCCTGCGAATATACAAACTTTTCACATACTGCCAAATAAATTTCACTTTTTTTATTTTTTTCACTTAAAAAGAAGATTGTTTAATTCTTCAATTGATTGTATCTTTGCGCCTTTAATTTAAACCACTTAAAATAATTAACAATGCAATTATCAGAACAAGAAATTGTACGTAGAGAAAAGCTTACCAAATTACGTGAGCTTGGAATTAATCCATATCCAGCAGACTTATTTCCTTTAAATTCTAATTCGAAAAAGATTAAACAGAATTATAAGGAAGGTGAAAAGGTTATTATCGCTGGTAGATTAATGTCTAAAAAAGTACAAGGAAAAGCTTCGTTCGCTGAATTGCAAGATAGTGAGGGTAGAATTCAAATATACTTTAACCGTGATGAAATTTGTCCTGGAGAAGATAAAATGAAGTATAATGATTTGTTCAAAAAACTATTAGACTTAGGAGATTTTATAGGCCTTGAGGGAGAATTGTTCAAAACTCAAGTTGGTGAAATTACTGTAATGGTTAAAGATTTTAAATTATTGAGTAAATCTTTAAAACCATTGCCACTGCCAAAAACGGATAAAGACGGTAAAGTATATGATGCATTTACTGATCCTGAAATGCGTTACAGACAACGTTATGCTGATTTAGCTGTTAATCCTCATGTAAAAGAAGTTTTTGTAAAAAGAACTAAGCTTTTCAATGCAATGCGTCAATTTTTTAATGATGCTGGATATTTTGAAGTAGAAACTCCGATTTTACAACCAATTCCTGGTGGAGCTGCTGCTAGACCATTTATTACTCACCATAATTCATTAGACATTCCTTTATATATGAGAATTGCTAACGAGTTATATTTAAAGAGATTAATCGTTGGTGGTTTTGATGGTGTTTACGAATTTTCTAAGAACTTCCGTAACGAAGGTATGGATAGAACGCATAATCCTGAATTTACAGCAATGGAAATTTATGTTGCATATAAGGATTACAATTGGATGATGGAGTTTACAGAAAAGTTATTAGAGCACTGTGCTATTGCTGTAAATGGTACTACTAAAGCAACTTTCGGTGAGCATGAAGTAGATTTTAAAGCTCCTTATGCAAGAGTTACTATGGCTGATTCTATTAAACACTTTACTGGTTTTGATATTAACGGTAAATCTGAAGAGGAATTATTTGAAGCTGCCAAAGGAATGGGAATTGAGGTTGACAAAACCATGGGTAAAGGAAAGTTAATTGATGAGATTTTTGGAGAAAAATGTGAAGGAAATTACATTCAACCAACTTTCATTACAGATTATCCAAAAGAGATGTCTCCATTATGTAAAGAGCATAGAGATAATCCTGAATTAACGGAACGTTTCGAATTGATGGTTTGTGGTAAAGAAATTGCTAATGCGTATTCCGAGTTAAATGATCCAATTGACCAACGTGAGCGTTTTGAAGCACAGTTAAAATTAGCAGATCGTGGTGATGATGAAGCTATGTTTATTGATCAAGATTTCTTACGTGCATTAGAATATGGTATGCCTCCTACATCTGGATTAGGAATTGGAATGGATCGTTTAATTATGTATTTAACCAACAATCCATCTATTCAAGAAGTATTATTCTTCCCACAAATGAAACCAGAAAGAAAAGCTCCTTCTGTTGAATTAAATGACGATGAGAAAGCGTTATTAGCTCTAATAGAAAAAGCAGAGAAAATAGATTTAAATGAATTAAAAGCTCAATCTGGATTGAGTAATAAAAAATGGGATAAGACAATTAAAGGTCTGACAAAAAATAACCTTGCTAAAGTTTCTAAAATGGAAGAAGGCTTATTTGTTGAGATTGTGTAACTATAGGTTTTTATACCTTAGAAATAATACTAAAAAGCGGCTATATTTTTATAGTCGCTTTTTTATTTTTATCGAAATGTTAAGTAAACTTTAAGTCTAAGCACTTCACTTTGAAGCTTAAAAAAAAATATTATTTTTGGCTTCCCAATCCCCTAAATACAATAGTTTGAAAACTAAATTTTTATTCCCCCTAGCACTAACAGTACTGTCATTTAGTGCATACTCGCAACAAGCAGAAACTTGTGAAACTCCATCTAGTGATCCTGTATTAGACTTAAATAGCATCACAAAATGTACCATTGAAAAAGATGACACGAAAAAAACTAAAAAAGTATCATTTGAAGTTTCTTCAAGGAAAAGAGTACGTCGTAAAAGAGATTTGGCAAAAAGCGCCGTCACTGGCGGATACCAACAAACGGTTTCTGAGGTAAAGAAAAAAACAAATCTTATTACAGATTTATCTTTAGAAGATGAAAGTAAAAACGGAATCGTTTCTTTTCACTCAGTAGATCAAATCCCTTTATTCGATAAATGTGAAGATACTCCTTACTTAGAACAAGAAGCATGTTTCAGAAAATTGATGTCTCATCATATTCAAGTAAACTTTCAATATCCTAAAAAAGCTTATAAAGAAGGAATTCAAGGTAGAGTAATGGTGAACTTCATAATCGATAAAGAAGGAAATACAAAAATTACTGATGTTTTATATCCTTATAATGGTGAGCTTCTAAAAGAGGAAGTAGAGAGAATAATTAACAAGTTGCCACAATTTGTTCCTGGTAAACATTTGGGAAGAGCTATTGATGTTCAATATACGCAACAAATAAAATTCAAAATCCCAGGTGTAAAAAGAACTAATATTAGACCAAAGAAAGTTGATGAAATAGATAATGACAAATCGTATACTTTTGAAGAACTAAAGGAAGTTCCTCTTTTTGAAGAATGTGAAAAGCAAAATGATAGTAGTTCTGATTGTTTTATTACTGAGCTTCAAAAACATGTTCAAGAGAACTTTGCATATCCTGTTGATGCTATTAATGCTGATATAGAAGGAACTGTAAACGTAAGTTTTGTTATTAGTAATAAAGGTAGAATTGTAAATATTAGAACTAAAGGTCCTGACGATGCTAAAATTCTTGAAGTTGCAGCTGAACAATTGATTAGAAAACTTCCAAAGTTTAAACCAGCATTAAAAGATGATGTTCCTGTTCATACTATTTATGAATTCCCAATTAGTTTTAAACTGAATTAAACGAATTCAAAAAACTAAATCACTCTGTACTGAAAGTACAGAGGTTTTATTATACTGGGGACTAAAAGTCCCCTTTTTCATTCTAATATAAAATTAGAATTATCCG
>NZ_SLXM01000016.1 GCF_004345825.1 Tenacibaculum skagerrakense
GATAAATCGCGCTCATCTTCAGTACACGAACCAAAAATGATTAATACTAGTAATATCTTGACTATTTTCTTCATAATCCTTATTATTTTTTAATAACCCGGGTTTTGTGACCAGTTTCCATTAGAAAATTGTATTTCTTCAATTGGAATAGGGAATAATTCGTTTTTATTTGGTGTAAATCCAGGAATTGTAGTTCCGTTTCCTGTTCTTACTAAATCAAAGAATCTGTGTCCTTCTCCTACTAACTCTAACCTTCTTTCATTATAAATTGCTTGCGTTAAAGTAGTTCCTGTATCATTAATATCGTGATTTGTATCTCCAAAAGCTCTTCTTCTAACTCTATTTAGATATTGTTGAGCTCTACCATCACTAATACCTCCTCTATTTAATGCTTCTGCAGCCATTAATAATACATCTGCAAAACGAATAGAACGATAATTATTAGGGTTAGTAAGGTTTGGATCTCCTGTATTTAAATCACCTTTTCTAGCAATGTATTTTCTATTATAAAATCCAGTATGCTCAAAACCTTCAGTAAAAGTGGCACCTGTAGAAGTTGCCCAAGCATTAATGTCTAAGATAGCCACATCTCTTCTTAAATCGTCAGCATCAAAAGCATCATATGCTTCTTGAACAGGAACATTAAAACTAAATCCAGAATCGAACTCAGGACCGTTGTAATTTCTAATTCCATTAAATCCAACTGCAACATTACCTTCACTACATTGTAAACATCCAAAACCAGCACCTTCAACATCGGTATATTGTACTTCAAAAACTGATTCTATTCCGTTTTCTCCAACATGCTCAAAAATAGTATTGTAATTTTGAACCAAGTCAAAAGGACCATTATTAATCAAGTTTTCTAAAACAGTGGCAGCTTCAGTAAACTTATTTTGGTATAAATACGCTTTTCCTAATAAAGCTTGAGCTGATCCTTTATTAGCTCTACCTACTTGAGGAGAGATATATGATAAATTATCTACAGCGTATTGTAAATCTGCTTCAATTGAAGCATACACTTCCGCTACTGAAGATCTTGGGATTGACTTTTCGTCACCTAATTGAAAACGTGCATCTCCTTTTAATGGAATACCTCCAAACCACTTTACCAATTCAAAATGATAATAAGCTCTTAAGAAGCGAGCTTCAGCAATAATTACATTCTTACCATCAAAATCAGTTTTGTCTTTAAATTCAAGAATATAATTAGCTCTATTTACTCCAGCAAACATCCAATTCCAAACATCTCTTAAATTACTATTTACTGGTGTATGATTCATATCATCAATTTGCTGAAAACCGATTACATCTGTAGCACTTTCACCACCACATAATGAATTATCTGAAGCAATTTCACCTAACATTACGTTTACATAAGTAGACTGCAATAAGTCATATGCTCCGACTAAAGCTTTGTAATAATCATCTTCAGAGTTGAAGTAATTTTCTGAGTCTATATTATACTCTTTTGTATTATCTAGAAATTCATCCGAACAACTATTAAAGGAAAGCGCCATTAATAGAATAAAAATAGATGAAGCTATTATTTTATTATATTTTTTCATGTTTTGATTCTTTTAAAATGCTAAGTTTAATCCTAATAAATACTGACGCGATAATGGATAGAACCCATAATCAATTCCACCTCCAATAGCTTGACCTGTTGTAGCTGCTGGATCAAAACCTTTATAATTTGTAAAAGTGAAAGCATTATTAACAGTGGTAAATAAACGTACCTTTGAAAAACCAACTCGTTCTAAAACACTATCAGGCAAACTATATCCTAATTGAATATTTTGGATTCTTAGAAAAGAAGCATCTTCTACATAAAAACTTGAGAATAGTTTGTTGTTTGTTGCTCCAGTTGTGATTCTTGGAACTTCATTACTAGTTCCAGGACCTTTCCATCTGTCTAAATAAAAAGCATGACGGTTAACATTAGGTTGATCTCTCTCATAATTACGAACCATTTCTTTATTCAATTCTGAATACATGTAGGTAGTAAAATCCCAATTCTTATAATTAAAACTTAAGTTTAATCCCATAATATATTCAGCTTGAGGATTTCCTATATAAGTTCTATCATCAAAATCGATTACTCCATCACCATTTACATCAACATATTTTAAATCACCAGGAACTGCATCGATTCCTAATAAACCTGATTGAGAAGGTGAATTGTTAACTTCATCTACCGTTTGGAAAACACCATCCGTTTGTAATCCGTAAAAATATCCTATCGGTTGTCCTACTTCCATTCTAACAGGCGCTAATTGCCCTACACCAAAAGCACCGCCTTCTATAATTACATCTCCATTAATTTTAGTTACTTCTCCTTGAACTCTAGTAACGTTATAATTAACATTGTAATAGAAATCATCACCAATATTGTCTTTGTATTTGATAGCAAATTCAAAACCTTTTACCCTAGAAGTACCCGCATTAACAGTTGGACTTCCAGAACCAGGTGCTGCAGTTCCTATAATTCCTGAAACAGGGATATTTGGAATTAATAAATCGTTTCTATCTTCTTGGAAATAATCTGCAGTAATTTCTAACTTATTCTTGAACAAAGTAGCATCGAAACCAATATCTAGCTTCTCTCCTCTTTCCCACCTTGCATCAGTATTTGGAAGTGTACCTACAGCAATACCATTTACAATAGTATCATCTAGTACGTAAGTTCCTTCCCCGTTTAATTGAGCTCTAAATAAGTTACCTCCTGCATTTGTTCCTAAGAAACCATAACTAGCTCTTAATTTAAAGAAGTTTAAGAAATCAATATTTTTCATAAAGCTTTCTTCTGAAACTTTCCATCCAGCCGTAACAGATGGGAAATAATCTACTCTATTTTCTGGAGTAAAATCAGATGCTGCATCTCTACGAATCATCCCTGAAATTAAATACTTCCCTTTGAAATCATATTGTAAACGACCAAAATAAGACAGTAATCTGTTATCAAAAACATACGATCCGTTTGTTAGTGCATTATTAATACCATTTGCTAAACTGATATCTGCAAAATCCCAAGAATTATTTGGTACATCATAACCCGTTGCAAAAAGACCATCTCCCCAACTCTTCTGCATACTTGTTCCAAGAGTAGCTTCAAAATTATGATCATCAGCTAATGTCTTTTTATAGTTAATAAAAGTTTCCCAGTTATAATTATTTGAGTTCGTTCTAGATTGGTCTACCTGACTTCTATCTCTATTGAAAACCTTACCAGCTCCATAATTAACTATTGGTAAAAACGTTTTACCTTTATCGCTATAGGTTTTATAACCGATTCTACTTGTTACAGTTAAATCTTTAATTGGCGTGTACTCTATTTGAAAAGTACCTTCTAAACTACTACCGAAATAATCATTATAAGTATCTCTAATTTGAGATAAAGGATTGATAACCTCATTTCCTAAGAAACCTGTAGTATCTTCTTGATCTAACGAATAGGTTGGTGCATAGTTTAAAGCATTGAACAATACAGATCCTAAACCATTCTCTGAAATACTTCTTCTGAAGTTTGTAAAGTAGTTAGTGGTTGTAGATATTTTTACCTTATCACTTAAATCGATTCCTAAAGTTAATCTTACGTTGTTACGAATAAAATTTGACTTCTCTGGAGCAATGATTCCGTCTTGCTCTAGTCTTGAAGCACCTAAGTAATAATTTATTTTTTCGGAACCACCAGAAATACCAACATTATGATTAATCATAAATGCATTAGCAAAAATTTCATCTTGCCAATCTGTATTGTTAGTAATATTACTAACATCTGGAAATGGCAATGACTGTCCTCCCGCTGCATAACTCTCATTTAAAATAAAAGCATATTCAGTTGCATTTAGATAATCTAACTTTTTAGTAGTTTCCTGAATACCAGTGTAGACATCATACGTTATTTTCATTTTAGCATTTTTTCTACCTGATTTGGTAGTAACTAAAATAACTCCATTAGCTCCCTGAATACCGTAAATTGCAGCTTGCGCATCTTTCAATACAGAAACAGATTCGATATCATTAGGGTTAATTGTATTTAAGTTAGCTCCAGCTAATCCATCAACAACAACTAAAGGTCCGTTTGCTCTGTTAGAACTAATACCTCTTATTAAAATGTTAAAGCCGCTACCTGGTGAACCAGATGCTGTGTTAATAGAAACCCCTGATGTTGTTCCTTGTAAAGCTAAACTAGCATCTACAGGCTTTAAGTCTTCAATAGTTTGAGAATCTACTAAAGAAACAGCTCCTGTAACATCTTTTTTCGCTTTGCTACCATAACCAATGATAACAACTTCTTCTAATTGTTCAGAATCTTCCTCTAACGATACATTGATAACTGAACCATTTACTACTATAGTTTTTGTAGTATAACCGATGGATGAAAATATTAAAGAACTACCATTTGCAGCTTTAATTTTATAATTACCATCAAAATCTGTTTCCGTTCCACTTACAGTGTTTTTAATAATAATGCTAACACCAGGTAAAACTTGTCCTGTTTTTGAATCAGTAACTTTTCCACTTACAGTCATCTCTTGTGCTTGTATTACAACTATAGATAGTGACAAAATAAATAGTGTAATTAGGTTTCTCATATAACGAGTTTTTGATTATATCCTAAAATTACTCGTTGTTTTTTATATTATTAGCAATAAACCCCAATACAAAAAACATACAACTCAAAAAAAGCCCGAAACCTTAAGAAAAGCTTAACATTGTATAAGAAAAAATAAAGACAAAATAGAGAATGTTGTAGTGATGTATAGGTAATAAAACACTATTGTTGTGTTTTTAAATCTCTAAAATATAATTTGTTAAGTTCACATCATGTGGTAAATCCATCTTTTTTCGCAAACGATATCGTTTTACTTCTACACTTCTAGGTGAAATATTTAATAGTGGAGCTATTTCTTTAGAAGACAAATTCAATCTAAGATACGCGCATAATCTAAGATCATTTGGGGTAAGATTGTTGTGGATCTTTTTTATCTTATTTATAAAATCTTTGTCAGCATTATTAAATGCTTCTTCAAACATTTGCCAATCGTCTGTATTGTTTAAATTCTTGTCGATTATTTTTATAACTGACTTCAAACTCTTATCATCTCCTTTAAGAATTTCGTTTTTTAAAGAATTTAATAATTCGTTTTTCTTAATCATACTCATCGTAGAAACAGCCAGCTCACGATTTTTACTTTCTACATCTTGTTTGAGTTGATTGTTTTTAATTTCCATTAATTCTTTTTCACTTTCCAGCGATTTTAATTGAAATTCTCTTTCTTGCTTTCTTAGTAACTGCTCTCTCTGATTTCGATAATAGCTTTTATAAAGTCTATCCATAAATAAAGAAAACAGAAATACAAATAACACATAACTGGCAATAGCTACATTTGAAATATACCAAGCTCGTTGAATCGTAAAAGTATATGTTGGTACATTACTTACCAACTCATCACCTATTTTAGCCCTTACTTTAAATATATAATTACCAAAAGATAGATTCTCAAAAAGAATTTTGTTATTGTAAGACCAATTACTCCAGTCATCTCTATAACCCTCTAATTTATATTGGTATTTAACTGGCGCATCGGTTGACAAATAAGGAACACTATAAGTAAACTCTAAACTATTATTTTCAGGAGATAATTCTTTTGGATCTTCATTTAAAATTTCTAAATATTTTGGCTCTCCATTTACAGAATGGTTTTTTACACTATTGATTGATAAGTTATACGAAATCTTATCATCTACTTTTAAATCGGTAATAATGTAACCATTCAATGTACCTATTAGATATTTGTTGTCCGCTATTTTTTGAATATTTTCATAGCCTATGGCTCCTTTTCTTAGGTTACTAGTAATTCCTTTTCTAGTTATAATTGAATTAGAGCTGAATTTATCAGGTCTTAAATAACTTATATTCTCTTTTGAAAACGAAAAAAGTTTGTTAGAAGAAGCATCAAAAATTAATTTTCCTGATAAAAAATCATTTTTATCAATTAACTTATCTAAAACCGTATCTCTAGCAAATTTATCTGCTTTGTCAAAATATCTATAAACACCTCCCTTATACGCATAAATGATATTGTTCTGATACTTTATAATACTTGAATGAACTCCTTTATCAATCGAAGAATCTATTTTAACCTCAACTGCTTTCTTAAATTGATCATCTAGTTTTAACTTATAAACTCCTTTGTATTCGTGATTAATAAAAACGGTATTACTATGATATAATTCGAAGTACTTACATGAATTATTGAACCCTTCAATTTTATGAGATAATTCCCAATTCTCGGCAGATTTTTTTAAAACATATAATCCGTCATAGTTCCCTTGAAGCAGTTTACCTTCATCAATTTTTTTAACTCCCCAAGTACCTTGTATGTTACTTATTAAGTTAGCCTTATTATCATTAACGGTAAAAGTTCCATTGTTATGACCACAAAATAACGTTTCATCAACAACCTCTAAACTCCACACTTGTCCTTGTGTATTAGGGATAAATTCAAAACTATTTGATGATGGATACTCTTTACAAAACAAACCTTGATTGGTTCCTAAATATAAATATCCGTTATGGAAGGCAGTAGTATAAACAGTTCCTAAAGTGCCATTCTGATCTTTAAAAATTCTGATAGATGAAGTAATATCGATCTTATTAATTCCATTATCTAGACCTAGCCAAATATCTCCTTTATTATCCTCGAAAGTACTAAGAACAGTATTGTTGGATAATCCGTTTTTTTGAGTTAATGTATATTTAATTTTACCTGAAGGATTACAATATACGATTCCGTTAGAGATGGTTCCAATAACAAAAAAGCCGTTTCGTAATTGTGCGGCATTGTATACTGATTTATCTAACAAATAATTTGATAAATTACTATTTAGCAAAAACTTACCTTGATTGGTAAAAAAGCCTTTGTTTTGAGTAAGAAAAACCAATTCTTGATTTTTCTTAAAAGCTAACACTACTACATTGTCCTGTAACTCTTTTCTATCTGAAAATAGCTTGGCGATTCCCTTTTCAATTTTATAAATACCTTTTCCTACTTCTTGAAAATACACGCTACCATCTACTTTAAACATCTTCGTTATTGATGTTTCAGAATTAACTACCTTAACAAGTTTAGTGTCTAAATTATAGATATAGATTCGTTGTAACGATTGGAAAAGAATCCACCCATCAAGCTCAATGATATTCCAAAACTGTTCATCAGATAATAAATTAACTTTGCTTTCATTAACTATTGAAGTATAGTTTAACACTCCAAACTCGTCTTTTTCCCAGAAACCAAAATCCATGTAAAATCCCGTAAAAATTTTACTATCATGTGCTTTAACAGATCGCATTATGGTTTGGTTAGGCGTTGAATATAAAGTCCAATGAGCTCCGTTAAATTCTAAAAGTCCTTTGTTATTTGCTACATAAACAAATCCGTTTTTAGCCTGACTAATAGACCAATTTTGAGATTCAGCATTATAATCTTCTGGATAAAATTTATTGATAAGAGGTATTTCTTGAGCATGTAACCCAACAAATAAAAACAGTAAAAGAAACGTATAAATGTATTGTTTATTCAACTAGGAAAAAAAAATATATATTAGTATTACAATAATACAAATAAATATTCCAACTGGCTTTGTATGTTTCCATGGTGTGATATCAACCTGTTTTGATTCTTTTTGTTCATAGGCTACCGCTTTTGGTTTAAACTTTCCAATTAATAACATAATAACAGTATTCAAAACAAATAGAATAGCCATAACATGTAAAAAATGAGGATACGCCTCTGCCTTTACTAAGTTTAAAGCTTCCTTATCAACAACACCTGCACTTTTAGCATTTTCAAGAGCCTTACTTACAAAATTTGGCCTTAAAACAAACTCACTAATTATATATAAAATAGATCCTGTTAACAATCCTATTTTAGCGGCAATTGCAGGTACTTTCTTTGTAACAAAACCAACAAAAATGATTGTTAAAATTGGAATACTATACACTCCATTTACTTGTTGTAAATAAGAAAATATACTTTCTAAACTCGATAAGAATGGTGCAATAAACATGGCCGCAATAGCTAATAAGATTCCAAAAGCCTTACCGTATTTTACAACAACATTTTCTTCTGCTTTTGGATTGATATGTTCTTTGTAGATATCAATACCAAATAACGTTACAGAACTATTCAAAACACTATTAAAAGAACTTAAAATAGCTCCAAACAATACCGCCGCAAAGAAGCCAATAAACTCTTTTGGTAATATCTTTCTAACTAATTGTCCATACGCCTCATCTGGCGCTCCAACTTCCATAGTACCTTGAACAGACATATAGTAAGCAATAATACCAGGTAATACTACAATAATTGGTCCTAATATTTTAATAAAAGCTCCTAATAACAATCCTTTTTGTCCTTCTTGAAGGTTTTTTGCTCCTAAGGCTCTTTGAATAATCTGCTGATTGGTTCCCCAGTAAAATAACTGTACCAACATCATACCTGTAAAAATAGTTGCAAAAGGTACTGAAGCAGATGAACCTCCTATAGAATCAAAATGAGTTGGGATTTTATCTTGTAAAATTGAAAAACCATCAAACAAACTACCATCTCCAATAAAAATTAACCCAAAAATTGGAATTAAAAGTCCACCAATTAACAATCCTATAGCATTTATTGAGTCTGACACAGCTACAGCTTTTAAACCTCCAAAAACGGCATAAATAGAACCAATAATACCTATAGACCATACACATATCCATAAGGCTGCTCCTTTAGAAACTCCTAATAACCCTGGAACATCGAACATTCCACTAATAGCTAAAGAACCAGAATATAAAATAGTTGGTAAAAGTACTATCGCATAACCACTTAAAAACAATACTGAAGTTAATGTCTTAGTTGAAACATCGAAACGCTCTGCTAAGAATTGAGGAATTGTTATCAATCCACTTTTTAAATATCTTGGTAATAAGAAAATGGCAGTTACTACCATTGCTATTGCTGCTAAAGTTTCCCAAGCCATTACCAATATTCCCTCAGAAAAAGCTGAACCGTTTAATCCTACTATTTGTTCTGTAGATAAATTTGTTAGTAATAAAGACCCAGCAATTACACCAGCTGTTAAACTTCTTCCTCCCAAAAAGTATCCATCGGAAGTTTGTTCGTTAGTCTTTCTGGTGGCACTCCATGAAACAATTGCTACAATTAATGTAAATCCTATAAATGATAATACTCCTAACATAAATTTTGGTTGTTTGTTTGGACAAGTTAAGATTATTTGTGATTAATTTATCTAAAAAGAACTACTGTATGGTTTTTGTATAGGTCATAATACAATCAATTTTTCAGTGATCTCAATAGTTAACATCTAATAACTCTTTTCTCTAGTATTGTTAAGATACCTTTAAATAATAATCACAATTCGACTAAAAAAGGATAATTATTCCCATAAAACTAGTACATTGAGTCTAAAATTATATTTCATTGAATTGAAAAAAATCTACAAACTTAATTATGCTTCAAAAAATAAGCATTTATAAAAACCCAATTGATTAAAATGAACACTACTAAAAACTTTGACGTAATTATTATTGGTGCTGGAGTTTCTGGAATAGGAATGGCTTGTCGTCTTGAAAACGAATTTGAAAATCTTAATTACGCTATTTTAGAACGTAGAAGTGAAATTGGTGGCACTTGGGATTTATTCAACTATCCCGGAATTAGATCTGATTCGGACATGCTAACTTTCGGTTTTGATTTTCGACCATGGAATGGTGATAAAACCTTAGCAGATGGGCCCTCTATAAAGCAATACCTTGTTGATACTTCTAATGAATACCATGTAAGTGATAAGATTATATTCAATTCAAAAGTTACTTCTGCTAACTGGAATTCAAAAGAGGCTGCCTGGAATATTACAGTAATAGATGAAAAAAATACTAAAGAAATCTTATATACATGTAACTTTTTAATTGCCGCATCAGGATATTATAATCACGATAAAGGTTATTTACCTAAATTCAAGGGAACAGAAGCATTTAAAGGTGAAATAATCCATCCACAACATTGGCCAAAAGACTTAAATTATACTAATAAAAAAGTTGTTGTAATTGGAAGTGGCGCAACAGCTATTACCATAGTCCCTTCAATGGCAGATAAAACTTCGCACATTACAATGCTACAACGCTCTCCTACTTATATTTACAGCATTCCATCTGTCGATAAACTATCCGTTAAACTGAGAAAATTCTTTTCTGAAAGAACTGTATATAAAATTGCTCGTTATCGAAATGTATTGCTGCAACAGACGATATTTAAATTGAGTAAAAAATATCCTAAACGAATTCAGAAATTTTTAATTTCAAAAATTCAAAGGCAGTTAGGAAAAGATTTTGACATCAAGCATTTTACACCCAACTACAATCCTTGGGACCAACGATTAGCAGCCGTTCCTGATAATGATTTGTTTAAAGCTATTAGGAAAGGAAAAGCTTCTGTAGTAACTGATCATATTGATTCATTTACAGAAAATGGAATACAGCTACAATCTGGTAAACATTTAGATGCTGACATTATAATTACTGCTACTGGTTTAAACTTACAAGTTTTGGGAGGAATGCAATTATCAATTGATAATGAAATACATCCATTGCATAAAAAAATGACGTACAAAAGTGTATTAGTACAAGACACTCCTAACTTCGCGTACTTATTCGGTTACACAAATGCATCTTGGACACTTAAAATTAATGTTGCTACAAATTACTTGATTAAATTATTAAAGGAAAAACAGCAACGCAACGCCAAATCTGTACAACCTAAAACTAATAATGAAAGTAATTTTGAAGAAAGTATATTAGATTCTTTAAATTCTGGATACGTTAAAAGAGGCGGAAACTTATTACCTAGACAAGGTAAAAAATATCCTTGGAGAGTGTTACATAATTATAAAATGGATAAAAAAATATTGAAAAAACCTATTGAAGATTCATCTTTAGAATGGAACAATTAACATAAAAAAAACACACTTAAAAAAGTGTGTTTTTGGTTTTACAATAAACATAATAAGGATAATTTTCCTAATCTCTACTTCTAGCTACTCTAGATCTTGAAGATTTCCCTTTTGATCTATCATTACTAGTACTTCTTTTTGCTCGAGTATTTGTTCTTGAAGAATTACTTCTGCTTTTATACCTGTTATTTTGAGCTTTACTTGTTGAATTTATCGAATGACTTCTAGAATAATCTCTAGTTTTTTGAACTTGTGCTGTTCTATTATTTGATCTCTTAACTCGAGAATCTCTATTTCTATCCTTGATGTAAGCTCTGTCTCTAGAAACACTTCTATTTACGTTTCTATCTCTAGTAATAGTTCTAGATCTTTTAACTCCACGATGATCTCTATTTGCAACTCTACTTCTATTATCATTAATCTTACGATAGTTACGATCGTTTCTTTGATACATAGTTCTTCTATGATCTTTTGATCTAAATCGAACACTTCTTTCGCTTGCAACTCTTCGACCTCTATTAAAATGATCTACACGAGCTCCTGGTCTGTAATAACTTCTATTTCTATATGATCTGTTATAAAAACCATTGTAATAGTTGTTTCTATATACATTATATGAAAATCTATATGGTGAATAAAATCTTCTGTAAGGACGATTCCAAACTACACATCTATCAACAACTGGCATAACAAAGTATCTATGATATGGACGGTACACATAGTATCTATTGAAACTGTTGATATATCCTGTACAGTTCAAGAAATTACCATAACTGTTATAGTGTACAAACAACCCTCCTACACGAGAAACACGTCCCCAACGATTATAACGGATAAATACATCACCAGCCTGTACAATTCTTCCATAATGATCGTAAAAAATCGGAATATCTTCAATTTGTACTACTGCTCCATAATCATCATATTGTACAAACGGGTCGTAATCAAAACCAGAATTAAAACTGATGTTTACACCTGGAGTATTAAAATTAACACTCACTCCATTTCTATTTCCGTTTAAGAAAAAATCGAATTGACCATCAGGGTAAACAGCAAATTCAATTCCTCCTTCTGTAAAGATGAATGATTTTCCGTAGTTATTATAACGAGCCGTAGCTTCTGTACTTGTCTCTGATGCGTTAACTGAAAAAGAAGTTAACAATAGTCCTGTAAGTAGTAAAACAAATTTTTTCATAATATTTGATTTTAGATGCATATCATTTTTTTGATATACACTCTACTTAATACAAGTAGCGTGCCAAAAATTGAAAACGCTAAAAACCTATTAGTAAAAAACCTTTACTGACAAATAAACAAATCCTAACAAAAAGCTATTAAAGTTTGCTCCTTTTGTTACGAGAAACAAATTTCCACACAATAAATAGTAAAAATAAAGTTATAAGAGAAGCAATTGAAAATAACGCTATGTTATTATTATCAGGTAATAGTACAGAATCATCTCCAATCATAATTAGTGATGCCCAATAATATGGCGAAGCTTCAGCATCAGTGTTGTTTTCTAAATAGAAAATTTTTGCTTTGCGTAACGCTTCAGATTTTGAAATACCTTCACTTAAGTATTCATAAAATTTAGAAGTGATGGCTGTTGTAGATTTATCATTTACTTCCCATAGCGATGGAATTACGGTCTTTGCTCCAGAAGCAAAAAAACCTCTCGCTAAACTCATTACTCCTTCACCTCTAACAATTTGCCCCAAAGAAGTGTTACACGCACTTAGTACTACTAAATCAGCTTGAGTTTTAATAGAATCTAATTGAGATAATTTGAGCTTTGAGTTTCGAAATGCTATCCATGGATTTATGGTATCAGAGGCATTTGCATGTGTAGCCAAGTGTAAAATTTTATAATTACTAGCTATTTTCTTAAAATTATCTGCCGTCGCATTTTTACCCATTAAAAGTTTTCCAGAATAAAAACCTTCGCCAAGCTCTATCTCTTTTTCTGTGTTTTTTAAACTAATTAATTTATCAGAAAAATTCACTGGAGCGATTCCCAAGTAGTTTTTCGAAGCATTGAATTTAGTTTCAGAATTTTCTTCTCTAAATGTCAAAGAATAATCATAATTAACCTCATTCAATGAAACTAAATACTCTAATTTATCCTCTTTTGGAATTAAAGCTTCAAAAGGTACAAAACTTATAGTATGGTCTCCTAGAATGGTTATTTTTTTATGGTCAATTAGTTTATGTATAGATTCTGGAATTAATAGTTCATATATAGAATGTGCAACTTTTAAATACTGGGTTTTATCATTTTCTGTTTCAAAAGGTTGATTTAATCGACTTCTAAATTCTGTTATATTTTTTATTAATTCTTCAACATTCTCTATTTTGAATAACTTTTTGTGATTGTTAGAAATAAATAAACCGTAAGCATTTGGTACTTTTCCAGCTAAACGCTCAGCCATTATATAATTGATTACAACCTCATTTTCATAAAGCCTAACTTCGTTTAAAGTTACTATTTTAGAAAGTTCTGGACTTGTAAAATAATTACGATAGCTTATTGTAGAATCTTTATCTATTAATTTTTCTTTTCTTAAGTCGCGGATTAATAATAGTGCTTTGTTTTTTTCAATAAAATAGAATGCTGTTTCTATATCGTCTATTTTATAACAAGCTTCTAAAGCTAAAATGTAAATCTCAGATGCTAAATCTCTAAGTAATAATTTTGAGTTGGGAGACAAATCATCCAACAGCATTAAATTCACTAGATTATCACACTGTTTTGCTTTATTAATTATTTGTTTGGCAATGGTATCATCTGAGCTTACTTGTAGCATTCGATCCCAGTTTTCCATTTGAGTTCTAAACAACTCTAGTAAAAAACCTTTATCTTGAACTTTCTTTAGGTTTTCAGTCGAGATATGCTCAGGTTCTTCGGTAATAGATTCTCCTAAAATAAAAGAAAGAGACTTTAAAAAATAATTTTGAGCACTAACATAATCTCCATGAATAGAGGCGTTTTCACCCAACCCGAAAAAAGTCTTCTTTCGAAATTCATCATCCTCTGCTTGGTACTCTAAGGATTTTTTATAGTACTTCTTCGATTTTTCTTCATCATAATTCTGATATGTATATCCTAAATTGAAATAGAAACGTTTTAATTCGTTCGAATCTGAAATATTGTCTACTAAATCAAGAGCTTTATTGTAGTAATCAAAAGATTTCTCAATATTATTTCCATTTTGAAAATATTGTCCTCCAATAGTGTAGTAAATACCGAACTTATCCTCTTCTTTAAAATCTGGTAATAAAGAATATAGTGACTCTGCTTTTAAAAAATTTTCAATAGCCTTTTCTCCAGACTTTTTACTTCGAATAGATTTGTATGCTTTTCCTGTGTTAATGTGTAAATTAATTAATGATGCTATTTGGGTAGTATCAATAAATTTTGAAGCATTCTCGTAATTTGAAACAGCATAGTAATAATCTTCTTCATTGAAATATATGGTTGCAATTGCATTATAACACGCAGTTATATATTTTTTTGATTTACGATCAAAATCTTTACAATCGCTGTAGGTTAATGCTTTTTTATAACCATCTATAGCTTCTTTGTAATTTTTCTTACTCTTATTATAAAAACCAACATTGTAAAAACTAGTTTTTATAGAGCAAGTATCCAAAGGAACTACTTTTTGCTTCGCATTTATTCCTACATTATTGTAAAAAATTGCTTTGTCAATATCTTCCTTATAAATTTTTTTTGCTAGCTCATGTGCATCATCACCTAATTGTTTAAAATTTTCTTCTTTCTTGTATTTTTCTAAGAGATTAGAATAAGCACCTAGCTTATCTATATTCTTTCCGGGTAATGCTAAAATAGAATCAAACGCTTTTGATATTTCTTGCGCTTGTATATTAGGAAAGTATATAAAAAGCGTAAAGAGAGAAACCATAATTCCTCTCTTTAAAACACTTGTATATATTATTTTTTTTCTCAATTTACTTTTTTGGAGTATTTATATCATCATCGTCTGAACCACCTCCAATTGGCCCTAATCCATCTTGTAGAATTGGATCTTCATAACCAGGTGGCAGAGGGACTTGATCGCAACTAGTATAATTCACTTCTTCTTCAGCCTCATCTCCTCCAATACCTCCAGGTCCATCAGAATCCTCGGCGGTGTTAGTGTCATTACTATCAGGAGTTGTATTAGTGGCTACTATTAAATTCTTTGATTTATTGGTCGTCTCAGATGGAGGGACATCTCTAGAAACTTCAACATACCATGTATCTACATAATCACAATAATCAATAACAGTATATATATCTTTCCCTATTATCTCTCTGAAATTATTTAAATATACATATCTATCATAACTACTCCACTCTTTAGGAAATAACACAAATATTCTTTTGTAATAAATAATAGGTTGGTAATCAGGATCACCCTCTACTAATCGTCCTTGTAAATTGTCATCCTTACTTTTTTTTGATTCTTTTATGATTCCTTTACTCAATAAAAGTTCCTCAGCGCTTATAACATTTTCGGGTAATTTAGTAACTATATTAGAGGTTGTGTCGGTTGTATCCTCAATTATAATTGTTTCTCTTTCTTTTGAACAACTAAAACTTAACACTAAAACGAATAATGTTAACCATAATTTTAATACATTATTTTTCATACTAATTAATTTAAAAACAAACATTATTCTTGAGGTATAGTTGGGTCTGTATTAGGTCCACTTATAGTACCACTGCCTGAATTATTATCAGAATCTCCTCCTCCGTCTGGAACTAAAACCAAATTATAAAATGGAGGTAAAATTATTTCTTCGCAAGAATGATAATAATCCTCTCCAAAAGTAAAACTAATATCTGTACTTTGGCCATCTGCGCCAGGACCTTCATCCGACTCTGTTGTTGACACATCAGGATCAGCATTAGCTTCTGAGGCAACAATTACGTTCTTTCCTCTATTTTTCTCTATTGGATCTGAAGCCAAAACTTCTATATACCAAGTATCGATAAAATCACAAGAATTAGTAATAACAAAAATCTCTCTAATAGTTTTAGACCTTGCCTCAGCTAAATAATTTAATCTACGTAAATTACTCCAGTCTGGCGGATATACTATAAAAAACTTAATAAAAGTTCCTGTTCCTTCACCTAAACTTAAAGTACCTTTATTGAGTGTTTCTGATCCTAAATTAGTTTTTACTTTTGATTTCTTTACATCAAAACCTTGGACTCTTAAAAAATCATCAGCATTAACAGCATTTTCAGGTAATTTAGTAATTATGTTAGAAGATGTTTCGCTTGTATCTTCTATTATAATTGTTTCTCTTTCATTTGAACAACTTATATTTGTTATTAATAAAGCTGTTACAGCAATTTGTAAAATTATTTTTTTCATATTTTTTATGCTTTATATTTATTGAGTTCCCCAACCCTTTAAAATGTTAATGGCAAAAGTAGAAAAATTAAATATATTTTTTGATATTTAAGTATATGAGTGACATCACTATAGATAAATTAAAAGAACTTGCAACTGGAAATAGAGAAATTATAAACGAACTTTACTTAAAAGTTTATCCAAAAATAAAAAGCTATGTAATGAAGAATAATGGCTTCAGTGAAGATGCAGAAGATATTTTTCAAAAAGTATTAATTCAAGTTATTACCAGATATAACACAAATCCATTTGAAATTAGTAGTTCTTTAGACGGGTTTTTATATGTTGCTGCCTGTAATTTATGGAAAAGAGAATTAAATAAAAGAAAAAGAGTGGTAACAAATGAAAAAGTTATTGAACTAGTTAGTGAAGATGAGGATATTGTTATGGCGTCTTTAGAGCAAGAAAAATGGGAGTTTTTTCAGGAAAAACTAAATAGTATTTCTGATAATTGTAAGGATCTTCTTAAACTATTTTTTAAAAAAGTACCTTATAAAGAAATTGTAACTCAATTAGGCTATAAGACAGACAATGTGGTTAGACAACGTATTTTTAATTGCAAGTCGCAATTAACCAAGGCCATTCAAAATGATGTTAGATTTAAAGAATTTATTTAAGCCATGAGCGATTATTTAGAAGATATAGATAAGTATCTTAATGGAGATATGAACAACTCAGAAAAAGAAGCTTTTGAGAAAAATCTTACTACCGATTCTGAATTAGCCGATGCTTTTAATTTTGAAAAGGAAATACGAATGATTTACAGTGAAGATGAATGGATTACTCTAAATCGTTCTGTTTTAAATTCTGATAGAGCAAAAGCTATGAAATCGTATTTACAAAGTGATGAAATTACTACTATAAAAGAAACTATTTCTAATGTTATCGCTGATAATAGAAAAACGTATTCTAGGAAGAGCTTTATTAAACAATTAGCTGTTGCGGCTTCAATTTTATTGATTTCTACTATTTCTTATTTCTCAATTAAAAGTAATAGTACTGATTTCGAAAGTATTATTAATGAAGAATATAAAAACTTACCTTCATTAGTCAATAGAAGTGAAAGTGCAGATACTAAATTAATAGAAGGACAACAGTACTTTGAAAATAAAGATTATAAAAATGCTACCATTTCTTTTACAGAATATCAAAGGATGAGTTCTGAAAGTAATACGACTAATGCGTTAAGTTATATCTATAATGGTTTGTCTTTTCTAGCTATTAATGATTTTACAAATGCCATTGACCAGTTTGATCTATTACAAAACTCTGAATCCTTACAAGCTAAAAAAGCCACATGGTATAAAGCTATAATTTACCTAAAACAAAAAGATTACGAATTACTAAAAAGAACCTTGAAAACAATAACATCGGATGCAAGCAATTATAATTATTTAGAAGCAAAAGAGTTACTTAATGAAATAGAATAAGTAATTAAAATTAGGAGAGGAGGAACCTAAATCGCATTTCGAAGACTCTCTATTTGATTAAGAATACGCTGAGCTTCTTGCAATTTTAGATTACTTAAGTTTTTATCTGTTAAAAGTAATTTATCTCTTTCAACCATTAACCTTTCGTACTGAGAATGTAATTTATCTTCTACTGACTTCTTTTTAAAAAATGCAAACATAGTAGTAGCGTTTAGTTAGTTAATAGCTGTAAGATGGAATCAAACCAGAACGTTTAACTCACCTTAAATATAACTAAACAAAATTATATTTACAACTGATTTTCAAAAAGTTATAAAAAATCCTCAACATTATATGTTGAGGATTTTTTCACATTAATACAAATTATTACACTATTGATAAACTCTTACATAATCTACTTCCATGGTAGATTCGGTAAATCCAGCATCTATACTTCCTCCTAAAGTTCCTCCCATTGCTATGTTTAATATCAAAAAGAAGTTGTCATTAAAAGGTAAAGATGATGAATTTGTTAACTCATAATATTTTACATCATCTAAATATACCGTAATGCTCTGATCTGTCCATTCCATGGTATACACATGAAAATCTGATGTAGCATTGGTTATTGATGTGTTTTGAGTAAAATCAGCCTTTACATTATTTGTAGTATCAAACCAATGTGCAGCAGATAATACTGAGTTCTTATCACCTCCTGTTTGCTCCATTATATCAATCTCTCCACATACTGGCCATCCAACCGTTGGAAAATTAGAACCTAACATCCAAATCGCAGGCCATGTTCCTGCTCCATCTGGTAACTTTGCTCTTACTTCTACTCTACCATAGGTAAAGTTATATAATCCTTGTGTCTTTAATCTTGCTGATGTATAACCACTTCCTGAAAAGTCCTCTTTCTTTGCCGTGATTATTAAGTTTCCGTTGCTTACAACTGCATTGTCTGCTCTATCTGTATAATACTGAACCTCATTATTTCCCCATCCATTGCTTCCTGTTCCAATATCATACGTCCATTTTGATGCATCTGGTGCTCCATCTGTGTTGAAATCATCTTCCCAAACTAAATTGTTGTACACATAAGGTGCCGATGGTGGAGCTGGGTCTTCTGAGGTAATTACAAACCACCAATCAAACTCATTGTTACCATCGGTAATACGTAACGACATTTCATTTGGGTTACTTCTACTGAAAATCTCATATGTATGATTTCCTATGTAATATCCAATAAATCCTATTCCTGTAAGTGATAAAGTCTCAACACCTCCTGGTGCGGTTAATGTCCAATTCTCTGAATAATCTCCATAAGAATAATTCAGCACATCTGCTCCATCAACTGTTCCGCCTGAACCGCCTAACTGGTCTATTAAGTTTACTCTACCAAACACATCACCATTGGTCACATATTCAAAGGTTCCATCTGAATGAAACGTAAAACGATCGTCATACATTCCTACTCCTGCTTTCTCATTAGCCCCTGCTTGATACCACTCTGCAAAAACAGATCCGCCAACTGGACCTAATCCAAAGTGAGCTCCTATTTCTGATTTTACGCGCCATGTCTTTGAACTTGCCGCTGTTGGATTCGATGGGTCGTATCCATATAACAACGTCTTTAAATCATCTGGTGCAGAGTACAACGCTAACACATCTACTTGAATCGTTTTGCTTGAAGAAACTCCTCCTGCTCCAACGGCTATCACTGTAACTGTATATGTATTTACTCCTAACTCACTAAAGTTATACGTCATGCGACCGTTTGGCTTTACCGATTCTGAACCGTTATACACAAACTTATACGATAACGCATTACTAGCCGTAGCTTCAAAATGAACCGTTCCACTTCCATCTCCATTTGGGTTGGTAGCATCTTGACCAACTATCGTAGCTACAATATCGATATTTGACGGAGTGGTAATATCACCAAACTCATACTCCTTCTCTTCACAACTATTGAAGAAAATACTCATGAAAGCAATACAGACTACTCTTGATATATATTTTAATCTCATCTTTTACTTTTTTAATTGGTTAATGTGTACTGATCGAAATAATAAACACTATCGTCTCCATTATTCCCAAAATCAAAGAAGATAACTACACGAACATAATCCGCTGTTGGTGCGCCACTAAAATCATACACCAATTCTTCCCATTGGTTAGCAACTGTAGTGTTCACATCTATCTCATGAGTAACACTAGCATCCTGATTCTCTAACTTTACCTTAACTACTGCTCCCTGCTTTGGTGACCATGTTTTAACACTGATTTTACTATAGGTACTAAAATCTAATGGCGAACCTGTTTCAAAAAATCCTCCGGCCCAAATCTCTGCACCACTCGTTTTTGTTAATCTTGCAACATTGCCAGTGGTATTCGCTCCTGTAGCATCTGGATTGGCTATCACATCTATTCCTGCAATATTTCCAAATACGGTAAATGCTGGTGCTGTACCTTCAAAATCTTGGAACACTAAAGGTTGTGGTCCGCCTGAATCATTTACTAACTCTATCTCATCATAGTAATACTCAGAATTATCTCCGTTATTTCCAAAGTCAAAGAAGATAACAATACGAACATAATCTGCTGTTGGTGCACCACTGAAATCGTAAATTAATTGTTCCCACTGAT
>NZ_SLXM01000017.1 GCF_004345825.1 Tenacibaculum skagerrakense
AGAACTGGAATTACTATTAAAAAACAAAATTTTAAAACTGACTTTTATTAATCAAAAAGAAAGCTTCACATCATTTTCGACAGTGTTTGCTAACGTTGTTGTATAAGATTAGTTGCGTGATTTAAGCACTAAAGTTAGCAAAAAAATCACAGATAGAAAGTCCGCGAGGACTTTCGTAAGTAAGCTAAAACCAGCAATTAATTTTATACGGTGTTAGCATACGTTATTTATTTGTTCTCTTATTTTTTTAAGTTCAGATTTAATATTTTTATCTTTTATTAATTCAGAATGTTCAGTTATTTTTTTGGTTGCTTTTTTCCAAAAAGGATATAGAAGCAAAATAGAATTTGTTCCTAAATTTTCATAAGTTCCATTCTCTGTTTTCATTTCATAAACATTCTTAAAATTCACTTTGCCTTTGTAATAATCAGTCCTTTTCATTTTTGCGGTAAAAAAATCTAAAAGGCGATTTAATCCTTCTGATATTTCTATTCCGTATTGTTTTCCGTAATGAATATGACTAATTCCATATCCAACAATTAATTCAGAGTTTCCAATGTCAAATTCAAACCAAACTGAAGATTCTTCTTTTTCTTGCGTATAGACTGTAATATGAAAACATTCATCATATTCTTTAGATTCAGTATAATTTTCAGGGAAATATTTGTCAAGAAATCCTTTAATTTCCTTATAAATTTTCCTATTATTTTCTATTTCTGTACCTTTTTTTGTTTTCGTATAAATTCCCCAAACACAATTTGAGAATTCACCAGCAACAAATTCCACTTTCTTATTTGGTAGCTCAATCCAAAATCGATTTAGTGATTTTGTTTCTCCATAAAGTGGGTCTTTCACAAAAATTGTTTCATAGTCAGATTTCCATTTGTATTCCCAAATATTAATTCCTTCTATTTCGCAAAATTCGCCATCAGCTATTGTCTTAAAATGGTTCCATTCGATGTTCATTTCCTAATGTATGCTAACTAGTTATATCCTTACAAATATACCTGTTTATAGGTTTAAATTTCCGGATAACAGGAACTTTTATTCCAATTTAGTTAGTTCTTATTAAGTTCTTATTCTTGCAATAATTCAGTGATAAAGTCATTAAATTTCTTTTTGAAATCTTCATATTTCTGTCCTGTAGCGGGACCGTTAAATCCAGTATGAATTTTCCTGACTTTCCCTTTTTTGTCAATAAACACTGTAGTAGGATAGGAGAGAACGTGATCTAACATCGGTAATTTTTTTTGCGCATCTATTTTACTTGACGATCCATATTGTGCTAACAATACCGGATAGTTAATCTCGGTTTGTTCTTTTAATCGTTTTATAAAAGCAAATCCTTCTTCTTTGGTTTTGGCTACTTCAAATGCTAAAGCAACAAACTCAATATCTTTATTTTTGTTTTTAGTATAATAGTCAGCATAAAATTTACTCTCATCCAAACAATTTGGACACCAAGTTCCCATAATTTGTACTACAACAACTTTGTCTTTAAATCGATCATCTTTTAAGGAAATTATGTTGTCGTTTTCATCTGGAAAAGAAAACTCAAGTGTTTCGTAACCTTCTTTTAAGTTTGTTAAAGATTCAGCTTCAGGAAGCTCGAAATCATTATTTAATTTTGCTGTGAATGGTTCTTTCCAGTGATTTCCTGAATAGAAAATTCCTTTCATAATACTGTCGGAAACTTTAGCAGCAAATAAAAAAGCATGGGCACCATCGAAAGTTGATAATTGTAAAGAATCTCCATTGATAATCCCTTCCAAGTATCGATAATCACCTGTTGTAGTTCTAAATGTACCTGTTACTTTATTGTTATTTTGTGTAAAAATTCCTTTGGCTATGTATTTGTCTTCTTCAGAATTAGGACTGAAAACGGTTTCCCAATTTCCAGTTACATTTTGAGTTGGAGTTGCTGTTATAGCAAATCGAGGTAAATTTGGCGTTGCCACAAATGAAACTATTCTATTTAAACTAGGTTTTACAAAATAACCAGTAATACTTTCATTATTTATTTTTGCTTTAATATATCCTTCAAAATAAGGCAATTGAATTGTTACAGAATCGTTGTTGTAAGAAATCTCATGAACGCTAATCACTTCGTTAGCATTGTATATATTAATTTTTTTATCATTTAAAACATCAAAAATAAACGGTATTTGTTCGTTATCTTGAATAAGTAATGAAGCTTTATAACTTCCTGTTGTTAATGTTTTAGGTTTTTTTTCGGAAGTACAAGAGTGTAAAGTGAATGTTATAATTAGTGTGATAAAAAAAGATTTCATGTATGTGATTTTGGTTTATTTGGTTTGATTTTACTACTATAACTTACAAAAAAAAGACCTAACATTTGTTAGGCCTTTCAGTTTATTCTATTCCAATAAAATCTATTTCAGATTTATTTCCTATTCCTTTTGGATTGTCTCCCCATTCATTAGGTCCAACTTCACTATCTGTACAAGCAAGAATTAAATTGTATATATAGGAATTAAAAGATACCACCCACTTTTACCAACATCATGCATTCTTCTAACACCAACTGCTATAGATGGTAGCAAAACTCCTAACGAGTAAAGAGATTCAATTATACCAAATTCTGGAGCTTCAAAAAAAATAATAAAAAAAGAAATAATCCAGCTAATTAAAGTGCTCACAAGAGTAAACATCCAATATTCTTTTCTTCTAGCTCTACCCTTAAAATCGACGTACTGATTAAGTACTTTTAAATACCAATTCATAGTAATTTTTTTAATGTAAAGTTGCAAATCTAAAAAATTAAAATAAACCACGTGATTTTAATTCTAAATATTTATTAATCGTATCTCCAGTTAAGTTTTGTGGTTTGGTTAATACCGATTGAATTCCATATTTTTTTAATTCATTCGCTATCTGCTTTTTCTCATACATAAACTTTTCTGCGATGACTTTGTCATAAACATTTTCTACAGTAACAGCTTTTTGTTCAAAGAGTTTATTAAGCTCCGTATTTTGAAAGAAAACAACCAGTAATAAGTGATTTTTAGCAATAGCTCTTAAATAAGGAAGTTGTCTTTTTAACGCATCTAACGTTTCAAAATTGGTATATAAAATCAATAAACTTCGGCTTGGGATTTTTCTTTTGATAGCTGCATATAACAAACTATAATCCGATTCTACAAAATCTGTTTTTATATTGTAAAGCGCATCCGAAATTAAACTCATTTGAGAATTTCGTTGTTCAGCCACGATAATATTGTCTATTTTCTTAGAAAAAGAGAACATTCCAGCTTTATCTTGCTTTCTTAAAATAGCATTACTAACTGCTAATGTTGCGTTAATAGCGTAATCTAATAATGTCAGATTATCAAAATGCATTTGCATTTGTCTTCCTTTATCAATAACAGAGTAAATCGGTTGCGATTTTTCTTCTATATATTGATTTACCATTAACTGACTTCGTTTAGCGGTAGCTTTCCAGTTTAAGGTTCTAATATCATCTCCAGTTACATACTCTTTAATTTGCTCAAACTCCATAGAATTTCCTATTCGCCTGATTTTTTTACTTCCTTGTGTATGTAAATTATTAGAAATTGCTTTGATGTTAAGCTCATTCAATTTTAAAAATGAAGGATAACATTTAACATTTTTTTGCTCACTTAGAACATATTTTTTAGTTGCAAGTTGCAGGGGAGAAGAAACATACATATTTGTGTTTCCAAAGTCATAATTACCTCTTACAAATGGAGTAATTTTATAGTTTATTTCTTTGGCTTCTTGAGAAATGAACTGATGTTGTAGTTCAAAATTTCTGTTTTGTAGTTGATAAGGAAGTTCTTCTAGAATTATACTGTTAATAGTGATGTTATAGTTGTTTTTGATGTTCAACTGAATTCTGTTTTCATCACCATTAGATAATCGTTCAGGAATGATTCTCTCAGCAGTAAATCCATTTTTCACAGAAAATAATAAGAAAATATCAACGAGTGTAATTAATAGCAATCCAAATAGTAACACCTTTGCTAAGCCAAAAAATACAGGAATAAAGAACCCCACAACAAATAGCATTGCTATGATTGCAATTGCAAAATAAAAACGATTGTTTAAAAAGAAAGATGTTATAAAGTTCTTCATCAAATTCGTTATAATATTATCTAGGAATCTCAACAGATTCAATTATTTGCTCAATAATTTGTTTACTGTTTACACCTTCCATTTCTCTTTCTGGTGTTACAATTACACGATGTTCTAAAACTGGAATTGCAGCATTTTTAATATCCTCTGGAGTAACAAAATCACGTCCATTTATAGCAGCAAAAGCTTTTGAAGCCTTTAAAATTGAAATTGAAGCTCTAGGAGAAGCTCCTAAAAATAAAAACGAATTAGAGCGTGTATTTACTACAATGTTGGCAATATATTCTAACAGGTTTTTCTCAACTTTTATTTGAGTAATTAAATCTTTGTATTTAATAATTTCTTCACCGCTAATAACTTTTTCAACCTGATCTAGCTTTGTGTTTTTTTCTAGAGCTTGTTCTCTTGAAATAATTTCCAACTCTTCAGAAGCAGAAGGATATGCTACATTAACTTTAAAGATAAAACGGTCTAGCTGTGCTTCAGGTAAACGATACGTTCCTTCTTGTTCTATAGGGTTTTGAGTAGCTAATACTATAAATGGAGCTTCCATTTTATAACGAACTCCGTCCATAGTAATTTGTTTTTCTTCCATAACCTCAAACAAAGCAGCTTGAGTTTTTGCAGGAGCACGGTTAATTTCATCGATTAAAACCATGTTTGAGAAAATCGGCCCTTTTTTGAATTCAAATTCAGAAGTTTTTACATTGAATACAGAAGTTCCTAAAATATCAGAAGGCATTAAATCGGGTGTAAATTGAATTCTACTGAAGTCTATATCCATTGCTCTTGATAACAATTTTGTTGTCATAGTTTTTGCAACACCAGGAACACCTTCAATTAACGCATGACCATCAGAGAAAATAGCAACAATTAACAAGTCAATCATTTCTTTCTGACCTACAATTACTTTGTTCAGCTGTGTTTTTATCTTGTAAACACTTTCTTGTAATTCTGTTAAGTCAATTCTATTTTCAAACTCTAAATTTTCGTTTTCTTGTCTTGTTTCTTCCATATTACGTATTTTCTAAAAAGTTTTCTATTAATGTATTCAATCTAATTAATTCATCTTGAGTACACATAGATTTATTATTCAATGAAATGATAGTATTAATCAAATAGTTTGTGCTTTGTACGGTGTTTCCAGATTTAGCTGCTAGCTTTTCTACAAAACTACTATTCAAATTTTGTGTTTCTAAATGATACTTAGTTCGTATTCTTTCTAAGAAATAGGTGATTTTTTTAGAAACAATATTTTTATGATTTTCTTCTTTTAAATATAAATTGGCAATGGTGTGTGTAAAATCTTGTGTAGAGTTTTTTAGCTGTTTTACCTCTGGAATAGCTCTTTGTTTTCTTCTAGCATTTAAAAACATAAAAAGTAATAACCCGAAAAACCCAACATATAAAGACCATTTTAAGGAAGGATGCTGCATAAAAAAGCTTAATGCAGATGTATCATCATCATTATTTCCACGAAATTTACTTGCTCTGATTTGTGGATCCCAAATAACAGTTCTGTTAGGTAAATAGGAAAATACATTTTCTACATATTCCTGATTTCCATTTAATAAAAAGTAATTAGTAAAAGCGATAGGCTGGGTGTGTAAAAAAACATTTCCTTTTTCATATTTCACCTTTATGAAATTAGGTCGAACAGTATCGTTTACTTTTTGAGTTCCGAGAATTGTTGTGTTTTCCTTATTGTATTCAGAAATGTAGTTTCTTCTTAAATTTCTAGAAAAGGTAAAATCAGTTTTTTTGAATTCAGAACTTTCTAAATGTAACGTTCCTTTTAACGCTTTTAATTCATCATTTGAGTAAGCTTCATCGTCTAAATTTTTGGTAGTAAAACCTAAAGTTTCTTCAAAAGTGTCGTTAAAATAGTATAATGATAAAAACACATCGTTACCAGAAGCTACAAATTCTAATAATTTATTTGATGAATCTTTTCCTAAGCGATATGCAGCGGGTTTAATGCATACATAATTGGCAAAATCTGCACCGTAGTCATAATAAATATCAATAAAATAATCGTCGATATGTTTTTGTAGTACTTCTACTTCTTGATCTTTAAAAAGCGTTTCAATCTCATTTTGAATAATGTACGTCCCAAATGGCTCAGTTGATCGCTCTCTAAAGTTTTCTCTCCAGTCGGTTTCTTTACAACTAGTTAAAAGAGATCCAACGGATAAGAAGAATAGTATTATGTGGTGTATCTTTCTCATAGCTTATATTTTTTTTAAGAAAGATTGATATTCATTTTCAATGGTAACAAAATTCGTTTCATTTACATTGAACTCACCATACCACACATAATCATAAATATATAGTAAATATGAAAAATGTTTTCTTAGTTCTACCTTTTCTAAATCAAAAATATACTCAGAATTAGTTTTGTCTTTATGATAATTAATCAACTCTTTTTCATGCATTTGTTTCAATAATAACAAATAATAGTAGCGAGTTGCTTTTCGATAATCCTTGTTACTAATAGCTAGTTTTAGAAGCTTTTCGAAATCTGTTTCTTCAATATTTTCCTCTATTTCTTCCTTAACAATAGCAGATTTTGTGATTTTTTGTTTTTTAAATCTCCAAAAATCGGTGTTTCCTGCGAGTACACTTTTTACAATTATGAGTACAACTATTAGCGCTAATAAATAAGGAAAAACAGTTGAAAGAAAATCGGTTAACGCTTTAAAGAAATCAAGGCTAAATTGATCTTTCTCTCTCGGTTTTATTTCTTTCTTTTCTTCTTTGTCTTTTTTGACTTCTTTATATTGAAATTCAGGGCCATTGTATACAGAGTTCAATTCTTTATTAAAGCGACGAGTTTCAACAGTATTTGTTCCGTGTTCAACATATTCATAAGTAGATTCACTTTCCTCAGTATAATCGTCTTGAGAAAAAGCGCTAAAAGCAATGAATAGTAAAAAAATGAGTAACGTTTGCTTCATTATTGAACTCGATTTTTAGCAGCTACCTTAAAAGGATAAATCAAATAATAATAACTTATGCTTAGTAAGCTTGCGGCAATAATAAAGATACAAACTACAGTAGGAACTTGATTGTAATATCGAGTTACATATCCTTCTAAAAAAGCAGCAACAAACGTAAACGGTATGGTGCTTAAAAATATGAAGAATGCTTCTCTTAAGCCCTTTTTAAAAGATTCAAATCGCTTTAATGCTCCGGGAAAAAGAATACTAGCTCCAATAATATATCCACAAGCAGCTTCAATAACCATTGCAAAAATTTCAAACGTACCATGAATCCAAATTCCTTTTAAACTATCAAAAAAGCTGTTGTTTTGATAAAAGAAGGCTTGAAAAACGGCCACCATTATACCATTATAAACAATGTAATAGCCAGAGCCAATTCCTAAAAATAACCCTGATAAAAACATGTTTAGGCCAACACGTAAATTGTTGTTAAAAATTCCAATGAAGCTTCCCCAAGTACTTCCGTTTTTATAAATAGCTAGTGCATCGCCACTTTCTATGTTTTCTAAGGTTTCATCAATATAACTGTTTCCAAGTATTTGACGCGCAAAGTTTTCATCATTAAAAGTTGATAGCAACCCAATAAAAAAACAAATGAAAAAGAAAATAAAAGAGATATAAAAATACTTTCTGTATTTGTAAGAGAGTAGTGGTACGGTTTCCGTAAAAAAGGTTACTAATGTGTTCTTTTCTTGCTTTTTAGTATGATAGATTTTACCATAACTTTTTTTAGCTAATTTATTTAAATAAGGAACAACATTGCTCTTTGGATAAAAAGTTTGTGCATACGATAAATCGTTCATGATTTTAATATGCAAATCCGCTATTTCGTCTGGAGTTTTTTCAATATTATTTGAAATTACTTCATCTAATTCAAGCCATTTTTCTTTATTTTGCTTTATAAAAGCTATCTCTCTCATAAAGACAAATGTAAAAATTGTATGAAAACGTTACAAATAAATACAACACAAAATGTTAGAATAAATTTTGAATTGGCCAATGTTGGACAACGATTACTAGCGTTTATACTTGATAATGTTGTAAAATTGGCATACATCTACTTGATAATCGAAGTTTTTGATTTTTCTTTAATAAGAGATGCTACAGATGGAGATGGTTGGTCTATAAAAGCAATTGATATTTTAATGTTTTTGCCAATTACATTTTATTCTTTGTATTCAGAAATACTTATGAATGGACAAACGCTTGGAAAAAGGATATTAAAGCTTCGAGTAATTAATATAGAAGGATTTAAACCTTCTTCAGGCGATTATGTAATACGTTGGTTTTTACGTATGGTTGATTTTAACCTTTTTATGTTACTGTTTGTGTACTTCTATTCTATGGGGTATGCAAATAGTTATTTCTTTTTAATTTACATGATTTTTTTAATTGGAAAAACAATCGGTTTCTTTATGATAGTATTTACCAAAAAAAATCAAAGAGTAGGAGACATGGCTGCAAATACAGTAGTTGTCTCATTGAAAGATGAAGCAAGCTTCTCAAAAACGATTTTAGAAAATATTAAAGAAGATTATAAGCCAATTTATGCCAATGTAATAAAGCTTTCAGATAACGATGCTCGAATTATTAAAGACACTTATGTAAGAGCTAGGAATAAAAAAGATTACAATACACTTATTAAGTTAAGAGTTAAAATAGAGGAAGTTACAGATGTTAAAAAGCCAAAAGAGACTACCGATTTGGATTTTATCGCTACTATTTTAAAGGATTTTAATTTTTATACAAAAGATTAAAATTCTACATGTAGTAAAATACCTGTTTTAGCATCTTTAGTTACTGTAACAATATAGAGATTGGTATAATTGCTTTCATCAATTTCAGAATATTTATTTTCGCCTAGTATTTTATTAGCGAAAAATGGAGTTGTATTGCTATGTCCGACAACCAAAACTGTTTTTCCTTTGGTGTTTTTCTGAAATTCTTCATCAAACATTTTTCTAGGGTCGTAAAGTTTGATTTCTAAGTTATTTGCTTTTGCAGTTGGTTTTGCTGTCTCAATAGTTCGTTTGTAGTTTGTGCTGTAAACGAAATCAAATTTTACATCAGAAAGTACTTTAGCCCAATTTTCTGCTCTTGCATATCCCTTTTTTGTTAAATCAGGATCTCTATCTTTCTTGTCAGTTACTACTTTATCGGTATGTCTTACTAAATAATACGTAGTAGTTTTTGTTTGTGCTGAAACACGTTGAAGTCCGAAAGTTAGAAGAACTAATAAGGCGATTTTTTTCATTGTATATAATTTATCAATCACTAAAGTACTAAAAAGAAAACGATGCCTAAAGTAGACATCGTTTTTTAAGAAAATATATAACTTTTTTAAGCTTGACTTACCAAATCAGATTGATTTCTAAATACCAACTCATCATCAAAAGCATCTAATAAAATAATACTATCTGTAGTTACTTTTCCAGATAAGATTTCTTTTGATAATTTATTTAACACTTCTTTTTGTATGACTCTCTTAACAGGACGTGCACCAAACTCAGGTTGAAATCCTTTTTTTGCTAAGTAACTAATAGCTTCCTCTGTAGCATCTAGCACAATGCCTTGTTGAGCGACCATTTTCTTTACACTATTTAATTGTATTTCTACAATATCTTTAATGTTTTCGTTAGAAAGTGGTGTAAACATGATAATATCATCAATTCTATTTAAGAACTCCGGACGAACACTTTGTTTTAATAGCGCTAGAACTTCATCTTTAGCCAACTCCATTGCTGTATCAATATCGTTTTTTACATTTTCGAATTTTTCTTGAATAATGTGGCTACCCATGTTAGAAGTCATAATGACAATTGTGTTCTTAAAATCGGCAACTCTACCTTTGTTGTCTGTTAATCTTCCTTCATCTAGCACTTGCAATAAAATATTAAAAGTGTCCGGATGTGCTTTTTCAATTTCATCTAAAAGAACTACAGAATAAGGTTTTCTTCTAACAGCTTCTGTTAATTGACCACCTTCATCGTAACCAACATATCCAGGAGGCGCACCTACCAATCTACTCACAGAATGGCGTTCTTGATATTCACTCATATCAATTCTAGTCATAGCATTTTCATCATCAAATAAATATTCTGCTAATGCTTTAGCTAGTTCGGTTTTACCAACTCCTGTAGTTCCTAAGAATAAGAACGAACCAATTGGTTTACTTGGGTTTTGTAATCCAGATCTTGATCTTCGAACTGCGTCAGAAACAGCTTCAATAGCTTCTTCTTGACCAACAACACGTTTATGCAACTCATCTTCTAAACGTAATAACTTTTCACGTTCAGATTGCAACATTTTAGTCACTGGTATTCCTGTCCATTTAGCAACAACTTCAGCAATGTCATCATATGTTACTTCCTCTTTAATTAGTGCGTTATCTTCTTGTTCAGCTAATAGCTTTTGTTGTTTTTCAAGCTCTTCTTGAAGCTCTTTTATTTTACCGTAACGTAATTCAGCAACACGACCGTAGTCTCCATTTCTTTCCGCTTTTTCAGCTTCTACTTTATAGGTTTCAATATCAGTTTTTAATGTTTGAATTGCATCAACAACTGTTTTTTCTGATTGCCATTTTGCATTGATCTCATTCCTTTCTTCTTTTAAATTCGCTAAATCAGCATTCAGTGATTTTAACTTTGTAGCATCATTTTCACGTTTAATCGCTTCAATTTCAATTTCTAACTGCATAATTTTACGATCAAGAATGTCTAATTCTTCAGGTTTAGAATTAATTTCCATTCTTAATTTAGCTGCAGCTTCATCCATTAAATCAATAGCTTTATCAGGTAAAAAACGGCTCGTAATATAACGTTGAGATAGTTCTACTGCACCAATAATTGCTTCGTCTTTAATACGAACTTTATGATGTGTTTCATATTTCTCTTTGATTCCTCGTAAAATAGAAATAGCACTTTCGGTATCAGGTTCATTAACTGTAACTTTTTGAAAACGGCGTTCTAGAGCCTTATCTTGTTCAAAATATTTTTGATATTCGTCCAAGGTTGTAGCTCCAATGGCTCTCAGCTCTCCTCTTGCTAAAGCGGGTTTTAAAATATTAGCAGCATCCATAGCTCCTTGTCCGCCACCAGCACCAACTAACGTATGTATTTCATCTATGAATAAAACGATATCACCATTTGCAGAAGTAACTTCTTTTACAACAGCTTTTAAACGTTCTTCAAATTCACCTTTAAATTTTGCACCTGCAATAAGAGCACCCATATCTAAAGAGAAAATTAATTTATCTTTTAAGTTTTCAGGTACATCTCCACGAATAATTCTGTGGGCTAAACCTTCGGCAATAGCTGTTTTACCAGTACCAGGCTCACCAACTAAAATAGGATTGTTTTTCGTTCTCCTTGATAAAATTTGAAGCAATCTTCTTATTTCTTCATCTCTACCAATTACAGGATCTAATTTTCCGTCTTGAGCTAAATGGTTTAGGTTTTTAGCGTATTTATTTAATGAATTATAAGACTCTTCGGCACTTTGCGAAGTTACTCTGTTTCCTTTGCGAAGTTCCTCAATGGCTGCTACTAAACTTTTCTCAGTAATACCTTGATCTTTTAAAAATTGAGCAATTTGACTTTTCGACTTGAAAATGGCTAAAATTAAATGTTCTATTGATACATACTCATCATTCATTTTTTTAGCAATGATAGAGGCTTCATTTAATGTTTTTCCAGCTTCATGTGATAATAATAAATTCGCACCACTTACTTTTGAATAACTATTTAACTGTTGATCTAATACGGTTTGTACTAAATCTACGTTAAGGTTCAATTTCTTTAATATAAAAGGAAGTACATTTTCATCTACTTGAAACATAGCTTTTAAAATGTGTTCATTTTCTATTTGATTATGACTAAACTCTTGAGCTAACTGCTGAGCTAACTGAATAGTTTCTTGTGATTTTATTGTATAATTGTTGAAATTCATTTTTATTTTTTATTATACTTTTGAGCAAATTCAATACCAATTGAAATTTATCAAGAATGCAAGTCATTTTGTCTTTATAAATTCGTTTTTAATGACTTTTTGTCTTGTATGAAAGGATTTTAGCCTGTATCCGACAATTATTAAAATTTAATGAACATGGGAATTTTTGGAAATATATTTAACAAGTCTGACGATAAAAGTAAAAAGGAAGAAATTAAAACAACTATTAATTGGATTCCTTTAACTACAATATCGCAAATAGAAGAAATAAAAGAAAAATCAACTACCAAATTTGTTGGTGTTTTTAAACATTCTACTAGGTGTGTAATTAGTAGAACTGTATTAAAGAACTTCGAACAAAATTTTCCTGAAAGTGTAAATGAACAATTAGATATGTACTATTTAGATTTATTAAATTACAGGGATGTTTCTAATGAAGTTGGGTATGAATTTCAGGTAATGCATCAATCTCCACAGTTTTTATTGATTCATAATAATATAGCCGTTTTGCACGCTTCTCATTATGATATTACTCAAATAAATCTTGAAAAAAATCTTAAATAAGCCTTTGGTTTCCCTAAATAGGTTGTATTTTTGAACTTTAAAAAAATAATCACCTTTTGAGTACCACAGAAACTAAAAATACAATTGGTAAAAGTTTATACGATTACCAAAGAGAAGCATTACACAAGATTTTTAAAAGTTTCGAAAACGCCCCTGAGAACTATCATTTATTATATCAGTTACCTACAGGTGGTGGTAAAACTGTTATATTTTCTGAAATTACACGTCAATATTTAAAGCATTATCAAAAGAAAGTGCTTATTATGACTCACCGTATTGAGTTATGTAAGCAAACAGCTAGAATGTTAGGTGAATTTGGCGTTGTTAATAAAATTATAGACAGCAAAGCGGGACTTGAAGATCAAGATGACTATGATTGCTTTGTAGCCATGGTTGAGACCTTAAATAACCGATTAAATGACGATATTTTAGATATTTCAGATGTTGGATTGGTTATCATTGATGAAGCACACTATAATTCATTCACTAAATTATTCAAGTTCTTTGATAAATCGTTCATCTTAGGAGTAACAGCAACACCGTTAAGTTCAAACATAAAAATGCCGATGAAGGATAATTATGATGAACTAATAGTAGGTGAGAGTATTGCTGCCTTAATTAACAATGAGTATTTAGCGAAAGCAAATGTATATTCATACAATGTTGGTTTAACATCGTTAGAAGTTGGAGCTAATGGTGATTATACTGTAAAATCTTCTGAAGATTTATATACGAACACGAATATGCTTTCGAAGTTATTGCAGGCGTATGAAGAAAGAGCAAAAGGAACCAAAACCTTAATTTTTAATAATGGTATCAATACATCTTTATATGTGTATGATACGTTTAAAAGAGCTGGATATCCAATAGCGCACTTAGATAATACGAACACAAAAAAAGAGCGTAATGCTATTTTAAAGTGGTTTAACAAAACACCTAATGCAATTATTACTTCTGTAAGTATTTTAACAACAGGGTTTGATGAGCCTTCGGTACAATCCATAATACTAAACAGAGCAACAAAATCACTTACCTTATATTATCAGATGATTGGTCGTGGTTCTCGAATTATTCCTGGAAAATCTGAATTTAATGTAATTGATTTAGGGAATAATTTCCACAGATTTGGTCCTTGGGGAGCTGATCTAGATTGGGAGAAAATGTTTAGAGCTCCGAATTTTTATTTGGATAGCTTGCTTAGTGACGAAGATATTGAAAGTAGTTTCAGATATGAATTACCTGAAGATATTAGGGCTGAATTTGCAAATACTAAGGATGAAGATATATATTTTGATGTAAAAGCTGTTTATGTAGATACTATACAATCAGGGCAAAGTTCTAAAAAAGTATTGGAGAAATCTATTGAGCATCATGCAAAGATGTGTATTGAAAATAGTGAAGATGTTTTTGATGCTTTATTACTAGCAAAACAATTAGGTGGAGATATAGATGATAGAATTCATAGATATTCAAAGTGTATATGTAAGTCAACTCACAATTTTATTGATTGGCTTCAAGATGATTATAGAAAGAAACTTAACTCTTATCTAAGAAGTAACTTTGATGAAGTTTATGAAGAAATTCATGGTTATCCACCACCAGAAGAATAAAAAAATAATTATATAAAAAAATCCATTTCAAGTTGAAATGGATTTTTTGTTTCTTATTTGATTTTGAATTACATTGGCTTTGCAGGTAATACCTTACCAGAGCATTCACCAAATCCAATTCTAATTTTATCATTTGAACAGTATCCTCTCATGATGACTGTATCATTATCTTCAATAAATTTACGCTCGCTTCCATCATTCATTTTAAGAGGCTTTTGACCTCTCCATGTTAATTCTAACATCGAACCAAAACTATCTTGAGTTGGACCAGAAATTGTTCCACTTCCCATCATGTCACCAGCTTCAACAGGACAACCATTTACAGTATGATGTGCCAATTGTTGAGCCATTGTCCAATACATATATTTGAAGTTAGAGTTACAAACTACAGTTTCTTCCTTGTCTTCAGGTTGAATTGCCATTTGTAAATTAATATCAAAACTATGTTTTCCTTTGTGCTGTAAATAAGGTAAAGGAGTTGGTTCTTGCTTAGGATTATCAACTCTAAAAGGCTCTAAAGCATCTAAAGTAACTATCCAAGGAGATATTGTAGATGCAAAATTCTTCCCTAAGAAAGGTCCTAATGGTTGGTATTCCCATGCTTGAATATCTCTAGCAGACCAATCATTAAATAAAACCAGTCCAAAAATATACTCTTCTGCTTCTTCTACAGATATGCGATCTCCTAAATCATTAGAAACGGTAGTAATAAATGCCATTTCTAATTCGAAATCTAATAATTTTGATGGTCCAAAATTTGGAGCTCCGCCTTCTTCTGTGGGTCTTGATTGTCCAACAGGTCTGTGAATTGGAGTTCCAGAAGGAATAATTGATGAACTTCTTCCGTGATATCCAATAGGAATGTGTAACCAGTTTGGTAACAAAGCATTTTTTGGATCCCTGAATAAACTACCAACATTAGTAGCATGTTCTTTACTCGCATAAAAATCGGTATAATCTCCAACCTGAACAGGTAAAAGCATTTCTACTTCATCCATTCTAAAGATTATTTTGTGTTTATGCTCCGCATTATCTCTTAATTTTCCGTTTTTAACATCGAAAATATCAGCGATTCTGTTTCTAACTAAACGCCAAGTTTTTCTTCCGTCAGCAATAAAGTCATTAAGGGTATCTTGTAAAAAAATATCATCAGTTAAAGGAATTCCATCAAAATAACCTAGTTGATGTAATGCTCCTAGGTCAATTGCATAATCACCTATACGGGTACCTATTGTAATTATATCATCACGAGTTAAAAAAACTCCGAAAGGTATATTTTGAATTGGAAAATCGGAATTTTCTTCAACTTTCAACCACGATTTTCGGTTCGGATTATTAGCCGTAATTTCCATTTGTGTTTGTTGTTAATTGTTTCATCAAACCTACATATTTTTTCACGTCACGACAAACTTTAGGCAATAAAAAAAGAAGATATTTTACCCCTAAAAACTTGCCTAATAAATATCTGCTTCATTATTAGTGCAATTCAAAGTGAAATACTACTTTTGCCGCAAATTAATGTAGCATTATGCAACCGATTAGAAATATAGCAATTATTGCGCACGTAGACCACGGTAAAACTACTTTGGTAGATAAAATTATTGATCAGGCTAAAATATTAGATGAACGTAAAGAACGTACAGATTTATTATTAGATAATAACGATTTAGAAAGAGAGAGAGGAATTACAATTTTATCAAAAAATGTATCTGTAAACTATAAAGGTGTAAAGATTAATGTAATTGATACTCCTGGTCACGCCGATTTCGGTGGAGAAGTAGAGCGTGTTCTTAAAATGGCCGACGGTGTTTTACTATTAGTAGATGCATTTGAAGGACCAATGCCACAAACTCGTTTCGTATTAGGAAAAGCTTTAGAGTTAGGGTTAACTCCAATTGTGGTTGTAAATAAAGTAGACAAAGAAAACTGTACTCCTGATTTAGTTCATGAGAAAGTTTTTGATTTGATGTTTGCTCTTGATGCTACTGAAGAACAATTAGAGTACAGAACTATCTATGGATCTGCAAAGAATGGATGGATGAGCGAAGATTGGAGAGAGAAAACAGATAGTATTATTCCTTTATTAGATGCTGTAATTGAAACTATTCCAGAAGCACCTTATAGAGAAGGATCTCCTCAAATGCAGATTACTTCATTAGATTATTCTTCATTTAAAGGAAGAATTGCTATCGGTAGAGTATATCGTGGTGATTTAGAAAGAAATAAAGATTACATGCTATGTAAAGCTGATGGAACTACCAAAAAAGTTAGAGTTAAGGAATTACATGTTTTTGAAGGAATGGGTAAAGCCGAAACAGATAAAGTTAGAAGTGGTGACATTTGTGCTGTTACAGGAATTGACGATTTTGAAATTGGAGATACTATCGCTGATTTAGATAATCCTGAAGCGTTAGGTAGAATTGAAGTAGATAAGCCTACAATGAGTATGTTATTTACCATTAACAATTCACCTTTCTACGGTAAAGAAGGAAAATACGTAACTTCTCGTCACTTGCGTGATCGTTTATATAAAGAAACTGAGAAAAACTTAGCGTTACGAATTGAAGATACAGATACAGAAGATAAATTCAATGTTTTTGGTCGTGGAATTCTTCACTTATCAGTATTAATTGAAACAATGCGTAGAGAAGGTTATGAATTACAAGTAGGTCGTCCACAAGTAATCTTAAAAGATGTTGATGGAGTTAAATGTGAGCCTTATGAAACATTAGTAATTGATGTTCCTGAAGAATTAGCTTCGAAGGCAATTAACTTAGTTACTATGCGTAAGGGTGACTTATTAGTTATGGAACCAAAAGGTGATTTACAACACTTAGAATTCGATATTCCATCTAGAGGATTAATCGGTTTACGTAATAAATTATTAACTGCTACTCAAGGTGAAGCTATTATCAACCACCGTTTAAGAGGTTATGATGCTTATAAAGGAGAGTTTTCTGATTTAGTAAATGGAGCAATTGTTTCTTCTGAAACAGGTAAAGCTACAGCTTATGCAATTGATCGTTTACAAGATAGAGGGAAGTTCTTTATTGATCCAAACCAAGAAATATATAAAGGTCAAGTAGTTGGAGAGAACTCTAAACAAGATGATCTTGCAGTAAACTTAATTAAAGGAAAGAAGTTAACAAACGTTCGTGCTTCTGGTTCTGATGAAGGAGTAAAAATTGCACCAAAAATAGATATGTCTTTGGAAGAATGTATGGAATATATTAAAGACGATGAATATCTAGAAGTAACTCCTGAAAGTCTAAGAATGAGAAAGATTAACTTCAGATAAGAAATATTAGTTAAATTCTTAATATAATGTTAAAAAACACCCAAAAAGGGTGTTTTTTTATGTTTTATGATGTTTTGTTTAATTGTTAAAGTAAAACATAAAACAAAAGTTAGTATATTTGAATATCGCTTTGAGATATAAGCGATATTTTTTGGCTAAATCATTTATTGTTTATTTAATTTTAAATAAAGTTAAACATTTTATTAATCAACCCTAAAGCAATCAAGTAATGACATTAAAATCAATTAAAAAAGTATTTTACCTAAGTCTTTTCTTAGGATTCGGACTCTTAACTTCTTGTGATGATGATAATGATACAAAGATTATAGAAGAAAATCTTGTAGATATTGCATCTTCAGATAGTAATTTTTCAGTATTAGTACAAGCATTAGTAAAAGCTGACTTAGTTTCTGCCTTAGAAGCTGACGGAGCCCTTACTGTCTTTGCTCCTACCAACGAGGCGTTTCAAGCTTTATTAGATAAAAAACCAGCATGGAATTCTTTAGATGATGTTCCTGTTGATGTTTTAAAAGAAGTATTATTGTACCATGTATTACCAATTTATGCGCCATCTCAAAATTTAAGTGATAATCAAGGCGTAACAACATTAAACGGAGCTGCGCTAACTATAGATTTATCTAGTGGTGTAAAAATAGAAAGCGCTACAGGACAATCTGTATCAGTAACTCAAGCTGATATTTTAGCAAAGAATGGAGTAATTCATGCAATCAACGAAGTGTTATTACCTGGTGAATTACCAAAGGATATTACTGATTTAGCTATTGCAACTCCAGACTTAAGTATTTTAGTGCAAGCTTTACAAAAAGCGAATCTAGTTTCGGCACTTCAAGCAGATGGTCCGTTTACAGTATTTGCACCAACAAACGCTGCGTTCCAAGCATTATTAGATTCAAATGCGTCATGGAATTCATTAGATGATATTCCAGTAGATGTATTAACGAATGTTTTATTATTTCATGTTGTAAGCGGAAATATTAAGTCTACAGATTTATCAGATACGTATGTAAATACATTAGCGACAGGTCCAAATAGCGAGCCATTATCTTTACAAGTTGAAGTTACAGGAGGAATCGAGTTTAATGGTGACTCAAGTCCAGTATCAGGTTTAATAGATATTGAAGCTTCAAATGGCGTTGTACATGTAATTGACAAAGTAATGATGCCAGCTAACGTGGTTACATTAGCATTAAACAATGCAGGATTTACTTCTCTTGTTGCAGCCTTAACAGATTCAAGACACACTACTGATTTCGTGTCAATTTTAAGTGGAGATGGGCCTTTTACTATCTTCGCTCCAACAAACGCTGCTTTCCAAGCTTTATTAGACTCAAATGCATCATGGAATAGTTTAGCTGATGTACCAATCGCTACACTAGATGCTGTTTTAAAATATCATGTAGTAAATGGAGCAAATGTTCAAGCAGATCAATTAACAAACGGAGACGTTACAACTCTTGGAGGTACAATCACAATCGATTTAACCTCTGGAGCACAAATACAAACATCAAGTATGCAAACTGTTAACATTTTAGTTGGCACAGCTACCAATGATGTTCAAGGTACTAATGGTGTAATTCATGCAGTAGACACAGTATTATTACCATAGTTATTTAAACATTTGTTATTAGTAATAACCACTCGCAAGAGTGGTTTTTTTATGTTTTTATTGGTCTCAATTTAGGGTTCAAAACCCTGCAATTTTATTGCAGCACTTTCAGTTATATGAAAAATTAATACCTTTCAGATATGGAAAG
>NZ_SLXM01000018.1 GCF_004345825.1 Tenacibaculum skagerrakense
ATAAATCAAAAATTATAACTAATTTTAAATCATGAAAAATGAATGAAAAATTGCTGCTAAAATTACCGCAACTTTTCATACACAAATACGTTAGCCACAAGCTGAATGAACCAACTGAAAGCCAAAATAAAATACCTGAAATCATTTCTAAAATCGGAATGGGATTTTAATGATTATCCATTAGAAACGTGGAAAAATCCGAATGCGGAACAAAACGACTTGGAATATGGAGCAAAATTCACGAATTGGTGGAGTTTAGTCGCTCACGGAGAATCGGAAAATAAAGCTGTTGAAAACCTAAAAAAACACCTTGCTGATTTTAAGAAAAACAATACTGAAATTCCAAGACCTGGAGCGAATGTTCCAATAGAATATATCGAAAGTGACCGAATTGAAAAAAACGAACATATTGCAGTCGAATTTTTTGACAAAATAATTGGAATTAATTTTTACGACTGTTTTATATCTGACTTGAGTTCTTTGCACGATTTTGATTTAGCGGATGAGCAAACTTTAGAAAAAATTGAATCGGAATTTGGAATAGTACCTAAAGACAAAGACTATTTCTTATCCGACATTTTTGAACAAATAAATAAAAAAGCCAGTGGCTAACACCGTATAAAAAAAATTGCTACTTTTAGCTTAACCAAAGTTAGTTTCTCGTTTGCTTGCTTCTGATTTTCCTTCGGAAAATCCTCGCACACAAACACGCAACTTTCCTTATACAAAACCGTTGTGCTTCATTATCCAAAAACATTCGAACTGAAAAAGAACATTATCATATTATTTACATTTCTTCTGTTAACAAGCTGTAACGACGGAGCAAATTACGTTTCTCAAAATGACGGAAAAACTCACTTAATTGATTTCGACCTTTTCAGTATAATTCTACCAAAAGATTTCAAGTATAAAAAAATTGATGGAATTGACTCTTTTGTCGGAGAAATTAAAAACGGAAAATCGAAATTTATTTTTGATTACGGCTGGTATTCACCAAGTCCACCAATGGACGAAAAAAGCTATATTGAGGAAAACCGAAAAGGAATGAATTTTGAAACGACTCAAAAGTTCTTTAATAAAATTGACTTAAAACCTTACGAAGATGAAAATGGAGGTGTAAACCCACAAGAAATTGTTAAAAAAATCAGAAACTTGACTTTACATAAAATGACTGATAGTATTGCTACACAAAATGATTTTAAAAGTAATTGTGAGTACTATTACACTTTTGAGTTCAATAAAGCGGAATTTAAAATTCCTTTCTGCATACCAAACGAAGAACGAAAACAATTTGAGAATTACGAATTGACTATTGACACAATCGGAAATTATATAAGGACTATCGCCTTGTGGAATGACAAACAAAATCCGAATATGTCAAGCGTGAATTTTGAACCGATTAATAAAGAAACAGATAGTAATGAATTATTCATCGGAATTAAATCAAATATGGAATTTGACAAAAGTGAATTAAAGAAAATATTTAAAACAGTTGAATTAAAATAACGAAAGCACAACAACGTGTATAATTAATTGCGGCTGAATTTCCTCGCCGGAAATTCAATCTTATTAATTATCTTTCCGAAACATCGGAAAAGAACTCGCGTCCTTTTCCCGCAAAAAATCATACACAAATACGTTAGCTGCAAGTTGGAATAACATAATGATTGACAATGAATACAAATACAGAATCAACAATGTAATTGACCATATCGAAAAGAATTTGGACAATGATTTTTCATTGTCGGAATTAGCAAAGATTTCTAACTTCTCAAAATTTCATTTCAGTAGATTATTTCAAGGAATTACAGGCGAAACTCCATTTCAACTGATTCTTCGACTTCGACTTGAAAAAGCAGCATCGCTATTGATTCACGGAAACGATACAATCTCTGACATAGCCTTCAAATGCGGATTTAAAAGTTTACCTGTATTCTCAAAAAACTTTAAATCGCATTTCAAGGAGTCTGCGACTTCGTTCAAAAAGAAAAATAGCAATTTGAATAAAGTGAATAGCACAAAAGATAAAAACGTTAATGCGCCTTCCATTTACATTTGCAATCAAACGAAATCAATTAAATGGAAAGTAGATATGAAAAATAACGAAAGTATTGAAATAAAAGAATTACCAAACATCCCTGTGGTTTATTTAAGGCACATCGGACCTTATCAAGGAGATGCGGAATTATTCGAAAGGTTATTCAGTAAGCTATTCGCTTGGGCTGGACCCAAAGGACTTTTGGACAACCTAGATTTCCAAACAGCTATTGTTTACCACGACGATGTAAATGTCGCTGACAAAAACAAATTAAGAACAAGTGTTTGTTTGACAGTGCCAGAAAACACTTCGGTTGATGGAGAGATTGGAAAAATGGTTCTTGAAAAAGGAAAATATGTTGTTGCAAGATTCACAGTAAATGCCGATGAATTTCAGAAAGCTTGGGATTGGTTAATGGGAAAATGGTTTCCGACAAGTGGATATCAACCCGATGACAAAGCTTGTTTCGAATTGTATCCTGAAGAGCCTGAAGATGGAATTTTTAAAGTTGATATTTGTGTTCCTGTCAGAAAATTATAATGGAATCAAAAAAAAAAAACCAGCAGCTAACACCGTGTATAATTAATTGCTTTGGCAAGTGGTTATTTGGAAAATTCCTTCGGAATTTTCTCGCGTTCGTTTTTGTTTACTAAATTAGTTGCTGAAACACGCAACTAACCATACACAAACACGTTAGCTGTAATTTGAATGAACAAAAAGGAACAATTAAAAAGCGAATTAGAGAAGATAACAAAAAGTGTAATTACTTTACTTCAAGCTTTTGAGTATTGTTACTATTTGAATTATCCAAAAGATGATGAGTATTTAGATGAAAAGCATTTAAAATATATTTCAAATTCGGGTTTTTTCTCTTTTTCAAGATATGCACTTTGGCGAGTAACAATTATGGAACTCAACAAATTAACTAATGACAATAAAAAGACTGAAAAATACAACCTTCATCTTATTCTTAGAAAATTAAAGAAAGGTGGGACTTATCAATCAATCGGAATTACTGACTCTAAAATATTGGAATGGGAAACTGAATTAAAAAAACAGAGTGAATCAATTGACCAAGTCTATAAATTAAGAATTAAACTTTACGCACATACGGACAACGATTATAAAAACATTATCGACAATTCAGAATTGACATTAAAAGCAACTCAGAAATTAATAAACACTATAGTTAAAATTGTTTTTGAAATTTATCAAATTGCTCTTAACACACATTTTGAATTTAAACCGATTTACGAAAAGAAAACATTGAGAAAAATAATAGACGATATTCTGAATAAACTTGAATCTGATAAACAGAAAACAATAGAAAAATTTATTGAAAATGCGAATAGAGAAAACTACAGCTAACACCGTGTAAAAATAATTGCTTGGTTCTAGCCTATTCGGAAAATCCTGCGGATTTTCCTCCTGTTCGTTCTATTTTTAGTAAGTTAGTTGCTTGCACACGCAACTATCCTTACACAAATACGTTGTATGCCATTAGAAAGAGAAATAAATAGATGAAAAATAAAAGAAGATTAATCTTTAATTCCTACGAAGAATTTGAGAATCATTTGAGGAATTGTATTCAATGGGATTCCAATGAATTTGGACCATACGATATTGTTGGAATAACCAATTTACTCAGTGCCATATTAGATAATTTAAGTACTAATATTAATCAATCAGAATTTGAAGATATTAGAGAAATATTATCTAGTAATAATATTGAGTTTTTAAGAAAACTATTAAATGAAAATTAATCTTATTGTAATAAGGACAAGTAATCCTGAGATTCTTAAAATTCAATATGAAAAACTTGGTTTTGAATTTGATTATCACAAACACGGAAAAAGGTTAATATCATTAAGCAGCAGAACAAAATGGATTTGTTTTTAACAATTTACCCTTTTACCAAATCAATTACAAAAGCAGATGGAAATATTTGACTAGGTTTCGATATCCCTAATTTAGTTTCAGTTATCGACAGATTGAAAAATACTGAATGAATTATAAAATCCGACATTAGAGAGACTGAATGAGGAATAATTGGCTTCATTCAAAACTTAAACGGGAAAAAAATGGAAATAAGAAATAAATAAACGCCATACAACAAGGTGTATAATTAATTGCGGCTGAATTTCCTCATCGGAAATTCAATATTATTAATTATCTTTCCGCAACATCGGAAAAGAACTCGCGTCCTTTTCCCGCAAAAAATCATACACAAATACGTTAGCAAACACTGTCGAAAATGATGTAAAGTTTTCTTTTTGATTAATAAAAGTCAGTTTTAAAATTTAGGTTTTTAATAGTAATTCCAGTTTTATCCTTTTTTTAGAGAACTAAACGTTTTATGTGTCGGCTAATTTGCCAACTTCTCTCCTATTTGATTGTCGGTTCTTAGTTTCTGTCTGAAACGTTTTTGTTTGATTCCGATAACTCCGCTTTTTTTTTAACTTTTTGATAGAACCTTTTTGAGTTTTTAGCAAATTATCGCTTAACGTTCTGTCCCGTTCTTTTTCTAAAAAAAGGCTTTATACAAAACTCAAATCACGCAAACTAAATGCAATTAAGGCTTGTAATTACTTATTCACTTTTGGCTGAAAGTTGTTCTTGTTTATGAACGCTAGGATTTGCATTCTGTCTCGTTTGCTTAACACTTTTTATTTTCAAATCGCTTTTAACTTTGGCTAGTGTTCTCCAACATTAGCTAACATGGTGTATAAAAAATAGCTGCATTATCTATAAATCAAAAATTATAACTAATTTTAAATCATGAAAAATGAATGAAAAATTGCTGCTAAAATTATCGCAACTTTTCATACACAAATACGTTAGCCACAAGCTGCAAAGCATCATCTTTACCACAATTTTTATAGATTTAAGAAAATAAATAGTAAATTATTTTTTACTGTGAGTTATATTTTATATATTCGCATCATAGTTCTTTGAAAGAGTTTTTGTGAATTAATGTAATTAAGTTCAAAACAATTGAAGTGTATTAAGTTACACAACCTTTATGGTTCTATTGGCGACAACACGTATTCGGTCATAAGACTGATACCGTTTAGGGCTTATCCCCTGAACACTTTAAGAAGTCATAATCTGAAAGGATTAAAACCAATAACTGCTTATTGATTGTTATTATTAATAGCTTTCTAATGGCAGGATTAATTTTGGGGTGAACATTTGGACAACGCGTATGAATTTAATTACAGGCGTATTGGAAATATGGCAGGGCGATATTGCCCTGAATTAAATTTATTTTCAATGAAAAAAAATGTTTACAAAAACGTTGATGGCTTGATACAAGGTATTGAGACCATCCTTTCCGAGAATCGTTGTTCATTCTCGGATGAAGAAAAAGTTCTGTTAACTGAGACTCTCAGTTTTCTAAAGAAGTCTAAGAAGATAGGAAGTAAAAAACCTATTGACTGGAGTTTAATTATGAAAGGCTTAGAATTACTTGCAAAAGTGTTTTCTGATTCTGACGGCTTCACGAACATATTCTGACCCGACACCCCTTAATTTTTTTTCAAAATCAAAATAGTATGGACTTAGGACAAACAATTAAAGAAATAAGAAAGCAAAAAGGATTAAAACAAAATCAATTTGCTCATTTATGTGATATTACCCAAGCGTACTTATCTCAAATAGAAAACAATTTAAAGGAGCCAAATTTATCTACACTAAAAGTAATTTCTAATAAATTGGAAACCCCTTTACCTATCCTCTTTTTTCTTTCACTTGATAACAAGGATGTGAAACCAGAAAAGGCAGAAGCATTTAAAATGATAGCACCTTCTGTTAAATCTTTGGTTAATCAGTTCTTTGTTGCTCAATGATAAATACACCAAAACATTTAGCTTATATACTAAAAGTTGACTTAAAAGAAATTGAGTCAATTCTAAAAGATGTTGATAAGTATTACCGAGAAAAAATAATTGTCAAAACAGACAAATTTGGGAAACCCAAATTAGACAAAAAAGGAAATCCAAAACAACGAATTATTAATCCAAGTATAAACCGATTAAAGGTTATACAAAAGCGAATTCAAAAAAACATACTTTTAAAATTACATATGCCTGATTACGCATATGGCGCAGTAAAAGGTAGAGATAATGTAAGTAACGCAAAGAAACACCAAGGAAAAAAATACAAATTCACAACAGATTTAAAAGACTTCTTTCCTTCGATTACCAATAAAGAAGTTTATGAAATGTTCGTTGGAGAGGAATTCTCTCACGAAGTTTCAAGTTTATTAACCAAACTCACTACCTACAAAGGCAAAATTCCACAAGGCGCACCAACTTCTTCAACTTTGGCAAATCTTGTATTTAGGAAAACTGGAGATATATTAGATGTTTTTTCAAAAGAAAATGGATTGACTTTTACATCATTCGTTGATGATATGACATTTTCTTCGCCAAATGATTTCAAAGAACTTGTACCTAATATTTTAGATATCATTACAGCAGATTTTAAAATAAGCCATAAAAAAACAAACTATTCTCGTAACCCAAATATTACTGGATTACATCCAATGAACAATCATCTAAAATTACCTGATTCCTTTATGGAAAAATATAGGAAACGAGATGAAAAAACGCCTGAACAAAAAGCAGGAATTTTAAGGTATAAAAAGAAAATTGAGATAGTGAATTATGGGAAAAAAGCCAGTGGCTAACAACGTATATAGCTCATAACTAGTCAGTTGCTTAATCGAAGTTAAGGCATATTTGGAAAGTCGCCAAATTTTTAAATTTGACGATTCCCAATAAAAAAAATAAATAGTAAAATTTAAAAATCTGGCTTGTGCTTAATCCGAAAATAATTTTCTAATTTGCACGCTACGAGCCATATACACAGACGTTGTACCACATTAAAAACCAATCATTATGAAAAGAATATATATAGTTTTTATAATAATGCTTTTATGCTTTCAATCATACGGGCAAAAACCAAGAGCAAGAGATTTAGGAATTCCATTTACTGGCATTACTGGTAAATTTAACGCTATTACAGATGTAAAAGGAGTTGAAGTTGGCTATAGTACTATTATTTCTGGAAATGGTAAAAACATTATTGGGAAAGGACCTGTAAGAACTGGTGTTACAGCAATATTCCCACGTGGAAAGGCTAAAAAATTTAGTCCTGTATATGCAAATTGGTATAGTCTAAACGGTAATGGAGAAATGACCGGAACTACATGGCTTACGGAATCAGGTTTTTTAGAAACACCTATCATGATAACTAACACAAATAGTGTTGGTACTGTAAGACAAGCTGTATTAAAATGGTTTGTAGACACAGATTGGTATAGCGGTGATGTTGAATGGTATACATATCCGCTTGTTGCCGAAACATATGATGGCGAATTAAATGACATTTATGGGTTTCATGTAAAAGAGAAACATGTTTTAGAAGCAATAACTAATGCGAAAAGTGGAAAAATATCAGAAGGAAATGTAGGTGGAGGTACGGGAATGACCTGTCTCGGGTTCAAAGGAGGTACTGGAACTTCATCAAGATTAGTAACTATTGACAACAAGACCTATACTATAGGGGCTCTAGTTCAGTCAAATTTTGGATCTAAAAAAAACCTTACTATTGCAGGAGTTCCAGTAGGAATTGAACTAAAAGACACATTGAATTCTATCTATAAAGCGCCACCTCAATCAAGAAGAGAAGAAGGTGATGGATCTATTATAGTTGTTGTTGCAACCGATGCGCCTCTACTTTCCCATCAATTAAAACGTATTGCGCAAAGAGTTACCATAGGAATGGGGTTGGTTGGTGGACGTGGCAGCAATGGTTCAGGTGACATTTATTTAGCCTTTTCAACAGCAAATGAAAATGGATTTAGTCGAGATAAAACGACAACAGTTGAAACATTTTCGAATGACAAGATGACTCCACTTTTTGAAGCTACTGTCCATGCTGTAGAAGAAGCTATTATTAATGCTATGATAGCTGCAGAAACTATGGAAGGAATTAATGGAAATAAAGCTTATGCATTACCTCATGATTTACTCATTAAAATTCTAAAAAAATACAATCGAATAAAAAAATAACGTGGTACAACAACGTATATAATTTATTGCTAGTTCTAGCCTACTTACGAAAATCTTCGCAAATTTTCTATTCGGTTTGTATTTGCTAAATTAGGTGCTTAAAACACGCAACAAACCATATACAAAACCGTTACCACACATTAGAAATGAAAATCGTAACTACCATTTTAATAACATTTATTTTATTAGTCATTGTAGTATTTGCAATGGGTGGAGGACACGGAACGTATTTACCAGCGAAAGTTATTTATCCATTTACAATGTTAATTGCTATTTTGACAAAAAACGGAATTGGAATCTTACCAATAATAATTGCTATTATTCAAATTCCAATTTACGCTCTAATTCTGAATAAAAAACCAAAATGGAAATTTTACTTAATCGGAATTCATATAATTTCAGCAATCATTTGTTTGAATTTAACAACTGAAACTTTTTCTGGATGAATATGTCTGATTTTTTAAAAATTAAAACCGATTTTATCGGAATCGGAATTAGGTCAGTCCTATTTTTCGGAATTCTGTTACTTCTGATTTTGATTGAGATATTTGCTTTTTGGGGAATTTATGGAGAAGGAGCAACTGCAAGTCGGATTTCGGAATTGTGGTATGTTGATTTAATTTTAAACTATCTATCTATTATGCTTGTTGGCGGATTTTTAGTTTATAGAATATTAAAAGAATATAGAAAACAGGAATACGTGAATTTCAAAACAAATTTAATTACATTTTTGATTTTGATTTCTCTATTCTCAATCAGAAGTAAATTGGAAGGATTGATTTTTTGAAATGAAAAATAAAAACGTGTGGTAACAAGGAGTATAATTAATTGCGGCTGAATTTCCTCGCCAGAAATTCAATCTTATTAATTATCTTTCCACAACAACGGAAAAGAACTCGCGTCCTTTTCCCGCAAAAAATCATACACAAATACGTTAGCAAACACTGTCGAAAATGATGTATAGTTTTCTTGTTGATTAATAAAAGTCAGTTTCAAAATTTTGGTTTTTAATAGTAATTCCAGTTTTATCCTTTTTTTAGAGAACTAAACGTTTTATGTGTCGGCTAATTTGCCTGCTTCTCTCCTACTTGATTGTCGGTTCTTATTTTGTATTTGAAAAGTCTCTGGCTTTTTCCAATAACTCCGCTTATTTTTTAACTTCCAGAAAGAACCTTTTTGAGTTTTTAGCCAATTATCGCTTAACGTTCTGTCCCGTTCTTTTTCTAAAAAAAGGCTTTATACAAAACTCAAATCACGCAAACTAAATGCAATTAAGGCTTGTAATTACTTATTCACTTCTGGCTGAAAATTGTTCCTTTTTGTAAAAGCTCGTATTTGCATTCTGTCTCGTTTGCTTTCAGTATAAAATTTTCAAATCGCTTTTACTTTGACTAGTGTTCTCCAACATTAGCTAACATGGTGTATAAAAAATAGCTGCATTATCTATAAATCAAAAATTATAACTAATTTTAAATCATGAAAAATCAATGAAAAATTGCTACTAAAATCATCGCAACTTTTCATACACAAATACGTTATGTGCAAGCGGAAGAAAAACCTTCAGGAATAACATCAAACCTCTTCTCTGAACTTCACTAAAAGTTTGAGCTGAATTCTTGACTGAAAAAATTTTCTTCAAAAAAGTGTGATTTTGAGAACCATTGTACGAATAATTAAGAAAAGACGAATACTTCTTAATAAAATCTAACTAAAATGGAACACAAAAACATCAGATTAATTATCGTTGTCGTTACAGCTTTTACAATACTCGCAACAGGTTGTAGCATTTCAATAACGAGAAATTATTATAGTGCAGAACCAAAAGCCCCAATAAAGACAGACAGTACAACCTATGTATTAAAATTAGGTTCTCAAACGCACAAACCGAATGATGGACAAAAATAGAACAGCCAATTTTCTTGTTATTGTTGAGAACAATAAAGGTATTCTATTTAAAGTGGCAAACTCATATTGTCGGAACAATGAAGACAGAAAAGACCTCGTTCAAGAAATTATTTTGCAATTGTGGAAATCATTTGACAGCTACAACGAAAAATTTAAATATTCAACTTGGATATACCGAATTTCCTTGAATGTAGCTATTTCGTTCTACAGGAAAGAAAGCAGTAGAAAACGGATTTCAAACCCGATTACAACAGATATTTTCAATTTTTCCGACAAAGAAATATCTGATGAAAAAGAAACCAACTTGGGAATATTGAATCATATAATTTCAGAATTAAATGATTTGAACAAAGCCCTAATGTTGCTATACCTCGAAGAAAAAAGTTACAAGGAAATTTCAGAAATCATCGGAATTACAGAAACCAATGTTGCAACTAAAATTGGCAGAATTAAAAGTATACTAAAAAAGGAATTCAATCAACTTAAAATTCAATAAAATGGAAAATATAGAACTTATAAATATTTGGAAAGAGCAAAATGTCAAAATAGAAAAAACATTGACAATTAATAAATTACTTTTAAAAGAGACTATTGGCAGAAAGGCAGAATCTACTTTAAACGGCTTGGTTAAATTAAAAACGGCAGGAATAGTAGCTTTTGTATTTTATCTTCTCATCTTAGGTTACGCCTTGTTTTATGCTATTTCAAATTATTCTTCGGCAAGTAATTATTTTATTGTTTCAGTTTCAGCAATCGCTTTGATAAATATAAAAGGGTTTGCAGACTATATTAAACATCTTGCTTGGACAAAAAATATAAATTACGATGGTAGCATAATGGAAATTCAGAAACAATTATCAAAACTTCAACTTTCCATAATTGACCACGCTAAAATTATGTGTTTACAATTTCCCTTTTTTACAACATTTTATTTGAGTGACAATTGGTTTCCACAAAACGTAGGATTACCTTATATTATCTTTCAAATAATACTAACAGGTAGTTTTGTTTATTTTTCCTTTTGGTTGTATAAAAATCACAAACCCGAAAACTTAAATAAAAAATGGTTTAGAAATTTAATAGCAGGTTCGGGCGGAAAATCCGTTGAAAAAGCCATTGAATTCTACAGAGAAATAGAAGAATTTGAAAAGAAAAATGGTTGAATAAAAAAAGCCAGCACATAACAATAGATCTAAAAAAACGACACAGTAACAATTAAAATCAAGGATATGAAAAACAAATTGACACATTTTGCGATTCATATTGACGACATCGAAAGAGCAAAGAGCTTTTATGATGGAGTTTTTGATTGGGGTTTCAATTCTTATGGTCAAAACGACTTTTTGCAAATCAAAGCGGACAAGACAGAAAACGGAGAACTCATCGGAGCGTTACAATCAAGAGAGTATTCCCCTGTTCCTGAAAAACTCATCGGTTTGGAATGCACCATTGGAGTCGAAAACGTGGACGAAATCATTGAACGAGTAAAAAACAATGGCGGAAAAATATTAATGCCTAAAACAGCTATTCCTTATGTTGGGTGGATTGCCAAGTTTTTAGATACCGAAGGGAACTTGATTTGTGGAATGCAATACGACAATTCAGCAAGATGAAAAATTCACGCCCAATTCATCCAGACTTTCAACTCTTTTTGGACTTAAAAGACCAAGAAGTAATAGAGTTGTTTATCGATTTGCGACAATACATTTTGGAGTTGTACCCCGACTGTAATGAACTTCTGTATCATACTCACGCCTTGACAGCAGTTTTTTCAATCTCTGAAAAGCTATCGGACGCATTTTGTATGTTGCCAATTTATACGAATCACTTCAATTTGGGATTTAATAAAGGAACACTTTTAAAAGACCTTGACCAAATGTTGACTGGAACAGGGAAATTAATAAGACATATTGATGTTAAGAAACCAAATGATTACAGAAACCCCAAAGTGAGTGCATTAATTCAAGAAGCGATTGACTTTGCTATAAAAGATATGGACAAACCGACAAAATCTATCGGAAAGACTATATCGAAAATCAAGAAAAAATAAGAGCCAGCACATAACACCGTATATAATTTATTGCTAGTTCTAGCCTACTTACGAAAATCCTCGCGGATTTTCTATTCGGTTTTTATTTGCTAAATTAGGTGCTAAAAACACGCAACAAACCATATACAATCACGTTGTGGTGCATTTGACCAAAACTGTAACATTTTACAATACGCATTGTCTTTAGAGAAGAAATCAACTAAAAAAATTATGCAATCTAAAACTACTTTTCTTTCTCTAATACTACTTTCTATTTTATTAATTAACTGTAATACTAATGACAAAAAAAATAACTCTATTGAAGGAGTTTGGAAATCTATCGGCTATGGGAAAATTCTAAAAATTGATTCTACGACTTATAAATATTTTGATATAACGAACATTTCTTGTTTGCCTTCAAAACAAGGCAATATTTCCGAAGTTAAAAATTCTATAACATTAAAAAATGATACTCTTGCAGTAAAAAGTGGATATAGTTTTTATTACTATACGAGAGCAAACAAATTTCAAGATTTGTGTAAAAAAAATACAAAAGACATAAATGACCCTTTGTATAATTTTGAAGTATTTGCTGACACTTACAAAGAACACTATGCCTTTTTTGAACTAAACAAAATAAATTGGGACAGTCTTTATAACTCTGCAAAAGAAAAAATCAACTCAAAAACAACCGAAGTTGAATTGTATTTAATCATCCAAGAAATGATTGACAGTTTAAAAGACAATCACGGTTCTATTGAACCAACAGATGAAGTTTATGAAAAAGCAGAACAACTCAATATTGAAAATGAAGATACTGAAGAATTCAAATGGTATGGCGATTTTCAAGTTGCTGGACTAGTTGCAGATTATTATCTTAAAGAAAATTTAACCCAAGATTCTTGGCTCATTAATTGGGGAAAAATGGAAAACAATATTGGTTTTATTCAGATTAAAGCAATGTTCTTATATGGAGATTTAAGTTTGAACGATAGTCTGGTTAAAGAAAATGGTTTTGTTTCTACTTATATGGATGCTTTTAATGACTTGAGTTACGAGCAACAGATTTCAAAAGAAATCGCTGGAATAAATAATGTTATGAACACGATAATGGAAGACCTCAAAGAAACCAAATATATTATTATTGATGTTCGTTTTAATGGAGGTGGACAAGATGTCGTAGCATTAGAAGTATTAAGGCATTTTAATAAAAGTAGAATACAAATTGCTTCTAAAAAAGCAAGACACTATAATGGTTTTACTAAAAAAACACCAATATATTTGGACTCTATCAAAAATCCATATATGAAGCCCGTTTATTTGTTGACTTCACAACAATCTGCAAGTGCTACAGATATGATGGCTTTAAGTTCAATGGAAATAACTCAACTGAAAAGAATTGGTTCTCATACGAATGGAGCAATATCAGACGCTTTACAAAAAACTTTACCAAACGGTTGGCACTTTTCTCTTTCAAACGAAATTTACACAGATAATAATGATAAGTATTATGAAAACATCGGAATTCCAGTAGATTTTGAACTGAATTATCCCGAAGATAGACAGACATTTTTTAGAAGCGTTGCAGAGGATTTGGAAAAAGATAAACAAAGTGTATTGAATGCGATAAGAAAATTACGGAATGAATAAAAACGCACCACAACAACGTGTATAACCAATTGCTTGGTTCTAGCCTACTTGGAAATTCCTACGGAATTTCCTCTGGTTCGTTTTCTTTTGTTAACTTAGATCTCGCCAACGCAACAAGCCATACACAAACACGTTGGCAACAAGCTGAAAAAAAATGAAATCTGAACTAACAATCTACTTTTTTCTTCTCATAACATTACTGTTTTCCTGCAAAGAAGAACCTAATAAGATAGAACCCAAAATAAAAAAACCTAATATAATTGTTTTAATTTCTATAAATGCACCAGCAAAATATACTCATTTAATAAAACAAGACAGCATTGGAAAAACACTAAAAGATAGTTTAGGTCCAAAAGCTTTTTACATCAAAAATGGTTTTACATATTTAGATTATATGAATAACGAACAAACTTGGTTACCCAAACCAAATGTTCGTGACACTATAGTTATTGAGTGCTATTCTGAATACCTTGAATTCACTACAAACAATTTTTTCACTTCAATACACGATACCTTTTTAGTGAAAAATGGAGATACCGTTGTTTTTAATTATAATTATAATATACCAAAAGCGGAGATAACTAATAGAAAGGTAAATAATGAAGAACTAAATTATAATAGTTATAGACATAAAAAATTATTCAGTAATAAATATACAAGCCATCACCTGATTTTTGCAAATCTTTTTATAGATAACGATATTAAAAACTATGAACAAAATTCCATTGATTATTTCAACAAAGCAAAAAATGATTTTATTAGAGAAACACAATTATTAGATTCTTTATTAAAATCAAAAAGCATTACGGAGACAAATTACAATTATCGAAAAGATGCTTTGAATATGTTAATGGAAAAGCACAAAAAACTCAAGAATATTAAAAAATGGTTGGAACAAAACAAATCTTTAAGAGATAAAGAAACCATTGAGCAACTTTTCGGTTTCGATTTAGCCAAAACAGACTCTTTAATGAAATTTTCATTCTTTAGAGATTATTTAAACAATATTTCGAAGTATGATTTGGAATTTATAGAGGAAAACAATGGAAATTCAGGTGGTTTTTACATAGATTCAAGAATTCGTTTTGACTCTATTTTAAAAGATAGACGATTTAATCAAGTTGCTAAAAATTATTTACTTTTCAATGCTTATGACGGAATTGGTCAAAATTTCAGAATCAAAGACAAAGAAAAATATTTTAAAAAACTACAGGAAAACACGACAAATAGAGAGCAACTCGACAAATTGCAGAAAGACTATAAATTGGATTTCAGCAAGTCTGACAAACTGATTTTAACCGACTTAAAAAATGATACAATTACTTTTTCTAATGTTTTAAAAAACAACAAAGGAAAATGGCTTTATGTTGATTTTTGGGCAAGTTGGTGTAAACCTTGTCGAGAGACAATGCCAGAATCTAACAAGCTCAAAAAAGAATTAAAAAATGAAAATATTGAGTTTATATATTTGGCTCTAAATGACAGAAAAGAAAATTGGCAAAAGGCAATTAAAACTGATAGTCTTTCGAACAGTCATAACTATTTTATAGAAAACGGAAATGTTTCTAAAGTTGTTGAGGATTTAGGAATTAAAACAATACCACATTATTTAATTTATAATCCTAATGGAGAATTAATAAATGGATTTGCAAATCGACCAGGAGAAGGAGCAAAAGAACAATTAAGAAAATTATTGACGGAAAAATAAAGCCAGTTGCCAACACCGTATATAATTTATTGCTGGCTTCTTGCCTACTTGCGAAAGTCCTCGCGGACTTTCTTGGTCGGTAATTATTTACTAAATTAGTTGCTTGAAACACGCAACAAACCATATACAACAACGTTGCCCACAATATGAAAAAACTGCTTGCCATCTTAATTTTACTAATATCTAATATTAGTTTTAGTCAATTAAAATCAGTAATAATTGACAGCGATACGAAAGAAAAAATACCTTACGTAAATATTTGGGTGGAGAACGAAAACATTGGAACAACCTCAAATGAAAAAGGGGAATTTGAATTACAATTAGATAGCCAGAAAATTATTATATTTTCTGCAATTGGATTTCAAACAAAAAAAATAACATCTGATTCTATAAAAAATGTTTTAGAGTTAAAACCATTAATTACTGAATTAGATGAAATTATTATCAATTCTAAAAAATTATCTCAAGAATTGACAATTGGTGAGTTTAAAAAATCTAAAATCAATAATTATTTTGCTTGCGGAACACAACCTTGGATTTCAGCTAAATTTTTTGAATATAAAGCTAAATATGAGAAAACCCCTTATCTTAAAAAGTTAAGAATATTGACAAAAAGTGACGTGAAAAATTCAAAGTTTAATATTAGACTTTATGGAGTAAATAAAAAAGGAGAACCTGAAAATTATATTTATAATGAAAATATAATTGGAATAGCTAAAAAAGGAAAAAAAACTACGGAAATTGACCTTTCAGAATTAAATATTGAATTTCCGGAAAAAGGTTTTTTTGTTGCGATTGAGTGGCTGATAGTTGAAGAAAATAGACACGAATATAATTATACAATGCAAGGTTCAAGAAAAAAATTAATTGGAACTTCTTACGAACCTGCAATTGGAACTGTACCTGCTGAAACAAATGAAAATAGTTGGAGATTAAATCAAGGGAAATGGAGAAAAGTCTGGAAAAACAATGATAAATCTATAAGAAAATATAGAAATAAATATAATCAGTTAGCAATTGAATTAACATTAACGAATTAAAATACTGTGGGCAACACCGTGTATATTTTATTGCTTTTTTTTAGCCTACTTACGAAAATCCTCGCGGATTTTCTATTCAGTTTTTATTTGCTAAATTTACGTTAAACCAACGCAACAAAACATACACAAACACGTTAGCAAACACTGTCGAAAATGATGTATAGTTTTCTTGTTGATTAATAAAAGTCAGTTTCAAAATTTTGGTTTTTAATAGTAATTCTAGTTT
>NZ_SLXM01000019.1 GCF_004345825.1 Tenacibaculum skagerrakense
GGAGCGGGAACTTACTATGTAAGTGTAACGATGACAGCAAGTCCATTCTGTCCGGTAGTATCACCAGAGGTTACTATCAGTGGTCCAGCAGCAGCTTTAGACTTTACTACTGTTGATGGTCCAGTAAGTTGTAGTGGAGGAAGTGATGGAAGTATCACAGTAAACGCTACAGACGGATGGGGTAGTTATGAATATGAGTTAGCCGATGCAGTAGGAACAACGATTATCACTGCTTACAGTACAAGTAATGTATTTAGTGGATTATCAGCTGGTACGTATACCGTTAGAGTTAGAGATGCTAATGGATGTATCGATACAGATACAGTAACGTTGGCAGATCCAGTTCCAGTTACCTTCACATTGGTTAAAGATGATAATGCATGTGATTTAACAGGCGGCGGAAGTATCACAATAACAGCAGTTGGAGGAACAGGTGTATATACTTACATTTTATTAGATGCTAGTAGTACAGAGATTCGTAACCAGACAAGTAATGTATTTACGAATTTACCAGCAGGTACTTATACTGTTGAAGTAGTTGATAGTAATAGTTGTCCAGGTACAAGTCCAAGTCCATCAATTACGTTATTACCGAACTTAGAGTTCAGTTTAACAGAGACTAAGAAATTAGATTGTACGGCTAGTCCAGATGCTACGGTTGAATTATCGATTAGTTCAGGTTCTGGAAGTTATGAATATGAGGTGTTAGATAGTGGAGCGGGAGTAGTTGTAGCACGTGTTGCTATTGCAGGAAGTACAGTTACGTTCTCAGTTTCTACAGCAGACACGTATACCGTAAATGTTTATGATGTTGGAGCAACACCTAACTGTTCAAGAACAAGAGATATTACAATAGATCCAATTATCAATCCGGTGTTTACAGCAGTTGCAGTAGACAATGCAAATTGTGATGGAAGTAGTGCAGGTATCATAGAGATGACTGCTACAGATAATGGATTATTACCATTGAGTTATACGATTAGTCCAGATCCAAATGGAGTTGGAAGTATTACTACAAATCAGTTTATAAACTTACCACCAAATACGTACACTATTACGGCTACAGGAAGTAATGGATGTACTACTGTTTCAGGTCCAGTAACTATTACAGAGTTAGCTCCAGTTTCATTCACAGCTGCACCAGTTGTAACGGAGTTTGGATGTTCAACGGCAAATATTACCGATGCAGCAGTTGTCACGGTTAACACGGCAGATGTATCAGGCGGAAGTGGAACGTATGTACGAGTTGTCTTTACGTATACTCCAGCAGTTGGAGCAGTAGAGACACAGGATAGCACAAGTTTTACTTTTGCTACTACAAATACATCAGGTGGTTCAGTAAGTATTGATGTTTATGATGATGAAGGATGTACAGCCAATACAAGTGTAAACATAGCAGCATTTAATGCGATAAGTGATCCAGTAGTAACAGTTGACAAAGCGATTGATTGTGCTACAGGCGAAGATATTACGGTAACGTATACCTCAACAGCAGCATTAACGGCAGACTTTGCTATCAGCGGAGCTAATACAGGATTTAGTGCAACAAACACTACAGGAATATTTACAGGTTTAGCAGAGGATATCTACACGATTACAGTTACAAATCCAACCACAGGATGTATTGCAACAACAGATCATCAAGTTAGTCCACCACCTACATTTAATTTAGATATAACTAATATCTCAGATGTAGTTTGTTTAGGTGATACTAACGGTAGTATAACTTTCGATTTCCCATCTAGTAGTCCTTACACTGGTTTATACGATTACCAAGTAATGAATACGAATGGTACGGCTGCAACTGGCGATGATACCATTGCAAGTTCAGGAACGGGAGTTAGTGGTTCAACGACTGTTAATACATTAGGAGCAGGAACCTACTATGTAAGTGTAACGATGACGGATAGCCCGTTCTGTCCTGTTACTTCTGAAGAGATTGTTGTTGGTGAACCTACAGCTGCACTAGGAGTTTCATTTACAACCAACCTTATCAGTTGTATTTCACCAAATAGTGGAGAAGTAATTATTAACGCTAATGGTGGTTGGGGTTCTTATGAATATCAATTAGAAAACACCTCAACAACAACGGTTGTTCAAGTATTCTCAACAAATAATATTATTGATGGATTATCTTCAGGTAGTTATTTAATAACTGTAAGAGATGCTAACGGTTGTTCTGTAACAGATACGTTTACATTAACTGATCCAACAACAATAAATGCAACAGTTGTTGAAACTAGCACTATTGCTTGTGAGGGAGAAGAGACTGCGGTTATAGAAGTTAACTCTGTATCTGGAGGACAAGGAAGTCCAGCAGTTTATTCTTATAGTTTAACGTATCCAAATGGAAGTGTATCAACAATTCAATCTAACAACGTATTTACAGGATTAGGAGCAGGTAGCTATGTAGTTACTGTATACGATGAGTTTAGTTGTAGTAATACATTCCCAATTACAATTGCTGAGCCAAGTGATGTTACGTCATCGGCAGCAGTTACATCTATTATAACATGTACAGCGCCAAATGCAACAATAGAAGTTACTGGAGCAGGAGGAACTGGAGCGTATGAGTATAGTATTGATGGTGTAAACTTTGTAGCGAGTAACACATTCTCGGTTATTGCCGGAGATTATGAATTATTTGTCAGAGATGCAAATGGATGTATTTCAACACCTTCTCTAGTATCTGTTCCTGCCTTAGTTCCGTTAACAGCTACTTTAGATACTACATCGGCATTTATTACATGTAATGGAGATGCTAATGCTGTATTATCTGCAGCAGCAGCAGGAGGTTTAGGAAACTATATGTACGAATTATTAGATGGAGGCGGAGCTGTTGTTTCTGGTCCACAATCTTCTAATACTTTCGATAATATTGGTCCAGGAACGTATAGTATTAGAGTTACAAGTCAAGATTGTATTGCAGTTACAGCTGAATATGAAATAGTTGATCCACCATTGTTAGAAGTTACAGAAACTCACGTAGATGTAAGTTGTAATGGAGCTACAGATGGTAGTATTACAATAACTGCAACAGGAGGAACAGGTTCATATGTATATGAAATTGATTCAGAGCCAGGTAGATTCCAAACTAGTAATCAGTTTAACAATTTAGCTGCTGGTACTTATACAATTACTACACAAGATGAAAGAGGATGTTTCCAAATTCTTACTGTAACGATTGTTGAGCCACCATTGTTAGAAGCTACAATTGATTTAACTACTGTTCAACAACAATTATGTATTGAGGATACTCAACCTTCATTCGAAGTTGCAATTACTGGAGGTACACCTCCTTATTCAACAAGTTTAAACGGAGGAGCGTTTATAGCTGATAGATTAGTATTTGATAATTTAACAGCTGGACAAACTTATGTTGTAATTGTTAGAGATAGTAGAGGATGTACAACAGTAACCTCAGCATTTACTTTTGACCCTGCTGTCGACTTACAATTTAATAGTGAAGTGACTTACAATTGTGATAGCACAGCTACTATAACAGGAACAGTTGCAGATATTCATCAGAATGATGTAGTATATACATTAACAGGACCAGAAAGTGCTAGTAATGACACAGGTGTTTTCAATGTTACAGCTACAGGAACTTATACATTAGAAGTAGAACATCTTAATGGATGTGTAAGAATAATAACACCAGTAGAAGTAGATGTTGTTGATCCGCTTCAACTTACCATTGACGATTCTCAAATTAATATGTTAATAGCAAATGCTACTGGAGGAATTCCACCTTATGAGTACAGTGTTGATGGAGGTGAATTCTCATTTGAAAATCAATTCATTATTACGCAAACTAGAGATTACACAATAGTTGTAAGAGATAGTAGAGGCTGTGAGCAATCTATTACGGTTCAAGGCGTTTATATTACAATTGAGGTTCCAAATATCTTTACACCAGATGGAGACGGTACTCAAGATTATTGGTATCCAATAAATGTTCAAGATTATCATCAGCTTAAAGTGTTTATCTTTGATAGATATGGTAGAGAAATTCAAAAGTATAATGGTGTTCAAATTGGATGGGATGGACTTTATCAAGGTCGTCCAATGCCATCTGGAGATTACTGGTATACAATTGAGTATCTAGAGTTATCTGGTGAACGAAGAAATTTAATGGGTCATTTTACATTATATAGATAAAATTATTAGATGAAAAAGTATAGAATAATCCCCATATTATTTTTATTAGCTACCAAATTATTTGGGCAAGAGATTGATTTACCACAGTATGTTAATCACATGGCTGATAATCCATTTTTAATTTCTCCAGCTTATGCGGGAATTGGATCGGGATTACAAGTTAGACTAAATGGAGTGAGTCAGTGGATTGGAGTAGAAAATGCTCCAGATACTCAATCTTTAAGCTTAGAAGCTCGATTGGCAGAGCGTTTTGGTGGTGGCCTTACCATGTTTAATGATCAAAATGGATTTACATCTCAAAAAGGAGTACGTTTATCTTTAGCAAGTCATTTAACATTAAGTAACGTTTATGATAGTTTTTTATCTTTTGGATTAAGTTATAGTTTTATTCAATTTGGTATTGATACTTCAGAGAACAACACACCTCAACCTGTCCCAGATAGAGTGTTAAACTCTTCGAATTTTGACATAAGTATGTTATACCGTTTCGATCGTTTTGCATTTAGTGCTAATGTGGTAAACTTATTAGATAAAAACATTGAAGATTTTAGTACTGGTGAACCAAGAGTATTAAGAAGGTATTCTGTTTATACGAACTATAATCATAGAATTAATAGAGATACAGAACTAGAGCCTTCAGCTTTTGTTGAATATTTTGAAGCAAGTAAAAGATCTCGTACCGACTTAAACGTTAAATTAAGAAAGAAAATATTTAATGGTTATGTGTGGGGAGGACTTAGTTATACGTTCTTAAACGATCAGTTTTTTACACCAAATGCCATTGCGCCGTTATTTGGAATAAAGAAAGATAAGTTTTATGTTTCTTATGGATTTAGTATTACGGTAAATGAAATTGTAGGATTTAATAATGGTACGCACATGATTACGCTTGGATTTGATTATGATCGTCGTCCTAGTTTAGCTAGATGTACAAGAAAAATGATCATGTTTTAGTGTTTACCTAAAAAATAATATATATAAAAACCTCAGCTAATACTGAGGTTTTTTAGTTTAATTTTGCCTTGATGGAAAAAAACAATCAGGATTCAATCAATCTTAATAAATATATAAGCGCTACTGGAATTTGCTCTAGAAGAGAAGCTGAGCGTTTAATTACTGCTGGTAGAGTTACAATAAATGGAAAGCCTACCGAACTTGGAAATAGAGTTTTTGAGGGAGATATTGTAAAAATTGATGGTAAGCCTTTAAAAGCAAAACCTAAGACATTGTATATTGCTCTTAATAAACCTGTCGGTATTGTGTGTACAACAGATAGTAAAGAGCGCAAAAATATTGTAAAATTTGTAGGACATCCCCAACGATTGTTTCCAATAGGAAGATTGGATAAACCTTCAGAAGGTCTAATATTTCTTACCAATGATGGCGATATTGTAAATAAAATACTTCGTGCAGGGAATAATCATGAGAAAGAATATATAGTTACAGTTAATAAACCAATTAATGATCGATTTCTACAGAGAATGAGTAATGGAATTCCAATTTTAGGAACTGTTACCAAAAAATGTAAGGTAGAAATGATTAATACAAATACTTTTAAAATAATTCTAACACAAGGATTAAATCGTCAAATTAGACGTATGTGTGAGTTTTTAGGTTATGAAGTAACCAAATTAAAAAGGACAAGGATTATGAATGTTGAGCTCGGTAATTTAAAAACTGGGGAATGGAGAGAGCTATCAAACACCGAAATGGATAAAATTAATGCTTTTGTTAAGTCGTCAAGTAAAACTGAAGAAGCTTCCAAAGAAAATCCTCCAACAAAAAAAGATACTTCTTCTAAAAGGGATTATAAAGCACGTTTTGGACGCCAAAGAAAAAAATAGATTTAGAAACATTTAAGTTTTCACATTCTTCCAATTATGTATCTTTGTCAACTATGCAATTTAAGTTAGAATCTACCGATCCAAAAAGTAAAGCCAGAGCTGGTGTTATAACCACTGATCATGGAACTATAGAAACACCTATTTTCATGCCAGTAGGTACAGTAGCTTCCGTAAAAGGAGTTCACCAATCTGAGTTAAAAAATGAGATCAATCCAGATATTATTTTAGGTAATACTTACCATTTATATTTAAGACCACAAACAGATATTCTTGAGAAAGCCGGAGGCTTACATAAATTCATGAATTGGGATAGAAATATCTTAACAGATAGTGGTGGTTATCAGGTGTATTCATTATCAGGAAGAAGAAAGATTAATGAAGAAGGCGTAAAGTTTAAAAGTCATATAGATGGTTCAATGCATTTCTTCACGCCAGAAAATGTAATGGAAATTCAGCGTTCTATCGGTGCAGATATTATCATGGCATTCGATGAATGTACACCGTATCCTTGTGATTATAACTATGCAAAGAGTTCAATGCATATGACACATCGTTGGCTTAAAAGATGTATTGAGCATTTAGGAAAAGTGCCACCAAAATACGGTTATGAGCAAACGCTTTTTCCAATTGTGCAAGGAAGTACTTATAAAGATTTACGTAAGCAATCTGCTGAGTTTATTGCTTCTGTAGAAGCAGAGGGAAACGCTATTGGTGGATTATCAGTAGGAGAACCTGCAGAAGAAATGTATGCTATGACTGATGTGGTTTGCCAAATTCTACCAGAAGATAAACCTAGATATTTAATGGGAGTAGGAACACCTATTAATATTCTTGAAAATATAGCATTAGGAGTTGATATGTTTGACTGTGTAATGCCTACTAGAAATGCTAGAAACGGAATGTTATTTACTGCTCATGGAACCATTAATATCAAAAATAAAAAATGGGAAAGCGATTTTTCTCCAATTGATGAAATGGGAATAACTTTTGTAGATACTCTGTACTCAAAAGCGTATTTAAGACATCTATTTGCTTCAAAAGAATTACTAGGAAAACAAATAGCTTCTATACACAATTTAGGTTTTTATTTATGGCTGGTGAGAGAAGCTAGAAAGCATATAAAAGCTGGAGATTTTGCTGATTGGAAAGATAAAATGGTAAAACAAATGAGTAATCGTTTGTAGTTTTGAGAATACTAGATTGGTACATATTAAAGAGATATTTAACAACGTTTTTATTTACGTTGTTAATTCTTATACCCATTGCGGTAGCTATTGATATCTCTGAAAAAATTGATAAGTTTCTAAGAGATGAAACACTAACTTTCTTCATAATAGTAAATGACTATTACAAGAACTTTATCATTTATTACACCAATACATTTATGCCGCTGGCATTGTTTATTGCTGTTATTGTATTCACATCTAGATTAGCAAATAATACAGAAATTGTTGCAATAAATAGTTCTCAAATTTCTTTCACCCGTTTTCTATATCCTTATTTTGTTGGGGCAACAATTGTTACTGCAGTTGCATTGTATATGAATCATTATATAGTACCTGCGAGTAGTAAAACAAGAAAGAATTTCGAGAATACCTATCTAAAAAAAACACGCTATCAAGATCAAATGATAAGTGATTTTAGTTTGCAGTTAACCGATAGCACGTATATGTTTGTTCAAACCTATGATCTTAAAAGAAATTCTGGGCATCAGTTTTCAACTGAAACGTATGATGGTTTAAAGTTAAAATACAAACTCATAGCAGATAGAATTAGATGGAATGAGAAAGACAGTATTTTCACATTATTAAACTGGAAAGAAAGAAAGATATTTAAGGATAGAGATAGTATATTCTCAGGAAATAAACTAGACACGGTGTTTAATTTCACTCCAAGAGATTTTAACTACAAATCTACCATGGCTCAGGAAATGCCTTCACCTGAATTAGCTGAGTTTATAAAAATTTCCAAGAAAAGGGGAGTTAAAAATTTAAATGCCTACCTAGTAGAACTGTATAAAAGAACAAGTCTACCTTTAGCGTCTTATATTCTAACACTAATTGCAGTTGTATTAGCACATCGAAAAAGAAGAGGAGGAATAGGAGTTAATTTAGCTGTAGGTATTGCTATAATGTTCGTCTATGTGTTTTTCTTAAAAGTAGCCGAAGTATTAGGAGCAGTTGCAGGTGCCAACTCTTTACTTAACGTGTGGATGCCAAATATTATTTTTGGAGCTTATGCTCTTTATCTTTATATCAATGCAAGAAAGTAAGCTTAAAAATTATCTGTTATTACATTTTATAGTTTTCATTTGGGGATTTACAGCCATTTTAGGTGCGTTAATTTCTATTGAAGCGATTCCTTTAGTTTGGTTTAGAATGTTAATTGCTGTCGTTTTTATTTGCATTTACTTTCTTATCAAAAAGAAATCATTTTCAATACCTAAAGAAGCTGTATTAAAATTTTTTATTACTGGAGCTATAATAGCCGTTCACTGGATTACTTTTTTTAAAGCTATTAAAGTTTCTAATGTATCAGTAGCATTGGTTACAATGAGCACAGGAGCGTTTTTTACAGCATTGATAGAACCTATTTTTTTTAAAAGGAGAATCAATCCTACAGAAATGATTATGGGATTGTTGGTTGTGGTTGGATTGTACATCATTTTTAATTTTGAAAGTCAATACAGCTTAGGAATTATCTATGCTTTGATTTCTGCTTCTTTATCTGCTTTATTTGCAGTGTTAAATGGAATTTTCATTAAGAAATATGAGGCAGATACAATATCACTTTATCAACTGTTTTTTGGTGTGGTGGTAGTAACCATTTTCTTAGCTTTTAAAGGAAGTTTTACTACTGATTTCTTCCTTTTAAAAAGTGCCGATTGGTTGTATTTAACCATCTTAGGAAGTATTTGTACAGCCTATGCTTTTATAGCTTCTGTTAGGGTAATGAAATATTTAACACCTTACACAGTAATGCTTACCATAAATCTAGAACCTATATATGCTATAGTATTGGCTCTCATTATATTTGGAGAGAAAGAACAGATGAATGTCGAGTTTTATTACGGAGCTTTTATAGTGTTATTTGTGGTATTGTTGAATGGTATATTGAAAAATTCTTCAAAAATTAAAAAGAAATTACAACGATAATTTAGTATGTTTGCTTTTACAAACAATTCGGAAATCAAACTTATAAAATGGAATATTTAGATTTTGAAATGCCAATTAAGGAGTTGGAAGATCAGTTGGCAAAATGTCATGATATCGGAAAAGAAAGTGAGATAGACGTTACTGAAACGTGCAAAAAAATCGAAAAAAAATTACAAAAAGCTAGAAAAGATATTTACAAAAACTTAACGCCTTGGCAACGTGTCCAATTATCACGTCACCCAAACAGACCTTATACGTTAGATTATATTAAGGCTATTTGTGGAGATACTTTTATGGAATTGCACGGTGATAGAAGCGTAAAGGATGATAAAGCAATGATTGGTGGTCTTGGAAAAATCGGAGATCAATCGTTTATGTTTATCGGACAGCAAAAAGGATATAACACTAAAACGCGTCAATATCGTAACTTCGGTATGGCAAATCCAGAAGGATACCGTAAAGCGTTACGTTTAATGAAAATGGCTGAGAAATTTGGAATTCCTGTGGTTACTTTATTAGATACTCCAGGAGCTTATCCAGGTTTAGAGGCAGAAGAAAGAGGTCAAGGTGAAGCGATTGCTCGTAACATTTTTGAAATGACTCGTTTAAAAACGCCAATTATTACTATTGTTATTGGTGAAGGAGCTTCAGGTGGAGCTTTAGGAATTGGAGTAGGAGATAGAGTATATATGATGGAAAACACATGGTATACAGTTATTTCTCCAGAATCATGTTCTTCTATTTTGTGGCGTAGTTGGGAGTTTAAAGAGCAAGCTGCTGCGGCTTTAAAATTAACAGGAGATGATATGAAGAAGTTAAAATTAATTGACGGAATTATTGAAGAACCTGCAGGAGGAGCACATACTGATAGACAAGGTGCATTTGAAGCAGTTAAGAATCAAATTTTATCAGCTTTCGATGAGCTGAAAGATTTAGATGAAACTTCTCTAGTAGCTAAGCGTATGGATAAATATGCAAATATGGGTGTTTACAAAGAGTAGATATCTTAGAAGATATAAAAAACTGAAAAGCTCACTGAAAAGTGAGCTTTTTTAATATAATTATTTAGGGTGATTTTTATTTAAAAAAAATATTTAAACCTCTAACCTCTAACCTCTAACCTCTAAAACTAAATAAAACCTTTGTCTTTAGCGGTTAAAATAAGTTCTCTATCATCAGTAGAACTTACAGCGAAAATCTTTCGTAATTGTCGCTTACGCTTTTCAATAGCAGGCATAGAAAGATGAACAATTTCTGGTAAATCCTTGGTTTTTGTTCCAATAGAAATCTCGTACAATATTTTTCTATCAATATCATCTAATAGCAAATCACTTGAAACCTGATTGCGCAATAGTTTCATTACTGTTTTACTGTAATAAGGTGGGTCTGTTAGTACTTCTTCAATTGCTTGTACTAATTCGGCCGGTGTTAAATCGTTTTTGACTAAAAAGCCTTCAGGATTTAAATTTTTTAAAATACTATGTACTCTGTAATTATCGTTAAAAGTAGTAGAAACAATAATTTTTGTTTCAGGTAATAGTTCGTTTATTTTTAAGCCTAAATCTTCACCAGAGAGTAACGTTCCATCTTTAGAAGGCGGTAAACGCATGTCTAGAAAAACAATATCTAAGAAATCATTTTTTTCTACATAATCAGTTACAATTTCACAAGCAGAATCGCAATCGGTAGCTGTTAAAATATGAAATGAAACACCTTCATTTCTAGATTCAATAAACTTAAAAGCACTTTTATACGCTTCTGCAATTAAAGGATGATCATCTATTAATAACGCATTATACTTTTTATGCTGCATTTTTAGGTATATAAGGGATTTTTATCGTTAAAGTAGTTCCTTGGTCGATTTTTGAAAAAAAGTTCGCAGAACCGCTTAATTTATCAACTCTTGCTTTAATATTTTTTATTCCTATTCCTTTTTTGCCTTTTTTTGAGTCAAAGCCTACACCATCATCCGTAATTGTAATTAATAAATTCTGATTTTTCAAACCAAAATCCAAAGTTACATTTTTAGCCTGAGCATGTTTTATAATATTTTGCAATGCCTCTTGTATAATTCGATATACATTTGCTTTTGTAACTTCATCAATACTTTTCCAAGCGATTGTTGCATCGAATGTAAAAGTAGGTTTAAAATTACCAATAACGCTTTTATCTTTTAATAATTGTTCGATAATTGTGGTAAAGTTTACAGTAGCATCGTCAAAATTTTCACTTAATCTATGCGAAACATCTCGAATTTCTTTTTCGATGTTTTGTAATTCGTCTAAAAACGTTTGATGTTGCTCTTGTGTGTCGGGTTGCATTTGCATTCCTAAAAAACCAAGACTCACACGAGTCCCAAATAGTTTTCCTAAAATACCATCATGTAATTCTGCGGAAATTCGATTACGTTCATTAACACGTTCTTCTTCTAATTTTGCTTGTTGTTGAAGTGTTAAAACATATACCTCTTCATTAGCTTTTTGTTGTTCGGCTTCTAATTGTAGTTTTTCGTTTTGTACTTTTTGTACACGTAAGAAATACAGTAGAGTAGAGATTAATAAAACAGCTAAACTTCCAGAAAATATCCAAATACGTTGCTGACTTAAGAGTTTATTCTGCTCAATATGTTCATCGGTTTCAAACTCAATACGCGTAAATTTGTTTTGTGCTCTACGTTCTTCACTAATTAAACTGTCATTAAACTGAATATAGCGATCTAAATATTTTTTTGAATTCTTCGGTTGTAAGTCTGCAAGTTGTTGTAATGATGCTAGATAGTCTCTTCCGTTTTTTAACTCTTTTGCTAAATCGTTAGCTTTTTTAGAGTAGTTAATAGCTGTAGTTGTATCTTTTAAAAATGTATAGTATTTAGCTAGTCTTAAATAACTCATTAACACTCCTGGCATTATTTTCAAACTATCTCTTATTTTTAAAGATCTAAAAAAATCTTTTTTTATTTCTGTTGTATCTCCTAAGTCTAGTTTACAGTTTGCTCTGTTATCTAAAAGAGTTGCATATTGCGTTATATTAATATTATTATTATTTAAATCTTTATTATAAGATTCTATTGCTTTTTTGTATTGGCCCCCGTTATAATAAGCATTTCCAATGTTATTAAAAAATGCAGGATAATACTTTTTATTAGTTTTGTTATAGTTTTCTATTGATTTTTGAAAATACTTTAGGGCACGATCATGCTCGTTAATGTCTAATTGAAGCAAACCAAGATAATTGTATGAGTTTTTTAACGACTCATAATTATTTAACTCTTTAAAAATTTTTATAGCCTCAATAAGTAAAATTTCACTTCCTGTGTAGTCCCTGTAAAACCCTTTTATTTTGGCCATTCCATATAAAATTTTACCGGCCTCCTTTTTATTGTTGTTTTTTATAAATGCTTTGTGTGCTTTGTTAAAATATATAAAGGCTGAGTCTCTAATCTTCGCATTTAAATAATATGTTGCTAAATTCCAATTCGAATCTCCCAAAGCATATAAATCATTAAGTTTTTCAGATAGCCTATTTGCTTTTTGGTTGATTTTAAAAAAGTTTAAAGTATCCTTTAATTTATAAAATTCATAAGCAATTGAACTAAGTACTATGGGTTTTTTGATATTATTTTTTATAAAATAATTATAAGCTTTGAATAAAAGTTTTTTCCTTTGATTAAGCCTAAGTTCTTTGTTTTTTGATTGTTTAATCCAGATATTTATACTATCGCTTTCAGTCTGATAATAGTTAATTTCTAAGGAAAAACAATTAATTGTAATTAAGAAAAACAGTAAGTAATATATTTTTTTAATCGCTATTTTGTTTAAAATATTAACAAAGCTAAAAAAAACCTCTTACATAATTACGTAAGAGGTTAAAATCAGTTGTGTATTAAAGATTATTAGCCTTTCCCATCATCTTTAGTACCATTACCATCATTTCCATCATTTCCTGTACCATCTCCCCCTGTATCAAAAGCATTGATGTTTTCGGTGTTTGTGATTTCTGTATTTTGTGTTGTATCGGTAACTAAGTTTTCGGTGTTGTCTGTACAACCGATAGCTAATACTAATACGAACGTTAACAATAACAATTTTAAATTTCTCATAACTTTACTTTTTAATAGTTGACAATAATTTTCCTAGCCGTAAAAACAGCTTGATAGTTGATCGAATGTTGTTTTCGATTGTGTAGCTCCAGAAAAATCTGGGCAATAAGCATCCAGCCCGAGTAAATCAGGTGGTTTGTAGAATTGAATTGATGTGATATCAATCCGCGAAGACTTTGAACTACCAAGGCCTATTGAGTTAAGGCTTCAGAAAATTCTACATTGTCGTTAAATAGGAAGCGTTTGTTGCAATTTTTAGGTAACGCTAGCTGATTTTTTTAATTAAATTATTCTAGAATTAATTTCTATACAATTTAAATTTAGTAATCGCAAGGTTCCATTGAGTAAACGTCCTTTTTCATTTAGAATTAGCAATAATATTTTTTTCATAACTTTTCATTTTCTCTAATCAATATACGAAATATTAACGATATCTCAAAATTTTTTGTCAATATTCGTATGTGTTTTTTTTAATAAAAAAGGCATCTATTTCTAGATGCCTTTGTACTTATATATATTGAAAATGGATTTTAATCATTCTCATTATATCGCTGTATACAAAAAACATCATTACTTATTCTTTCATCAAAATGAACACCTCTTATAGAGCGTCCTTTTAAACTGTTTGATAAATAAATTAATTTCATAATACGTTGTTTTTACTTTTTAAATGTGATTCATAAATTACCAATCAATCACAAGACAAATATATATAGTTTTTAAATTCTCATCAAAAATTTTAACACTTATTTTATTGATAATCAATTAGTTATATTGTTTTTAGGTAATAAGATTCCTCCCCGGACAATATCCAGATACTAAAGTTTTGTGCTTGTGGTTGTAGCTCAGTATTTTATGAAATACTACTTTCAATTTCTTATATGTGAGTTATCAATTTCAAATATTGGTTTAAATCATAAAAAAAGGCGTTCAAAAAAAATTGAACGCCTTAAATATTTTGGTTTTAATGTTTAATCATTTCCTAAATATGTCTAATAACGTTCTGTTTCGGTAAAAATCCTTTTCAGGTTTTCCGAAACTTACTTGTGCCAATGCTGCACACAATATTTTATATGTATGTAAATTCATCATCGAACTACAAATATATGAAATTTATCAATAATGTTAAAAAGCGTTAAAAAATTAACATATCGTTAAACTGATTTTTTAAATAGAGGTGTTTTGTTGTGAGATTGATACCTTATGTTATAATAGTAAGGTTATAACTTTATGAATCAATTACTAAACAAATAGGAAAAGTATACTTCATTATTAGTAATTTTTAAAAAAGTATGGTTTTCCCATACTAAAAGTAAGGGAAAACCATACCTCTCTTTTTCAAAGTCAAAATATCTTTGTCACGGTTACTAAAAAAGCCTTATACATAGTAAGGTCGGATATAAAAGTTTATATCATAGTCGTCGGGGAAAATCTATGAGAAAAAAGAAAACAAAAGCGTATCCTTTTTACTCTAACCAAAGTAAATACCATGGTACAAAAAAACGCCCTTCGGGGCGTTTCGCTTTTTTTATTAAGGTATGTTTAAATACTTATGTGTTTGAAGTGATATTTTCCATTTAGGATTGTTCATTACATAATCAATAATCAACGGAATCATTTTATCACGTTTACTCCATTCTGGTTGTAAATACAATAAACATTTATCGTTCACTTTAGCTGCTTGCTCTTCAGCAAATTCAAAATCATGTTTGTTATGAATAATCATTTTCAATTCATCAGCTTCTTGATAAGCTCTTTCTAGAGGGAGTTTTGTTTTTTTAGGAGATAAGCAAAACCAGTCCCAAACGCCGGAAAATTTATAAGCTCCAGAAGTTTCAATATGCGTTTTTATTTGTTGTTTTTGTAACTGAGTAGTAATATAATCTAAGCTCCACATTAAGGGTTCTCCACCAGTAACAACAACTGTTTCTGCATATTTTTTTGCATTAGCAACAATTAAATCCGTTTGAGTAGGAGGGTGTAGGTTCGCATCCCAACTTTCTTTAACATCACACCAATGACAACCAACATCACAACCTCCAATTCTTATAAAGTAAGCTGCAGTTCCTGTATGTGCTCCTTCACCTTGAATAGTATAAAACTCTTCCATTAGTGGAAGCATTTTTCCTTGTTTAATTAACTCTTGCGTCTTTAAATCCATCTGCTTTTACTGCTATTACATCAATTTCAATTTTTGCTCCTACGAGCAAACCGGCTGCAAATGTAGTTCTTGCAGGCTTATTTTTAGGAAAATATTCTCGGAAAATTTTATTAAAATCAGCAAAATCGTCTGTGGTAGATAAAATAACAGTACATTTTACAACATGTTCAAGGTCTGAGCCATGTAATTTAAGTACTTCCTTAATATTCTCTAAAGTCTGTCGAGTTTCAGCTTCAATTCCACCTTCAGGTAATTTTCCTGTAGTTGGGTTTATACCTACTTGTCCAGCTAAGTATAATGTGTTACCAACTTCTACAGCATCAGAAAAAGGAGCGTTCTTTTTACGTTCAAGTTTTGATGAATGGAAAACTAAATCTTTCTTTTCTGGAGTAGTTTTGTTTTTATTAGTGCTTATACAAGAAGAAAGGATTATAATACTTAAAAAACTAAAAATTTGAAGGAGTTTCATCTGATTTATATTTGGTCTTCAACAAATTTAAGAGAAAACACTCAAAAAATAAAAAGCCTCTGAAGAGGCTTGAAATAGATTAATTTGATTGGTCTCAATTTAGGGTTCAAAACCCTGCAATTTTATTGCAGCACTTTCAGTTATATGAAAAATTAATACCTTTCAGATATGGAAAGATCACT
>NZ_SLXM01000020.1 GCF_004345825.1 Tenacibaculum skagerrakense
CCCATTAGCGCCGATGGTACTGCCAATGGTGGGAGAGTAGGTCGTCGCCTTTCTTTTTATAAAAAAACGCTCAATATTATATTGAGCGTTTTTTTGTTATATAATTATCTTCTACTTTCTTTTGTTGTTTTGTACTTTGTCTTTTTTACTTTTCTTCTCTTAATAAATTCATCTCTTTTATCAACTTTAGCATTAGATTTTGCTTTGAAATAATAGAAATTATCATCTTCTTTTATTTGTCTATAATTTTTTTTAAAGCTTTTTCTGAAAAAGAAATCATTATCATAATCATATATAATACCATAGTTGTAATCAGTATCTACAATACATCCGTCATTATAATAATTTCCTTTAACTTTACCTCTAAAGTAAGGATTTCCCCATCTATCATATTGGATTATCATATTTCCTACTCGAGTTAATTGACCAAATCGATAGTTCATAAATACTTTACCAATTCTAGTTACATTTCCTCTTCTATCATAGTTGATAAATACATTACCAATTTGTCTAATCTGACCTTTATAGTTTCTTTTAATTCTAATTCCATTTCCTTTACCTCGTTTAAATTTAGGGTGTGTATTAAAATCAAAATCTCCATTCAAAAATACATGGAATTTAACTCCTCTTTGAACAAAGGTTACAGCGTTATTGTAATAACGATTGTTAACCCCAATTTTGTCTGTTGATTTTTTTAAGTTGTCAGCATTCAAAATGCTAAATGACATGATACCTACTACTAATAATAAATATTTTTTCATAATTAAACTATTTAGGGTTATGCCTACTCTTTTCGCTTTTCGGCTACCGCATTTGTAATAAACTTTTCAATATATGTGCCAAAAAAATATTTTTCTTATAATTATTCTTTAATTTAACTTCAATAATAGTTACCAATATGTTGATTTTACTGAGAATTTATTGAGTTGTTAATTATTATTGATTTTCTTTTTTGTTTAAAAAATAATTATGATTTTTGAGTTATGATTGATGCAATCGAGAAAAATCTCCAAAGAGGTGTAAAATTATTAAATACAATTTCAGATGAGCAGTATAGTGACTGTTCAGTACCTCCATACTTTTCAAGTATTGGAAATAATATGAGACACATTTTAGATGTGTTTTCATGTATTTTTAATGGGTTAGAAAATGGAAATGTAGATTTCTCTGATAGAGAAAGAAATGAATTAGCACAAGTAAAAACTGAATCAGGAATAGCTTATTTTAATAATATTATTGAAAAATTGCAGACAGTAAATGATGCTGATTTTGATAAGATTGTTCAAGTTACTGATGATTTAGGTACAGGAAAAGTTACTACAAATTATACCTTAGGAAGCGCTTTAGTACAAGCTCATAGTCACGCAATTCATCATTATGCTAGTATTGGATTTATTATTAATCATTTAGGTATTGAGTTACCTGATGCTGATTTTGGTTATAATCCTACAACTCCAAGAAAATAAATGTGATTAGTTACTTTTAGGAGCATTTGAAATGTCTATTTGAATAGCTTGTAATAACAACTGAAATCCTAAAATTAAAGATAAAGTTATTATCATAATAGTTCCAGTAGGTGTAAAGGTATTATTGGAACTATGAATAATCCATGTTTGAATACCAAATATAATTCCGAATAGAAATAAAGGAATTCCTATTAGCAAATAAACTGAACCAATATTGAAATCATATAAAAAATAACGTTTAACAATGCGCTTGAAAAATGTAATAGTTAAATTCTGTGAGAATATAAATAGCATTTTAAACACATTCATATTAGATTGCTCATCACCATAAATAGCTGGCATCGGAATATCAATAATTTTTGCATCTTGGAAGTAAAACTGAGCTAATAATGAAGTTTCGAAAAAATACCTATTGTGTACTTTTGAAAAATCGATTTCTTTTAGAACAGCTGTTTTTATCGCTAAAAAACCATTTGTAGGATCAAAATTATGCCAGTAACCAGTAGCTGCTTTTGTAAGGAAAGAAATACCTAAGTTTCCAAATTTTCTAACAAAAGGCATCGCTTTTAAAGCTTTTAAATCTTTGAATCTGTTTCCTTTTGCGATTGAGGATTTATTTTGAATTAAAGGAGTTAATAGTTTAGGAAGATAACTTAAATCCATTTGATCATCGGCATCGACTTTTACAACTATTTCGTAATTGTTATCTATTGCATATTGAAATCCTTTCATTGTAGCTCCTCCAACTCCTAAATTAACCTCATTTTTTAGGGAGATAAATTTATTTTTATCGACTAAAATTGCCTCAATCTCTTTTTCGGGTAATGGTTCTTTTCCACAATCATCAACAATAATAACAGAGTCTATAAAATCAGGAATTTTAGAGACTACTCTAATAATTTGTTTAGAAGCATTATAGTAAGGAATTACGATAGCTATTTTGTGATCTGAAAAATTGGAATCCATCTATTAGTTTATAGGCTAAAATTTAGTAATTTGGGTTTGCAAAAACTAATATAGATTATTTTTTATGAATGTTAAGAAAAGAAACATTTTAATATTATCAGGTATTCTTTTTATAGGGTTATTAATCACTTATTCCAATCATTTTAAAAATGGATTTCACTTCGATGACAGTCATACTATTGTAAACAATGTAAATATTAGAAGCATTAAAAATATACCTAAGTTTTTTGTGGATACTAAAATGGTAAGTTCCTCAAAAGACCATTGGGGATTGAGACCAGTAGTTACTACTACTTTAGCAGTTGATTACTGGATTGGAGGCGGACTGAATCCTTTTTATTTTCACTTATCAACATTCATTATTTTTATAACATTGCTAATTCTGATGTTTTATATGTTTCGAAAAATTACTTCTGAAGCTTTAGAACATAAGTGGGCTGTTTACATCTGTTTATTTGCAGTAGGATGGTATGGTATTCATACGGTAAATGCTGAAACTATTAATTACATTATATCAAGATCAGATGTTTTATCGACCTTTTTTATAGTTATTTCTTTTTGTTTATATGTGTTGAAACCTAAAACAAGAAAAAATTACTTGTACATTATTCCAGCTATGATTGGTGTACTAGCAAAGGAAACAATCATAGTATTACCAATGTTACTGTTTGTGTATGTTTTCTTCTTTGAAAAAGATAAATCTATAGTCGATTTTTTTAAAGTTAAGAATGTAAAAACTTCTTTAAACTTAATTTTAGCATTACTTCCTTTAATTATTGGTATTGTATTGGTACAATCGTATACATTAATAAAAACGGGCTCAATAGCAGGATTATCGAATAATGTTGTGCATTATATACAAACACAACCTTTTGTTTGGTTTCATTATTTTGTGAGTTTTTTCTTGCCATTTAGCTTAAGTGGTGATACCGATTGGACAGTTATTCCTAATTTTTTTGATGATAGAGTTATTGCTGGGATTTTATTTTTAGGAGCATTAATCTATGTAACTGTAAAAACTTCACTACAAAGAAGAACACGACCAATCGCTTTTGGTTTATTATGGTTTATGTTCGCCTTACTGCCAACTTCTCTTGCACCTCTTTCAGAAGTAATGAACGATCATAGAATGTTTTTTCCTTTTATAGGTTTAACTTTTAGTATTACGTATGCCATTGGTTTATATGTTTTAAAGTTTGAAAAAGAGCTATTGAATACTAACTGGAAAATGAACGGTGTTAGAGCCGGGATTTTTATGGTTCTTTTTTCATATGCTTACGGAACGTATCAAAGAAATAAGGTTTGGTTAAATGATGAAACTTTTTGGTATGATGTAACTCAAAAAAGCCCAAAAAATGGACGAGGATTAATGAATTATGGATTAACTCAAATGGCTAAAGGAAATTATCCAGAAGCTTCAAATTATTTTAATAGAGCGCTTAAAATATATCCTAATTATCATACGCTACATATTAATTTAGGGATTCTTAATTCAGCAATGAAAAACTATCAAAAATCGGAAGAGTTTTTTAACTCAGCAATTGCTTTAAAACCTAACGACGATTTGCCTTATTATTATTACGCAAGAGAATTGAGTAAGAAAGGGGATTTAGAAAGAGCTATGATTTATGGAGAAAAAGCTATTAACTTAAACTCCTATAATTTAGCAAATAGACATTTATTGATTCGAACTTATTATGGTTTAGAAGAGTGGACTAAATTGAAGGATTTAGTAGCTGAAACATTAACTATTTTACCTAATGATCAAGTAGCGCTAGAGCATAAAGATTTAGCTAATAATAAAAAAGATAGACTGACAATTATGGCAGAAGAGGCTGAAGTGAATCCAACTGCTGGGAAATATTTAGAATTAAGTTTATTGTATTATAACAGAGGCATGTTTAAGGAATGTATTGAAGTATGTGAAAAGGCATTGGTGCTGAAACCAGATTTTCATCAAGCTTACAATAACATATGTAGTTCTTATTCATCGATGAAACAATATGAAAAAGCGATTGAAGCTTGTGAAAAAGCATTAGAAATTGCTCCTGATTTTGTGTTAGCTAAGAATAATTTAAACTATGCTAAAAATCAATTAAAACCACAACAGTAATGAGTAAAAACACAATTGATAAAGATTATACAGAGAGATTAGTAGATAAACAGTTTGTGTGGTGGAAAACATTACTAGATGTTCAAAGACCTTATAGATATAACATCAATAAATTAGATTTAGGCTTCGTATTAGATGTTGGGTGTGGAATTGGTAGAAATTTACTTCATTTAAAAGGAAATGGAGTAGGAGTTGACCATAATAAAGATTCTGTAGCTATTTGTAAGGAGAAAGGATTGAAGGCTTATACTAATGAAGAGTTTTTGTCTTCTGAATATAGCAAAGAAAAGACTTTTGATTCTATTTTGTTAGCTCATGTTGCCGAGCATATGACTGAGCAACAAGCTACAGCTTTGTTAAAAGAATACTTACCGTTTTTAAAAGATAATGGTAAAGTGGTAGTAATTACTCCTCAAGAAGCAGGTTATGCCTCAGACCAAACGCATGTTCAGTTTACCGATTTTGAAGTTGTAAAAAGAATTTTTTCTGAGATAGGTGTAGTTGAAAAGAAATTTTATTCATTTCCTTTTCCAAGATTTGTGGGTAAGTTCTTTAAGTACAATGAATTTATTTCAGTGGCTCAAAAAAGCTAAACGATATTGTCTTTATGACCTAAAGAATAAAAATACATTAAAAATTTAGCGAAACCTTTTCCCCAGATACTCTTAAAAACTTCAAATTCCTCTTGTTTTCTAACACCAGAGTTTAATGAAACTGAGGTTTCAGAACTTTCGTGAATTCTATGTTGAATGAGTTTTTTGTTAACAAAGGTGAAGCTTCCTTTTTCCTTAGCAAGTTGTAACCAGGCAATCCAGTCCAAAACACATTTATGGTTAGGAGAAAATAAACTTTCAGGATTTTGTATGTTCTCTAAATTAAAGGTTACCGAAGGGCAACATATAGCATCTCCAAATACTAAAATACTTTTTTTAAAAAAATGACTTTTATGAGTTGCTTTAAATAGAAAGGGTAGAAGTAAGGTTTTTTTTATGTAATAATTTAAGGAGTTACTTCTAATAGTATCACCAACTAAGTCATTATAATCAGTAAAAAATATTAAAGAGTTTTGATGTTTCGAAGAAGTTTTTAAAATGCTTTCAGTATAGTCTTTTTCGTAAATATCGTCTTGATGAGCAATGGTGGCTAATTTTGTTTCAACTTTAGACAGCGCAAAATTCCAATCGTTTCCAATACCAAACTTTCCATTATCGTTAACATAGTATTTAATATTATGTTTATCAGCTACATTTTTAGTTTGTTCAGTAGGTGTAGAAGTAGTAATAATAATAGTACTTGCTACAGATTGCTTTTTTAAATTTAAAATACAAGAGTCTAGAAATGGAGACTCTTTATAAGTAGGTATAACAAAAGTATGTTCAGTCAAGAAAAAAGTTTATTCAAAAATAATTAATAACTAATATATACCCAACCTTTTTTAGTTCTGTCTAATCTATCATTACCAAACTTTAAAGTATAGAAGTATGTTCCTGCAGGTAATTTTTTAGCTTGTTGTATAGTTGCTCTTCCTGTTGAAATGGCAACCCAATCATTTTCATAATTATTTTTTCTGAAAACTTCGTTACCCCATCTGTTGAAAATGATTAATTCATTTTTTTCATAAAGTTCTAATCCTTCAAATACTAATGCATCGTTAGTACCATCTTCGTTAGGAGATATTAAATAGTTATTGCTATCACCTAATTCAATATCAGAGAAAATAGAACCTATAGTTATTACTTCATAATCATTAGGAATAAAATTTTGAGAAGTAATCCTTCCTTCAGTTAAATCACCTTGAATGTTAACACCTCCAAGGTTTATCCATTTATTTTCTGCTTTACTCCACCCAACAACACGCAATAAAGATGTAAGAGGAGAAATGTTTTCTATGTTGCTAAAAGTATCCCAAGTTAAGGTAATAGATGTTTCAGTAGTTCCATCTAAATCCCAAAATTCGTAACTACTAATGCTTTTCAGAATTACTTCTTTATCATTAGTAGAAAAGATTGTTGAAAATGTTGATGGTGTATTTGGATTTTCAGAGAAGTAAGCACCGTTAAAATAAGCTTCTGAAGTTTGTACAGGAGTAATCATTGGTCTAAAACGATTATCATCTCCAATAGGGAATATAAACTCGTTAGTTCCTAAAACAGAAGTATATCCATCTGTATGTCTATCATCATCTTCTCCTACGTAAAAATTATGATTAATAAAGTCTAAAGAGATTGAAGTATTATTTCTAGGAGTATTTACCTTACCATTAATAAACTGTAGCTCATTTCTTATCCCAAGAGAAGTTGCTAAGTTTAGGTCATTAAGAGCATCGATTTCAATATTATTAAACACCGCTCTGTTTAAACCAGATATAGTTCTTACTTCATTGTCACTGTAAAATCCTGTTAATCCTTCATTATTTTCGAAATCTCCATCGTTTATTAAATCTGTATGAAAACCAACCGAAGCATCATTATGCATTTGAATTGAACCAAAATTTTTGAAAGCTGATTGGGCATTTGAAGTAGACGCAGTAATAACTATTAGGCATGCAAATAAACGTGCCATTACTTTAGGGATATGGATCATTCTGTTCTTATTATGTTGAAACTTACAACCTCACTGTTGCTGAAACAAATCTAAGATTAATATTCAGTTGTAAAATATTTATTTCGATGAAAATCATGTTTTTCAGGATAAATAGTAATTTTTCATGAATTTTTACAGCTAAGTATTAATTTATCTATCGATAATAAGACACAAAATGTTTTAGAAAGTCACAGTAGAATTACATTAGAAGTTTGAAAAATTGTGTTTTATTTATAAGCAGTATACAATACAACTAAACTTTCGTTAAGTATATCATCATTTCTACTAGCATTTCCTGTAGTTCCTATAGTATAAGAAATATTGAAAGTAAATCCTCCAGTAGAAGTGGCTGTATTATAATCAAAAGAATTTAACGTTGCAGATAGAACACCTAAATTATCTCCATTTTGGTTTCCATATCTTATACCTATACATTGAGTGTTCGATGAATATCTGGAAATATCATTAATAGAGTTACCACTACCTCCAATGTAGATAACGTTTTGAGTTATTGATGATCCATCGTTTCTTGCGAAACCAGTCATATTTCCAAAAGAATTTGCAATACCTTGGTCATTATTACTTGTTTGATTATCATTATTTAATCCAAAACTTTCGATATTAGCATACGCGGTAAATGTAACTTGACTTGGTTGAAATGGAATTCCTGTTACTTGAGTTGTAAATGAAGTACTAGTAGATCCTCCAGGAGCATTTATTATAAATGAACCAACATAAACACTGGGAGAAGTTTTTAAAGCTACCCAATCAGTTCCATCATAATAATAAAATACTTTTTCGTCGGTACTGTACGCTAGCGTTGCTGTAACTGGATTGGCAATAGCATTAATTTGCGCAGTAGTACCACTTGGAAAACCCGATACAGGAGTGCCTGGGAATACTTGACCATTAATTTTTAAAAAAGAAAAAAGAAAAAAGAAAAATAATAAATATTTCATTGAAAATAAACTTAATTTTATTCAACAATAAATTGGTTTGCATTAATAGTACTCCCTACAGTATATCCATCAGGATTTGTCCCCCAAGTAAACTGCATAAAATCTCCACCTCCGTTTTCATAATACCAAAATTCTATTTTGTGTTTTCCTGCGGCTAAATTAATAGTTCCAGATCGAGTAGTTGGTCCTTGATCAAACCAATTTTCAACTGCTAAAACTCCATCAATATAAATTCTGGTACCATCATCTGATCGAGCGTTGAAAGTAAAACTTCCCGCATTTTGAACTTCTAATGTTCCAGTATACATTAAAATATAACCATCAGTATCTGGGGTTATTGAACTTCTTGCGGTATCATTTAAGTCTGAGGTAATTGTTCCTTGAGTTGTTGATACACCTAAGGAACGAGGATTATCAATATTTGGTTGTGATGTATTAGCAATATTCCACGTAAAATATTGTAATCCAGCATTAGAATTAGTTGAATTATTTGAGGAAGTATTTATTTGTTGCCAATTTACTCCATCACTTTGTAACCATAAATTTATTGAACCGATAGTTGTAGAGGATGTATTTGACTGATTTAAATAACTAGAAATAGATATGGTATTCCCTGAAATATTCTTAATCACATAAATTCTACCCGAACAAGTGTTAGCTGCCGGTAATGTAATTGTTGAGTTAGCAGTAACCACTATCGTATGGTGATCTTCTGTTAGAGTGATATTACTATTAACTGAAAGTATTGATTTAGAAACTGAACCAACAACTTGCAAAGTAGAATTAGCTATGTTATATCCAGATTGAGAGTCGTCATAATCACTATCTACAGGAATTTCAGCAGTATTTAAATTAATTCCAAATCTAGTTTTAGCAGCAGCAGTATTATTACTACCCTGAACTCTAAATAGTTCTTTATGAAATTGTCCATTACGATAATCATATCTTTTAAAAATGATAGGTTCAGCACCATCATCACCAATAATAAATTCTAATCGTCCATCATTTGAAGGACCTCCAGAACCAATCTCAAATAAATCGGTAACACCAGCACTTCCTTTTAAACGAAAACTCCCATTGGTAGTTGTAAAAAACATAGGTTTATAAAATGATGCACCTGCTGCTGCAAATTGAAGAGCAGCAGTACTACCATTACCATTTAAATGCATTAAAGGCTGATTATTATCTGTATAATCAGGGAATCCTTGAGTTAATCCTAATGTTTGCCTACGACCAAATTCTAAAATAGGAGTATTATTAGAACGGATTTGCATACGAACATCGTCAATAGTTCCAAGAAAATTTGAAGTTGTTGTAGATGCATTTCCACTTAATAACCAATTGGTTCCGCTGGTAGAAACCCAATTTGTACCATTGTAATAGTATAGTATTTTTTGATCGGTACTGTAAGCAATAACTCCTTCTACAGGATTCAAAGTAGCATTAATCTGTGCAGTAGTACCACTTGGAAAACCCGATACAGGTGTGCCTGGGAATACTTGTGATTGAATTTGTAAAAGAAAAGAAAAAAATAAAATAGTTAATACAGTTTTCATAAACTTGAAGATGAGTAATAAATCATTAATTGATTTTTCTTAGAGTCATTCCTGTAGCGTTTCCGTCGATAACTACTTCACCAGTACTATTAATACTTTTTTCTCTAATCTTAATACCATAGCTTTGAAAGGCAGTTAAGTTCAGAAAAACAGTTCTTGAGGCAGTTACATATCGTTGATTTGTGTTACCAATTAAGGTAACAATACTACCTGTATTTGAGATAGGGTTGGTATTTTCACAAACAACTACTTCTAATGAACTATTTCCTCCACTACTAAAATCTGCTCCGTTTTCTTTTCTCAAAGAAACACTATACGATACTTCATACAAACCAGATTCTGTAACTTGAACTTGATCACTTGTTGTATTTGCAACAGAACCACTAGAAACTCTTACCGAGTTTAAAGGTATTAATGTACCATTAGTATTAAAATCAGCAATAGTTATTGTTGAGTCTGAATTATTATATTTATCAACTAAAGTTAGCGTTCCACTTGAAGAATTTGCATTATTCATTTGTTGCCAATTAGTACCATCACTTTGAATATTAAGTGTACTATTTGCTGCAATAGTTGAAGTGTTTGAATTTGATAAATTCAAATAGTTAGAAATTGTTATCGTATTCGAAGTATTATTTTTAAGGATGTATTCTCTACCACTACAAGTATTAGCATTAGGCAATGTTATGGTATAATTTCCATTTATAACTACAGCATAATGGTCTTCAGTTAATGTAGTGTTACTATTAATTATATCTAATGATTTAGAAATAGAACCATCAACTTGAAGTGTAGAGTTAGCAATATTAAATCCGGATTGAGCATCGTCATAATCGCTATCAACAGGAATTTCAGCAGTATTTAAATTAACACCAAACCTTGTTTTAGCGGCGGCGGTATTATTACTACCTTGAACTCTAAACAGTTCTTTATGAAATTGTCCATTACGATAATCATATCTTTTAAAAATGATAGGTTCAGCACCATCATCACCAATAATAAATTCCAATCGACCATCATTTGAAGGTCCTCCAGAACCAATTTCAAATAAATCGGTAACACCAGCACTTCCTTTTAAACGAAAACTACCATTAGTAGTTGTGAAAAACATGGGTTTGTAAAATGAAGCTCCAGCAGCAGCAAATTGAAGTGCAGCAGTACTACCATTACCATTTAAATGCATTAAAGGTTGGTTATTATCTGTATAGTCAGGAAATCCTTGAGTTAATCCTAATGTTTGTCTGCGACCAAATTCTAAAATAGGAGTATTATTGGAACGGATTTGCATACGAACATCGTCTATTGTTCCAAGAAAATTTGAAGTTGTAGTTGATGCATTTCCACTTAATAACCAATTAGCTCCACTGGTAGAAACCCAATTGGTACCATTGTAATAGTATAGTATTTTTTGATCTGTGCTATAAACAATAATTCCTTCTACTGGATTAGGAATTGCATTGATTTCTGCAGTAGTACCACTCGGTAAACCAGATACTGGAGTTCCTGGAAATACTTGTGATTGAATAGAATTAAATGTAAGGGAAAAAATAAATATTAGTACTATTTTTTTTTTCATTGGGGATTTAATTTGTTACTCTAAAAGTTATTCTTCGATTTGTTATTATAGTTTTATTACAATTTTCAACAGTCACTGTAACTGTTCCAGTAGAAGTTAAACCCGAATTATTGGTCACTGTAACTTCGTATGTATAACTCCCTGGAGTAGGAGGTGTGTCTGTTGGGTTTTCTATGGTTGAGCTGAATGAATAACCAGAAGGAGCACTAGCCGTCCAGTTATAGGTTAGGGGAGTGTCATTAACTTCTGTTCCACCAGGATTTGCATTTAGCTGTAATAATTGATTTGCACATGCAGGATCTGGTGTAGCTGTAGGAAAGACACTTAAATTTCCACCTTCATTATTTACTGTGTTAAAAGTAACTACACTACTACCTCCACCACCATTACAAGTGGCGTATTTTGTTGAACCAATTTGTAGTATTTTAGAAGCACTACATGCAGTGGTATTTTCAAATATTCCGTGATCTACACCTAATTGAAGAGAAGGATCTGGGTTAGGAGATTGAACAGCAAAAGCCGTACCTGCAGGTAATGAAAAAGTTTTATTTACTGTCCAATTAAGTAATCCATCATAAGCTATTGTAAACTGATTTACATTTAAGCTAGAAGTATTGCTAATTAATAAGTTGTCAATTCCGCCAGTTCTATCTCCTAAAGTAACGGAGTTAATAGCACCAGTAATGTTACTGTTAATAGTAACCGTTACACCATTACCAATCGTAACATCATTAGCACCAGCTACTTGACCAGGATAATTGGTTGCTGCTACCCAAGCAGAACCATTGTACACTTCCCAAATGGCTACATTGGTCCAGTTACCTGATGCTACAGTTCTATAATCATTAGTAGATTGACTATACAGAAAAGGTGTAGTTATAAATAATATTATATAGAGTATTTTAAATTTCATTATTTAACAACAAATACTACGTTAACAATTGTATTATCATCATTAGGTACACTATCAACATTGTATGTCATAAGGCCACTTGCATCAATACTTGTAATAGTTAAAACACTGGTATCATAGGCTGTTATATAATAATAAAGTTCATTAGCAGCATATGTTGGTATACTAGTTGGAGCTCCTGTACTAACTACTGCTGGAGAACCAAATTGAGAAATATATTCATTATACAAGTTTAACGTTCTTCCAGTTCCAGTTGTAGATGCATCTATTGCTACCGAGGGAGGGTAGAAAATTTTTGCTGAATTTAGTGGAGATCGTAAGCTTAACCATGAAGCACCATCATAATAATAAAATATTTTTTCATCTGTACTGTAAGCAACAATACCCTGTGTAGATGGAGTTAAAGCGGTTATCTCAGCTGTTGTTCCACTAGGAAATCCAGATACCGGGGTACCAGTAAATACTTGAGCATAAGCATAGATAGCACTAAAAAAAACTAATAGAATTATGATTTTCTTCATTTATTAGTGTTTGTTTATTTTAAAAATCTTCAATAGTAAAGTACCAATTAGCATCTATGTAATATAGGTATGTATTACTAGCATATAGTTGAACAGTAAATGTTGTACTTGTTTGAGAAGTAACTTGACCGCTAACTTGAAACGTAGCATTACTAAACGCTGTAATGTGTATAATATAATCAGAATTACCTCTATCAGGTATTGTTACAGTATAATTACCAGCACTATTTCTAACTACTGAAGTAACACCTTGTGATCTTATTAATGCTCCGGTAGCTCCATTAACTTTTGCAAATGCTTTAATATATGCATCACCCGTAGCTCCTGTAGCACCTGTTGCACCTGTATTTCCTGTTGCACCAGTCTGTCCTGTTGCACCTGTTTGTCCTGTGCTTCCTGTTGCTCCGGTTTCACCCGTTGCACCTGTATTACCTGTCGCACCAGTTTCTCCTGTAGCTCCTGTGTTTCCTGTGTTTCCTGTCGCACCAGTCTGTCCTGTTGCTCCTGTGCTTCCTGTTGTACCTGTGTTTCCTGTTGTACCTGTGTTTCCAGTAGCCCCAGTTTGACCTGTTGCACCAGTCTGTCCTGTTGCACCTGTATTTCCTGTAGCTCCGGTTTGTCCTGTCGCCCCTGTGCTTCCTGTTGCTCCAGTTTGACCTGTTGCACCTGTATTTCCTGTCGCACCAGTTTGTCCCGTTGAACCTGTACTTCCTGTTGCACCTGTATTTCCTGTCGCACCAGTTTGTCCTGTTGCACCTGTGCTTCCTGTAGCTCCGGTTTCACCCGTAGCACCTGTATTTCCTGTCGCCCCAGTTTCACCTGTTGCACCTGTATTTCCTGTAGCTCCTGTGCTTCCTGTCGCACCAGTTTCACCCGTTTCACCTGTACTTCCTGTTGCTCCGGTTTCACCAGTAGCACCTGTACTTCCTGTTGCACCTGTATTTCCTGTCGCACCAGTTTGTCCTGTTGTACCTGTGCTTCCTGTTGCTCCAGTTTGTCCTGTTGCTCCTGTGCTTCCTGTAGCTCCGGTTTGTCCTGTCGCCCCTGTGCTTCCTGTCGCACCAGTTTGTCCCGTTACACCTGTATTTCCTGTAGCTCCGGTTTGTCCTGTCGCCCCTGTGCTTCCTGTCGCACCAGTTTGTCCCGTTGCACCTGTACTTCCTGTTGCACCTGTATTTCCTGTCGCACCAGTTTGTCCTGTTGCACCTGTGCTTCCTGTAGCTCCGGTTTCACCCGTAGCACCTGTATTTCCTGTCGCCCCAGTTTCACCTGTTGCACCTGTATTTCCTGTCGCCCCAGTTTGTCCTGTTGCACCTGTATTTCCTGTCGCACCAGTTTCACCCGTTGCACCTGTACTTCCTGTTGCTCCGGTTTCACCAGTAGCACCTGTATTTCCTGTCGCACCAGTTTGACCCGTTGCACCTGTGCTTCCTGTTGCACCAGTTTGTCCTGTTGCTCCAGTTTGTCCTGTCGCACCAGTTTGTCCTGTTGCACCAGTTTGTCCTGTCGCCCCAGTTTCACCCGTTGCACCTGTATTTCCTGTCGCACCAGTTTGACCTGTTGCTCCTGTGCTTCCTGTAGCTCCGGTTTGTCCTGTCGTCCCTGTGCTTCCTGTCGCCCCAGTTTCACCCGTTGCACCTGTATTTCCTGTCGCACCAGTTTGTCCTGTTGCACCTGTATTTCCTGTAGCTCCTGTGCTTCCTGTCGCTCCAGTACTTCCTGTCGCTCCAGTTGTCCCCGTTGCACCTGTATTTCCTGTAGCTCCTGTGTTTCCTGTCGCACCAGTTTGTCCTGTTGCTCCGGTTTCACCCGTTGCACCTGTGCTTCCTGTAGCCCCAGTTTGTCCTGTTGCACCTGTGCTTCCTGTCGCACCAGTTTGTCCTGTTGCACCAGTTTCTCCTGTTGCACCTGTACTTCCTGTTGCACCAGTTTGTCCTGTCGCTCCTGTGTTTCCTGTCGCCCCTGTGCTTCCTGTCGCCCCTGTGCTTCCTGTCGCACCAGTTTGTCCTGTTGCACCTGTATTTCCTGTCGCACCAGTTTGTCCTGTTGCACCTGTGCTTCCTGTAGCTCCGGTTTCACCCGTAGCACCAGTTTGTCCAGTTGCACCTGTATTTCCTGTCGCACCAGTTTGTCCTGTTGCACCTGTGCTTCCTGTAGCTCCGGTTTCACCCGTAGCACCTGTATTTCCTGTCGCCCCAGTTTCACCTGTTGCACCTGTATTTCCTGTCGCCCCAGTTTGTCCTGTTGCACCTGTATTTCCTGTCGCACCAGTTTCACCCGTTGCACCTGTACTTCCTGTTGCTCCGGTTTCACCAGTAGCACCTGTATTTCCTGTCGCACCAGTTTGACCCGTTGCTCCAGTTTGTCCTGTCGCACCAGTTTGTCCTGTTGCACCTGTACTTCCTGTTGCTCCAGTTTGTCCTGTCGCCCCAGTTTCACCCGTTGCACCTGTATTTCCTGTAGCCCCAGTTTGACCTGTTGCTCCTGTGCTTCCTGTAGCTCCGGTTTGTCCTGTCGCCCCTGTGCTTCCTGTCGCCCCAGTTTCACCCGTTGCACCTGTATTTCCTGTCGCACCAGTTTGTCCTGTTGCACCTGTATTTCCTGTCGCACCAGTTTCACCCGTTGCACCTGTATTTCCTGTCGCACCAGTTTGACCTGTTGCTCCTGTGCTTCCTGTAGCTCCGGTTTGTCCTGTCGCCCCTGTGCTTCCTGTCGCACCAGTTTGCCCCGTTACACCTGTATTTCCTGTAGCTCCGGTTTGTCCTGTCGCACCAGTTTGTCCTGTTGCTCCTGTGCTTCCTGTAGCTCCGGTTTGTCCTGTCGCCCCTGTGCTTCCTGTCGCACCAGTTTGTCCAGTTGCACCTGTATTTCCTGTCGCACCAGTTTGTCCTGTTGCACCTGTGCTTCCTGTAGCTCCGGTTTCACCCGTAGCACCTGTACTTCCTGTAGCTCCAGTTTGACCTGTCGCACCAGTTTGTCCTGTTGCTCCGGTTTCACCCGTTGCACCTGTATTTCCTGTAGCTCCTGTGCTTCCTGTCGCACCAGTACTTCCTGTCGCTCCAGTTGTCCCCGTTGCACCTGTATTTCCTGTAGCTCCTGTGTTTCCTGTCGCACCAGTTTGTCCTGTTGCTCCGGTTTCACCCGTTGCCCCTGTGCTTCCTGTAGCCCCAGTTTGTCCTGTTGCACCTGTGCTTCCTGTTGCACCAGTTTCTCCTGTTGCACCTGTACTTCCTGTTGCACCAGTTTGTCCTGTCGCTCCTGTGTTTCCTGTCGCCCCTGTGCTTCCTGTCGCACCAGTTTGTCCTGTTGCACCTGTATTTCCTGTCGCACCAGTTTGTCCTGTTGCACCTGTGCTTCCTGTAGCTCCGGTTTCACCCGTAGCACCTGT
>NZ_SLXM01000021.1 GCF_004345825.1 Tenacibaculum skagerrakense
CTGTCAGTTTTTTGGGCGAACAAAATTCCGCTTGTCAATAAAATAAAAGTTAATAGTATATTCTTCATTTTGATTTTTCTGTAATTGGCTACAACGTTTAGTGTATGGTGTCGTAGCATCCCGAAGGGTGCTATGCACTATACACCTTGTTGTGTGTAGTTTTTTTTATTTCATATTTAAATTCAAGAACTTTCAAATTCCACAAAGTCAATGTCTGTGTCGCGGTAATTCTATCATTTATGCTTTTTACCACCAATTTGTCTTTGAACGACTTGATAAATTTACTCCATAATTGTCCTTTGGAGTCCCTGAGCAAAAAGTAAAATCCACTATCTCCAATTCTTTGTCCCGAAGAATCTAAAATGAGTTCTCCATTTTTGCCAACACTAGGAGTTAGTATCACAGTTGCGTTTCCATTTGGCAAAGGAAAAATAGCCTTGATACAAATCTGTTTGTTTGGTAAAGAGCATGTCTCATAAACTCCTGAGTAAACAACTTGACCTGTCGATTTAAATGTCCTTAGCCAAATTGTCCTTTTAACTTCATTAGTCCTTGAATCGACTAGTTTTATTATTTCATTTGTTAGTCCTGAGGCATCTTCTAAGTTTTCAATGGGAACATTCAGTTGTTCAATTCTCCTACTGAAGACACCTTTTATTATAGTTCCGAAAATTTTGAAAAACGGGTTCCATTTTGCTTTTAGGAGCAGGTCATAATTTGATGTGTTCTCATAGAAGTCAATTACGTCTGGAGATAACTTCTTTAGTTCAATTTCTGATAGTCCTAGATTCTGAATTGAATCAAGTAATCCTTTGTTTTTTCTTTGTTTATCAATTGCTAAACGCTCATCTTTAGCTAACTGCTCAACGAATTTTAGCCCGATTCCTTTTGTTCCTCCAAATGGTCCTAAAAGCCATTGGTATTTATCATTGTCAATTCTTTGTCCAAACAGTATGACCCATTGTTGAGTAATCCAATCCTGAATGCTTTGATTTTTACTAGCTATTCCCATCTCCACAAACAAGGTTTAAGTATTGGGAATAAAATTCGATTGACCTTTCCATTTTCCGAACTCCGCTAAAGGCTTAAATCGAAGAGTGGTAAACTCAAAATGAAAGTCTTTTCTTTCCCTTTCTTTCATTGCGTTCGAATGCCTTTTCGGTTTTTCCACTTTACTATGACCATGCACCATGTCGGTCATTTCTTTTTCAGATTTCCAAATTGAAAAGGTTGAGACTGTGTTAGGGAATTTAACTGAGGCTAATGACAGAATTGTTCCTGGATGGTCTCTAACAAGCTTTTCAACTGGTCTGCCCCAATGTATAAATCTAGGAACTGCAAAAGGTTTCATTCTTGCAATTGTAACAGCAACAACAGGAGAATTTGAACTTTCTAATTGGTCTCTATCATTTGGTATTTTGAATCCGCTAAACTTTCCCCATTCTCTTATAAAAGACAAACGTACATGCCAACCTTTTGCTAAAGTTCTTCCAAAACTGTCCTGTTCCAAATAGTTTTCAAGTGCATTTTCATTTTCCCATTGCATAAAGACTGCTACTTGACCTATTAAAACTCTAGATGGAGAAAAAATAGGTGAACCTAGAGTCATTGCCGTCATGTATTCGGAGTGAATCAGTCCTTTTACGTTCTTTGAAACCGGATTCGAGAATATTCCTTTTACCGCAATAAAAAATGGTCGTTCGACTAAATGATAAGAGAATATGCTCACTTTGTTTTTGATTGAATTACTATTTCTATGCGGTTCTTCTAATTACACACAACGGTTTTGTGTATGATTTCGTTGCGTGTTTAAGCATTAAAGTTAGCAAATAAATCACAGATAGAAAGTCCGCGAGGACTTTCGTAAGTAGGCTATAACTAGCAATAAATTATACACGGTGTTGCCAGTAGTTTTTATTCTATTTTCCAAGTAGTTGAAAGTCCAAAATTGAATTCGTCTCCAACATTTACTTCTTCCATCATAATTTCAGTTTCCGGATGGTTTTTACTTAAAACTTTAACTTTAAAAAACACATTCGTCTCGCTGTTAATATTATACTTGTCAGTAATTATTCCGCTTATAGAAAGGTCTTTTGATTCATCAAATTCCCATTCTAAAGTTCCATTCCCACAAGGATAATCAACAACACTATTATTTTCGCTAACAGGCATTCTTACTTTTATAGAGTCTCCAACCTTAAATTTGTTATAAATTTCTACTGCTTTTATTTTCTGATTTTTTTCACACTCAATTATAGGTTTCCAATATTCCACATATTTATCCACTTGGGATTGTAGTTCGATGTTTTCTTTATTCAGATGTCTATGATAAGAAGTCAAAATAATTGAAGACATATCATCGTAATGATGAATTCCGATTGAGTCAAAAAATCTGGTTAGATTTTCTGATTGTTCATTATGTCTCAATAGATTATTTCTTAAGTGCATTCCAATTCCGAAGTGGTAATTTCTCGGTGTTGTAGAATCATTTTCTGAAATGTTCTTAAAAATCTCAATTTCTTTCGCATCCCAATTTTTATCAAGGTATTCAAATGAGGTTTTCAGTTCTTTCGGAATCTTTTCTTGTCCATTACAAGAGAGTAATGAGAAAGTCAAAAATAAGATTGATAAATATCTAATGTTCATATGGATTTGCGATTTCTCAAATTACTGGCAACGTTTCGTATATGCAAAGTAGGCGATTGCGGGCTTCAAGCTTATCAAACCGTTACAAAGTTGAAGCGGGCTACAACCCTTGAATTTACTGCTATTTCGCCTATTTTGTATATACATTGTTGTGTGGTCGTACTTTTATTAGTTTATCAAATAATTCTGTCTTTGTTATGTTTTTTATCGAATCAAGCCCTTTCTTATCTTCTTCGATTCTAATCAGTCCAAAATAATCCAAGAATCTGTCAAAAATCCGAATCGAATAACACCTTGATGCATAATTTTCTAAAGTTCCGTATGTTGGCTCAAGTAAATCTAATAGTTTAGGATATGCTTTGAAATATTTCTCAGCGTAAAATGAATCCAATCGTTTAGTTTGTCCGTATTTTGAAAGCAGAATCAATGAAAATCCATACCCAAGTTGTCCGATGTGATTCTCACCATATCCGTCATAATATGCCCAATTAAACTTGTTTGTAAAAGTTAAAAATAATTGTCGCAATAATGCTTCATTATCCTCAAGAAGTTTTTGAGCTGATTTTGTCAAACTTAGTTTTCCGTTCCTCTTTTTAGTCAGTCCTGCAAGTTCAATTAAAATCCGTGTAATATTTATAGTCATCGAATCTGTCTCTTTGTACAATTTAGAAATCCCATTATCGATATGTTCATCTTTAAGGAATCCTTGATTATAAAGGTCTGAAACTATTTTTGTCGGCAGAAATCCCTTGTTCGTAAGTTTAATATCTCCTTTTTTATCAATCAGGTCTGTCAAATACTTAATCTGGTTGATAATTGGAATATTTTTGTAATCTGTGTCGGATAGCTTTTGCAATTCCAAAGGACTATCAATTGCGAAAGAAAAATGCAAAATCTTGTGCATCTCAAAAGGCGAGTATCCTTCAAATTCAGGAATCGGCCGATTGTTCTGCTCGTTCATCGCTTGGTCAATATGTCTCTGTATATCTTTTAAATTCATGTATTTTTGTTGTTATGCAGTCTGCCTGTATGCCACACAACGTATTTGTGTATGATTTTTTGCGGGAAAAGGACGCGAGTTCTTTTCCGTTGTTGCGGAAAGATAATTAATAAGATTGAATTTCCGGTGAGGAAATTCAGCCGCAATTAATTATACGCTTTGTTGGCAACTGTATTATTCAGTTTTCTTTTGTTTTTTGTATTCTAATAAAATATTTTTCTTTTCCAGTTCAGTCAATTTAATATTAGAATTCATTCCTGGTGGTGGTGGTGGCATTTCATCGTCAATCATTAGAATATCCTGAATAAGATAATCTCCAATCTTTCTTCCCCAACCTATACAACCAGATTGATAATACAAGAGATAAGTAGTGTCTTTTAAAGCTCTCAATGTTAATTCAGCTTTTTTATTAAATTCTTTTTTTCTTAATAAACCCTCATAAGCAATAGCTTTTATTGTTCCATTAGGATATTCTGTAAGTTTTAGTAATTCATGCTCAGTGGCATTTTTCATTACCCAAATCCTAGTTCTTACTTCGCTTTTGGTTGAGACTCCCATACCACCGACACCACAAGTAATTCCTCTGTGTTTCGATAATGTTATCGAGTCCCTAATGTTTTTTCTAATATTATTCCAGTTAAAGCTCCAACTTGGTTCATAATACATCGAAGTAAGAAACATAAAACCAAGTCCAACTATAGTTAAAAGTATAACTAAAACTGAAAATGGGTTTTGAGTTTTTTTATTTCTTAATTTCTTTTTCATATTGTTGCCAACGTGTTTGTATAAGATTAGTTGCGGGTTTGTATGCGAGGAATTTCCGAAGGAAATTCAGACGTTACAAACACGCAACTACCTTTGATTAAGCCAAAAACCGCAATTAATTTTATACGGTGTTGGCAAATCGTTATTTTTATTTAATCCCAAAAATGGATGTAATATTTCGAGAATCTATTTAATCCATCTTGGATTTTTTTTTCATCATATTCAAGTTTCTCATCAAATTGTAAAGTGTAATTCAGGATTTGATTAAAAGATTCAATCATTTTATCAAGTTCTTCATTCCACTTATATTTTAAATAAAGTTCCTCTTTATCAGAGTATGATTCTTTTTTTTCAGCATCTTCAAGTATCCAAATTGGCAATGAATAGCCATTCTTATTATAATTTTCTTTATAATTTATTATTCGATTTAATATAAATTCAGCCATTTCATATTTAGCTTCATACCAAGTCCATTCTTTTTTTTTATTCGGATCTTTTTCGTTCATCTAATGTTTGCCAACGTATTTGTGTATGAAAAGTTGCGATAATTTTAGCAGCAATTTTTCATTGATTTTTCATTGATTTTTCATGATTTAAAATTAGTTATAATTTT
>NZ_SLXM01000022.1 GCF_004345825.1 Tenacibaculum skagerrakense
TATAAATCAAAAATTATAACTAATTTTAAATCATGAAAAATGAATGAAAAATTGCTGCTAAAATTATCGCAACTTTTCATACACAAATACGTTAGGTAACATTTAAGAAAAAATTTACCAATTCAAGAACTTACAATCACAAATCTAACCTTTGATTATCATAATAACTCAATTTCTCTTTCAAAGTAAACCTCTTCTTTTTCATTTGGCTCGTTTAACACATCACAATAGTAAACTTTCCTTGAAAAAACCCTAACCTTTAATGGCTTTTTTGGATTAACTTTTGCACACACTATGTCACCTTTTTTAAATATATTTTTCATCATAAATTTCTATTCTTTTTTTATTGTTGTACAAAGCATTTTAAAGGGTTGGTTGGCCTCAATGGAACTTTCTTCATTTCCAGGAATTAATATCGAATCGCCTTTCTGTAAAAAAGTAGAATTTTTATTGATAACAACTTCCGCTTTACCTTCTACGATATAAATAAACCTCAAAAAAGGGGACTTTTTATATACTTGAACTTTTCCAAAATCAAAAAGCAGTTATTGAATTATAACAGTATTTCTTATCACTATATTCTTAACTAAAATATCATTAGATTTATAATCTATGATATTTGATAGGTTAAATGTTATTGCTTCATCAAAATTCTCTTCTTCCATTGCTAATGCTATTCTGAAAATCTCTTTGTCTTTCTCTTTAATACTTTAGCAACTCTTTTTTCTTTTGCGGTTTTTGCTGCTGGCGTTTTGTCTTTTTTCTGTTTACCGTTTTTTTCTCTTGACATCTCTTTATTAATAATTTGATTATAGAATAAGATACCACTAATAGCAATTAGTGAGTTACATTAAAAAAAGAATGAGTTATAGATATTACAGATTAATTCAGTAATCTAAAATATCTGTTAATTATATAAACACAAATAGGCAGACTGTAAGCTTGACGGAAATAATAGTCTCAACTTTACAGAAACAATTAAATTGTTTCATTATGATAGATCGACTGATTACACACAAAGCAACTTTAACACAGGTTAAGGAAAGTAAGCCCAGAAAACAAACAAAATTTAAGTCTGCTCTTAAACCTTTAATTCAAAAAATTAAATATGTTTTTAAGGATAAGCCAATACATTTAAATTTGGCAAAAAACGGAAGAATACAGATAACATTGATACGAAAAATAAAACCTATGAAATGGTAATAAAAAAAAGCAGGTTTTTTAAGTCTGCTTTTTAAAGCCAAATAAATTAATATTTGGGCTTCCCTAATTGATTAATAGCCTACAAATATCGATACAAATTGAACTAAATCCTTTATATAATTTATGTCCTTAGTTGCATATATTACTGATTTAAACAGTTCTTGTAAAAAAAAGAACAGATTATAAATAAACTGTTCTTTAAATAAATTTTGATATTAATCTAGATTAGATTGATTTTGTAACTGTTGTGTAGTTTGTTTTTAAAATCCCAACTACCTCGTTACGGTCTTTGTCAAGCTTATGCTCTAAACGCTTTATCAAATCTAATTCTTTACCACTCTCAAACTTTACGTCTTCCGATGTAAGCTTAGGAAATTTTTCTTTTAATGCTTTGGATTGTTTGTCCCAATCACCACTAAACTTAAACAGTTCACTAGACTTTTTCTCACCTTCTTTGCTCTTGGTTTCCATAATTATGTATTTATCGTAATGCTTAATTACATTACTATTACAAAGATGATGACTTATACCCTAATTCCTGTTACACAAGTATTTTATAAGATTACACATCTTACAGATTCTCTAAATTGCTTTTTCTTTTTTGTCCAATTTTCTTGTAATACGTGGGTGTATTTCCAGTTACTTTTTTAAATTGGTTTGACAAATGAGCGACACTGCTATAGTTTAATTTGTATGCGATTTCGGTAAGATTGAGTTCATCATACAAGATTAATTCTTTTGCTCTTTCTATTTTATGCTTAATTATAAAATGCTGAATAGTAATGCCCTTAACTTCAGAAAATAGATTGGATAAATAGGTATAATCATAATCTAATTTTTCAGCAATATAATCTGAATAATTAACCCTCGGAACCTCTTCAGAATAATGAATCATTTCTATAATAACATTTTTAATCCTATCTATAAGAATACTTCTTTTATCATCCATTAATTCTAAACCAGATATTGCCAAGTTCGATTTTAGCTTTAACAAAACTTCATCATTAATTTCTTCTTCTGTTTCCACCGTTCCTAATTCAATATTGGCATAATGAAGCCCTAGTTTTTCCAGTTCTTTTTTTACCATAAGCTTACATCTTAAACTTACCATATATTTAATATAGATTTTCATATCGAAATAAATCAACTAAAGAATTGAACTAAAGATAATCTATATTTCAAGAATGATTCTAAAACTGCAAAAGGATTATAATAAAAACGTTGCCTAACACTGTATATAATTTATTGCCAGTTCTTGCCTACTTACGAAAATTCTCACGCATTTTCTATTCGGTTTTTATTTGCTAAATTACGTGCTAAACCACGCAACAAACCATATACAAACACGTTAGCACAAATTGAAAAAAATGAAATTTGAAAAAGACAGTCTAACACTATTTTTTAGAATAATTTTAATGTTTATTCTATTAGTTCTTATCAATTTACTAGTACTGACATTTCTCTCAACAAATAAAGAGAAAATTATAAACTGGATTCCTGTTTTAATCTATTCTGGTTTACTGACCATTTTCTTTTTAATCTTTCTAACTCAAAGTGTACTGATTTCCAACGAGAAACTAATACTCAAGAACATCTTCGGAATGACTATCAATAAACTGGACCTAAAAAAGCAGTATTTAAGAAAAATCAAAAAAAGAAATGCCACATTCGAAGGAGAAGCAATAACTGGACTATTTAGAAAAAAATATGGATCGAGTACAACTATTTATTTTAAGTCAGAATATCAGAAGAAAAAAATCTGGATAAATGGACACATTTTGACTGATAAAGGATTAGATAATTTGATTAAATCAACAAAAAAAAGAAACTTGTGCTAACAAAGTGTATAATTAATTGCGGCTGAATTTCCTCTATGGAAATTCAATCTTATTAATTATCTTTCCGCAACGTCGGAAAAGAACTCGCGTCTTTTCCCGCAAAAAATCATACACAAATACGTTGTAACACATTTGACCAAACCTACACTATAACCGAATAATTGAAAACAGAAAAATCCATATTAGAAAAAATAATAACGGGAATTGCAATTCTTTTGAGCGGATTCTATTCATTTTTTGGACTTGCTGAATTTTATAAAATTGGAATTAAAAAAGAAACCGAATTTTATCCTTTTGGCGGAGAAGGACCTGTTCCTTATTATTACAGAACGGCTGAACTTTACTCGTACGTGAATTTGACTTACGGAATAGCTTTCGGAATTTTAATCGGAATTGGAGTTTGGAGTTTGAGAAAAAATAAAATAAACGGATTTATAATTTTTGGACTGACTATTTTATTGATTATGTTACAGATTTATCACGGTTGGGCTGAATAAAAAAACGTGTTACAACAACGTGTATATTTAATTGCTAGTCAAGTCTTTACTCGGAAAATGATATAGATTAACCTTTGGTTCGTTTTCTTTTACTAAATTAGTGCTAAACCAACGCAACTAAACATACACGAACACGTTGTGGTTAATGTAGAAAAAACGAACAGAATTGATATTTAGACCTCTGAAATATGAAAAATATGCGGACAAAATTTGTCAAAAGCTGACTGAATTTCAAAACGGATTCAGAGCCGAATATGACCTTGACAATTATGCAAATTGGTTCTATAATCAATCCAGCGAAACATTAAGACTGTATTCAGACGACAAAGAAATTTATTTCAAATACATACCTGTTGGAACTTTTTCTCAAAAGACAAATACTTGGATGTGGGCTTGGGCAAACGAACATTCTGTTGAACCGAGAAAATTCAAGACTTTAAAAGTTAAGGAGTTTGGAGAAAAGAAAAAATATGAAAACCTGACCAACGCACATTTTGACGGAGATAAATACACAGGTTGGGAATTGACTTCTATTGCTTTCGACATAATTGGCGGAATTGGAACTTATCGAGTAATTTCTGACCATTTGGAAAAATACTTTTTACTCACAGAACAAATCTCAAAAGAAGAAGTTGAGAAAATAGAAAGCGAATTAATTGACTGTGGAATTCACGGAAAATTACGAAAGGCATTTATCTGCCAACATCTGAATAACAAAATCAAAACTGGATTTGAAGAAGCTTTTGAAACTTTTCGTGGAATGGAATTAGGCGAAGAAGATGATTTCCAAGCTTGGTGTTCTGAATGTGAAAAAGAACGACTTAAAACAGACGGTTGGAATGACGAATCAATGGAATTTGCAAACATTAAATTGGTCTGCGAAAACTGCTATTTTGAGATAAAGGAATTTAATATAAACGAATAAAAACACTAACCACAACAATGGCTATAAGTAATTGCTTGTTCTCGCCTACTTCTGAAAATCCTTGCGGATTTTCAGTTTGGTGAGTACTTGCAAAGTTAAGTGCTAACCCACGCAACTACTCATAGCCGAGCCGTTAGCAAACACTGTCGAAAATGATGTGAAGCTTTCTTTTTGATTAATAAAAGTCAGTTTTAAAATTTTGTTTTTTAATAGTAATTCCAGT
>NZ_SLXM01000024.1 GCF_004345825.1 Tenacibaculum skagerrakense
CCAAACCCAATAGCGAGTAGTGCAAGTTTAACACAGGCATATACATGTTTACAAAATGGTGAGATTACTTTTGTAGCTGCTACAGGAGGAACAGCGCCATATACTTATGGAGTAAATGGAGTTTACTCTAATAATTTAGTTTATAGTAATTTAACTGAAGGAACTTATGTTTTAACGGTTCGAGATTCAAATGGTTGTCAGTTAAATTTAGCAGATATTGTAATTGATCCATTACCAACTGAGCCTACCTTTAGTTATAGTGTATCATATAACTGTGATGGTACAGGAAATGCAACAATTACACCAACAGATCCAAGTTATACCTATACATTAGGAGCTACAACACAGGCTTCGAATGTGTTTAATAATTTAGCGGTTGGTAATCATACAATAACAGTTGATTACGGAAGTGACTGTACAACTGATGTAATTGTAACTGTAGACGCTAATCAAGAGTTCCAGGCACAATTAGTAGTGGCTAGTATTACAGATGCTACTTGTAACGGAGGAAGTGATGGTGAGTTCACAATGAACGTATTAAACTTTACAGGAACTTATGAATATAGTACTGATGGAGGTGCTACGTATACAACAACTTCTACTTCTCCGATAACTGTAACAGGTCTTTCAGCTGCTACTTATGATGTTAGAATTAGGCCAGATGCTGCATCTTCAGCTTGTGAAAGAACACTTTCAGTTACAATAGGTGAAGCAACTCCTGTTGTTGCTAGTGCAACAATAACAAAAGAGGTTACTTGTAATCCAGCTACTGGAGCAACTATTGAACCTAGTGCTTCTGGAGGAACAGGACCTTATACATATCAATTAGATGGAGTTGGAGCATTCCAAACAGGATCATTCACAGATGTTGCTGCTGGAGCTCACACGATTATAGCTCAAGATACCAACGGATGTTTATCAGTTCCGTTCAACATTACGGTTAATCCAATTACTACTGTTGCATTTGATGCAGTACCAACAAATTGTTACGATGGGACTAATGGTGAAATAGCTGTAACTGTTACATCTGGTAATGGTGATTATCAATATATTTTAAACGGAGGGGCTCCTCAAGTTCCAGGTGCTTCTACTTATACCTTTACAGGTTTAGGAGCTGGTTCATATACAATTGATGTAATTGATGGAAGAGGATGTACAACTACACAATTAGTTAGAGTAATTAATGATGAATTAATTGCATCTGTTGACGTTATTGACGCAAGTTGTAATAATGGATCTATTACTGTAAGTGCATTAGGAGGTGATGGTTCTTATGTATATTCTGTAACTGCAGCTGGAGCAGGAACACCAGCAGATGGTACTTTTAGTACTACAAACCCTATAAGTTTAGCAGCTGGTACTTATGATGTTTATATTAGAGATAATGGGGGTGCGGCAGGATATTGTGAAACAGTAGTTACGAATGTTACAATTAATACTGTAACAACCGTATCAATATCTCTAACAGATACGCAGCCTACATGTAATGGAGATACAGGAAGCATTGAAGTAACTATATCAGATGGACTTTCTCCACATGATTTATCAATCACGGATGGAGTTACTACCACTAATGTGACTAATTTTACAGGAACTAGTTATACATTCACGAATTTATCAGCAGGAAGCTATACAGTAACTATTACTGATGATTTAGGTTGTACGGATTCAGCTTCTGTTACATTAACGGATCCGCCGTTATTAACAGCAACTATAGATCCTATAGTTCCTCCTTGTGGAACTCCTTTTGTAGGAAATGAATCATTATTTGGATTTGAATTTACAGGATATCCATCGGTGGCACCGTATACAATTGAGTTTAGTTCAGATAATGGTGCTACATGGCAAGCTTCTGACACATTTACTGGAATAGATTTAGGGACAGAAGTATATCCTGCTATTCGTATAGTTGATGGAGCTACAGTTCGTTGTTTAACAACATTTGCTCCTTATACAATACCTTTCCAAGTTTCTGGACTAATTGTGGATCCAGTAGCTAATCCTGGTACTTGTGTAGGAGGATTTAGTGTAACTGTTGAGGCAATTAATGGTGTAGGACCATTTGAGTTTGCTATTGATGATCCTACAATTTGGTTTGCACCAGATGCACCAGATCCTAGAACGTTAACTTTTACAGGTTTAACACCAGGTTTAACATATACTTTCTATGTTAGAGATACATCTACAATGTGTATTGAGCAGAATGATGAGGATGTATATGACACTTTTACTCCAGGAGTATTATTGGTTGGTACAGTAAACAGTGATGACTGTGCTGGAGGTCCACCGGACACGGGTGAAATCACGTTTACAATAACTAACACATCTGGTGATTTATCGGATCCTTTTGAATATACGTTATATCGCAGAGATGATGTTACAAATGCAGGGGTAGCAGTTGCTGGTTATACAGGTATTACTCAAAATGGTTTTGCAGACATTGTAGTTACTGGTTTATCAGCTGGTTTATATTATATTGAGACAACATCTCCTCCAACTAGTTGTTTATTTGGAAGTGAGGATGTTAGAATACTTGAAGGACTTCCAATTACAGGTGATTTAACTGTAGTTGATAATATAACATGTAGTACTCCTGGTACTATAAGAATAGATAATGTAGTGGGTGGGTTCCCGCCTTACACATATTCTGTTGCATCGGTTACAAACGCTTCTACAGCTTCTATAAGTGGTAATGTTGTTCAGGTAGCTTACGGAGATGTAACTGATACTACATTACCAGTCAATGTAACGGTAACAATTACAGATAGTAATGGAAATAGTTGTACTACAGATATAGGTCCACAGGCTTTAACTGTTAGTCAACCACCAGTTTTAGAAGTGGCAGATGTTACTACTAGTACATGTGGAGCAGATAAGAGTATATCTATTGATACAACTAATGGTGTTCAAACTATTGGAGGAACTGCACCTTATCAATATTCTATTGATGGTGGTACAACCTATAGTGCACCTACAACTGATGTTACTTATACTGAAAATGGATTAACTGCTGGTTCTTATAACGTTATAATTCGTGATGCAAATGGATGTACAAGTGCCATAGTACCTGTTACTATTTATGAAGAGTTAGACTTTAGTTTAGCAGTACAACAAAATTTAAATTGTACACCTGGAGATGCTTTAATAAGAATTACAGTTACTTCGGGAGCAAATTTAGGAGCAACAGGTAACTTTACTTATACTATCAATGGAGTAGCTCCTACTGCAGATCCAGCTCTTACTTCTGGTAGTATTACTGGTACAGATACATTTACAGACCATACTGTTACTACAGATGGTACTTACGAAGTTGTAGTTACTGATGTTACTTCAGGTTGTATAGTAACTAGACAGATTACAGTTGCCCCAGCTATTACACCTGTATTTACAGTTGCTGCAGTAGATAATGCAAATTGTGATGGAAGTAGTGCAGGTATTATAGAGATGACTGCTACGGATAATGGGTTATTACCATTGAGTTATACGATTA
>NZ_SLXM01000025.1 GCF_004345825.1 Tenacibaculum skagerrakense
TGACTTTTATTAATCAACAAGAAAACTATACATCATTTTCGACAGTGTTTGCTAACGTATTTGTGTATGATTTTTTGCGGGAAAAGGACGCGAGTCGTTTTCCGATGTTGCGGAAAGATAATTAATAAGATTGAATTTCCGATGAGGAAATTCAGCCGCAATTAATTATACACGGTGTTAGGCACTTTATTTGTCAAATATTTTTTCAGTCAAAGTCTCAGTTATAATTGAGTCATTTGTTATGGTAAGTTTTTCAAAAATCCCATCATAATTTTCATCTTTGAATTTTAGTTTTTTTACAGAATTTATAAATAAACTAAATTCTTCAGGGATTCCATCTTCGTCATAATCTATTATTTCACCAACTTTTTCTCCAGTGATATTAAAACACTCTACTTTCTCATATACACCATTCTCATTTCTATCAAATGAAGTTTGGTATAGTTTTCCATAAGTAGTAAAAGTTCTAATAATTTCGTAATTGTTATCAAAGTTTTGGTCAAAAAACTGAGAAGCTAATTTGTCGTTTTTTTTCCAATAACTGTTTAAAATTTCATCACCATTTTTCCATTCAAACTTATTGTTTTTACTCTCAGTAAAGTGTTTATTTTGATTTTTGACTTTAAAATAAAGAAATCCTAAGGTTACAGTTGAGATTGATAGGAAGAATATTATAATTTTTTGCAATTTCATTTAGTTTGATATTGTGCCTAACGTTGTTGTATATGGTTTGTTGCGTGGTTTAGCACGTAATTTAGCAAATAAAAACCGAATAGAAAATCCGCGAGGATTTTCGTAAGTAGTCTAGAACTAGCAATAAATTATATACGGTGTTGGCAGTAGTTTTTTTATTTTCAAATGTATAATTTCCAGTTTTTGTCCGCTTTAAATCCGTGTTCAGGTTCAGCTACTTTTTTTATTTCTATTCCGTCTTTTATAAGTTCAGAGTATAATTCCGATTGTTTTGATTTTATAAATTCAATTTCGTTTTCAGCCACTTCGTTATTCCAAGTTATAGTTTCGCAAACAATACACACATTTTCTTTTACTGCAACAATTCCGCAAACTCCACAAGGTTTTAAGGAATTCATAAATTCAGATACATAGTTAAAATCAAATTCTTTAAATCTTGTTGGCACATTTTGAATAAATTCATACCAACCAATGTTATTATTTTTCAGACCGATTTTTTTGTCAGCTTTCTCAAAAATTACCTCATTCCGATTTTCTGAAAATTGAACACTATTAATTTCTTTCCAATCAAATAATTTAGGCTTTGCTCCAAAAGGTTTGTTTATAGAAAATCCACTTTCGGTTAACTTAATTTCAGTTAATTCAGAAGTCAGTTTTTTATTAAATATATTTCGCATTAAATATCCTGTCATTGCTTGGTTCAAATTACTGCCAACGTATTTGTGTATGATTTTTTGCGGGAAAAGGACGCGAGTTCTTTTCCGATGTTGCGGAAAGATAATTAATAAGATTGAATTTCCGTTGAGGAAATTCAGCCGCAATTAATTATACACCTTGTTAGCTGTTGTTTTTATTTTTCAAATAATTTTCGTGTTAAGTGTTCTCCGTTTTGGTCTATAAGAAAAGATGTTATCGTTCCATCTGGATTCCAAGTGCTATGACCGATGTCAATTCCGCAACTTGTTAGAATTTGGTCTAACAAATAAGCATACTCTTTATCATTCCACTTTCTTGACCTTAAGACTCCGACAGTGTTTACGTTTATCTCTTTCGAATTATCATTATAAGTGGTATAGTATTTAGGTGCATTTTCTTTAATAATAGCACTGTAAAATAAATGAGCATTAATTTCGAGATATTGAGGGAAATTAATAGGATATTCCTTTAGTTTTTTTAGGCCGAACATAAAGTCCTCAATAACGTTATTGTCCTCAAAAACGATAGTAAATGCAATTTTTCCAAATTTCATTGAAAAGCACAATCCAACAATGTTGTTATGATAAAAAAAATCGTCGTCTGTACAATTGAAAACAAATATACTCCAAGGTTTAGGTTCATGAAAAGTAGTTTTAAACCTTATTGATTGTAAAAACAAATGTAAAGCTGAATAACTTTCCAATTCATAAGGGGTTAATATGTTTCCTAATTCTGGATTCTTTCTGTCGACTAATAGCGATAATTCCTTGTATCTTGTAGCGTACAGAATTTTGGCTGACCATTGAAAAATTATTTGTTCATCTTCAAAAGTCAAGTTCTTGAATGACCTTTCTAATAATGCCTGAAACTTTTCTTCAACTTTTGAAAGGTCTTCATTATTACATTTTTCACAGCAAGGTACAGTCAAGTTTCTGTATGGAATAGTAGTGTCGTTTGTGACAATGAGTCTTTTATCCCATAGATCGTATTTGTGTTGTAACCATTTAGGAAAAATATGTTCTGTAGTTTTGATTTCACACTCACGTCCACACAAGAAACAGGTATTATCATCAAAGGTTTCCTCTTTAAAGTTGGTGTAGAAATTAATTTCAGATTTCATTTTTCAAATAACAGCTAACGTGATTGTATAAGATTAGTTGCGTGTTTTAAGCACTAAAGTTAGCAAATAAATCACAGATAGAAAGTCCGCGAGGACTTTCGTAAGTTGGCTAGAAACTAGCAATTAATTTTATACGGTGTTACCTGCTGGCTTTTATTCGGTCGTGATAAATTCGATAAAGCCAAAAGTCCGCCAACTGCTAATATTGCTCCACCAACAAAAGGAAATCCTGCACCAACTAAATCAGCCATATTCGATGAAAAAAGAAATGGCAAACAGAATATCATTCCAAAAATTCCTGTTGTTATTGAAGCAAAAGCTCCAAATTTAGTAACTCGTTTCATATCAAATATTGTTTTTTCTTCAAATTCTGGTTTTAATAATTCAGCTCTTAATTCAGTCAGATTTCGACTTGCATACTTTTCGATTGACCATTCCGAAATTCCGATAGATTTCTTTCCTTTTTTAAAGTCCGAGTAAAAAGTCCGCCACAAGTCTGGAAGTAAAATTGCTCCGAAAATCAAAATAGCAAATGAAGGAATAGAATAATTTCCATTTCCGACCATAAAAGCTTGCATTCGGATTTCGTCTTCAGCTGTCATTTGGTAATTAAGCAAAACGTGTTTCAAATCGTGGCTTTCGTATTTTGGTACTAAAGTCAGATTATGGTTGTCAAGACATTCAGCTATTTCTTTTCCTAAAGTTCCTTTTTCGAGATTTCTTAATTCCGAAACCTTTTGTTCATAAGGTTCCATTTTGCTAAAGAATTCGATTGTAGAAACAGAAAGGTCAAATGACTTTTTTATTATCTTTCTGGCTATTTTTTGCAGTATGTTCATTTATAGTTCAGATTTTTTTCAGCTTGCAGGTAACGTATTTGTGTATGAAAAGTTGCGATAATTTTAGTAGCAATTTTTCATTCATTTTTCATGATTTAAAATTAGTTATAATTTTTGATTTATAG
>NZ_SLXM01000026.1 GCF_004345825.1 Tenacibaculum skagerrakense
TTATTTTATTTTTTTACAAGAGAAATTAACATGTTCAGAAAAGGAATAATATTTTTTTTAATTCTATATATTTCTATAAACTGTTATGGGCAAAATTTTTCTATTGATAGTTTACTCAAAAAAAATAATTTGAGCGAAAGTAAGGCTGATAAGATTTTGCTTTCATTAAAAAATGACTCTCTCAAACTTGCAAAAACTACTTTCAACTTCTCTAGATATTTTTACAAAAAAAAAGAGCAAAATCTTGAACTAGCTATTAAATATGCTCAAATAGAGATAGATTTTTTAGAGAAGACTAAAGAAACTAAAAACGAACATTATCATAGTTCTTTATATAGATTAGGTCTTTATTATTTGTATAATAATAACATTGAAGAGGCTATAGAATTTTTTAAAAAATCTAGCGAACTCGATATTGTTAAAAAAAGGAAAGGTCAATCTTTATGCCAATTAGGTTATTGCTATTATTTAAAAGGATATTATCATAAATCGATTAATTATTACACTAAAGGGTTGGATATCTTAAAAAAACATGGTAAACCTAATAGTCTTATTGCTCACGCTCTCAACTCAGCTCGAAACGCATTTAAAATAAAAAATAAAAAAATAATTTTTGATGCTGTTAAACAATTAAAACTTGCAGAAGAAACTATTAATTCTAATCCAAATGAAGATTACTTCTATCTCAGGATAAGACTAAATATGTCGTATGGTAATATTTATCAGATGATTGATAGTTTTTCAAAAGCTATGTATTATTACAGAAAGTCCTCTTTAATTGCTGAAGAGAATAAAGACTTTTACTACCAGGCTATGAATAATATGAATATTTTAGAACTATATGTAAAAAAAAAAGTCTGATAGCTCTTATCATTATTTAAAAAAAGGAATTGACCTGAACGAAAAAATTTTAACAAAAAAGAACAGCAATTTTATAGTAGCAGGGAGTTATCTATATTCTTCAGCATATTATTTTCAAATAGGAAATCTAAATAAATCACTTGAGTTATCCAATAAGTCGATAAAAAGATATTGTTTCGCTAAAGATGTTAACAACGTTAGTTCTTTAAATCTAATTAAAAACGAATATAAAAAAAACACTTTAACAGCTTTAAAATTAAAAGTTAATATTTTATTTAAACTTTATGAAAAGCACAATAAAGTAATTTACTTAGAAGAAATAATTAAATCTGTTAATATATCAAATGATTTAGTTAGTCTTGTTTTAAAAGAAAGTACTGAAACTATAACCCAACTGTTTTGGAGAGATGATGTCTCGGAAATTTATTCTTACGGTGTATTGGCTGCTTATTATTTACAGGACAACAACTTATTTTTTGATTTTATAGAGAAAAACAAGGCTTTTTTATTAACTCAAAGTATAAAACAAAATAACCTAACTTCAAATCTTTCATATAAGGCAACTCTTGATGACGCGTTATTCAGAAAAAAAATATTAGATATAGAGAGTAGAACAACCAATGAGAATAAATTTTTGAATGATTCTTTATTCAATTTGAAGTTAAAGTATGAACGATTTAAAGATTCTCTTAAACTTATTTACCCTGATTATTTTAGTCAAAAAAACAATGTACAATCTATTTCTTTGCCTGAACTAAAACAGAAGTTAGATAATAAAACAGCTGTTTTATCTTATGATATTGTAAAAAAATACGATTCTGATAGTTATGAATTGTTAGGATTAGTAAATACTAAACAAAAATCCATTTCTTTCAAAGCACTATTAACTCAAAAGGAATATTCTTTATTTTCTAAATACAAAAAATTAATTTCAATACCTTTTTCTAAAAAAGAACAATTAATTGATTTTAAAGAAATCGCATATAAATTACACACTTTTTTATTCCCTAGTGGAGAAGTTCAAAAATTAATACAAGACAAAAATTTAATGATTATAGCTAATGGAGAACTTCAAAACTTACCGTTTGAATCTTTAGTAACAAATAAAGAGTCATTAAAATACTTAATCCAAGATTATAATATTAGTTATGCATATTCAGCTTCGTTTTTAGATTTTAATAATTCTATAAAAAGAGAAACTACAAAGAATTTGGCTGCCTTTGCCCCTGTTTCGTTTTCTAACTCTGAATTAAAATCGCT
>NZ_SLXM01000027.1 GCF_004345825.1 Tenacibaculum skagerrakense
CTATAAATCAAAAATTATAACTAATTTTAAATCATGAAAAATGAATGAAAAATTGCTACTAAAATTATCGCAACTTTTCATACACAAATACGTTAGCACCAATTTGAAAAACCAAAAACTTTGATAAAAACATTTTTACTACTATTAGCAATTACAATATTTTATTCTTGTAAAAATTCAGAAAAAGAAACAACCGAAAATCAATCTGAAACAAAAATTGAGAAAAAACTATTTTCAGAAACTGAAAGTAAAATAAAAAAATACAGAGAAGATTCTCAAAAGTATTGGGACAAAAATGATAGCGAGAATGCTTTAAAATATGGAGACTCAATTAAATCACTTATTTTGAATAGTTATATCAAGGATTATGAATTTAAAACAGTTGATAGCACTAATTACAATACTTCTGAAAGAAAAAAAACTCTTTTCCTACAGGTTACTGCATCTTGGTGTGCGCCTTGTAAATTTGAAGTGCCAGCGTTAAATAAAATAGTTGAAAAATATAGTGACAAAGTGGATTTTGTTCTTTTGTTTTGGGATACTCAAGCGGAATTAGAAAAACTTGCGCCTGATTATAATAAAGATATTGTTTTAATTCCATCTCAAGAAAAACAATCAGAAGCAACTACAATTGATATTTCTGGATTTAGACACATAATGGGATTCCCGACAAATTATTTAATTACAACAAGTAATGAAATAATTAATTTTTCACAAGGAGCAATGATTCCGACAACATTTACAGATCAAAACGGAAAAGAAATCACAATTACGAAAGAAGACGCTGATAAAGGAAATTACGAAAGACTTGAAACGGAAATTAAAGAACTGATAGAAAAAACTGGTGCTAACACCGTGTATAATTAATTGCTTTGGTCGTTGCCTTCTTACGAAAATTCCTTCGGAATTTCCTCTGGCTCGTCCACTTTTGTTAAATTAGTTGCTTAAACACGCAACTAACCATACACAAAACCGTTAGCAAACACTGTCGAAAATGATGTGTAGCTTTCTTTTTGATTAATAAAAATCAGTTTTAAAATTTTGGTTTTTAATAGTAATTCCAGTTTTATCCTTTTTTTAGAGAACTAAACGTTTTATGTGTTGGCTTTTTTTCCAACTTCTCTCCTATTTGATTGTCGGTTCTTAGTTTCTGTTTGATACGCTTTTGTTTGATTCCGATAACTCCGCTTATTTTTTTTACTTCTAGAAAGAACCTTTTTGAGTTTTTAGCAAATGATCGCTTAACGTTCTGTCCCGTTCTTTTTCTAAAAAAAGGCTTTATACAAAACTCAAATCACGCAAACTAAATGCAATTAAGGCTTGTAATTATTTATAATCCATTGGCTGAAAATTGCTCCTTTTTGTAAACGCTAGTATTTGCATTCTGTCTCGTTTGCTTTCTGTATAAAATTTTCTAATCGCTTTAAACTTTGGCTAGTGTTCTCCAACATTAGCTAACATGGTGTATAAAAAATAGCTGTATTATCTATAAATCAAAAATTATAACTAATTTTAAATCATGAAAAATGAATGAAAAATTGCTGCTAAAAATTATCGCAACTTTTCATACACAAATACGTTAGCAAACACTGTCGAAAATGATGTGTAGCTTTCTTTTTGATTAATAAAAGTCAGTTTCAAAATTTTGGTTTTTAATAGTAATTCCAGTTCTATCCTTTTTTTAGAGAACTAAACGTTTTATGTGTCGGCTAATTTGCCTGCTTCTCTCCTATTTGATTATCGGTTCTTAGTTTCTGTTTGATACGCTGTTTGTTTGATTCCGATAACTCCGCTTATTTTTCACTCTATGAAAGAACCTTTTTGAGTTTTTAGCCAATTATCGCTTAACGTTCTGTCCCGTTCTTTTTCTAAAAAAAGGCTTAACACCAAACTCAAATCACGCAAACTAAATGCAATTAAAGCTTGTAATTACTTATCCTCTTTTGGCTGAAAGTTGTTCTTGTTTATGAACGCTAGGATTTGCATTCTGTCTCGTTTGCTTAACGTATAAAATTTTCAAATCGCTTTTAACTTTGGCTAGTGTTCTCCAACATTAGCTAACAT
>NZ_SLXM01000028.1 GCF_004345825.1 Tenacibaculum skagerrakense
CCAAACCCAATAGCGAGTAGTGCAAGTTTAACACAGGCATATACATGTTTACAAAATGGTGAGATTACTTTTGTAGCTGCTACAGGAGGAACAGCTCCATACACTTATGGAGTAAATGGAGTTTACTCTAATAATTTAGTTTATAGTAATTTAACTGAAGGAACTTATGTTTTAACGGTTCGAGATTCAAACGGATGTCAGTTAAATTTAGCAGATATTGTAATTGATCCATTACCAACTGAGCCTACATTTAGTTACAGTGTATCATATAATTGTGATGGAACAGGAAATGCAACAATTACACCAACGGATCCAAGTTATACCTATACATTAGGAGCGAGTACACAGGCTTCAAATGTGTTTAATAATTTAGCGGTTGGTAATCATACAATTACAGTTGATTACGGAAGTGATTGTACAACTGATGTAATTATTAGTATTTCACCAGGTCAGCAATTTACTGGTTCTATTTTAGGTAGTACTGATTCTACATGTAATGGATCTGATAATGGTACAATTGAAGTAAGTGCTTCAAATTTAACAGGATCAACATATGAAGTTTCAGTAGATAATGGTGCTAGTTGGTCAACCACTGGAGATAATCCATATAGAGTAGTTGGTTTGGCAGCAGGTACTTATGATGTTATTATAAGAGAAACTTCTGGTTCTATTATTTGTGATGTTAATCTAGGTCAGGTTACAATATCAGAGCCAGACTTACTACAAGTTACAGGTACTATTACTACAGCCCCAAGCTGTACTGGTGCTGGTACAGCCACTGTTACAGTTCAAGGATCAGGAGGAATACCTCCTTATGAATATAGTATAGACAATGGTGCCACTTGGCAAACTTCTACTGTTTTTGCAAATTTAACCCCTGGTAGTTACACCGTTAATATTAGAGATACAAATTTATGTACTGAGTGTGGTTGTTCAACCAATCCTTTTGAGAATGGTGGTTTTGAAGATACAAGCGTAACGGTTACTACATTTAGAATTGTTGATGAAAATCAAATTCCAGGTTGGGAAACAACAGCATCAGATAATAGAATAGAAATTTGGAGATCTGGATTTAATGGTGTGCCAGCATCTGAAGGAAATCAATTTGCAGAATTAAATGCAAATTTACCTTCATCTCTGTATCAAGAATTTTGTACTAGAGAAGGTGATATAATTAACTGGTCTGTAGATCATAGAGGAAGATCGGGGGTAGATGTTGCAGAGGTAAGAATTGGTGGAACACTATCAACAGCATCTGTTGTACAAACTATGTCTGATGGTAATTCAGCATGGGGTTCTTACTCAGGAAGTTATACAGTTCCTGCAGGACAAACAACTACCATCATAGCGTTTGAAGCAGTTTCAACTGCATCTGGTAGTTTATCAGTAGGGAACTTTATCGACAATGTGAGTATGACTGTTAACCAAGTTGGTTGTACGCCTTTTGAGATTGTTATCCCGAGCCCACCAGCAGTTACACATACTGCAGTTCCAACTGTATGTTATGATGGAACTAATGGACAAATTGCAATTACTGCAGATACAGGTTCTGGAGATTACAATTTCAGTATTGATAATGGAGCAAGCTGGCAAGTGCCAAGTCCTACCACCGCAACAAGTTATACATTCACAGGTTTAGCACCAGGTACCTATACAGTTTTAGTTCGTGATGGTTTAGGTTGTGTTTCAACACCATCAACTGAAACAATTAATGCACAATTAACAGGAACAGTTGCAACTACTCCTGTAACCTGTAATGATGGAAGTGTAACAGTAACAGCAAGTGGAGGAGATGGAACTTATGAGTATTCAGTTGTTCCAACAGGGAACGCTGCATCATTCCAAGCGGGTAATACCTTTGCTATTTCAGTAGCAGGAGATTATGATGTTACGATTAGAGATGGATTAAATTGTACCTATACAGAAACAATTACAGTTGGATCAATTACCAA
>NZ_SLXM01000029.1 GCF_004345825.1 Tenacibaculum skagerrakense
TATTAAAAAATAATAAGGATTATGAAGAAAATAGTCAAGATATTACTAGTATTAATCATTTTTGGTTCGTGTACTGAAGATGAGCGCGATTTATCATTTGTAGATTCGATAGTTGCTCCGGCAAATGTTGCAGCTACCTATGATATTACACAGGATAACACAGGAAGTGTAACAATTACACCTACGGCGGATGGAGCAAGTAGTTTTAAGGTTTACTTTGGAGACACCACACCAGAACCAGCAGAATTAGCTGCAGGCGAGAGTGTAGAACACGTATATGCAGAAGGTACTTATGAGTTAAAAGTAGAGGCTTTTAGTTTAAATGGAAAAATGACAGAGACTACACAACAGTTAGTAGTATCTTTCAAAGCTCCAGAGAACTTGATGGTTACTATAGAGAATGATCAATCAGTTTCACGACAGGTAAATGTAACAGCATCAGCAGATTTTGCTACGATGTTTGAGTTTTATTCAGGAGAGTCAGGCGTTTCACAGCCAGTAGCAACTGCCAATATTGGTGAGACTATAAATTACCAATACACTACAGCTGGTGATTATGATATGCGAGTTGTTGCAAAAGGAGCAGCCATTGCTACTACAGAGTACACGGCTACTTTTACGGTTACTGAGATATTACAACCTGTAAGTTCTGCACCAATTCCACCAACCCGTAATGAGACGGATGTTATTGGGATTTACGGTTCAGCGTATACCAATGTTGCCGGTACCGATACGTTCCCAGATTGGGGACAAGGAGGTCAAGGAAGTAGTTGGGCAGAGTTTGACTTAAATGGTGATAAGATGTTACAATACACTAATTTAAGTTACCAAGGAATTCAGTTTGGTTCTTCGCAAGATGTTAGTGGAATGGAATTTTTACACTTAGATGTTTGGACGGCAGATCTAGATCAGTTAGAAACTTCTTTGATTAATATCTCCGGAGGTGTTACTACAGAAGCACCAGTTACTAATGATTTAACAAAAGATCAGTGGACAAGCATCAACATTCCAATCTCAGATTATACCAATCAAGGATTAACAGTTAGCGAGATTTTACAATTAAAGTTTGTAGGTATTCCATGGGCTTCAGGCACTGTATTTATTGATAATATTTATTTCTGGAAGTCACCATCAAGTACGAGTACTTTAGGTGTTCAGGACTTTGAGGGTGCAGCACCAACGTTTACAAGTTTTGGAGGTGCAGGTGTTGATGTAATTGCCAATCCAGATGCAAGTGGTGCTAATACTACAG
>NZ_SLXM01000030.1 GCF_004345825.1 Tenacibaculum skagerrakense
CTTAAGGAGATTATAAAGGACAGCTTTAGAATAAGAATTTTTCTTTTCATAATTATTGACAACGTATTTGTGTATGATTTTTTGCGGGAAAAGGAGGGAAGTCCCTTTCCGTTGTTTTGGAAAGATAATTAATAAGATTGAATTTCCGGCGAGGTCCCGAAACTTCGGGACAGCGAATTAATTATACACGTTGTTGTGCAAGTTTTTATTGTTTATATTGTGTTTTATGCCCAATCAATCCATTCCTTAGGATATTTTTGGTAAAGGTCATTCAGTAAATCGATATTGGCTTTACTGTTTTGATGAGCTTTATAGAATTGAGCGATAAAGTCAATAATTTCCTCATCTTGGTCCTTCGTATGTAAACTTTTGAGTGTTATTTTAGAATCTTGATTTTCATCTAAAAGTAATAATGTAATTGCTCCAGCACATAAGCGACTGTTAGTAATGAAACTACTCAAACCATTTTGAATTCTTTTGATTAGTATAAGACAATCTAGCATGGGTCTAAACTTTTCTTTATTTTCCCTAAAAGCAGGATAGCTTTGATAGGAGTGTGTTTTAAAGATAAATTTTCTAATCTGAATAAATTCTTGATAGTTCGTTTTACCAAAGGTGTTCTTACCCTTTTGTAATTCAAAAAACAAGTACGCTTCAAATTTATTAACTGAACATTCATAATAGTTTAAAGAGCCTATATCAGGAATTAATTCTTTATAAGCCTTTTGATATAATGGATATTTCTTTTGTGATGGTTTGAATAATGTATTAAGTCTAATTAAATGATAAAATGTTTTAAAAGATTCATCCTTAGAATAATCAGACATTTCTGATTCAGCAATTTTTTTTAACTCCTTTGTATACACTGGATGAATCGCTCCTTGAAAATGATACTTTTTTGCAACTTCCTCGGTTTCAATAAAATACTTTATTATAGCTTTCTTGTCATCTTTTATCTTTAGTCTAAAATCGATATTATGACTTCCATATAGTTTTTGCTGTTCTTCTCGCATAGCTTTGCTTTCATCTTCAAAACTATTTTTTTTACTTCTAAAATTTAATCCGAATATTTTCATTTTATAATTATTGCTAACGTATTTGTGTATGATTTTTTGCGGAAAAGGACGCGAGTCATTTTCCGTTGTTTTGGAAAGATAATTAATAAGATTATATTTCCGAAGAAGAAATTTATTTTCATTTAATTATTATTTTGTAGCTAAAGTTTATTT
>NZ_SLXM01000031.1 GCF_004345825.1 Tenacibaculum skagerrakense
CCATACACTTATGGAGTAAATGGAGTTTACTCTAATAATTTAGTTTATAGTAATTTAACTGAAGGAACTTATGTTTTAACGGTTCGAGATTCAAATGGATGTCAGTTAAATTTAGCAGATATTGTAATTGATCCATTACCAACGGAGCCTACCTTTAGTTATAGTGTATCATATAACTGTGATGGTACAGGAAACGCAACAATTACCCCAACGGATCCAAGTTATACCTATACATTAGGAGCTACAACACAGGCTTCAAATGTGTTTAATAATTTAGCGGTTGGTAATCATACTGTTACAGTTGATTACGGAAGTGATTGTACAACTGATGTAATTGTAACCATAGCACCAAATCAAGAATTATTAGGTACAGCTGTTTTAGGAGCAGATGCAACGTGTAATGGAGGAAGCGATGGAGCTATTGATATTACAGCAAATAATTTTGGAACTTCATTTGATTATAGTGTTGATGGAGGAACTACTTGGACAACAGGAATTACCAGTAGTCCAGTTACGGTGACAGGATTAACAGCAGGAAGTTATGACGTTCGTATTCGTACTACTATTAACAGTAATACTTGTGATATTTCATTAGGATCTGTAACAGTTGACGAACCAACAGTTGTAGTTGCTAGTGGTACTATTACAAAAGAAGTAACATGTAATCCTGCAACAGGAGCAACAATTGAGCCAAGTGCTACTGGAGGAAATGGTCCTTACACATATCAATTGGATGGAGCAGGAGCATTCCAGACAGGTCCTTTTACAGATGTAGCAGCAGGAGCTCATACAATTATAGCACAAGATACTAATGGATGTTTATCAGCACCATTTAATATCACAGTAAATCCTTCAACAAACCCAACACATACAGCTACACCAACAGCATGTTATGATGGAACAAATGGTCAGATAGTTGTAACTGCATCAGGAGGATCAGGAAGTGATTACAATTTCAGTATTGATAATGGAGCAAGCTGGCAAGTACCAAGTCCAGTTACCGCTACAACATATACATTTACAGG